>NZ_JBSSDT010000002.1:0-1151701 GCF_054061035.1 Rhodanobacter sp. TND4EL1
CGCGCCCGCGCGTGGGAGCTGCTGGTGGCGATGCTGCTGATGGAAGCCGCCTTCGGCCTGCCCGGCGTGATCGCCGCGCCGATCTATTACGCGTACCTGAAAAGCGAACTGGAAGCCGAGCAGCTGCTGTAGGAGCGCACCCTGTGCGCGATGTTCTTCGTGACGCTGAAGAGAAAGCATCGCGCACAGGGTGCGCTCCTACGGGAACGCGCGCATCGTGGGCACGTAGATCCGCGCCCGCGCGTGGGAGCTGCTGGTGGCGATGCTGCTGATGGAAGCCGCCTTCGGCCTGCCCGGCGTGATCGCCGCGCCGATCTATTACGCGTATCTGAAGAGCGAGCTGGAAGCCGAGTCACTGTTGTAGCGTCGCCGTGCGGGCGCCATTCGGACAAGGCTTGCTTCGTTCCGGGCGCTATGTTGCACTCGACGGCCGTCGCCGCGGTGATGCCAGGGGGCACTGATCCGATCATGCGTCTGCGCCATATCGAGCTGTTCCATGCCGTGCTCACCACCGGCAGCCTTACCGGTGCGGCCGACCTGCTGAACATTTCGCAGCCGGCAGCCAGCAAGGCCTTGCAGCATGCCGAGCACCAGCTTGGCTTCGCCTTGTTCAGTCGCGTGCGCGGACGGTTGCAGCCGACCGAGCAGGCACTGCTGTTGCGCCACCGGGTCGACAAGATCATCCAGGAGCTGCACGACCTGCAGCGGCTCACCGCGAACATCAGCCGCCCGGAAAGTTACCCGTTGCGGGTGACCTGCACGCCAACGCTGGCGCAGGCGCTGGTACCGGACGCGACCACGTTGCTGCGCAAGAGCTTTCCCGGCACCACGGCGGAACTCTTCACCCAGCACTCCGCGGAAATGTGCGAATCCCTGATGCTGCACGAATCCGACATCGGGCTGACCTTGCAGGACGCCAGTCATCCGGGGCTGCGCCAGCAGGCGTTGTGCCATGGCCATGTGATGGTGATCGCGCCGCCGGGATGGTGGTCGGCGGAGGAGCTGACGCAACCGTTGCCGGTGTCCGCACTGGCCGACCAGCCGATGATCGGCATTGCGGTGCATGACGCGCTGGGGCGCATGTTGCAGAGCCAGCTGGCGCAGGTCGAGCCGGCGCCACGCACTTCGGTCTGGGTGCAAACCTATCAACTGGCCTACTCGTTGGTCGCCCAGGGCGAAGGACTGGCCCTGGTCGATCCCTTCACCGCCTCGCGCGGCAGCGGCGTGGCGGTGCAGACGCGCCCCTTGAAGCTGCAGCTGGATGTGGTGCTGTATGCGCTCTACCGCTTGGACAGTCCGCTCAATCCCGTGCAGCGGCAGTTCCTGGAACTGGTCGGCCAGCAGGCGCGAAGCATGCTGGCGTGCCCGGCCTGACGAAGCCCGGCAGCGCCAAAGTCGGCGCCGTTCGGCGTCGGCACATCCACAACCCTCGGTTATGGCCACTGCCGGTCTTTTCATTGGTGGCCCGCGTCGCCCTGTGACTATGCTCGGTCATGCGGTGGTGCATACCCATTCGGGACGGCCATACCGCGACAAGGCACGAACGCGGCGCGGGGGCGCTGCTTTGGGCTGCAAGAGAGACATCCGGGAGGTCAGTGATGCGCCCGTTGTCTGCACCAGTGCTTCGCGACAAGGACACGCTTCAGGACCATCCACCAGGGACCAGTCGTTGCCTGGCAGCCGCACGGTCGCGTCGACCGGTGGCGCGCTCATGGCGCCAAACCACGTTGGGGAGATCTCATGAACAAGCGCTCCGGTCGGCTCACACCGACTCTGCTGGCCACTGCGGTCATGTTGGCACTCAGTCACGCGGCGGCAGCGCAGACTGCCACTCCGGCCGATCCGACCGAAGCGACTTCGACGTCCGCGCAGACGCCAGTCAAGGCGAAGAACCTGGGGCCGGTGGTGGTGACCGGCACGCGCGCCGGCAACCGCACGGAAAGCTCGTCGCTGACACCGATCGACGTGATCTCCGCCGACGTGCTGAAGCAGACCGGCACGATCGACCTGACCCAGGCGCTGGAACGCGCCATCCCCTCGCTGAACTTCCCGTTCGCGCCCGCCTCGGACACCTTCGCCTTCCAGCGACCGTTCGAAATGCGAGGGTTGTCGCCGGATCAGGTGCTGGTGCTGGTGGACGGCAAGCGCTGGCATCCCGGTGCGCTGGTCTTGAGCCTGGGCCAGATCGGCCAGGGCTCGCAGGGCATCGATCTCAACACGATCCCGCTATCGGCGATCGATCACATCGAAGTGCTGCGTGACGGCGCGTCAGCCCAGTACGGTTCGGACGCGCTTTCCGGCGTGGTCAACATCATTCTGAAAAAAGGTGCCGCCGGCGGCGACGTGCAGGTGAGTGGCGGCCAGTTCTCCGCCGGTGATGGCCGGCAATGGCAGGGTGCGGCGAACTTCGGCATTCCGTTGGGGGGCGAACAGGGCTGGTTGCGGATCACCGCCGAAGACAGCAACCAGAGTCCGAGCAACCGTGCCGGGGTGGATCGACGCCCCGGCCTGGCGCAACTGGGCGTCAAGTTCCATTACGGCACGGTGTCGTTCAAGAACAAGAACCTGTTCCTCAACACGCAGTACGACATCAGCCCGGGGGTGCAGTTTTACGCGTTCGGCCACTACGGTCGCCGCGTGGGCGAACCGCGCGGCTTCTATCGCTACGGCAGCAATACGGCCTACCCGAACAATCCGCTGATCGGTCTGGTCTATCCCGATGGCTTCCTGCCGCGCGAGCATGGCGATTCGTCCGACAACTCGCTGGTGGCCGGACTGCGCGGCACCTGGAACGGCTGGCGCTGGGACGTCAGCGGCAACTACGGCGGCAACCGGGTTTCCTACAGCACGCGCAACTCCACGAACTACGCGATGCTCAATGACTTCGGCAGCAGCCCGACGAGTTTCCACGACGGCATCCTCACCGCCAAACAGCAGACCTTTGACATCGACATCTCCAGGGAAGTCGCTTTCGGCTGGCTGCCGAATCCGCTGACGGTGTCCTTCGGCACGCAATGGCTGCGGCAGAGTTACGACGTGACGGCGGGCGACTTCGGTTCGTACTACGTGGGCACTTCCGGTGTACGCGGCGGCGCCCAGGGCTTTGCCGGCTGGGGTCCGCAGGATGCCATCTCGGTAGCCCGGCACGACGTGGCCGAGTACCTGCAACTGGAAGGCAACCTGACCGAGCGCTTCGGCTTTTCCGCCGCCGTGCGACATGAAGACTATTCGGACTTCGGCACCACCACGTCGGCCGCGCTGTCCGGTCGCTTCGACTTCACCGACTCGTTCGCGCTGCGCGGCAGCGCCTCCACCGGATTCCGCGCTCCGGGCCTGGGTCAGCAGCACTATTCGGAAACCACGTCGGCCGCCTACGGCACCGGCAATTCGCTGGGCTTGCCGCCGGGCATCTACCTGCGCGGACTGGTGCCGGTGGACAATCCGCTGGCACGGCTGCTCGGCAGCGAACCGCTGAAGGCGGAGAAGTCGCGCAACTTCACCGCCGGCGTGGTGTGGAATCCGACCAACGAACTCAACATGTCGTTCGATGCGTACCAGATCACCGTCACCAATCGCATCGCCCTGTCCAGCTCGCTCTCGCTGTCGACGCCTTCGGTGGTGGCCTACCTGGCCGCCAACGGCGTGACCAATCTGCAATACAGCGGACTGTCCTACTTCACCAACGCCGGCACCGTGCGCACCCAGGGTGCCGATGTGGTGACCAGCTATCGCAGCGATTTCGGCGACAGCGGCAACCTGCTGTCGACCCTCAGCTACGGCTACCACAAGAACAAGGTCACCGACGTCAAGCCGAACCCGGCGGTGCTGGATTCGCTGGGGGTCATGTTCCAGCGCCTCAATCGCAGTGCGACCAAGGGTCTGCTGGCCGACACCGCGCCGCGCAGCAAGCTGATCCTCAACGAGACCTACAGCATCGGCCACTGGGGCTTCAACGGCACGCTGACCCGATATGGCGGGATCACCGAGTACGGCTCAAGCAGCTATCTGGATGATGTGGTCTACCCGAGCAAATGGCTGCTGGACCTGGCGCTCAGCTACAACCGTGATCGCTGGACGTTCACCGTGGGTGGCGACAACGTGCTGAACACGTATCCGAAGAAGGCGCCGATCGGCGACGATCAGAATGGTGCCTTCCCGTATTCGTCCAGTTCGCCGTTCGGGTTCCAGGGTGCGTACGTGTACGGCAAGGTGCAGTACCGCTGGTGAGCGCGCTGCTGCGAACTGGTCGGCCGCGTTTCCCGTGGACGGTAGCGGTGCGGCAGGGGTGCATGGCACAACCGTCGGTTATGCCATGCCGCGGTCTTTTCATTGGTGACACACGAGCGCCTGTGACTATGCTCGAACCTTGTCAGGGAGGGTGATCGGATGACCGACCGCAACACGCCATGCAGCGACGCTGAAACCATCGGCCGCCGGCCAGCGCGTCGCCAGTCGTACTGGCACCGCAGCTTGCTGGTGATGACGATGGGCAGCTTCGGCGTGCTGGCTCACGCGCAGGGTCCTGCGGCCAATACGGCGGCGATCGCCAGCGCCAACGCGCTGGCCACCGAAGCCGGCTTCGAAGTGCTGGCGCGTGGCGGCAACGCGGTGGATGCGGCGATCGCGGTCGGTAGCGCGCTGTCGGTGGTGCAGCCGGAAGCGTCAGGCATGGGTGGCGGCTTTCTCGCCGTGATCCACGATGCCACGACCGGCAAGAACACCTTCATCGATGCACGCGAGATGGCGCCGCAGGCAGTCAGCGAGAAGGATTATCTGAAGGCGGACGGTACGCCCGATCGCGACACCTCCCTGAATGGCCCACTGGCCGCGGGCATCCCGGGCTTTCCCGCGGGCCTGGCCTACATGGCGGGCAAGTACGGCAAGCTGCCTTTGGGCGTCTCGCTGAGTCCGGCGATCCGGCTGGCCGAGGCAGGTTTCCATCCGAGCGGTTCACTGGTGCGTTCGATCGGCCACAAGGCTGACGTGTTGCGCCGCTATCCCGCCTCTTCGGCCAAGTTCATGCCGGGCGGCAAGACCCCCCTGGAGACGGGCCTCCTCCGCGATCCCAACCAGGCGCGCACGCTGAAGGCGCTGGCCGAAAAGGGCGCGGACGGTTTCTACAGGGGCGCCGTGGCGAAGGAACTGGTGAAGTCGGTGCGTGCCGCCGGCGGCACCTGGACGCTTACCGACCTGGCCAACTACCAGGCGAAAGAGCGTCAGCCGATCGAACTGAATTACGCCGGCTACAAGGTGATCACCGCGCCACCGCCTTCCTCCGGCGGCGTGGCGATCGCCGAGATGCTCAACATCATCGCGCCGCTTGATCTCAAGAGCATGGATGAGGCCCATCGCATCCACTACCTCGTCGAAGCGATGCGGCGCGCGTTCCGCGACCACAACGAATACCTCGGCGACCCCGATTTCGTGAAGATGCCACTGGACATGCTGCTGTCGCCTTATTACGCGGACGGCCTGCGCCAGAGCATCCTGCCGGAGCAGGCGACCAGATCGGCGTGGCTGCCGTCGGTGCATGCGAAAGATCCGGGCATGCACACCACGCATTACTCGATCATCGACAAGGACGGCAACATGGTCTCGATGACCGCCACGGTGAACACCACGCTGGGCTCCAGCTTCGTCGCCGGCAACACCGGCATTCTGCTCAACAACGAGATGGACGATTTCGCCCTGGTCTCGGGCCAGCCGAATGCGTTCGGGCTGATCGGCGGCAGTGCCAATGCGCCGGTCGGTGGCAAGCGGATGCTCTCGTCGATGTCACCCAGTTTCGTCATCGGCAAGGATCGTCTGGCCGTGATCGGCTCGCCCGGTGGCTCCACCATCATCACTCAGGTGTTCGAGGCGATGCTCGCCTTCATCGATGGCAAGGATGCCGGCCAGATCACTGCGCAGAAACGCATCCACCACCAGTTCCTGCCTGATCGTATCGACATCGAGAAAGGCAGCGACATCCCTGCTGACGTGCTCGCGAAGCTGAAGGCGATGGGCTATGAGATCAACGACAGCGAATCGTGGGGCAACATGAACGTGGTGGTCTGGGACCAGTCCGGCAACACCAAGACCGCGGCCAGTGATCCGCGCAATCCGGACGGACTGGGCAAGGTGGAAGCCATCGAATGAGGTGGCGGCCCGTGGTCGGCGCACTGCCGGGGAGCTTTCCAGCCAGGCTTCGTGCGCGTGCCCGCCCGTGACCTCCCCAGTCCTGCCACCGCACCGGTCTCATTCCTCGGACCTGGTCGGGCGCGAAAATTTTTCCCACTGAACGACGGCGCGGCCGCCATCTGGAGTCCTCTTTCATGTCCACCCATGGCGATGCGAGCCTGCCCGCTCAGTGGCGTCCCCCGTACCTGCTGTATCTCGGCAACGCCGCCGACGATCTGGCCATCAAGACGGCCAGGGGCGTGGCGTACTGGCGGCCGGAATGGTGCGTGGGCCAGCATCGCCATCCCGAATGCAAGCCGACGCTCGGCTTGCCCGACATCGGATTCGCCGAAGCGAAAGCCATGGGCGCCGACACCATGCTGATCGGTACCGCCAACGCCGGCGGCGTGATGCCGCCGGAAATGGTGGCGGATGCGATCGCGGCACTTGATGCCGGGCTCAACGTCGTGGCCGGGCTGCACAAGAAGCTGCGAGAGAATGCCGACATCGTGGCCGCGGCGCGTCGCAATGGCCGGGTGCTGTTTGATGCCCGCGACCCCGCACCCGGCATCCCGGTCGGCAATGGTCGCCCGCGCGCTGGCCGACGCCTGCTCACCGTGGGCACCGATTGCTCGGTCGGCAAGATGTACACCACGCTGGCCCTCGAGCACGCGATGCGTCAGCGCGGGCTGTCGGCCGATTTCCGCGCTACCGGCCAGACCGGCATTTTCGTGGCGGGGGCGGGCGTGCCGATCGACGCGGTGGTGGCGGACTTCATTTCCGGCGGCGCGGAATGGGTCTCCCCGGCGCGCAACGACAACGGCTGGGATCTGATCGAAGGTCAGGGCTCGCTGTTTCACCCGTCCTATGCCGGCGTTTCATTGGGTTTGCTGCATGGTTCGCAGCCGGATGCGCTGGTGTTGTGCCATGAGCCCACCCGGCGCCACATGCGTGGCTTGCCAGGCTATCCGCTGCCCGATTTGAAGCAGTGTCTGGAGGCAAACCTGGTCGCCGCGCGCCTGACCAATCCCGCGGTGGTCGCGGTCGGGGTGGCGCTGAACACCGCCGGCATGGTGGCCGCGCAGGCGGGGGATGCCTGTCGGCAGGTGAGCGACCTGCTCGGCTTGCCCTGTCAGGACCCGGTCAGCATGGGTGTCGAAGCGATCGTGGACAACCTGCTCGCATGCTTCGCGAACTGAACGTCAGCGAGCGCAGCTATCCGCTGGTGGCGCCCTTCCGCATCGCGCGCGGGGTGAAGTACGCCGCCGAGGTGGTCACAGTGGAAGTGCGCCAGGCAGGTCGGGTTGGTCGCGGCGAAGCGGTGCCCTACGCACGCTACGGCGAGTCGATGGCCTCGGTGCTGGATGAGATCGAGTCATTGCGGGGGCGGCTTTCGACCGGCATGGGGCGCGACGAACTTCAACTTTGTCTGCCACCCGGTGCCGCACGCAATGCGCTGGATGCGGCGCTGTGGGATCTCGAATCGCAACTGAGTTCGGTTCCGGTATGGGTGAGCCTGGCGCGTCAGCCGCGTACCCCACTGAGAAGTGCGATCACCCTGAGCATCGACACGCCTGCGCGGATGGGCGAAGCCGCTGCGCGCATTGCCGATGCGGGACTGATCAAGATCAAGGTGGATGCCGACGATCCGGCCGCACGGATCGAAGCGGTGCGGCGAGCGGCGCCTGCGGCGCATCTGATCGTTGATCCCAACGAAAGCTGGACCATCGACATCCTGCGCGAGCTCGAGCCGATGTTGCGGCGGATGGGGGTGGAGCTGCTTGAGCAGCCGTTGCCGGTGGAGGCGGATGACGCCTTGCGGGACTTTCGCAGTCCCATTCCGATTTGCGCCGATGAGGCCTGCCACGTGACTGCGGATCTGCCACGGCTGCGCGATCGCTATCAGGCAATCAATATCAAGCTGGACAAGACCGGTGGACTCACCGAGGCTTGGCGTCTGTTGCGCGCCGCCCGCGCCGGGGGTTTCAAGATCATGGTGGGTTGCATGGTGTGTTCCTCGCTCGGCATCACGCCGGCACTGGAAATTGCCCGCGAGGCAGAGTTCATCGATCTCGATGGCCCGCTGTGGTTGCAGGACGACTATCCCGGTGGAGTCAGTCTTCACGATGGCTTGCTGGCGCCGCCGGCGGCGGCGTTCTGGGGCGGCTGACGATGCCGGTCACGCGCCAGCCAGACCTTCTGCTGTTGCCGCGGCTCAGGCGGGAACCGGGCGCATGCTGACACTGGATCCGATCCAGAGCGTGGCCTGCGGCGGCCTGTTCCTGCTGCTCGGTTACGCGATACGCAAACGCGTGCCGCTGCTGACGCGCTTCAGCATCCCGGCGCCGGTGATCGGTGGCTTGCTGGTGGCGCTGGTGATGCTGCTGTGTCGCCAGTGGGACTACACGCCGGTCCGTTTCGACAGTGCGCTCAAGCAGCCACTGATGATTGCGTTCTTCACCGCGATCGGCTTCAACGCCAGTACTTCCCTGCTCAAGGCCGGTGGTCGCCAGATGCTGTTGTTCCTGGGCCTGGCCAGCGCCTTGGCGGTGGTCCAGAACATGGTCGGCATCGGCGTGGCCATGGCCTTCGGCCTGCCGCCGCTGTTCGGCGTGATCACCGGCTCGGTGACGCTGACTGGTGGGCCAGCCACCGGCATGGCCTTCGCGCCGCTGTTCGCCGAGGCTGGCGTGCATGGCGCAGCCAGTGTGGCGCTGGCCAATGCCATGGCCGGCATCGTGCTGGGTTCGGTGATCGGTGCGCCGGTGGCGACCATGCTGATCGAGCGGTTGAAATTGCGTGCACCAAGGATGGCCGCTGAGGCGGTGGATACCTTGCCGGTCGCCGCGACCACACCGATACCGGTTGTCGCGCCAGCGCGCCGCGCCGACGAGAGGGCTTATGCGGGACTGCGGAGCTTCGTCTGGATTCTGCTCGCGATGGGCATCGGGGCCTGGATCAGCGCTGGATTGGGCGCCCTCGGAGTGACCCTGCCCAGCTATATCGGCGCCATGCTGACAGGCGCCCTGATCCGCAACGTGGATGATCGCCGCGGCTGGTTCGGCCTGTCGATGCCCGACATCGACATCATCGGCAACATCTGCCTCTCGCTGTTCCTGGTGATGGCGCTGATGGACCTGCACTTGTGGGAACTGAGCGGGCTGGCCGCGCCGCTGCTGGTCAATCTGGGCGTGCAATCGCTGATCGTCGTGGCGTTCTGCTGCTGGCCGCTGCTGCAACTGATGGGGCGCGATTACGATGCCGCAGTGATGGCCAGCGGCTTCATCGGCTTCATGCTGGGAACCACCGCCAACGCCATGGCGGTGATGAGTTCGCTTACCGAACGCTACGGCCCGGCCGCGCGTGCGTTTCTGGTGGCGCCCATCGTGGGTGCGTTCCTGATCGACTTCACCAACGCGTTGATCATCACCGTCTTCGTCAACGGTTTCAGTTGAGCGCGCCGCGAAGGTCTACTGGGCGGCCAGCATCGCCTTGATGCGCGCCATGTGCGACTCGGCGGTTTCGCGGGTCACTTCCTTGTCGGCTACCGGGTCCTTGCCCTGCCAGTGCAGGTCGTCTTGCGGCAGTTCGTGCAGGAAGCGGCTGGGCTGGTTGCGGTGGATCTCGCCGTAACGCTTGGTCTGCGCCGACCACGACAGGGTCAGCAGCTCCTTGGCGCGAGTGATGCCGACGTACATCAGGCGGCGCTCCTCGTCGATGCGGCCTTCGTCGATGGCTCCCTCGTGCGGCAGCGTGCCGTCTTCGCAGCCGACGATGAAGACGAAGCGGAATTCCAGCCCCTTCGCCGCATGCATGGTCATCATGCGCACGGCATTGCCTGGTTCGTCGCGATCGGCGTGGCTCAGCAGGGCCAGCTGCGGGGCGAGATCGCCGGCGCTGTTACCACTCTTCTGCATCGCGCGGAACCAGTCGGCGAGTTCCTGCAGGTTGCCCAGCTTGCGGTCACGCACGCTGGCATCGGGTGTGCCGGCGGCAATCTGCGCGGCGTAGCCGGTACGCTTGAGGATCATCTCCACCAGGTCGGCGGCGCTTTCATGCAGCGAGGCGCTGCGCAGTTCGTCGAGCAGGTTGGCGAATGAGGCCAGTGCCGCTGCCGGACGTGGGGTGAGCTGTCGCAGCACGCTGTCGCTGCGGGTGGCGTCCAGCAGCGACGAATGGCGCGATTGCGCGAACTGGCCGAGTTTTTCCAGCGTGGTGGCGCCGATCTCGCGCTTGGGCACGTTGACCACGCGCAGGAACGCCGCGTCGTCGCTCGGGTTGGTCAGCAGGCGCAGATAGCACAACAGATCCTTCACCTCGGCGCGGTCGAGGAAGCTCAGCGCGCCGGTCAGGTGGTAGGGCACACGCGCCAGCCGCAGCGCCTTCTCCAGCGGACGTGCCTGGAAGTTGCCGCGGTACAGGATCGCCATGTCGTCCCAGCGCGCCTTGTGCTTTTCGGCCAGGATGGTGGCGATCGCGGCGACGCGCTCGGCCTCGTGCTCGGCTTCCTTGCATTCCAGCACGCGGATCTGCGCACCTTCGGGATGTTCGCTCCACAACTTCTTTTCGTGCAGGTGAGGATTGTTCGCGATCAGTTTGTTCGCGGCGCGCAGGATGCGCTTGCCGCAGCGGTAGTTCTGCTCCAGCTTGATCACGCGCAGGTTCGGCCAGTCACGGCCGAGCTGGTCGATGTTCTCCGGATTGGCGCCGCGCCAGGCGTAGATCGACTGATCGTCGTCGCCCACGCAGGTGATGCCGCCGCGTTCGCCGGTCAGTGCTTTCAGCAGGCGGTATTGCGCGTCGTTGGTGTCCTGGTATTCGTCCACCAGCAGGTAGCGAAAGCGCTCTTGCCATGCCGCGCGGCATTCGGCGTCGCTTTCCAGGATGCGTAGCGGCAGGCGGATGAGGTCGTCGAAATCCACCGCGTTGAACGCACTCAGGCGCTGCTGGTACAGGTCGTAGATGGTGGCCGCCTCGATCTCGCGCGGACTGCGTGCGGCGGCCATCGCCTCCTCCGGCGACAGTCCGCCGTTCTTGGCGCGACCGAGCAGGTTGCGGATGCCGAACAGTACGTCGTTCTTGGCGCCCTTGGGGGCGAGCTCCTTGACGATGCCGCCGCTGTCGTCCGCATCCAGCACCGAAAAGCCGCGGCGCAGACCGGCGCGCTCGTGCTCGATCTGCAGGAACTTCAAGCCCAGCGCGTGGAACGTGCTGACCGTGAGTGCGGCGGCGTCCTCGCTGCTGACCAGCTTGGCCACGCGCTCGCGCATCTCGCGCGCGGCCTTGTTGGTGAAGGTGATCGCGGCGATCTTGTGCGCGCTGAGTTTGCGGCGCTGGATCAGGTACGCGATCTTCTGGGTGATCACGCTGGTCTTGCCGGAGCCGGCGCCAGCCAGCACGAGCAGTGGCCCCTCGCAGTGTTCGACGGCGGCCAGTTGTTGGGGGTTGAGCATGGATCGGAACAGTGCGTGATGCGGAGGCCGATGTTAGCAGAGCGAGGCTGGCGTACCGGCGCGCTTCAGCCATAATCGTCTCCGGACAGTCGCTGGGGAGAGGCATGGCGGAACAGGATGTGGGGAATCAGGTGGAGCAGTGCGATGTGGTCGTGATCGGGGGCGGCCCGGGGGGCAGCACCGCAGCGGCATTGTTGGCGCGCAAGGGCTACAAGGTGATCGCGCTGGAGAAGGCGCATCACCCGCGCTTCCATATTGGCGAGTCGCTGCTGCCGATGAACCTGCCGGTGTTCGAGCGCCTGGGTGTGCTGGACAAGGTGCGGGCGATGGGCGTGTTCAAGCCCGGCGCGGATTTCGAGGCGGACAACGAGCGCGGCTACAACACCTACGCGTTTGCGCGCGCGATCGGGCAGAGTCCGCCGCATGCCTACCAGGTGTGGCGGCAGGATTTCGACCAGATGCTGTACCACCACGCCGGCGAATGCGGCGCGGATGCTCGTGAGGGGCATGAGGTGCGATCGTTCGAGCAGCGAGGGCCGCGCGAAAGCCTGCTTCAGGTGCATGCCGACGATGGTCGCGACTACACGATCCAGGCGCGTTACGTGGTCGATGCCAGCGGTCGTGATGCGCTGTTGTCGGCGAAGAAGAAACTGCGGCGCAAGAACAGCCAGCATCAGAGCGCGGCGATCTTTGGCCACTTTCGCGGAGCCGAGACACGTGCCGGGGAAGATGCGGGCAACATCAGCATCTACAGTTTCGAGCACGGCTGGATGTGGATGATTCCATTGCCGGGCGGGGTGATGAGCGTCGGGGCCGTGTGTCGGCCGGAGTACCTCAAGCAGCGCAAGGGCCGCACCGTCGAGTTCCTGCTGGACACGCTCAAGCTCAGCCCCGCGCTGTGGCAGCGTGTGCGGCATGCCGAGCTGATCGACGACGAGGTGCGGGTCACCGGCAACTATTCCTATGATTCCACCTGCATGGGCGGACCGGGCTGGATTCTGGTCGGCGATGCGTTTGCCTTCCTCGACCCGGTGTTCTCCTCCGGCGTGTATCTGGCGATGAGTGGCGCGGAAAAGGCGGTGGAGGTGGTTGACGCCGCGTTGCGCGATCCGGCCTGCGAGACGCGGCGGATGCGCCGGCTGGAAAAGCGGCAGCGGGCCGCGATGGCACGTTTCTCGTTCTTCATCTACCGCTTCAATGGTCCGGTGATGCAGCAGATGTTCCGCCAGCCGCGCAACACCTGGCAGCTGGAACAGGGCGTGATCTCGATGCTGGCCGGCGACCTGTTCGATACGCCGAAAGTGTTGTGGCGGCTGAAGCTGTTCAAGCTGGTCTATGCGATCTGCGGCCTGCGCGACTGGCGTCGCTGGCGTGCCGAGCACCGTTATCGGCTGGACCAGGCACGCACACAGTTCACCGGCGGCAACACGCCGCTGGACAAGGCCTGAGCTTGCTTCCTCCCCGGCACACGCCGGGGAGGGTCGGGGCAGGTGCCTGGGCTTGCGCGCGGTTCGGGCAGGGCGATGAACCGCGGCCGGTCCGCGTTACCATGCATGGTCATTACACCAGCACACGCCCATGGCCAAACTCTATTTCTATTACTCGGCAATGAACGCCGGCAAGACCACCACCCTGCTGCAGAGTGCGTACAACTATCACGAGCGCGGCATGCGCACGCTGATCCTCACGCCGGCGCTGGACAACCGTTTTGGCGACGGCGTGGTGGCCTCGCGGATTGGGCTGAAGGCGAATGCGCGACGCTTTGCCGGTGACGAGGACCTGTTCGCCCTGGTCGATGCGGATATCGCCGCGCGCGGACCGCTGCACTGTGTGTTCGTCGACGAGGCGCAGTTCCTCACCAAGTCACAGGTCTGGCAGATCAGCGACGTGGTCGATCGGCTGAACATTCCGGTGCTGGCTTTCGGTCTGCGCACGGATTTCCGCGGCGAATTGTTCGAAGGCAGCCGTCACCTGCTGGCGTGGGCCGACAACCTGGAAGAGATCAAGACGATCTGCCACACCGGGCGCAAGGCGACCATGGTGGTGCGGGTGGACGAGCAGGGGCGCGTGGTGACCGACGGCCCGCAGGTTGAGATCGGCGGCAACGACCGCTATGTCTCGGTGAGTCGCGCCGAGTTCAAGAAGATCAGCGCCGGGCAGGGTCGCATCGAGTTGCAGCAGACCGTATTGCCGCTGGGCGAGCGCGAATGAACCGAATCACGAAGTCCCTCAAGGAATCCGCATGAACGAAGCCACCCCACCCGCCAGCTGGCCTCGCCCCTATTGGCAGGGCAGCGACGAAGAGGCGGTCCTGCAGTTCTACGTGTTCGGCAAGTTCGAGCCGGAGCTGCTGATCCCGTCACCGCGCTACGGCAGCCCCGGCTTGCCGGCCGGCGTCGAGATCCAGCGGTTTCAGAATGCGGTGCTGCGCCAGTGGGAGGGCTATCCGCTGAGCGGCGCGCTGGGCAAGCTGCTCAAGGAAGACACGCCGGCCGCCTGCGAAAGTGCGCGGATCGCGCCGGAGGTGCTGGTAGTGCGTGGGGTGCTCAAGGATGCTGCCAGCCTGGATTACCTGCGCGACACGATGGGTGTGCTGGCCGGCATGCTCGACGTGGGCGGCACCACCATCCTGGACCCGCAGATCCTCACCCTGTTCGACGCCGAGCATTGGCGCCGGCACTACCTGGTGAAGGGCGGTGCACCGCCGCGCAACCATGTGCTGATCCTGCGCAGTGGCGATGAAGGCGCCGATCGTTCCTGGATCCATACCCGCGGCATGCGCAAATTCGGCCGCGCGGACATCAGCTTGCGCAACGTGCCCGAGAGCGACATCGATCGCGCCGGCGTGCTGTGCGAACGGCTGGTGGAACTGTTGTCGCTGGGTGCGAACTTCCACGCCGGCCAGGAGCTGGAGGTCGATGGCCTGGCCGAGGGTCTGGTTGCACAACCCGGTGGCAGCCTCGACGATCCCGACTTCAACAACAGCCATATTGCGTTCCACTGGCCGCAGTAGGCGCGGCTGCCAGCACGACAAAGGGCGACACCGTGGTGTCGCCCTTTGCGCGCGTCAGGCCATGGCTCAGCCCTTGACGATGAAACGCTGGCTGTCGTCCATGAAGCCTTTCTCGCCAAAGCCGCCTTCGTGTGAGCCGAACGGCATCTGTGCGCGCAGCTTCCAGGACGTCGGCACGTTCCACTCCTGCCGTGTCGCGTCATCCGCCACCGGGTTGTAGTGCTGCAGGCTGGCGCCCACGCCGGCCTCGGTCAGTGCCAGCCAGACCGCAAACTGGGCCATGCCGCCGGCCTGCTCGGACCAGACCGGGAAGTTGTCCGCATACAGCGCGAACTGTTCCTGCAGACCGGTCACCACGGACTGATCCTCGTAGAACAACACGGTACCGACACCGGCGGCGAAGCTGTCCAGCTTGGCGGCGGTCGGTTCAAACGCTTCGGGCGGCACGATCCTGGCCAGCTCCTGCTTGGTCAGCTCCCAGAACTTCTCGCTCTGCTCGCCGAACAGGATCACCGCACGTGAACTCTGCGAGTTGAACGAGGACGGCGTATGCCGGATCGCTTCCTTGATCAGGGCGGTGAGAGCGTCCTTGTCCAGCGACACGTTCCTGCCCAGTGCGTACTGGGTGCGGCGCTGCTTGAGCTTTTCGATCAGGGTGCTGTTCATGGTGATTCCTCGGGCATGTGGGGTTCGATGCATGGGAATCGCGATGCGTACAGGCGCTTCAGGGAAACAGTCGACATCGGGCCATTTTGCATGAGCCGGCCGGCCTGGACTTCCTCTTCATCGCCTTGTTCGCGCAATATCGCGATTCATGGCCGACAGGTTAGGCCCATATGGCGGCTTGGCTAGCCCGTAACTCGAAGTCAGTCTGTTTCCAAAAGGAAACGATGGGCAGCCGAACGCAGCCCTGCTTCAACACTGGCGGCGGGGCACCAGAACGTCGACGCAGATCGATGCCGGCGTAGAACGGCGCCTCGCCCACGCCCATGACGATGGCGTTGTCCATCAGGAACAATTTCACCGCGGCCGCACGATGGCGTGAAAGCCGCTACATCAGCTCGCCATCGAATGCGTCCATCCGCGGCTCCGGGCCCAGCTTGGCTGGCAGCAATTCATTGGTCTCACCCGGCGCCTGCCACAGCAGGCAGCCGAAGCGCCGCGATGAAGGCGCTACTTGCTGTCCGATGCAGGTGCTGCCGGCAAGCTCTGCAATGGCCCCACCTCGACCCTGCCCATTTCATGGTGCGCATATTCCCACACGCGGTCCTTCAGCTTCGCGTAGGGCGCGGCCGACCACAACATCGGTGAGTAGTAGTCGGTACCGCGAACCGGTGTGCCACCCAAAACGGTGGGTCCGCCATCCAGGGCGGGCGCGAGCGAAGGGCCCGCTTTGCCGCCACGCATCCGGACCGTCAGGTTGCCGCCGCCGAACCCGGTGCGGCTTCCCGTCGCCTGATTGGCTCCCCGCTGCAATACCTGGTCGAGCTTGCGCAAGCCTTGCTCGTCATTGTATTCGGCATAGATCCGGCGCCCTTCGCTGACCGCGCGCTGGCGCTCGGACGTGCTGAGTTCTGCCCAATATTTCTCGCGCTGGATCAGTAGATCCTTGTAGCCACGATCGGCGGCCAGGTCCAGCCAGGCATAACCACGCGGACGGTCTGCCGCGATGCCATCGCCATTCCAGTACATTGCCGCAAGCATCGCCTGTGCCGGCTTGTCGGCATAACTTGCGGCTTTGAGCAACAGAATCACAGCCTTCTGCTTGTCTCCTGCCTGATAGGCCCGTACGCCGAGATCGCGATAAAGCAGGTCGGGGTGCGCCGCCACGATCTGGCTGTTGTTGAGCACGGCGATCTGCAGGCTTTCGTCCGACGACTGCGCCATGGCCGGGAGCACGGCAACGCTTGCACCGAGGACGAGAGCGGCGATCAGCTTGTGTAGAAGGCGCATGGTAATGCGTGTCCTGTGTCGGCGGCAGGCAGGGGGCGAGCTGCCTTGCCTGTTTTGCACGCGTGCCGTCGGGGATGTGTTTACGGCTCTCGACGGGAAGCGTTGAATGTTGATCCGTCCGCCTCAGGTCTGGCAGTGCGGGCACCAGAATGTCGAACGCTGGCCCAGGGTGACCTGGCGGATCGGTGTGTTGCACACGCGGCATGGCTCTCCAGTGCGGCCGTAGACCGTCAGTTCGCGGAAGAAATAGCCGGGCGCGCCGTCGGGACTGATGAAGTCACGCAATGTCGTGCCGCCGCGCTCGATCGCCCAGGCCAGCAGGCGTTTCACTTCCAAGGCCAGTCGCGCGTAGCGTGGCCGCGAGATATTGCCGGCGGCACGGCGTGGATCGATGCCGGCGTAGAACAACGCTTCACTGGCGTAGATGTTGCCCACGCCGACCACGATGGCGTTGTCCATCAGGAACAGTTTCACCGCGGCGGTCCGTCCGCGTGATCGATGCCACATCAGCTCGCCATCGAACGCGTCGGTCAGCGGCTCCGGGCCCAGCCTGGCCAGCAATTCGTGGGTTTCGCCCGGCGCCTGCCACAGCAGGCAGCCGAAGCGGCGCGGGTCGGTGAAACGCAGGATGCGCGGTGCCTGCGCCGGCGTGCGTTCCAGCGCGATGTCGACGTGGTCGTGTTTGCCCACCGGTGCATCCGGCGGCAGCACCCGCAATACGCCACTCATGCCCAGATGCAGCAGCGCACTGCCGGCTTCGGTATGCAGCAGCAGGTATTTCGCGCGGCGCTCCACGGCGTCGATGCGTTGGCCAGGCAGCAGCGCGCCGATCTCGTCAGGAATCGGCCAGCGCAGATCCGGGCGACGCAGGACCACCCCGGTCACGCGGCGACCGATCAGATAGGGCGCGATGCCGCGCCGGGTGGTTTCGACTTCGGGCAGTTCAGGCATGCGGTTCTGCCCTCAGTGCAGTTCGGTGACGGCAACCGCGGGCGAGCGCGGCATGTAGCGCGACGACACCAGTGCGACACGATCGCCAACGCGCACGTAATGTTGCGGCCCGGTGACCGAGCTCTCGCCGAATTCCAGCTTTTCTCCGTTCAGTACCAGCACGGCACGGGGCGGCGCCAGCCCGATCTTCGCCGGCTCGAAGTCGCCGGCTGCACGCCAGCTCAGCACGTGGGCCGCGGCGATGTCGGTGAGGTCGTTGAGGCGGTCGTCGTCAGCGACGCGATGGGGCGTTTCATCGGTTCGCCACCAGTGGCCGTCGCCGCGCCTTTCGTAATGCAGCGGCGCATCGCCCGGCAAGCTGAGGCTGATCTGCGTGATGGTGACCGGCTCCAGCGTGGTCAGGCTGCCGGCTTCGGCCTGGGCATCATGATGAAGTTGCCAGCCGGTCAGGACGGCCAGCACCCCCGCTGCAAGCAGCAGGAAAAGCGTTTGGCGTTGCGCGCGCTTCATGACTCAGCGCCGCCGCCGGCGCCACACGATGGCGCCACCGATCAGCAGCAGCAGCAACGGCAGCGCGATCAGGAAGCCGAAGCTCAGCGCGTTCAATTCCCCCTGCGTTATCTGCAACAGGCGATCGGGTGCGCCACGAGGCGGCATGTTGACCAGCTTGTCGTCGCCCAGCAGCCAGTCGAACACGCGTTCGCCCAGTGCGCGGTTGCCGCCGTTGCCGAGGAAGGTGTTGGAAAGGAAGTCGCCGTCGCCGATGACCACCACCCGTTGTTCGCTCTTGTCGGGACTGGGCGACAGTCGGCTCAGCGCGAAGCCGAAGTCGAGCGGACCTTTCAGCTCGCCCGCGTCGGCATCGAAACGGATGTCCGAAGACTTCGCGTTATCGATCGGGTGGAACTCGGTCCAGCTTTGCGCGCCGGAGCGCAGGAAGGGCGCAAACGCCCAGCCACTCTGGTCAAGCTGCGCCAGCGCCGAGGTCTGCGGAAACAACGTGGTCAGGGTGAACCCGCGGGTGATCGCCTGTGGCGGGTAGTTGCCCAGCGCAAGCAGGCGCGGGTCGTGCAGGCCCAGCGCCGCGCCTGAACCATCCACCAGCACCCCGGGCAGCACGCGCACGCCGAGCGTCGCGGCCAGCGGCTTGAGGCCAAGGTCATCGTTCGCCGGCTCGGTCAGCCACAACAGATTGCCGCCGTTCTGCACGTAAGCGACCAAGGCCTGCACGGCCGCCGGGGGCAGGGCCAGTTCCGGGCTGGCCAGCACCACCAGGTCCGTATGCTCCGGGACACCGCTGACCTGGCTGAAATTCAGCGGTACCGCGCGCATGCCGCGGCTTTCCAGTTGCTTGATGAATGTACCCAGGTCGCCATTGCCCTGGCCGTCGGCGCGACGTTCACCGTCACCGGTGACAAACGCCACGATGCGATCGCTGCCGCGCAACAGCCGCTCCAGCGCATTGGTCAGGCTGCGCTCGGACAATTCGTCGAGTCGTTGCTCGCGATGCTGGTAATGCAGGATCAACGCGCCGTCGACGGTGATGCCCAGTTCGCGCATCTTCGCCGGATCCAGCTGCGGGTCGACGAAGCGCAGGCTGAGATCCGCTTTCGCTGCCTGATAGCGCTGCATGAAGCCGGCGACCGTCTGGCGCAGGTTGCCCTGCGGATTGGCGTAGCTGACGATCTCGACCGGGCCTTTCATCTGCGCCAGCACCGCACGGCTTTCCGCGGACAGGCCGGTGCGGCCGTTGGCCGTCCAGTCGGCCTGAGTCGCGTAACGCGTGGTGAAGTAGCCGAGTGCGCCGACCGCCACCAGCAGCAATGCGGTGAACAACCAGCCGTCCAGACGTCTGAAGATATGTCGCATCAGCCACGCCCCCTGTCAGCGTCGAGTCGGCGAGTGGCGAGCACCAGCGACAAGGCAGTGAGCAGCAGGAACCACGCGATGTCGGCGCTCGACACCAGTCCCCGCAGCAAGGGCTGCAAATGGGTGCTCATCGCGATCCAGTTGATGACGCCGCCATTGATGCCGGCCATTTGCGCGCCGAGGTTCACTCCCCACAGCGCCAGCGCGATGATCAGCGCGGCGGCGGCCGCAATGGCCGGGTGCGACGCGAAGCTGGAACACGCCACCGTGATCGCGGCGAGCGTAGCCAGCATCAGCGCCAGGCCCAAAGTCGCGGCGGCGAGCTTGCCCCAGTCGACGTGGGTGGCGTGCATCAGCACCAGCGGCATCGCCAGGGTCAGTGCCAGCCACAGCAGCAGCCAGCCCAGGACGGCCAGGTATTTGCCCAGCACGATGCGTGAGGCGGGTACCCCGGCAGCAAACAACAGCGGCAAGGTGCCGTTGCGACGCTCACCGGCGATCACCGACATGCCGAGCAGCGGCACCACCAGGAACGCCAGTTGGGCGAGTTGTCCCAGCAGCGGCACGCCAACCAGATCGATGAAGCCCGGGCCGTCAGGTTGCGCGGCACGCTGGATCTGCCCGGCCAGGAAGCCGCCGAGCAGCAAGGTGAAGTTCCATGCCAGCCAGGCCAGCGTCAGTGCTGCCAGTACCCAGGCCAGCGGACGGACCAGCAAGCGCCGCCACTCCAAGCGTGTCACTGCCAGCAGCCTCATGCGGCGCGCGCCGGGGCGTTGCTGCCGCTCATCGCGACTGCGAAAAAGGTCTGCTCCAGCGCGGCATGGTCATCCGCATGCACCGCGCCATCATGGCGCAGCGTGCCTTCGTGCAGGATGGCCACGCGGTCGCAGACCGCGGTCACTTCCGCCAGCAAGTGGGTCGACAGGATCACCGCGGTGCCGGCGGCGGCCTGTTCGCGGATCAAGGTTCGCAGGGCCGCCACCTGCACCGGATCCAGCGCGTTGGCCGGCTCGTCCAGCACCAGCAAGCCGGGTCGATGCAACAGCGCGCAAGCCAATCCGAGCCGCTGCCGCTGCCCTTGCGACAGCACGCCTGCCAGACGTCGCGCCAACGGCTGCAACTCCAGCCGCTCGATGATCGCCGTGCGCGCCTGGCGCAATGCGCCGCCGCTCATCCCTCGCAACCGGCCATGCGCGTCCAGATGTTCCTCGACGCTGAGTTCGGCCCAAACCGGCGCCCGTTCCGGCAGCCAGCCGATCTGCGTGCGGGCCAGCTCCGGATGCTCGAGAAAATCTTCGCCGTTCAGCTTGATGCCACCGCTGTCGGGTCTGAGCGCACCGGCGATCATCGAGAGTGTGGTCGACTTGCCCGCGCCATTCACGCCCAGCAAGCCCATCACCTGGCCTCCGTGCAGCGACAAGGTCAGGTCCTGCACGGCCTGCCGGCCGGCGCGTCGGCGGCTCAGGCGGTCCAGTTGCAGCACGGTCTTCGGAGAGGCGGGAACGATGGTGGTCATTGCGTGATTGTCATGGCGCCCCCATGGTTAAACAACAGGCGCAGGCGGTGCCCGTGAATAACGTCACCTTAGCGTCCGGCGCTTGACCGACTGCTATCATTCGTGGTCAGCGCCATGCTGGCGGGTACGGAAACCCCTCATTTACACTGACTTGTCTCTTATTCCGGTGCCTTCCATGTTCGACGCGGTAATCAATTTCCTCAACGATGGTCTGACTGGCGCAAGCTGGGGCCAGATCGCCGTGTACATGCTGGTGATGACCCAGCTGACCATCTTCACGGTGACTCTGTACCTGCATCGCAGCCAGACCCATCGTGGCGTGGATTTCCATCCGGCGCTGGCGCACTTCTTCCGTTTCTGGGGCTGGCTGACCACCGGCATGGTGACCCGTGAATGGGTGGCGGTGCATCGCAAGCACCACGCCAAGGTCGAGACGGTGGACGACCCGCACAGCCCGATGATCTACGGCATCAAGAAGGTGTTCTGGGACGGCGTGTCGCTGTACCGCGACGCCTGCGAGAACAAGCAGGACATGGAGCAGTACGGTCGCGGCACGCCCGACGACTGGGTCGAAAAGCACGTTTACGGCGCACACCCGTACTGGGGCCCGGCCCTGATGCTGGTCATCAGCGTGGCGCTGTTCGGCGTGATCGGTGCGGCATTGTGGGCGGTGCAGATGATCTGGATCCCGTTCTGGGCCGCCGGTTTCGTCAACGGCATCGGCCATTGGGCCGGCTACCGCAATTTCGAAAGCGCCGACACCGCGCGCAACCTGATCCCGTGGGCGTTCTGGATCGGCGGTGAAGAGCTGCACAACAATCACCATGCCTTCCCCAGTTCGGCCAAGTTCGCCCTGCGCAAGTGGGAATTCGACATCGGCTGGGCGGCCATTTGCGGTTTGCGTGCCGTCGGTCTGGCCAAGGTGCTGCGCGTGGCGCCGTCGCTGGATGTTCGCCCGAATGTGCGTCTGCCTGACTCCGATACGCTGAAAGCCGTGCTGACCCACCGCTTCCATGCGATGACCGACTATTACCGCGCAGTGATCGTGCCGACCATCGGCGACGAGGCACAGCACGCCGGCGAAAGCATCAAGTCCGTTCCGCGTCGCCTGCGCCGGGCCCTGGCCGATGGCGGACGCTGGCTGGACAGCGAAGGGCGCGATCGCCTGCAGGTCGTGCTGGCCAAGCGACCGACGCTGGCCATCGTGGTGGATTTCCGCACTCGTCTGGTGGCGCTGATGGAACAGCGTGGCGCCGAGCAGGCGCTGAAGGGCTTGCAGCAATGGATTCACGAGGCCGAAGAAAGCGGCATTCGTTCCCTGCAGGAATTTGCCCAGCGGCTCAAGGGCTACAGCGTCGCCGCGGCCTGATCGCAACGACCGTGTTCCAGCAAAACCCGCCGCTCGGCGGGTTTTGTTTTTGGGGATGCCGACGAGGAATGGAATGGCCTTGCACGTAGTGTTGATCGGCGCCAGTGGCGTATTCGGTTCACGGATCGCCAGCCAGCTGGCCGGGGATCCCCGCTTCCGGCTCACGCTGGCGGGTCGGCATGCGGACAGCCTGGCGGTGTTGCGTGATGCACTCGGCGATGGAGCGGTGCAGGTGGCCTCGCTGGACGTCACGGCACCGGATCTGGAGAAGACGCTTGCTGCATGGCGACCGCAGCTGGTGATCCACGCGGCGGGGCCGTTTCAGCAGCAGGACTATCGCGTCGCCGAGGCGTGCCTGGCCTGCGGCAGCGACTATATCGATCTTGCGGACGGGCGTGACTTCGTCGGCGGCATTGGCCGTCTGGACGGCCGGGCGAAAGCCGCCGGACGCTTGCTGGTCAGCGGCGCGTCCACCGTGCCGGCCATCAGCAGCGCGGTGGTGGACAGCCTGCTGTCGCGGTTTGCCGTGCTGGACACCATCGAGCATGCGATCAGTCCTGGCAATCGCACGCCACGCGGCGATGCCACCGTGGCGGCGATCCTCGGCTACTGCGGCAGGCCGGTGAAATATTGGCGCGACGGCCGCTGGCAATCCGGTCATGGCTGGATGCTGACGCGCCGACCCGTGTTTCCGTTCGGGCGGCGCTGGGTCGGTCTGTGCGAGGTCCCGGATCTGCAGCTGTTTCCGTCGCGCTATCCCGGCGTGCGCACGGTGATTTTTCGCGCCGGCCTGGAGCTGGGGCTGCTGCACTTCGGCACGCTCGCTGCGGCGTGGCTGGTGCGGCTCGGTCTGGTCCGCGACCTGGCGCGCCATGCCACGCGATTGCGCCGAGCCAGCGAATGGTTCATCGACGTCGGCAGCGACGTGGGTGGCATGTTGGTGGAAATGGCGGGGTACGACGCTCAGGGACGGCCGTTGCGGCTGCGCTGGTCCTTGCGTGCGGGAGCCGGCGATGGTCCACAGATTCCCGCCACCCCGGCCGTCGTGCTCGCGCGCAAGCTCGCCGACGGCAAGCTTGCGCTGCCCGGGGCGATGCCGTGCATGGGCCTGTTCACGCTGGACGAAACGCTGGCGGCACTCGACGGTTTCGCGATAGACACGCAGTTGGAAATGCTTACGATCTGAAGCGGGCGCGCTGCTCGGGCGTGGGCAGGAAGCAGCTTCGGCTCTGTCCGAAGAGCCGGTAGCGATGGCGGGCCACGAACCGATAGCTGCCATCGCGGACCCGACGAGGCACCAGCCGCAACGCATGACCCAGCCAGCGCCAGCGGCGCGCTCCCAGCCCCTGCAGGATCCGCATGATCGCCCGGGTATCGGTGTAGCCATTATCGCCGTCGACCAGCAGGAACGATAGCGGCGAGTCCGGGTCCAGTCCGTGCGCCAGCAGCAGGTCGCGACCGCTGGCGGACTGCATGGAGGCAAAGTGGTAGCGGCCGGTGCGGTCGTGCTTCAACACGAAGTGCACCCAGCGGCTGCACAACAGGCAGACGCCGTCGAACACGATCACCGCGGGCGCGGCTTCAGTGCTCATCAGGCGTCGGCGCATGCGATGAAGGTTCCAGCACGCCCTGGTACGCCACCAGTTGACCCAGCCACGGTAGCCGCACGTCGACGCTGAAGTGGTAGCGACCCTCGCGAACGCCGCTGCGCGAAAGCACCTGGCCGCACAACGCGTGCGGGCAGGGCAGGCCGAACACATGCACGGAGTGCAATTGCCAGTCGATGGCGTCGCCGTCATGGCGCAACGCAAAGCCCAGTCTGGCCGGCCCCAGGCTCTCGTACAGCAGGGGTGAGCCGGCACGGCGCCCCAGCGTGGAACGCATGTTTTGGCTGGCGAAGCGCCGCGTCCATATTTCGCGCTTGCCCTGGCGTTCGATGGTCAATGCCAGGGCTTGGGCGGGGCCGGGGGATGGCAGCCCCAGCCAACGGCGCAGCCAGCGTGCGGGCCAGTGTTCGGCACCGGCGATATCGGCCGTGCCGCGCGCGTGCAGCAGCGGCGCGGAGCCATGCATGGCCCGTACGGCCGGCGGAAGGTCGCGCCACGTGGTCGCGCCAAGCAGGTCGGGAAACAAGGCGGTGAAAGGGGCAGGGTGCATCCGGCGATGATGCGGGGCCGTCGCCGGCCCGGCAAGCGCGCAAAAGAAAACCCGCCACAGGGGCGGGTTTTCTTCGGGGCGGTGATCAATTACTTGATCTTGCCTTCCTTGTACATCACATGCTTGCGCACCACCGGATCGTACTTCTTGAATTCGAACTTTTCCGGCGTGTTCTTCTTGTTCTTCTGCGTGGTGTAGAAGTGGCCGGTGCCGGCCGTGGAGATCATGCGGATCTTGTCTTGAGTCTTGTTTGCCATGATTTGATCCTCAGACCTTTTCGCCGCGGGCGCGCATGTCGGCAATCACGGCCTCGATGCCATTCTTGTCGATGGTACGCAGGGCGTTGTTGGAAACGCGCAGCTTGATCCAGCGGTTCTCGCTGGCGACCCAGAAACGACGCTCATGCAGGTTCGGCAACCAGCGGCGACGGGTGCGGTTGTTGGCGTGCGAGACGTTGTTGCCGCTCATCACACCCTTACCGGTGACTTGACATACACGGGCCATGACGACCTCCGTAATTATTTTTTGACACCCGTTGGCCAGGGTGTGATCGGCCCAGCGGCGCCATGCGCCACGCGATGCTGGAGTTGGTGCAACGCATGATCGTGAGGTCCGTACCGCGTGGCGGACCGCCCGGAGAAACCGGGTCGACAGAGGCGAGCCGCGTATTGTTGCAGTAAAACAAGGCTCTGCGCAATCTTTATGGCGTGCTTCGGGCGGCGTCGGCGTGCGCAGGGCCGGGATGTATGGAACAATCGTCCTCTTTTATCTCAACGACCCGACTCGAGGAACGCCCGATGGCACAAGAGATCACCCACGACCAGGCCAACGGCCAGTCCAGCCAGCCGCAGCTGGTGATGCAGAAGATCTATGTGAAGGACGTTTCCTTCGAGGCGCCGAATGCGCCGCAGATCTTCCAGGAGATCGACGACAAGGAACAGCCGCAGGTGCAGCTGAACCTGGGCCAGAAGGCGACCGACCTCGGCAACGACCTGTACGAAGTGGTGCTCAGCCTGACCCTGACCTGCACGATCGGCCAGCGCACCGCGTATCTGGCGGAAGTGGAGCAGGCCGGCGTGTTCGGCATCGCCGGTTTCAACGAAGCTGACCAGGCCGGCATCATCGGCAGCTACTGCCCGAACCTGCTGTTCCCGTATGCCCGCCAGGTGATTTCGTCGCTGGTGCTGGAAGGTGGTTTCCCGCCGTTCCTGCTGCAGCCGATCAACTTCGACGCGCTGTTCGCCGAGCAGCAGCGCCGCGCGATGGGCGGCGACGAAGCCCCGGCCACACTGAACAGCTGAGTCCGGCCATGCCTGACCACCCGACACTGACCGTTCTTGGTGCCGGCTCCTGGGGTACGGCGCTGGCGGCATTGATCGCGCGCAATGGCGTGCCCACCACCTTGTGGGGGCGCGACGGTGACGCATTGGCGGCGATGGCGGCCAGTCGCGTCAATCAGCGCTATCTGCCGGGTATCGAGCTGCCGGCGGAACTGCGTTACCAGAGTGATCTGGCTCGCGCCGTGCGCGGCGCCGACATCGTGCTGATCGTGGTGCCCAGCCACGCGTTCGCCAGCATGCTGGTCGAGCTGGCCCCGCTGCTCGATGCGGACACCGCGATCGCGTGGGCCACCAAGGGGTTCGAGCCGGGTACCGGCCGCTTCCTGCACGAACTGGTCGCCGAACAGCTGCCTGGTCGCCCCGCGGCGGTGGTCACCGGACCGTCGTTTGCGAAGGAAGTCGCCTCCGGCTTGCCCAGTGCCGTCACCGTGCATTCGGATGATGCGGCCTTCGCCCAGCAACTGGCGACGCTGCTGCACGCACCGAACTTGCGCGCCTATTCCGGCAGCGACGTGCTCGGTGCCGAAATTGGCGGTGCCATGAAGAACGTGCTGGCGGTGGCCACCGGCATCGCCGACGGCATGGAACTGGGCCTCAACGCCCGCGCCGGCCTGATTACCCGCGGCATGAACGAGATGCTGCGCCTGGGCGTGGCACTCGGCGCGAGGCCGGAGACCCTGATCGGCCTGTCCGGCCTGGGTGATCTGGTGCTGACCTGCACTGGCGATCTGTCACGCAATCGGCGCCTCGGGCTGGCCTTGGGGCAGGGCATCGCGATCGATGAGGCCGTGCGTCAGATCGGTCAGGTGGTGGAGAGCATTCTCACCGCCGACGAGGTGGCGCGACTGGCCGACAAGCATGGCCTGGACCTGCCGATCAGCGCCGGCGTGCGCGCCGTATTGCATGGCGAAGTGACGCCGGTCGACGGCCTGAAGGCGTTGATGGCACGCGAACAGAAGCCGGAATACCCGCACGGTTTGTTCGGCAACGTCTGAGTTTCCCGCGGCACCCGGCCGCTTTGGCCGGGCATCGGATCGCAACGGTCGCATCTTGCCCGCGCACTGCTAAGCTCAATGTTTTGGTCGTCGCCACGGATCGCATGCGCATGCCGCAACCGGACGAAAAGCAGCACGTCGCCAGCGCGCCACCCGGCGACGACGAAGCCTTGCCGCAGGCATGGCGACGGCTGCTGGCTGCGCCAAAGCCGGTCGTGGCGGACGAGCACGGCGTGCTCGGTTTCTTTCTGGAAGTGATGCCCGAAGAGGGCGCTGCCTTCATGCGGCTGGAGGTGGCTCCGGTGCTGCTCAGCAGCGTCGAGCACGGGCGCTACGCGCGACCGGTCCCGCTCGACAGTCGACACCTGGCGCAGTCGCCGTTGCAGCCGCACGAACAACGCCTGGCCGCCACCATGCTCGGTTTGCCGCAGAGCGTCCGCAAGGGGCGCAGCTACGCGCGTCTGGCCGGACACGTCGGCGATACCCTGCTGGCCGAAATTCTCGATACGGCGCCCAGCTTTCTCGGGGGTCTGGCCGGGTTGCGCTTGTCGCGCGGCAAATCGCACCAGCTCAACTGGCATTGGCAGATGGAGCCGGACGGCAGCCAGCGCCTGTCGCCGGTGCTGCCGCACAACCAGCGTCTGCTGCGCATCGACAGTCTTTGGTATCTCGATGTCGAGCGCGCCACGATGGGCCGCCTGGAGGCACCTGCCGAGGAAACAAGCTGGCTCGATCTGCCGTTGCTGAAACACGAGCACGGTCGCCGTCTGCGCCAGCGCCTGGGTGGCAGCCGGCTGGCAACCCGGGTGCCGTTGCCCCAGGTATTCGGCGAAGTGCTGCGTTCCGAGCTGGCACCCAGGCCGATCGTGGTTCTGCACGCGCTGACCCGCCATGCGCGGTTGGCGGCCGGTACGCCGCCCCTGGGCTATGCACGCCTCGCCTTTGACTATGCGGGCGAGCGTTTGCCTGGACGCGGTGGCGAACCACTGGTACGCCGCGTGCGCAACGGAGAGCTGGTCGAGATCAACCGTCGTCGCGCCGAAGAGCTTTCCGCCATGGAACAGCTCGAACGTGCCGGACTCACTCCCGGCGTGGACACCGAGGGGTTGCCCTGGGATGTCGCCGAAACCCTGCCCGACGATGCGTGGCTGTTCCCCGGCACCGGCTATGCCGGTGCGCTGGAGGTCAACACGCCCGCGCGCTGGCTGGCGTTGCGGCCCAAGCTGGAGGTCGAGAACTTCCAGATCGAATACGCGCCCAGTTTCCCGTTCGAGGTGCTGGAAGGTCCGGTGCGCTGGTACGGCCACGCGGTGGAGGATACCGACGACCATGCCTTCGATCTGGAGATCGGCATCGAGCTGGACGGGCAGCGACACAACCTGCTGCCGGCGGTGGCGCAGGCGCTGGCCGAGCATCAGTTGAACCTGAGTCCGGCCCCCAACGAGCCGGAAGACGCCGTGTGGTATGCACCGGTCGACACGCGCCGGCGCGTGCCGATCCGGTTGAAAGAGTTGCGCGGGTTGCTGGCGCCGCTGGCCGAATACCTGGAGAAGCCGCGCAAGAAGCTTCACCTGCCGCGGGTGCAGGCGGGCCGGTTGGAGGAACTGGCCGCGGCCATGCCCGGCGGCGGCCAGCTGGAAGCCGCCGAGCCGTTGTTCGGCTTCGCCAAGCGTCTGCGCGACGCGGCCGAGCGCGCC
This sequence comes from Rhodanobacter sp. TND4EL1, assembly GCF_054061035.1. Classification (NCBI taxonomy): domain Bacteria; kingdom Pseudomonadati; phylum Pseudomonadota; class Gammaproteobacteria; order Lysobacterales; family Rhodanobacteraceae; genus Rhodanobacter; species Rhodanobacter sp. TND4EL1. The sequence goes on from NZ_JBSSDT010000002.1 coordinate 28,473, forward strand.
AGCGACGCGGTGCCCGAAGGCCTGACCGTCGAGATGCGGCCCTACCAGCGCGAAGGCCTGCGCTGGCTGAACGCGCTGGCCGAAGCCGGCGTGGGCGGCGTGCTGGCCGACGACATGGGCCTGGGCAAGACGCTGCAGCTGATCACCCACTTGCTGTCGCTGAAGCAGTGCGGCGCACTGACCCAGCCGGCGCTGATCGTGGTGCCGACCAGCCTGATCCCGAACTGGCAATCGGAGATCGCGCGCTTCGCGCCGATGCTGCAGGTGCTTACCCTGCACGGCCCGCAGCGCGCCGAGGAATTTGATCAGCTGGGCGCGCAGGACATCGTGCTGACCAGTTATGCGCTGTTGCCGCGCGACGTCGTCGCGCTGCGCCAGCAGCCGTTCGCGTTGATCGTGCTGGACGAGGCGCAGCAGGTGAAGAACCCGCGGACCCAGGCGCGGCGGGCCCTGCTCAGCCTGCGCACGCCGCGTTACGTCTGCCTTACCGGCACGCCGCTGGAAAACCATCTGGGCGAGCTGTGGTCGCAGATCGATCTGGCCGTACCCGGCCTGCTCGGCGACGAAAGCGCGTTCCGGCGTTTCTATCGCGTGCCCATCGAAAAGCAGCACGACGAGGAATGCCAGCAGCGCCTGAACCTGCGCCTTGCCCCCTTCATCCTGCGCCGGACCAAGGGGCAGGTGGCAACCGAGCTGCCGCCGAAGACCGAGATCACTCGTCGGGTCGTACTCGAAGGCCGCCAACGCGAACTCTACGAAGGCCTGCGTCTGGCACTTGCCGAGGAGTTGCGGGAAGTGATCGCGCAGCGCGGCATTTCGCATTCCGGCATCGTGGTGCTGGATGCGCTGCTCAAGCTGCGCCAGGTCTGCTGCGATCCGCGCCTGGTGAAACTGGAAGCGGCACGCGGCGTGCACGAATCGGCCAAGTTCGAATTGCTGATGGACATGCTGCCGGCACTGCTCGACGAAGGCCGCAAGGTGCTGCTGTTTTCGCAGTTCACCGGCATGCTGAAATTGATCGCCGCCGAGCTCGATCGCCGCCGCATTCGCTATGTCACGCTCACCGGCGAGACCCGCGATCGCGCCGAACCGGTCCAGCGTTTCCAGAACGGCGACGTACCGCTGTTCCTGCTGTCGCTGAAAGCCGGCGGCGTGGGGCTGAACCTCACCGCCGCCGACACCGTGATCCACTACGACCCGTGGTGGAATCCGGCGGCCGAGGCACAAGCCAGCGATCGCGCCCACCGCATCGGCCAGGACAAGCCGGTGTTCGTGTTCCGCCTGATCACCTCGGGCACCGTGGAAGAGCGCATCGAAGAGTTGAAGCTGCGCAAGGCCGAACTGGCCGCGGCCGTGCTCGAAGGCGGCGGCAGTCGGCAGAAACTGAGCTTCGACCAGAGCGACCTGGATACGCTGCTGGCGCCGGGCTGACTGGCGAAATCAACTTTCGGGTTACGCCCCTGCCAGCTCATCTTCCCGGACACATGGCCCGAATGTCGGCGCCGCAGACGCAACGCCGAATTCGAACGGCCGGCGCGCAGGGCGTCGACGATCGCGCGTCGATATGAACTGCCGCGGGCGGCGGATGTCAGGCAATGGACGGCTATTTCGGGCCGACCGCGCGGGTACGCAGCAACGCATCAACCGATTGCTGCCATTCCGGTGAACCGGGTTGCGATTGCGGCGCCTCCTGGCCCAGTTTGCGTTGCACTGCCTGGTTCCACTCCGGCGAGCCGCGGTCGGGGCCATGGCCATCGCTGTCAGTGACAGACAGCGTCTGGTCGACCCAGGCATACCACTGGGGAGAGCCCAGGGCGGCATTGGCCGGCGCAGTTTGCGCGGTGGCCGAAGGAGGGGATGGCGCGGGCGAGCACGCGCTGAGCAACAACGCGAATGGCAGGCTGGCGAGAAGTCGACGCATGGGCGGCTCCCTTGACGGTAAGGACGTGACAGATCGGCAGCCTACTGCGTGGCGTGATGCTGGTGATTAACTTTTCATTGGCTGCCGCATGACGGTTCAGCTGCAGTGAGCCTGCTCAGTCGCGGGCGGCGACTTCGTCCACGTGACGCAGCAGATCGGCCGGATCATCGTAGACGCGGAACGCGCCCGACTGTTGCAATTCGGCCAGGCCGTAGCCGCCGCTCAGTACGCCGACGCCCAGGGCACGCGCTCGCTGCGCGGCCAGCATGTCCCACACACTGTCGCCGATCACCAGTGATCGCTGGATGTCCACGCCAAGGCGATCGGCAGCGGCGATGAACAGGTCAGGGTCGGGCTTTGCATGGCGCACCTGGTCGCGCGTCACCACCGGCACCTTCGCCGGGTCCACGCCAAGTGCCTGCAGATTCGGCGCGGCGGTTTCCATCCGTCCACTGGTCGCGATCGCCCACGGAATATCTTGCGCAGTGAGGTAATCAAGCAGCTCGCGTGCTCCCGGCAGCGGTCGCACGGCTCCCAGCGCGTGCTGACGGTTGAACGCCTCGGCATGCCAGCGACGCAGGCGCTCGAGTCGATCATCGGTGATGGCCAGTCCGGTCTCGCGCAACAGCATGTTGGCGAACAATCCGCCGCTCATGCCGATCTTGCGGTGGATGCGCCATACCGACAGTTCCACGCCTTCGCGGTCCAGCGCTTCCTTCCAGGCCAGCACATGCTGGTACACGCTGTCGATCAGGGTACCGTCGAGGTCGAACAGGAAAGCGGTATCGCGGCGAGGCATGAGGGCTTCCGAAGTCAGGGGGCGGTTCAGGAGTTGTGCAACAGCGATCGACCCGATTCCAGCGCCGCCAGCGCGGCCGCGCCGAGCAGGCCCGGTTCGGGATTCATGATGGCCTGGGTCGGCACCTTTTCCATGATGTCGCGGAAGCGCCCCTTGGCCTCGAAACGCTCGCGGAAGCGGCCACGTTCCAGCCACGGCAGCAGGATCGGAATCAGCCCGCCGGTAAGGTAAACACCATCCCATGCACCCAGAGTCAACACCAGGTCACCGGCCACGCTGCCGAAAATGCCGGCGAAAGTTTCCACCGTGCGCGTGCACAGCGGGCAGCTGCCATCCTTGGCGCGCGCGGTAATGTCTTCCGGCTTCAGATCTGCCGGTGTGGCACCGACCATGTGACAGATGGCGTCGTAAAGATTGACCAGACCCTGACCACAGATCAGCCGTTCGTTGGAGACGCGGCCGTATTTGTGGTTGAGGTAATCGAGGATGGCGATGTCTTCCGGCGTATGCGCCGCGAAGCCGGCGTGGCCGCCCTCGGTCTGCAGCACGCTGCAATGGCCCTGGCGGACCAGCAGGCCGCCCACGCCGAGGCCGGTACCGGGCCCCACGATGGCGAAAGTCTGCTCCTTCTCGGCCCCGATCACCGGACGTGGCATGGGCCCCACGTCGACCAGATCGTCGCCTTGCAGCAGGGTCACCGCCATGCTCTGCGCGGCGAAATCGTTGACCAGGTGAACCCGTTCCAGTCGCAAAGCCGCGGCCGTCTGGTGCGCCGAGATCGCCCACGGATTGTTGGTGACCTTGACCGTCTCCCCGTCGACGATGCGACCGGCGGCGGCCACGATGGCGCGGCGTACTTCCAGCCCGGTGTCGGCGAGGTACTGCTTCGCGGTGGAGACCAGGGAGTCGTGCTCGGCCACCCGGTAGCGCCGGATGCTGTCGGTCATTAGCGGCTTGTCGTGCGAGGGGTTGGCCACCCCGAAACGAACGTTGGTGCCGCCGAGGTCGACGAGCAGGGTGGGGGCGGCGGGAACGTGCATCGGATCTCCATGAGGGCGCGCAAGACAGCAAGCCTGCCGTGAATGCAGGCCATCGTCCAGCACTCCTGAGGATCCGGAATAGTGGACGAGGGATGGGGCGCCGGTCAGCTCGACGATTTGCCGTTCGGCGGCTTGTGGCCGGAGGCAGGAGGCTTCGCGGGCTTCTTGTGCTTTTTGTGAGCCGGCGCCGGCGCGGGAGCTGGAGCGGCCCCTTGCAGCGCGCCGAGCAAGTCCACTCCGTTCGGGCTGCCCAGCCCGGTGCAGGCATCCCAGCCCGGGCCGGCGGCATACGCGCCGTTGTTGCCCTGGATGATGTCGCGGAACCCCTTCGTGCCGGCGCCGTAGAGGGTGGCGTGGGCAGCGCCCAGCGGATGGCCGAGTTGCTGGTTGAGGCGCGCAACCAGCGCCGCCCACAACGGCGCCACCGCGCTGGTGCCGCCGATGACTTCGTTCTTGCCGTCGACGCGCACGTCGTAGCCGGTGAGGGGATCCGCGTTACCGGCGACATCGGGCACGCCGCGTCCGGCGAAGCCGGCTGCGGTGGTCGGTACTTTCGAGCCTGCCTGCCATGCAGGCAGCGCGAACACGGCACTGACGCCACCGCCCGTGGCACCCTCATTGCCGGCGATCTGGTTCCACACCACTTCGCTGCCGATCTTGCTGCCGCTGCCCAGCAGCTTCGTGCCCCCGCAAGCCAGCACGGAGGGGCTGGAAGCGGGGAAATCCACATGCGGCAGGCCATCGCTCTCGCCGTCGGTGTCACCGCTGTCGCCGGCCGCCACGGTCACCGTCACGCCGAGCGCGACCGCATCCTCCAGCGCGGATTCCATGGCATCGCGCGATGCCGCACTCCAGCTGTCCTCGGGGCCACCCCAACTGATCGACATGACCGTGGCCGGCTGACTGGTGCTGTGCGCGGCCTGCGAGATCGCATTGTAGAAACCCTGGTCGGTGTTCGTGGTGAAGTAGACGACGAACTTTGCCGCCGGAGCCAGTGCGCCGGAAACCTCGATGTCCAGCATCACTTCCGCGTCTGCGTCGCCACCCGGCTGGTTGCTGCCGCCATCGACGGAAACCGTGCTCACGGCAGGCGTGACCAGGCCAAGTCCCTTGAAGTACGTAGCCAGGTCGGCCGCTAGGTAACCGCCCCCGAGCTCGATGATCGCGATGATCTGGCCGCTGCCGTCGCCGCCGGGGAAGTTGTACAGCCGGCCCACCTGCAGCGGCGTGTACGTCGTGGCAGGTTGGGCCTGCGCGATGCGGAAATGCGGCCGCGCGACCGGGCGCCGGTCCAGCCCCAGCACGGCGAGCACCGCCGGGTCAGGCAGGGCAGGTATGTGTGCGGCGCCGACATACGGCGTGCCGCCGGGCGTCAGCTCGTACTGCCCCAGCTGCACGCCGAAGGCCTGCTGCAGCGATTGCGCGGTACCGCGCAACTGCAGCGTTCGCCGTCCCGGCTCACAGGCCAGTTCGTGCAGGTCGTGTTGCCGACTGAAGTCGCGCAATCGCGTCACGTCGGCCGGATCGGCACCGTAGCGCGCCACGAAATCGGCGTGCCGGGCACTGCGCGACGTGGAAGGTGCCAGCGCTTCCAGCGGGTTCTTGCGGCGCAACACCAAGGTCACGTCGAGCGTTTCATCGGGCGCATGCGGCCCCAGGTATCGCGCGCCAAAGGGCAAGGGTCGACTGACCGTCGAGGCGGCAGGCCTGGTCTTGTTCATGATGATTCCTCCGGCGGGAACCTCGACAGATCTCAGCGGCAAGCGTGCTCCCGGAAACGTTAGGGCGAGGTATCCGGGCTCGTCGCGAAAGGTGCAGCGCCTTGTCGCAGCACGGCAGCAAGCTGCGGATGTAGCCTAAAATGGCGGGGTTATCCACCGTCAGGATCCGCCATGAGCTTTCCCGCCATCCGCATGCGCCGCATGCGCCGCGACGCCTTTTCCCGCGCGCTGATGCGCGAGCACACCCTGCTGGCCAGCGACCTGATCATGGTCGCCTTCGTGATCGAGGGCGAGGGGCAGCGCGAGCCGGTGCCATCGATGCCGGGCGTGGATCGGCTGTCGATCGACGAGCTGCTGAAACTGGCCGGCGAATGCATGCGCCTCGGCATTCCGGCGTTGGCACTGTTCCCCTCGCCGGGTTCGTCGGTGAAGAGCGAGGATGCCGCCGAAGCCTGGAACCCCGACGGCCTGATGCAGCGCGCCACCCGCGCGCTGAAGGCCGGGTACCCCGAGCTGGGCCTGATCGGCGACGTCGCGCTGGATCCGTACACCACGCACGGTCAGGACGGCCTGATCGACGACACCGGCTACGTGATGAACGAGCCCACCGTCGAGGCACTGATCAAGATGTCGCTGGCGCAAGCCGACGCCGGCATGGATTTCGTGGCCCCGTCCGACATGATGGATGGTCGCATCGGCGCGATCCGCGAAGCGCTGGAAGACGCCGGCCACATCCACACCCGCATCCTCGCGTACTCGGCCAAGTACGCCTCCGCGTTCTACGGCCCGTTCCGTGACGCGGTCGGTTCGTCGGCCAGCCTGGGCAAGGGCAACAAGCACACCTACCAGATGGATGTCGGCAACAGCAACGAAGCCCTGCATGAAATCGAACTGGATATCGCCGAAGGCGCGGATGCGGTGATGGTGAAACCGGGTCTGCCGTACCTGGATGTCGTGCGCCGGGTAAAGGACACGTTCGGCGTGCCGACGTTCGTCTATCAGGTCAGCGGCGAGTACGCGATGCTGAAGGCCGCCTCGCAGAATGGCTGGCTGGATGAGAAGGCGGTGGTGCTGGAGTCGCTGACTTCGATGAAGCGGGCAGGGGCGGATGCGATTCTGACCTATTACGCGGTCGACGCCGCACGCTGGCTGAGAGAGTAGGCACAGAAAGCGTTGATGCAGACACGCCGGTGGCATGCGCGGGCTTCTTTGTTTGGCAAGCACCCGCTAAGATCCAGATGTGTGATGTTCATCACATTTGAGACGATACGGATGGCGGCGCAAGCCGCCATCTTTGCGTCGATTTGATCACGGTCATCGGACCTTGCGCGCGTCACGGATGTGATCGCGCGATGCCGCATGCCCGCCATGCATGACAGCCAAGGGGGTGGCTCCATGAATAAAGCGGCAGACAGAAAGGGGTGGGTTTGGGCCTATCGAAAGATACGCTCTCTGCATTGCGGTCGAATTGTCGCCGCCTATCGGGCCACGTTGTACGTCCTGTTGGGGGACACGGGGAAGTTCTGGACTCATCGTGGCAGCGTGAAGGCGCGCATATCCCGCGAACGCTCCACAGCTTCCGATTAGCAGAGGAAGGAGGCTGGGAGGTCGGGGCAGGTTCAGTTTCTGTGGCAGCCCAGTGCGTCGCCGACGCAAGAGCTTTCGTGCGCCTTCCGAAGGAGGACGAAAGCTCTGCGTTTCAAGCTGGCCAGCCTGTACGCAGGCCCTTAAGCACGCTCGCGCGATACCATTGCAAATCTGATCGCAAATCCGAGTTCGCCTGCCATGACGCCGACACGCCTGGAAATCACCCGCCCCGACGACTGGCATCTGCACCTGCGTGATGGCGATGCACTCGCCTCCGTGATCGGCCACACCGCCGAGCGCTTCGCCCGCGCCATCGTGATGCCGAACCTCAAGCCGCCAGTGACCACGGTGGTGCAGGCCAAGGATTATCGAGCACGGATTCTGGCGAGCCTGCCAAAAGACTCAAGTTTCCAGCCGCTGATGACGCTCTATCTCACCGAAAGCACGACGGTCGAGGAAATTGCCCGCGCCAAGGCCAGCGACAGCGTGTTTGCGGTGAAGTACTACCCGGCGGGGGCCACCACCAATTCCGACTCGGGTGTGCGCGAGTTGTCGCGGGTGTATCCCGTGCTCGAGGCAATGCAGCAGCATGATCTGCCGCTGTTGTTGCATGGCGAGGTCACCGATCCGCAGATCGACATCTTCGATCGCGAGCGGGTCTTCATCGAACGTCACCTGATGCCGCTGCGCGAGCGGTTTCCGGGTTTGCGCATGGTGCTGGAGCACATCACCACCAGTGACGCAGTCGACTTCGTCAGCCAGGCGTCGGCCACTCTGGCGGCGACGATTACCGCCCACCATCTGCTGCTCAATCGCAATGCGATCTTCGAGGGCGGGATCAATCCGCATCATTACTGTCTGCCGATCCTGAAGCGCGAGACGCATCGTGCCGCGCTGGTGAAGGCGGCAACCAGTGGCAGCGGGCACTTCTTCCTGGGCACCGACAGTGCCCCGCATGTGCGTTCGGCGAAGGAGTCGTCATGCGGTTGTGCCGGCATCTATACGGCACATGCGGCGATCGAGCTGTATGCCGAGGCGTTCGAGCAGGCGGGAAAGCTGGATCAGCTGGAGGCGTTTGCCAGCTTCCACGGCCCCGACTTCTATCGTCTGCCACGAAATCAGGAGCGCATCACGCTCGAGCGCAAGGCGTGGACGGTACCCGATGCCTACCCGCTGGCAGGCGAGAGCTGCAAGCCGTTGCGGGCCGGCGAGCCGATCGCCTGGTCGATGATGGGCGCGGGCGACTGATACTCAGGAGCCAGGCTGCGTGTGCAGTGCCGCAAGAAACTTTTTGCCGGCGCGTCCATCGACCGGCATGCCCAGCTTCTGCTGTTCGGCGCGAATCGCGTCACGCGTCTTGCCGCCGATCAGCCCGTCGGCTTCGCCGATGTCGTAACCGCGCTTGAGCAGCAGGCTTTGCACTTCGCGGTTCTCCGCGCGCGACAGGCCCGGGTCATCGGTGGGCCATGGAGTGACGAAGCCGATATCGGTCTTGTGGTTGTCGACCAGGGTGGATAGCTGGGCGATCGCCAGCGCGTAATTCTCGCTGGCGTTGTAGCTGTAGATCGTGTCGAAGTTCTTGCCGGTCAGGAACGCCGGACCCTCGCTGCCGGTCGGCAACAGCAGGCCGGAATCGGGCAGCGTCGACGGCAGTGGTTGACCGTTGGTTTGCCTGATGCCGCGAGCGGACCAGTAGGCGACATCGTGCTTGCCCTTGCGCCCGGATTCACCGGCATAGCCGCTCGGCAGCTTGACTTCCATGCCCCAGGGCTCGCCTTTGCGGTAACCCGCGCGGTGCAGGAAGTTGGCGGTGGAGGCCAGCGCATCGGGCACGCTGTCGACCAGGTCGCGACGACCATCGCCGTCGAAATCGACCGCCGTGGTCAGAAACGTACCCGGCATGAACTGGGTCTGCCCGAACGCACCCGCCCAGGACCCGTTCAATTTGAACGGTGCGATGTCGCCGTTCTGCAGAATGATCAACGCGGCGGCAAACTGCCCGCGGAAAAACGCCTGGCGTCGCCCGAAGCACGACAACGTACCGAGGGACTGCACCAACGGCCGGCCACCGGTGTTCTTGCCGAAATTGCTTTCCACGCCCCACACGCTGACGACGATCGCCGGATCGACGCCGTAGCGTTGCTGGATCTCGCGCAGCTGCGGAAGCCACTTCTGATAGGCAGCGCGTCCGTCGGCCACCCGCTCCTGGTCCGCCAGTATGGCGATGTAATCCCATGCGGGCAGGGTGAATTCGGGCTGCTTGTCCAGCTTCGGCAGCACGCTGCCGTCCGGCGCCAGGTTCGTGGTGAAGCGACGCCAGGTGTCGGCACCGATGGACTTGAACTGGCTGTCGTGGTGCAGGCCACCGAGGCACTGGTTGAATTCGCCCTGGCTGAGCTGTGGCGTCGCCGTGTCATTCGCGGCCGCCGAGGTGATCGACGGCACCGCCAGAAGCACGGCGACGGTGAGGCTCAGGTTGCGAAGCATGGTCAATCCTTCAGTAGGCAAACTCGCGAAACACCGGGTCCACGCTACCGTTCCACGCGCCGTGGAACAACTCCAGCTTTCGCTCGGCCGGCGTCTGGTTGGCCTGCACGATCTCGATCAGCGGTTCCAGAAAAATGCTTTCGTCGGCGCCATGCTTGTTGAGACGGGCGCGGCGCTTGAGTCCGTGCGCGGCGATCTTCAGTGCTTCCTCGGCAAGGTCACGTACCGTGCCGCCGCGGAACGGCAGCTTCAGTGCATGCTTCGGCACGCCGTCGCGCAGGACATGCCGTTCCACCGGGGTGAAATCCTTGACCAGTTCCCAGGCGGCATCCAGTGCTTCCTGGTCGTACAGCAGCCCGACCCAGAAGGCGGGCAACGCGCACAATCGATTCCACGGGCCGCCGTCCGCACCGCGCATTTCCAGATACTGCTTCAGGCGCACTTCGGGAAACGCGGTAGTGAGGTGATCGGCGAAGTCCTTCATGGTGGCATGCGTGCCGGGCAGCGCGGCCAGCTCGCCAGTCATGAACTTCTTGAAATCCTGGCCGGCGAGATCGAGATACTGACCGTTCTGCAGGCTGAAATACATGGGCACATCGAGAATGTAGTCCACATAGCGTTCGTAGCCGAAGCCGTCGGCGAAGACGAAGTCGAGCATGCCCGTACGGTCCTTGTCGGTATCGGTCCAGATGTGCGAGCGATACGACAGATAGCCGTTTGGACGTCCTTCGGTGAAGGGCGAATCGGCGAACAGCGCGGTGGCGATCGGCTGCAGCGCCAGGCTGGTGCGGAACTTCTTGATCATGTCCGCTTCGGACGAGAAATCCAGGTTCACCTGCACGGTGCAGGTGCGCGTCATCATGTCCAGGCCGAGCGAGCCGACCTTGGGCATGTACTCGCGCATGATCTTGTAACGGCCCTTCGGCATCCACGGCATCTCGTCGCGGCGCCACTTCGGCTGGAAGCCCATGCCGAGGAAACCCAGGCCGAGTTCGTCGGCGACCGAGCGCACGTCCTTCAGGTGCGAATTCACTTCGCAACAAGTCTGGTGGATGGTCTCCAGCATCGCGCCGGACAATTCGAGCTGGCCGGCCGGTTCGAGCGTGATCGACGCACCTTCGCGTGACAGCGCAACGGGGTTTTCACCCTCGCGCGCCACGTCCCAGCCGTAACGGGTGGCCAGCGTTTCCAGCAGCATCTTGATGCCGCGATCCCCCTCGAAGGTGGGTGGACGCAGATCGTCGGTACGGAAGCCGAATTTTTCGTGCTCGGTGCCGATGCGCCAGGCCTCGCGCGGCTTTTCCCCCGCGGCAAGATAGTCGGTGAGCTGCTGGCGACCCGAAATCGGGGTGCTCTTCACGGCGCTGGGTATGGACACGGACGAAGCCTCGCAGGGGGAGCCGACACTATGGGGGCGGCGCAGCGCCACGAAAAGGGGTGTCGTGGGAGCCGAGCCGCTCAGCCTATTGGATCAGTGCCCGATGGAGCGCGCCTTGCGCTGGGTCAGGGCGCATGGCATTCAAGACAAAACGGCGGCCCAGGGCCGCCGTTTTGTTGGAGCGGGGGAGTCGTGGTTGACTCCCCAATACCGATTCCCGGTTCTTTACCGCTTCATCGAATTGAAGAACTCGTCGTTGGACTTGGTGTTCTTCATCTTGTCGAGCATGAACTCCATCGCGGAGAGCTCGTCCATCGGGTGCAGCAATTTGCGCAGGATCCAGATCTTGGCCAGCATGTCCGGGTCGATCAGCAGGTCCTCGCGGCGAGTACCGGAGCGGTTGATGTCGATCGCCGGGTAGACGCGCTTCTCGGAGATACGGCGGCTCAGGTGCACTTCCATGTTGCCGGTGCCCTTGAACTCCTCGTAGATCACCTCGTCCATCTTGCTGCCGGTTTCGGTCAGCGCGGTGGCGATGATGGTCAGGCTGCCGCCTTCCTCGACGTTGCGGGCGGCACCAAAGAACCGCTTCGGGCGCTGCAGCGCGTTCGCGTCGACACCACCGGTAAGCACCTTGCCGGAGCTGGGGATCACGGTGTTGTAGGCACGCGCCAGGCGGGTGATCGAGTCGAGCAGGATGATCACGTCCTTCTTGTGCTCGACCAGGCGCTTGGCCCGCTCGATCACCATCTCGGCGACCTGCACGTGACGCACGGCGGGTTCGTCGAAGGTCGAGGAGATGACTTCGCCGCGCACGGTGCGGGCGATCTCGGTGACTTCTTCCGGGCGCTCGTCGATCAACAGCATGATCAGGTGCGCTTCGGGGTGGTTGTACTGGATCGCCTGGGCGATGTTCTGCAGCATCATCGTCTTGCCGGACTTCGGCTGGGAGACGATCAGGCCGCGCTGGCCCTTGCCGATCGGCGCGATCAGGTCGAGCACGCGGCCGGTGATGTCCTCGCTCGAACCGTTGCCGCGCTCCAGCTTGAAAGCCTTGCGCGGGAACAGCGGGGTGAGGTTCTCGAACAGCATCTTGTTCTTGGACGCTTCCGGCGGATCGCCGTTGATCGTCTCCACCCGCAGCATGGCGAAGTAACGCTCGCCTTCCTTCGGATGCCGCACGCGGCCGGTGATGTAGTCGCCGGTGCGCAGGTTGAAGCGGCGGATCTGGCTGGGGCTGACGTAGATGTCGTCCGGACCGGCCAGGTAGGACTCGTCGGCCGAGCGCATGAAGCCGAAGCCGTCCTGCAGGATTTCCAGCACGCCTTCGGCCCAGATGCCACCGCCGGAGCGGGCGTGTGCCTTCAGCACGTTGAAGATCACGTCCTGCTTGCGCGCGCGGGCGACGCCTTCGTGCACGTTCAGCGACTCGGCGAATTCGAGCAGCTGTGGCGCCTTCATGCGCTTCAGCTCGGTCAGGTTGATGACCCGGTCGTTGCTGCCGGGATCGGCGTTGTCATCGTCGACCGGCAGCCCGTTCGGGTTGGGTCGCGGATGATTCTGCGGACGGCCCTGCGGCTGATTGCTGCGCTCATTGCGCTCGCCACGATCACCGCGCTCATTGCGTCGGCGGCGGCCACGACCTTCGCGAGCGCCATTACCCTGGCCGCCGTTCTGGCCCTGATTCGGGTTGGAGCCGGACGCCGCCTGGTTCTGCCCGCCCTGATTCGGCGTGGCCTGGTTCTGGCTGGGCGGCGTCTGTTGGCCACCGTTCTCGCGAGGTTCCTGCGCAGCGCGCGGTGCAGCAGGTTCCGCGTTCGTCACCGGCAGGCTGGCCTGCACCGGAGCGGGTGCCGGGGCTGGGGCTGGTGCTGGTGCCGGTGCCGGTGCCGGTGCGGCGGCCTTTTCGCCGCCGGCTGCCTTCTCCGCATTCGCTGCCGCAATGGCGGCGGCGGTACGGCGCGGCGCACGGGTACGCGGCTCGGGCTTGCCTTCGGCAACAGGCTTGGCATCGGCGCTCTTGGCGTCGTTCGGGGTTTTGTTATCGGTATCAGACACGGGCAATCCTCGCAGGGCGCCGTTGAATTACAGGAGGGAGGGTGTGCGTCGCGCGGAAGGCGCAAGGGGACAGGACTGTCCCGACGGACGCGAGGAATCTAGCACCCGTCGTGGTGTGGCGTAAAGCCTCGCGAGCCTGCCGGACAGCGCCGGGCAGGCTGCGGGTGACGGGTTGGCAACAACCGGATCAGATGGCCTTGTCGATCATCTGGGTCAGCTGGCCCTTGCTGACGGCGCCGATCTGGGTCGCCTCGACCTTGCCGTTCTTGAACACCATCAGGGTGGGAATGCCGCGTACGCCGTACGTACGCGGGGTCTGCTGGTTCTGGTCGATGTTGACCTTGACCACGCGCAGCTTGCCTTCGTACTGCTGGGCCAGCTCGTCCAGCATCGGCGCGATGGCCTTGCACGGACCGCACCATTCCGCCCAGAAATCCAGCAGTACGGGGGTTTCGGACTTGAGCACCTGCTCTTCGAAGGCGTCGTCGTTCACATGGGTAATCAGGTCGCTCACCGGGAATCTCCGTGGCTGGGGGCCAGAACTGGCAGGTCGAGAACAATGGGGTGGCAGGGGCAGGAAAACAAGGATTGACGACGCGCAGGGCCGTCATCGGCTACACTCAGGCGCCCACGAAGCGCGGGTTGAGCCCGGAACAGGTCCTGCCACGACGGCAGGTCTTCATTCCAGCGCAACTCTGGGCACGATTCAAGGGTGGTCCTCCAGACCGCCTGTCAGGCCGCCGGCAAATACGGCGTCGCAGAGTCTTGATGGCAGAAATCCGGCAGCGACAGGCGCTGTGTTTCTGCCATCCGGACTCACCACCGCGGCGCGATCTTGTTGACCTGGCATTGAGCCGCTTCGCTGCGCATCGCGCACCCGTCCTGCACCGTTTCGCGCCGAATGTCGGCCGCACAAACGGGTGCAGCGCATCACGCCGCCGTCAGGCAAAGGTCCCGAATTCCCCATATGTCCCAAACTGTACTCACCGATACCTTCTTCACCAATTTCGATCTTCATCCGCTGCTGCAGCAGGGCCTGGACGACAGCGGTTTCACCCGCTGCACGCCGATCCAGGAAATGACCCTGCCGCTGGCCTTGGCCGGCCGCGACGTTGCCGGCCAGGCCCAGACCGGCACCGGCAAGACCTGCGCCTTTCTGGTCGCGTTGATGAATCGTCTGCTGACCACGCCGGCCGTCGCCGACCGCAAGGACAGCGATCCGCGTGCGCTGATCATCGCGCCGACCCGCGAGCTGGCGATCCAGATCGACAAGGATGCGCGCAACATCGGCCAGCACACCGGCCTGAAGACCGCGCTGATCTACGGCGGCGTGGATTACGACAAGCAGCGCCAGCAGCTGAAGGATGGCTGCGACATCATCATCGCCACCCCTGGCCGCATGCTCGACTATCACAAGCAGGGCGTGTTCAGCCTCAACAGCGTCGAGGTGATGGTGATCGACGAGGCCGACCGCATGTTCGATCTGGGCTTCATCAAGGACGTGCGCTTCATCTTCCGCCGCCTGCCGCCACGCGAGCAGCGCCAGGTGCTGCTGTTCTCCGCCACGCTGAGCCATCGCGTGCTGGAGCTGGCCTACGAGCACATGCACGAGGCCGAGAAGCTGGTGGTGGAGAGCGACAACGTTACCGCCGACAAGGTGCGCCAGCTGGTCTTCTTCCCGGCCAAGGAAGAAAAGATGCCGCTGCTGCTGAACCTGATCGACCTGCACAAGCCCACGCGCAGCATCATCTTCGTCAACACCAAGGCCGCTGCCGAGCGCGTCACCGACCGGGTCAAGCGCCACGGTTGCCGGGTGGGCGCGATCTCCGGCGACGTGCCCCAGTTGAAGCGGCAGAAGCTGCTGCAGCGTTTCCAGGATGGTCAGCTCGACATTCTGGTGGCCACCGACGTGGCCGCCCGCGGCCTGCATATTCCGGCCGTGAGCCACGTGTTCAACTACGACCTGCCGCATGACGCGGAAGATTACGTGCACCGCATCGGGCGCACGGCTCGCCTGGGTGCCGAAGGCGACGCAATCAGCTTCGCCTGCGATCTGTACGCAATGTCGTTGCCGGATATCGAGACCTATATCGGCCAGAGCATCCCGGTGGCTGCGATGGATCCGGCCTTGCTGGTCATGCCGAAGCCGCGCGAAGTCGACGCCGAATTCGCCGCGAATGCCGCCGCCGACAGCGCCGCGTTCGGTGACGTGGTGCCGCCGCGTCCGGGTGAAAAGCCGCGTCGTGGCGCCGACTCCAGCCGCAGTGGCGAACGCAGTCGCGGCAGCCGCAGCGCGGGTGCTGCGCGTCCGCCGCGCGAGCCCAGGCCGGCGACGATCGATGCCGGCGCGGCCGCAGCGGCCGAACAGCCGGTAGCGGTTCCGGTGCAGACGACCGCCACGGCACCGTCCGCTGATGGTGGCGCCGCCGCCGAAGGTCCGCGCAAGCCGCGGCGCCGTCGTGGCGGTCGCAATCGCCGTCGCGAAGGTGCGCCCGCGGAAGGTGTGGAGGCGAAGACCCCGCCGGGCACGGTCGCCGAGGGTGATCGTGCTCCGCGAGGCGAACGCCGACCGCCGCGCGATCGCAATGCGACCCAGGCCTCCGAGGCGCCCAAGCACAGCCGGCCTTCGCGCCAGGTGGCGGTGACTTCGGGCAAGCCCGTCGAACATGCGCATCCCAAGAAGCCGGGTCTGTTCCGCCGCCTGACCAAGTTGTTCACCGGCCGCTGACCGCTGACCGGGGAACGTCGCAAGACGCGTCCCGGCCTGCCAGGCGACACGTGCGCGGCATCTGCCGCGCCGTTTTCGCGCCCGTCCTGAATCAACCGCGCTGGATTGTTGCGTCAAGACGTCATCTTGATGCCGGCATCCCTTATCCTTGCGACTGATATGACGAAACACAGGCTCGGGGACGCTCGGTGATCCAATTCGACCAGGTCAGCAAGCGCTACGAGGGCGGCCATGAGGCGCTCTCGCAGTTGTCGTTCGAGGTGCCGACGGGCGAGATGGCCTTCGTCACCGGGCATTCCGGTGCCGGCAAAAGCACCTTGCTGAAATTGCTCGGGCTGATCGAGCGGCCATCGCACGGCGTGATCAACGTCGATGGCAAGAGCCTGGCGAAGATTCGCCACAGCGGGATTCCGAAGTGGCGCCGCCACGTGGGCATGGTGTTCCAAGATCACCGCCTGCTGCTTGATCGCACCGTGTTTGCCAATGTCGAACTGCCCCTGGTGATCGGCGGCATTGCCCGGGCGGAGCGTTCGCGGCGGGTGCGTGCGGCGCTGGAGAAAGTCGGCCTGCTTGCCTATGAACGGCAGTTGCCGGCCACGCTGTCCACCGGCGAACAGCAACGCGTGGGCATCGCCCGCGCGATCGTGGCGCGGCCCAGCCTGCTGATCGCCGACGAACCCACCGGCAACCTCGACCCGCAACTGGCGGTGGAAATCATGGGCCTGTTCGACGAGTTCCAGCAGGTCGGCACCACGGTGCTGATTGCCAGCCACGACCTGCCACTGATCAAGCGCATGAAGAAGCGGGTGATCGTGCTGGATCATGGCCGGCTGGTGGCGGACTTGGCAGCGCAGGAGGTGTTGTGAGCGAGTCTTCCGAATCCGTGCGGGTGGCGGCGGATGCGCCACAGCGCAATGGCCACAGTCGCGGCAGCCGTTTTGGCAGCTGGCAGGAACACCATCGCTGGAGCGCCGGTTCCAGCCTGCGCCGATTGGCGTCCCGTCCTCTTGGCAGCCTGCTCACGATTGCCGTGATGGGCCTGGCGCTGGCGTTGCCGCTGGCGTTCTATCTGTTGCTGGGCAATGTGCAGCAACTGGGTCGCGCGCTTGGCCAGAGCCAGTCCATCAGCGTGTTCCTGCAACCGGGGCAGAGCGCGACACAAGCGCAACTGCTGGCCAGACAGCTGGGCGATCGGCCTGAATTGGCGTCGGTGGCTGTGAAAACGCCGCAGCAGGGCATGGACGAGCTGGCCAGGATGCAGGGCTTCTCCGGTGCGCTGCAGACGCTTGATGACAACCCGCTGCCGTACGTCTTGCAACTGCAACCGCGCGACGGCAGCACCGCCCAAGCACTGGAGCAACTGGTGGTGGATGTGCGGGGCATGCGTGGCGTGGATCTGGTGCAGGACAGTGGTACCTGGCGGCAGCGCCTGGATGCCCTGCTGGGCGTCGGCAACCGCGTGGTGCTGGTCTTGGCCTCGTTGCTGGCGCTGGCCGCGCTGCTGGTGGTGGGCAATACCGTGCGCGTGGACATCGCCAGCCGCAGCGAGGAAATCGGTGTGCTGCTGCTGGTGGGCGCCAGTGGCGCCTTCATCCGGCGCCCGTATCTTTACGCCGGCATCTGGTACGGCTTGTTCAGTGGCCTGCTGGCCGCCTGTCTTGCCGTCCTGATCGAGTGGACGCTGGCTGCACCGGTAGCGCAGCTGAGCCAGGCTTATGATGGCAAGCTGCATGTGGGCGGCTTGCCGCTGTGGTTGTTGCTCGCCGTGCCGCTGGTGGCCGCCGCACTGGGCTGGCTTGGCGCACGTCTGGTCAGTGCCTGGCAATTGCGCAAGGCGGGCTAGCCGCATGCGACGGGGGTGACGTGAATCGCAGCGCCGGGAGCGCTGATCGAGGCACTATGGTTGTTCAAGCTTGTGCAGGGGATGCGCTTGCAGGTTCCGTGGCCGGGAATGGTCACAGGTCAAGTGGATGAGCTAAGGAATGACTACGAATATCAGTGGCCGTCTGCTCACCGATGCACCGCGGGTGCTGGTGGTGGATGGCTCGCGGGTGGTGCGCCAGCTGATAACCCGTGTACTGAAGGCGGAATTGCCCGGGGTGGAGGTGATCGGTTGCGGCAATGGCGCCGAGGCACAGCAGGTGCTGGGCGACGGCGTGTTCGACTTCATCACCATTGCGCTGCGGTTGCCCGACATGGACGGGCTGGAGCTGGCGCGATTCGTGCGCGAGTCCGCGCCACAGGCCTATGTGCCGATCGTGGTGGTGTCCGGTGACGTCGACGATCGCCTGCACCGGCGATCGCTGGGCGAACATGTCACCGACTATTTCGACAAGGCGCTGGGTTTCCAGGCGTTGGCAGAATTCATTCGTGGCTACGTGAGTCCGGATGCCAGCGCCCAGGGCGTGGTGCTGTACGTCGAAGACAGTCGCGTGGTGGCGCTGGCGACGCGTCGCATGCTGGAGAAAGTCGGCCTTACCGTGCGTCACGTGGTCAGCGTGGAAGACGCTCTGGCGCAGCTGGAAACCTCGCGTGCGCAAGGCGAGGTCGGTGCCGACGTGGTGCTCACCGACGTCAGCCTGAAAGGCGAGCTGACCGGTGGCGACCTGCTCGAACACATCCGCAACGAGTTCGGTTACGGCAAGGGTCGTCTGCCGGTGCTGGTGATGACCGGTGACGAGAACCCGGCCAATCAGGCGGCGCTGATCAAATCCGGCGCCAACGATCTGGTCGAGAAGCCGGTCGAGGAAAAGCTGCTGATCACCAAAGTGCTGTTCCAGTTGCGCGTGTCCAGGCACCTGCGCGAGCGCGCGGACCAGGCATGAGCGAGGCGGCGAAGGTGCGACTGGAGTCGTCGTGGGCGACACGCATCGGCGACTACCTGCAGCGTCCGGACATGCAGGCGCTGGCAACCTTCCTGCGCGAGGAGATTCGTCGCGGCAAGCATGTCTATCCGCCTGGTCCGGAAATCTTCGCCGCGTTCGCGCATACGCCGTTTGATGCCGTGCGTGTGGTGATCCTGGGACAGGATCCGTACCACGGTCCGGGCCAGGCGCACGGTCTGTGCTTTTCGGTACGCCCCGGCGTGCGGGTGCCGCCGTCGCTGGACAATATCTTCAAGGAAATCCAGCGCGACCTCGGGCTTGCCCGCCCCGACCATGGTTGTCTCACGCCGTGGGCGGATCGTGGCGTGCTGTTGCTCAACAGCGTGCTCACGGTGGAAGAGGGGCATGCCGGCGCACACCAGAAAAAGGGCTGGGAAGGCTTCACCGACGCGGCGATCGAGGCGCTCAACCGGGAGCGCGAAGGCCTGGTGTTCCTGCTGTGGGGCGCGCATGCCCAGCGCAAGGGGCAGTTGATCGATCGCACTCGCCACTGCGTGCTGAGCTCGGTGCATCCTTCGCCGTTGTCGGCGCACCGGGGTTTCATCGGCTGCGGGCATTTCTCCGCAGCCAATCGCTATCTGGAAAGCCACGGGCATGCGCCGATCGACTGGTCGCTGCCGCCGCGCGCCGCGTTGCCGGACGTCGCGGCGGGCTGAGCCGCTAGACGTTGGCCCACATGCGCAGCAGGTTCGCATGCGACTTGCTGATGGTGTCGAACGTGGCGCTTTTGCCCTCGCGGCTGAAAATCTGTCGCTTGGCGGTGTCCAGGTCCCACAGCACTTCACGCCTGGCCGGATCGCGTACTTGGCTTTGCACCCAGATGATCGCGGCATGCCGCGCGCCGCGGATAACCGGTGTCACGTGGTGAAGCGAATTGGCCGGATAGGCGATGGCGGCGCCCGCGTCGAGCTTGAATCCGCAATCCATGCCGCCGGCATCCACCACCAGATCGCCGCCGTCGTAGGTGCCCGGATCGGAGAGAAAAAGTGTGATGGCCACGTCGGTGCGCACTGCATGGCCCAGGCCGCCCATGACGGGTGCGTCGACATGCCGCCCGTATTGCATGCCGACGTCGTAGCGGTTGAACAGCGGCTGGGTCATCGCCATCGGCAGCAACGCCGTCTGCAACATCGCGTGGCGCATGAAGGCGCTGCGCACGATATCCCGCAGCCGCGACTGACTCTCGGTATCCGCATTGACCTGCAGATTCTTCTTCACCTCGCGCGCCGACCAACCCGCCGTCCCGGCGCCGTCGATGAAAGGCGCCTCGCGGAGTTCATGGCGAATAGTGCCGAGTTCTTCGGGCGTCAATACGTTGGGGGCGCAAATGATCACTGATGCCACCTGGCGGTGCGGCCGTGGAAGTGTGTGGATGAATGCGGATTGATTGTATCGGGCCATCCGGTGTGTGGAAACGCGCGACGAGTGGTGCCCGTCAAGATGCGTGCGCAGACGGTGCGCTTTGCCGACCGGTCAGCACGCGCCGCAGGTGGGTCCTCGCACGAGCCACCGCATCCGCCAGATCGTCACCCAAGACCACGCCGGCCGCGACACCTGCCGCGAGCATGCAACCGGTGCCGTGCAGCTGATTGGTGGCGATCCACGTGGCGGCGAAGCGTCGGGTAGACCGCGCGGTGACCAGCAGGTCGACGGCTTCCGGCAAGTCGGCATGGCCGCCTTTCATCAAAACCGCGCGCGGCCCGAATGCGAGCAGGGCGCGGCCCTGTGCTTCCATGTCCTGTTCGGTGCGGGCGCAGGGCGCGTTGAGCAGCGCGGCGGCCTCTGCCAGATTGGGTGTGAGGCAGTCCACCCGTGGCAGCATCTGCACGCGCAGCAGCTCCAGTGCGGTGGCATCCAGCAGCTGCGCACCCGACGTGGCGCGCAGCACCGGATCGAGGACGGTGAAGGGCGGTCGCCTGCGATCCAGCTGCGCGGCAACGGTCGTGGCGATTCCACCATCGCCCAGCATGCCGATCTTGACGGCGGCAATCATCATCTCGTCGAACACCGCATCCAGCTGCGCCTGCACCAGAGCTGCCGGCATCAACTGGATGGCGTGGACTCCCTGGGTGTTCTGGGCGGTGACCGCGGTGATCACGCTGGCGCCGTCCACGCCGAAGGCGGCAAACGTCTTCAGGTCGGCCTGCAGGCCGGCACCGCCGCATGAATCGGAGCCGGCGATGGACAAGGCATGCTTCATGGCGCGGCAGCAGCGAACGACACCAGCGCGAGGTCATCGAATCCGTGCGACTGCAGCATTCGCCCCGCCCGCCAGGCGCGTATGCCGCTTTGGCAACAAAGCACGACACGCTGACTCGTTGGGGTGGGGGCGGTGGCAAAGCTTTCGATGTGCCCGACGTCGAGGCGCAAGGCCCAGCCAAACACTGAAACGGGCGCTTCGTCCAGGCTGCGCAAGTCGATCACGACATCGCGGGGTGTGACGTCATCGGCGTCGATGAAGCGCAACGGCGTGCCGCTCGGCTCGCTGGCGTGGTGGAACGCGAAGCCGCCGAAGGCGAGGCGACCGGCATCGAAACTCAGCAGTCGCCCCAGCGGCGAGGGCTCGATGCCGAGTATCAGCTGCAACACGAACTGGGCCTGCAGGCAGCCGACCAGGCCGACCAGGCTGCCGAGCACGCCGGCACTGCTGCAGTTCGCGGCACGCTCGGGCATGTCGGGAAACACGGCGCGATAGCTCGGTGCGTCGCCACAGAATCCGCCCACGTAACCGGACAGGCCGAGTGCCGAGGCGCTGATCAACGGTGTGTGTCGTGGCCAGCAGGCATCACTCAGCGTATAGGTCGCGGCCAGGCTGTCCGTGGCATCGACGACGATATCGGTCGCCGCGACCAGCGTTGCCGCGTTGCCCGGCGTCAGCCGTTGCGCCAACGCCTCCACCACGATGGCCGGATTCAAACGACGCAGAGCCTCGCACGCCGCTTCCGCCTTCGGTGCGCCGACATCAGCCATCGTGTACAGCGGTTGTCGGTGCAGGTTGCTTTCCTCGACCACGTCATCATCGAGGACGATGAGCCTGCCGACCCCCGCCGCGGCAAGATAGTGCAGCACCGGACAGCCCAGTCCGCCGGCGCCGACCACCAGCACGCGCACGGCGGCGAGTCGGGCCTGGCCGGCCTCGCCGATCTCGGGCAGGGCGATCTGACGCGCGTATCGTTCACTCATGGGCGTGCTTCCGCCGACGCGATCCACGCCGTCACGCGAGCGGCGGGATCGGGGTGCCGCGTCACATCGCTGACCACCGCCACGCTATCCGCGCCGGACTCGAAACAGCCCGCCGCACGCTCCAGCGTGATGCCGCCGATAGCCACCAGCGGCAGCTCGCCGACCCGCCGCTTCCACTCGCCGATGCGGGGCAGGCCCTGCGGCGCCCACGGCATCTGCTTGAGCGTGGTGGGATAGATCGGGCCGAGTGCGACATAGTCCGGTGCCAGGTTCAGCGCGCGATCCAGCTCGGCGTGGTCGTGGGTGCTGATGCCCAGCTTCACGCCGCGCGCGCGAATTGCCCTGAGATCCGCCTCGTCCAGATCCTGCTGGCCGAGGTGGATGAAGTCGGCGCCTTCGTCGAGCGCGATCTGCCAATGGTCGTTGATGACCAGTTGCACCCGGCGTGACCGACAGATCGCCAGCGCGGCGCGCACCTCGGCGCCGACGACTTGCGGCGACTTATCCTTGATCCGCAGCTGCACCATCGCGACGCCGAGCGCGGCCAGTCGCTGCACCCAGTCGGCGCGATGGACGATCGGATAGAAGCTGGGGAATGCGCTCATTCCAGCCACGCCTGGCCGGACACCGGTGTCGACGGACGGGCGAGGTCGCGTGGTTCCATTGGCTGCGCTTCAAAGCCCGCGCGACCGGCCTCGATCGCGCGCGCGAACGCGCTGGCCATCGCTACCGGATCGCCGGCCATCGCCACGGCGGTATTCAGCAACACGCCATCGTAGCCCAGCTCCATTGCTGCCACGGCATGCGACGGCCGGCCGATGCCGGCGTCCACGATCAGCGGCACGTCCGGGAAATGCGCGCGCAGCGCACGCAGCCCGAACACATTGTTCAACCCGCGGCCACTGCCGATCGGTGACCCCCACGGCATCAATACGCGACAGCCAGCCTGCAACAGCCGGTCGGCGACGACCAGATCCTCGGTGGTATAGGGAAACACCTCGAAGCCGTCAGCGCACAGCCGGGTGGCGGCTTCGACCAGGCCGAACACATCGGGCTGCAGGGTGTCGGCGTCACCGATCACTTCGAGCTTGATCCATGCCGTCTGGAAGATGTCGCGCGCCATCTGCGCGGTGGTCACCGCCTCCTTCGCCGAATGGCAACCGGCGGTGTTCGGCAGCACCCGCACGCCCAGCTCGCGGATCAGCGACCAGAAGCCTTGGCCGCCGCGCTGCGTGCCGGCTTCGCGTCGCAGCGACACGGTGACCACCTCGGTGTTCGCGGCGCGTACCGCAGCGGCAAGCATGGCCGGCGAGGGGTAGCGTGCGCTGCCGAGCAGCAGGCGTGATTGCAGTTCGATGCCATAGAGATTCATGGCTCAGCCACCCTGCATGGGCGCGAGGATTTCCAGTGCATCGCCGTCTGCCAGCACGGTGCTGTCGCGACGGCTGGCTGGCACGAACGAGCCGTTCAACGCGGTGGCGACGATGGACTCGCCGTAGCCGAGAGCGCCCAGTGCCTGGGCCAGGGTAGTGGCGGCGACCTCACGGGCGATACCGTTCACGAGAAGACGCATCAGGATGCCTGCGAAAGGTCGGGGAAGAGAATCTGCGCGGCTTGCCGCGCGACGGCTGGCGCCAGCAAGAAGCCATGGCGATAGAGGCCGTTGATGCACAGGGTGTTGCCGCGACGGGACACGCGCGGCAGGTTGTCGTCGAATGCCGGACGCACGCCCACGCCCAACTCCAGGATTTCCGCCTCGCCGAACGCCGGGTGCAGCGCGTAGGCGGCGTTGAGCATCTCCATGGCCGAACGGGCGGTGACCGGGCCGTGGTTGCTGCTTTCCAGCAAGGTGCCGCCGAGCATGAAGATGCCGTTGCCACGCGGCACCACATACACGCTGAAGCGCGGATGCAGCAGGCGCACCGGGCGCGACAGCTGGATCTCGGGTGAACGCAGCAGGATCATCTCGCCACGCACGCCACGCAAATCCTTCAGCGTGTCGCGTGCGGCGATACCGCGGCAGTCGATCACCTGGTCCGCATCGATGCGCTCGGCCTCAGCATCGACACCATGGCGGATCGTCACGCCCAGGGCCTGCAATCGCGCGGCCAGCGCATGCAGCGCGCGGCGGGGATCGAGATGCGCTTCTTCGGCGAAAAACAGGCCCTGCCGAAAGCGTCCGGCCAGCTCCGGTTCCAGTGTGCCGATCCGGTCGGCGTCCACGGGTTGAAAGCGTTCGGTGCGTCGGCCGAACAAGGTCAGTTCGCTGGCATCACGGGCGGCGGCCACCACCAGGCTGCCGCGGCAGACCGTGCCCTCGAAGTGCTTTTGCCACCACGCGATCGCCGTGGCGCCCAGCCTGGCCACCTCGGGTTCGGCGGTGGCCTGTTCGCACCAGGGTGCCAGCATGCCGCCGGCGAACCACGCGCAGGCCTGTGTGCCCAGGCTTGGTGCGCGTTCGAGAATTTCCACGCGCGCACCGTGCCTGGCCAGTTCCGTGGCCGTGACCAGGCCGGCGACACCGGCGCCGATGATGGTGACGCGCATGGTGCTCATGGCGTCGGCACGTAGAGCGTGGCGCCCTGCTCGGCGAACTCGCGCGACTTGTCGTCCATGCCTGCGCGTGCTTCGGCTTCCTCCATCTCGCGCACTTCGCGGCGCAGGTCCTGAGTGATCTTCATCGAGCAGAACTTCGGTCCGCACATCGAGCAGAAGTGCGCGACCTTGTGCGCCTCCTTCGGCAGCGTGGCGTCGTGGTAGGCGCGGGCCGTGTCGGGATCGAGCGACAGGTTGAACTGATCCTCCCAGCGAAATTCGAAACGTGCGCGCGAAAGCGCATCGTCGCGGCGCTGCGCGGCCGGATGGCCTTTGGCCAGATCGGCGGCATGCGCGGCGATCTTGTAGGTGATCACGCCGGTCTTGACGTCGTCGCGGTCGGGCAGGCCCAGGTGTTCCTTCGGCGTCACGTAGCAGAGCATGGCGGTGCCGAACCAGCCGATCATCGCCGCGCCGATGCCCGAGGTGATGTGGTCGTAGCCCGGCGCGATGTCGGTGGTCAGCGGGCCGAGCGTGTAGAACGGCGCTTCGGCGCAATGCTCCAGCTGCTTGTCCATGTTGAGCTTGATCTTGTGCATCGGCACGTGACCGGGCCCTTCGATCATCACCTGGCAGCCGTGCGCCCACGCGATCTTCGTCAGCTCGCCGAGGGTTTCCAGTTCGCCGAACTGCGCCGCATCGTTGGCGTCGGCGATCGAGCCGGGGCGCAGGCCGTCGCCCAGCGAGAACGCGACGTCGTAGCGCCGCATGATGTCGCAGATCTCGGTGAAGTTTTCGTACAAGAAGCTTTCGCGATGGTGGCTCAGGCACCAGCGCGCCATGATCGAACCGCCACGCGAGACGATGCCGGTGACGCGATTGGCGGTCAGCGGTACATGGTGCAGGCGCACGCCGGCGTGGATGGTGAAGTAGTCCACGCCCTGCTCGGCCTGTTCGATCAGGGTGTCGCGGAAGACTTCCCAGGTCAGCCTGGCCGGGTCGCCGCCGACTTTCTCCAGCGCCTGGTAGATCGGCACCGTGCCGATCGGCACCGGCGAGTTGCGGATGATCCACGAGCGGATGTTGTGGATGTTGCGACCGGTGGACAGATCCATGATCGTGTCGGCGCCCCAGCGGATCGCCCACACCAGCTTCTCGACCTCCTCGGCGACGCCGGAGGATACCGCCGAGTTGCCGATGTTCGCGTTGACCTTCACCAGGAAGTTGCGCCCGATCACCATCGGCTCGAGTTCGCCGTGGTTGATATTGGCCGGGATGATGGCGCGCCCCCGCTCGATCTCGCTGCGCACGAACTCGGGCGTGACGAAGGCGGGCAGGGCAGCGCCGAACGCCTCGCCGTCGGCGAGGCGGGCAGCGGCGTCTTCATGCCACTGCGCACGCGCCAGGTTCTCGCGCTGGGCGACGTAGATCATTTCCTCGGTGATGATGCCGGCGCGGGCAAACTCCAGTTGGGTCACCAGCTGGCCCGGCGCGCCCATGCGCAGCGTGCGGCGCGCCGGGCAGGGCGCCACCAGCCGCTCCGGTCCCACCCCGCCGTTGTCTTCCGGCCGCGTGACGCGGCCCTCGATGGTCGTGAAAGCACGGGCCTCGACCCATGTCTCGCGCACCATCGGCAAGCCGGCGGCCAGATCGATCCGGGCATGCTCGTCGGTGTACGGCCCGGACGGGTCGTAGACATGCAGGGTGGGGGTCAGCGCATCCTTCAACGCAATTTCGCGTACCGGCACGCGCAGCGACGGATGTCCTGGCGGGGTGATGTAGACCTTGCGCGAGCCGCCGATGGGTCCGGTGGTGACCGTCAACGGCGTGGCGCCGGATGCAGGTGCGGGATGGTTCATGGATCTCCTCCTTGGATGGAGACCCGGGGCGTGACGCTGCAACGGCACACGGGCGCGCCGCAGCCGGCCGCCCATGGTGATTCCCGTTCCTACGCCGGCATGACCCGGATCAGGTTCAAGGGTCAGCTCGCGCTATCTCAGCCCCTTGCAGGGCACCCCTCGGAATGCGCCGGAGGATGGCGGCGCGGCCGGGGGCTGTCAAGGCGCGTCCTCCCGGAACGGGATCCAGCAGGCCGTTTTCCCCGTAACAGCTTCCAAGAGGCGCCCGGTCGTGACGTGTTCTGGACGTAACCGGGCGCAGGCTGGCTTCGAAAGCAGGTATGGCTGGACAGTTTCCGGCAATATGTGTACCATTAAGTTCATTAAAAGCCCGGAACCAAAGCCGGGCTTAGCACTCCAAGTACCCGAGTGCTAAACTTTGACGTCTTGCAGGAGGTTTCATCCATGTCTCAAGCCTTGGTGACCGCCAACTTCCCGCTGCCGAGCGTCGTCGGCAGCCTGGATGCGTACATTTCCGCGGTCCATCGGATTCCGGTGCTCAGCTCCGAAGAAGAGCAGTCGTTGTCGCGTGACTATCTCGAGGAAGCCAACCTGGCGGCCGCGAAGAAACTGGTCATGTCGCACCTGCGCTTCGTCGTGCACGTGGCACGCGGCTATTCCGGTTACGGTCTGCAGCTCGCCGACCTGATCCAGGAAGGCAACATCGGCCTGATGAAGGCGGTCAAGCGTTTCGATCCCGACCAGGGCGTGCGTCTGGTCAGCTTCGCGGTGCACTGGATCCGTGCCGAAATGCACGAATTCATCCTGAAGAACTGGCGCATCGTGAAGGTCGCCACGACCAAGGCGCAGCGCAAGCTGTTCTTCAACCTGCGCAAGAGCAAGAAGCGCCTGGGCTGGATGAATGCGGCGGAAGTGAGCAAGGTGGCGCTGGATCTGGGCGTGCCCGAGGCGACCGTGCGCGAGATGGAATCGCGTCTGTCCGGTCGTGACATCGGCTTCGAACCGGTAGGCGATGACGAGGATGCCAAACCGGCACCCGCGGCCTTCCTTATCGACGATGGCGCCGACCCGTACGAGAACGTGTCCGACGAGGATTACGCCGACAACCAGATGCAGACGCTGACCGATGCGTTGAGCCATCTGGACAAGCGTTCGCGCGACATCATCCAGCGTCGTTGGCTGGATGACGACAACAAGGCTACGCTGCAGGATCTGGCGGACGAGTACGGCGTTTCCGCCGAGCGCATTCGTCAGGTCGAGGCCAACGCGATGAAGAAGATGCGCGGGCTGTTTGCCACCGCCTGAGGTCATTCGCGCCAGCGCCCGTCCATGGATGGGTGGATGAAAAAGCGGCTCCGTGAGGGGCCGCTTTTTTTGTATCGGTCAGGCCAGGTCAGGCCACGTCACTCATCGGCGGGAGCGTCGTCATCCGGCGTGTCACCACTGGCGACGATGCGAGCGCTTCGCTGGTGCGTGCAATACGCCCACGCCCAGTCCAGCATCACCACCAGCCGGTTGCGGAAACCGATCAGGAAATAGATGTGTGCCAGCAGCCAGGTGGCCCAGGCGGCGAAGCCGGAGAGTTTCAGCTTGCCGAATTGCGCCACCGCCGCCATCCGCCCGATCGTGGCGAGCGAGCCGTCATCGCGATAGCGGAACGGCGGCCTTTCGTCGCTGCCGTGCAGGTGCGCAAGGATCATCGTGCCGACATGCCGGCCCATCTGCTTGGCCGCCGGCGCCACGCCCGGTACCGGCTTGCCACTGGCCTGGGCGATCCCGGCGAGGTCGCCGATGACGAACACCCGCGGGTGCCCGGGCAGACTCAGGTCAGGAAGCACCTGCACCCGACCGGCATGATCCAGCGCGGTATCGAGCATCCGTCCCACAGGTGAAGCGGCCACGCCGGCGGCCCACAGCACGGTGCGTGCGGTCAACCGGCGTTCGCCCAGTTTCACGCCAGTCGCGTCGATCCCGGTCACGGCGGTGCCGACATGCACTTCCACGCCGAGCTGCTCGAGTTGATGGCGTGCCTTGTCTGACAAGCCCGGATCAAACGCCGGCAGCAGGCGCGGACCCGCCTCGATCAGGCGCACCGAGGCACGCCGCGGATCGCTGCGGCGAAACTCGTGCGACAAGGTATGCCGGGCCAGTTCGATCAGAGTGCCGGCCAGTTCGACGCCGGTGGAGCCGCCGCCGACCACGACGAAATTGAGCCAGGCCTGCCGCAGCGCAGGATCGTCCTCGCGTTCGGCGTGTTCGAACGCCAGCAGCACCCGACGGCGGATAAGGAACGCGTCGTCCAGTGTCTTCAGTCCGGGCGCATGGGGTTCCCATTCGTCGTGTCCGAAATACGCATGAGTGGCGCCAGTGGCGACCACCAGAAAGTCGTAATCCAGCCAGCCATGGGCGCATTGCACCCGCTGGCCAGCGAGGTCGACGCCGGTCACTTCGTCCAGCAGGACGTCGAGATTCTTCTGGCGACGCAGGATCTGCCGCAAGGGCGCCGCGATCGATGGGGCGGCCAGACTCGCCGTGGCGACCTGGTACAGCAGGGGCTGGAACAGGTGATGGTTGCGCCGATCCACCAGGGTGATGCGTGCCGCCGCGCCGGCCAGTCGCCGGGCCGCCGTCAGGCCGCCGAAGCCGCCGCCGAGAATCACGACATGCGGCAGGCGGGCATGGTCGGCAGCGCTGGACATGGGATCAGCGTTTGGCAGTCACAGGCTGGCGCAGCGCCATGCCCTTCAGCACATTCAATGCCTGTGACAGCGCGTAGTCGCTGGTGGCCAGCTTTGCATCGGCGGCGCTGCCGTCGTTGTTGATGTCGGTGCCTGCCGCCGCGTTTTCGTTGGCCAAGTGATTGGGCAGGTCCGCTTCCGAACTGATCAGCACCGGGCCATTGTCGGCCTTGTTGACGGTAAGGTCGGCCAGCGGAATGTCGGGCTTGATGCCTTCGGCCTGGATCGAGGTGCCGTTCGGGGTGTAGTAGCGCGCGGTGGTGATCTTGACCGCGTGGTCCGCGTCCAGCGGCAGCACGGTCTGCACCACGCCCTTGCCGAACGTGCGCTGGCCCATGGTCAGCGCGCGATGGTTGTCTTTCAGTGCGCCGGACACGATTTCGGCGGCCGAGGCGGTGCCGTTGTTGGTCAGCACGATCATTGGCGCGCCATTGAGCTGGTCGCCGGGATGCGCCTTGAAGCTCATGTTGGCGTCCTGCAGCCGACCGCGGGTGGTGACGATGATGCCGCTGTCGAGAAAGTCATCGCTGACGCCGACGGCCGCGGTCAGCAGGCCGCCCGGATTGTTGCGCAGGTCCAGCACGACGCCTTTCTGCGGACCGTTCTTGCTGATCAGCTCTGCCAGTTTGTGCTGCAGGTCACTGGCCGTGTCTTCCTGGAATTGACTGATCCGTACATAGGCGTAGCCCGGCTCCAGTTCGCGCACCTTGATGCTGCTGACTGAAATGTTTTCGCGCACCAGGTGCAGATCGATCAGCTTGTCGCTGTTCGGGTGCACGATGGTCAGGTCGATCTTGCTGCCGGGCTTGCCGCGCAACTGCTTGAACATGGTGTCGACATTCTGCGGGTCGATCAGCGTGCCGTTGATCTTGACGATGCTGTCGCCCGCCTTGATGCCGGCGCGCGCGGCCGGCGTGTCATCGATCGGCGAGACGATGCGCAGGCCGCCATCGACCTGCAGCACTTCGATGCCGAGGCCGCTGTATTCCCCGGTAGTGTCTTCGTTGAGCTGGGCCAGGCCTTCCTTGTCCAGATACTCGCTGTGCGGATCGAGCCCGGCCAGCATGCCGGTGATCGCGGCCTTCATCAGCGTCTTGTCGTCGACCTTCTCCACATACGCCTGGCGCACTACTTCGTAGACCCGGCTGAAATTGCGGATGTCGTCCAGATCCACGCTGCTGGGTGCGCTGGCACTGCTGCTGCTGGTGGCTGGCAGGTCCACCGGCGGTGCCACCGAGGCACTGGTGGCTGGCCGGTCCTGAGCGAACCCGACCGGTGCTGCCAACAGGAACGGTGCGGCCAGCAGCAGGGCAAGCGGGGTGCGGGAAATGGGGCGCATGAAGGGTAACTCCGTACAACGGACAGGCAGCAGGCTCGCATGCCATTGAAAGGGTGACAGGGTTTGGGACAACCAAACCCCGGGGGAATTCATCGAACCCTGGCCTAGCCTGCGGCGCCACCGATGCGGCGTCAACGGCGCTGGCTCAGCCAGCTGCGCGGATCGACCGGCTTGCCGTTCTTGCGCAACTCGAAGTAGACGCCGGTATTGATGCCCGTGGGCGGGCTGGCAGTGCCAAGCACCTGTCCGGCCTCGACCGCGTCGCCGACGTCGCGCAACACGCTTTCGTTGTTACCGTACATGCTCATCCAGCCGTTGCCGTGGTTGACGATCACCAGCATGCCGTAGCCGCGCAGGAAGCCGGCATAGATCACCTTGCCGCGTGCCACCGAATGAATCTCGCTGCCACCGCTGGCCTTGATCAACACGCCATTGCCGTAGCTGTTGACCACGCCGCTGGCCGGCCATGGCAGGTTGCCGCGGATGTTCGCGCCGGCGCCGCCGATCTCGATCGCCGGTGGCGGCTTGTGGCCCGGATGTTTCCGGGCCGCCTCGGCACGTTCCGCGGCGGCGCGTGCGGCAGCATCGTCGATCGCCTTCTGCAGCTTGGCGAGCAGATTGTTCAGGGACTGCGCGTTCTGTTTCAGGGCGGCCAGCTTCTCGGCCTGATCCTTGTACTGGGCGTCGGTTTCAGCCGCCAGCTTCTGCTGGGCGGCACGTTGCTGGCCCAGTTCCGCCGCTTGCTTCTCGCGCTTGGTCTTGGCCGCCTGGAGTGCCTGCTGCTCCGTGTTGATCGAGGTTTCCAGCTGCTGCAATGTGGCCAGGTCACCCATCAGTTTCTGGACGCGTTGCACGCGGTCTTGCTGGAAGTACCTGGAATAGACCAGCGCGCGCGCGATGCGAGAAACGTCCTCATCACCCAGCAGCAGGCGCAAGTCCGAGCCGTGACCGAGCGCATACGTGGCGCGCAGCAGATCGGCGATCGCGGCGCGCTGGCTGTGCAGGGTCTGGTTCAGCGCCGTGCGTTGTTGCTGCAACTGTTCCAGCTGTCGCTGCTTGCCGGCCAGCTCCGTATCGGTCTGGCGCACCGCGCGCGCCGCGCTGGCCAGCGCATTGGCCTGCTTCGCCAGCTGTGCATTCACGCTGTCCCGTTTTGCGGCGGTGTCGGCCTGCTGCTTGGCCAGCGCCTCCATTTTCTGCTGCAACTCGGCCAGCTTCTTCTTCGCTTCGGTCTGCTCCGAAGTGCCGCCCTTGCTGGGGCGAGCCAAGCTCGCGGAGCTGGCCAGTCCGCATACCAGCAACGCGGCAAGCAGACCGGGGATGAATGAGCGGGCAAAGCGATGGCGAGTGGGCATGCGCCGATTATCGCCGAGGTGGAGCCCCGGCGGCGAGCGGGCATTGGACGATGGCGGACGCCACCTTGCATGGCGTAGATTCACCGCATGTGCCTGATCGCCTTCGCCTGGAACGTGCACCCGCGCTGGCGCCTGTTGCTGGCGGGCAATCGCGACGAGTTTCATGCGCGTCCGAGCGAGCCGCTGGCTCATTGGGCGGGTTCGGCGATCATCGGCGGCCGGGATATCGAAGCCGGGGGCAGCTGGCTCGGGGTGACGGATGCGGGTCGCTGCTGCGTGGTGACCAATGTGCGTGATCCTGGCGATCCGCAGGTTGGCAATTCGCGTGGCTTGCTGGTCACCGACTATCTGTCGGCTCACGCCGATGCCGCGACGCATGCGGAACGGCTGCTGGAATCGGCGGCCGGCTATCGGCCGTTCAACCTGCTCACCTTCGACGCCGATGCCGCGTTCTACCTGGGCAACCATCCCCTGCCGCGTGCGCAGCGGATCGACGACGGCGTGCATGGCTTGTCCAATGCCGACTTCAACACGCCGTGGCCCAAGACCCGGCTCCTGATGCAGCGCCTGCAAGGCTGGATCGACGAGGGTGGCGACGGGGCGTTCGAACCCTTGTTCGCGGCGCTCGCCGACGAGCGGCAGGCGCCGGATGCGCAACTGCCGGATACCGGGCTGGGGCCCGAACGCGAACGCTGGTTGTCGTCAGCGTTCATTCGGGGCGAGCACTACGGCACCCGCGCCAGCACGGTGGTCGCCATCGATCACGACGGCAGGGGTGTGATCGTCGAGCGGCGCTTCGGCCCGAATGGCCGCTTCGATGGCGAAACCACGTTGCCGTTTGGCGCGCCTCCGCCTGCCTGAGTCGTTCACTGCAAGCGTGGGCCTTACGTGCAGCGTCGGCATCCACGGCTGCCCGTACATCCGCGAGCTGGATAGCCTGTGCGTCATGTCCACGGAGGGGAACGAAACATGCGCAAGAAAAGCATTGTGCCGGTGCTGCTGATCGTCTTGCTGGCCACCGGCGGTGTGCGTGCGGCGGACTGTCCCGGATGGTCGGCGGCGCAGGCACGACAGGAACTGGCGGCGCTGCATGATCGTCTCGACGGCTGGAACCACGCCTATCGGGTCAGCGGCCAGTCGCCGGTGGATGACGCGGTCTACGATCAGGCAAAGCAGCGCCTGGCGCAGTGGAGTCGCTGCTTTCCCGCGCAGGCGCCGGCGCCGCTGGCGCATCTGGCCGATGCCGGCGGCAAAATTCGTGCGCCGGTGGCGCAGACGGGGCTGGCCAAGTTGCCGGATGCGGCCGCGCTGGTGGCATGGATGCACCAGCGCGGCGATCGCGATCTGTGGGTGCAGCCAAAAGCCGATGGTGTCGCGGTGACGCTGCTGTATCTGGACGGCCAATTGCGCCAGGCGAGCAGTCGAGGCGATGGCCTGCACGGCTCGGACTGGCTGGCCAAGGCGCAAGTCATCGACGCGATTCCCAAGCACCTGCCGAACGCCCCGGCACGCGTGGTATTGCAGGGTGAACTCTACTGGCGCGTGCCAGGTCACGTGCAGGCGACCGCCGGCGGCGTCAACGCGCGCTCGGCGGTTGCCGGCGCGCTCGCGCGGGACGTGCTGGATGCGCAAGCTGCGGCGCGGATCGGCCTGTTCGTATGGGACTGGCCCAGCGGGCCGGCCGACATGGAGGCGCGATTGGCCGGCCTGCAGGCGATGGGGCTGGCCGACAGTGTGAGTTACACGCACGCGGTGTCCTCTCTTGACGACGTGAAGCGCTGGCGCGAGCAGTGGTATCGCCATGCGATGCCATTCGCTGCGGACGGCACCGTCGTGCGCCAGGGCCACCGTCCGGCCGCGGCCAGTTGGCAGCCCGCACCGCCGGAGTGGGCGGTGGCGTGGAAATATCCGGCCGCCTCGGCGCTGGCCGAAGTGCGCGCGGTGAACTTCACCGTGGGTCGCAGCGGCCGCATCACGCCCGTGCTCGAACTCGAACCGGTGCAGCTGGATGATCATCGCGTGCAGCGGGTCAGCGTGGGCTCGCTCAGGCGTTGGCAGGAGCTCGACATCCGGCCCGGCGACCAGGTCGAGGTGGTGCTGGCCGGGCTGACCATTCCGCGCCTGCAGTCGGTGGCGTGGCGCGCGCAAGAACGTGTTGTCGTCACGGAGCCGGATCCCCAGCAACACGGGCCGCTCAGTTGCTGGCGCGCCAGCCCCGCGTGCACGCAGCAGTTTCGCGCGCGGCTGGCCTGGCTGGGTGGTCGTCAGGGCTTGCAGTTGGAGGGACTGGGTGAGGACACCTGGCAGGCCCTGGTCGAGGCGGGCCTGGTGCATGACCTGCTGGACTGGATGTCACTCACGCCGTCGCAGCTGGCCCGTGTGGCCGGCATCGGCGACGTGCGTGCGGCCACGCTGACGAGTGTCTTTGCCGGTGCGCGTGAGCGTCCGTTTCCGCGTTGGCTGCGTGCTCTCGGACTTCCTGCCGGCGTCGCCACGAGTGGCCCCGACTGGTCCACCTTGAGTGCGCGTACGGCAAGCGACTGGCAGAGGATCGACGGCATCGGTGCTGCCCGCGCGGAGCAGTTGGTGCAATTCTTCGATTGCCAGGACGTGCGCGCCCAGGCAGAGCAGCTACATGCCGCAGGTGTACAGGGTTTCTGAGGGTCAGTTCTTCAGTTCGCCGTCGAGGTAATACCAGCGCCCGTCCCGGCGTTCGAAGCGGCTGGTCTCGTGCTGACGTTGGGCGCGGCCGCCGCCCAGCCGATAGCGGGCGACGAATTCGACCGTGGCGTGATCGCCATCGACATCTTCCGAACGGCGTACCTCCAGCCCCAGCCAGGTCGGTGGCGGCTGCTGCGCGGACAGCCGCAGCGTGGCCGGACGGGTATCCGGATGCCAGCTGGCCAGCAGGTAGTCCTCGCGCTTGAGCACATAGGCGCTGTAGCGCGAGCGCATCAACTGCTCGGCACTCGCGGCCACGACTCCATCGTGCAGCGTGCCGCAACATTCGGTGTAACCGGCCGGGTTGCCGCAGGGGCAGGGGGTCAGGGTATCGATCGACTTCATGCCGCCTTTGTACCCGGTTCGGCGAAATTTTACAGGTGGGGCCGGGCCGGGCCGCGACGCCACACGCGGCAGCGGTTGTTGGCCGGCATCGCGATGTCGGCGACCAGATGCAGACCGGCGTCCGCCGCCAGCGCGTCCACCGCTTCCGCATCGCGGATCGCCATGTGTGCGCCGCGAGCCTTCAGCCACTGATCGAACGCGGCATTGCTGTCGCTGCTGTAGCGACCGTCATGGTTGAACGGACCGTAGATCACCACCATGGCATCGTCGGTGAGGATCGTCGGCAGCCGCGCGAACAACTGGCGTACTTCGCTCCACGCCATGATGTGCAAGGTGTTGGCGCTGAACACGGCATCGAACGGACCGACAGGCCAGTCACCGCCGACGTCGAACTCCAGGGGATCGGGCGTGTTGGTCAGTGCGGCTTCGTCCAGCCACGCGCGAATGCCGGCCAGGTTGTCGCTGCGGTCGGAGCTTTGCCAGCCCAGTTGTGGGAGTGCCGCGGCGAAGTGCGCGGCATGCTGGCCGGTACCGCTGCCGATCTCCAGCACATGGCGGCGATCGGCGAAATGCTCGCGCAACACTTCGAGAATCGGATCGCGATTGCGTTCGCAGGCGGCCGAGTACGGTTTCTCCATGCCCCGGTCGGGGTCAGACCGGATGGCCGCGGAGCACGCGTGCGGGAAGCATCAGCAAGGCACCGAGAAAGGCGAACACGGCATGCACGGTGATGCCGACCAACCGGAACGGCAGCAACACCAGCCACACGATCGGATACAGCACCAGCGCCAGCAGGGCGATCGGCCAGCAGAACACCAGCAGCAACAGCCAGAGCAGAAAACCAGCCATGGGTAGCACCTCAAGTCAGGTCGATGGAGCCGATTCTAGTCCACGATGAGGTGGCGGGAGCAGATGACTCCCGGCACCCCTCAGCCCATCGGTTTCACGCCGATCAGCCACAGATGCAGCCAGAACGCGAAGGCGACCCAGCCCGCGATGCCGATCACCACGACCAGCGCGTCGCCAGCCAGCGTGCCGGCAGAATAAACCGTGCCGAGCCGGCGATCGCGTCGTCGCGACACGATGAACAGCACCACCGCCCACGCCAGGAACGCGCCAAACAGCACCACGTCGCGCAGCATGCCGGTGGCGAGCAGGTGACCGAAGGCCCAGACTTTCACGCCAAGCAGCATCGGGTGGCCGAACTTTGCCTTGAGATGGTTGCGCGGAATGTAGGCGGCAGCCACCAGCACAAAGGCGATCAGGGTGAACAGCGCATTGAGGTGGCGCAGCGCCATTGGTGGCGTGTACAGATGCACCGGATGCTGTCGCGCCAAGCCGAACCCCCACACGATCAACACGAAGCCGATCAGCGAAATGACGGCGTAGATGCCCTTCCAGCGCATCTCGCCCAGCCGGGCCACCTGCCGGCTGCGCCAGTCGTCGGCGAAAATGCGCAGTGAGTGGAGTCCGAGAAAGATCAGCAGGCCGATGAGCAGTACGGTCATGACAGGAACCCCGGGTGGCAGATCCGTCGAGTATAGGCAGCTATCGCACGATCCACAGGCAACAAGGGTCAGGTCACGCGAATGATGAAGGCGACCGCATCGGCAGCAAGGGTGATCTCGCGTGTGCCGGGTAACCAGCTGTCGCCAGCCTGCAGTATGCCGTCGACGGTTTCGATCTCGCCGCGTGCGCAGTAAACCAGTACGACGCCTTCATCGAGCGGGTGCCTGCCGCCCACGCGGCATACCTGCAGTTCGCTGCTGGCTTGCGCACGTCGCACCATCAGGTTGAAGTCGCGAGTGGGGCCGCCATTGAGGGTCACCGTCACGGCGTCCTCGCCGGCAAATGCAAACGGAACGAACGGCGTGGTCAGCGCGTGCACTCGGCTCGCACCCAACATCATCGTGAAACCCTCGCCGTCGAGCAGCACGATCTGTCGGTCGATGCCGGGAAACAGCGAGAACGGCGCGCCGCTGTCGACCTCGGCGATGCTGACGCGCCAGCGGAAATCGTCGATGCCGGCGCCGGCCGGATGGACGGCTATTTCACGGGTGCGACCCAGCCCGTTCTTCCACGGTTGCGAAGGGCAGTCGGCGAGGCGAATGATCATGGGCTTTTCTCGATGACGCGCTCGAACGGTGGCAGCGCGCGCAGCATGCCGGCGCCGTAGCGCTTGGTGACCACGCGACGATCCAGCAGCACGATGCGGCCGTGGTCGGTCTCGTTGCGGATCAGTCGGCCGCAATACTGGATGAGCAGCCGGGTGGCCTCGGGGATGCTGACTTCGATGAACGGGTTGCGTCCGCGTGATTCCAGCCATTCGGCATAGGTCGCCCCAACCGGATCAGTCGGCACCGCGAACGGCAGCTGGGTGATCACTACCGTCTCGCAGAACTTGCCCGGGAGGTCGAGGCCTTCGCCGAACGAAGCCAGCCCGAACAGGGTGCTGCCCTTGCCGGCGTCGATGTCGGCGCAGTGTTCGGCGACCAGTTGCGACTTGCCCAGCGAGCCTTGCGCGCGCACCTTGCGCACCTGCGCGATTGGCAGTTTCTGCAATACGCGGTCGAGTTTCACGCGCGAGGTGAACAGCACCAGGTTGCCGGCGTCCCAATCGAGGTTCTCGGCCAGCCACTCGCTGATCTCCTCGGCATGCGCTTCGCGCGCGTCGGGCATCGTGCGCAT
Source organism: Rhodanobacter sp. TND4EL1 (assembly GCF_054061035.1). NCBI lineage: Bacteria > Pseudomonadati > Pseudomonadota > Gammaproteobacteria > Lysobacterales > Rhodanobacteraceae > Rhodanobacter > Rhodanobacter sp. TND4EL1. Next base: position 65,840 of record NZ_JBSSDT010000002.1, read on the forward strand.
GGCCGGCACTTCCAGTCGTGCCTGCGCGGTGAGGTCGAACGGCGAGGGCAGGCTCAGCGTGACCGCGTCATTGGGCAGGCCGACGGCATCGGCGAAGCTGCGGAAGTTGCCGCCGGCGCTGAGCGTGGCCGAGGTCATCACCACGCCGCTGGCGTTGTCCCACAGCACGTTGCGCAGCAAGCCAGCCGCAGAGACGGCGGACGCATGGCAGACCAGTTGCTGGTCAGCGCCCAGGGTGACCCAGCGCGCCATCGGCGGTGCGTTCTCCGGATCATCGCTGGACCACGCACGCCAGCACGATGCCTGCTTTCCGATGCGCTCCAACGCGATGCCGAGCTCGCGCGACAGCGCCTCCTGGGTCGGTCCGCCATCGGTCATCTCGACCACCGCGCGACGCACCGCGGCAAGCCAGCGCTGCACCTCGCCGGTGAGCACGTCGAGCACGCGCGCGTGTTCCACCCACGGTTCCGGCAACTGGCCCAGCGAGCCGCGATACATCGGCTCGGTTTCGCCCGGATCGGGCAGCCAGCCGAGGCGGATTTCCTTCTCCAATTCCTCCAGCGTGTTGCTCAGTTCCTGCAGTTTCTCGTCGCCCTGGTCAAGGCCGAGCTTGCCCAGGCGTTCCTTGTCGGTCAGCGAATAGGCGGCGTGCACCTGCCGCCCGAGCCGGCTCAGCTGGCGCACGGTGGCGGTCATGTAGACCTCGGCGGCGCCGCGATCGATCGCCTTGCCCGGCACGTGGTGGCCTTCGTCGAAGATGTACAACGTCTCGTCCGGCCGCGGCAGGATCACGCCGCCCCAACCCTGTACGCCTTCGCCGCCGCCTTCGCCGGGCATGGTCAGGTCGGCCAGCACCAGATCCTGGTTCGCCACGACGATCTCGGCATCGTCCACCGCGCGGCGCGCGGCGAAGAACGGGCAAACCATGAACTGGCCGCACTTGCGCCCGGTGCAGCCGCCGGCGCTGGTGGTGATCATCGGTCGCAGCAGGTCGCTGACCGGCTCCGGCGCGCTGTCCATGTCGCCGTTCCATTCGTGCTGGTCAAACGCCACGCGCAGCTTCGCCAGCGACTGCTTGTCGCGCGCCTGCGGCGGTTTGGTCCACAGCACCAGGTCGGCGTCGAAACCGGCCAGGCCCATCTGCGCGGTGTCATTGATGCTGTTGGCCGCCATCAGCAGGTTGCGCGGGCACAGGTAGCGGCCGCGGCCCTTGGCCAGCGCCACCTTCGCCTCGATCCCGTTGAGCTGCAGATAGAGCGGGATATCACGCTGCACCAACTGCTCCTGCAGTGCCACGGTGGCGGTGGCGATCAGCAGCTTCTTCTTCTGGAAACGCGCCACCTCGACCCCGGCGATCAGGTAGGCCATCGACTTGCCGGTGCCGGTAGGTGCCTCGATCACCGCCACGCCGCCGGTCTGGCCGAACGCCTTGGCCACCTCGGCGATCATCCGCCCCTGCGAGGCGCGGGCGCGGAAGCCCGGCAGGCCGTCTTTCAGGCGCGCATAGGCGGCGCGAATGGCGTCTTTGGTGGTATCGGCAAGCATGGGCGGATCAATAACCTTTGGCGCGGTCGAAGCGGCCGGTCGCAGGATGGCGACGGACCGTGGTGACCGGATGCAAAGGCCCAGTCTATCGGTATTGAGTGTTCCGCCCCATGCAAGCGGGCTGGGCTTTGATCGGTGGCCCTTGCCGCGCAGGCGTGAGGCGGTATCCTGAGACTCCGGCAATGGCAGGCCCGGCAGGGGGATCTTCATCGATGAAGCAGGCGGTTGCTGTGGGTTCGACGCCGCACGGGGGATCGCCGCAGGCAGGCTGGCTGGCCCGGCTGATCATTGCGCATGCACCGGAAGAAGTCGTCGCCGCCCTGCTCGACCTGATCAGCAGTGATCCACGCTGCGCCGCCGCGGAAGTGTTTTGCGAAACGCCTGACGTGGATGCGGGGCTGCACCGGTCCGATGGCCTGGTCGGAGCAGCCGATGCTTCCTGGCTCGAAACGGCGCGGGCGAAGTCCGAGCCCGTCTGGCATGCCGATGCGCAGCGAGTGGCCTTGCGCTTGTGCGAAGCTCCCGAGCCGGCATTGCTGGTGATCAAGGTGGATCGTGCCAGCGCGTCCGACTTTTTCGCGGCCTGGCAACTGCCACTGCAGTTGGCCGGGCAGTTGCTGCAACGCGCGCTGGAGTGGGCCGAGCTGCGCGACTCGCACCAGCAATTGGAGCGTTCGGAAAATCTCCAGCGCGCGCTTTTTGCGATTTCCGACCTTGCCGGTTCCGAGCGTGACATGTCGGACATGTTGCGTGGCATCCACGCCATCGTCAGCACGCTGATGTATGCGGAAAATCTCTTCATCGTGACGCGTACCCGCGATGAGGACACGATCCGCTTTCTCTACTACGTCGACGTCCAGGAACTCGCCGTGCCCGGCAGCGGGGAAGACATGCCGCTGAGTGCGATCGAGCATACCCTGACCTGGTACGTGATGAGTGACGGCAACGCGCGCATGGGCAACGCCGAGGAATTGCGCAATCAGGTGCGGGGTCCGGTCACATTGATCGGGCCGGACAGTCACGACTGGCTTGGCGTTCCGATGCTGCGCGAGGGGCATGTCGGCGGCGTGCTGGTGGTGCAGAGCTACCAGCAGAACATCGGCTTCAGCGACGAGGATCTCGCCCTGCTGCAGTTCGTCGGCAGTCATATCCTCACCGCGCTGGAACGCAAGCAGGGCAAGGATGAGCTGGAGCGGCAGGTGCAATTGCGCACGGTGCAACTGGCCGAGGCCAATCGGGGCCTGCAACAGGAGGTCATCGAGCGTCAGCGCGCTGAGCACCTGCAGACGGCGCTGTTCCGGATTGCCGAAATGGCTACCGCCGACATCGATCAGGACGCCTTCTACCGGCGCGTGCACGGCGTGGTTGGCGAGCTGCTGAACGCCGAGAACTTCTTCATCGCGCTGCTTTCCGATGATCGCCGGAATCTGACATTTCCCTATTCGGTGGATGCCATGAAGCCGCCGCCGGCCGAGCGACCACTGGGTCGCGGCCTGAGCGAGTACGTGTTGCGCACGGGCATCGAATTGCGCGTGGACAATGCGCAGATCGAAGAGCTTGAGCGGCTCGGCGAGATCGCGCCAGGTCGGATGGGCTCGCCCGCGGCGTGCTGGCTGGGCGTGCCGCTGGTCGTGGGTGACGAGGTGATCGGCCTGGTCACCGTGCAGAGCTATCGCACCGAGGTGATGTACGGGCCGGCCGACCAGGAGTTGCTAAGTTTTGCCACCTCGCAGATCGCCAACAGCCTCACCCGGCGCCGCTCGGCCGAGACTTTGCGGCGCGCCTACGGCGAGCTCGAGCAGCGGGTGGAGCAACGCACGCTGGCGCTGCGCAAGGAAATCATCGAGCGCGAGCGCATGCAGGATCAGCTGCGCCATCAGGTCATGCACGATTCGCTGACCGGTCTGCCGAATCGCAGCTATCTGCGCGACCGGATCGACCGCGTGCTGGCCACGATGCGGCACAACGCGGAGCAGCGCTGCGCGCTGCTGTACCTGGATGTCGACCGTTTCAAGATCATCAACGACAGCCTCGGTCACCTTGCCGGTGACGAGGTGCTGAAGGAAGTGGCCAATCGCCTGGCCGCCTGCGTGCGCCATCCTGATCTGGTGGCACGCCTGGCTGGCGACGAATTCGCGATCCTGCTGGAACAGGAAGAGCTGCCGCCAGCGGCGGCTTCCGTGGCCCAGCGCATTCTGGATGCGCTGGGGCCGCCGATGCTGATCGCCGGCAAGGAGTTGCAGGTCACCGCCAGCGTGGGCATCGCGATGGGCGACGATCACTACGCCGCTGCCGACGAAATGCTGCGCGATGCCGACATTGCGCTGTATCGAGCCAAGGAACTCGGGCGCAAGCGTTTCGCGATGTACGACGAGACGTTGGCCAAGAACGTGATCGACGTGCTGGCGATGGAAGGCGAGCTGCGCCAGGCGCTGCAAAACGATCAGTTCGAACCGTATTTTCAGCCGATCTGCGCGCTCGACGGCAGCGACCGCGTGCTCGGCTATGAGGCGCTGATTCGCTGGAGTCATCCCCGTCGCGGCGTGCTGATACCCGGCGATTTCCTGAAAATCGCCGAGGACAGCGGTTTGGTCGAGGCGATCGACTGGCGCATGTTCGAGCTCAGCTGCCAGCGACTGTTGGATCAGGAAAGCACCGCGACATTCATGACCATCAACGTCTCGGCGCTGCATCTGCGCCATGCGGATTTCGACCGTCGCCTGGTGCAGATGCTGGACCGCACGGGCCTGCCACCTTCCCGGCTGGTGGTCGAGGTCACCGAAGGGGCGCTGCTGGACAACCCCGAGCACGTGCGCGCCACGCTCGATCGCTTGCGACTTATCGGCGTTGGCGCCGCACTGGACGATTTCGGCACCGGCTACTCGTCATTGAGCTATCTGCACTCGCTGCCGCTGCGCATCCTGAAGATCGACCGCGCCTTCGTGCATGAACTGGACAAGGGTGCCAACACCTCGGGCACCACCGTGGTCGCGGCGATTCTGGCGCTCGCCCGCGCGCTCAACATCCAGGTGATCGCCGAAGGCATCGAGACGCCGATCCAGCGTGGTGCACTGATCGCCATGGGTTGCGAGATGGGGCAGGGCTATCTGCTCGGGCGTCCCGCGCCAGTGGTGCACGACGCCCCCGGCTGAGTCACCCCGCGTCGCCCGCCGCAATCTGGCGCAAGGCCTGTTCGAACGTCTCCGGCGGCTGACCGCCGGAAATCAGGTGTTGCCCGTTGATGATGACGGCCGGCACCGAACGGATGCCGCGGTTCTGGAAGAAGGCTTCCTGCGTGCGGACTTCGACGGCGAATTCATCGCCGGCCAGAATGGCCCGTGCCCGCTCCACGTCCAGCCCCACTTCACCGGCCAGGCGCAGCAAGGTGGCGTGCGCACTGACGTCCTCGCCGTCCGTGAAATACGCACGCAGCAGCACCTGCTTCAGCGCCAGCTGACGACCTTCCAGCTCGGCCCAGTGCAGCAGCCGATGTGCATCGAACGTGTTGTAGACACGGCTGCGGCGATCCATGTTGAAAGTGAAGCCCAGCGCGGCGCCACGCTCGCGGATCGCCGCGCGGTTGGCGTCAATCTGGTCGGCGCTGCTGCCGTACTTGCGAACCAGGTGCTCGGTGGAATCCTCGCCTTCGGCAGGCATCTGCGGATTCAGCTCGAACGGCTGGAAGTGGATCTCCGCGCGGACTTCGCCGTCGAGCGTTGCCAGCGCCTGCTGCAACGAGGCCAGACCCACCGCACACCAAGGGCAGGAAACGTCGGAGACGAAGTCGATGCGGAGGGAAGCGGGAGCTGTCATGGCGAGCCTGTGAGGTGGACGTCGGGTTCCCTCAATGTTGGGGTGCTGCGAAGGGGTTCAATGGTGGGCGCCTGCCACTCTCAACGCGACATGCTCAATGCCACCGCTTCGGCCACCTTGATGCCATCGACCGCGGCAGAAAGAATCCCGCCGGCGTAACCGGCGCCTTCGCCGGCGGGGTACAAGCCGCGGGTGTTGAGGCTTTGCAGGCTGTCGTCGCGCTTGATCCGCACCGGCGAGGAGGTGCGGGTTTCCACGCCGGTGAGGATCGCGTCGCGCATCGCGTAGCCGCGGATTTGCCGCTCGAACGCGGGCAGCGCTTCGCGGATCGCGGCGATGGCGTAGTCGGGCAGGGTGCTGTCCAGGCTGCCCAGCGTGACGCCGGGGTTGTACGAAGGCTGCACGTCACCGAATTCGCGCGAGGCGCGGCCGGCGAGGAAGTCGCCGACCAGCTGCGCCGGCGCGCTGTAGTTTTCGCCACCCAATACATAGGCGTGGCTTTCCAGCGCGCGTTGCAAGGCGATGCCGGCCAAGGGGCTGCCGCTGGGATCGAACGCGGCGAAGTCCGCCGGTTCGATGCCGACCACGACCGCCGCGTTCGCGTTGCGCTCGTTGCGCGAGTACTGACTCATGCCGTTGGTGACCACCCGGCCCGGTTCGCTGGCCGCCGCGACCACGGTGCCGCCGGGACACATGCAGAAGCTGTAGACCGAGCGTCCCGCTCCGGCATGCTTGCCCTTGCAGTGATGTACCAGTTTGTAGTCGGCGGCGCCGAGGATCGGATGGCCGGCTTGCGGGCCGAAACGGGCCAGGTCGATCACCGACTGCGGGTGCTCGATGCGGAAGCCGACCGAGAACGGCTTGGCTTCGAGGTAGACGTCGCGTGCGTGCAACATCTCGAAGGTGTCGCGTGCGCTGTGGCCCAGCGCCAGCACCACGTGGTCGGAACGCAGCTGCTCGCCGCTGGCCAGGATGACGCCGCGCACATGGCGTTCGCCGCCGGCGTCGGTGTCGATCAGCAGATCATCGACGCGTTCACTGAAACGGATCTCGCCGCCGAGCGACTCGATCGTGGCGCGCATGTTCTCCACCATCGTCACCAGCCGGAAGGTGCCGATGTGCGGTTTGCTGACGTAGAGGATCTCCTCGGGCGCGCCGGCCTTGACGAACTCGGTCAGCACCTTGCGGCCGTGGTGCTGCGGATCGCGGATCTGGCTGTACAGCTTGCCGTCGGAAAACGTGCCGGCGCCGCCCTCGCCGAACTGCACGTTCGACTCCGGGTGCAGGTTGCGTTTGCGCCACAGATCCCAGGTGTCCTTGGTGCGTTCGCGCACGGCCTTGCCGCGGTCGAGGATGATCGGGCGAAAACCCATCTGCGCCAGGATCAGCCCGACGAACAGCCCGCACGGACCGAAACCGATCACCAGCGGGCGGTACGCGAGCTGCGCGGGCGCCTTCGCGACGAAGTGGTAATTCGTGTCCGGCGTGGGCTGCACATGTTGGTCATCGGCAAAGCGCTGCAGCAGTTCGGCTTCGCGCGGGGTGTCGATGTCCAGCGCGTAGATCAGCAGGATCGCGCCGCGCTTGCGCGCATCGTGGCCGCGTCGGGCCACGCTGTAACTGCGGATATCGGAGGCTTCGATGTGCAGCCGCTGGCGAATCGCGGCGCCCAGCGCCGCCTCGTCGTGATCGAGTGGCAGCTTGAGGTCGGTCAGTCGCAGCATGGTCCAGCTATCCGGAAGGGCGTGAGATGCATCCGGCGATTTTCGCAGATATCGCGCCGTCGCGATCATCGCGACGGCGCATGCCACTCATGCCTGGCCGATGAAGTCCGTCTTGCCGATCTCGGTGCCCGCTTCGCGCAGGATGTTGTAGGCGGTGGTGCAGTGGAAGAACAGGTTGGGGATCAGGAAGGTCAGCAGGTAGGTCTGGCCGTCGAAATTCAGTTCGCCGTTGCGCATCTTCAGGTGGATCGCGCGGGTTTCGCTGCCGTCGATCTGCTCGGCGGTGAAGCCCTTTACATACTCGATCGAGCGTTCGATGCGGCTATAGGCCTGTGCCAGCGTGGTTTCGTTGTCCTCGAACGCTTGCGGCTCCATGCCCGCGAGTCGAGCGGTGCCGCGGGTGGCCATGTCGCAGGCGATCTGGATCTGCTTGATCAGCGGCAGCATGTCCGGAATCAGCCGCGTCTGCAGCAGCACTTCGTCGCTGACACCCTTCGCCTGGGCGTGCTGTTCACCCTTCTTCAGCACATGGGCGAGGTTGCCCAGCGCACGGACAAAAACGGGCACGGCGGCCTGATGCATGGAAAGTGTCATGGTGGTTCTTCCTGGTCGTGAACAGCTTGGGGTGGATGGGATGGTGCAGGCGGGTGGATCGCGACAAGCGGCGGCATCTCGCCGGGATTCATTTCCGGCAGTGGCTCCGCGATCGGCGCGATGACGCCAGACGGCACAAGGTCGCGCGTCGCGCGGACGGCGATCACCAGGCCGAGCAACATCAGTGCGGCGGACAGCACGAAGGCTACACCCGGCAGATGAATCGCCGCACCGGGCGCGATCGACAGCGCAAAAACCTGCGCGAACAAAAAGGGCCCGAAGATGCCGGCGAAACTGCCCAGACTGCCGATCGCACCCTGCAGGCGACCCTGCTCGGATGAATCGACCTGCTGCGTCATCAATGACTGGATCGGTGGCATCGCCAGTCCCCACAAGGCCAGCAGCGGAATGCCGAACAGGAAGAGCCAGCCAATATGGGCCAGCCCCATCACCATGAAGGCACCCACGCCGAACAGCATGCCGGCCAGCAGCACGCGACGTTCGCCGAAGCGCGGCGCCAGCTTGCCGGTCAGCACCGCTTGCACGAAGCCGTCGCAGGCGCCGACCAGCATCAATACGTAGCCGACCGCCTGCGGGCCCCAGTGGTAGCGATAGTCCGCGTACAGCACGAACACCGTTTGCAGCACGTAATGGGCGAGGTAGACCAGGAACAGCACGACCGCCAGCTGGAACAGCTGCCGTTGCCGGCGCAGTAGCTTGAGCGCGCCAAACGGGTGGGCACTGTGCAGTTCGATGCGCGCGGTGCGGCGCTCCTTCGGCAGCGACTCGGGCAGGATGAAACAGCCGTACAGGAAGTTGCACAAGGCGAGCGCCGCCGCCACCCAGAACGGCAGTCGCAGCGCGATGCCACCGAGGAAACCGCCCAGTCCCGGGCCGATGATGAAGCCCAGCCCGAATGCGCTGCCGAGGATGCCGAACGCGGCGGCGCGCTTCTCGGCGGGGATGATGTCGGCGACATACGCATTGGCGGTACTGAAGCTGGCTGCGGTCATGCCCAGCAGCACGCGCGCCACGAACAGCAGCCACAACGTCGGGGCCAGCGCCAGGATCACGAAATCCACCGCCAGGCCCAGGTTGGAAATCAGGATCACCGGGCGCCGTCCGTATCGATCGGACAATGCGCCCTGCACCGGCGCGAAGACGAACTGCACCAGGGCGAACACCGTGCTGAAAATGCCCACCCACCACGCGGCCCTGGCGATGCCGCCCCCGGCCAGTTGCTCGATCAGATGCGGCAGCACCGGAATGATGATGCCGAATGCCAGCATGTCCAGCAGCACGGTGACGTAGATGAAGGCCAGCGCGGCACGATGGCGCGGAGCGACGGGAACCGACGGCTGGTCCATGGGCGTGGCGAAGCAGGGGGATGGCGACGATACCTGAAGTGCGGGGCGTGCGGCATGTGCTTCCGGTCAGGTATGCCCGCGGCGTGGCCGCGATACCATGGAACATTCACCTCGTCAGGATACGATCATGGTTCGACGTCTGCTTCCCGTCTGTCTGCTGTTGGCGCTTGCCGCCTGTTCCTCCCATCAGGACGCACCGGCGCCGTCGCCGGTCTCGAAGGAAGAACTGGCTCCGGCACCGCCGGTCAGCGCCGCGACCCCGGGCGCCGTCGAATCCGCCGCCGCCGTGAAAAAGCATGTGGCCGACTACGCCACGGTGAAGCTCACCGCCGACCTGTCGAAGTTTGACGCGAAACAGCAGCAGATGATCGCCCTGCTGGTCGAAGCGGCCGACAGCATGAACGCGCTGTATTGGCAGCAAAGCTGGGGCGACAAGGACGCGTTGCTGCAAAAGATCAGCGACCCGGCCACGCGCGAATTCGCCGAGATCAACTACGGTCCCTGGGACCGCCTCGACAATGACCAGCCGTTTGTGGATGGCATCGGCGCGCGCCCGGCCGGCGCGCAGTTCTATCCGGCCGACATGACCAAGGCCGAGTTCGAGCAATCCCCGCTGAAGGACAAGACCGGGCTGTACACCCTGCTGCGCCGCGACGCCCAGGGCAAATTGATCACCGTGCCGTACCATCAGGCGTACAAGGCCGAACTGGACAAGGCCGCCGGCTTGCTCCGCGACGCCGCGAAGCTGGCCAGCGATGCCGGCTTCCGCAACTACCTCACGATGCGCGCGGACGCACTGCAAAGCGACGACTACCAGCCCAGCGATTTCGCCTGGATGGCCATGAAAAACAACCCGGTCGACATCGTGATCGGCCCGATCGAAACCTACGAAGACCAGCTGTTCGGCTACAAGGCCAGCTACGAATCCTATGTGCTGATCAAGGACCAGGCATGGAGCGCGAAGCTGGCCCGCTTCGCCAAGTACCTGCCCGAACTGCAGCGCGGCCTGCCGGTGGCGGACAAGTACAAGGCCGAGAAGCCCGGCTCGGATGCCGACCTGAATGCCTACTTCGCGATCTATTACGGCGGCGATGCCAACGTCGGCGCCAAGACCATCGCGATCAATCTGCCCAACGACGAGCAGGTGCAGCTGAAGAAGGGCACGCGCCGTCTGCAGCTGGAAAACGTGATGCAGGCGAAGTTCGACAAGATCATGCTGCCGATCGCGCATGAGCTGATCGCCGACGACCAGCAGAAAAACCTCACCTTCGACGCGTTCTTCCAGAACACCATGTTCCACGAAGTGGCGCACGGTCTCGGCATCAAGGAAACCCTCGACGGCAAGGGCACGGTGCGCAAGGCGCTGAAGGATCAGGCCTCCAGCTTCGAGGAAGGCAAGGCCGACATCCTCGGCCTGTACATGGTCAGCAAGCTGGCGGGGAAGGGCGAGCTGGACAAGTCGAAGCTGATGGACAACTACGTCACCTTTCTGGCCGGCATCCTGCGCTCGGTGCGCTTCGGTGCCAGCGACGCCCATGCCAAGGCGAACATGGTGCGCTTCAACTTCTTCAAGCAGCAGGGCGCGTTCAGTCGCGATGAAACCACTGGTCGTTATCGCGTCGACTTCGACAAGATGACCGCCGCGATGAATGCGCTGTCGGCGAAGCTGCTGACCATCCAGGGCGATGGCGACTACGCCGCGGCGAAGCAGCTCACCGACCAGATGGGCAACGTGGACGCCGAGCTGGCCGGCGACCTGAAGCGGCTGGACCAGGCGCATATCCCGGTCGACATCCGCTTCGAGCAGGGACTGGACGTGCTGGGCCTGAAGAAGCCCTGATCGGCGGATACGCGGTGTAGGGCGGGCACTGCCCGCCGCTCTTTCCCAGACCAAAGTCGGCGGGCAGTGCCCGCCCTCCCTACGATGACGAGGACGTGATCCAGTCGGCGACCGCCTGCGGGTGTTCCAGATGCAGGTGGTGGCCGCCGGCCATGTGCTCGACGCTGATCCGCCGCACGCAGTCAGCGCGGGCCTGCATCGGGCCGCCTGGCAGGTAGGACGTCGCCGGTTGCGCCAGCAGCAACGCAGTGGGCGCGGTGATGCCGCGCAGCAGCGCGTGCACCTGTGACTCGGCCAGTCGGGTCGCGCTGGGTCGGGTCAGCGCCGGATCGCTGCGCCAGCTCCAGCCATCTTCGACTTCGATCAGGCCGCGCTCGACGATCGGTCGCGCCAGATCCTCGGCGAGACCGCTGACCAGGCTGCGCGCCTGGATCGCCTGTTCGATGCTGGTGAATACACGCAGGCGCTTGCGGTTGTGGTCATGTGGAGCCAGCGCATCGCGAAAACGCTCCAGCGTGCGTGAGCCATCGTCGCCGAGCGGACCCAGCCCTTCGATCAGGAACAGTCGATCGATCCGTTCCGGTCGTGCGCTGGCCACCAGCGAGGCGACACCCGCACCCAGCGAGTGGCCGAGCAGGGTGTACCGGGAAAGCTGCAGCGCGTCGGCGGCGGCGAGCACGTCGGCCACATAATCGAGGAAGTGATAGCGGCTGCCGGCACTCAGGTGGTCGGAGTGACCGTGACCGGGCAGTTCAAGCGCGATCACGTGATGGCGGCTTTCCAGCAGGGGCGCCAACCGCGCAAAGCTGCCGGCGTTGTCGAGCCAGCCATGCAGGGTCAGCAGCGGCGGCAGTGAAGCGTCGCCCCACTGCCGTGCGCACAACGACAGGTGCGGCAAGTCGATGGTGACGAAGTCAGTCCTGGCTGGCACGGACGGCTTTCGCGCGCTGTTGAGCGTGAACGCGTTCTTGCCGGTTCGCGGCGGCGTCGTAATCGGCAGAAAATTCCGGCCAGCCCCGGGTATGGCGCAGCACCAACCCGGCCAGACTGGTTACCTGGCCTTTGCTGTCGTTGAGTGCGGGGATGTAACGCAGGGATTCACCGCCGGCACCCACGAAGAAGTCACGATTCTGCATCGCGATCTCTTCCAGCGTTTCAAGGCAATCGACCGCAAAACCCGGGCACACGACGTCGAGTTTGCGCACGCCTTCGGCGCCGAGCTGGCGCACGATGGCATCGGTATACGGATGCAGCCAGCGTTCGCGTCCCACCCGCGACTGGAAGCTGATCACCATGTGCTGTTCATCCAGCTTCAGCCGTTCGCGCAACAGCCGCGCGGTGGCATGACATTGGCAGAAATACGGATCGCCTTCGTGCAGGTAGCGTTCCGGAATGCCGTGGAACGACAGCAGCAGCTTGTCACCGCGACCGTTCGTCGCCCACCAGCTTTCGATGCTTTGCGCCAGCGCCTCGATGTGGGCGGGATCGTCGTGGTAATCGTTGACGATGCGCAGCTCCGGCGGCCAGCGCAGCTTCTTGATGGTGTCGGCGACGGCGTCCAGCACCGAACCGGTCGAGGTGGCCGAGTACTGCGGATACAGCGGCAACACCAGCAAGCGACGCACGCCTTCGCGCTGCAGTTGCTCGATAGCCTTCCTGACCGAGGGTTCGCCATAGCGCATCGCCAGCGCCACCTTCACCGGTGCCTGCGGCCGTTGCCGTGATATCTCCGCCTGCAGGCCGGCGGCCAGCGCCTCACTGCCAAAGCGCAGGGGCGAGCCACGGTCCTCCCAGATTCTGGCGTAGGCATGCGCCGAACGTTTCGGTCGCACCCGCAGGATCACCCCGTGCAGGATCAGCCACCACAGCCAGCGCGGATATTCGATCACTCGCGGGTCGGCGAGAAATTCGGCCAGGTACGGCCGCACCGCCTGTGCGGTCGGCGCCGTCGGCGTACCCAGGTTGACCAGCAACACGCCAGCCTGAACGGCCGCAACCGCGGGGTCGTGGGAATAGCCGGCAAGGCCGGTATAGTTGTTGCTGAATGGCATGGCGGTGGTCGTGCGAAGTGGATCAGTGAGTCTGCCACAAGCCCGGCGTACCGCGTTGCGCCACGCCAGGATCCCCGGCCTTCCCCCGTCCCGCCAGGGACGCACACCCGAATCAAGCGGAGCTGCCCATGTTGAAGAACCCGTTGCAACGAATGCTGCTGATCGGCATGGCCCTCCTGCTGCCTGCCATGGCCGTGCACGCCGAAGATCCGCCGCTGGTGCGCGCCACCAATGCGGTGCGCGTGATGAACGACATCATGCAGGCGCCGGACAAGGCGATTCCGCAGGATCTGCTGCGCAATGCCCGCGCCATAGCGGTGATTCCCGACATGATCAAGGCCGGCTTCATTTTCGGCGGCCGTCGTGGTGAAGGGCTGATTTCAGTGAAGTCCGCCGATGGCACCTGGTCCAATCCCAGCTTCATCAGCATGACCGGCGGCAGCATCGGCTTTCAGGCCGGTGTGTCGTCGACCGATGTGGTGCTGATCTTCCGTACCCAGCGAGGCGTGGATTCCATCGTCAACGGCAAGTTCACCCTTGGCGCTGATGCGTCCGCTGCCGCCGGTCCGGTCGGGCGCACCGCGACCGCGGCCACCGATTCGCAGCTGAAAGCGGAGATCTATTCGTACTCGCGCAGCCGCGGTCTGTTCGCTGGTGTCGCGCTGGACGGTTCGGCGCTGCGCATCGACTATGATGCGAATGCGGCGGTGTATGGCGCAGGCATCACCCCGCGTCGCATCTTCGAAGGTGGTGTCAGCAACGTGCCGGCGCCGGTGGTGGACTTCCGCGACCGCCTCGAAGAGTACACTTCACGCTGATGCGGAGGTGCCGGCAGCGTGAGCATGCCGGCGTTTCCGGTTCGATCCGTTCTTGAGGTAATACATGAGCATCTGGCATCTGATAATCCTGCTGGTCGTGGTGGTGGTGATCTTCGGCACCGGCAAGCTGCGCAACATCGGCTCGGACCTGGGCGGCGCCATGCGTGACTTCAAGAAGGGGCTGAACGGCGACGAGGAGGAGGCCAAGCGCAAGGAAGACGAGCGTCTGCGCGCCGATCCGCCCGTACAGCCGGTGCCGCCGCCCGCTGACCAGACCACGCAGAGTCAGCGCGACTCCAGCGATCCGAAGTAAGCCGGCAGGCCACGGCGATGATCGAGATCAGCTTCGGCAAGCTGGTGCTGCTCGCGCTCATCGCGCTGATCGTGCTTGGCCCGGAAAAGTTGCCCGGCGCAGCGCGTACCGCTGGTGCCTTGCTGCGACGCATGCGCAGCGGCTGGGAAGGCGTGCGCGCCGAAGTGGAACGCGAGTTGCAGATCGAGGAAATCAAGCGCACTGCCCGTGAGGCCGCCGCCCGTGCCGAGGCGGCGCAGGCGGAACTGGATGTGGCCGTGCAGAAGGTACGCCACTTCGGCAGCGAGATGCCGCGCGACGAGGCGGTGCCGGTGGACGCGGAAAATCCGGCGGTGATGCGCCCGCTCGTCGACGCGCCCGCCGACGAAGTGCATCCCCGCGCCGATGCCTCCGTCAGCGAAGCGGGTGCTCCGGCAACAGTTGGCGAAGACACCCGCACCGGCGATCTGTTCGCCCCGGCAAAACCCTCTGCGGAGCCGCCGCATGGCAACGTCTGAACCGGACATCGATCTGCAGCAGGGCCTGTTCTCGCATCTGCTGGAGCTGCGCACGCGTCTGTTGAAAGCCTGCGCCACCGTGCTGCTGGTGCTGCTGGCGCTTGTGCCGTTTGCCAACCGCCTTTACACCGAGCTGGCGGCGCCGCTGGTGGCACGGCTGCCGCAGGGCGCGCACCTGATCGCCACCGAGGTCGCCAGTCCGTTCGTGACGCCGCTGAAGCTGGCGTTTTACGCGGCGCTGTTCATCAGCATGCCGATGATCCTGTATCAGCTGTGGGCGTTCGTGAGCCCGGGTCTGTACAAGCACGAGAAACGGCTGGCGCGTCCATTGCTCGCCGCCGCATTGCTGCTGTTCTATGTCGGCTGCGCGTTCGCCTATTTCCTGGTGCTGCCGGCGGCCTTCCGCTTCCTCACGGCGGTGACGCCGCAGGGTGTGGAGATGATGACCGACATCACCCACTACCTCGATTTCGTGATGCTGATGTTCTTCGCGTTCGGGCTGTGTTTCGAAGTGCCGGTGGCGGTGGTGGTGCTTGCCGCGGTCGGCATCGTCGACGTGGACAAGCTGCGCAGCGGTCGTCGTTACGCCATTGTCGGGGCGTTCGCGATCGCCGCCTTCATCACCCCGCCGGACATCACCTCGATGATCATGCTGGCGATTCCGATGTGCCTGCTCTACGAGCTTGGCGTGCTGGCGGTGCGCTGGTTGGTGAAGCCGGCTCCGCCCCGTTCCGACGAGGGCTGAGCGCGGCGCGAGCTGATCCGGTCGGTCAGCAGAAGCCGCTCAGTACAGGTCGATCGGGTCCACATCCAGCGACCAGCGCACTTTGCGCCCGGCCGGCAGCGCGGTGAGCGCTCGCTGCCATGAGCGCAGCATGCCGTGCAGCACTCGCCGGTTGTCGGCTTCCAGCAGCAGCTGGGCGCGATGACGTCCGGCGCGCAGCGGCATCGGTGCGGGCATCGGGCCGGCGATCTGCAGCGTGTCGTCGTCGGGCAGCGCGGCGCGCGCGGCCGCCAGGAAGGTGTCCACCAGCTCGCGCTGGACCGCTTCGGCGCGAAGCAGAACCTGGTGACTGTACGGCGGCAGCTGGATCAGCTGGCGCTCGGCCAGCAGGTCGCGCGCGGCCGCCGCGTAACCGCGGGCCAGCAGGCTGCGCAGCAGCGGATGTTCCGGCTGGTGCGTCTGCAGCAGCACGCGCCCGGGCTTGCGTGCGCGGCCCGCCCGGCCGGCCACCTGCACGACCAGTTGCGCCAGCCGCTCGCCGGCACGGAAGTCGATGCTGTGCAGGCCCTCGTCCACGCCCACGATGGCGACCAGGGTGAGGTTGGGCAGGTCATGGCCCTTGGCCAGCATCTGGGTGCCGACCAGGATCGCCGGCTGGTCGTCCTGCAGCGTGGCCAGCAATTGTTCGAACGAGTCGCGGCGGCGGGTGGTCTCGCGATCCACTCGCAGCACCGGCACCTGCGGAAACAGGGTGACCAGTGCTTCCTCCAGCCGCTCGGTGCCCTGGCCTTGCGGCTTCAGGTCGCCGGCGCCGCAGGTCGGGCAGACCTGCGGCGGACGCTGGCGATAATCGCAGTGATGGCAGATCAGCTGGCGTCGCCCGGCATGCAGGGTCATCGGTCGGTCGCAGCGCGGACAGTCGGCATGCCAGCCGCAGGCGTGGCACAGCAGTACCGGTGCGTAGCCGCGGCGGTTGCGGAACACCAGCGCCTGTTCGCCGCGCGCGACCGTGTCGGTCACTGCCGACAGCAGGGCCGGCGACATGCCGTGTTCCAGTCGTTGGCCGCGCATGTCGATGATCTGCACCTGCGGCGCCCGTATCGCGCCGGGCCGTGCGCGCAAGTGCAAAGTGCGGTAGCGGCCCGCCTCGGCGTTGGCCAGCGACTCCAGCGAAGGCGTACCCGACCCCAGCAGCACCGGCACGCCGAGCGCGCGGGCGCGCACCACGGCGAGGTCGCGGGCGTGGTAGCGAAAGCCGTCCTGCTGCTTGTAGGCGCTGTCGTGTTCCTCGTCGACGATGATCAGGCCGGCTTGCGGCAGCGGGGTGAAGATCGCCGAACGGGTGCCCAGGACGACCCGCGCCGTGCCGGCGCGCGCGCGCAACCAGGCGCGGGCGCGGTCGCCTTCTGACAGGTTCGAGTGCAGCACCTCGACGATCACCCCGAGCCGTTCGCGCAGACGCCGTACGGTTTGTGGCGCCAGGCCGATTTCCGGTACCAGCAGCAGCGCCTGCTTGCCATCGGCCAGCACCTGCTCGATCAGTGCCAGGTACACCTCGGTCTTGCCGCTGCCGGTGACGCCGTCGAGCAGGAAGGGTTGGTACTGGCCAAGGCTGGTACTGACCTCGGCGACCGCTTGCTGCTGTTCCTCATTCAGCTGCGGCGCCAGCGTTGGCGGCAGGCGGTGGTCGAGCGGCGGCCGTTCGCTGCGTTCGATCAACGCGGCCGCGGCCAGTCGGCGGCCAGCTTCGCGCCAGCCGGGCAGACGCTCGGTGAGTTCCTGCGCGCTCAACGCGCCAGCGGCGAGCAGGTCCAGCAAGGTCTTGCTGCCGCCGCGCCGACTGCCGGCAGCGTGGGCGCTGTGGCCGGCGCCGGTGAGCGACCAGTATTCATCGCCGATCGCCGGCAACGGTCTGGTCTCGCGCAGGGCCAGCGGCAGCGCGTTCGCATAGGCTTCGCCGGGCGCGCCGAGCCAGTAGTCAGCAGCCCAGGCCAGCGTCTGCATCAACTCGGCGTCGAGCAGCGGCTCATCGTCCAGCAGCCGCGTGACCTGCTTCAAGCGGCCGCCATCGACGGTCGCGGCAGCTTCGATCGTCACCACCACGCCAACCCGCTTGCCGCGGCCGAACGGGACCAGTACCCGACTGCCCACCCGCGCCTCACCCGCCGCGGGCGGCAGGTAGTCAAACAAGGTGGGCAACGGCACCGGCAGGGCGATGCGCAGGACGGCAGGCATGGGCAATCTCATGGGCGGGCCAGTGTAACTGGCGGACTCGCCGGGCTTGCCTCATCCGGCTTGCAATCCGGCGAGAGGTGGTCGCGCCGAGTTGCGTGACCTTGCTCCCCGATTATCGAGGAGTCCCGGGTAAGTCGCTGCCCTGCAGGGGGTTTTGAGCTTATCCACAGCACCTGTGGATAAGTCTGTGGATGGAGCGGGGAAGGGGCGCTTCAAAGGGCTTGCTGGCGCCTTTCGTGACGACTTGACGACGTTTTGGTCATCCAAAAAAATTGTTTGAAATCAATGCATTGAAAAGTGCGTTCGGGCATGGTTCACACAATTGACAAAGGCTGTCGGCGTCCCTTGACAGGCTCTTGACGCTGTGTAAAACCACCGGCCGGCACGCAAAAAGAGCGGATTCAATGGGCCATTCCGAGCGCGGCGGCCACCATCAGCGCGAAGATCAGCAACCAGAAGTAGCACCAGCCGATGCACCAGAATTTCAGCAGTGTCATGGGCCAGCCCTGACGATAGATGCGCTTCTGGGTGATCAGCAGATAGACCGGTATCCACAACGCCACGGCCCACTCCAGCCAATGCAGCGGGTGATTGATCCAAGCCGCATGCGGCGCCAGCCAGTCGGACATGACTCCCAGGGACACCCCCAGCAACAGGCTGAGAAACATATAGGCGTGACTGTGCAGCGCCACGATCAGGTGTTCCATGTACAGCCGCCGGCGGAATACGTAGAACAGTTGGAGCAGCAGGGCGAACAGCGGGATCATCACGAACATGGTCGGCGGCAGCACGCCGAAGAAATTCGTCAGGATCCGGTGGTAGGCCTCCTGGCGGCTGGCACCCGGGGAATTCATCGCACGAAGATTGGCCTTGAGGCGATCGGAGCCCGAGGCTAGCCGCGTATTGACGAATCCAGGCAACCACGCAATCCGGATGCTCGATGGGCGGGTCAGCCAGTCGTCACTGATCTTGGTGTGGACGTCTTGCGTGTGATCGGCCGCGGCCTCGCCTGACCGGTCGACCGCCGGTTTCGTCGAGGCTGCAGTCCTTGGTGCTTTTTCCAGCGCCTGGATCCGTTCTGCAGCCTGCTGGCGCATGGCCTCCTCAGCCTTGGCCATATTCGGCGCGGCAAGGCTGCCTATCGGCCCCATCGCTGCATTCGCCCGCTGCAGCTCGGCCAATTGTTGTTGCAGGGCCAGTTCCACCGCAGCCGGCGTGTTGGCCCCGTCGAACGCATTGTTCGTCGTGTTGAGCTCGGTATCCGGGCCGAGCTCGATGTGGCTGTTTTCGACGCGCCAGTGGCATACGAAGAACGCCAGCAGGCACAGCACGAACATCAGACGGAACGGCGCGATGTAACGGACCCGCCGCCCGCTGAAATATTCCAGCGTCAGGAAGCCCGGCTTCAGCAGCAACGGGGGCAGGGTATGCACGATGCGGCCATCGATGTGCAGCACGGTCTCAATGGTTTCCTCGACCATGTGGTGCATCGGCTTGAGCACGCTGTGCACGGATTGACCGCACTCGTGGCAGAACTCGCCCTCCAGCGGCGCACCGCAATTGGCGCAATGCCGTCCTTCATGGTTGCTGAGTTGCTTCATCATGATCCCCGTCCGATGCAGCGGCAGATGTTCGCACATGCCGGCGGCTGACCGGCCGTGACCTATGGCTCAGGTAGAATGTGCCGCCTTGGAGTCTGCTGTGCCCATGAAACCCTTTCATCCCGAGCGTGCGCACCTGTGGCATGAAGTGCGCGCCACCGTGCGCCTTGCGCTGCCGCTGATCTGCGCCCAGGTCGCGGCGATCGGCAGCAATGTGATCGACGCCGTGCTGGCCGGTCACGTCAGTGCGCATGTGCTGGGTGCGGTGGCGGTGGGCGCGAGCATCTGGTCGCTGGCGATCGTCAGCGGCATCGGCATGATGATGGCGGTGCCCCCCTCCGTGGCCCAGCTCGATGGCGCAGGTCGGCGCATTGAGGTGGGTTCGGTTTTTCATCAGGCGCTGTGGCTGGCGCTGGGCATGGGGGTGCTGCTGTGGTTCGCGGTGCGTCATGCGGGGCCGCTGATCGACATGATCGGGGTGACCCCGAGCCTGCGCCACGATGTGCAGCGCTTCCTGCTGGCGATCAGCTGGGGCGCGCCGGCACTGACCATCTATTTCGCCCTGCGTGGACTGTCCGAAGGTCTGTCGATGACCCGGCCGTCGATGTACTTCAGCCTCGGCGGCCTGGTGTTGCTGGTGCCGCTGGGCTACGTGCTGATGTTCGGCAAGCTGGGCATTCCGCCGCAGGGGGCGCACGGTTGCGGCGTGGCCACGGCGATCGTGTTGTGGCTGGAAATGCTGGCGTTCGGCATCTATGTGATCTTCCGGCGCAACTATCACGGTCTGGGCCTGTTCGAACGTTTCGAAGGGCCGGACCTGCGCCGCATCGGCCAACTGATGCATATCGGCCTGCCGATGGCGGTGTCCCTGCTGGCCGAGGCCGGCCTGTTCGTGGCCACCGCGCTGATCATCGCCACGCTGGGCGAAGACGTGATCGCCAGCCATCAGGTCGCGCTCAACATTGCCTCGCTGTTCTTCATGATTCCGCTGGGCCTGGCCATGGCAATCACCGTGCGCGTGGGCAACGCGGTGGGTCGGGGCGATGAACGCGGCGTGCGCTACGCCGGCTTCTGCGGAATCGGCCTGACGCTGGTCACCCAGCTGTTTTCGGCCGCCTTGATGCTGATCTTCCCGCACTACATTGCCGCGTTGTATACGCACGACCCGAAGGTGATTGCGCTGGCGGTTCAGCTGATCATGCTGGCCGGCCTGTTCCAGTTTTCCGATGGCGTCCAGGTGGCTGCAAACGGCGCCCTGCGCGGCCTCAAGGACACCCGCGTGCCGATGGCGATCACCCTGTTTGCGTACTGGATTGTCGGCATGCCGGTGGGTTGGTGGCTGACCTTCCATCACGGCATGGGCGCGCGCGGCATGTGGATCGGCCTGATCGCCGGTTTGTCGGTGGCGGCGGTGATGTTGTTCACGCGCTTCTGGCGCAGCGCCTGGAAGCAGCGCTGGCGTCGCCATCTGCCGCTGGTCGCACCCGCCTGAACCGCTACGCTGGCCCCCTCCACACCTGGATATCCATCGCATGACCTCACCACCACCGCTTCGCCGCAACGGCTTCTGGGCTTTCCTGTGTGCCGTGGGACGTTTCATCAACGGCTTCCGGCTGGTGATCATCAACCTGGTGTTCTTCGGCTTGCTGTTCATCCTGCTGCTGGTGCTCGGCGCGGGCGTGGATCGCAACGTGCAGTCCGACAGCGTGCTGGTGATCAAGCCGCAGGGCCAGCTGGTCGAGCAATCCAGCATCGATCCGCTGCAGGGCGCGCTGGCGCGGCTGTCCGGCGAGGAGCCGAAACAGGTGCAGTTGCGCGATCTGGTCGGTGCGATTGACGCCGCGGCAAAGGACAAGCGGATCAGCCGCATCCTGCTGTTGCCGGACGAACTGCAAGGTGGCGGCTTCGCCGCGCTGCGCGAAGTCGGCGCGGCGCTGGACCGATTCCGCGCGGCAGGCAAGCCGGTGATCGCCTGGGGCGTGAACCTCGATCAGGGCCAGTACTACCTGGCCGCGCACGCCGACCGCCTGCTGGTCGACCCGCAGGGCGGGGTGATGATGACCGGGCTGGCCAGTTACCGGCTGTTCTACAAGGATCTGCTCGACAAGCTCGGCGTAGACGTTCATCTGTTCCGTGTGGGCGAGTTCAAGAGCGCCGCAGAGCCGTACATCCTTGACCATGCCTCGGCCGAGGCGAAGCAGGCGGACAGCTACTGGATGGGCGGCCTGTGGGATGGCTATCTGGCCGAGGTGGCGCAACTGCGCAAGCTGGATCCGGCGACGTTGCGCGATGACATCGACAACCTGCCCGAACATATCGCCAGCACCGGCGGCAACCTCGCCGAGCTGGCCGTGAATCAGCATCTGGTGGACGGGCTGGCCACCCGCGCCCAGCTGATCGCGATGATGCGCAAGGAGGGCGTGCCGGCCAACCGCAAGGGCGACAGCTTCCGCCAGATCGCGTTTGCCCGTTATGCGACGGCAGTGTCGACCGAGGACGACCGGTCCGGTCCGGGCGTGGCGATCGTGGTGGCCGAGGGCGAGATCGCCAGCGGCAAGCGCGGACCCGGTTCGATCGGTGGCGAGTCCACGGCGGCACTGGTGCGCAGCGCGCGCGAGGATCGCCAGACCAAGGCGTTGGTGCTGCGGGTCAACTCGCCCGGCGGCGAAGTGTTTGCCGCCGAACAGATCCGTCGCGAGATCGAGCTGACCCGGGAAGCGGGCATTCCGGTGGTGGTTTCGATGGGTGACGTGGCGGCCAGCGGCGGCTACTGGATCTCGATGAATGCCAACCGCATCTTCGCCGAGCCGAACACGATCACCGGTTCGATCGGCATTTTCGGCCTGTATTACACGGTGCCGGGCACGCTGGCCAAGCTGGGTGTGCAGAGCGACGGCATCAGCACCGGGCCGATGGCCGGGGCATTCGACATCACCCGTCCGCTCGATCCGAAAGTCGGCACGGTGATCCAGGCGATCATCGACAAGGGTTACCGGGATTTCGTCGGCAACGTGGCGAAAGCACGCGGCAAGAGTTACGAGGCGATCGACGCGATCGCGCAGGGACGGGTGTGGACCGGCCAGCAGGCGCTGCAGCGTGGCCTGGTCGATCAGCTCGGCGGACTGGATGCCGCGGTGGCCGCAGCGGCCGGCCTGGCGCATCTGGACAAGGGTTATCCGGTGCGTTACGTGGAGCCTCCGCAGGGTGGCTTCGAGCGCTTCCTGATCGGTCTCAACCAGAGCGCCAGCGTGCATTTGTTGCAGTCATTCGGCGTGCGCCTGCCGAGCTGGGTCGCGCAGTTGCCGGCGAGGGCACCCGAACTTCAGCTGCTGCGCCATGCCCGTGCGGGTACGCCAAACATCTACGCGGACTGTCTCTGCCGGCCGCATTGAGCCGGCCAGGTGGCGTCCGGAAGACCCCGGTCGTGTCGCGTCGGTTTTTCCCGGGACGGTCTTCGTCCGGGAAGATGCTGACGCGCAGACCAGCGCGCAAGCATCGCGTACAGGATGCGATGCTACTGCGCGGCCTCGATCTGCTTGCGCTGGTCATCGGACTGTTTTTCCAGGGTCTTGCTCACGTCTTTGGCGCGTTGCTCGTCGGCGCGCATCGCGTCGAACGGGGTGCTGACAGCAGCCGGTTTCGCCTGGGGTTCCGGTGGCTTGCGCGAACACGCGCCGAGCGCGACAAGACAGAGCAGGATCGGCAGCAGCTTCATGGTGGTTCCCGTGCATGTGCTTGATGGATGCGCCGAGTGTCCCGCCAGCGATGGCGGCAGGCAAGGAACGCGTTGGCAGCATGCGGGCGACGCTTTAAGCTGGCTGCATGAACAGCCGTCTCGATGCCTGGCAACTGCAAGGCCACAACGCCCTGATCACCGGTGCCAGCAAGGGCATCGGCTACGCCACCGCGCGCGAACTGGCCGGTCTGGGTGCCCATTTGTTGCTGGTCGCCCGTGATGCGGACTATCTGGAGCAGGTCAGGATCGAGCTGGCCGACGATTTTCCCGCCAGTGAGGTGATGGCGTTCGCCGCCGACGTGAGTGAGTCGGAGGACCGGCTGGCGGTGTTCGACTGGATTGCCGACCTGGGTACCCCGCTGTCACTGCTGGTCAACAACGCCGGCGGCAACCAGCCGGGGGCCACACTGGACTATCGCGAGGACGGCTACCGCGCGATCTTCGAGCAGAACCTGTTCAGTGCATTCGAGATGTGCCGGCTGGCGCACCCGCAACTGGTCCAGCATGCGCACGCGGCCATCGTCAATGTGGGCTCGGTGTCCGGGATGACCCATGTGCGTACCGGCTCGCCCTACGGCATGAGCAAGGCCGCGCTGCACCAGCTCACCCGCAACCTTGCCGCGGAATGGGCGGTGGACGGCATCCGGGTCAATGCGGTGGCGCCGTGGTACATCCGCACCCAACGTTCCGAGCCGGCGCTGACCGGTACTGACTATCTTGATGAAGTGCTCGATCGCACTCCGCTGGATCGCATCGGTGAACCCGAGGAGGTGGCCGCGGCGATCGCCTTCCTGTGCCTGCCCGCGGCCAGCTATATCACCGGCCAGGTGCTGGCGGTCGACGGTGGCTTCCTCAATTACGGGTTCTGAATCCGCGCGGTGGTCGCACGGCGCATTCGCGCGATGACGCTCAGAACTCGGCGACGTGATCCTCGGCGGCGAAGCCGATGGTGACCGCGCCTTCGCCCACATTGACCATGCCGGTGATGCTCATCGGTGCTTCCATCAGTTCCACGCCGCATTCCTCGCAAGCCTGTCGCAGCTCCCGGTAACCGGGAAGATGGGACAGCACGGCAAGGTCGCCGCCATAACTGGCACATACCACCGGCACCATCAGGCCGGCGCGCACGCGCTGGGTGACATAGCCAAACAGTGCTTCGGCGCCCTGCTCGAAGCCACGCACCTTGCCGACCGGGCCGGTCTCGCCCTGGAAGCAACGCAGGATCGGCTTGATGTCCAACGCCGAGCCGAGCATCGCACTGACCAGGCCGACGCTGCGATCATTCTTCTTCTTGGCGCGCGCACGCAGGTAGTACAGGTCGCGCGGCAGCATGTAGCCGTAGGTGTGGTTGGCGATGTGGGTGAGCCGCTCCCGGATGGTTGCCGGCGGTTCGTCCGCGGCGATCAGGCGGGCCGCCTCATAGATCGCCGGTGCCGCGCCGGCGAACACGTTGCGCGTATCGATCACGCGCATCATGAACGGGCCGGGGACGCCGGCCTGGTCGCGCACCTGGCGATAGTTCTTGAGGATGCCGAAGCTGGCCTTGTTGACGTGCTCGTTGATCGGGCTGCGGGTGGCGGTGATGGTCAGGCAGAACACGCAGTCCTGCTCCAGCACCAGCTTCTCGAGGAACAGCTTCTGGACATCGTCCACCGGGCACGGCTCGGTTTCCGCCGAATGGCTGCGGTTGCCCAGCCGACGGTCGATGAATCGCTGGATCTCTTCCGGCCGGCGATCGTCCATGAAAACTTCCCGATCGATCTTGATCGTGATCGGCATGACCGAGACGTTGTGTTTCTGCAGGAACTCCTGCGAAATATCGCAAGCCGCATCAATTGCCAGACCCATCCGCATCAGGTAATCCCCCCGCTCTTTGATGGCAGCCGAAACATAGCATGGGGGCGGCGTTTGTGGCGTCCGTCGCAGCTTTCGAGCGCTGCCGCCTCCAGCCCGGCTGGCGGGGTGCCAACGGCCACCCTAAGATGAAGCGACAAAAACTGGCATCTCGCCGGCGTGGCGTCGTCGGCAACCCTGATTCGGGCAAGACCTCAGATGAAGAACAAACAGGAAATCGTCTCCAACTGGCTGCCGCGCTACACCGGTACCCCGCTGGAACAGTTCGGCGAACATGTTTTGCTGACCAATTTCGGGAATTACGTGGAGTTGTTCGCGCAATGGCATGGCGTGGAAGTCCAAGGACGCGACCGACCGATGCCGAATGCCACGGCCGACGGCATCACCATGATCAACTTCGGCATGGGCAGTCCCAACGCGGCGACCATGATGGACTTGCTCAGTGCCATCGGCCCCCAAGCGGCCTTGTTCCTCGGCAAATGTGGCGGCGTCAAGAAGAAGAACCAGCTGGGCGACCTGGTGTTGCCGATCGCGGCGATCCGCGGCGAGGGCACCAGCAATGACTACCTGCCGCCGGAGGTGCCGGCGCTGCCCGCCTTCCAGCTGCAGCGCGCGGTGTCCACCATGATTCGCGACCTGGGCCACGATTACTGGACCGGCACGGTTTACACCACCAACCGGCGTGTGTGGGAACACGACGACACGTTCAAGGAATACCTGCGGCGCACCCGCTGCATGGCGGTGGACATGGAGACCGCGACGATCTTCGCGGCGGGCTTCGCCAACCGGATTCCGTGTGGTGCGTTGCTGCTGGTGTCGGACCAGCCGATGGTGCCGGAGGGCGTGAAGACCGAAGCGAGCGATCGCAGCATCACGGCAAAGTACGTCGAGGCGCATATCAAGATCGGCATCGAGGCGCTCAAGCTGGTGCGCCGCAATGGCCGCAGCGTGAAGCACCTGCGCTTTGAGGAGGATCCGGAAACGGAATGATCCGATGCCGCACCGGCCGAGGGGTGGGCAGGTGCGGAACGCATGTCGGCATGGGCGCCGGTCCGGAAGCTGGCCGGCGCGTCGCCATGTCGAGAGTGCGCTCGGGAGGCAGGCGCTGCCAGTGCGCCATCCATTGTCGAACGCGTCGGGTACTTGTTGTATGCGCAATTCGCGCGCACGCTTGGTCGCCGCGGGTTTGCCAGTCGATTCCCATGTCGAAAAGTCTTTTCCGGCTGAACGTGTTTCTCGTCGCGGCGCTGACTTTCAGCAGTGCGATTGCCCGGTCCTATGATCGGGAAGGGATCGAGATGTTCCGGCAGATGCGGAAGCAGCCCAGCCAGCTGGCTCGCTACCAGTATCTGCAGCAGGCGATGCCCGGCCTCTCTGCGTCGAACCAGCTGATGGCGGGCCAATTCCGCTCGTTCTCGCTGGACGAGTTGGGGCTGTACAACCAGGCGGTGTTGAGTTTTCCGCTCAAGAGCGAGCCGCCACCCAATCTGGTTCTGGCCGATCGCGACGAATGGAAAAGTGCCGACGCGGTCGACGTCATCGCGAAGCTCGCCGTTGATCGACGCATCGTGCTGATCAACGAAGCACACCACGTCGCGCATACACGGGTTCTTACCCTTGCGCTGCTGCCGCGGCTGCGCGAGCTGGGATTCAAGTACTTTGCGGCCGAGGCGCTGGGGGACGATGATCCCGGTTTGATGCGCCGTGGCTATCCGATCAGGCGCAGCGGCACCGAATACCTGCAGGAGCCGCTCTACGGCGACGTGATACGCGAAGCGATCCGGCTGGGTTTCACCATCGTGCCCTATGACAGCACCCTGCTGGATCCGCAGTTGCGTGATGCTGCACAGGCCAATGCGCTGTTCCAGAAGGTGTTTGCCAGGGATCCGCAGGCACGCCTCTTCGTCCACGCCGGCTATGCACATATCGACAAGGCCCGCGGGCGTCTTGACGACATCGAGCCGATGGCGATGAAGCTGGCGGCGTTGACCGGCTTCGCCCCGCTGTCGATCGACCAGACTCAATTTCTTGAGTCCGGCCCGGAAGCTTCCGATGCTTACCATGTGTTGATCCATCGATTCCCGACGCGATCCCCCGAGGTGCTGGTCAATCGCATCACGGGCAAGCCATGGAGTGCGTTGCCGGACTTTTATGACATGAATGTGATCTTGCCCGAGGCGCTCGATGTAAAAACGTTCGGGGATACCGCGCTGACTCAATTCGGCGGCGCCACACTCAAGAACGTCCGCGACCCATCCAGGCTGGTGGCCGGATCAATGACCTCGTTTAATCAGATGCCTCGTCCGAAATGGTTGACCCTCGCCGGACAACGATATCCCTTTCCCATTGATACGATCATGTGCAGAAAAGACCTGCCATGCGTCGTCAGCGCCGTTTACAGCCGCGAGTCCGATGACGCCACGCCGGCCGACAGCTATGCCTTCACTGCGCCTTATGCCAGCAGCAAGCTGTACCTGCGCCCAGGCGCCTACCAGCTGCATGCCCGCAATGCAGCGGGAAAGACCTTGGCCGAGAAGACCATCCGGATAAAGGCCCCTTGAGGCGCTGACTCTCCGCGCTTGCCGTTCATCTGGTCCGACGAGAGCCGGGGGGGCTTCCAGTCGCCCGGATCATCCTTGGTTTGGCGGTGAAACTGTCGGCCTCGGCGTCTGGAGTACGCAACAACCTGCGTTGAACACGCTAATGCCGATTAATCACGAATGAGCATTATGCGGGCCCGAGAGATTATTTTTCCGCAATAACTTTCGATTATCTCCAGTGCGTCGTCAATTAACGTAAAAACATGCGTTTTCACGCAATATGATGTTGTTGACTTTTTGTTATGTTGACGCTTAGTGTCCGACAACAAATTGCTAACACGCTCGTAATGAAAGCGCGTCTTCCAAAAAAGACAAGCAGTTTGAATTGGCTGCATCAACAAGACGATGAGTCCAGTTGAAACAGCTGTTTATTCAACTCTTTCCAAAGTTCTGGCCGGTGGGGAACCTATCCAACATGAACAGCAAAAATTTGACGCGCATTACTAAAGCGTCTGTACGCCACACTGCACTGGCTGTTGCCATTGCCGCGACCATGGGCTTGTCCGGGCAGGCGTTCGCGCAGGCCACCACGGGTCGCATTTTCGGTCAGGCTCCAGTCGCCAATGGCGAAACAGTGCAGGTCGTCGGCGGCTCCGGCTTCAACCGCACCGTGCCTGTGGACAGCGCAGGTCGTTACTCGATTGCGGTTCCGGTGGGCAGCTATACGGTGAACCTGATCCAGAACGGACAGGTGATCCAGTCCAAGACCAATGTCGAGCCAAACGTTTCGAGCGGCGCCGCGGTGGACTTCGCCGGGGCGAGCAGCAAGAACGCCGAGAACCTCAGCATGGTCACGGTCACGGCCAATGCGCTGCCGGCGATCGACGTTTCCTCGACCCGCCAGAGTCAGGTGATCACCGCCCAGCAGCTTTCGCAGCTGCCGCTCGCCCGTTCCGGTGAGGCCATTGCGTTGCTGGCCCCGGGTACGGTTGCGGCCGCTGGTGCGCTGGGCAGCGGTCCGACGGGTGCACCGCTGGTGTCCTTTGGCGGCGCGTCGGCTCAGGAAAATGCTTATTACATCAACGGATTCAACACCTCCGATCCGCTGGCAAACCAGGGCGGCATCACGCTTCCGTACGGCTCCATCGAGCAGCAGGAAACCCTGACCAGCGGTTACGGCGCAGCGTATGGCCGTTCGGCCGGCGGCGTGATCAGCCAGATCGGCAAGAGCGGCACCAACGACTGGCATTTCGGCGCCCAGGCGCTGTGGCAGCCGGCGTTCGCGCGATCCTCCACCGACAACATCCTGTATGCCAACCCGCTGCGGCCGACCACGGTCGGCACGATGTACCGCTATCGTCAGCCCAACACCCAGTGGCAGACGGTTTACGACGCCTACGTCAGTGGTCCGCTGATCAAGGACAAGTTGTTCTTCTTCGTGTCGGCCGAAGCTTCCAAGACACAGGGAGCCGTGAATGGCAGCGTCGGCAACGGGCATATCGATGAACAGAAATTCAGCGATCCCAAGTTCTACGCCAAGCTGGACTGGAACATCAACGACAGCAACATCATTTCGTTGACGGGCATCCGGAACAAGGATCAGTTCCAGGGCAGCGAGTTCCTTTACGACAACACGGCTCACCAGAAGGGCGCCTTCGACAGCTACGATCCGTCGACCAAGAACGCGTTCGGCATCTGGGTCGGCAAGTACACCGGATACATCACCGACAACCTGACCGTGAATGCCATGTACGGCAAGCTGTCAGGCACGTATTACTCGGCGATCCCCGGCGCCGTCGCTTCGCCGTTGCCCAACATCATCGGTCCGGATCAGCAGAACACCAACCTGCCTGGTGTCGGCCCCAACGGCAATTCCAACTCCAATACGCAGGCGCAGGAAGGCAGCCAGGACCACAGGTCGAGCACGAGCAATCTGCGCATCGATCTGGACTGGAAGCTTGGCCCCCATGACATCCAGTTCGGTATCGACAACCAGCTGACGCAGGATCTGGGTGATGGCAGCATCACGACGGGTCCGGGCTACGCCTGGGACTATGTCAACGTGGGTGGTTATCAGGCGGGCACCGGCCCGACCACGTCGCCCTGGGTTGATGACCCGGCGAATTACCCCAACAGCACCAACCCGGCCAGCCCCGGCAAGGTCTATTCGGTCAGCAAGTATGTATTCCTGACCTCTGCCTCGCTCTCGGTCAAGCAGCACGCGCAGTACATCCAGGACAACTGGCAGGTCAACGACAACCTGCTGCTGAACCTGGGCATCCGCAATGACCAGTTCACCAACTACAACTCGAACAGCAAGCCTTACGCGCGTCTGACGCATGGCCAGTGGGCGCCGCGGCTTGGTTTCAGCTGGGACGTGTTTGGCGATGCCAGCATGAAGATCTTCGGCAATGCCGGCCGTTACTACCTGGCACTGCCGACCTCGGTCGCCTTGCGTGAGGCATCTTCGTCTACCTTCACCCAGCAGTACTACACCTACTCGAGTATCGATGCGAACGGTATCCCGGGCGGACTGATTCCGATCAATTCGAAGGGCCAGACCTCGGGTCCCGGCGTGCCGGTTTCGCTGAACAACGAGTACGGCCAGGCACTTGATCCGAACACGGTGCATTCGAGCAACCTCAAGGCCGAATACCAGGACGAGTTCGTGCTGGGCATGCAGCAGCAGATCAACTCGTCGTGGGTGTATGGCGTGCAGGGCATGTATCGCAAGCTCGGTCGCATCATCGATGACGTCGCCGACGGAGCTACCGAATGTCAGCAACTGATTGCACAGAACGGCGGCATTCGGTCGCAGCTGGACGCGCAGGGCCTGGCCAATGACCCGACGGGCTACGATCCGGCGAATCCGTGCGGTACCCCGGCAGACCTGGGCATTCAGGGCAGCGTACTGATCAACCCGGGCTCGACCAACACGTTCCGCGTGTCGAATGGCGCGGGTGGCTATAACCAGTTCACCGTATCCCCGGCACAGTTCGGTTTCCCGAAGGCCACTCGCAAGTACTACTCGCTTGAGGCCTATCTGGAGCACCCGTTTGACGGCAAGTGGCAGGGCAAGATCGACTACGTGTTCTCCAAGAGCTACGGCAGCACGGAAGGCCCGGTGGAGTCGAGCATCGGCCAGGGCGGTTCGTCGGGTTCGATCACGACTCAGTGGGACTTCGGTTCGATGATGCAGTACGCCAATGGCTTGCAGGCGAACAACCGCAAGCATGTGCTCAAGGCCTACGGTTCTTATCAGATCGCCCCGGAATGGATGATCAGCGGCATCCTGACCCTGGCGTCAGGTACCCCCGCGATGTGCCTGGGTTATCTCGGTCCGAACGAAATCACCGGCGATGGCTATGCCAACTACTACCACTGGTGTGGTGGCAAGCCCGCTCCGGGTGGCTCGACGGGTAATACGCCGTGGGTTCATCAGCTGAATCTGAGTGGTGAATACCGGCCGCTGTGGGCGGGCAAGAAGCTCGCGTTCCAGTTGCAGGTGCACAACGTGTTCAACGAGCAGAATGCGACGCAGCTCTATCCGAACTTCGGAAAGTTGAGTTCGCCCAGCATCAACTACCGTCGTGCCGAGTACACGGAGGCACCGCGTTACGTCCAGGTTGGCGTGACGTACGACTGGTAAGTGGAAACAACGATGGCGCACCGGCAAAGCGGTGCGCCATCCGCGTGAGAGTCCAAACAAGAAGGCCGCCCATCGGGCGGCCTTCTTGTTTGCGCGGGATTGAATGGGAGCCGTTGAGCCGGAGCCAGGTACCCGCGTGCCGTCAGGCGGTTCGTGTATCGCCCAACCGGCTTCGAAGAGGCTCCAGTTGGGTCGGATAGTGCGAACTGTGCGCCATCGGTCCACGCAGCGGTTCGCGCACCTGGGCCGCGCTGGCCGTGCTGCGTACGGTACGGGAGGACAGATGCGGGGACAGGCACGCTTCGTCGAAATCCAGGCCGCAGAACGCCAGCAATCGGCGTATCCGAGTCTCGGGATCGGCCAGCAATGTCTCGTACTGATGGTCCAGCATGCGCTGCGGGAAAAGCGTCTGCCAATGACGCCGCAGGCGATCGTAATCCTTGTAATGGTCGGCCATGTCCGTGAGGTCGTAGCTGAAGTGCGCGCCGTTGCTGAACAATTGGCGATAGCAGGCGAAACAGGTTTCCAGCGGATCGCGATGGCAACTCACGATGCGCGCGCCCGGCAGCATGGCCGCGATGGCGCCGACATATTGCCAAGTGACCAGGTTCTTGTCGGTGAAGCGCGCCCGTTCCTGGCGCCAGCGCCGGGTACGCGCAAGATAGTCATTCCCCAGCCGCGACCAGTCTTCGGCGGTTGCGTCCGCCACCCACAGCGGGAACGCCTTTCCTCGACGCCTTGATTCGTCCTCGATGACCTGCGGAAAATCCGTGATTTCGTTGGCCCCCTCGACATCGGGATGGGACGCGAGAATTTGCTCGGTCAGCGTGCTGCCAGAGCGCGGCAAGCTCACTATGAAAATCACTTCATGGCCCAGGGTCGGCTCTGCCGGTGTCGGCAGCGGCGCTTCGAACGCCGCCATGATGGCACTCACGCGGGCATGCTCCGCGTCCCCGTTCCATCCCACCGAACGCCGCTTCAGCGCATTGGCTTGTTGCAGCGACTTGAACGCGCCGACGTAGTCGGCCTGATCCTCGCAAGCCTTGGTAAGCGCGAATTGCAGCCAGATGCGTGCCTCGTTGTCGGTGGTGCGCTGCAACGCACGTTCCAACTGGGCCACGTCGGCGGGCGCGAACCCCACGGTCTTCAAGTTGGCCAGGGAGAACCAGGCCAGTGCGTGGGTCGGCTGACGGCGCAACACTTCACGATAGTTGCGGGCCGCACCGTCGATGTCGCCCAGCCCGGTCAATGCGTCGGCCAGACATATGCGCGACAACACATGGGCCGGATCAAGGGTGAGCGCCTTTTCCAGTGCAGTCTGGGCAGCCCCATACTGGAGTTGCAGCTTCAGCGCCTTGCCCAGGTTGTACCAGCCGGAGCTCATGTCCGGAGCCAGTTCGCAGGCATGGCGAAGGCTGGTCAGCGCAGCCTCGGTGGCGCCCGTTTCGTAAAGGGCGCTGCCAAGGTTCATGTGCGCGGTGGCGTCGCCGGCGTTGATGGCGAGCGCGTGTTGCAGGAAATCGATCGCCTTCGCGTGGTCACCGCGAATCTGCGAAACAACGCCCATCAACCGGTTTGCCTCCGCGCAGTCCGGCGCCAGCGCCAGCACGCCGAACAATGCACGTTCGGCGTCATCAAGCTGCTGGCGCCCCAGCGCCGTGCCCGCCGCGTTGAGCAAGCGCGTGGCGGTGGGTGACAGGGCGCCGAGTGATACCTGGGCAGGCGGTCGGGACGAGGTTCCCTTCATGGCGGGTGACATCCGGGTTTCATGGGGCCGGGCATGCGGTGGCCCGATTCATTTTCGCGTGCTTCGGAACCGCGCCGGCCGCTCAGTAACGCGGTACCTCGGGGTTCACTTCAATCGCCCAGGCGTCCATCCCGCCTTCCACGTTGTGGAGATTGCTGAAGCCGTGCGCAGCGAAGCGCTCGGCCATGGCGCGGCTGGACATGCCGTGGTGGCAGATGAAGGCGATCGGCGTGTCCTTCGGCAGCGACGCGAGCTTCTCGTAGCCTTCGTCTTCCAGTACCCGGGCCTGCGCCAGCGGTGCGGCGAGCGCGCGGCCCTGGGCCGGGCGTACGTCGATCAACACGATGTCGTTGGCGGCGAGTCGAGTGCTGAGCTGCTGGACGCTGAGCGACTTGATTTCCACGGCGCTGGGGAACTTCAGGCTCAGGCCCTCGCCCTGTACCGTCGATACCCAGTCGATCACGATGCCCTTCGCGCGCTGGGCGCTGGCCGGGTCGAAGTGCACTTCGAGGCCATTGGCCACCGCCACGATGTCGTGCTCGCCGGCCGGCGCCAGCTGGAAGCCGGCGCTGTGGTCGGGGCCGATCTCCAGGTGCAGTGCCACGCCTTGCGCATTCGCGGTGCCCTGCCGGATCGCTTCGGCGGCGGCGTCCGTGATGGTGATTTCCGGCGGGGTACGGTCCGGCGCGGTGGCACCGAACAGCTGGTGCAGTTCGCCGCTGCCGTACATCTGGCGGATGATGTCGGCGCCGCCGACCAGTTCGCCGCCCACGTACAACTGCGGGATCGTCGGCCAATCGCCGTAAGCCTTGATGCCTTCGCGGATCTCCGGGTCTTCCAGCACGTTCACCGTATGGTATTCCGGCAACAATTCGTTCAGCGTGTTGGTGGCGGCGGCGGAGAAGCCGCACATCGGCTGGTTGCGGTCACCCTTCATGAACAGCACCACGCGGTGGTCCTTGAGCAGGGTTTCGATACGTTCGCGGGTGCCGGGATCGAGCGACATGGCGTGATTCCTGAAGAGCGGGTGGGAGACCGTGCATGATACCGCGCCTGCGGGTCGTGCCGGATTGACCGGGATCAGGGGCCGCAAATGCCTGGTGGCCGGCGCTCCCGTCAGTGTGTGCCGCCCAAGGCCTGCGCCGCCGCGGGGGCAATGGCTGCCAGCCACAGGCGGTACTGGGCGGCGGCGGGATGCAATCCGTCCGCGGCGACCAGGGCCGGATGCGCGCGGGAGATGCCGGTGATGTCCACGAAATGCGCGCCGCTGCGCGCGGCGGCATCGCAAGCGATGGCATTGAACGCATCCAGTTCCCGCGCAATTGTCGGGCGATCGCGACCCTGTTGACCGGCGAAGGGGGTCACCCCCCAGTCCGGAATCGACACCACCACCACCCGTTCGGCGTGATCACCGGCCAGGCCGATCGCGCGCGCCAACAGCGCGGTGAACTGCTCGCGGTATTCGTCCGCAGAGCGTCCGCGGTACTGGTTGTTCACGCCGATCTGCAGGGTGACCAGGGCGTACGGCGGTGTCAGCGTGGCTTCGTCCATTCCCCGCGAAAGCTCATCGGTGGTCCAGCCGGTGACCGCGATGATCTGCGGTTCGCTGAGGAGGCCGCGCCGCGAGCGCAAATCCCGCGCCAGCAGGGCCGGCCAGCACTCATCCACGGCCACGGCTTCGCCGATCGTGTAGGAATCGCCCAGCGCGAGGTATCCCGAGGCAGAGGTCATCAGGCTACGGCGGTCGCGACGGATTGCTCGCGCGCCATGCTGGCCAGTACACGTTCGATGCGCACGAATACCTCATGCATCTGCGCCGGCGGCGGCAACAAGGTCAGTCGGAAATGCCGGCTGCGCGGCACGTTGAAGCTGCTGCCGGGAACCACCAGTACCGATTCCTCTTCCAGCAGGCGCAGCGCAAAGGCCTCGTCGTCGAAATCCGGAATGCTGTCGGCGCGGACCTGGGGAAACGCGTAGAGCGCACCGTCGGGGGCAACCAGCTCCAGGTATGGGCTGGCGGCGACACCGTCGATCACGGCGCGGCGCGCTTCGTGCAGCCGGCCACCGGGCGCGGTCAGCGCGCCGATCGTGGGCGCGTCCTGCAGCGCCGGCAGTATGGCCCACTGCGCCGTGACATTGGCACACAGGCGCAACGCGGCCAGCAGCTGCAACGCATCGCGATAGGCGGCACTGCCGCGCGGATCGCCCGAAAGGCTCATCCAGCCGACCCGGTAGCCGCAGGCGCGATGCACCTTGGACAGGCCGCCGAAGCTCAGGCAGGGCAGCTCGCCGGCGACCTCCGCCAGCGGCTGGAAGCGGGCACCGTCGTAGAGAATCTCGTCGTAGATTTCGTCCGCCAGCAGCAGCAGGCGGTGCCGCGCGGCAATCGCCACCAGCCGCTCCAGCATGGCGCGCGGATAGGTCACGCCGGTGGGATTGTTCGGGTTGATCAGCACCAGTGCGCGGGTGCGCGGGGTGATCAGCGCTTCGATCTCGTCCGGATCAGGCAGGTGACCGTTGCGGGCCAGGCAGCGGTAATAGCGTGGCCGGCCGCCGTTGAGGATGGTGGCGGCGCTCCACAGCGGATAGTCCGGACTGGGCAGCAGCACCTCGTCGCCATCCTGCAGCAGAGCGCGCAACGACAGGTCGATCAGCTCGCTGACGCCATTGCCGATGAGGATGCGCTCGGCGTCCACGCCGCGGGCGCCCCGGGCACGCTGCTGCGCGGCGATCGCCTCGCGGGCGACCTCCAGCCCCTGTTCGTGGCCATAGGCCTCGCTGTCGTGCAGGTGGCTGGCGATCGCCTCGCGCAGGTGCGCCGGCGCTTCGAAACCGTAGCGACCGGGGTTGCCGATATTGAGCTTGATGATGTCCAGCCCGGCCGCTTCCAACTCGCGTGCGCGCCGGGTCAGCGCCCCGCGGATTTCATAGCGCACGTCCATCAGGTGCGCACTGGGTGTGATCGAGGCCAACGTGGATTCCTTGTCACAGGGGATGACAGGCGGCGTTCGTGCCGCCGGCAGCTCGATGCTAGCAGCGTGATGCAGCGCGGCGCGAGGGGCATTCGGGGCGGATTTCTGTTCATCGTCGGCTAGTCTTCAGGCAGGGCATAATCCCTCCCGTACCCGCCGACCAAAATCCCCATGAGCGATAGCGAAACGATCGAATGCATGCGCCGCATTGGCTGGCGCGGTGACGCGCTGCCCGGCAATGGCCTGCGCCTGGCGCGGGTGGTCGCCCAGCATCGCGCCGGCTACGAATTGCACGACGGTGAAACCCTGTTCGGCGCGCAGCCGGACGGGCGCTATCTGAAGCGCGGCATCGACCCGACCGAACGGCCGGTGGTCGGCGACTTTGTCGAGGTTGCCGAGGGCAAGCCGCCGCACATCGTCAACGTGCTGCCGCGTCGAACCATCCTGTCGCGCGCTGCCGCCGGCGAACGCTACGAGCGCCAGTTGATCGCCACCAATATCGATTACGTGCTGGTGCTGACCGGCCTGGACGGGGACTTCAACCCCGCGCGGATCGAACGCTACCTGTCGCTGACCGAGGATTCCGGCGCGCAGCCAGTGGTGCTGCTGAGCAAACTGGATACGCGCGAGGACGCCGCCGCACAGATTGCGGCATTGCGTGAGCGACTGCCGGCCAGCGTTCCGATTCATCCTTTGAACGGCAAGGATCCGGCCAGCGTGGCGCTGCTGGCGCCTTACCTGCAGCCGGGCGACAGTGCGGTGCTGGTGGGCTCCTCGGGGGCCGGCAAGTCCACGCTGACCAACACCTTGCTGGGCACCGCCACGATGGCCACCGCCGAGGTGCGCAGCCACGACAGCCGCGGTCGCCACACCACCACCCATCGTGCGCTGCTGCAGTTGCCCAGTGGCGGCTGCATGATCGACACCCCCGGCATGCGTGAACTCAAGCTCACCGGCGAGGAAAACCTCGACCTGTTCGCCGACATCGAGGCGCTGGCCGAGCGATGCCGCTTTGCCGACTGCAGCCACGGCAGCGAGCCTGGCTGTGCGGTGCAGGTGGCGCTGGATACCGGCGAACTGGCGCCCGGGCGCTGGCGCAACTACCTCAAGCTGCACGACGAGCGCGAGGAGCAGGCCGCCACGCTGGAGGCACGTCTGCGCCGCCAGCGCGGCGGCCGTCCGATCGACCGTCCGCACGGTCACCGCGGGCAGCGCGAACGCGACTGAGTGGTGTCTTCTGCCAAGACCTGAACGTACCGCCCAGCCTCTACCATCCCCTTCATTGACGCAGGGGCTCGCATGCAACGACTGTCATCCAGCAGCACCGGGTTCTACAAGCGCGTGTTTCCGGTGCTGTGGTTCGGATTCATCGCGCTTTTCCTCGCGTTTGCGCTGTGGGCGCGACTTCACCCTGACAGCGTCGACGGCGCGCCGCCGGACCTGATGTTTCTTGTCATGCCGCTGTTGATGGGGGCGATCGGATGGGTGGTCTATCGTCGAGTGGTGTCCGACCTGATGGACGAGGTCTGGCTGGACGGCGACTGGCTGGTGGTGACGAACCGCGGCGAAAAGCGCCGTGTGCCGCTGACCGACGTGATGAATGTCAACGCCACCACGACGACCAATCCGCGACGAATTACCGTGATGTTGCGCACCGCGACCCCGTTCGGATCCGAGTTGAACTTCATGCCCGCCAGTCCGCGCAGGCTGTTCAGCCTGTTCCAGCCCGATCCTGTCGTGATGAACCTGATCCGGCGCGTTGATGCCCTCCGGCAGGCGGCCCGGTGAGCATGGCCGGTTCCACCGTGATGCCCGGACTGGAGCGCTACGCCGCGCTCGACCAGCGGCTGCTCGCCGCCGTGCGCGGGATCCGAATCCTGCCCACGGTGGCGTGGCCGGCGTCGCTGGAAAACCGGATGATCGACGCCTACAGCAAGGGCAACTTCATCCTGCCCGAGGTGACGTACACGCGGCCGGACCTGACGGCAGTACGCGCCGAACTGGTGGCCATCGAAGCGGCGGCGGGCGGCGCGGATCCGCATGACATCGATCCGCTCGGCGACTACCTGCGACGCACCGCCGAGTCGTGGCGCATGGCCGCGGAAATGCTGGAACTGGTCGGGACCGCAGGAGTCACTGCGCCGTCGATCGCGCTGTATGGTCGT
The DNA here is from genome assembly GCF_054061035.1 of Rhodanobacter sp. TND4EL1. Classification (NCBI taxonomy): domain Bacteria; kingdom Pseudomonadati; phylum Pseudomonadota; class Gammaproteobacteria; order Lysobacterales; family Rhodanobacteraceae; genus Rhodanobacter; species Rhodanobacter sp. TND4EL1. The sequence continues at coordinate 103,625 of NZ_JBSSDT010000002.1, forward strand.
CCCGACGACCTGATTCCCGGCAGCCAGCGCAGCAATCTGGATGCCGCGCGCTATTTCGTTGCGCTGTCCGACGAGCTCGGTGCCGACCTGCTGGCCGACGACAGCATCGTGAACATGCCGGCAGACGCACTGCGCGCCGACCTTGCTGCCACCCTTGATGACTTCTTCGGCATCGGCACGATCAGTGTGGAAGTGGATGCCGAGCTGACCGCCAAGGCTGCCGCCGGCGCTACCCGCATCCGCCTGCGCGGCGGCGAATCCTTCAGCGAATACGACCGTCACCAGTTGCTGGCGCATGAGGCCTTCGTGCACTCGTTGACGGCATTGAATGGCCGCCGACAGCCGCTGCTGGGGTCGCTGGCGCGTACCTCGCCGCGAGTCACCGCCACCCAGGAAGGGCTGGCGGTGTTCGCCGAGCTGATGTCCGGCGCCATCGACATTACCCGGCTGAAGCGGATCAGTCTGCGCATCCTGGCCATCGACATGGCGCTCAACGGCGCCGACTTCGTCGAGGTCTACAAGTACTTCAGCCTGTGCGGACAGAGCGCCGCCGACAGTTTCCACTCGGCCCAGCGCGTGTTCCGCGGCGTGCCACTGGGCGGTGGCGCCGCGTTCGCCAAGGACAACGTCTACCTGTCCGGCCTGCTCACCGTGCACACCTTCTTCCGCTGGGCGTTGCGGCAGCGGCGGATGGATCTGCTGCGTCATCTGTTCGCCGGCAAGCTGACCCTGCACGACGTGATCGCGCTGCAGCCGCACTTCGAGTCCGGCGCGATCCTGCCGCCGCGGTGGCTGCCGCCGTGGATGCAGCACGTGCATGGACTGGCCGGCAAGCTGGCGTTCTCGGTCTTCGTCAACGGCATCCAGCTGGGCCAGGTGCAAGGCGACGACTGGCTGGCCGGCATCTGAACCCGCACCGCGGCCGGGGCCGGCGCAGGCCGCGCCGGTGTTAACATCACGCCACGTCGGCTGCTTCGCGGCCCGCGCTCCTTCACATGACAAAACGCATCCCATGAGCCTCCCCGAAGAACTGCGCCTCGCTGCACTCGAATATCACCGCCTGCCGCGTCCGGGCAAGATCAAGGTCACCCCGACCACCTCGCTGCTGACCCAGCGTGATCTGTCGCTGGCGTATTCACCCGGCGTGGCGGCGGCCTGCGATGCGATCGTCGAGGATCCGACTTCAGCGGCCGAATACACCGCCCGTTCGAACCTGGTGGCGGTGATCACCAACGGCACCGCGGTGCTCGGCCTGGGCAACATCGGCCCGCTGGCGAGCAAGCCGGTGATGGAAGGCAAGGGCGTGCTGTTCCAGAAGTTCGCCGGCATCGACGTGTTCGACATCGAGATCGACGAGAACGACCCGGACAAGCTGGTCGACATCATCGCCAGCCTGGAACCGACCTTCGGCGGCATCAACCTCGAAGACATCAAGGCGCCTGAATGTTTCGTCGTCGAGCGCAAGCTGCGCGAGCGCATGAAGATCCCGGTATTCCACGATGACCAGCACGGCACCGCCATCATTGTCGGTGCCGCCGTGCTGAATGCGCTGGAAGTGGTCGGCAAGCGCATCGAGGAGGTGCGGGTGGCCACCACCGGCGCCGGTGCGGCCGGCATTTCCTGTCTCGACATGCTGGTGGCGTTGGGCGTGAAGCCCGAGCACATCGTGGCGTTTGACCGCGAAGGCGTGATCCACAGCGAACGCACCGGCCTGGATCCGGACAAGCAGCGCTACGCGCGTGACACCAAGGCGCGCAGCCTGGCCGAGATCGTCGATGGCGCGGACATCTTCCTCGGTCTGTCAGCCGGCGGCATCCTAAAGCCGGAAATGGTCGCCACGATGGCGGAGCGGCCGATCATCTTCGCGCTGGCGAACCCGAATCCGGAGATCACTCCGGAAGACGCCAAGGCGGTGCGACCGGACTGCATCATGGCCACCGGACGCTCGGATTATCCGAACCAGGTCAACAACGCGTTGTGCTTCCCGTACCTGTTCCGCGGCGCGCTGGACGTGGGCGCCACGGTGATCAACGAGGCGATGAAGATTGCCTGCGTGCGCGCGATCGCCGCGCTTGCGCGCATGGAGGCCGGTGACCTGGCCGGCGCCTACGCCGGTGAAGTCCCCACCTTCGGCCCCGAGTACCTGATCCCGCGCCCGTTCGATCCGCGCCTGCTGGTGATGCTGTCCTCGGCGGTGGCACAGGCGGCAATGGATTCCGGCGTGGCCACACGCCCGCTGGAAGACATGGAGGCATATCGCGAGAAGCTCGGCCAGTTCATCTACCGCACCGGCCTGTTGATGAAGCCGGTGTACGAACGTGCCCGTGCCAACCAGCAGCGCGTGGTGTATGCCGAGGGCGAAGAGGAGGTCGTGCTGCGTGCGGTGCAGACGGTGATCGACGATCGCCTTGCCCGTCCGATTTTGATTGGTCGTCCGGACGTGATCGAGACCCGCATCCAGCGACTGGGACTGCGCATGCGCGTCGGTGTCGATTTCGAGCTGACCAACATCAATGACGATCCGCGTTTCAACGACTACTGGCAGCAGTACCACGCGCTGACCGAGCGCCGCGGCGTAACGCCGGCGGCGGCCAAGAATCTGTTGCGTTCGCGACCCACTTTGATCGCCACGCTGATGGTCGAGCGCGGCGAGGCGGACGCGATGATCTGCGGTTTGGTGGGTCGTTACCACAAGAAACTCGGCTACCTGCGCAGCGTGTTCGGTCTGGATCCGGGCGTGCAGTGCACGTCGGCGATGACCGGTGTGATCAACGAGAAGGGGGCGTGGTTCTTCCTCGACACCCATGTGCAGCTCGACCCGAGCGCCGAGCAGATCGCCGATGCCACGTTGCAGGCAACCTACCGGCTCAAGCTGTTTGGCATCGAGCCGAAGGTGGCACTGCTGTCGCACTCCAACTACGGCAGCCATGACAACCCGAGCGCCGCCAAGATGCGCAAGGTCCGCGAGATCCTCAGGGCGCGCGCACCGAAACTGAACATGGATGGCGAAATGCAGGCCGACACCGCGTGGGACGAGACCCTGCGCCAGCGGATCTTCCCGAACACCACGCTGGAAGGACGGGCCAACCTGTTCGTGATGCCGAACCTGGACGCGGCCAACATCACGTATAACATCATCCGGGTGATGACCGACGGCGTCGCGATCGGGCCGATCCTGATGGGCGTGGACAAGCCGGCGCATATCCTGACTCCGGCCTCGTCCGCGCGGCGGGTGGTCAACATGACCGCGATCGCTGCAGTCGATGCCCAGATCCGCGCGGCACAGCGCGGCACCGGCCGCGGCACGCTGCGCGACGAAGCTACCTGACACATGCAGGGGATCCGGGGGGGAGCATGATCAAAAATCAGCCGGCGGCAATCGCTGCTGCACAAGGGTTGCCGACCTGCAGTGTGCTGGTGATTGCTTACCGGATGCAGGGCACCATCGCCGAAGCACTGCGCTCCGCGCTGGCGCAGACCGTGCCGTGCGAGATCATCGTTTCCGATGACTGCTCCGATGACGACACGATCGCGGTTGCCGAGGCGGTCGTGCACGGGTATGAGGGACCACACCGCGTGCGCGTGCGCCGCACCCCGCATAATCTCGGCCTGTGCGCACATCTCAATGATCTTGCCGCGATTGCCGAAAGCGAGGTGCTGGTGTGCATGGCCGGTGACGACGTGGCCTATCCACAGCGCGTCGAGCGGCTGCTGGCAGAGTTCGCGGCGCATCCAGCCGCGCAAGTGGTCGGCTCCGCCGTCGACGACATCGACAGCGTCGGCACGCGTCTTGCGTCGAGCGTGCGTGGCATGCCGGCGCTGCTCGACCAGCGCTGGTTCCTGCGCCGGGGCAAGATGCAGACCGTGCTCGGCGCGTCGATGGCATTGCGGCGCGAACTGCTGACCGGGTTTCCGCCATTGCAAGGCAAGGTCGAGGACAACATGCTCAGTCTGCGTGCGGCGCTGCTCGGCGAGTGCCGCTGCCTGCCCGAGGCCCTGCTTGGCTATCGACGTCACGGCAACAATCTCAACGATTGGGTGTTCGACCGCAGCGGCAAGGATTATCCCACCTATGAGCGGCGCAACCGCCGGGTGCTCGCGATGTATCGCGACATCGCCGCCGATCAGGAACGCTGCGTCGCGGAACGCCCCGATCTGCCCGCGCCGCGGCGGCAGCTGGCGCTGGAGCTGGCGGCGATGTACCGGCTGGAGGCGGAGATGCGCGAGATGCTGCTCGACAAGTCGCGCGACCAGTGGTTTGGTCTGTTATGGCAGGGGCTGAAACACCCCGGTCTGCGTCGCAAGAGCGTCGAGCGTGCCTTGAAGTTGCTGTTGCCGCGGCGCTGGTTCGGGCGCTCGACGCGCTAGCGATAACTGAACAGATCACGCCTTCGCGGGATCGAACGACGCATCGACCAGTTCGGGCTCCCCGCGGGCGCGATGAAGTTTGCGCAGCACCCGACTCTGCAGCCTTATCGCATTGAATGCCGCCGAGCGCTGGCCATGCGACGCTGGGTCGCGTTCACGCCAGATCGCACGCAACAGCGGCAGGCGTGACTGCCCGGAGACCGCGATTTCCAGGGCTTGCAGTGTGCGGGCGGCGCTCCCGTTGCCATCGAAACGACTCCCGATCAGAGCCTGCAGCAACAGCTTGCGTTCGTTGAACCAGGCGCGATTGCGACTGGGTGGCCTGACTCGATCCGCTGTGCCGAGTGACGAGAACGCTTCCTGGTGGCGGCGGAACTGTACCAGCGCCTGGTCCACGTAGACGATGCCGTTGCGCGCGGCGGCAAACATCGCCAATACCCAGTCGTAGTAGAGGCCCGGTGGCAGCGGCCGCACTTCCTCGAACAGGCTGCGCCGCAGCAACGCGGCGTGGCCCGATACCGAGTTGGCGAACACGAACTGCATCAGCGAGGTTCCGCGCAGCATGTCGAGGTCGTCGGAAATGCGGCGCCCGCTCGGGCGGTCGTCGCTGTCGATGTATTCAGAATCGCAATAGGCCAGATCGTGTTCGCCGATCGCGGCGAGCAGCGTGGCCAGCTTGTCCGGCTGCCAGAAGTCATCCTGGTCGCTGGGTGCGAGAAATTCACCGCGGCACAGCGACATGGCGCGCTCGAAGCTCCGCGTGGGGCCGAGGTTTTGCGGGTTGACGTGCAGTTGCACGCGTGGATCGCGCTCCATGTACTCGCGCAGCAGGGCGACGCTGCCGTCCCGCGAGCCGTCATCCACGGCCACCACCTCGATGCGGACATCGCGCTGGGCCAGGATCGAGTCGAGCTGCCGGCGCAGGAAGCGCGCACCGTTGTACACGCTCAATGCCACCGAGATCAGGGGTCGCTGGGTCATGGTCGTCCGCATCGATGAGGCTTCGTGTCAAGTACGACCATGGTAGCGAAAACGGTCAAAAACCGAATGTTGTATGGCGCACCCTTCCGTCGAAAGCTAGAATCGAGGACTTAATCTGCTCACTACGAGGCGTGGCCACGGGGCCCGCGGAGAATCTTCATGGATCAGCTCGACGACATCCTCAACCAGGACCTCGACCCCACCGAAACCCGCGAGTGGATGGATTCGCTCGATGCGGTGATCCAGCACGATGGCACCGAGCGCGCGCATTTCCTGCTGGAGAAGATGGTCGACACCACCCGTCGCTCGGGCGGCTACCTGCCATTCAATCCGACCACCGAATACGTCAACACGATCCCTCCCAGCCAGGAAGCCAAAAGCCCGGGCGACGCCGCGATGGAATGGCGCATCCGCTCGCTGATCCGCTGGAACGCGATGGCGATGGTCGTCCGCGCGAACCGCAAGCCGGGCGAGCTGGGCGGTCACATCGCCAGCTTCGCCTCCAGCGCCACGCTCTACGACGTGGGCTTCAACCATTTCTGGCGCGCGCCCAGCGCCGATCATCCGGGCGACCTGATCTTCCATCAGGGCCACTCCAGCCCGGGCATCTACGCACGCTCGTTCCTCGAAGGCCGTCTGGCCGAGGACCAGCTCGACCTGTTCCGCATGGAAGTGGTCGGCAAGGGTCGGGCGCTGTCGTCGTATCCGCATCCATGGCTGATGCCGGATTACTGGCAGGTGCCGACCGTATCGATGGGCCTGGGCCCGATCCAGGCGATCTACCAGGCGCAGTTCTTCAAGTACCTCGAGAACCGCGGCCTGGTGCCCAAGAGCGACCGCAAGATCTGGTGCTTCCTGGGCGACGGCGAGACCGACGAGCCGGAGTCGCTGGGCGCGATCTCGCTGGCCGGTCGCGAGGGCCTGGACAACCTGATCTTCGTGATCAACTGCAACCTGCAGCGTCTGGACGGTCCGGTGCGCGGCAACGGCAAGATCATCCAGGAGCTGGAAGGCGTGTTCCGTGGCGGTGGCTGGAATGCGATCAAGCTGGCCTGGGGCAGTTACTGGGACCCGCTCCTGGCGCGCGACCACAAGGGCGTGCTGCGCAAGCTGATGATGGAAACCGTCGATGGCGAATACCAGGCTTGCAAGGCATTCGGCGGCGCGTACACGCGCGAGCACTTCTTCGGCAAGTATCCGGAGACGCGCGAGATGGTCGCCAACCTCAGCGACGATGACATCTGGCGCTTGAACCGTGGTGGCCATGACCCGCACAAGGTCTATGCCGCCTATCACGCGGCATCGAACACCAAGGGCATGCCCACGGTGATCCTGGCCAAGACGGTCAAGGGTTACGGCATGGGCCTGGGCACGGGCGAGTCGCAGAACCCGACCCATCAGCAGAAAAAGCTGGACGACGAGTCGGTGCGGCATTTCCGTGACCGCTTCCAGATTCCGATTGCCGACGACAAGCTGCGGGACGAAGTGCCGTACTACCACCCGGGCAAGGATTCGCCGGAAGTGCAGTACATGATGGAACGCCGCAAGGCGCTCGGCGGCTTCCTGCCGCAGCGCCGGCGCAAGGCCGAGGCCAAGCTGAAGGCGCCGGAGCTGTCCGCGTTCGAGCAGATCACCAAGGGCACCGGCGAGCGCGAGATCTCCACCACCATGGCGCTGGTGCGCGGCATCAACCTGCTGCTGCGCGACAAGCAGCTGGGCGAGCGCGTGGTGCCGATCGTGGCCGACGAGGCACGTACGTTCGGCATGGAAGGCATGTTCCGCCAGATCGGCATCTACGCGCCGTTCGGCCAGAAGTACAAGCCGCAGGATTCGGACCAGCTGCTGTATTACCGCGAAGACCAGAAGGGCCAGGTGCTGCAGCAGGGCATCAGCGAAGCCGGCGGCATGGCCTCGTGGATGGCGGCGGCGACCAGCTATTCGAACAGCAACCAGGCGATGCTGCCGTTCTTCATCTATTACTCGATGTTCGGTTTCCAGCGCATCGGTGACCTGTGCTGGGCCGCCGGCGACATGCGCGCGCGCGGCTTCCTGGTCGGTGGCACCGCGGGCCGCACCACGTTGAACGGCGAAGGCCTGCAGCACGAAGATGGCCATTCGCACCTGATGGCCGGCGCGATCCCGAACGTGAAGGCGTATGACCCGACCTTCTCGTACGAGGTGGCGGTGATCCTGCAGGACGGCGTGCGCAGCATGATGCAGGAGCAGGAAGACCACTACTACTACATCACCGTGATGAACGAGAACTACAGCCATCCCGACCTGCCCAAGGGCAGTGAGGAAGGCATCATCAAGGGCATGTATCTGTTCAAGGATGGCGGCAAGGCGAAGAAGGGCGAGCCGCGCGTGCAGCTGCTCGGCTCGGGCACGATCCTGCGCGAGGTGATTGCGGCGGCCGAACTGTTGGAGAAGGATTTCGGCGTGAAGTCCGACATCTGGTCCTGCCCCAGCTTCGTGGAGCTGCGCCGCGACGGTTTCGATGCCGAGCGCTGGAATCGCCTGCATCCGGAAGCGGAGCAGCGCGTGCCGTATGTCACCGGTTTGCTCGACGGACGTTCCGGTCCGGCGGTTGCCGCCACCGATTACGTGCGCGAGTTTGCCGACCAGATCCGTGCCTTCATGCCCGACGGCATGCGCTACACCGTGCTCGGTACCGATGGCTTCGGCCGCTCGGACACGCGTGCGCACCTGCGTGATTTCTTCGAGGTTGATCGCTACTGGATCGCGCACGCGGCGCTGGCTGCGCTGGCGAAGGACGGCAAGATGAACGCGAAGGACGTCAGTCGCGCCATCAAGGAATACAAGCTCGACCAGGACAAGCCCAATCCGTTGACCGTTTGAGCTTTGGCGTCAGCCATGTGCAACGAAAAGCCGCCGTCAGGCGGCTTTTCGTTGGCGGCTATTCGGCCAGCGCGCGCTGGATCGCCTCCAGTCCCTGTCCGCGTGTTTCGATGCCGCTGCGAGCCAGCATCCAGCCTGCCAGAGCCATCGGCACGGCGATCAGCAGCGCCGACAGCATGAAATGGCCGAACAATCCGGCGACACCGAGCAAGGCGCCCAGAATCCCGCCAAGCTTGGAGCCGGCGGCAATCAAGCCCGCACCGGTGCTGCGCAGATGGGCCGGATAGATTTCGGCGGCATACGGGATCAGCGTGGCGATGACCCCGCTGACACTCAGCAGCAGCGCGACTGTGCCCGCCGTGGTGAGTGCGCTGGAGCGGAGCTGGCTGGCGTCGATAAGCAGGAAGCCAAGTAGCGACAGGGCGGTCAAGCCGACGAACAGCGCCAGCGTGCGGATACTGCTCCAGCGCTGGTAAAGCGCCACCACCAGCGCGCTGCCCGGCAGGGCCATGATCGCCGAACGCGCCAGCAACGCGGCGGATTGATGCGCATCGACGCCCAGCTTCACCAGGTTCTCCGGCAGCCACAGCAGGAAGCCGAAGTTCACCAGCCCCCAGCCCACGGCACCGACCATCAGGCCCCAGCTGATCGCCGCGTGTTTTCCGCGCAACAGCTGACGCATGCTCTGCTGCTGGATGGCACGATGGCCATCGTGCGAAGCCGCGTCCCTGGCCACCGTGAGCCCCATCGACGCGCCACAGAATTGTTGCAGTACCGCCTGCGCCTGATCATGCAGTCCGGCCAGCGCGAGGAAGCGCGGCGACTCGGGAATGTAGCGGTTGAGCAGCACGATCAATGCGCCGGTCGGCAGGTTGAGCAGCCACAGCGCGCGCCAGCTGAAAGTCGGCTCCACCAAGGCTGCGGCACCCGATGCCAGCAGATAGCCGGCCGAGGTGCCGACGCCGCCCAGCGCGACCAGTAGCCAGCCGCGATGGCGGGTCGGAATGGTTTCGGCCATCAGGGTGAAAGTGATTGGCAGCATGCCTCCCGCGGCAGCGCCCATCATGAAACACATCAGCAGATTCCAGCCGAATGAAGGCATCGCGCCGCAGATGGACGTGCCCATGAACAACAGTGCCGACAGCAGGATGCTGGCACGCCGACCGAACAGGTCGCCCAGCCGGCCCCAGATCACCGAACCCACCGCCGTTCCACCCAGCGCCGACAGCGCCAGCAAGGCGGTCACCGAGGAGCCGAGCCCGTATTCGGCCGCCAGACCGGGCATCACGAAGCCGATCGTGGCAGGCTTCATCACGTCCACGGCCAGCGCCAGTGCCAGCACTCCGACCAGTTTCCAGTGTTCACGATTGAGTGGAATGTTGTCGGCGAAATCGAATGGCAGTGGTTGGCGGCCGGCGCCCGCGGTGCGACGCATCTGCTCCAGCCGCGGCATCAGTCCGTAGGCGGCCAGCAATACGCCCAGCGGTACCAGCACCATGCCCACCAGCATCGCGCGGTCCATCGGCATGCCAGCCAGTTGGTAATGCATCGGTGCGGCCATCGCCAGCATCGGCAGATGCGCCAGTACGCCTGCGATGATCAGCGCGGTGCCTGACCAGAAGGCAATCGGATGGTGGAAGGACAGACTTCTGGAAAGCATGCGCTGGCTTGGCGGGGGCAGAATCGTTCGAATGAGGGCGGGCCCCGGGAGGATGCGAACCACCAAGCCAGGCTGCATCTCCACGCGGCCCGGCGTTGATCGCAGCGGATCGCTGCATGATGCCTCAATCTCCAGCGCGAAGTTCAGTTCGCGGGCGGACGTTCAAGCCCGACCCATCGGGGACATGAAAAGCCCGCCGGAAGGCGGGCTTTTCATGTCCCCGATGGCGAAGGATTACTCTTCGTCGTCACTGCGAAATGCGCGACGAAGCAACAGGAACGCACCAATGGTGCCGGCCACGATGGCCACCGACGCCACCGGATGGCGATTCACGTTGCGGCGCAGCCGGCGATACTGGTAGTTCGCCTCGTCGGCGAAATCCTCGGCGGCCATGGTCAGCTGCCGGCTGTAGTCGCGGCGCTTGTCGAAGCGCTGCCGGATATTGCGGCGTCCACGCTCCAGCAGATCCTGTGCGCTGCTGGTGGCGCCGTCGGCGTAATAGCGAGCCCGCTCGCCGGCCCGCTCGGCGGTGTCCTGCAGCTGGCGTCCAATATCGTGTTTGCGCATGGTCATCTCCTTGGCGTCTGAGCACTCAGGCTGGCAGCGACGCCGTGAGTGATGCGTAAACGGAACACTCAGCCATCGGCTTGCGTTCAGCCAAGTTTGTACTCGCCGCCCTTTTCCAGCGCGCGCCGGTAGGCTGGGCGGGCGTGGATGCGCTGCAGGAACGCGCTCAGCCGTGGATGGCTGGCATCGAGCCCGCCGCGTGCCGCGAACGCTTCCAGCGGAAAGCTCAGCTGGATGTCGGCGGCACCGAAGGCGTCACCGACGAACCATTCGCTGTCGGCCAGTTCGCCTTCGAGGTAGTCCAGGTGCAGTCGCAGCTGCGGGTCGATGAACGTGCGCATCACCTTGTGCGCGATGCTTTTGGCAATCGGCTTGACGAAAAACGGCGCCGGCGCGGTTTCCACCCGGCGAAACACCAGCTTCATCAGCAACGGCGGCATCGCCGAGCCTTCCGCGTAGTGCAGCCAGTAATTGCAGCGCAGCCGTGCCGGCGTGCCATGCGCAGGAATCAGCGCGCCGGCGCCGTAGCGGTCGGCAAGGTATTCGATGATGGCGCCGGACTCGGCCAGCACCAGTTCGCCGTCGGTGATCACCGGCGACTTGCCCAGCGGATGCACGCGCTTGAGTTCCGGGGGCGCCAGCATGGTCTTCGGATCGCGCTGGTAACGCTTGATCTCGTAGGGGACGCCGAGCTCTTCGAGCAGCCACAGGATACGCTGCGAGCGCGAGTTGTTCAGATGATGGACGGTGATCATGCGGGCTTCCGTGATGCTGGAGGGGTGACGTCATGCGTCGCCATGCCGGGGTTTACGAAAATCGGGGCTCAATAGATCTCACCCACGCAGCAGCGCAGGCTGCCGCCAGCCTTCTCGATTTCCCCCAGCTCCACCGAACCCAGCGCAAAACCGTATTGACGCAGTGCTTCGACCTGTTCCGGTCGCAGCGACGTGGCGGCGCGGGCGCTCATCCACACGCGATCGTCGGACAAGGTGATCGCATTGCCGGCAAAATCCTGCTTCTGCTCCGGGCTCAGCCAGACCGCGCGACCACCGCAGGCGCTGGCGATCGCCTGCGCGGCTGCCGGGTCCCGAAGTCCGTCCGCCGCGATGATTACCGCGCGGCTGGCCAGCAGGGTCAGGACCACGTTCGTGTGGTACTCGCCCTCGGCCAGCTCGAAGCAGAACATCAGGCGCAGGTTGAAGGCCTTCAACATGGCTTGAGCGCCGGCCATGTCGCAGCGCTCGCTGAGCCCGCAATAGCCCACGCCGCGTGCCCGGTCGATGATCAGCGAGCCGGTCAGTTCGGCGACCAGATCCTCGCAGCCGGACAGATCGATCTCGTCGTAACCCAGCACGTCGCCGAAAAAGTCTCGGATGTCGGTGCGGGTTGCCTCGCGCTGGCGCACCGGGTGGCGCATGCGGCCCACGATCAAGCGGCCTGGCGCCGTGGCGAACACGTTGTTCGGAAACACCGCGTCGGGCGTGGCCGGATCGCCGGGAAACGTAATCACCGGCAAGTCGGCTCGCAAGGCCTGCGCCAAGGCACTGTGCTGGGCCAGCGCCTTCAACGGATCGACGGCCAGATCCATGTCCATGTAACGGTTGTCGCGTGCGGATTCCGCCGCCAGGCTGAACTCGGCCGGTGCCACCAGATAAGCCGCCCGCGCCGTTGCCGAGGCGTCAGGAAGGGGCGGCAGCCTGGCGAAGGCTTCGAGGAATTCGTTCGGCGAGGTGGTGATCACGCAACGCTCCGGTGGTGGCTGTTCGGGTCTCAAAGGATAGCGGGCGGTGAACTTTCCGTCGTGTTTGCTTCCACGTACAACTTCTGACGTCGGCGCAGGCCCGGAAACATGCCCATCCACAAGCCGACCACCATCAGGGTGCCGATACCGCCGACCAGGGTCGCGCCGACCGCGCCCAGCCATGCGGCCAGCATGCCCGACTCGAATTCACCCAGCTGGTTCGAAGTGTTGATGAAGATCGCGTTGACCGCACTGACCCGCCCGCGCATGTCGTCCGGCGTATCCAGTTGCACCAGTGAGCCGCGGATCACCATGCTGACCATGTCGAACGCACCGAGGGCGAACAGCGCAAGCAGCGACAGCCACAGCAGGGTGGACACGGCAAAGACCAGGGTGGCCAGACCAAATCCGGCCACGGAGGCGAACATGATCCTGCCGACATGCCGCTGCATCGCGTGTCGCGCCAGCCACACCGACATCAGCAGCGCGCCCATCGCCGGCGCCGCCCGCAGCAGGCCCAGACCCCAGGGGCCGGTATGCAGGATGTCCTTGGCGAAAATCGGCAGCAAGGCGGTGGCGCCGCCCAGCAGCACGGCGAACAGATCCAGCGAGATCACGCCCAGCACGTCAGGGCGGCGACGGATGAAATGCACGCCGGCGAACATGGTTTTCAACGTCGCTGGCTCGCGCTTCGGTGGTGCGTGCTCGTAACGCAGCCTTGCCATCAGGGTGATCGAGACCAGGTACAACCCCGCGCAGGTCGCATACACCACACCGGGGCCCGCTACATACAGAAAGCCGCCAAGTGCCGGGCCCATGATCATCGCCGCCTGACCCGCCGAACCGTTCACCGCCATCGCCCGCGGCAGCACCTCGGCAGGCACCAGGGCGGGCAGCATTGACTGCAGCGCGGGAAATTCAAACGCCTTGGCGATGCCGATGACGAACACCAGCAGCAGGATCCCGGCCTCGTGGATGCCATGCGCCAGGCTGAGTCCGGCCAGTATCGCGATGGCGATCCATTCGGCCACCTGGCCGAGCAGCACGATGCGACGCCGTTCGAACTGGTCGGCGACATGGCCGGCCGGCAGCGCCAGCAGCACCGAGGGGATGAACTGCACCAGGCCAATCAGGCCCAGGTCGAAGGCCCGTCCGGTGAGGGCGTAAATCTGCCAGCCGACCGCGACGGACAACATCTGGAAGCCGAAGCCCGAGGCGATCCGGGCGAACCAGAACGCGACGAAGGCAGGGTGTCGCCGCAGCGAATCCGCGGCGAGATTGCGGGGGAGAGGCATGGCTTGTCCTTGCGGGGCGGTCATTATCCGGCCATCCCGTACCCGTGGGAAAGCATTGCCGATTCAGCCGGCAGAGGCCGAATTGACGCCGTCTTGCCACTTTGCAGCCTAGCGTCGACGGTAACTTCGTGCGGGAGACCAGGGCGATGAGTCGTCAGGCGGAACGGGTTTACACCGACAAAAGCAGCATTCGTCACATTGAAGCACTGGTGGACGAATTGCCTGCCAACGGGCACGTGGTACTGCTGCTCAAGGATGGCAGCAGCTGCGACGGCGTGGTGAGCACGCGCCCCAATGTGCAGGTCTTTCGCGATGGCGCCGATCAGGAGGGGATCAACGCCACCGTGCAGCTGGAGCGTCCCGATGCGCCTGACTGGCATCGCCGGGTCTGGCTGGACCAGATCGTGCGAGTGGAACATCTCGATTCGACGATGGCCAGCGAGAATTGAAGGAGTCGAACCCGTGCTGAAGGTGCCGCCCAGGTGCCGCGCAACGGTTGCGTGGCGGGCGTGCAAGGCGACAAGCTTCGGTATCCGACTTTCCTTGAAGGCAAGGTACGCATGAAATTTTCCAGCTTCCATCAGGCCGCGCTCGCGGCTGCGGTTGCCGCGCTTCTCGTGGCGTGCTCCGGCCCCGCCGGGGCGCCGGCGCAAGATGCGGGCAAACCAGCCGTGTCGGCCCAGTCGGCGGACGCGGCGCGCAACCTCGATACCTATCGCCAGCTGCTGCGAATTCACAACGACGAGATGTCCGTGACTTTGGGCAAGGACATCGTCAAACGCTTCCCTGACAGTGACGCAGCGAGGGAGGTGCAGCAGACCTTGCCCGACATCGAGAAGCGTTACACCGCAGCGAGCGAGAAGAACCGCCTTGAACGACTGTGGCTGTATCAGGTGTCGCCGATGGCCGGTGGCACGCAGTCCACGGCCACCATCGACAACAGCAAGCCGGCAACCGGCGACCGGGTGCGATTGGTACTGCGTCGGCACACGAGCTGGGGCCAGAGCGTCTTCCTCTATGGCAGCAAGCCGGGCTTCGTGTGTCGTGGCAATTGCAGCATCGCCACCGTCGTCGATGGGCGTCCGGTTTCCATCAAGGCCTTTGCGCCTTCCACCGGCGAGCCGGCGTTGATGATCCGCGACGACAAGGCGTTCATCGCCATGCTGGGCAAGGCGAAGAAAGTCAGCATGGACGTCACCCTGGTCGACGGGGAGAAAAAGCAGACGCTGGTCTATGAAGTGGCCGGCTTCGACCCGGCGAAGTGGGTGACGGTAGCCAAGAGCAAGCCAGGCAAGAAATAGCCCGACCGGGCAGCCTGGCTGCCCGATGAATTGGGCAGCCTCCCACGGTCATCCGTGGCGCCGCCGATGCGTTGGGAGGATCGTGTCCCACGGAGGATCGCACCATGAACCCGTCATCCCTTGTCCCGCTCGGCGCGCTGATGCTGGCGTTGTCGAGCGCCGGCTGCTCGAGCGTGCCGTACGCGCAACGCATGTCGCAACGTCAGTCGGCCTATGTGGCGGCGGCGGGCGCGCCCGTCCACAGCTTTCGCTTTTTCAGCCTGTATTCGTGGGAGCCGCTGAGCGACACCGAGCTGGCCGTCTATACACGGCCGAACGAAGCCTGGTTGCTTGATCTGGGCGGGTGTCAGGACCTGATGTTCACCAACACCATCGGCCTCACCTCGAACCTCCATCAGGTGATGGTCGGCTTTGACCAGGTGCTTGCCGGGCGGCGAAACTTCCCCTGCACCATCACCGGCATCCGCCCGGTCGACGTCAAGAGTCTGAAGGTCGCCCAGGAAAAGCAGCGGAAGATCGAGGCTGCCGCGCGCGCCGAACGGCCGGCCGCCAAACACGCCGAGGTGCCGCGGAGCGGGTGATGGTTCGCGGCGGGGTTGACCCCGCTCAGCGCACCACGGTCACCGGCACGTGGGCGCGCGCCAGCACATTGCCGGACACCGAACCCAGCAGCCATCGGGCAAGTGCTCCGCGTTCGGTGTGACCGATCACGATGTGGTCGATGCCGTGTTGCTCGACCTGGCTCAGCAGCACGTCTCCGGGGCTGCCATAGGCCAGTTCCACGTCGACCATGTGGTCGGCATCCGGGACGATCGAGCGCAGTTCCTGCAGCAATTCCTGCACGCGCAGGGTGCCGGAGTCGGCCATCATCAGTGCGGACATGTCAGCGCCGCCTTCGGTCACCTGCAATACGGACACCACGCGAACCCGACCGCCGGCGCAGCGTGCCAGATCGACCGCGAACTGGAAGGCGCGCTGTGACACTTCCGAGCCGTCGTAACCCACCAGCGAATGCTTCACCATCATGTTCCTTTGTGCTGCACGGCCACGGCGCCGTGGCATCGAGTCTAGGCACGCACGCGCTTCGCTCACAAGCCCGGTGGATGGGTTTTCATGCTGCGAGGCGAAGTATTCGGGAATCTGAATGGGCAGTCATTCATCTGCACGCCTTTATCACGTCGCACTGCACAAGATTCATCGCATCGCACTGATGGCGGCCCGATTCGGGGCTGACAAGGCAGTGCGTCTCAACCGTTGTTCGTACACTCAAGGAGATGAATCATGATCAAGCGTACTTTTGGAATGGCTGCTCTGGTAATGGCCTGCGCGGGCGCCATGACCGTCCTTCCGACGAGCAGTGCACAGGCGGCCGAGGCCACTGTCAAATGCGACCTGGTCTACAACCTGTCCGGCTGGTCGCTGATCTACAAGCATGCTGAAGGCACCGGCATGGTCACCTGCAGCAACGGCCAGAGCTCAAAGGTCAAAATCGCCGTGGTCGGCGGTGGCCTGACGGCGGGCAAGTACCACATCGACAACGGCAAGGGTGAGATCACCAAGGTGCACGGCATTGCCGACGTCTTCGGTGACTACGCCCAGGCGGGTGCCGAGGCGGGCGTGGTCAAGAGCTCGACCGCTCAGGTGCTGACCAAGGGCACCACCTCGCTGGCTCTGGCCGGCACCGGTGAAGGCGTGAACCTGGGCATTTCGGTGGGCAAGTTCACCATCAGCAAGCGCTGAGTACGGTCATTGCCGGATAGAAGGAAGGGCGCCGTCGGCGCCCTTCCTTTTTCGTGCGCGTAAACTGCGGCATTGACCTACTCGATTGGAGAATCTGGCCATGCGCCGTCTTGCCTTTCTGCTCGCCCTGACGGGCTTGTTCGCCATGACCTCGCCGGCGGCTTTTGCCGCCATGCCTCAAACCGGCGATGTGGCACCGGCATTCCGCTTGCAGGACCAGAACGGTCACTGGCGAGCACCGGCAGATTTCCGCGGCACCTGGCTGGTCATGTATTTCTATCCGAAGGACTTTACGCCCGGATGTACCACCGAGGTCTGCACCTTCCGCGATAACATCGCGACCCTGCGCAAGGCCGGTGCCCGGGTCATCGGTGTCAGCCTTGATGACGTGAAGTCCCACGCCGAGTTTGCGCAGAAATACCACGTGCCTTTCCCGCTGCTCGCCGACGAGAATCGTCAGGCGGCAACGCGCTATGGCGTGCTCGATTCGCACGCCGGCGCCCACTACGCGAAGCGCACCACCTTCCTGATCGACCCGCAGGGGCGGATCGCCAAGGTCTATGCGGATGTCGATCCCGGGAAGAACTCGGCCCAGGTGTTGGCCGATCTGGCCAGCCTGAAGGCAGCGCGCTGATGTCGTCGGCAACGGGAGGCGCGGCGTCGGCCAGCCGGCGTTTTGCCGTGTGGGCTATCGGTCCATGGGTGTTGTTGCTGCTGGCTGCGCTCGGCTCGGTGCAATACCTGCGGCATGGCGAATATGTCTATCTCGCGGCGGCCTTGCTGGTCATCGTGGTCTGCGCCGGTTGCATCCTGCGGCAGGCCTGGTCGAGACCGGCGATGCAGGTATTGGCGGTGCTGCTGGCGGCGTGGTCGCTGGTGACCGCGGTGCTGATGTTGCAGCAGTGGGGCGATTTTGCTATCGCCCGTCAGCACGCGCTGGCGCAGCCGCAGATGGGTGAAGTGGCGCTGTGGATGATCGAACGCGCCAAACGCACGTGGCAGGTCGGGATCGCACTGAAACTGCTGGCCGTGCCGGCGCTGCTGTGGCTCGCCTGGCGGCTTGGTCGACCTTCCGTTCGCCTGCAGTTTCGCTCGCGTCCGAACTGAGCGGCGGCGTCTACGGTTGATGCATGTTCCCGTTGTTGCCGTCCGGTGTTCAGCAACGGTTGGCTCACTGGCGGTTATCGCTTGATCCATCGCTTCCAGGAAGGCATCCATGCCAATCCGCACCGTTTTCGCGCTGTTGCTGTCTCTCTCCGCCACCTGCGCGGTCCATGCCCAGGATCTGGCATCGACCTGCCATGCCAGCAGCAGTTATGACGTCACCCTGAAACGCGGCAGCGTCATGTTCGATCGGCCCTCGCCGGCGCCATTTCATGTGGAGCTGCAGCAAGGCGTGCTGCGCACCGATGGCGTGGCGGTGAAATTGAACGCCGAAAATCAGGACCGAATGACTCTGTTTGAGCGGGAGTTGCGCGATCTGGCCCCTCGCGTTCGCACGGTGGCACGCAACGGCGTGGACATCGCGGCGCAAGCCTTTCGGGCCGAGGCCGACGGCATGGGGCTCAGCGCGGACACCCGTGCGGAGTTGCAGCGGCGACTGGACACGCATGCCGCGGAACTGAAACGCCGCATCTCGAGCAGCCAGAGCACACACGACTGGCAGGGCGACGCCGCCAATCAGGCGATGAGCCAGATCGCGGGCGACCTGTTGCCGTTGCTGGCGGCCGACCTCGGCCAGCAAGCCATCAATGCGGCGCTGTCCGGCGACCTGCAGACCGCGGCCGCATTGCGCGATCGTGCCGCCGACTTGACCACCGACCTGCAGCCACGATTGCAAGCGCGGATGCAGGTATTGCGGCCGCAGATCGAGGCGTTATGTCCCTCGATCCAGCGACTGGCGTCGTTGCAGCAAGGCGTTCGCGACAACCATGGGCAGCCACTGAACCTGCTGCAGGTCGGTCACTGAATCGCGCACGGGGATCATCTGTCCGCGTGGTTGCACTGTCCTCATTCGGGCAGGCATAGTCCAAGGTCCCCGTCGCCGATGGATGAACCGTGCAAACCACCGCCCAGGATATCCTCGATTTCTGGTTCGCCGAGGCGAACGCGGCGCACTGGTTTGTTGCCAGTCCCGCCTTGGACGCGCAAATTCGTGAGCATTTCGGTGCGGCGATGCAGGCCGCGGCGAACGGACGGCTGGACGACTGGGTGGCGACGCCATCCGGTTGGCTGGCCCTGCTGATCCTGCTCGACCAGTTCCCGCGCAACGTCTATCGGGATGACCCGCGTGCCTGGGCCACCGACCCCGCTGCGCAGCGCATGGCGTTGTCAGGTTTGGCCCGTGGTGATGACCGGCAACTTCCCGCCATCCAGCGGGTATTCGCCTACCTGCCGCTGGAGCACGCGGAGGATCGCGCGCTGCAGCAACGGTCGGTGGCATTGTTCGAGGCGCTGCAACGGGAGGCAGCTGTCGAGCAGCGCCAGCAGTTCGACAATTTCCTGGATTATGCTCGGCGTCATCGCGAGGTGATCGATCGCTTCGGGCGGTTTCCCCATCGCAACGCCGTGCTCGATCGCGCTGATACGCCGGAAGAAGCGACTTATCTGACTCAGCCCGGCGCCGGCTTCTGACAGCAGATTCCCCACGGAGTTACCACCATGCGCACACTCATTCTTTCCCTGTTGCTGGTTTTCAGTGCGACCGCGCAGGCCGGCCAGACTCTGCGCATAGGTCAGCAGGTGCTGACCGTGGGCGATACCGCGACACGCGCCATGGCACTGCTCGGCACGCCGGGTTACAGGGAGCCGCTGGAAAACAAATTCGGCGCACGCGTGGGTGAGCAGTGGCAATACGCCCGTGAGGGCGGCCATGTGATCGTGCTGACGATCATCAATGGCAAAGTCGGTGATATCGACGACCGGCGCCAGTAACCGTCAGCAAACCGAACCATCAGACCAGGGAGCAGGTCATGCGTATTCTTCTTGTTGTGGCGTTGTTCGCCATCAGTGCCGCGGTGCAGGCATCCAGCACCTTGCGCGTCGGCAATCAGGTGCTGGTTGCCGGCGACAGCCGTGAGCGGGTCGTGGATCTGCTGGGCAAACCAAGCTCGAAAACCCATGCACGCAAGTCGCGCAGTCGCGGCAGTCGCCGCGGCGGCGTGCGAGTGGTGGATCGCAACGAGGGCGGCGAGCGGTGGCGCTACCGGCGCGATGGCCATGTCACCGTGGTGACTCTCGTGGATGGCAAGGTTACCGACATCGAGGACGACCGGCTCTGACGCGAATGGCGCTTGCTTGGGGACCGCCATGCTCGCGAGGGTGCCATTCGACAGCGACGTGGTGCGAGCGCAATGACGGTTGTGGCAGGCGCGACTTGCAGCGATCGCCTGCAGGATTGCCCTGTCCTGGCGCAGCGGCGTCGTGCAGATATCACGCAGGGTTCCCGGCGGTTTGTTAGGCTCGTGGGGTTTTCCGCCTGAGTTCAAGTGATGCAAGATTTCCTCGACAAGCTGCTCGGTACCGCGCTGTCCGCCAGCGTGATTCATGCCGGGCTGAACCTTCTTTTTGCCTTGCTCATCCTGCTGGTGGGGATCTGGGTGGCGGCGCGGCTGGCCAACTTCAGTCGCCGCGCGCTGCAGCGCGCGAGCGTGGACGACACGCTCAGTGGCTTCCTGCGCAACCTGATCTACGGCGTGCTCGTGGCGATGCTGATCGTGATGGCGCTGACCCGTGCCGGAGTGCCTTCGGCGCCGCTGGTCGCTGCGCTTGGTGCCGGTGGACTGGCGATCGGGCTGGCGCTGCAGGGCTCGCTGAGCAATCTGGCCTGGGGCGTCTTGCTGGTGATCTTTCGGCCATTCCGGGTCGGTGATTTCGTCACCGCCGGTGGTATCGACGGCACGGTGCAGAGCATCAACCTGATGCATACCCTGCTGTTGTTGCCGGATGGCCGCGAGGCGGTGGTGCCAAATGGCAAGGTCGGCGCCGACGCGATCGTCAACTACAACCGTCGCGGCACGCGGCGCTTCGAGTTTAAGCTGGGCATCGGCTACAAGGACGACATCGGCGCGGCGATGGCCGAAATCCGGCGCCTGTTCGACGCCGACCCACGCATCCTCAAGAACCCCGAGCCCGGCGTGTGGACGGTCGGGCTCGGCGAGAACTCGGTGGACCTGGTGGTACGCGCGTGGACGGCCACCGGCGATTTCTGGGCCGCACAAACGGACTTGCTGCGTGCGATCCGTGAACACTTCGACGCCGCCGGCATCAGCCTGCCCGCACCGCGCCGCGAATTGACCATCGTCCAGGGCGTCGTGCCGGGAACGGCATCCCGGCAGTCCTGACTTCCGCTCGGCGACCGCGCCGGCCCTATGGCAACGTGACCCCGCGGCGGTTGTCGGTGGAGACCTTGTCGATCAACTCGTTGTAAGGGTCCACGCCCGCCACCGCGGGCTTGCCGTCGACCACCACGGTGATCGTGCTGTCGCCATCGGTCAGCACGCGCTTCTGCAGATACAGCGGCTTGCCGTCCCTGCCGCCGCCGGGCGAGGCGGCGAACACGCCGATCTCGATCGGGATGTCGGGCCTGGCCGCGGTTTCCTTGCCGGCGCCGTCCACGTAGACCTTGCCGGCATGCACCTTCAGGGTCACTGCGTATTTGCCATCCGGCAGCTTCTTCGCGGTCGCGTCGGTGATGCGGTTGTCGAACAGGGTGATCTTCCAGAAGAAGTCATCCAGCATCGACTTCCATGGCGGCCCGGCCGTCTGGTTCAGCGCGTCCATGAATTCCCTCGACGTGGTGTAGGGTGGTTGCTGGAAGCCCTTGTCGATCAGGAATTGCTTCAGCATCGCGTTGAGCCTTGCTTCACCGATGTAATCCTGCAGCGCGTAGAAGATCAGCGAGCCCTTGCGATAGTGGATGTACGGCTGGTTCTCCACCTTCGCCAGCGGCTCTTCGGCCAGCGTCTCGGTGGCGCGGCCGACCAGGTAGGCATCCAGTTCGTATTTCAGGAACTTGTGCATCTGGTCGGCGCCGTACTTGTGCTTCATCACCATCAGCGAGGAGTACTGCGCCAGCGACTCGCTGAGCATGGTCGAGCCCTGCATGTTGGCGCCGATCACGCGATGCGCCCACCACTGGTGCGCCACTTCATGCGCGGTGACATCGTAGACGTAGTCGAGTTTGGAGGTGTCGCGCAGGTCGGCGATGAAGCCGATCGATTCGGAGAACGGGATGGTGTTGGCGAACGATTGCGCGAATGCCGCGTAGCCCGGGAACTCCAGGATGCGCAGCTGCTTGAACTGGTACGGCGTGTAGTTGGCGTCGTAGTAGTCCAGCGAATCCTTCGCGCTCTCGATCATCCGGTCCACGTTCCAGGCGTGCGCCGGGTTGTAGTACACCGAGATGTCCACGCCCTTCCACGCGACGTGCTTCACCTCGTAGCGTGCGGACAGGAAGGCGAAGAAGTTCAGCATCGGCTTCTGCATGGTGTAGTGGAAATAGCGCCGGCCATTGGCCGTCCATTCCTTCTGCAGCATGCCCGGCGCCAGGGCGATCTGGTCAGCGGCGGTGGAAACGGTGGTGTCGAAGCTGATCCAGTCCGCGTCGTTGCTGATGTAGGTATTCGCGCGCGCCTTTTCGTCGCCGAGCTTTGGCATGCGCGGCACGTCGCCCTTGAGACCGTATTTGCGGCGGTCGTTGCGATCGGTGATCTGGTACTGCGTCTGGTAACCGAACTGCGGCAACATGCCGTTGTTGAAGAACGTGCCGTTGTGGACGAGGAAAGTGGCACCGGTATCGTTGGTGAAGCCCTTGGGGGCGTATTCCAGATCAAAGTCGAAATCCATCGACGCGCCCGGTGCCAGCGGGGTCTTCAGGCGATAGATCGTGAAGCCGAGATCCTTGTCTTCGCTGACCGTGTCATGCGGCGCGAATTGCAGCGACTTCACGGTGAATTCGTCGGTGAAGTTCACATACAGTTCGCTGATCGGCGCGTCGTGCTTGTTGACCAAGGTGTAGTGGGCGCGGATATCCAGCGTGCGCTGGTACGGATGGATGTCCACGTCGGCCTTGACCGCAGTGATGCGCGGTTGCGGCAGGTCCTTGTACTTCGCGTATTTCTTTTCGTAGTCGGCGCGTTGCTGTGTTTTCGCGGTGCTGTTGCGATAGGTATTGAGCACGTTGGTGTTGTAGTAGATCCACGCGCCGCTGCCGAGAAAACCGAGTGCGGCCAGCACCAGCACGATCAGGACGGGTGGCCGCAGCCTTGCCCGTGCCTCACGCATGCGGTCGCGCCATGCGTCGTCGGTGCCGCGAGTCCAGAACAGCGCGGCCAGCACCAGCAGCACGATGGCGCAGAAACCCCAGTAGCCGTCGAACCACAGCGCGCCGGTGAGGAAGTGGCCAAAGCCGTTCATGTCCGAATACGGCACGGTGGGACCGCTGCCGTAGTTGTACAGGTTGTGGTCCCAGTGCAACAGGCTGAGCCCGATCGAGCTTGCCGCCACCCACAGAATGCTGAGCAGGTAGCCGAGAAACTTGTTGTTCGACATCACCTGCAGGAACAGCGCCAGGACCGCGATCAGCACGAACGGGATCGCGTTCAGCGCCAGCATGCCCAGGTAAAGCCCGGGCTCCAGGTGGGTATAACCATGCGCCAGCTGCCAGCCGATGCCGACCACGGCGCCGACCAGCAGCATCAGCACGATGACCGCCAGCAGCGCACCGAACCTCGCCATCAAGGGCACCCAGTCGGGCACCGGGAAGGCATCGGTGACTTCCGCCGAGTGCTGGCTGCGTTCGCGCCACACCAGTTCGCCGGCGTAGAAGATCACGATGATGATCAGCGGCAGGCTGAAACTGCCATTGATCGCGGTCAGCACCTGATGCGTCACCGGCCACACCGGCGTGCCATAGACCAGTCCGGATGACATCAGCGAGACCAGCATCACCACCAGCGACAGCGCCAGCAATACCAGCAAGGCCACGCCACGAACGATGCCCAGCGTGTCGAACACGAATTGCGCGCGCAGCTGCTGCAAGTGGGCGCGCCACCCGTGGCCGGTGGTGACTTGCGGCAGGAGCAGGGCGGCGGTGCTGGTCGATGGCCGCAGCATCGGCGGTTCGGCGCGCTTCTTGCGCCGCGGCAGCTGCAGGCCCTCGCGGGTCGGCCGGAACAACAGGTACGCGGCGACCAGCATCAGCAGCGAAACGCCGAGCCACAGCAATCGATTGAACAGCAGCACGCCATCCAGCGCAGGCAGCATGTGGTTGGTCTGTTCGGACGACCAGTAACGGGTGACCAGGCCCAGCGTACGGCCGCCGAACGGATCCAGCATCGCGGCGATCGTGTGGCTGTCGATATTGCGGCTGAGATAACCCGCCACGCCCTGCAGCACGAAATAGGCGATCACGCCGATATAAGTGGCCAGCAGTGAGCGCGTGGTGGTGGCCAGCAGAAACAGCAGCGCGGCCATGAACAGCATGTTCGGTATCACCATCACCCCGAGCGACCAGGCGTAGCCGTGCCAGCTGGCCGGACCGACGCGCGCGGCATCGAGCCACGGCATCGCACCGCCCAGGGCCAGGCCCAGCGCGCAGATCAGCATGATCGCCAGCGCGGCCAGGTAGCCCGCGGCGAAGCGACCGCCCAGATAGGCGCCGCGACTCATCGGCGTGCTGAAGAACAGCTCCGAGGTGCGATGGTCAAAGTCGCGCAGGGCGGCGCCGGCGACGAAGATCGTGATCAGGAAGATGCTCAACACGGTCAGCACGGCAAGCAGGCGCACGATCACCAGCGGTGCATTGCGCAACACGTTGCCGCTGGCACCGCCGACGATCACCATGTCGGTGCTGGCAAACGCGAACGCCAGTGCGCCGAAGGCGGCGGCTACGATCCAGAACAATGGCGCCTTCAACTGCTGGCGCAACTCGAAGCGAAGTATCTCGAAGAACATCGGTGATCCCGGCTGGTGTAGGAGCGCACCCTGTGCGCGATGCCCTGGTCATGTAGCGCGCGAACCAGTGTGCGCAGGCGGCGCTCTGCGAAATTCGAGGTACGTTCAGGCGGCTTTGGTGGTGGCCTGCGCGCGCAGGCGGCCGAAGTAGACGTCTTCCAGGTCCGGGGTGGTTGCTTCGAAGCCCTCCTCCGGCAGCGAATCGGCCAGGACGTGCAGCAGGGTGCGGCCGCCGGCGAGGCGGGTCGACAGGATGTTCATGCGGGCGCGATAGCCGTCCAGGGCGGCTTTGTCGATGCTGCGTCGCCAGACGCGTCCTTCCAGTGAGCGGATCGCTTCGGCCGGTTCGCCGGTGAGCAGCACCTGGCCCTGGCCGATGATCGCCATGCGCGAGCACAGGTCGGTGACGTCCTCGACGATATGCGTGGACAGGATCACCACCATCCGCTCGCCCAGTTCGGCCAGCAGGTTCAGGAAGCGGTTGCGCTCTTCGGGGTCGAGTCCGGCGGTGGGTTCGTCGACGATGATCAGGCGCGGTTCGCCGATCAGCGCCTGGGCAATGCCGAAACGCTGGCGCATGCCACCGGAGTAGGTGCCCAGCTTGCGCTTGCGCACATCCCACAGGTTGACCTGACGCAGCAGGGCCTCGACCAAGTCGCGTCGCTCGGTTTTCACGGTGACGCCTTTGAGCACGGCGAAGTGGTCCAGCATCGCCTCGGCCGACACCTTCGGGTACACGCCGAATTCCTGCGGCAGGTAGCCAAGCAGCCGGCGGGTGGCCTGCTTGTCGGCACGCAGGTCCATCTGGTCCAGGGTGATCGTGCCCGTGTCCGGATCCTGCAGCGTGGCGATCGTGCGCATCAGCGAGGACTTGCCAGCGCCATTGGGACCCAGCAGTCCGAACATGCCGTTGGGAATGTCGAGCGACACCCCGCGCAAGGCCTTCACGCCATTGGCATAGGTTTTGGACAGGTCGCGTATCGTCAGCATGGGTTCCTTCCGGTGCCGCCTGGAGCGGCATGAACGTGGGATCAGACTAAGGTAGAAGGCGGCACCGCGCGTGCGCTCAAGGTCATGGATACGCCCGCGCATGGTGCCCTTCGAAGCCTCGAAGTTACACGATCCGGCATACGCAAGGGCCGCCCCTTCGCTATGATTGGCCTCTTGTATGCAGCCGCCATCCCCGAGCGGCGCGCCATAGACAGCAGGAGTCATCATGGCCGACCTCAAAGAAGCCCACGTTCCCGACATCGGCCACGCAGACGTCCCCGTCATCGAAGTACTGGTGAAGGTCGGCGATCGGGTCGAGAAGGAGCAGAGCCTGATCACGCTGGAATCGGACAAGGCGACGATGGAGGTTCCATCGCCCTACGCCGGCATCGTGAAGGAAATGAAGCTGAAGGTCGGCGACGAAGTTTCCGAGGGCGCCGTGATTGCCGTGATCGAAGCCGACGGCGAAGCCACCGCCACGCCCGCCGCTCCCGCCAAGGCAGAGAGCAAGAGTGAGAGTGCTCAGGCTCCCTCCGCACCAGCTCCCGCTCCCGCTCCCGCACCAGCAGCCGCTTCACCGGCCCCTGCTCCGGTGGTCGGTGAGGGCGTGCAGCCGGGCATCGCACCCGAGGGTGATGTGCCGGCGCAGGTACGCCCTCCCGTGGATGCGCGCATCGTGATGCCTGGTGATGCCCCCTATGCCAGCCCGGCCATCCGTGCGTTTGCGCGCGAGCTGGGCGTGGACATCCAGCAGGTGAAGGGCAGCGGCCGCGGTGGGCGCATCCAGCGTGATGACGTGAGCGCCTATGTGAAGCATGCGCTGGCCTCCGGCGCGCGTCCTTCCAGCGGTGCCTCCGCCTCGCTGGGCGGACTCAACCTGCTGCCGTGGCCGAAAGTCGATTTCGCCAAGTTTGGCGAAATCGAAGAGAAACCGCTGTCGCGCATCCAGAAGATTTCCGGCGCGAACCTGGCGCGCAACTGGGCGATGATTCCGCATGTCACCCAGCATGAAGACGCCGACATCACCGAGCTGGAAGCCTTCCGCAAGCAGCTTGGCGCCGAGAACAAGGAGCTCAAGGTCAGCCCGCTGGTGTTCCAGATCAAGGCGGTGGTGGCGGCGCTGAAAGCCTTCCCGCAGTTCAATGCCTCACTCGACGAATCGGGCGAGAAGCTGATCCTGAAGAAGTACTTCCACATCGGCATCGCGGTGGACACGCCCGATGGCCTGGTGGTGCCGGTGATCCGCGATTGCGACAAGAAAGGCCTGCTCGACCTCGCGCGCGAGCTGGGCGAGATTTCCAAGAAGGCGCGCGACAAGAAGCTCGGTCCGGCCGAGATGTCCGGCGGCTGCTTCTCGATCAGCTCGCTCGGCGGTATCGGCGGCACCTACTTCACGCCGATCGTCAACGCGCCGGAAGTGGCCATCCTGGGCGTGTCCAAGGCGGCAGTGAAGCCGGTCTGGAACGGCAAGGAGTTCGCGCCGCGCACCATGCTGCCGATGTCGCTGTCGTATGACCATCGGGTGATCGACGGTGCGCTGGCGGCACGCTTTGCGGCCTTCCTGGCCAGTCAGCTCGGCGACATTCGCCGACTGCTGCTGTAACAGGCGACCCGGTGCAGGCCACTACTGCAGCGGCAGACGCCGGGCGGATGCAGTCCGCTCCGGTGTCTGCCGCCGTCAGCAAGGGCGCCAATCACCTGAATGCCATGCTGGACCAGGGTTTCAGTCTGGGCGGCATCCGGATCACGGTGGGCTCGATTCTTGCGGGCGTACTGCTGTTCATCCTGTTCCTGCTGATCGCCGCCGCGCTCAAGCGCGTGCTGCATCGATATGGCGAACGCAACGCCCACGTCAATCCGTCTTCGCTGTATACGGTGGAGCGACTGCTGCACTACCTGTTGCTGGTGGTGGGCCTGCTTTGGGGCTTGGGCACGGCCGGCATTCCGATTGCCAAGATGACGGTGTTCGCCGGCGCGTTGGGTGTCGGACTGGGCTTTGGCCTGCAAGCCATTTTCAACAATTTCGTGTCCGGCCTGATCCTGCTGTTCGACCGCAGCCTGAAGGTGGGTGACTTCGTGGAACTGGCGTCGGGCGTGCACGGCCATGTGCGCGAAATCCGCATCCGTGCCACCCTGATCAGCACCAATGACGACATCGACATCCTGGTGCCGAATTCCGAATTCGTCACCGGACGGGTGGTCAACTGGACACTGCGCGAAGTGGCGCGTCGGCAGAAGATTCCGTTTCGCGTGCCTTACGGCACCGACAAGGAAAAAGTGAAGCTCGCCGCGCTGGAGGCCGCCGCCGCCGTCCCGTTCACGCTGAGCATGGAAGGCCCGCGCGAACCGCAGGTATGGCTGACCGAGTTCGGCGAGTCCTCGTTTCATTTCTCGCTGGTGGTCTGGCTGAATGCCGAAGCCACCCGACGCGTCGGCGCCGTGATTGCCGCATACAACTGGGCGCTGCACAGCGCGCTTGAAAAGCATGGCATCCACATTCCGTTCCCGCAGCGCGACCTGCATGTGCGCAGTTGGGTCGGTCCCGATGTACGGCAAGCCGACGGAAAAGCCGCCTCGCCCGGCATGCACCCCGCAGACAACGACGCCGCCCGTGATGTCGAGCGCGACATCGCCGAAGCGGCGATGCTCCGCCAACCCTCCCCATCTCCCCAAGATCCGGACGCCCGCTGACGTCCCGCAACACGAAGGAAACACACCATGGCCAACACCATCGAAATCAAGATTCCGGATATCGGCGGGCACGACAACGTGCCGGTGATCGAAGTGCTGGTGAAGGCCGGCGACACGGTGGCGAAGGACCAGAGCCTGATCACCCTGGAGTCCGACAAGGCGACCATGGAGATTCCTTCCACCGCCGCCGGCGTGATCAAGGAACTGAAGCTCAAGGTGGGCGACGAGGTTGCCGAGGGTGCGGTGATTGCCGTGCTGGAAATCGTCGGCGCCGCCGACACAGCATCTCCTTCTCCCCCGCGGGGAGAAGGGCGGGATGAGGGAGCACGGTCGCCGGGCAGCTCCAACGAAGAAGCGAGCAAGAGTAGCCAGCCTCCCGCAAGCCCCGCCTCACCTCAGTCATCTTCCCGTGGGGAAGAGGAGGCAAAGGTGCCGCAGGCGGCATCTTCGTCAGGAAGGGCCGCCGACATTGAATGCAAGCTCGTCGTGCTCGGCTCCGGCCCCGGTGGTTACACCGCGGCGTTCCGTGCGGCCGACCTTGGCGTCGACACCGTGCTGGTCGAGCGCTACGGCAGCCTCGGTGGCGTCTGCCTCAACGTGGGTTGCATCCCGTCCAAGGCGCTGCTGCACGCCGCCGCGGTGATCGACGAGGCGGCGGCGATGGAGGCGCATGGCGTCAGCTTCGGCAAGCCGAAGATCGACATCGACAAGCTGCGCAGCTTCAAGAACAAGGTGGTCGGCCAGCTCACCGGCGGGCTCGCCGCGATGTCGAAGCAGCGCAAGGTGCGCACGGTCGAAGGCAATGGCAGCTTCGTCTCGCCGCACGAACTGGAAGTGCAGACGAAGGACGGCGTGAAGCTGGTCCGTTTCGAGCACGCGATCATCGCCGCCGGCTCGCAGTCAGTGAAGCTGGGCATGTTTCCGTGGGACGACGAGCGCATCCTCGATTCGACCCGCGCGCTGGAAATGAAGGACGTGCCGAAGAAGCTGCTGGTGGTTGGCGGCGGCATCATCGGGCTGGAAATGGCCACGGTATATGCCGCGCTGGGCAGCGAAGTGACCGTGGTCGAGTTCATGGACCAGATCATTCCCGGTGCCGATGCCGACCTCATCAAGCCGCTGGCCAAGCGCCTTGGCAGCCGGCTCAAGGGCATGCATCTGAAGACCAAGGTGGTCAGCGCCAAGGCTGGCAAGAAGGGCATCGAGGTCGGCTACGAGGGCGACAGCATTCCCGAAACCACCCTGTTCGATCGCGTGCTGGTGTCGGTGGGTCGCTCGCCGAACGGCGGCAAGATCGGCGCGGAGAAGGCCGGCGTGGCGGTCTCCGAGCGCGGCTTCATCAACGTCGACTCGCAGATGCGCACGAACGTGCCGCACATCTTCGCGATCGGCGACCTGGTCGGCCAGCCGATGCTGGCGCACAAGGCCACGCATGAGGCGAAGGTCGCGGCCGAAGTGGTCGCCGGCCACAAGAGCCATTTCGACGCGCGGGTGATTCCGTCGGTGGCCTATACCGATCCGGAAATCGCCTGGGTCGGCGTGACCGAACGCGAGGCGAAGGAAAAGGGCCTGAAGGTCGGCGTGGGCAAGTTCCCCTGGGCGGCCAGTGGGCGGGCGATCGGCATCGACCGCACCGAAGGCTTCACCAAGCTGATTTTCGACGAGGCTACCCACCGCGTGGTCGGTGGCGGCATCGTCGGCGTGCATGCCGGCGACCTGATTTCCGAAGTGGCCCTGGCGATCGAGATGGGATCGGAGGCGGCGGACATCGGCCTGACCATCCATCCGCATCCCACGCTCAGCGAGTCGGTCGGCATGGCCGCGGAAATTTACGAAGGCACGATCACCGATCTGTACATGCCGAAAAAGAAATAGGCGGCGGAGAAGGCACATTGAAAGCCCGGACATGATCCGGGCTTTTTGTATCCCGCGTGACCGGGCACCGTCATGCAGCGAGCGCGGTGTCCGGTCTGTTCCGCATCATGAACAATGGCGGGCGACTTGACCGGTCCGTCACGTTTCTCCGGGTATCTATGGCAATCACCAAGACGGAGAAAACCGCATGAACAAATCATTGATGCTGATGGCCTCGCTGGCCTTGACCGTATCCGCACTCGGCACGATGCCTACGCCAGCGCAGGCACAGGGACGCCACCATCGCGTGGTCTGCGAGAACGTGCGAGTCAAGCACAACGGATCGAAGGATGATCACCGCATCATTGGCACCGGCCTTGGTGCAGTCGCGGGTGGGCTGCTTGGCCATCAGGTGGGCGGCGGCAAGGGCAAGACCCTGGCAACGGTAGGCGGTGCGGTGGCTGGTGGCTATGTCGGCAATCGCGTGCAGAAAAACGCGCAGAACAAGAAAACCTACTACACCACCGAACGTCGCTGTCACAACGTCTACGATTGATCGCTCCGGCCGAACGGATGCCACCGCCATGCCCCACCGATCCGGAATGAGTCGATCCGGCAGATTGGCAAATCGTTGTCCCGGAACATGGAAAGGAAGCGCACAAAAAGAAGCCCGGGTCATCCCGGGCTTCCCGTTGACAGGCGCCAGCAACGAGCGCTGACGAATTACTTGGCGGACGGCTGCGGGTGCTCCGCCCGGAACTGCTTCCACTGGGCGCGACGAGCCTGCGACTGGGCCTTGAACGTGGCGGCCTGTGCCTGCTGGGCCGGCGTCAGCACGGCGTAGATCTGCGCGCGCAGGTTCGCCATCTGCTGCACCCGCACCTGGGTCGCCTGACCTTCGGCCTGGGCCAGGCGGCTGGCAGCAGCCTGGTAACCGACCTGGTTCGGCGTCATCGCCTCGAACGCACTGCGCTGTTTCCGCAGCGCTTCGCGCGCCGGCTTGTTCTGTTCACGGCTGGTGCTGACGAGCTGCTTGACGCTGGCTTTCTGTGTGTCGCTGAGGTTGAGCTTGCCCAGCATCATCATCTGGCCGTGGCCGCGATGACCATGTCCGCCATGGCCGAAATCGCCATGTCCGGCGCCGCCGGCAGGTGCGGCCAGTGCCACGGAGCTGCCAATGGCCAATGCCGAGGCCAGAGCCAGGCCGAGGAGAGTGTTCTTGCGCATGACGTGTACCTCTGTGGGGGGGGGAGTTGTACGCCATCATTTGACGACATCGCTGCGTATATGTTCTTTGCGTATAGGTAAAGATCGGTAAAGAACGTGGTATCCCGCCGACGACACCGTATTGAATGGTCGCCATGCAGACTCCGAATCCCCCTCGCATCCTGATTGCCGACGACGACCGCGCGTTGTGCCGCCTGCTGGCCGACTACCTGCAGCGCGAGGGCTTCGTGGTGGACCTGGCGCACGATGGTGACACCGCACTGGCACGGTTGCGCAACACCGCCGAACGGCCCGACCTGCTGATCCTCGACGTGATGATGCCCGGCCGCGACGGGCTGGAAACCCTGCGCGAACTGCGCATGCAACATCGCCTGCCGGTGATCATGCTGTCCGCGCGCGGCGAACCGGTGGACCGGGTGATCGGGCTGGAGCTGGGTGCCGACGACTACCTGGCCAAGCCCTGTCTTCCGCGCGAATTGCTGGCGCGGGTGCGCGCGCAACTGCGCCGCAACGCGCCGCCCACTGCGGGCGTGGTGCAGGTCGGTAACCTGCAACTGTTTCCGGGCGAACGGCGCGCCCAAGTGGGCGAGCAGGACCTCGCGCTGACCGGCGCCGAATTCCTGCTGCTGCTTGGCCTTGCCCAGCGTGCGGGCGAACTGGTCGACAAGGCCAGCCTGACCCGGCAGGCGCTGGGCCGCGAGCTGGAGCGTTTCGACCGCAGCATCGACGTGCACGTCAGTCGGCTGCGCCACAAGCTGACCGAGGCCTCGCCGGACGCACCGCGTATCGATTCGGTGCGTGGTTCCGGCTACGTGCTGGTGGCGGCCGCCTCATGAAGCCGATCCGCACCTCGCTGTATTGGCGGCTGCTGGTCGGCTTCTGCGTGGCCAACCTGCTGGTGCTGGTGCTCGGCGGCCTGTTCGCGCGGCGCTTCGTCGAATTCACCACCACGGTGGAAATCAATTGGGCGGCATTGGCACAGGATGCCGATCAGGCCTACGAAAGCGGCGGCCGGGAAGCACTGGCGCAGTGGGTGGCGCAGCAGCGCCAGCAAGGGGTGGAAGCAACCTTGCTGGAACACGGCGAGATGCTCTATCCGATCCGGCTTGGCGGCGCGGTGCGCGCACAATTGCCTTCGCTGCTGGCGTCCGACCGCAGCGTGGTGATGCAACCGCGGCCAAGCTTCTACCTCGCCTTCCAGCAGGTCAGCGGCGACGATGGCCACGCCCGCCAGTTGCTGGCGATGAGCCGCTCGCACACGCGCCTGCGCCCGCAGACCCGCGAAAAGATCTATCTAGCCATGCAGCTGTTGTTGTCGCTGGTGTTCATCGGACTGGTCGGCTGGTGGGTGGCGCGCAGCGTGGCCCGTCCGGTCGAGGCACTGCGACGTGCCACCCGGCGCATGGCCGATGGCGAGTTGTCGGCCCGGGTCGGCAAGCAGGGCGGCATGGCCCATGACGAACTAGCCCAGCTGGCCGGCGACTTCGACGTCATGGCCGGCCGGATCGAGGCGCTGGTTGCCCACGACCGTGGCGTGCTGCAAGACCTTTCCCATGAACTGCGCTCACCGCTGGCGCGGTTGCAGTTGATCCTCGACCTGGCCCGCCGCAGCGACGACCCGGCCGAAGCCGCCCCGTACTTTCAGCAAGCCGAGCAGGAGATCGACCGGCTCGACCGCATGCTCGGCGAGATGCTGGCGCTGTCGCGAATGGAAGGCGGCCTGCCAGGCATGGACAGCGAGCAGGTGGAGCTTGCCGAGGTGGTGCAGGACTGCCTGGAGCAATCGCGCCTGGATGCGGACGCACAACAGGTAGACCTGCAGCTGAGC
Source organism: Rhodanobacter sp. TND4EL1 (assembly GCF_054061035.1). Classification (NCBI taxonomy): domain Bacteria; kingdom Pseudomonadati; phylum Pseudomonadota; class Gammaproteobacteria; order Lysobacterales; family Rhodanobacteraceae; genus Rhodanobacter; species Rhodanobacter sp. TND4EL1. The sequence continues at coordinate 136,683 of NZ_JBSSDT010000002.1, forward strand.
TGTGTCGATTCGGCGGTGGTGTCGGGCAACCATCTGCTGCTGGAGCGCGCACTGGACAACCTGCTCACCAACGCGATCAAGTTCAGTCCCGTCGGCGGCACGGTCGAGGTGGATCTGCGCATTGATGATCAGCGGTTTGCCGAGATCTGCGTGCGCGATCACGGGCCGGGCGTGCCAGAGCAGGAACTGGCGCAGCTGTTCCGGCCGTTCTTCCGTGGCAGCAACGCGGGGCGTGCCGAGGGGCACGGACTGGGCTTGGCGATCGTGGATCGCGTGGTGCGGGTGCACGGCGGCACGATTGCGGTGCGTAATGCGGAGGGTGGCGGCCTGGCGATTCGGGTGCGATTGCCGTTGGCGTGATGGTGTCGAGCTAGGCTTCAAAATTCCCCATTGCCATCACCTCATCACCACTTCTACCCGTCTGGTTTGGCGCACAATGCTCCAGGGCATCACTCCGCAGAACGGAAGCCGTCATGAGAACAATTCGCCTGGTCGGAGTGTTGGCGCTGTTGTGCCTGGCTGGCGCGGCGGTCTCAGGTACCACCGAAGCTCCCAAGGAGCGACTGGTCAAATCAATCGAGCTCCAGGCGTTCTTTCATACCGCGCACCCGTGGCAGGCACGGATCTACGAGCCTGCCGGCCAAAGTGCAGAATTTGGTCATCGGCCCATGCGCGCGTGTTTTGTGAAGCAACAGGGTGCGGTCGGCACTCACGCCGAATGTATGGCGTTGTTCAGCGATGCAGCACTGCCTGACGGGACTGTTCTTCCATTGCAGAATTTCGACAGCGCAGATCTGGAGGTTCTGCCCAGCCCGGATGGGGGACCAGGTAGACCATCCTTGGTGGTTCGCGCCTCGTTCAGTGGCGGCGGCCCCGGCCGGCTGAACGGCCTCTTTGTGTGGACCGACACCAGCCGCGATCACCAAGGGCAGTTCACTCAGACATTCAAGTCCGTCGTGAGCCAGGCAGGTGAGCAAAAGTTCGTGAGGAAGGGGCCTCTGGCTGGTGCATTTGTAGAGTTTGAGCAAGTCTATGAGGGTGACGAGGCCAACATGGAATCGCCCGTGCGTTATCAAATGGCCATCTACGAGCCTGCGCCCCTGGGCTATGTGAAGGTCCTCAGCGTACTCAGCGAAAAGCGCTACCCCAGCAACCACACGCGCGACGGTTTGCCCAACGCCATTGCTACGCTCACCCCGGCGATGAGCCGGGTGCTGAAGGCGGTCTACCCTCAAGGCGTGTCCGCGTTGCAGCAGTAAGAAGGTACGCGCCGCCTTGTTGAAGCATGGGCAACCAGCCGTCGAAAGCGGACGCCTGCCAACCCCTGAAACAGGTCGCCAAGAGACATCGAACAACGCTTCGGCAATCGACGAATCAGCGGGCAACAACCAACCATCGCTGACCGGCCGGAAGCGGATACGGCCCCGGTGACTCGCGAGGCGGTGAGATGTTTGTGGAGGACGAGGTGTCAACGCCTGCTTGAGGCTGTCGTCCAGGCCTTCATCGGGTCAGGTAGAAATCCATGGGGATGAGCTCGACGGCCCATCCGCCTTCCTCGCCCAAGGTGGCGGCCGGGTGCATGGAGGCGATGCGCAGCGCCTCGTCGTGGCTGTCCGCCTCGATAATGAACAGGCCGCCCACCACTTCTTTCGACTCGGTGTAAGGCCCGTCGCTCACATGCGTCTTGCCGCCGCGCGGGCGAAGCGTCCTCCAGTTGTCCAGGTCGCCAAGTGACGCGGAAACCAGCACCTTGCCGGTGGCACGCATCTTCTCGTCCAGCGCCGGGCATTGGCTCACCAGGGCCTTGACGTCGTCGGGCGCCATCGTTGCGAACTTTTCGGGGGTGAAGTAGGCCAGGCCGAGGTATTTCATGTGAAGTCCTTGGAGGTGGGGATGTACTGACGACGAAGCTTGTGTTCGGAGATCGACAATGCGCGGGGGAGTTTTCCGTGGAGGTCGCTGCGGGCCGACGGCAGGCACGGGCAAGAGCGTACTCTGGGCCACTCACCCGATGAAGCGAGGTCGCCATGTCACTCAAGATCTGCGTTGCCGGCGCCACCGGCTGGGCCGGCTCCGAACTCGCGCGCGGCATTGCCGCGGCCGACGATCTCACCCTGGTCGCCGCGGTGGCGCGGCGTCACGCGGGGCAGCGCCTGGGCGAGGTGCTGGGCGAGCCGCGTCTGAGTGCATCGATCTTTGGCAGTGTGGATGAGGCAATGGCGCAGCCGTGCGACGTGCTGGTCGAGTACACCCGCGCGGACAGCGCGAAGGCGAATGTGCTGGCCGCACTGGAACACGGCGTGCATGTGGTGGTGGGAAGCTCGGGCCTGAGTGACGAGGACTATGCGCAGATCAATGCGGTGGCGCGCGAGCGTGGCTTGGGCGTACTGGCCTGCGGCAACTTTGCGTTGACCGCGGTGCTGCTGATCAAGTTTGCCGAGATGGCGGCGAAGCTCATTCCGCAGTGGGAGCTCATCGACTATGCGTCGGCTGGCAAGCCGGACGCACCCAGCGGCACGGTGCGCGAACTGGCCGGTCGGCTGGGCAGGGTGCGCCAGCCGCAACTGCAGGTGCCGATCGCCGACACCGTCGGCATGCCGGAAACGCGCGGCGGCACGCTGGCCGGCAGTCAGGTGCACGCGGTGCGCTTGCCGGGGTTCGTGCTCGGTGCAGAGGCGATCTTCGGCATGCCGGACCAGACACTGACTCTGCGCCACAACGCCGGCAGCAGTGCCACGCCTTATGTGGAGGGCGCGCTTCTGGCGATCCGCAGGGTATCCGGCCTGGTCGGGCTGCATCGCGGCCTGGATGCAGTGATCGAGTGGTAGCGGCTCAGTCGTGCCGCGGATGCGCGTGACGTTGCCATAGTCCCAGCAACCAGGAGATACCGAGGCAGCCGGCCAGGGCCGCCAGCCAGCGAATGGCCGGGGCCTGCGGATGGGGCAGCAATTCGCCGAAAGCGGGCAACCACGTGCCGCCGTAGATCATGATGACGGCGACGGCGGCGATGCCCAGCACCGATACCAGTGCGCGCACCAGATGGAGTTCGAACGAGGCAGCCGACGGCGCTGACACCAAAGGCGCCGCGCCGACCCGTGCGGCCAGCTGTTGCGCGAAATCCGCCGGCAGCGACTCCGGCAGCGGTCGGCGCAGGTTGCGCGCGATCAGACGATAGCGCTGGCTTCGCGCGTCATCACCGGCGGGATCCAGATGCAGTCGCTCCCGTCGCATGGCGGTTTCCTGTGCCAGCCATTCGTGCTCCCGTGCGCTGTCATCGAAAGCGGGGATGTGGTCTTCGTCGTGCGGAATCATGCGGCAACTCCTGTCCGTGTTTCGAGCGCGTCGCGCAGGCGCAGGCGCGAGCGGAACAGATGGCTCTTGATCGTGCCGGTGGCCAGCCCGGTGATCCGGGCGATCTCCGGGATCGGGGTTTCTTCAAGGTAATACAAGGTCAGCAAGGTGCGCTGCAAGGGCGGCAGGGCCTCGATCGCTTCGTGCAGATGCCGCGCGGTTTCCTCGTCCACGCAGGCTGCTTCCAGATCAAAGCCGTCGCCGATGTTCTCGACCCGGTCCATGCCGTCGTTGTCGCTGCCCGGGTCGACCAGCGGTATGCGCTTGTGCTGCAAATGGCGCAACGCGATGGTGAAGGCGATCCGGCCGATCCATGACTTCAGCGCGCTTTCGTAACGATATTGATGCAGATACTGGTGCACACGCAGGAAGGTGTCCTGGCACAACTCGCGCGCGTCCTCGGGGTTACGCACCATGCGCTGGATGATGTGCCAGCACAGGCCCTGATGTTCGCGCACCAGGCGTTCGAACGCGCCTGGCCGGTTGGCCAGTACGGCGTCGACCAGGTCGCGGTCGGGACTGCTGCGGATGTCATCCATGGGGCAAGGGATACGCGCAGGCGGGAAACGGTTGCAACCAGCTTGGTGCAACCGTTCGCTGAATGCCCGTATCCAAGGTCATGAAGGTTCACCATCCCGCCACTCGAGGAATATCCCATGAATTTCGAAATACTGATCCCGATCACCCTGTTCATCTGTATTGCCTATGCGATCAAGGTCGTGGTCGATGCGCGGGTACGCCGCCAGATGGTCGCCAGCGGCGGATCGGAGGAGTTGGTCAACTCGGTGCTGCGCGACGAGGAACAGCGCCGGCGCCATTCCTCCCTGCGCTGGGGCATCGTGCTGTTGTCGGTGGGCGTCGGCTTCGGCTTGATCCAGTGGTTTGGCTGGCAGGAAGTCACCCCCGGGCTGATCGCCGTGCTGGCGTTGACGACCGGCCTGGGCAACCTGGCGTTCTTCGCGATCTCGCGCAAACTCGCCTGAAGCTGGTTCAATAGCGGGTATTCGCCGCGTCGACGGCATGCCCGCAGGTGAGCCGGCAGCGTGAATGAGCAACTGTTGTTCAACCTGGTCGACCTAGCCGGCACCTTCGCGTTCGCGATCAGCGGCGCCACTGCAGCCCGGCGCTGCAATCTCGATCTGTTCGGCATCCTGGCGATTGCCTACATCACCGCCTGCGGCGGCGGCATTGCGCGCGACGTGTGCATTGGTGCCATTCCGCCGGCGGGCTTGTCGGACTGGCGCTACCTCGCCACCGCAGTGATTGCCGCCCTGCTCACCATCCTGGCCTATCCGTGGGTGGAGCGGCTGACCTATCCGGTGCGGCTGTTCGATGCGATGGGGTTGGGCCTGTTTGCGGTGTACGGCGCGCACAAGGCGCTGCTGTTCGGCCACAACGCGGAGGTGGCGATCCTGCTGGGCATGGTCACGGCGATCGGCGGTGGCATGGCGCGCGACGTGTTGCTGGCCCGCGTGTCGATCGTGCTGCAGCAGGAGATCTACGCGATGGCGGCGCTTTCCGCCGCAGCGCTGTCAGTGGTTGGCGAATACTGGCAATGGCCCGCGGTATGGGCGACGTGGCTGCCGATCGTGTTGTGTTTCGTGCTGCGCTTTCTGTCGCTGCACTTTCACTGGAACCTGCCGCGGTTCGGCCGCGAGCGCGATTCGGGCTGAGGGGAATGTTTCAGCCCGGATAGGGTGGGAATGCCTCAGCCTGTCGTCGTCAACCCGCATTCCGGGCAGAAGTGGCTGTTGGCCGGCAAGGTCGCATGGCAGCCCTTGCAGGTCGCTGGCATGCCCAGCTGCTGGCCGCATTGCGGGCAGAACTTGCCGCCATGTGATTCGGCGTGGCAGGCGGGGCACACCAGCTGGCGTGCGCTCGACACATCGATTTCCTGTGCCTGGGCCACACCACTGGCGCGGGCGCTTTCCGTGGCGGCTTGCACGGTGCCCTCGTGGCGTGCGGCCTGCACTTCGCTGGCCAGATCCGGTGCGCAATCGCGACACAGACCGCTGTCGGTACTCCAGCAGCTGTCGCAGGTGTAATGGTGGCAGCGTGCGCAGCGATGAAAGTGGGTTTGCGCGGCCCGGATGGCCTGCCGGAAAGCCGCATCACGCGAAGTCCCCCAGCCAGCCTGGGCAAATCCCTCGGCAGCACGGTCAAGACTGCTTCCCACATTTCCCAGCAAACCGCCGATCAGATTGCCTGCTTGTTGCATCCAGCCCGATGCCTGTCCACTGCGGTAAGGGTCGAACGGCGAGCGCCAGGTGTCGTTGCAGCACTCGCAATAGAACTCGAACTGGAAGCCCGCGCCGGTGCCGCTCGGCTGGCACAGGTCGCGGTAATTGTCGGAAAAGTGCAGGGCGTCGCCGATCGGGGAAGTGCCTTCCGCCTCGATGCTCATTGCTCGACCAACTCGACTCGGCGGTTGCGCGCCTTGCCGTCCGGATCACGGTTGCTTGCCACCGGCGCGTAGGAGGCCAATCCCTTTGCGCCAAGTCGATCGGCTGCAATACCGTAATTCGTGGTCAGGGCCTTGACCACCGCTTCGGCACGCCGCTGCGAGAGAGCAGCGTTGTGCGCGACGGTGCCGCTGTTGTCGGTATGGCCGACGATGTAGACCTTCAGCGCCGGCTGTGTCTTCAGCAGCGTCGCCATTTCCGCAAGGGTCCCGGCGGAACTCTTTTCGAGCACCGCACTGTCGCTGCCGAAGTGGATGCCATAGAGCGCGATATGCCCGCTCTTGGCCAAACCCTGGCTCATGGCTTTCGCATCGACGATGACCTGGCCGGTTCCCATGGCCTTGGCTTCGACAATTTGCAGCAGGACACCCACGGGCTCCTGCTCATTCTGGCTCACCAGAAGCGAAAGGTTGATGTCCCCCTCGGGGCGCTTGAGATGCGCGGTGAGCGACTGCACGTTGCCACCCGCCGCCTCCAGCGAGGAAACCATCAGATTGCGGTTGCCACGCATCCGGTCGAGTAATGGCTCGATGAGCGCGGCGCTGAAATCGAAGCCGCCACAACCCGCGTCACCGCTGCATTGGAAGCGGGTCTGGAATCCGGCCGCCTTGAGCGCCTGCGCGAAATTTCGGTATACCTCGATGGCGCTCTTGCCCTTTGGCCCGGCATAGGCGAGGCGGGTGATCCGACCTTCCACATCTTCACTCTTGGCGAAGCGGCTCGGCTTGCCGGCATCCTCGCGTGCCAGTGGCAGCGTGGCGCGACCGTAGTCCTCTTGCGAATAGCCCACGATGATCGAGCCGGCGAAACGCGATACGGCTGGATGGTCGTGACTGCCGGCCACATCGTGGTCCGGCAGTTCGGAGGCGGTTGCCGATATGCACGAGAAAACCAGCAGGAAGGCGAGCGAGCGCGACAGAAGCCTGTGCATGTGTCGGTATTCTCCAAGCATCAATTGGAAGATCGGGAAACATAGCAAATCATTCGACAGCCATGTCGCGATCGCGAATCAGACGGCCATATCCGTTCAGCCTGAGCGGTGAAAGAGGCGCCTTCAGGATGTCTTTTGTGATTGGTTTCTCAAAACGGGTCGTCCGCAGGCTGACATTCACAAACCTGCAGCACTCGTTCGGTAAGTTCGTTCGGCAGGAGCGGCACTGCCAAGGTGACATCGATTGGCTTTTGTTCCTGAATGATGCGTGGTCGATGTTGACTGACCAGGGGGCGCGTCACCTTCCATTGAAGTCTGTCTGGGTCGTCCTTGTCGACGACACCATCACTTTCGAAAAGGGGCACCTCATGAAAACTCGCTTCATTCGCAATGCAGGGATCCGGGTCCGCCAGCGCGGCCAGGGCATGACCGAGTACATCATCATTACCGCGCTCATCGCGATCGCCGCCATTGCGGCCGTCACCTATTTCGGTGGCACTGCCCGCGCGCAGATTGGCGGCATGGCCAAGGAGCTCTCCGGCCAGAGTGCGAAGACCGACATCAATCGGGCGAAAAACCAGGGCAACAAGGCCCACTCCGAGGGCACCAAGGACAAAACCCTCAACAGCTACGACAACGACACGGCCAAGTAATCACACCTGCCTGGGGCTGATGAGCCGAGTGCGGCTTCGCCGCATTCGTGTGGGTTTCCGCGCATGCCCGCAGCGATGCAGGCATGCGTGGTGATCCGGTTTTTCCGCGGGAGGGAGGTGCAATGGCCGAGTCGAATGTCGGCGCAGCGGCGCTGTCGCGTGATCGGTTGCGGCCGTCATGCACGGTCGTGCGCGGCGAGCAGCGAGGGCAGGCGTTGGTGCTGGCGATCGTGGCTCTGCTGGTGCTGTGCATCGGCGTGATCGTGGTGTTCAACACCGGCCAAGCGGTGTCGAAAAAAGTCGAGCTCGTCAACGCTGCCGACGCCGCGGCTTACAGCGCGGCCGTGCAGCAAGCCCGCGCCTACAACCTCGTCGCCTACATGAATCGCGCCGAAGTCGCCAACGAAGTGGCCGTGGCGCAGATGACCAGCTGGTATGCGTGGACGAATTTCACGCTGCGCGGTACTGACAATTTCAAGGACGCGGTGCAGGCCATCGCGATCATCTTCGATATCAGCATTGTCGGCGCCGAGGTGGGCGCCGCATTGCAGGAAGTGGTCACCGCGCTCAATGAAGTGAAGACGGTGGTGAAGACGATTCGCGACGGCATGCAGGTCGCTTTCTCGGCCGGGGTGACTGCCGTCGCGGGGATCAATAAGGCCTACTCCATCGCGTCGCGCGCGATCGCCACGGTGGAGTCGCAGGAGGCGCTGAAGCTGGTGCCCGAAGTGGTCAAGCGCAACACCGATGGCAAGGCGAAAATCGGTGCCCGCGGCTATGCGTTGCTGGAGCAGGGTGCCTTGCAGGCACGTTCCTACGTGACTCATTACACCATTCCCTCATCCGGCCGACGCGATGCCGGGGCGGACCGTTTTGCCAACGTGGTGATGGAGGCGCGCGACGATTTTTCACGTGAACGCAATGGCGGTATCGGTCCCCTGCACAAGCGTGGCGGCACCGATCTTGTCGATTACACCCATTGGGTGGGCGTGGATACCCTCAACGTGAAGATCGGCTGGCTGGGCGTCAATGAACCGCTGGCCTGGGGCGGCGCGGCGGCGGTGAACAGCATGTCGCGTTCGTTCCGTTCCGTGGCCAATCCGGGCTTCAATGGCGGCCGGGGCTGGGATTCGCCCTATGAGATCGATCGCGGCCACTACCAGCGCTATGCCGGTGGCATCGACAACGGCAAGGCTGGAAAGAACGTCCTCAACTCCCCCGCGATCGGAGGCTCCAGCAAGGCGTGGCTGAGAAATTACGCGCCCGCGACCACGCCCGGCCTGCAGCCCTACGACGACATCGCCGAGAACAAGGCGACCGTGCCGTATGACAACGATCGCAGTGCATCGCAGAACGGCGTCAAGGTGATGGATGTGGGGCCGGTGTTCACCGTACTGGTCGAGCAACCGATGAACACGGTACGCACCAGCGACAACGTGGACGGCATTGGCGGGCCACCCGATTTTTCGGCACCCGACAAGACGATTGCCAACGACATGACCGCGTTGTCGTCGGCACAGGTGTACTTCAGCCGTCCGCGAGGATTTGGTCTTTTTGACAACGTGATCAGTCCGTCCAGCCGCGAAATGGGCAGCTTGTTCAGCCCCTACTGGCAGGCGCGGCTTGTCGATACCCCATGCACCACCCGCCACGAAGTCGCTGTCGCCTATGGCGCAGTGGCGCCCTGCGTGCCCGGCAAATCCTGATGTAAGCACCCGTAGCAACCAGTCACCAGACACTTCAGTGGAAAAAGCAGACGATGAACCAAACAAAAAAGGCACGGAGCGACATTGCGCAGGGACAGCCTGTCGGACGCCGTCATGGCCGCGCCGGGAGTCAGGCGCGGCACCTCTCCGTGGCGTTGTACGCCGTCCTGTTGGCGAGCGTGCCGCTGGCCGGTTGCTCCGCCGGCGCTGGCGGGGCTGAAGCGAAGACGGACGCTGCGAATCTTGCGCTGAAGACACCCCCGATTCATGTCAGGCAAACCAGTGTCCTGCTGCACCAGGGCGTGCCGGCGGCGGAGCACCTCTACCAGGAGGCGCTGGCCCGTTGTCGTGCCGGTTCGATGCCGGTAACACCGCTGCCGGAAAGCGTGGTGGCCAAGTTGGGCCATACCTATCTCGACACCTGGTACGACGGTGCCCGCATGGCCACCAAGGCCGACCGCTGGGATTTCAAGAGCGCCGATGGCGCCGCTCCAGGCTGCGTGTTCGAGCCCATGCACGAGTCGAGGTTGAGCATCATCGAACCCGGCTCGGCCACGGTGGTGGACCTGATCAAGGGCACGGCGACCCGCGAGCCGTCGAAGGGCGTGAGGCGCGAAATCGCCGCGCAGGATGACAAACCGGCTGGCGCCGATACCGCGCAGGACGACGAGAAATTGCGTGCCGCCGTCATGGGCGAGCTGCAGAAACAGGGGCAGGGCGATCTGATGGCAAAGACGGAAGGTGAGTCGACGATGGCCGGCCAGCCCTGCGTGCGATTCAGCAGCAGTCAGGGCGAAGCGTGCGTGTGGAGTGGCGGCAAGAAGTGGGGCTTCGTTACCGATACCGCGGCAAGTGCCGATCGCATGGATGCGCCCGGCGACAACATCACCTTGTCGAACAAGCCGGCCAATGGCGAGGGTGTCCAGCTGACGACCGATGCCATGACGGTGGGTGCGCCGATCGACGGCAAGGTATTCGCGGTGCCTGCCAACGTTGCCATTGCGCCAGCGGGCTAGCGCAGCCCACGGAGACCACGATGACCCGTTCGGCTCAATCGCGACATTCACGCCGGAGTGCCTTGGCACCGTCCGTCAGTGGGCGCTGTCAGCGTGGACAAAGCCTGGTCGAGATGGCCGTGGCCTGCATCGTGCTGGTACCTCTTGCGGCCGGCGTGATGCTGCTGGGGCAATACATCCACATCAAGCAACAGACCCAGGCGGCGGCGCGTCAGGCCGCCTGGGCCGCCACCGTCGATCCGGCGCTGATCAACGCGGGCTTGCCGACCACGTCCGCCGTGCAGAGCGCGGTGCGCGCGCGGCAGTTCGCTGACGCGCACGCACCGATCAAGTCCGCCGCGAAGGCGCCGGCTTCCTTTGGCGACACGATGTTGACCACCTTTGCCAACCAGGCGTTGTTGAAAACATCCGACGTGTCATTGAGTGTATACAAACAGGAGATCGCACCGACGTTTCTGGATCGCGCACTCGGTCCCGTCGCCAAGGCGGCCAAGTCACTGGGCAATCTGCCGCCCAACCCGAAGGGCTTCGTCACTGCCGAAGTGCATGCGCGGCCGCAGAAGCTGAAGGCGGCCGACGGACAGGCCCTGGCCTTCCTCGATCCGCTGGACACCGCGCAACTGGATTTTTCCGCGCGCACCGTGCTGCTGGCCGATACCTGGGCGGCGACAGGCGGTGGCGAAACCAGGGAAGGCGAAGTGGCATCGGGCGCCATGTACAACCGCACGGTACGCGAAGTGATCCGACCGTTGGTGCCCACTGGCGGCCTCGGCGACAAGGCGGATGAGGTGGTCAGCGACGTGCTCAACGTGCTTGGGAAAATCCCCATCGTCAACGAGCTGTTTACGCCGAACCTGGACAAATTCCAGCTCGGACGCACGACGCCCGACGCGGTCCCGGCAGACAAGCTGACGAGGTATCGGAATGGCCGTTAGGCGTGGCGCCCTTCTGCTGGTTGCCGCCGTGCTTCCCGGACTTGCCAGTGCCGGTGCGTGGCCACAGCCAACGTTGCCGGCCGGCACGCAGGCAGCCGAGGTTTCCCGGCATATCGTCTTCAATGGGCTGGACATGCACGCCCAGGTGTTCAAGTCGTCGCAGAGCCAGGCCCAGGTGGTCGCTTTCTACCGAAAGCTGTGGGACGGCAAGGTGGTGGTGAACTCGATGGGCGCCGCGCAGGTGATTGGCCACAAGGAAGGCGATTACTACGTCACCGTGCAGGTCAGCGAGGCCGGCAGCGGAAGCAAGGGCAACATCGGGATCGTCGATATTGCCGGCGCGCCGAAACGTTACGAGCCCGGGAAGGGCCTGCCGCGGCCGATGGGCACCAAGGTGTTCAACGATATCGCCTATCCCGATGACCCCACGCCTGGGCGCACCGTGGCCATGCGCAATCGCCTTTCCACACGCCAGAACGAGGCCTACTTCCGCGAGCGTCTGGCTGCCGATGGCTGGAAGCCGGCGGATCAGAACCGCTGCGCGTCCGAAAACTGCGTCCTGCGCTACGTGCGCGGGGATAGCAGGATGACGCTGGTCATGACCCCGGCCGACGGGCAGTCGCAAGTGATGATCAACCTGATGAATCCATGAGCGGCGGGGTGATGAACATGTCCGGCAAGGGGAAAGACCGACGCGCTCCCGGCGCGCTGCGCCCGGCTCGCCAGCGCGGCAGCGCCTTGATCGAATACACCGTGGTGGTGCTGCTTCTGGTGACCGTGCTGCTGGCCAACCCCAACGTCATCCGCGAGCTGGCCGATGCGCTGCGCGACGCCTACACCAGCTTTGTCTACGCACTCTCGATATCCTGGATCTGAATCGAATGGAACGACGCATACCTGCAGTCAACCGCAACTTCCTCTACCTGGGCGGCGCCATCCTGCTTGGCATCGTGGCGAGCCTGATGGCCGTCCATTACATCAACAAGCAGGTGGCTGCGCGCACCCGGACCGTACCCACCGAGACCCGTCAGATCGTGGTGCCGGTGCACGACCTGGAAAAGGGCGCGAGCATCAGCCAGGACGACATCGCCGTACGCGAGATACCGGCCGAGTTCGTGCCAGCCGATGCGCTGACTCCCGACAATTACGAGGACTACCTCGGCCAGGTGCTTCGCGTGCCACTGACCAGGGGCGCACCCATCGGTGGCAGCGCGGTGGATCGGGTGACTGACCATTTCTCCAACGTGATCGAGCCGGGCAAAGTGGCGTATTCGATCCAGGTCGACGAGTCCAATTCGGTCTCGGGCCTGATCGTGCCCGGGGATCACCTCGACATCATGTTGCTGCTCGACGGCGAGGGCAGCGAACAGATTCGTCCCCTGCTGGGAGACGTGCCCGTGCTGGCCACCGGCAAGCGGGCCAAGGGATTGCGCAGCAGCAATCCGGACGATGAGGACAGCTATTCGAACATCACGCTCGGCCTCGCGCCGAGCGATGCGCAGCGGCTCGGCATGGCGATGAAGGTTGGCGAGCTGCGCGTGATGCTGCGCCCGGCCGGCCACCAGCAGCCATTCGACCTCAAGACGCTGAGCAAGGCGGAGCTGCTGCGGTTGGGCCGGCCGGTGCATGGCAAAGGCATTCAATTCATCATTGGCGGGAACAGTTGAGTATGGAAGCAGGCAAGCATTCTGGCCGGTCGACGGCAGTATTCCTGGCAGTGCTGCTGGTGTGCGCCATCGCATGCGCATGGCCATGGCGCGATGCGAGAGCGACTTCTCCGGTGATCGGTGACTCGGTCAACATGTATGTCGGGCAGGCGTTGGTGCAGAGTGCGCCGGGGGCGCTCAAGCGGGTGGCAGTGGGTGACGGCAAGCTGCTGCAGGTCAAGGCGATCGGCAGTCGCGAACTGGTGTTGATCGCCAATCAGCCGGGCGATACTTCGGTGCAGCTGTGGATGGCGGATGGTTCCCAGCGCAGCGTCAGCGTGCACGTGGTGGTCGGCAACAGCGCCGATGCCGCGGACATGGTGGGCCGTCTGCTGGGCACGGACAGCGCGATCTCGGCGGCCACGGTCGGCGGCCATGTCGTGTTGACCGGCAGCGACCTGTCGCAGGCGGACATGGCGCGCATCGCGGCCATCAAGAAGATCTATCCGCAGGTGCTCGACTTCACCAGCGCCAACGCGGTCGAGATGAAGCCGACCGTGATGATGCGCGTACGCATCATGGAGTTCGACAAGAAGGCGATCAATCAGCTCGGCATCAAGTGGGACAGCATGATCGCCGGGCCCGGCGGCGGCCTGGTACACGACTGGGTCACCAATCCGTACTACCGGATGACGCCGAAGGGCTTCGCCGGCATCGGCGCCGATGGCGGCCCGGCGAACCTGCCGCTGCGGGTACCGGGCACGGCGTCGTATTTCGGCATTGCCACCTCGATTGCCTCGCAGATCAACCTGATGATGCAGGACGGCAGTGCGTGGGAACTGGCCGCGCCACAGCTTTCAGCGCGAAGCGGCGGGGTCGCCGACTTTCTGGTCGGCGGTGAGGTGCCGATACCGATCAGCCAAGGGCTGGGCGAAACCACCGTCGAATACAAGCAGTACGGCATCAAGCTGCATATCGCGCCGGTGGTCAACAGCAAGGGCGACATCTCCACCGACATCGAGACCGAGATCAGCAAGATCGATCCGAGTGTGAATGTCCAGGGCTATCCCGGCTTCATCACGCGCCGCGCCAGTGCGCAGCTCAACGTGCATGAGGGCGACACCATCGTCATCTCCGGCCTGGTTGACGCCAGCGCCTCGAAAACCTTCGACAAGGTGCCGGGCCTTGGCGACATCCCCGTGCTCGGTGCGTTGTTCCGCTCGCGGAATTTTCAGCGCAATCGCACGGACCTGGTGATCTTCGTCACCCCGATCGTGATCGATGCCCAGTCGCCGGAGAACCGGGAGTTGATCGAGAAGAGCGATCGCCTGCGCGACGACTTCCGCAAGGTCGCCGGCAAAGACATCGTCGATTGAAGGTGACCCATGTTTGAAGTGTTGATCGAAACCGCCAATCGCGACCCGCGCCAGGTGCGCTGCCTGCACAACGCCTGTGGCATCGGGCGTGGCGAAGACAATCTGGTGATCCTGCAGGGATGGAACATCGGGCGCGAGCACGCGATGTTGAGTGTGCGCAAGGCGGGCGTGTTCATCGAGGTCCTGGGTGGTCGTGCGCCGGTGGTGATCAACGGCTCCAGGGTGCAAGGTGAACATGGCCCGCTGCAGCGTGAGGACGCCGTCATCATCGGGTCGTATCGCCTGCGCGTGCTGGTCGATCAATCCGAAGAGGCGTCGATCAAGGTGCCCCAGCGTGCCGCCAATGCACCGGTACACCTCGACCCGGTGGCTTCCCCGGCCAGTGATTCCGTACCGCCGGCCTTGCCGGTCACCGGATTGCCTGCGGCCTTGCCGCCGTCCACCGACATGCTGGAATGGCGCACCCGCGTGCATCATTCGCTGGTGCGGCAAATGGACCTGCGTCGCGTCGACGTGCGCGGCATGACCGACGACGACCTGCGTCAGAAGACTGCCTCGCTGATCGAGGAGATCATCGATCGGGAGTTTTCCGATGAGCTGCCCAAGACGATCAACCGTCGCCGGCTCGCCAAGCAGGTGCTGGACGAGGCGATCGGCCTCGGACCGCTGGAAGATCTGCTGGCAGATGAGACGGTCACCGAAGTGATGGTCAATTGCTCCGATGACATCTACATCGAGCGCGCCGGCCGCATCGAGAAGTCCGAAGTCATCTTCACCAGTGACAAGGCGGTGCTGGCGGCGATCGAACGCATCGTGGCGCCCTTGGGCCGACGCATCGACGAGAGCTCGCCGATGGTGGATGCGCGACTGTCCGACGGCTCGCGCGTCAACGCGGTCATTCCCCCGGTCGCGCTGCGGGGCCCGAGTCTCAGCATCCGAAAATTCAGCAGGCGCAAACTGAGTGGCGATGACCTGCTGCAATACGGCTCGGTGAACCAGCAGATGCTGGAGTTCATGCAGGTGGCGGTGCGGGAGCGGCGCAACATCGTGGTCACCGGCGGTACCGGCTCGGGCAAGACCACGCTGCTGAATATTCTTTCCAATTTCATTCCCGACAACGAGCGCATCGTCACCATCGAGGATGCGGCCGAGCTCAGACTGAGTCAGCCCAATCTGGTGTCGATGGAGGCCCGTCCGGCGAACCTCGAGGGCAAGGGTCTGATCACCATTCGCGACCTCGTGCGCAACTCGTTGCGCATGCGCCCGGATCGCATCGTGGTGGGCGAGTGCCGTGGTGGCGAGGCGCTGGACATGCTGCAGGCCATGAACACCGGTCACGAGGGGTCGCTGACCACCGCGCACGCCAACTCGCCGCGCGATGCGCTGTCGCGCCTGGAGGTGATGGTGATGATGTCAGGCATGGACCTGCCGATGACGGTGGTGCGCGAGCAGATCGCCTCGGCGATCGACCTGATCATCCATCAGCGACGTTTTCCGTGCGGCTCGCGCAAGATCACCCATATCTCGGAGATCACCGGCATCGAAAGCGGCACGATCCAGGCACAGGATCTTTTCACCTTTCGTGCCCGCGACCAGGGTGGCCCCGGCGGCAAGGTGCGCGGGGAATACGCCGCGACCGGCGCGGTTCCGGAGTTCTACGAGGAGCTGGCTGATCGGGGCGTCCCGGTTGATCTGTCGATCTTCAAGATCAATGAGGACGGTCGCGGATGAGCCTGGTTCCCATCGCGATCGTGGTGTTTCTTTCCGTCTCTGCCGTGGGCTATCTGATCGCGCGGAGTTCGACCGTGTTCTGGGGGCGTTACCAGGAAACGTTCACCGAGCAGGCCCGCTTCAATCTGGCGGACATGTTCATGTTCATGGACGAACGGCATCTGTTCCGCATCAATGCGGCGGCCATGGTGCTGGTGCCCCTGCTGGTGTGGTTCCTCAGTGGCAACCCGTTGCTGGCCATCGTCACCCTGGTGCTGATCCTGGTGCTGCCGAAGAAAATCTATCGGTGGCTGCGGCAACGCCGCATCCTCCAGATCCAGCAGCAATTGCCCGACGGCCTGATGATGGTGGCAGGCAGCATGCGGGCCGGCCTTGGTTTCACGCCGGCACTGGAAAGTCTGGCACGCGATGTGGAGCCACCGTTGGCGCAGGAGTTTGCACTGCTGCTGCGTGAGCAGCGCATGGGCGTGAAACTGGAGGAGGCGCTGGAGCACTTCAATGACCGCGTACCGATCCAGGACGTGACGTTGTTTGTTTCGGCGGTGGGCATTTCCCGCGAGGTGGGCGGCAATCTTGCCGAAAGCATGGCATCGCTGGCCGACACGCTGCGTCGGCGCCTGATCATGGAAGGCAAGGTGAATTCGTTGACGGCACAAGGCCGCTTGCAAGGCATCGTGATGGCGATGATGCCGGTGGGCCTGATCGGCTTTCTCAGTTTCGCCTATCCCGACACGATGCACGAGATGTATCACTCCTACGTCGGTTGGGCGGTGATCACCGTGGCGGCAGTGATGGAGTATCTCGGCTATCGCATGTGCCGCAAGATCACGAGTATCGACATATGAGTCCGGTCGTCATCCTGCTTGCCGTGGCCATGGGCGGTGGCGTCGGTTTCGCGTTCTGGGGCGTCTACGGGCTGATGCGCGAGGTGCCCAAGGCCGATCGCAATTTCCACGACCCGCTGCCGCTCGGATTGCGCATGATCTGGCCGCTGGTCAATGCGGCCACGCACGTACTGGCGCCCAAGCTCAGTGCGGACAAGCTTGAGAAGGCGCACCGGAAACTGCAGACCGCAGGCCAGGATTTCGTGTTGAGTCCGGAACAACTTTACGGACTGCGCGTGGTGGGCGCCGGTATCGTCGCTGCCTTTTTCTGGCTGGTGCTGAGCATGCTCGACAAGCACGGCTGGCTGCTCTACGGCAGTGCGATGTTCTTCGGTGCCGCTGCCGGCTGGTTCTATCCCAGCCTGTGGCTGGGTGAGCGACGCAGCAAGCGGCGCCGATTGGTGATCAAGGACCTGCCGGTGTATCTGGACTTCATCACCATGGCGGTGGAAGCCGGCTTGAATATCACCGGCGGCATCGAGCAGGCCACCCAGAAGGGGCCGGCCGGACCGCTGCGGCAGGAGTTCACTCGCCTGCTGCGCGACATCCGCTCGGGGCTGCCGCGGGCCGAGGCGCTCAAGCGGATGTCGGAGCGCATGGAGATGTCGCAGATTTCGAGTTTCACCGGCACCTTGATCCAGGCCGATCGGGTCGGTGCCAGTCTCGGCAGCACGCTGCGCGCGCAGGCCGGGCAGCGCCGCGAAGAACGTTTTCTGCGGGCGGAGAAACTGGCGCTGGAAGCACCAGTGAAAATGATGCTGCCGCTGGTGTTGTTCTTCTTCCCGCTGATCTTCCTGATGCTGGGCTACTTCATCTACCTGCGCATGCGGCAGGAGGGAATCTTTTGAGACAGGGCCGGATTGTTCGCGAGGGGCAGACGATTGTGCCGCGGGTATGGCGGGCAGACCGGCCTTGGAGCCGGTTGCGTGGGCTGCTGGCGCGGCCACCGCTGCGCGGCGAGGCGATGGAGGCCTTGTGGCTGACGCCATGCGGCGGCGTGCACACCTTCGGCATGGCATATCCGCTGGACGTGGTCTTTCTGGATCGCGGCGGCCGCGTGCTGGAGTGCAACGAAAACCTGCCGCCACGGCGGATGCGCCAGTGCACCGGTGCCCGGCACACGGTGGAGCTGGCGCCGGGCGGCATCGCCGCGATGATGCCCGTGCGTGGCGAGGAGTGGACATGGCTGGCCAGCTGAATCGCGTCGCTGTTCTGTCGGCCGGGTTGTCACTGGCCGTGGTCCTGGTTGGCTGTGCATCGTCGGGGCCGAAACATCTGAAAGCGACCCTTGCGCGCCAGCAGCAAGCGGAGCACGCGTACGCCAGCGGCAATCTGGCGCAGGCCCTGGCGGATTACCAGGCTTTGACCCATGACATGCCACGGCACGCCGACTACTGGTTCCGGCTTGGCAATGTGCGGGTGCGGATGCAGCAGCCGGACGAGGCGGCCGATGCGTATCGGCAGGCGCTGCAGCTGTCGCCCGGTCATGCCAAGGCCTGGCACAACCTGGGCATTGTCCGGTTGCGGCAGGCGGAGGCCGCCTTTGGCCAGAGCGCGCGATATGCCGTTGGCGTGGATGCGCCGCTGCAGCAGCAGAGCGCGCAGATGGCTGACGGCATCGGACAGCTCGCTGCCCCGGCAGAAGCATCCGATCCGGCGTCCGGAGAGGCTGGCTTGGGCGGCAGCGGGCAGCGGCCATGAAACGCAAGGTGACATCTCGCGCGCAGCATGGTCAGGCATTGGTCGAGACGTGTGTGGTGATTCTGGTGTTCGGCGTGTTTCTGCTGGGCATTCTGCAATCGATCCTGTTTTACCGGGTCAAGACCACAGTCGATTACGCGGCGCTGGAAGCTGCCCGGAACGGCGCCACCCACAACGCGAAGATGAGCGCGATGCGGGTTGGCCTGGCGCGTGGATTGATGCCGTTGTACGCGCACAAGGTCGGCAAGGGCGAGGCTACCAAGGCCTATGCCGAGGCGATCCTGGCGGCCAACAATCCGCTGGTCAGCGACATCGAGGTCATCAGCCCGACCAAGGCGGCGTTCGCCGATTGGAAGGAGCGCCAGTTTGATGGCGTCGAGGCGATTCCGAATGACAGCCTGGCATTCCGTTCGTCGTCACCCGGCACACGCAGCGGACTGACCGTGCAGGATGCGAATGTGCTGAAGGTCCGCGTGGTTTACGGTTACAAGATGATTGTGCCGGTGATCGACAAGCTCGTCATCGCGATTTTCCGTGAGTCGTTCTACAGCGGCTTGAGTGCGCAGGAGATCGCCATGCTGGAAAGCGGTCGCCTGCCCATCGTGAGCCAGGCGATGGTGCGCATGCAGACCCCGATCCGTGACGCCGGCGTGCTGCCTTGAACAGCCTGCCTGCCACGGTGATGTGCATGGTCTTTGCGCTGCTGGGGTCCGTTGCGCATGCCACCGACATGCCTGACGTGAAAATCGATGCCGTACTGGAAGGTGGCGGCATCGGCATGTCGGCGCGGCGCGCCGGCGTCGCTGGGGAAACGATCTGGATCAAGGGCGACAAGGCGCGGGTGGACTTCGACGCCGGCGCAGGTCGCCGCGGCCGCATCCTGCGAGGCGGCGGCCATGCGTGGTTGCTGATGTCCACGTCGAGCCGGGCCTTGCCGGCCGATCATGTGCGGATGGGGGCGATCACCCGGCTGGATGTGCGAAAGCCGTGCTGGAACCTCGGCTTCCCCTGTACGCCGGTTGAGAACCGACGCATCGCCGGTCGCTTGGCGCATGGCTGGCGATATCATCATGCCGGCCATGCCGGACCTGATGGCACCGACAGCGGTGTGCTCTGGATCGATGCCGAATACGGCCTGCTGCTCGCGTTCAATGCAAAAGATGCTGCCGAGCAAACGCATCGCATGGAAACCACGGCCATCGTCTTCGGTCCCCTTCCCGACGATGCCTTCGCCTTGCCGGAGAGTATTCGCCTGGAGGTGAAGAAGGCTGACTCCCGCGCCGATGATCTGCGTCGCCAGGCCCACTGATGGTTGCGGCGGTCAGGCAAACAGGTCGGACTGTGCCTGGTAGCTGTCGCGGTCGACGAAGCCGGACAAGCCCACGCCGACCAGCCGATAGCGGCTACCGGCAGGACGTTCCACCCGGTCGCGCAGGGCGCAGGCGATGTCACCCAGTTGGGCGGCCGACATGGGTCGTTGCCCGGGCGTCAGGCTGCGCGTCAGCGTCTGGAAATCACCGGTTTTGAGTTTCAGCACCACCGTGCGTGCCACCCGGTCGCGTTCGCGCAGATAGCCGGCCCAGGCCTTTTCCGCGAGCTGGCGGATGTGCGGCTCCAGATCCTCGAGCAGAAGATCGTGCTCGAAAGTATCTTCGGCAGAAATCTGCAAGGTGGGGCGCTCCGGCTGTACCGCATGTTCGTCGATTCCGTGCGCCAACTCGTGCAGGCGCCTGCCCCAGCGGCCAAAACGCTGCTCCAGTTCGGCTTGGGCGAACGCGCGCAACTCACCGATCGTGGCAATCCCGAGTCCGCCGAGCTTCGCCTCCATCACCTTGCCCACACCGGGCAGGCGGCCGACCTTGAGCGGGGTGAGAAAGGCTTCGACCTGGTGGGGGCGCACCACGAACAAGCCGTCGGGCTTGCGGAAGTCGGAGGCGATCTTGGCCAGGAACTTGTTCGGCGCCACGCCGGCCGATGCGGTCAATCGGGTTTCCTCCCGGATCGCCGCTCGTATGGCCTCGGCGGTGGCGGTGGCCGAGGGCAGGCCGGTCTTGGTCACGGTGACGTCGAGATAGGCTTCGTCCAGTGACAGCGGCTCGATCAGATCGGTATGTCGCGCGAAGATCTCGCGGATCTGCCGCGATACCGCCTTGTAGCGCACGAAGTCCGGTGGCACGAAGACCAGTTGCGGGCACAAACGCTCCGCGCTGATCGCCGGCATCGCCGAGCGCACGCCGAACACGCGGGCTTCGTAGCTCGCCGCGCACACCACCGAGCGCGCGCCACGCCATGCCACGGCAACCGGCTTGCCGCGCAAGGAGGGATCATCGCGCTGCTCGACCGACGCGTAGAACGCGTCCATGTCGACATGCAGAATCTTGCGGGGTGGGGCGGGCACGCGAACAACCATGGGGGAAGGTGACAGGTCCATTCTAGAGGTGAGCGATGCCAGGCAGTGTCAGTTGTCATGGCCCGGGGTTTTGGCGGCTCAGCCGATGGCGCCTGCTTTCCTTGTGCGACAAGCGGCTGGCAGTGTTGAAGGTGTTCATGCCGTCAGTGCTTCGTCCGGTGGGCGTGAGTCTGCACCTGATCGAGCAACAGGACGGAATGATGAAATGGCCGCCTCGATCTGCTTTACGATTCAGGCCGGGGAGTGAATCACAATGCGGCACCCCGGGCTTCCCCCACGCAGGGTGCGGTGCCTGTTTGTCTTGGAGTGATATGAAACGTTTCCATCGCCATGTCGGCATGGCCTTGTTGGCGACATGCCTGTATGTCGCCGCTGGTGCTGCGGGTTCCGTGACTGCGGCGGCCTTGTCCAAGGCGCCGGACCAGGGCGCCGTCGAAGCCTTCACCCGGCACGCCGAGTTGAATTTTGCGGATCTTGGCGAGGGTGAAAAAACGCCGGTTTCGGACAGGATTCTGGACGGGTTCGAGGCGGCGCCGAGCCTGCTGGTTACGCCGGATGGATCGTCCATCCGCTGGGGCTTCAAGTATCAGGAGGCCAGCCTGCAGTCGGTGGTCATCAACGCACCATCCGGAGAGCCCGCACTGCTTGCGGCGGTTGACGGGGTGAGTCGGCTGACTCGCCGGTCGAGGCCGCCGATTGATGAACTGGCGTCCTACCGGGAGGCGGTAAAGCGCACTGGTATGGCGCCGTCCGTGACGATTTTTGTTCACGACGAAGGCAGTCTTCGCGCCTACCTTCCGTTGTTGAAACGCTGGTTGCAGGCCAATCTGATGGGATTCAACATCGACTGCAGCAAACCGGGTCTGGCGCATGCCTGCACGTTCGCCGAGCAAGTGGCGATACCTGCCACGGCGCATGTCATTGCAGCCGACGGCCGCCTGCGCCGCATCGAGATGCCGGACGTCAAGGCATCTTCGATATCGTTGTCATGGTTCGTTCAATAACGCATCCGATCGACGCCGATCGGGAAGCGGACTTCAACCGCGTAGCCGTGAAGCGAACGCCGCTTCGGCGTGATTTTCGCCGGCCGGGTCAGCCCATCCTTGCCCGGTTCGCCGCCGCGTGGCGCGCGGCAACTTCGCGCGCCAGTCGTCGGGCGGCGGGTGGATGGATGGCCAAATGCAGGAACGGCTCGATGAATTCCAGTTCCATGATAAGGAAGCGCCCCTTGCTGACCACGCCGTCAACGCGCACATAAGCGTGGTTGCCGTACCCGAGCGCGGCCGCAGCGTCGAGTGCTTTCGTGGCGGCGGCCAGGATGGCCGGGGTGGGCTGCGCCGGTTCGGCACTGCCGCCATGCTCGCCCTGCACGCGATAGTCGCCAATGGCGGGTCGCTTGATCACCGCATGGCTGAATTCGCCAGCGAAATACAGTAGCGACCATTCGCCCTCGCTGACCACTTCGGGCACGAACGGTTGCACCAAATAATCGAGCCCGCGCGGCAGTTGCCTCAGCGCGGTAGTGAACTCCGCATCGCCGGTGCGGCCACGCAACGTGTGCCAGGCCCCGCCGCTGATCGCCGGTTTGACCACCACCTGCTGCCCCGGCATGGTCGCCAACACGTCAGGCAGTGTGGCGGCACTGGCCCATCGGATCGGGATGATGGCTACATCACGCTCAGCCAGTTCCAGCAAGTAGCGCTTGTTGCTGTTCCAGCGCAGCAGGGCGCTGTCGTTGATGGTGGGCACGCCCAGTTGGTCGAGCCGGTCCAGCCATGCGAGAAAGTCGGCGTGGTGCTTGAAGTAATCCCAGATGGTGCGGATCAGCACGGCGTCGAACGCCGACCAATCCACGGCCGGGTCATTCCACACGCACACCACTGGCATCAGGCCGCAGCATGCGAGTTCGGACGCCAGTGGCGCGTCGTCGGGCTGGACCGACGGATAGTCGCAAGCGGTGGCAAGGGCGATCCTGCCGGTGGTTGCATGGGTGGGCATGGCGACGTCTCCTGCTGACAAATGGAACGCCCAGCCAGGGATGCGCACAGCGAGCGTGGCGGTCGGCATGTGCCGGTACGCAGGTCGCGTCGCCGGCAACAGTCTTCCGGCGCGCCGCAAGCTTGTCAATTTGTCCGGTGGTGATGGGGTGTGGATAACGTCATGCCATGCGGCGCTGGCAGAAACGGTACCGACAATGGCATGGTGTCGCCATGCCTATCGAACCTGCCAATGCCTATGCCCGTCGCCTGAACACCTGGGACGCCGCGATGATCGTCATCGGCGGTGTGATCGGAGCAGGCATTTTCCTTACCCCGGCCACCGTGGCGCGCAGTACTTCCTCCGGGGCGGAGGTGCTGGTGTTGTGGGTGATCGGTGGCTTGCTCACCCTGGCCGGCGTGCTGTGTTATGCCGAACTGGGTTCGCGGCGTCCGCAGGCTGGCGGCATCTATGTCTATCTGCGCGAGGCCTTCGGCCTGCTGCCCGGCTTCCTGTTCGGCTGGACCATGGCGCTGATCAATTACCCCGGCAGCGTGGCCGCCGTGGCGACCATGTTCGCCGAATACCTGTGCACCGCGTTGGGCCTGTCGTCGCAGGTCTACGTGAAGCCGGTGGCGGTGGGCGCGATCGTGTTCATCGTCGGCATCAACCTGTTCGGCATTCGTGCCGGCGCCTGGATGCAGAACATCTTCACCGTATTGAAGCTGGCGGCGGTGGCGCTGCTGGTGATCAGCGGCCTGGTGCTGGCGCATGGTCAGCCGGGGAGTGCGTTGGCGGTGGATACCGTCCACCCGGTGTCCTCCTGGGCCTTTGCCGGCGCCTTGCTGCCCGTGCTGTTCACCTATGGCGGGTTTCATTATCTCAATGACCTGGCCGGTGAGGTGCGCAACCCACAACGTACCTTGCCGCGTGCGCTGGGCATGGGCATGGTCGGCGTGGTGGTCTGTTACGTGCTGGTCAACTACGCCTACCTCGCCGGGCTCGGCCACGCCGGCCTCGCCGAGAGCGTGGCGCCCGCGGCCGACCTGATGCGGCGGCTGTTCGGTGACGCCGGCGCCACCGTGATCGCGATCGGCATCGCTTGCTCCACCTTCGGCTATTGCAGCATCGCGATCGCCGGCGGCGCGCGCGTGCTGCAGACAATGGGTGCCGACGGTGTGTTCTTCCGTGCCGCCGGTCGCGTCGATGCGCGCACACGCGCACCGCAGATCGCGCTGGCGTTGCTGGGCGCGTGGGCGGCGGTGCTCACTTATTCGGGCAGCTTCAACCAGTTGCTCAACTACACCACGGTCGGCGAGTGGATCGGCCATGTGTTTGGTATCGGCACGCTGTTCTGGTACCGCAAACACTTCATCGACCAGCCGGCGCCGTACCGCGTGCCGTTCTACCCGTTGCTGCCGCTGATCTTCGTGATCACCGTGTTTGGCGTGATCGTGGCCAGCGCCATCCATGCTCCGGGCGATGCCGGCATGAGCCTGCTGATCATCGCGCTGGGCGTGCCGGTGTATTACGGCTGGCAATACTGGATGCGTCGTCACCCGGTGGCCTAGCCGTGTCTGCGCGCTCGTTTGCGCGAGGAATCCCTTGATGACGTTCCGTGCGTGGTCCTGGTTGTGGTGCCTGTGCAGCCTGACGGCCTGCCACGCGGCCGCCCCGGATGGACTGGATCTGGCGAATCCGGGGGCGGCGGATCGGGTCCGCCTGGAACAGGTGCAGCGTGTCGGCAACGCCGAGCGTGCCAGTGATGGCGTGGCGCAGCAGGCTTATGCGTTCCAGCCAGCGGCACATCCGTGGATCGTGATCACCCCGGCGGACGCGGCTTGGAACTGGTCGGGCCAGCGCGAAGTGCGCGTGCGCGTGCAAAACGCCATGCCGTGGGCGGTGACGCTGGAGGTGGAAATCGATGGCGGCGGACAGCGACTTCAGGCCAGCGTCGGGGTGCCGGCCGGGCCGCCGCAGACACTGGTGATTCCGCTGCATGCGACCTCTCCACGCGACCAGGGCATGCAGGTGGGCCCGCCCATGCCGTTTGACGACCACGGCCAGCCAACCCTGCTGGCGACTACCGTGCGAGGCACGCTGGATCTGCGCCAGGTCCGTGCGATCCGCCTCGGCATTCCGGCGCCCCAGGCAGTGCAAACGCTGCGCTTTGGCCGGGTGGAAGCGGTATCTGCAGCGACGGCGCTGCGCGATGCGTATGCCGGTATCGTTGACCGTTACGGGCAATACACACGCGGGCAATGGCCGGAAAAGATCGACTCCGATAGCGCACTGCGCGCGGCAGAGGTGGCCGCGCCGCTGGCGGCGAAGCCGGCCGACGCGGATCGCTATGGCGGACGTCTGGACGGCCAGGCCCAACAGCGGACCGGCTGGTTTCATACGCAAAAGCAGGGTGGCCGCTGGCAACTGGTGACACCCGATGGCCACTCGTTCTTTTCGCTGGGCGTGAATGCGGTGACGGCCGACGGCGGGCACAGTTATGTCGCGGGTCGCGAGTTCATGTTCAACGATTTGCCGCCGGATAGTGGCGCGTGGGCGGCGTTTTACGGCAACGGTGACAACCGCGACAAGAATCAGGGCGCCAGCCAGGGCATCGGCTACAACCATGGCCTCTGGTTCGATTTTCATGCGGCGAACCTGTACCGCGTCGACGGCAAGGATTGGCTGGATGCGTGGCGCGCACGCACGCTGAATCGATTGCGGGCATGGGGCTTCAACACCATCGGCAACTGGAGTGATCCCGTTCTCGGCCAGGCGCATCGCCTGCCTTACACGCGTTCGATCAACATCGCCGGCGATTACGCCAATGTCGCCAGCGGCTTCGATTACTGGGGCCGCATGCCTGATCCGTTCGATCCGCGCTTCGTGCAGGCGACGGAGGCGGCGGTGGTGAAAGCGAGCGGCGACGTACACGAGGATCCCTGGCTGATCGGCTATTTCGCGGACAACGAACTGGCGTGGGCCGGTGTTGGTCCGCAAGGACGCTGGGGGCTTGCCGTCGGCACGCTTGCCGGCGACGCGAAGAGCCCGGCCAAGCAGGCGTTCATCGCCATGCTGCGCAAGAAGTACGTGGCGCCGGAAACCCTGTCCGCGGCATGGGGCATCGCGCTGGATTCATGGAGTGCGCTGAACGTCACCGGCTTCCACGCCCCCGCGCCGAGCGAAGCGCACCCGGGTATTGCCGCCGACTACAGCACCTGGCTGCGCGACTACGCCGACACCTACTTCCGCACTGTCGCTGACGCGATCCACCGCCACGACCCGCATCACCTGTTCCTCGGCGGTCGTTTTGCGGTGAATACGCCCGAGGCCGTCGCGGCCTGCGCGCAGTTCTGCGACGTGGTCAGCTTCAACGTCTATGCCGACCTGCCGCAACATGGTTTCGACGCCGCGGCGATGCATCAGCTCGACAAGCCGGTGCTGATCAGCGAATTCCATTTCGGTTCGGATGACCGCGGTCCGTTTGGCAAAGGCGTGGTGTCGGTGTGGAACGAGCAGCAGCGTGGCGAGGCGTATGCGCGCTTCATCGCGGCAGCGGCTGCCAATCCCGATCTCGTCGGCGCGCACTGGTTCGAGTACATCGACCAGCCGGTAACTGGACGGCTGCTTGACGGTGAGAACAGCCATATCGGCTTGGTCGGCATCACCGATATTCCGTTCGGCGGGTTTGTCGAGGCGGTGCGTGCGGCCAATCTGAAAGCGGTTCAGCCGTAGCGCCAGCACAGGGATCTGCCCCACGCCGCGCGGGCATCCATAAAAAAACCCGCAGAGGGGGATCTGCGGGTTTCGGGGGTATCCATCTTGATCGCGTGGAGGAGGAGGGGAAGCCTCGCCACGCAGTGGGATCGATGTCTCACGACATGGTGTTAATGTACCGCACGGTTTGTTAATGCCGCGTAACTGAGGCGTGACCTGATCGGAACCATGTGTTGACGGCTACGCCGTGCTGGGGTCTCGCCAGCGCCGGGCAATCACGGGGCTGTATTTTCACCACAAAAGGTGAAAACATGGCGACCATGAGCCTGCAGCTGACCTCCCGCCAATCCAACATCCTCGACTTCATCCGTGACCGGCTGGAACACGCTGGCCAAGCGCCCACGCTGGAGGAGATCGGTCAGGCGATGGGGCTGCCCAACGTCAGCGCGGTGCTCAAGCACGTGCGGTCGCTGGAGGCCAAGGGGCGGCTGGTGATCGAGCCGAATCGGTCACGTGGCATCCGGCTGCTGAATTCCACTGACGCGCTGGAGGCGGACACCATGGAACTGCCGCTGGTGGGCCGCATCGCTGCTGGCGAACCGCTGTTTTCCGAAGCACGGGTCGAGCGCACGCTGCGGGTGTCGCGCTGGCTGTTTCGCCTGCCGCCGGATTATCTGGTGCGGGTGGTCGGTGATTCGATGCGTGATGAAGGCATCCTCGATCAGGACCTGGTCGGCGTGCACGCCACGCCAGTGGCGCGGCATGGCCAGGTGGTGGCGGCGCGGGTGGGCGATGACCGGTTCACCATCAAGCGGCTGCACTGGCAGGGCGAGGTGATCCGCTTGTTGCCCAACAGCCCGGGCTTTCAGCCGATCGATCCGGACCCTACCGAAGACTTCGCCATCGAAGGTCTGTTCGCCGGTTTGTTGAGGGGCAGCTGATGAGTGCGGTAGTGCCGCTGTCGTCGTTGCTGGACGCGCGTCAGGTATGGCGTGGACGTGCCGTGCCGGCGTCCACTGGCGAACAGCCTACCGGCTGGGCCGCGCTGGATGCAGTCCTGCCCACGGGCGGCTGGCCCGAGGCCTCGCTGTCGGAAATCCTGCTGCCGCTGGATGGCGTGGGCGAATTGCAGCTGGTGCTGCCGACGCTGGCCCGGCTCAGCCACGGCCAGCGGCCGGTGGTATTGGTGACCCCGCCGTATGCGCCGTGCGTCGCTGGCTGGCGCCAGCATGGCGTGGACATGCGTCGGGTCGAGATCGTCATGGCGGCCGAGGGCGATGTGCTGTGGGCGATGGAGCAGTGCCTGCGGTCGGGCAGCTGCGCGGCGGTGCTGGCCTGGCCGTGGCAGGCGGATGATCGGGCATTGCGCCGCTTGCAGGTGGCGGCCGATGGTGGGCGCGCGTTGGCATTTGCGTTCCGCGACCGGCGACACTTGGGCAATGCCTCACCCGCGGCCTT
The DNA here is from genome assembly GCF_054061035.1 of Rhodanobacter sp. TND4EL1. Classification (NCBI taxonomy): domain Bacteria; kingdom Pseudomonadati; phylum Pseudomonadota; class Gammaproteobacteria; order Lysobacterales; family Rhodanobacteraceae; genus Rhodanobacter; species Rhodanobacter sp. TND4EL1. The sequence goes on from NZ_JBSSDT010000002.1 coordinate 164,637, forward strand.
GCGGCTGGAACTGGAAGCGCGGCCACGCCATCAGGTGTGGGTACGCAAATGCCGTGGTGGCGCCGTGCCCGAGCAGCCGGTGGCGCTATCGCGCGCCCTGCATTGATGGTGGGCGCCGATGTTGTGGGCCTGCATTTTGTTGCCACGGTTGGCACTGGACGGTGTCCTTCGGCGTCGCCCGGGCGAAGGCCCGCTGGTGCTGGTGGCCGGTGCCGCGAATGCGCGGACCATCGTGGCGGCAAATGCGTCCGCGCGCGAGGCCGGCCTGCGCGTGGGGCAACGGCTGAACGCGGCGCAGGCCCTGCTGGCGCATTTCGAGGCGTTGCCGTACGAGCCTGAGCTGGTCGATCGCTGGCATCATTTTCTGGCCGCGGTGGCGTATCGCTACAGTTCCGAGGTGAGCCTGCTGCCGCATGCGATCGTGCTGGAGGTTAGTCGCAGCCTCAGTCTGTTCGGTTCGTGGCCGCGGCTGGAAAGCCTGTTGCGTGCCGAGCTTGATGCGCTGGGTTTTCGTCATCGGATCAGTGCCGCGCCGACCGCGCATGCAGCGTATGTGCTGGCGGGCGTCAGCGATGGCCAGGCCGTACTGGGTCACGAGCATCTGCGTCACGCGCTGCAGCGCATCCCGCTGCAGAAAAGCCGCTTGCCCGCCGCCGCGGTGGACGCCTTGCCCGGCATGGGCATCCGCACTTTGGGTCAATTGCTGAGCCTGCCACGCGATGGCCTGCGTCGGCGCTTCGGAACCGACTTGCTGCTGGCGCTGGATCGGTTGACCGGCGAGGCGCCCGCCGGTCTGGATGCGTATCGGCCACCGGACAGCTTCGACCTGCGCATCGAGTTGCAGCACGAGGTGGAGAACATCGCCGCGCTGATCTTTCCGTTGCGGCGCATGACCGGCGATCTGGCCGCCTATCTGGCCGGCCGCGATGGCGGCGTGCAGCGTTTCCTGTTGCGGCTGGAACACCGCGAGGGACATACCGACGTGATGGTGGGGCTGCTCGCGCCCGAGCGCGAGGCCGGCATGTTGTTCGAACTGGCACGCGGCCGGCTGGAACAGGTGCAGTTGCCCGAGCCGGTGCTGGTCATGCGACTGATCGCGCGCGACCTGCCTGCCTTCGTGCCGGCCGGACGCGACCTGTTCGACGAGCGCCCGGCGAATGCTTTGCCGATCGAGCAACTGCGCGAGCGCCTGCGTGCGCGGCTGGGGGATCGCGCCGTGCATCAGCTGGGCAGCACCACCGATCCGCGCCCCGAACTGGCGCAGAAGGTGATGGTCCAGGACGATGGTCGGCAGGAGCCGTCGCCCCGGCCGACCTGGTTGCTTGACCGCCCCATCCCGATACGCGGTCCCGCACCGCAGATCCTCGCCGGCCCCGAGCGCCTGGAAACCGGCTGGTGGGATGGTGGCGAAGTGTGTCGCGACTACTACGTGGTGGAGACGTCGCAGGGCCAGCGCGCGTGGGCGTTTTGTGCACCGGGCGAACAGGCTGGCTGGATGCTGCAGGGCTGGTTTGCATGAACGCGTATGCCGAGCTGCATTGCCTGTCGAACTTCTCGTTCGGCCGCGGCGCGTCCAGTGCGCGCGAGTTGTTCGAGCGGGCGAAGGCCTGCGGTTACAGCGCACTGGCGATCACCGACGAATGCTCGCTGGCCGGCATCGTGCGTGCGCTGGAAGCCTCGCGCGAAACCGGCTTGAAGCTGATCGTCGGTGCCGAATTCCAGCTCGAGGACGGCCCGAAGCTGGTGCTGTTGTGCGAAACGAAGAAGGGTTATATCGGCTTGAGTGAATTGATCACGCGCGGCCGGCGCGCGGCGGACAAGGGCACCTATCGCCTGCATCGCGCGGACCTTGAGCACGGTGTGCCGGAGACGTTGGCGTTGTGGCTGCCCGAGCGCATTCCGGATATCGCCCATGGTCGCTGGATGCAGGCCATCTTCGGTGATCGGGCATGGCTGGCGGTGGAGTTGCATCACGGCCCGGACGATGCACAACGATTGCGCGAGCTGGAGATTCTCGGACGGAGCTTGCAGCTGCCTCTGGTCGCTGCCGGTGACGTGCACATGCACGTGCGGCGTCGGCTGGCGTTGCAGAACACGCTGACCGCGATCCGTCATCGCCTGCCGATCGCCGAGGCGGGCGCGTTGATTTTCCGCAATGGCGAGCGTCACCTGCGTCGACGCGATGCGCTGGGCACGATCTATCCCGCCGCGCTGATGCTCGAAGCCGCCGCCATTGCGGCGCGATGCTCGTTCAGCATGGACGAATTGAACTACCGCTATCCGGCCGAGCTGGTGCCGGAAGGTCACAGTGGCATCAGCTGGCTGCGTCATCTCACCGAAGAAGGCATGCAATGGCGCTGGCCGGATGGCGTGCCGGAAAAAGTCAGCGCGCAAATCGCGCATGAGCTGGCGTTGATCGAGGAGCTGCAATACGAGTCGTATTTCCTCACCGTGCACGACATCGTGCGCTTCGCGCGCAGTCAGCAAATCCTTTGCCAAGGCCGTGGCTCGGCCGCCAATTCCGCCGTGTGTTTCGCGCTCGGTGTGACCGAGGTCGATCCCGCGCGGATGAACCTGCTGGTCGAGCGCTTCATCAGCAAGGAGCGCAACGAGCCGCCCGACATTGACGTGGATTTCGAGCACGAACGACGCGAGGAAGTGATCCAGTACATCTACAGGAAATACGGTCGCGAGCGGGCGGCGCTGGCGGCCACGGTGATCTGCTATCGCGGCAAGAGCGCGGTGCGTGACGTGGCCAAGGCGCTGGGCCTGCCACTGGACCAAGTCGATCAACTGAGCGGCCTGTTCACGCGCTGGAGTGGCGAGACCCCGCTGGATGATCTGTTGCGCGAGCACGGCTTCGATCCGGATGCCGCAGTGATGCGCCGGGTGATGCGGCTCACCCACGAACTGATCGGCATGCCGCGGCATCTGTCTCAGCACGTCGGTGGCTTCGTGATCAGCGATGCGCCGCTGAGCGAACTGGTGCCAGTGGAGAATGCGGCGATGCCCGACCGCACGATCATCCAGTGGGACAAGGACGACCTGGACACGATGCGGCTGCTCAAGGTCGATTGCCTGGCGCTGGGCATGTTGAGTTGCGTGCGTCGTTGCCTGGACCTGCTGCGCGCGCATCGCGGCCAGGACTACAGCATGGCCACGTTGCCGGCGGAAGACCCGGCGACTTACCGCATGATCCAGCGCGCCGACACCATCGGCGTATTCCAGATCGAGAGCCGGGCGCAGATGGCGATGCTGCCGCGGCATCGGCCGGAGAATTTCTACGACCTGGTGATCCAGGTGGCGATCGTGCGGCCCGGCCCGATCCAGGGCGACATGGTGCACCCGTATCTGCGTCGGCGCCGCGGCGAGGAGCCGGTGGACTATCCGTCGGAGGATCTGAAAGCGGTGTTCGAACGCACGCTGGGCGTGCCATTGTTCCAGGAGCAGGTGATGAAGCTGGCGATCGTGGCGGCAGGCTATACGGCTGGCGAAGCCGACCAGTTGCGCCGCGCGATGGCCGCGTGGAAACGCCACGGCGGGATGGAACACCATCGCGAGCGGATCATGACGGGTATGCTCGAGCGCGGTTATACGGCCGAGTTCGCGGCGCGTCTGTTCGAGCAGATCAAGGGTTTCGGCAGTTACGGTTTTCCCGAAAGCCACGCCGCCAGTTTTGCCGGCATCGTCTATGCCAGTTGCTGGCTGAAATGCCACGAGCCAGCCGCGTTCGCCTGCGCCTTGTTGAACGCGCAGCCGATGGGTTTCTACGGGCCCAGCCAGATCGTGCAGGATGCGCAGCGTCACGGCATCGCGGTGCACCCGGTGGATGTGTGCCACAGCGACTGGGATTGCACGCTGGAGGATGACGCGCGCGGTCGCGGGCAGCCGGCGATCCGGCTCGGACTGCGGCAAGTGCGCGGCATGCGCCAGGACGTGGCCGAACGACTTTCCGCAGCACGCGCCACCCGCGAATTTGTCGACGTGGTGGACCTGTGCGCGCGCACAGGCATCGACCGCCGCCAGCAGGAGTTGCTGGCCGAGGCGGGCGCGTTGCGCGGGCTGGCCGGGCATCGGCATCGGGCGAAGTGGGCGGTGGCCGGGGTCGAGCCGCAGTTGCCGCTGTTCGGGCGGGCCAGTCCGGCGGAGGCGTCCATCGTGCTGCCGGTGCCGTCGGTCGCGGAGAATCTGCAGTCCGACTATGCCCGCACCGGGCTCACTCTGGGGCCGCATCCGTTGAAGCTGATTCGCTCGCGATTGCGCGCGGCGCGCTTCACCGACTCACGCAGCCTGCGTGGTCAGTCGCACCAGAGCCAGGTGCGCGCGGCAGGCCTGGTGACTCAGCGCCAGCGTCCGCAGACGGCCGGTGGTACCACCTTCATCACCATGGAAGACGAGCACGGTTTCATCAACGTGGTGGTGTGGCGGGATGTCGCCGAACGGCAGCGGCGTGCGTATCTGGAGGCCACCTTGCTGGGCGTGGAAGGGCAGTGGGAAAGCGTCGATGGCGTGAGCCACCTGATCGCCCGGCGGCTGGTCGACATGAGCCCATGGCTGGGTTCGCTGGACAGTCGCTCGCGCGATTTTCATTAGTGCCGCGATTTGCGCCTTGCTCACGTGTCGCCCGGTGCGCTATCGGCTAGGCTGGGTTCTCCATCTGACCGGCATGGGGATGCCGTCAGGGGGATTTTTCCATTCAACTGGGGGATATATGGGTACTTCTTCGTTGGCTGCGCTGGCCGGCATGGGGCTGTTTGCCATGCTGGTCACGATGGTCGTGGGCATCCTGCTGGCTGCACTGGTGCTGAGCTTTGCGTTTCGTTTTGTGGTCGGCTACATGCCGTCCTATCCGCGCGCATTGGGCGCGGTGGTGCTGACCTGGATCGCTGGCGTGGTGGCGATGATCATCATCGGCATGGTCAGCTCCGGCGGTGCCGGTGGATTCCTGTCGCTGATCGTGCAGTTCCTGGTCGGCGCCTTCGTCGTGAACTACATGCTGTTGTCCGACAACGGCAGTCAGATCGGCTTCGGCAAAGCCTGTGTGGTGCAGGTGATCTATCTGGTGATCTTCATCGTGCTGGCCGTCATCATCGGCCTGATGATGGCGGCGTTTTTCGGCGGGATGATGGCTCACGGCTGATGTGACGAAGGGGTGGCCCGAGCCACCCCTTCGCGTTGCACGCCAATTCAGGTCGGACTGGTCAGGCCAGGCTGGTGGCGATGCCGAAGCCGATCGCCATGATCGCCGCGACCGCCATGCAGGCACTGCCCGGGCGGATGCGCCGGGCATCGAGACGCGGCACCAGTCGCCACAACAGGACGGTGCCGATCAGCATGTCCAGCACCAGCGCCCAGCGCAGCAAGCCGGAACTCAGCAGGGCCGCGTAGGGCGGATGCAGGTGGCCTTCATAAGCGGCCACGCCAACGATCAGCAACATGCCGACCATCGTCCACAACAGGCAGGCGAGGTAGATGCGGTTGAACACCACCGCACAGCGTTCGGTCCAGCGCAGCACCGACCAGCCGATCAGGGCGAACACCAGCGCAGCCATGCTGCTGTAAAGCACCCACCAGAGCAGGCTGCTGATAACGGTAAGCAGGGTGGTCATGTGACGTGCTTGAATCCCAGTTTGCGGAACAGCTTGGACATCAGCCAGGCCGGGCCGATCAACAGATAAGAAAGGTCGGTGAGGAAGCTCGGCTTGCGTCCCTCGAACTTGTGTCCGATGAACTGGCCGATCCAGGCGACCACGAACACGCCGATGGCCAGGTAGCAGAGCTGGGCCGCGCCGAGCTGCCAGTACAGGACATTGGTCAGCAGCCCCAGCAGGGCAAACGCGACCAGCAGGCCCAGCGCCAGCCGGTGCGAGCGGCGCCAGTACCAGTAGAACGCCAGCACCATCACCAGTACCGCCCACGAGCCGGGACGAAACAGGGTGGCCGGGACGGGAATGGCCCACAACAGCGCGATTACCGACCAGACGATCGGCGGTACGCAGAACCAGTGGAACAACTGGTTGGTCGGGTTGCGGTGGTCGGCGCTGTAGCTGTCGATCCAGTCCTGCATGGTACGCATGGCATCCCCCCGTTGGAAAGCTTTCAGTCGAGCCGGATGCCTGCCAGACGGTGCAGGGCTTCGGCGTATTTGGCCGCGGTGCGGGCGATCACGTCGTCCGGAATCACCGGGCCGGGTGCGGTCTTGTTCCAGTCCTGCGTTTCCAGCCAGTCGCGCACGAACTGCTTGTCGTAGCTGGGCGGGCTGATGCCGGTGCGGTATTCGTCGGCCGGCCAGAAGCGCGAGGAGTCCGGCGTCAGCATCTCGTCCATCACGTAAAGCTTGCCGCTGGCATCGGTGCCGAACTCGAACTTGGTGTCGGCGATGATGATGCCGCGTTCGGCCGCGTAGGCAGCGGCCCACTGGTAGATCGCCAAGGTGGCGTCACGCACCTGGTTGGCCAGTTCGATGCCGACGGCATCGACCACGGCATCGAAGCTGACATTCTGGTCGTGGTCGCCCACCGCGGCCTTGGTCGACGGGGTGAAGATCGGTGCGGGCAACTGTTGCGCCTGTTGCAACCCCGCCGGCAGCGCGATGCCGCACAGCGAGCCGGTTGCCTGGTAATCCTTCCAGCCCGAACCGATCAGATAGCCGCGCGCGATCGCCTCCACGGGTACCGGTTTCAGCCGGCGCGTCACCACGGCGCGCTTCTCGTACAGCGCCAGGTCGGTACCGGGCGGCAACACCTCGGCCAGCGGCACGTCGAGCAGATGGTTCGGGATCAGGTGCGCGGTCTTGCCGAACCAGAAGTTGGACATCTGGGTCAACATTTCGCCCTTGCCCGGAATCGGGTTCGGCAGCACCACGTCGAAGGCGGACAACCGGTCGGTGGCGACCATCAGCAGCCGGTCGTCGGACAGCGCGTAGACATCGCGCACCTTGCCGCGGTGGATCAGTTCGAGTCCGGGCAGGTTCGATTGCGGCAGGATGGTGGGCACGGCGGCAGGTTCCACGGGACGGGGAGCGCCCATTCTAGCTGCTGCGACGGGGGCTCCGGAAACGCCGCGTCGCGGATTTCGGGGCACTGCTAGAATTGGCGTCCTTTGGCCCCATGTGTTGCCGATGCGTATTCCATTGACCACGGTGCTGAGTCTGCTCGCCGCCCTCCCGCTTCACGCACAGACGTCGGCACCGCCCGCCCGGCTGGGTCTGTGCGCCGCCTGTCACGGTGCCGACGGCCATGCCGGCATGCCCGGGGTGCCGAATCTGGCCGGGCAGCGGCTGGATTACCTGCGCGATGCGCTGAAGCAATACCGCGACGGGCGCCGCAACATCCCGGTGATGCGTGCCGCGATCGGTCCGGTCAGCGACGCGGAACTCGATGCCCTCGCGCGCTGGTACAGCGAGCAAACCGCACAGGCCAACCCATGAGTTTCACCTATACGTTGTGGTTCGCCTTTTTCGGCCTGCTGATCGGCCACATGCCCGGTGCCGTGACCGGCGCTGTGCTCGGCTTCATCTTCGACAACATGCGCTACAGCCAGCGCAAGAACGCCACGCCCGAGGCGGGTGGTTTCGTCGGGCCGCTGTTCACCCTGCTCGGCGCGGTGGCGAAGTCCGATGGACGGGTGTCAGAGCAGGAAATCGCGATTGCCGAACGGCTGATGACCCGCATGGGCCTGGCCGCCGAATTGCGCAAGCAGGCGGTGGCCAGTTTCAATGTCGGCAAGCAACCGGAGTTCGACGTCACCCAGACCATTGCCGAATTGCGCAACTGGGTCGGCCTGCGCCGCGATCACGCATTTCCGGTGCTCGACGTGGTGATCGAAACCGTGCTGGCCGAAGGCAATCCGCCGCCGGAGAAGATGTCGATCCTGCGTCAGCTCGCCTTCGCCCTGCGCATCAGCGACATGGAGCTGATGGCGCTGATGGCGATGAAAGGCTACGCCTGGAACAGCAGCGGGCCGCGTGGCTACAGTCATGGGCCGGCCGGTGGCGGTTACGTGCCGCCGCAACGCACGCCGCAGGGCCCGGACCCGTACGCCGTGCTCGGCATCGACCGCAACGCCGACGATCGTGCAGTCAAGCGCGCCTATCGCAAGCTCATTTCCGAACACCATCCCGACCGCCTGGGCGATCTGCCCGAAGACATGCGCAAGCAAGCCGAATCGCGCGCCAGCGAAATCAATGCCGCGTACGATCGGATCAAGGAAGCGCGCGGGTTCAAATAAAAAAGCCGTAGGAGCCCGCTCGCGGGCGATGCTCTTGCTCTGATGCCGCAAAGAAAGCATCGCGGCCAAAGCCGCTTCTGCATGATCAACAGCATCGCCCGCAAGCGGGTTCCTGCCCTTGTCAATTCAGACACTTCGGATAGCCGTCATGCCCAAGCAATCCCCGATCATCGCCCCGTCCATCCTTGCCGCCGATTTTGCCCGGCTGGGCGAGGACACCGCCGCGGCGCTGGCCGCCGGTGCCGACTGGGTGCATTTCGACGTGATGGACAACCATTACGTGCCGAATCTCACCATCGGCCCGATGGTGCTGCAGTCGCTGCGCAAGTACGGCATCACCGCGCCGATCGACGTCCACCTGATGGTCAAGCCGGTCGACCGCATCGTGCCGGACTTCGCCAAGGCCGGCGCGAGCCTGATCAGCTTTCATCCCGAAGCGAGCGAGCACATCGATCGCACCCTGGGCCTGATCAAGGAATCCGGCTGCCAGGCTGGCCTGGTGTTCAATCCGGCCACGCCGCTGGATCACCTGGACTACGTGATGGACAAGCTCGACATGATCCTGATCATGTCGGTCAATCCCGGTTTCGGCGGTCAGAAGTTCATCCCGGGCACGCTGGAAAAGCTGCGCCAGGTGCGAGAGCGCATCGAGGCCAGTGGTCGTCCGATCCGGCTCGAAGTGGATGGCGGCGTCACCGCACAGAACATCGGCGCGATCGCCGCGGCCGGTGCCGATACCTTTGTGGCCGGCTCGGCCATCTTCCATGCCGCCGATTACCGGGCCGAGATCGAGGCCATGCACCGTGCCATTGCCGCATCGCAGGCATAAAAATCCCGGCGCAGTGAACGGCTGCGCCGGGATAAACGTCGTCGGAGACGTGAGAGGAAACACCATGATTGGTGTGCCGGCACGGCCACAAGGGGAGAGGTCATGCCGCGCCGGCACGTTCCACGGCAAGAGGAACCGCACCAATCACAAGTTCTGACCGGGCCATTCCGGTTTGGTTCCCGCGGCAATTGATGAATATCCGGTCGCGGCGTTCAGGTTCGCGCGGCGGGCTTGCACCACATAGCGCAGCGGCCCGCCCGGAACGATCGCGTTGAACGGGTAGCAGGTCACCAGCCAAAGCCCGTCCATGCTGTCGCTGGCGGGAATTCGCTCGTGTCGGCTATCCATCACGCGACTGCCCGTCACCTCGTAATCGGTGCTGCCGCCCGATCCCTCCACGTTCAGCCGGTCGCCCGGCCGCAGCGCCGGCAGAAAGCGGAACTGGGTGTCACGATGCGCGCTGATCACGCCCAGCCCCGTCGCACCCGGCCGGGCGCTGCCGGCATTCCAGCCCGGACCGAACGCCAGCGCCTGGCCGCTGTCGCCATCAAGCACGATCAGATCCTGGTGCAGGCGCGGCACGCTCAGTCGCGCCAGCGGGGTGATGTCTGCCCAGGGCCACGGGTGCTGCGGCGAACGACCATGGTCGGAGTGATTCCACGCCCGCTCCAGCAGCCATTGCGCCAGCACGGCCTTGGTGTGAATCCAGCTTCCGTGCACGCCCAGTCCGGCAGCCAGCACCAGCGCGGCGACCATCACCCGGCGCCAGCCGCGTTGGCGGATCACCGGGTGGCTCGCTGCCGCCACCACGCCAGTACGGCCAGCAGCAGGGCCAGCAGTGCCAGCCACAGCTCCAGCGTCGCCGACGTTGCGGTTTGCGCGAAGTGCGTGCCGGCCGGCATCACGTTGGGGATCTGCCGGTGCTTCAGCGCCGCGTCGGCGCTGCGGGCCGGTGTCTGATCGACTGCCACCAGGCTGGTATAGGCGCTGACCAGATGGGCGTCGAGCGCGGTGCGGGTGATCGCCTCGACCAGTGCTTCCGCATCGCCGCCACGGGTCAGCTGGTCGGAAAGATCGGCGATGCGCGATTGGGCCCAGAGTCGACCCAGCCCGTTGGCCGACTTCGCCGCGGACAAGTCCGCCGGCACGGTCCAGCCGCGATCGGGGAGCTGGCCGTGCACCTGCACCTGGCTGATCGATTCGGCCAGTTTCGCGGTGACCAGCAGCGGCTCGCCCAGGTACAGGTCGGGCAACTGGCGCGGATAGGCCTCGCTGCCGGCCGGCCAGTCCACCTTGATGTCACGCAGGGCGGGATGGTCGAGTCGGGCCAGCAGGCCGATCATCGCCTCACCCACGTTGCCGGTGTCGGTGATCAGGGTTTCGCTGCCACGGCCATGGCGCGCCGCCGTCTGCAGGAAATCCGCGTTCGGCGCGCTGCCGATGCCGATCGGGAACAGTCGCGAATCGCCCAGCTTTTCATCGATCAACTTCAACAGGCCGTTGGGATCATCGACGGCACCATCGGTAGCGAACAGCACCTGCCGCACGTAGCCTTGGGGCGCGTGGCCGGTCAACGCAAAACTCAGCGCCGGCGCCATCTCGGTGCCGCCGCCAGCCTGCAACCGGTTGACCCATGCGCGCGCCTTCTGCAGGGCGTCCGGCGTGGCGGGCACTGCCTCGCTGGCCCATGGATTCAGCGTCGAATTGAATTCAGCCACGTTGAAGCGGTCGCCCGGTTGCAGCTGGCTCAGCGCGAGGTCCAGTGCGGCGCGAGCCTGCCGGATCGACTCGCCGCCCATCGAGCCGGAAGTGTCGATGATCAGGATCAGTTCGCGCGGCAGGCGCTGCGCCTGCTGCTGGGGCGGTAGCAGCATCAGCATCGCGTAGTGCTGCCCGTCGATGTCCTGCTGGAAGCTGGCCACGTTCGGCTGGGTTTGCGGCTGCGGTTGCCAGCTCAGCACGAAATCGCGATCCGGCAATACGCTGGCATCGCGCAAGCGGATGTCCCAGCGCTGGTCGTGCCGCACGGTGTCGATCGCGTGGCTGGAACTGTCCACGCTGGCCAATGGCACGCCGGCATCCAGCTGCACCGCAATGTGTGTGCGCAGCGGCGCCTGTGCATCGTCCGCGGCAAATATCTGCGGGGTGTCGATGCCCGCATCGCCCGGCTGGGCGGATTCGCGCATGTGGTAGCGGGGCGTGAAAGTCAGCGGAAAACGCAGCGAGAACTTGCCGGCCTGGTAGTCGATGCGCTGCCAGTAGTGCAGCACGATGGTCACCGTCTCGCCGGGCGCCACGTTCGTCACCGCCGTGCGGAACAGGTTGCCGTTGCCTGCCTCGACGAGCGCGGCGCGCTTGCCGCTGTTTCGGGCCTGTTCGAAGATTTTTTGCGCGGCTTCCTTGCGCTGGATCGCGGCCTGGATGCGCCGTTCACCGATCTCCAGCGACATCGAGTACACCGCTGCGCCGGTGGGCAGCGGCAGCAGGTACTGCGCTTCCAGCCAGTTCTTGCCCGTGTTGCGAAATTGCTGTCGCACCTGCACTTCGGCAATCAGTCCGCTGACCTTGTATTCAACGTCGGTGTCGAGACTGGCCAGCGTCTGCAAATGACCGCTGGCGTCGCGCCAGCGCAACTCGCCGCTGCCCGGTTCGGTGGCGTGCGCAGCCAGTCCGAACAGCAGTCCGGCGAGGAGCAGAAGATATCGCAGGCGAAAGAGGATCCCGGGTGATGCGTGCATGGCCGTCCCTTGGTTGTTGGCAAGTGCTACAGCTGCATTGACACATTCGGGTCGGCCCACGTCGCGTCGCGGATGCGACGTTCTGCAGCGCAATCAGGGCAGGACGCTGACAGGTGAGTGCAGCCAGTGCGTGGAACCAACCGGTACGTAAAAAAAATCCCCTCGCGAGGAGGGGACAAGGAACTGCCATGTCGGACGGAACGGAGGAGGTAGGAACGGTGAGGTCGCTTTCGGCAAGGGGCTAAAGCGGTTGCCAGTCGGTGTCGGGCTGATCCTGGCCCACGCCCGCTGCGCTTCCCTGCGCAGCGGGCGTGCCAGTGCCTTCCACGGCAAGCGGAAGCAGAAGAAATTCGGAGAATCGGTGGCTTGTCATGTCCATCTCCTTCAGTGGATGCCGAGCAGCAGGCCCAGCAACAGGGCGCCCAGCGCCAGGGTGATGCGCAGCGGTTCGAAGCCGTGCAGCTCGGCATTCGGGTCGCGGGGGGCAGGGTCGATTTTCATGATCTTTCTCGCCGGACTGGGGGAACGGTTCCATCAGAACGCCGGGCGCGGCGTGTGCGGCGGCGAGGAGCGGCCTGTTTGCGGCCGCCTCATGGCAAAACGCGGGCAGTGGCCGCGGACGGCTTGCGCACAAGCGATCCACATAGCACGCTGCGTCTATCATTCGAAGGGAACGCATCATGGGCCGCAGTATTGCCATCGTCGAAGACGAACCGCTGATTCGCGCCAATTACGTCGAGGCGCTGAACCGCTTCGGCTACGACGCACGCGGCTACGGTTCGCGCCACGAGGCTTCCAGCGCGTTCGCGATGAAGCTGCCGGAGCTGGTGATCATCGACATCGGCCTCGGCGACGAGCCGGAGGGCGGTTTCGACCTGTGCCGCGAGTTGCGCGCCAAGTCGGCCACCTTGCCGCTTATTTTCCTGACGGCGCGCGATTCGGATTTCGACGTGATCTCCGGGCTGCGCCTGGGCGCCGACGACTACCTCAGCAAGGACACCAGCCTGCACCAGCTGGCCGCCCGCATTGCCGCGCTGTTCCGTCGGATCGAATCGTTGAAGGCGCCGACATCCAGCGAGACGGTGATCGAGCATGGCCCGTTGAAGCTGGAATCCGAGCGCATGCGAATCACCTGGAATGGGGAAGAAATTCCGCTCACCGTCACCGAGTTCTGGATGGTGCACACGCTGATCCGATTCCCCGGCCACGTGAAGAATCGCGACCAGCTGATGCGCGAGGCGGAGCTCGTCGTCGACGACGCCACCATCACTTCGCACATCAAGCGCATCCGCAAGAAATTCGTCGCGGTGGCACCGGAGTTCGATGCGATCGAGACCGTGCATGGCGTCGGTTACCGGTGGAAGCCATGAGGCTGCGTATCGGGGCCATGCTGGTGTTGTGCCTGTTTGCCGCGCTGGCGCAGGCGGCCGGCACGGATGACGTGCTGGCCCGCGGTGCCCGTGACGGCAATGCGCCGGCGTGGGCCATTGCCGTGGCGACGCCCACGGGCTGGACGCGTGACTGCTGCACCTACGCCCAGGCGATCGGCGTCAATGCCGTGCTGTATCAAGGCGAGTGGAGCGGCAAGCCGCAGCGGGTGATGGTGCTCAATGTGTGGCCGAGCCAATTGCCCGCGCTGGCCGACGAAGTGCAAGCCGACCGCAAGCGCTACCTGCAACACGATCCGGCCGGCAAGACCACCACCTTTGTCGTGCGGCATCCGGCGATGCCGTGCGAAGCCTCGGTCTACCAGGGCAGCGATCACATCGATGATGTGCTGGTGTTTTGCGATCCGGGCAAGGCCAGTGGCGTGCGGCTGAGCTGGTCGATGGCGTTTGACGATGGCGATCCCGCGCGACAGTCCCTGCTCGACGATTTCATGCGTGTGGTGGTGGCATCCCGCTGGATGAAGGACGCCGGAGCGCCGGTCAATCATGCACCTTGATCGGCGCCTTCGTTGAGCCTGCGTCGCAAACTGTTGCTGGTCGCTTTGTGCACGCTGGCGTTGCCGATCGCCGGCTGGCTGTATGTGCGGCAGATGGAAACGCTGTTGCGCGAGGGACAGGCGCAAGCCTTGCTCGCCTCGGCGAATGCGGTGGCGCGCAGCCTGGTGGTGACCGAGGCGCTGCCACCGGTGACCGGCCGTGCCTGGTACGTGGAACAGCTCAGTCAGCCGATCACCGTGGATGGTTATGGCGACGACTGGGCCCCGCTGACGCCCTGGAGTCAGTCGCTGGGCACGCAGGGAAAATTGCTGCTGGCCGCCGACGATCACTGGCTGTACCTGTATGCCGACGTGCGCGACACGCGGCGCACCCGCGCCGATGCGGATGATGCGAACGCGCTGGCCGCCGATCATCTGATCCTTGCGCTTGGCAATGCCAGTGGCCAGCGTCGCTACCTGCTGACCAGTGCGGCACCCGGTTCATTGTCGGCGCGGCCGCTCGATCCACCGGTCGATAGCTTGCCTGAGGTGATTCCCGCGCAATGGCAGGAAGACGGCAGCGGTTACCGCGTCGAGTTGCGGTTGCCGCGCAGTCTGGCGCTGCGCAGCCTCGGGGTCGGCATCTATGATGCCGCCGCCGGCGGCGACCGGATGGCGGCCGATACGCGTCCGCTGCTGGCCTACGCGGACAAGCTTTCCAGTGAGTTGACCCAACTGGTACCCGAGCGCGTGCAGGCGCGGGTGCTGACGACGCAAGGTTGGCTGCTGGCGCGCAGCGGTCACCTGAATACGCTCCCTGGCAGCGATGGCCAGCCGGGCTGGTTCGCGGCACTGGTCTACCGCTCGCTGCTGGCCAATCGGCTGGAGGATGCCAACCTGTGGGCACAGGACGTCCCGCGGCTGGAAACCGGTGAAGTGCGCGAGGCGGCAACCGGACAACCGAGCACGGTGTGGCGTGCCGGCGAGGAGCGTGGCAGCGTGGTGCTGGCCGCCGCAGTGCCGATCGAACGGGCGGGCAAGGTCGATGGCGTATTGCTGCTGGAACAATCCAGTCGCACCGTGCCCTTGCTGGCCAATCGCGCCCTGCTCGGTCTCCTGCTGACCAGCTTCGGCGTGTTGCTGGTCGCCGGTGGCATCCTGCTGTGGTTCGCCACGCGGCTGAGCCTGCGCCTCGGCCGACTGCGCAATGCCGCCGAACGTGCCCAGTTCAACGATGGCCGTCTGGACGGCTTGTTCGAAAGCGGCAAGTTCCCGATGACCGACGCACCGGACGAGATCGGTGACCTCGCGCGCAGTTTCGAGAAGCTGTTCGAGGTGGTCGGCAGCTACACCGACTACCTGCGCACGCTGGCGTCGAAGCTCTCGCATGAATTGAACACCCCGCTGGCCATCGTCAAATCCTCGCTGGACAACCTCGAGCACGCCTTGCAGGCCGAGGGTCACATGCCGGCCGAGGCGCGGCCGTATCTTTCGCGCGCCCGCGATGGCGTGGCGCGGCTGGGCGCGCTGGTGCGGGCGATGAGCGAATCAAGCCGGATGGAGCGGTCTATCACCACGGCCGAGCCGGAGGACGTGGACCTGCGCGACGTGGTGCGCGGTTGCGCCGAGGCCTATCGTCCGCTGATCGGCGGGCGACGACTCGATTGCGTGTTGCCTGCCGGCGCGGTCAACCTGCATGGCGCGCCCGAGCTGATCGCGCAGGCGCTGGATAAGTTGCTCGACAACGCCTTGTCGTTCACGCCACCCGAAGGCTGGTTGCGGCTGAGCTTGACGGCCACCGCCGACGGTGCCGAAATCGAACTGGCCAACCAAGGCCCGCCCCTGCCGGCGGCGATGCAGGGTCGGCTGTTCGATTCGCTGGTCAGCCTGCGCGACAAGGCCACGCCGGGCGATGCACCGCATCTGGGTCTGGGCCTGTACGTGGTGCGGCTGGTCGCCGAGCGGCATGGCGGCATGGCCAGCGCACGCAATCTCGACGACGGCAGCGGCGTGGCGTTCTCGCTGCGCCTGCACGGCATGCCGCGACCGCGGCTTTGAGTCGAGTTCGCACCCGCTGCCACCGGCTCTGTCCTACAATCGGCGATTCCGCCCGAGCTACGGATCAGCCACGTGATCTCCCGAGATGAATTCGACGCACTGGTGGCCAAGGGCCATACGCGCATTCCGCTGGTGCGCGAGGTGTTTTCCGACCTCGACACGCCGCTGTCGGTGTACCTGAAACTGGCCGATGGCCCGTACACCTTCCTGTTCGAATCGGTCGAGGGTGGCGCCACTTGGGGACGCTATTCGATCATCGGCCTGCCGGCGAAACGGGTGTATCGCCTGCGCGGGCATGAGCTGGAAGTCGAGGATTCCGGTGAGATCACCGAACGTCGCCACCTTGACGATCCGCTGGCGGAGATCGAGAAGCTGCGCATGCAGTACGACGTGCCGCGGCTGCCGCAGTTGCCCGCATTCTCGGGCGGTCTGGTGGGTTACTTCGGTTTCGAGACGATCGGCTACATCGAGCCGCGGCTGGCGCAATGGGATCGCGCCGACGAACTGGGCACGCCCGACGTCTTGCTGATGCTGGCCGAGGAAGTGGCGGTATTCGACAACCTCAAGGGCCGGCTGTACCTGATCGTGCACGCCGATCCCGCGCAGCCGCAGGCGTATGCCGAAGCGCAGCGCCGGCTCGATGCGCTGGTCTACCGCCTGCGTCAGGGTGGCGCGTCGTATCCGCAGCTGACGCAGTCGATGGCGATCGACGAAAGCGACTTCACCTCCTCGTTCACCAAGGACGAGTTCGAGGCGATGGTGGAGAAGGCGAAGGAATACATTCGCGCCGGCGACATCTTCCAGGTGGTGCCCTCGCAGCGGCTCAGCGTGGCGTTCAATGCGCGACCGGTGGATGTCTACCGCGCGCTGCGTGCATTGAATCCATCGCCGTACATGTACTTCGTCGATCTGGGCGACACGCAGATCGTCGGTTCCTCGCCGGAGATCCTGGCGCGCCTGAAAGACGGCAAGGTGGTGGTGCGTCCGCTGGCCGGCACGCGCAAGCGCGGCGCGAACGAGGAAGAGGATCAGGCACTGGAAGCGGAGTTGCTGGCCGATCCGAAGGAGCGCGCCGAGCACGTCATGCTGATCGACCTGGGTCGCAACGACATCGGCCGGATCAGCGAAACCGGCAGCGTGGAAGTCACCGATTCATTCGCGATCGAACGCTATTCGCACGTGATGCACATCGTCTCGCAGGTGCAGGGGACGGCCAAGGCGAACCTCAGCTACATGGACGTGCTCAAGGCCACGTTCCCGGCGGGCACGCTCAGCGGTGCGCCGAAGATCCGCGCGCTGGAAATCATCCAGGAGCTGGAGCCGCACAAGCGCAACATCTACGCCGGCGCGATCGGCTGGATCGGCTGGTGGGGCGATGCCGACACCGCGATCGCGATCCGCACCGCGGTGATCCAGAACGGCCGCCTGCACGTGCAGGCCGGCGCCGGCATCGTCTACGACTCCGACCCGGCAGCCGAGTGGGAAGAGACGATGAACAAGGGTCGTGCGTTGTTTCGGGCGGTGGCGCAGGCGGCGAAAGGGCTCTAGAAGACAGCGTGCTTCCAGCCTTTGCCGGGGACGCAGTCATCCGGCTGTCCGGACGTCCGGGTGAAAGCCCGAAGCGCGTGCATGATCGTCGGAATCCGGGCTTGCCTCCGGCTTGCTGAACGCAAGTTCTTGCACGCTTTCGCCGTCGGTTGGTACGTTATATCGTTGCGCTCCCGATCTGCCGTCAAGACGCGTTCACATGAACAATCCGTGGTTCGAGTGCTTGCCGGCGCCGTCGAAATGACGGCTGCGATGATCGGGCGGGCTGGCTCGTTGCCGCGTGCGATGCGGTGGTCTCTGCTTGTCGCGGTGCTTGGCATGGCTGGTTGTGCGGTGGGGCCGGACTTTCATCGGCCTGCCGTGCCCGAGGTCGGTCGGCTCACTGCCACGCCGCTTCCCGCCAGCACTGCCAGCGCGGACGTTGCGGGCGGGCAGCCCCAGCAGTTCGTCGCCGGCGCAGACATTCCCGCGCAGTGGTGGACGCTGTTTCACTCGTCGGCGCTGAGTGCGCTGATCGAGCAGGCGCTGGCGCACAATCCCAGTCTCAAGGCGGCGCAGGCCGCGCTGGCGCAGGCGCGGGAAAACACCAAGGCTGGACGCGGCGCCTACTACCCGACGGTCAGCGCGGGCATGTCGGCCCGTCGCCAGCAGGATCCGCCCGGCGCGCTGGCAGCGGTGCCCAGCAACAACGCATTTCTGTACAACCTGTTCACGCCGCAGGTCAGCGTGTCCTACGTGCCCGATGTGTTCGGCCTGAACCGACGCACGGTGGAATCGTTGCGGGCGCAGGAGCAGTCGGCGCGATTCGAGGCGATTGCGGCACGCATCACGTTGAGTTCCAACGTGGTGGCCGCAGCGGTGCAGCAGGCTTCGCTGAGAGCGCAGGTCGAGGCGACCCGCGAGCTGGTCGGTATCAACAGCCACATGGTGGAGATCCTCAAATACCAGCGGGACAAGGGCTGTGCCGGCGGCCTCGATCTGGCTGCGCAGCAAGCGCAGTTGGCCCAGGTCAAGGCCAGCCTGCCGCCACTGTTGAGCCAGCTGGATCAGCAGAACAATTTGCTGGCAGTGCTGGCGGGAAGGTTCCCGGGCGAGGGCGGTAGGACTTCTTTCGACCTCGCCGATCTGCAACTGCCGCAGCAATTGCCGTTGAGCCTGCCGTCGGCGCTGGTGGCGCACCGGCCGGACGTGCGCCAGGCCGAGGCGAACATGCACGCGGCCAGCGCGCAGGTCGGGGTGGCGATCGCCAATCGGCTGCCGAATATTTCATTGAGCGCAAACGCGGGCAGCACGGCGCTGGCGATCAACCAGTTGTTCAAGGCCGGCACCGGTTTCTGGAGTCTGGGTGCGGATCTGGCCGCGCCGATCTTCCAGGGCGGCAGCCTGCTGCATCAGGAGCGTGCGGCCAAGGCCGCCTATGTCGAGGCGAGCGAGCAATACCGGGGCACCGTACTGACGGCGTTCCAGAATGTGGCCGACACCCTGGCCGCGCTGCAGCACGATGCCGAAGGCCTGCAGGCGACGGCCACCGCGGCGGATGCGGCGAAGCGCACGCTGGATCTGTCGCAGCGGCAGTACAAGGACGGCTATGCCGGCTACTTGTCGTTGCTCAGTGCCGAGCAGGGCTATCAACAGGCGCGCATCGCGCTGGTGCAGGCGCAGGCGAGTCGTTACGCGGACACCGCAGCGTTGTTCCAGGCGCTGGGCGGCGGCTGGTGGCATGACGCGAATGCCGATGCCGCCACCGGGCAAGCGGACACCTCCGATTCGGACCATGCCAAGGCAAACCGGGACAGCCATGAAAAGTAGATCCACTTCGGCGGCGCGCTTGGGGTCGCGACGTCACGCCGCGTGCGTGCTCGCCCTGGGCACGCTGCTTGGCCTGGTTGGCTGCTCCTCCCGATCCGCGCCGCCACAGGCGCCAGTCGACGCGCCGCAGAACGTGACGATGACCGCGGACCAGCGCAAACGCATTCATCTGCTCACCATCGCGCCGGTCAGCTTTCATCGTGAGATCGAGACTACCGGCGTGGTGGATTTCGACAACGACCAGGCGACCAGCGTGCTGGCGCCGTTCTCCGGACCGGTGGCGCGTCTGCTGGTGGCGCCGGGCGACAAGGTGCGCCAGGGACAGCCGCTGGCACTGGTGGATTCGCCGGACTTCTCCGCCGCGATCAGCGCTTATCGCAAGGCCGTGGTCACGGCGCAGAACGCACGCCGACTGGCCGACGCGGACAAGGATCTGGTCCAGCATGAAGGCGTGTCGCAGCGCGAGGCCGCACAGGCGCAGACCGACGCCGCCAGCGCCGAAGCCGATCGCGACGCCGCGCTGCAGGCGCTGGTGGCGCTGGATGTCGATGCGGGCACGCTGAAGGCGATCCGGGCAGGGCACACAGTGGCGCGTGTGCAGGGCATCATCCGCGCACCGATCGCCGGTACGGTGGTCGACAAGCTGATCACCCCCGGACAACTGCTGCAGGCGGGTACGACGTCGTGTTTCACCGTCGCCGACTTGTCGAAGGTGTGGGTGATGGCGCAGCTGTCGGCGACCGAACTGGCCGGGATCAAGATCGGCGATCCGGCACAGATCGATACCGGCACGGCGGGGAAGGCGCTGGCGGGTACGGTGGACAACGTGTCGGCGGTGGTGAACCCGGATACCCGGGCCGTGGCCGCGCGCGTCGTGGTCGAGAATCCGGATGGCGTGCTGCGCAAGCAGATGTACGTGGGCGTGCGGATCCAGTCGCGCCAGGCGAGCGAAGGTTTGCTGGCGCCGGCTTCGGCCTTGCTGCGCGACGACGACAACCTGCCGTTCGTGTATGTCCTTCAGCATGACGGCAGCTTTGCGCGCCGGCACGTCACCTTGGGCTCACGCACGGGTGACGACTACTTGGTCAGCGACGGACTGAATTCGGGCGACCAGATCGTGGTCGACGGCGCGATCTTCGTGCAGTTCATGCAAAACCAATGAGTGACCAACTCCCGCCCATGCCGCCACGCGCGGCGTCGTTGATGAACCGGGTCGTGGGTGCCTCGCTGGCACAGCGATTCCTGGTGGCGTTGCTGGTGCTCATCCTGATCGGCGCCGGTGTGCATGCACTGCACCGCCTGCCGGTGGATGCCTATCCGGACTTGTCGCCGCCCAGCGTGGAACTGGTCACGCAGTGGCCGGGCCACACGGCCGAGGAAGTGGAGCGGCTGATCACGGTGCCGGCCGAGCGGGGCATGACCGGCATTCCGAAAACCGACAACACGCGCTCGATCTCGTTGTACGGCCTGTCGGTGGTCACGCTGACCTTCGACAACGGCACCGACAATTACTTCGCGCGCCAGCAGGTGTTCAACCGGCTCGGCGACCTGAACCTGCCCGACGGGGTGAAGCCGTCGGTGTCGCCGCTGTCGTCGCCGTCGGGGCTGATCTATCGCTATGTGCTGCAAAGCTCCGATCGTTCACCGATGGAGCTGAAGACCTTCGAGGACTGGGTGGTCGAACCGCAATACCGCACCGTGGCCGGTGTGGCGGATGACTCGGGTTTTGGTGGCGGCACCATGCAGTACCAGGTGTTGCTGGATCCGGCGAAGATCGCCGGGGTCGGGCTCACTGCGCAACAGGTGCAGGCCGCGCTGGCGGCCAACAACAGCAATGCGGGTGGCGGATTCTATTCGCAGGGCGGCCAGTTCTATTACGTGCGCGGCGTCGGTCGGCTGCGCACGCTGCAGGACATCGGCAACGTGGTGCTGGCCGTGCACAACGGCAGCCCGGTGCTGGTCAAGGACGTGGGCCGCGTAGTCATCGGCATCGCGCCGCGGCTGGGTCAGTTCGGTTATGAAAAGCAGAACGACGCGGTCGAGGGCGTGATCTCGCTGCGTACCGGCGAGAAGACCCAGGACGTGCTGCAGCGGGTCGAGGCCAAGACGAAGGAACTCAACGAGCAGATCCTGCCCAAGGACATCAAGATCCACCCGTTCTACGACCGCAGCGACCTGGTCGCCGTGACCACCCAGGTGGTCAAGGACAACCTGCTGCGCGGCATGTTGCTGGTGGTGGTGGTGCTGATCTTCTTCCTCTACGACGTGCGCGCCGGGCTGATCGTGGCGGTCACCATTCCTTTGTCACTGCTGGTTGCCTTCATCGGCCTGGATCTGCAGGGCGCCTCGGCGAACCTGCTGTCGATCGGTGCGATCGACTTCGGCATCCTGGTCGATGCGGCGGTGGTGATGGTGGAAAACATCTATCGCCAGCTCGCCGATCGCGAGGGTACGAAGTACAACGTGATCGAGGTGATTCGCGATGCGGCGGCAGAGGTCGACCGGCCGCTGTTCTATGCGGTGGCGGTGATCGTGGTCAGCTTCCTGCCGATCTACGTGCTGTCCGGTCCGTCCGGCACGCTGTTCAAGCCGATGGCCGACACCATGGTGTTCGCACTGATCGGTTCGCTGGTGATCACGCTGACCTTGCTGCCCGTGCTGTGCTCGTGGTTCATGCGCAAGGGCGTGCGCGAACGGCGCAATCGCGCGTTCGAGGCGATCAAGTCGGTGTACATCAAGGGGCTGGATTTCTGCCTGGCCCGCGTGTGGTTGACCACGATCGTCTCGGCGCTGGTGCTGGGGCTTTCATTGCTGCTGATTCCGCGCATCGGCGCGGAATTCATGCCGCATCTGGACGAGGGCGCGCTGTGGGTGCGGGCGACCATGCCGTACACCATCTCGTTTGACGAGTCGGCGAAGATCACCCCGCAGATCCGCGACATCCTGCGCTCGTTCCCGCAGGTCACCACGGTCGCGTCCGAGCTGGGTCGACCCGACGACGGCACCGATCACACCGGCTTCTTCAATGTGGAGTTCTATGTCGGCCTGAAACCGTATTCGGAGTGGACCGGTGAGTACCGCAGCAAGGCTGCGCTGACCGAGGCGATCAACAAGAAGTTGCAGAGCTTTCCCGGCATCACCTTCAACTACACCCAGCCTGCCGAGGATGCGGTGGACGAGGCGGAAACCGGCCTGAAGAGCGCGTTGGCGGTGAAGGTGTTCGGGTCCGACCTCAACATCCTGCAGGCGAAGGGCAAGGCGATCAAGCGCGTGCTGGAAAACGTGCGCGGCATTCATGATGTGACCCTGGTGCAGGAGCTGGGCCAGCCGAGTCTGAGCATCACCATCAACCGCGCGGCGATCGCCCGTTACGGTTTGAACGTGGACGACATCAACGGCATGATCCAGACCGCGATCGGCGGCGACGTGGCGACGCAGGTGATTCAGGGCGAGAAGCAGTTCGACCTGGTCGTGCGGCTGGATCACCAGTACCGCGACAACGCCGAGGAGATCGGCAACATCCTGGTGGCGACGCCGGGCGGCCAGCAATTGCCGCTGAAGGAATTCGCCACTATCCAGGTGACCAATGGCGCCTCCTTCATCTACCGGCAGGACAACTCGCGCTACATCGGCGTGCAGTTCTCGGTGGAAGGCCGTGACCTCGCCGGGGCGGTCGAGGATGCGATCGGGCAGGTCAACGCGAAGGTGAAGCTGGCGCAGGGCTATCGGCTCGACTGGGGCGGCGAATACAAGGAATACACCGCTTCGCGTGCGCAGTTGAACCTGATCGTGCCGCTGACGGTGGGGTTGATCTTCCTGCTGCTGTTCACCCTGTACAACAACTTCAAGTTTCCCTTCATCACCGTGCTCGGCGTGGTGCTGTCGGCGCCGGCGGGCGGCATCATCGCGCTGTGGCTGACCGGCACGCCGTTCTCGGTGTCGTCCGGCATCGGCTTCCTCGCGCTGTTCGGCGTTTCGGTGCAGACCGCGGTGGTTTACATCTCCTACGTCAACGAGCTGCGGCGCAACGGCGTGGTGGTGGCCGAGGCGATCCGCGAAGCGGCGATCCTGCGCCTGCGCCCGATCATGATGACGGCGCTGGTGGCAGCGTTGGGATTGCTGCCGGCGGCGCTGGCCACCGGCGTGGGTACCGATACCCAGCGCCCGTTCGCGCTGGTCATCGTCAGCGGCCTGTTCACCCGGCTGCTGATCAGCATCTTCCTGATGCCGGCGCTGTACACGATGGTGGCGCGGCCGGACGATCGGCTGGAAGTCTGAGCCCGGCGACCTACTTGTCGCCCTCCGCTTCGATCTGTTGCGCGAGGTTGTACAGGATGCGCAGGTCCTGCGCGTCCAGCGCATCGCCGCCCATGCCGCGGAAGTGGTTGTGGAAGGTGCGCACGGTCGCGGCACGGTCATCCAGCGGATAGCCGATCAGCGCCAGCGCCATCCACGGATCGAAGCCTGCCGGCGGATCGATCAGCACGCCTTGCGGCCAGCGCCCGAAGCCCGCGGCGGCGAGTTGCTGCCAGGGAAACAACGGGCCCGGATCGTCCTTGCGCGCCGGTGCGAAATCCTGGTGGCCGACGATCTGCGTGCGCGGAATGTGCAGGCGCGTGGTCAGGTCGGTCAGCAGGCGCAGCAGGCTGTCGATCTGCGGCTGGGCGAACGGGGTGGCGCCGGTGTTGTCCAGTTCGATGCCGATCGAGGCGGAGTTGATGTCGGTGATCGTGCCCCAGCGCCCCGGCCCGCCGTGCCACGCCCGCAACTGGTCGGCGACCAACTGGTAGATATGACCGTCCGCGCCGATCAGATAGTGCGCGCTGACCGGGCCGCCGCTGTTGGCTGTGCGCAAGGTATCCAGGCTTTCCTGCACCGAATGCTGGTTGGTGTAGTGCACCACGATCAGCACCGGGCGGCGGATGTCGTGGTTCGGCGAGGGCACCCAGGTCGCCAGCGGATTGTGGGGCGGCGCGTGGGCGCAAGCGCCGAGCAGTGCTGCCAGTGCCAGCACGGCGGCGCCGCGCAACAGACTGGTCTTGTGGATCAGATGAGGCATCAAGGTTCCTGCAGATAGGGTCGGGCAATCGCCAGCGCGGTGCGGTAGGGCTCGGGGTCGTTGCGGTTGCTGAGCAGGATCACCGTGAGGTGCTGCTTGGGCCAGCGCACGATCACGTTGCGGAAGCCGATGCTTTCGCCCGAGTGCCACAGGGTATCGCCGGTGATGCGCCAGCCATAGCCGTAACCGGCCTCATAGGGTTCGCCGGTGACTTTCACGTGGGCGGTGAAGGCGAGCTTGCGTGAGGCGTCGCTGAGCAGCCGGTTGTCGTACAGCGCCGCATCCCACTTGGCGAGGTCGTCGATCGAGGAATAGATGCCGCCATCGCCACGGGTGGCGCTGGTGGCGCTCTGGTCGGTGCGTGTCCACGCACCGTTTGCCTCGCTGTAGCCGTAGGCGCGGTGGTCCACCTCCGGTCCGCTGCGCTGATACAGCAGCGTATGGTTCATGTGCAGCGGCTGGAAGATGCGTTGTTGCAGGTACAGCGGCAGGCTAAACCCCGAGGCGCGCTCGACCACCAGCCCCAGCAGGACGTAGCCGGTGTTGCTGTAACGGTAGGCGGTGCCGGGCGCGAAATAGGTTTTCGACGTGGACGCCACCATCCGCAGCACGTCCTGGTCGCTCACCTGGTCGGTGGTGCCTGGCGGAATCAGGTCTTCGTAATCGACCAGCCCGCCGGTATGGGTGAGCAACTGGCGCAGGGTGACACCCGCGGTATCCCCGGGCAGCGTCGGCAACCAGCGGCGCACGGGATCATCCAGATTCAGACGGCCGTTCTCGGCCAGCAGCAGGATCGCCGCGGCGGTGAACTGCTTGGTGACCGAGGCCAGGCGGTAGTTCGTATCCGGTCCGGCATCGTCATTGTCTTCAACATTGGCCAGGCCGTAACTGCGGCGAATGATCGGCTTGCCGTTCTTGAGCACCAGCAGCGACGCGCCTGGCACATCGCCGTTGTAGCGCTGCATCAGCGCGTCGATCGGATCGACCGGCTTGACCCCGGCGGAGCAGCCGCCGAGCAGGAGGGTGATGGCGAGGCTGACAAACACTTTACGCATGACAAATATTCACCTGGTTGTTCGTGATTTCTCACCGCATCGCGCACGACGACCGCACGACGCCGCAGGACGGACATTGTCCGCCGCGCCTGCGGAGTGCAAAGCGGCATGTCGAACGGCCGGCGCGCAGTGCCCGTCCCACGGCGTCCGGCAAGTTGGCGACGTGATCGGTCATTGCACGGGCACGTTGTAAATCGTATGCGGTGTCGGTTCGGGTGACTGTGTGTAGTGCCACCATTCCAGCGGATAGTTGCGAAATCCTTCGCGCGCCATCGCATCGCGCAGCAGATGGCGATTGGCCAGCTGCTGCGCGGTGATGCCGGGCGCATCGGTGTGGGCGCGCACGTCGAAGAAGTCGAAATCGGTGGCCATGTCCAGCGGCTCGCAGTGCGTGCCGTCAACGGCACAGCGCAGCAGGGTGAGGTCGATGGTGGCGCCGCGACTGTGGCCGGAAATCGGTGCGATGTAGCCATCGAGCAAGGTGGACTTGTCCAGCGCGGGGTAGTGCTGCAGCTTGGTGCGCTGGTCGCCGAGGTCATGTGCCCAGCGCACGAAGTTCGCCACCGCGCGGGTGGGGCGGTAGCAGTCCCAGATTTTCAGGCGCCGGTGTTGCGCACGCAGATCGTGCTCGACCCTTGCCAGCGCTTCGGCGACCGGCCGCAACAGCAGGCACTTGGGTGCCAGATAGCCGTCCACCGGGGCGCCGGTAAAGTTGTCGCTGCCGGCGTATTTGATGTCCTCGGCGATGTCCGGCACCAGCGTGCGGATGTCGACCAGGTTGGCCGCGGCGGCGGTCGTGGCAGGTGACAAGGTGGGTGGCGGTTCGGCCGCATGGACGGTGGCGCCGAATAACGCGAGTGCGAGCAGGTAGCCGATCCACCCGGTTCTCGCAGGAGCCCGCGCGCGGGCGATGCCCTTTCTTCGGACATTCAGAGCAAGAGCATCGCCCGCGAGCGGGCTCCTGCGGGGGAGGAGGGTGGTCATGGGCGGCAGCTCCCGCTGCGCTGGAACGCGAGGTCTTCGTAGTCGGAGCTGAAGTCGCCTTGCGGGTCGAGCTTGGCCATGCGCAGGGTGATCGGCTGCTTGTCGGATGCGGCGTGGAAGTTCAACCAGGCATCGAGGTTGCCCGGATCGTCGAAGTGCACCAGGTAGCGGTCGCCCAGGCGCATCACGGTACCGGCCAGGTTCGGCGATTTCGCAGCGGAGAAACGCACCCGACCAGCACGGGGACACAGCGAGATGTCGCCGAACCACGCGTCACGGTAAGTGCCGCTCCATGTGGCCAGTTCGGAGGTGCTGGCCGGCCGTTGGGTCGAGGTATCCGGCGCGCTCGAGTCGGCGGGGCGCTGGGCGGCCTGCTGCTGTAGCGCGTCGCCGTACCAGGCCACGTCGCGCTTTTCATCCGGTGCGGTGAAGTGCTTGGTCAGCATCTCGCCCAGCACGGTGCGGGCGTCGTCCGCTTCACCATTGATCATGAACACGAAGCCGTTTTTGCGATCCGGCAACAGCGCCAGCATCGAGTACATGCCGTTGAGCGTGCCGGTGTGCCAGACCAGCCACTGGCCGTCCACGTCGGTCATGCGCCAGCCATAGCCGTAGGCCATCACGTGGCTGTTGTCCCACGCGCGTCGCTGAGCGGACACCGGGATCAACATGTGCGGCGCCTGCAGCACGTCGCGTTGCACCGACGACAGCCACTGCAGTTGCGCGTGGGTCGGCACCAGCCAGCTGCGCGCCCAGCTGAGCATGTCGCTGAGGTCGCAGCGGATGCCGCCGGCGGCGGCCGAGGTGATCGCGGGAATCTCCGCGCCGTCCTGGTCGATCGCCACGTTGCGGTCGCCGTCGCGGCGATGCGGCTCGGCCACGTCGCCGACCGTGTCGCGGTTCCACGCGCCAACCTGGCAACGGTCCAGTCCGAGCGGCTCGAACACTTCGCGGTGCATCAGTGTTTCGTACGACGCGCCGCCGGCCGCGGCGGCCACTTCGCCGGCAACCACGTAGAGCAGGTTGTCGTACTGATACTTCGAGCGAAAGCTGTAGGCGGGTTTGATGAAACGCAGGCCGTGGATGATGTCGGCGCGAGTGAACGCGTTCGGTTCCGGCCACAGCATCAGGTCGCCGCCGCCTTCGGGCAGGCCGCTGGAGTGGGTGAGCAGGTCGGCCACGCGCATGTTGGCGGTGACCCACGGGTCGTTCATGCGGAACTGCGGCAGGTATCGGGTGACCGGATCGTCCCAGCGCAGCTTGCCCTGGTCGACCAGCCGGCCGAGCAGGGCGGTGGTCATCGCCTTGCTGTTGGAGGCGATCTTGAACAGGGTTTGCGGCGTGATCTTGTGGCCGGAGCCGGCGACGGTTTCGCCGGCGCTGCGGACATAGACCACCTTGCCGTTCTCGATCACGCCGACGGCGATGCCGGGCAGATGATAGCGGGCGATCACGGCGTCGACGATCTTGTCGTAGGTGCGGCTGGCGGGTTGGGCGGAAGCTCCGCAGGGTGAGCACAGTAGTGAGAGCACCAGAGCAAGAGCACCGCAACCCCATCCACCTGCACGTCGATTCACCGTGACCTCCTTCGGTCGTCGAGGAGGGAGTAGTCCGCCGTCACTTTCCTCAGTGCTGCGCATGACGCTCGACCTCGCCCCAGACGCGCAGCAGGTTACCGCCCCACAGTTTGGCGATGTCGGCGTCGCTGAAGCCGGCTTTGCGCAGCGCCGCGGTGACGTTGCGGGTTTCGCTGGCGTCCTTCCAGCCGGTGATGCCGCCGCCGCCATCGAAGTCGGAAGCGAGGCCGACGTGGTCGATGCCGGCCACCTTCACCATATGCCTGATCTGTCTAATGTAGTCATCAAGGGTGGCCAGCGGATATTTCTTCTGGATCTGGGCCATGCCGGCTTCCATTTCCGGCCGGTAGTCGTCGCTGTCGCTGTCGTACTCTTTCTCGCCGGCCTGTTTGGCGATGGCGTCATCCAGCTTTTTCTCGGCGGCCTCGCGGCCGGGGTCCTTCTTCAGGAATTCCTTGTAGGCCACGGCGTCGATCACGCCGCCCTTGGCGGCAATTGCGCGCAACAGGTCGTCGGGCAGGTTGCGTGGATGGTCGAGTACCGCGCGGGCGCCGGAGTGCGAGGCGATGATCGGCGCCGTGGACAGCTTGAGCGCCTCGCGCACGCAGTTGTCGGAGGCATGCGAGACATCGACCATCATGCCGAGCTGGTTGGCGCGTTTCACCGCGGCGCGACCGAAGTCGCTCATGCCGGTGTCGCCGGGGCTGTTCATCGCCGGCTCGCCGTGCTCGGTATCGGGCAACGAGCTGGTGCACAGGTCGTTGTTGCCGACATGGACCAGGCCGAGCGAGCGGGCACCGCGGTCGAATGCGGCATCAAGACGATGGAGATCGTGGCCGAGCGAGTAGGCGTTCTCGATCTCGATGGTGGCCGAGAGCAGGCCGGCCTTGTGGTTCGCCATCAGCTGTTCGGGGGTGGTGGCGGGGCGGATGCGGTCGGGATACATCATCAGCATGCGGCCGATGCCGTCGTACTTCTGGCTGGCCTGCTGCACCGCCCTGGCGTAGCCGGCGGCGTCGAGCTTGTGTTGCGGCACCCAGATCACGAAGAACGCCGCGTTGAGTCCACCGCGCTCCATCTTGCCCAGGTCGACCAGCAGGCGGGTGTCCTTGCCAGCGTCGAAGCGCGGCTCGGCCATGTAGGTAAACGGGATATCGACGTGGCTGTCGATGGTGATCGGCGGATCCTGCGCGGCCTTGGCCGAGACAGCGGTGCTGGTGACCAGTGCGGCCAGCAGGGCAAAGCGAAGCGTGGTGTTCATGCAGTCTCCCAGTGACGTGCCGGCTGTTCGCCGGCGATCATTTCCTCGAAGTGCTGGCGGCGCCGCACCACGGCGTAGCGGCCGTTCTGCAGCAGTACCTCGGCCGCCAACGGCCGCGAATTGTAGGTGGACGCCATCGACGCACCGTACGCGCCAGTGGCCCTGATCAGCAACAGGTCGCCGGCGGCGCACTCGGGCAAGCTGCGCGCGCGGGCGAAGGTGTCACCGGTTTCGCAAACCGGGCCGACGATGTCGTAGGTGGTCAGCGGGCGCCCCTGGTCGACGACTGGCACGATGTCATGCCAGGCGTCGTAAAGGCTGGGTCGCTGCAGGTCGTTCATCGCCGCATCCAGCACCAGAAACTGACGTTCAGTGCCGGACTTGATGCGAATCACCCGGGTCAGCAGCACGCCCGCCTCGGCGACCAGATAGCGGCCTGGCTCCAGCAGCAGCCGACCTTGGTAGCCGGCCAGCGCCTCGCGAACCACCCCGATGTAATCGGCCGCGGCCACCGGCTGGTCGACGCCCTCCCGATAGCACACGCCCAGGCCGCCGCCGACGTCGATGCTGCGGATCGGGTGGCCCGCCTGGTCAAGCTCGCGCCAGAACGCGGCGACCCGCTGCAGGGCGAGGCGGAACGGATCGAGGTTGAGGATCTGCGAGCCGATATGCACGTGCAGGCCGTCGAGTTGCACATGGCTGAGCGAGTCGCGCCCGGCAAACCAGAGGCGTGCCTCGTCGATGCTGACGCCGAACTTGTTTTCCGACTTGCCGGTGGAAATCTTCGCGTGGGTTTGCGCATCCACGTCGGGGTTGATGCGTACCGCGGCGCGCGCCACGACCTCTTGCGCACGGGCCACCCGCTGCAGGGTGAGCAGCTCGTCATGCGATTCCACATTGAATCGCTGGATGCCGACATTCAGTGCGCCGGCGATTTCATCGGCATTCTTGCCGACCCCGGAGAACACGATGCGGTCGGCGGGCATGCCGGCATGCAGGGCGCGGCGCAGTTCGCCCACCGAGACGATGTCTGCACCCACGCCGGCGTGGGTCATCAGTTGCAGGATGGCATGGTTGGAGTTGGCCTTCACGGCGTAGCAGATCAGCGCATCCTGGCCGTGCAGGGCTGCGTGCAGTTCGTCGATGCGTCGACGGATGGCGCTGGCCGAATAGGCATGCAGGGGCGTGCCAACGCGCTCGGCCAGTCGAGCCAGGTCGACACCGTCGAAGAGTCGAAGCCCATCGTTCATTGGCGGGTCGGGCTGCTGCGTTGCCGTGCGAATGGGTTGCATGGGCATGGCTTGAGGTTCTTTCGCCAAGTGGGGGAAGCTCAAAAAAGAGCGGCCCGCCAGTGGGCGGGCCGCGATCGGGGAGGACGATCAGAAATTGACGGACATCGTCAGCTGGGTGAAGCGCGGCGATTGAAAACCGAGTGGTTGCCTGAAGGTGGGATTCAGCGCGCCGATACCGGTGTCCATTCCGTTCGAATCCTTGACATCGCCGATGTCGGTTTGCAGATCCTGGTCGACCGCCGTCGTCCGCTTCTGGTTGAGCAAGTTGTAGACCGCCAGTTTCACCCGGAACTCGCCGCCGTCGAACGGCTTGATGTAGCTGATGCCGGCATTGAGGGTGAAGGTCCATGGCAGGCGGCCGTACTTGCCGCGCGGCGAACGCTCGTAGATGCGATCCTCGGAGGCGCTCGCGTCGCAGTTCTGCACACAGATGTAGTAGCTGTGGTAGTTCTTGGCATCGTACGGGTTGCCTACGCCGAAGCCGGTGATCGGCCCGCCCGAGGCGGCGTTCACGTCGGCACCGAGTTGCCAGTGCGGAGTCAGCGCATAGGTGCCACGCAGTTTGAACTGGTGCCGGCGATCGTTGGGCAGATAGCCGTCGCCGCCGAGGTTCACCCACGGATCGTCGAAGTTCTCGGTGCGGCCGGTGTCATCGAAGTTGGTATCGGAGTTGACCGGGCCTTCGGCATTGCCCCGGTTCCAGGACATCGTGTACGAGGCATTCATCGACCATTTCTCGTCCCACGCCCGGTTCAACTGCAACTCGAGGGCAGCGTAGGTGCGCTTGGGTTTCACCCAGCCACGCTGGCCCAGGTAATTGCCGTCGGCGTCGTACATCGCCCAGCCTTCTTTCGAGGTGTCCACGGTGACATAGCCATCCGCGGTGCCGTCGCAGTTGGTGTCACCCCAGACGGTGACCTTCTTGCCGGGGTTGGCCATCACCCACCCGATGTAGCCGTCTTCGCCGCACTTCGCGGTGGCGCTGATTTCCATGTCGTCGATCGCGTTGTGCAGGCGCCGATAGGTGGCGCTGGCACCCCATGACCAGTTGTTGCTGATCAACTGCTGGAAACCAAGGATTGCTTCATCCTGGTAAACCGGGTCCATGTTCTTGTCGACCTCCGAACGCAGGTCGCCGACGGTACCGTTGCCCTGCGAATCGTCCACCGCACCGATCTGTGGGCCGAGTTTCGGGATCGCGTACTCCACGCCGTTGAGGGTCTGGGTCTGCCAGCCGTCGAAGGCGTAGTAGGTACGTTCGTCAAGCAGACCACCGGCCTGCTTGATGTTGATCACGTTGGCCACCGGCAGGTAGTAGCGACCGAGGTTGCCGAACAGCTTGGTGCTGCCATCGCCCTTCATGTCCCAGGAGAAGCCCAGCCGCGGTGCGATCTGCCGGCTCATCTTGATATAGCTGCGGCCTGCGGCGTCCTGGTTGTCGAAACTGTCGTTGCGCACACCGGCGTTCAGCACCAGGTTGGGCGTGACCTGCCAGTTGTCTTCAATGTAATAGGCGGCGTTTTTGGTGGTGAAGGTGCCGGAAATCTCGTAGCGCCGCGCGCGGATATAGGCGTCGTAGCCAGCCGGCATCACGCCGCCATTGGGAATGGTGGAGCCGGCGCTGGCGGTGTAGAGGTTGTAATAGAACGCGCCCGGTCCGGCGTAGTACCGGTTGTAGTCGGACGTGTCGTTCTCGTGGTCGTAGCCGAAGCGCAGCAGGTGATCGCCAAGGGTCCACTCGAAGTCGGCGCGCGCCTGCTTGCGGATGTCAGTGCGATCGTAGACGGTGGAGTTGCTGGTGCAGCCAATCTGCACGCCGGGATCGTGGGCTGCCATGAAGGCGTTGGTCGTGCCGATGTAGTTGCAGTCGACATCCAGCTGCGAGCGGGCGAATGAGTGCCGCTCGTTGCGGCCGTACATCAGCTTCATCGACAAGTCGTTGGTGAGGTAGCTGGTCCAGGTCAGCGCCCAGTTCTTGCCGCCGGTGTCCGAGAAGATCTGGTTGGTGCGGGAGCCGATGGTATTGGTGTCGTAGTCGTAGCCATAGACATCACCGACGTTCTTGTTCTTGTCGGAGAACGCCATCAACTGCAGAGCGTTGCCGTCGGTGATGTTCCAATCGATCGTGGTGCCCCAGAAGCCGGTGTCCGCGTTGTTGGTGGTCAGTGTGGTGCCCGCGTTGTTGGTGTTCCGCGGGGTGCTTCCGCGGGCCTCGTACATCGCGAAGATGAACAATTTGTCCTTGATGATCGGGCCCGAGGCCCAGACGTTGGTCTTCACCAGCGAGTCCTGGTCGTGACTGGCGGTGATATAGCGTTTGCCGGCAGCGTCGTACTGGTCGTCCGCGCGCGAGTGCCAGTTGCCCGGCTCCATGGTGACCTCCATGCCGCCCTTGAATTCATTCGTGCCCGAGCGGGCCACCGCATTGACCACACCGCCGGTGGTGCGACCGAACTCCACCGAGTAGCCGCCGGTCTTGACCTGGAACTGGTCGTAGAAGGCGAACGGTGCCTCGGAGAAGCCGTTGCGGTTGTAGAAGTCCGTGACGTTGAGGCCGTTGACGTAGAACGCGTTCTCGGCGATCGACGAGCCGCCGAAGGAAATGCCGCCGAAGCTGGCGTTGCCCTTGACCACGCCCGGTGCCAGCAACGCGACCGAGGTGACGTTCTGATCAACCGGCAGGCGCACCAGTTCGGCACGGGACACGTTGGTGGCTGATTCGGTCGAGGTCACGTCGATCACCGGCAAGCCGTTGCCCGTGACCTGGATGGCCGAGAGATTCGTGGCATGGGGGGAGCCGCCAAGATCCAGCGTGGTGGCGTTGCCGAGGCTGACGGTCACGGTGCGTGTCTGGCCCAGTGGCTGACCATTCACGCTGGCGCTGATCGTGTAGTCACCGACGGGCAGAAACGGGAAACGGTAATTGCCGCGCTGATCGGCGGTGATTGTGCGGGTCAGGCCGGTGGCAGGATTCACCGCGGTGATCACCGCGCCGGCTTCGGCATGACCGACTACCGAGCCATCGTTGTTGCCGGCAAAGGCGGCCGGTGCCGCCAGGGACGCCAGGCCAAGGCCGAGCGCCATGCATAGTACGGTCCTGCGCAAGCTGCGACTGTTGCTCATTTCCCCATCTCCCCATCGACGCCGTCGATGCCATGTCTATTGAAGGCTTTCGGTTAGTTGCTGCTGCTTCCCTGCGCCGCTGGCAGGACCTGCCAGTCGAAGTCGTAATCCAGTTGGTCGAAATAGATGTTGCCGCCCTTCCATTCGGCTTCGCCGCGCTGCGAATCCACGTCGTCGGAGCGGAACTGCTGCTTGGCTGGCTGGAACGGGCGCTGGAAGTCGCTGTTGAAGGCGAGACGGTAGTCGTCGAGTCCGCCGAGGTAGAACCATTCCAGCGCGGGGGCATCCGTCGCGGTCGGGTGCAGGCGGCCGGTGGTGACATCCATCGGCACCCAGCCGTAGGGCGCCAGGTACAGGAAACCCCAGTCATGGATGTTGCTGTAGCCGGTACCGTCGTTGGAAAACACCATGCCGGACTGCCAGCGCGCGGGAATACCGTTGAGGCGCAGCAGGGTTATCAGCAACAGGGTCTGCTGGCCGCAGTCGGCGTGGCCGGCATGCAGCGCGTAGTCGCTGATGTTGGAGATGGTCGAGTACTCACGCGCGCCGGCCCACGGAATCTGATCGACCGCGGCAAACAGTTTCTGCGCGATCCGGTACGCGTTTTTTTCATCGCCGACGACCTTGCGCGAGAACGCGCGCATCGCCTCGGTGAACACGACATGCGGTGCGCGCTCGGCCACGAAGGGCGCCAACGCAGGAGTGATGGTGGCGGGCACCACGCGTACCGGATCAATGGCGTGGTACTGCGCGTACTGGGTCAACTCGTACGTGACCGAGAACACCGTCTTCTGACCCGCTTGCGCCTGCTTCTCCAGATACACCGTGCGCTGTGGCGCGGACGCGGCGGCGATCTGGTGCTTCGCCGGCACGCTGGCCAGATAACGGATGTCTTCCTGCTGGCCAGGCACCGCCTGCGGATACGGAATCCATGCGCGCACGATCTCCCCGGCGGGCACCGCATCGGCGGCGACCGTCAGGGTCTGGGTCATGCGCAGCCGTCGCGGCAGCACGCTGCTGCGATGTTCGGCCAGGGCCGTCTTGTAGATCGTGCGTTGATGATCGTTCAGCGCTTCCATCGGCCCCTGACTGAGCGGCCTCTGGTCCGCACGTCGTGCCAGCGCCTCGGCGCTGAGCTGGAACAGGTTGCCCGGTGAGCGCTTGAAGTAGAGAGTCTTGCCGTCGATCACCTGATGCTCGAACAGGCCCGCCGCGTTCCATTTTTCGAACTCGGCATCGGTCAGGTCGGGAATCTGCTTGCGTACGCGCGCCTTGACCTCGTCGAGGCTCAGCGTGAAGTCGAGCAGGATCCGGCGCATGCGTTCGCGCTGGAATGCCAGCGCCCGCTGCGTGTCGCCCGGCAGGTGGGGTTGCGCCAGCGCGCGGGTGATCGACGCGTCGGCAGCATGGAAGTGACCGGCGTCGATCTGGGCGATGATGGGGGCGAGCGACTTGCCTTGCTGGTCGCCGGCCGCATGGGCCAGCGGCAGCGTGATCAGCAGGGCGAGCAGGCAGCCGACAAGGCACCGTTCCCGAGTGTGGCGGCGTATTACCGGCGTGACAGGCAGCAACGTATCCATCGACAAACATCCCCGCGACAAATCCCCCGAAACCGTTGTGTAACACGCTTGCAAATACTGGTCAATAATTTATGCTTCAATTGAAGTCGACAAGAATCACCTATTCCTTGGTGGTCGAAAATCGCCCACCAGCGGATAGCCGCGAACGATCCACAAGGGGATGCATGTGATCCACACGGTCTGGCCCTATCTGGCGTTGATGTTGCTTGCCGCCGGACTGTTCCCCGCGCTGGAACGCCGCTTCGGCTGGAAGCTGTTCTCGGTGTTGCCGCCCATCGTGCTGACTTATCTGCTGGTGACCGCATTGGCGGCCACCGGTTTGTGGCAGGTCAATGCGGACATCAGGGCGGCGCAATCCACGCTGGTCTCGCAGGCGGTGCCGGCGCTGTTGTTCCTGCTGATGATCAATTGCGATCTGCGGGCGATCTGGCAACTGGGTCCGCGCGTGCTGGGCGTGTTCGCCTGCACCTCGATCAGCCTGTTCGTGGCCTTCATCGCCACCTTCATGATCTACCGCCACTGGCTGCCCGGCGACGACTGGCATCCCTTGGCCGCCCTGGCCGGCAGCTGGGTCGGCGGCAGCGCCAACATGATCGCGGTGAAGCAGGCGATCGGCATGTCCGATGCCCACCTGGCGATGTCTCTGCTGACCGACGCGATCGGCTATTCGATGTGGGTGGTGGTGCTGTTTTCCGTGGCGCGGCTGGCGCCGGCCTTCAATCGCTGGACGCGGGCCAAATCCAGCGGTGACATTCCGCTGGCGCCGACCCGAACCAGTGCGCCGATCACCTACGACAGCGTGCTGCTGTGGCTGGGCATGGCGCTGGCGGTGGCGGCGCTGGCCGGTTGGCTGGCCGCGCGACTTCCGGTCAGCGGCATGCTGGGCGCCACCACCTGGACGATCCTGCTGGCCACCGGTTGCGGCCTGCTGGTAGCGCATACGCCGCTGGCGCGGTTCCCCGGCGCCAGCACCATTTCCAGCGCGATGCTGATCAGCGTGGTGGCGGTGCTCGCTTCGCAGAGCAATTTCCACGGCATCGGCGCCGCGCCGCTGTACCTGCTGTGCGGAATCACCGTGATTGCCCTCCACGCGGTGCTGCTGGTGGGTTTCGCCAAACTGTTTCGCTTCGATCTGTATCTGTGCGGGATTTCCTCGCTGGCGCATATTGGCGGCGTGGCCGCCACGCCGATCCTGGCAGCCAGCTATTCGGCCGCCCTGGTGCCGGTGGGTATTCTGCTGGCTCTGCTCGGCTACATCGTGGGTACGGGCTTTGGCCTGCTGGTGGCGTCGATCCTGTCGGCGCTGGCGCTTCCCTGATGCGACCTCGACAAAGGACGAGAATGATGCGACTTCCCCTGCTTGCCGCCACGGCGCTCGCCCTGGCCCTGATCGGTACCCCGTTGCTCGCGCGCGACTCCGGTGACGCGCTGGCCATTCCACCGTCGGGCGTGCTGGGCGTGGGCGACGCGCAGCTGACGCCGGCGTTCTGGGTCGGCCTGCAGGCGCAGCCGGATCGGGTCATCCTGGATCGGGCCGCGATCGAGGCGCAGAACGCCAGGCTGCTGCAAGTCGACCCGTCGATGCATGACCTGCAAGCGCTGCCGACGACATTGGAACGTTCCCGCGTCCAGCAGTGGATCACGGAGCTGGGCGCGCGGCCGGATCGCGCACTGTTCGATGTCGATGGCAAGCCGGTGACCGCCGCGATGCTGGACGGCATCGTCGGCAACCGCGCGCTCGACCGTATTCCCGCCCAGCAGAAAACCCGTTACGGCCTGATCGTGCAGCGTGCCGCGCTGCGCACATTCCCGACCACGCTGCGCGTATTCAGCGAGCGCGGCGACACCGACATCGACCGCTTCCAGGAAACCGCCGAATTCCCCGGCACGCCGGTGGTGATCGCCCATGCCAGCGCCGACGGCAAGTGGCTGTTCGTGGTCAGTCCGCGGTATGCGGCCTGGACCGAAAAGAACAACGTGGCCGAAGGCAGTGCCGCCGAGGTATTCGGCTACGCCGGGCGGAAACCGTACCGCATCGTCACCGGCGACAGCGTGCGCACCGTGTTCACCCGTGAGGTGCCGGCCGTGTCGCAGTTGCAACTGGACATGGGGACACGCGTGCCGTTGGTCACCGACCTGCCACCGAACCAGCCGGTGAACGGCCAGACACCGTACGCCACCTACGTACTCAATCTGCCGGTGCGCAAGGCCGATGGCTCGCTGAGTTTCAGTCCCGCCCTGCTGCAGAAGAACACTGACACCGCGGCCGACTACCTGCCGCTGACCCGCGCCAACCTCATCCGCCAGGCGTTCAAGTTCCTCGGCGAGCGCTACGGTTGGGGTCATGCCTATGACGGGCGCGATTGCAGCGGATTCGTCTCCGACGTGTATCGCAGCATGGGCGTGCAGATGCCACGCAACACCAGCAAGCAGGCGATCAGCCCGGCGCTGGAGCATCGCGCCTTCACCGCGAAAGACAGTCGCGAGGAGCGGATCAAGGCCGCCCATGCGCTGCAGGTGGGCGACATGGTCTACATCCCGGGCCACGTGATGATGGTGATTGGTCAATACAAGGGTCAACCCTGGGTGATCCACGACGTCGGCGGCATGAGCTACCGCAAGGCCGACGGCAGCAAGGCCCACGTCAAACTCAATGCCGTATCGGTCACCCCGCTGCTGCCGATGCTGTTCAACGACCAGCAGACCTTTGTCGATCGCATGACCAGCATCGTGCGCATTCGAAACTGAGCCGGCTGAGCCAAGAAGAAAAACAGGACACCGATTCCATGAAGGTTTGCCCATGAAAATCACCGACATCCAGTTCGGCATGTTGCGGGTTCCGCTGAAAACACCGTTCAAGACGGCGCTGCGCACGGTCAACACGGTGGAGGACATCGTGGTGATGGTGCACACCGACTGCGGTCACGTGGGTTATGGCGAGGCGCCGGCCACCGCGGTGATCACCGGCGATACCCATGGCTCGATCATCGATGCGATCCGTCACTACATCTCGCCGCGGCTGATTGGCCAGGAGATCGCCGACCTCAACCATCTCACCCAGTTGATCCAGTCGTCGATGGAGAAGAACACCAGCGCCAAGGCGGCGGTGGAGATCGCGATCTACGACCTGTGGGGCCAGCTGTACAAGGCGCCGTTGTACAAGCTGCTCGGCGGTGGCGATCCGGTGATCACCACCGACATCACCATCAGCGTCGATTACATCGACAAGATGGTGGCCGACTCGGTGTCGGCGGTGGAGCGCGGTTTCGAGTCGCTGAAGATCAAGGTCGGCAAGGACATCGGCGTCGACATCGACCGGGTCAAGGCGATCTACGCGGCGGTCGAAGGGCGCGCGCTGCTGCGGCTGGACGCGAACCAGGGCTGGACCGCCAAGCAGGCGGTGTATGCGCTGCAAACGCTGGAAGATGCCGGCATCAAGCTGGAGCTGATCGAGCAGCCGGTGAAGGCGCGCGACCTGGCCGGCATGCGCTATGTCACCGAACGGGTGCACACGCCGGTGATGGCCGACGAAAGCGTGTTCGGCCCGATGGAAGTGATCGAGCTGATCCGCATGCGCGCGGCCGACATCATCAACATCAAGCTGATGAAGACGGGCGGCATCTCCAATGCGATCAAGATCGCCGACATCGCCGGCATGTATGGCATCGAGTGCATGATCGGCTGCATGCTCGAAACCAGCATCAGCGTGGCCGCTGCCGTGCACGTGGCGGTGGCCAAATCCAACGTGATCACCAAGATCGACCTCGACGGACCCTCGTTGTGCCAGTTCAATCCGGTCGACGGTGGGGTAATCTTCAACGAATCCGAAATCTCGGTGACGGATGCGCCCGGCCTGGGCATTCGCGAGATCCGCGGGCTGGAAAAGCTGTGAGGCAAGTGCACGCCTGCGGCGAATGCCCGGCAGCGCTCTCGCTGCGGCACCATGGCTTTTTTCGGGGTCTGGAGAGGATGGAAGCTTGATGTCACCGCTGGTCAAAATCCGTTCGGAACGCGACCAGATGTCGGCGGTGGAGCGGCGTATTGCCGACTTCGTGCTGGAGAACGCGCAGTTGCTGCGCGACTACTCCTCGCAGCAACTGGCCAACGCGCTGGGGATCAGCCAGTCCAGCGTGGTCAAGTTCACCCAGAAGCTGGGGTTCAAGGGCTATCCCGACCTGAAGTATTCCGTCGGCGAGGCGAT
Source organism: Rhodanobacter sp. TND4EL1 (assembly GCF_054061035.1). NCBI lineage: Bacteria > Pseudomonadati > Pseudomonadota > Gammaproteobacteria > Lysobacterales > Rhodanobacteraceae > Rhodanobacter > Rhodanobacter sp. TND4EL1. The sequence continues at coordinate 203,904 of NZ_JBSSDT010000002.1, forward strand.
CGCCCGCGCCGACCATGGCGAGACACCCGAATTCGCGGCCGCGGTGGACGAGGTGGGCTCGTCGCCGGGCTATCTGTGGCGGCGCAAGTCCGAAGCCGAGGAGGCGACCCGGCTGATCAATCCGCCGGAAACCCTGCTAGCGGTGGCCGAGGCCATCTCGCAGGCCGGCCGCGCCGGCAAGGTGTTCATCATCGGCCTCGGTGAAGACGACATCTATGCGCGGGGTTTCGCGCTGAAGCTGTCGCTGCTGGGCATCCTCACGGTGCACAACTTCGACACCTCGCGCATGACCGCGAATGTCTCCGCGGCAACAGCCGGTGACGTGCTGCTGGTGTTCTCCGAACACGGCAATCATCCGGCGTTGTGCAAGATCAGTCGCTACTTCCGCGAGCGCCGTGGCCAGGTGATCACGGTGACACGGCATACCGCCAACCCGCTGCGCACGCTGGCGGATCTGGCGCTGGTGGTATCGGCTCACGACGAACTGCCGTACATCCAGCCGCTGCTGTACCAGTCGTCGCTGCAACACCTGCTCGACGGCGTGTTCGTGCAATTGTGCGAAGGCCACGAGGATCGGCATGCGCAGTTGCTGGCCAATCTCGATCGCATCCAGTTGATGCTGGAGCCGTAGCCGTGCCGAGCGAATCGTGCCGTGCCAGAAGCCCGCTGGCGGGCGATGCTCCAGTCATGGCGTCCCGGAACAAGAGCATCGCCCGCCAGCGGGCTCCTACGCGTTGCATGACTTCATACCCGCCGGATGAAAAGCCGATGACTGCCCGCTGCCGAATTCTTGTCGCCTTAACGCTTGCCACCGTAGTCGCTGGCACGGCACACGCCGGTGCGGCGACTACGCCATGGCGCGATGCCCGCCAGATGATCCTGGTCACCACGCCGGGCTGGGACGTCGACCACGGCACCCTGCGCACGTTCACGCGCGATGGCGATGGCTGGCGCGAAGTGCGCGCCGCCACACCGGTGACCATCGGCAAGAACGGAGCGGGCTGGGGTTTGGGTTTGAACCCGCAACCGCAGGGTGGCCCGATCAAGCGCGAGGGCGACAATCGCAGCCCGGCCGGCGTGTTCCGCATCGGCGACACCTTCGGATACGCCGCCAGCGTGCCTACCGCGATGCCCTATCTGGCGCTCAATGCCACCGAGTACTGCGTCGACGTCAGCGGTGCGAAGCACTACAACCAGATTGTCGACACGAAGGTGGTCGGTGCCGACGCGGCGAAGGGTTCCACCGAACCGATGCGTCGTGACCTGCACGCGAATGGCGACCAGCGTTATCGCATGGGCTTCGTGATCGAGAACAATCCGCAGGCGGTACCGAACGGCGGCAGCTGCATCTTTGCGCACCTGTGGAAGTCGCCCACCGATGCCACTGCCGGTTGCACCGCGATGACGCCGCCAGTGATGCAATCGTTGCTGGCGTGGCTGAAGCCGCAGGATCATCCGGTCTTCGTCCTGTTGCCGCAGGCCGAATACGAACGGCTGCGCGGGGAATGGCAATTGCCGGCCATCGCCGCGACAGGTGCTGCACGATGAGTGCAACCTCACGGGTGCTGACCGGACTGGCTGCCGGTGCGGTGATCGGCTTGCTGCTGGCCGGCTGGAATGAAAGCGTGGCGCTGCAGGTGGCGAACGTCGTGCAGCCGATCGGCAAGTTGTGGCTCAACGCGCTGCAGATGACCGTGGTGCCGCTGGTGCTGGCGCTGGTGGTGGTTGGCGTGAACACGGCGACCGACGCGGCCGCTTCCGGGCGTATTGCACGCCGCGCGATCGTGACGTTCATGGTGATCCTGACCGGCGGCGCCCTGTTTGCGGCGCTGGCTGCACCGCTGGTGTTCTCGCTGTTTCCGCACAACCCCGCGCTGATCACGGCGCTCGATCACGCCAGCATGCCTGCCGCCGCGCAAGTGGCGCCGAACTGGGTCGATACGCTGGTGGCGATCGTGCCGAACAACGCGGTCATGGCCGCTGCGCAGAGCGCAATGCTGCCGCTGGTGGTGTTCGCCTTGTTCCTGGGTTTCGCGCTGACCCGGATCGAGCCGACGCGCCGCGCGATGCTGGTGGAATTCTTCCAGGCGATCGCCGATGCGATGATCGTGATCGTGCGCTGGGTGTTGTGGGTGGCGCCGCTGGGCGTGTTCGCCCTGATCCTGTCCGTATGCGCCCGCTCGGGGCTGGGCATGCTCAGCGCGCTCGGTGTCTACGTGCTGGTGGAGTGTCTGCTGTACCTGTCGGTCACCGCCATGATGCTGCCGGTGGCGCTGATCTTCGGTGGCGAGCGGTTGCGCCGCTTCGTGCCGGCGCTGGTGCCGGCGCAGGTGGTGGCGATCAGCACGCAGTCCTCGCTGGCTTCGCTGCCCGCGATGCTGGAAAGCGCCGATCGCCGACTGGGTTATCCGAAACAGGTCGCCGCGCTGGTGCTGCCGATGGCGGTGAGCCTGTTCCGGCTGACCAGCCCGGTGCAATACGTCACTTCGGCGGTGTTCATCGCCTGGGCATATGGCATCGACCTGTCCACCGCGCAGCTGCTGGCCGGCGCATTGCTGGCGGTGGTGATCAGCCTGGGTTCGGTGGGTCTGCCGGGGCAGGTCACCTTCGTGGCGACCAATCTGCCGGTGGCGCAGGCGATGGGTCTGCCGCTGAGTCCGCTCGGCCTGATGCTGGCGGTCGATACCATTCCCGATGCGCTGGCCACGCTGGGCAATGTCACCGCCGATCTCACCGCCACCAGCGTGGTCAACCGGCAGTCACGGCGCGATACCGCCGAATCAACAGAGCCCGTCGCATGAATGACTTCGATGCCATCGTGATCGGTGCCGGCATGGCCGGCGCGTCGGTCGCCTATTTCCTCGCGCCGCATGCGCGGGTGCTGGTGCTGGAACGTGAAGCGTATGCCGGCATGCATTCCACGGGCCGCTCGGCGGCGCTGTTCAGCGAAACCTACGGCTCGCCGCAGGTGCGCGCGCTGACCCGTGCCGCGCGCCCGTTCCTGGCCTGCCCGCCGGCGGGGTTCGCGGCGCAGCCGATCCTCACGCCACGCGGTGCCACGCTGATCGGTACCGCCGCACAGGCGGACGAGGTGCGCGCGCTGTACGACGCGATCGTGCCGTACAGCCGCGACATCGAACTGCACGATGCCGCGCACCTGCAGGCCACCGTGCCGGTACTGAAACCCGCTTTTGCACAGATCGGGCTGCATGAGCCGGGCGCCGCCGATATCGACGTCAACGAACTGCATCAAGGTTTTCTGCGCGGCCTGCGCGCCCGCGGTGGCCAGTTGCGCCTCAACGTCGACATCCGCGCGATCCGTCATGGCGCGGCAGGCTGGCAGGTGGACGACGGCGAGCATACGTTCCGCGCACCGTTGCTGCTCAATGCGGCCGGCGCATGGGTCGATCAGGTCGCGGTACTGGCGGGTGTTGCTCCCATCGGCATCACGCCCAAACGGCGCTCCGCCTTCGTGTTCGATCCGCCGGAAAACCTCGACACCGCACACTGGCCGTTCATCAATGCCTTCGACGAGAGCTTCTACTTCAAGCCGGACGCGGGCTTGTTGCTCGGCTCCTGTGCCAATGCCGATCCGGTCGAGCCGCACGACGTGCAGCCGGAGGAATACGACATCGCGCTGGGCATCCACAACATCGAGGAAGCCACCACGATGACCATCCGCCGGCCGCGGCGGACCTGGGCCGGGCTGCGCTCTTTCGTCGCCGATGGCGACCTGGTCGGCGGCTTCGCGCCGGATGCGCCCGGCTTCTTCTGGGTGGCTGCGCAGGGCGGCTATGGCATCCAGACCAGCGCCGCGATGGCCGAGGCCTGCGCCCATATCGCGCTGGGCCTGCCGCTGCCGCCACCGCTGGTGGACGCGGGCGTGTCGGCGGCGATGCTGGCGCCACGCGGCTGAGCAACGGCGTCGTCGGCTCACGCGGGAACCCGGCGGGGCGTACTGTGGTTATCATGACGCACTGCGCCAAAACCACGGAAGCGATACCCGCCATGCTGCTGATGATCGACAACTACGACAGCTTCACCTACAACCTCGTGCAGTATCTGGGCGAATTGGGGCAGACGGTCAAGGTGGTGCGCAATGACGCGCTGGACGTCGCCGCCATTCGTGCGCTGCGGCCATCGCACATCATGATTTCGCCGGGACCCGGCACGCCGGATGATTCGGGCGTGTCGCTGGATGTGCTGCGTGAGCTGGCCGGGGAGATTCCGGTGTTTGGCGTGTGTCTTGGCCATCAGGCGATCGGCCAGGTGTTCGGCGGCAAGGTGATTCGCGCGAAACAGATCATGCACGGCAAGGTCTCGCCGGTGATCCATCGCGGGCAGGGCGTGTTTGCCGGGCTGCCGAACCCGTTCGAGGCGACGCGTTATCACTCGCTGGTGGTCGAGAAATCGTCGTTGCCTGATTGCCTGGAAGTCACCGCGTGGACGGAGAATCCGGACGGCACGATCGACGAGATCATGGGCCTGCGCCACAAGACGCTGGCGGTCGAGGGCGTGCAGTTTCATCCCGAATCGATCCTCACCCAGCATGGTCATGACCTGCTGCGCAATTTCCTGGGCCAGCCGCTGCGGGCGGCGGCATGAGCGCGGCGACGCGCAACCTCACCATCACGCCGCAGGAGGCCCTGCAGCGCACGATCGAGCATCGCGAGATCTTCCACGACGAAATGATCGCGCTGATGCGCCAGATCATGAGTGGCGAGGTGACTCCGCTGATGACGGCGGCGATCATCACCGGCCTGCGCGTGAAGAAGGAAACCGTGGGCGAGATCACCGGCGCGGCGCGGGTAATGCGCGAGCTGTCGGCGAAGGTGGAGGCGCCGGCGCACGATCACTTCATCGACATCGTCGGTACCGGCGGTGACGGTGCCTCCAGTTTCAATATCTCCACCGCCTCGATGTTCGTCGCGGCGGCAGCTGGTGCGCGGGTGGCCAAGCACGGCGGCCGAAGCGTGTCATCCAAATCCGGCAGCGCCGACGTGCTGGAGGCGCTGGGCGCATCGATCGACCTCACGCCGGCGCAGGTCGCCGCGTGCATGGCCGAGACCGACATCGGCTTCATGTTCGCCCCGAACCATCATCCGGCGATGAAGGTGGTGGCACCGGTGCGCAAGGAAATGGGCGTGCGCACGCTGTTCAACATCCTCGGCCCGCTGACCAACCCGGCCGGCGCGCCGAACATCCTGATGGGAGTGTTCCATCCCGATCTGGTCGGCATCCAGGTGCGCGCGCTGCAGCAGCTTGGTGCACGGCATGCGCTGGTGGTCTGGGGTCGCGACGGCATGGACGAGATTTCGCTGGGCGCGGCGACCCTGGTCGGCGAGTTGCGCGACGGCGTGGTCCGAGAGTACGAGGTGGAGCCGGAGGACTTCGGCCTGGCGATGGCATCCAGCCGCAACCTGCGGGTCGACAACGCGGAAGAGTCCAGGGCGATGCTGCTGGACGCATTGCAGGGTGAGCCGGGCGTACCGCATGACATCGTCTGCCTCAATGCTGGCGCGGCGTTGTACGCGGCCGATGTGGTGGGGTCGATAGCCGATGGCATCGAGCTGGCGCGTGCGACGATTGCCAGCGGCGCAGCGCATGCGAAGATGCGGGCGTTCGTGGCGGTTACACGGCAGCTTGCCGGTCTGGCGCCCGCCAGCGATTGACCTCACGCGTGCTGCCACGGACTCCCTCGCGCACCGATCGCGCACCATCCATCAGTGATATGCCATGACCGACATTCTCAATCGCATCCTGACCCGCAAGGCGGAAGAAGTGGCCGAGCGCCGAGCGCTCGTCTCCGAAGACGCGCTGGTCGAGCGCATCGCCTCGCTTCCGCCCACCCGCGGTTTCGGCGCGGCGATCGAGGCGAAAATTGCCGCGGGCCTGCCCGCGGTAATCGCCGAAGTTAAGAAGGCCAGCCCGAGCAAGGGTCTGATCCGCGGCGACTTCGATCCTGCCGCGATCGCGGCGAGCTACGAGGCCGCCGGTGCTGCCTGCCTGTCCGTGCTGACCGACAATGACTTCTTCCAGGGCTGTGAGGCGTTCCTGCAGCAGGCGCGTGCGGCGTGTTCGCTGCCGGTGCTGCGCAAGGACTTCATCATCGATCCGTACCAGGTGTACGAGGCAAGGGCGATCGGCGCCGACTGCATCCTGCTGATCGTTTCCGCACTGGATGACGACGTGCTGCTGCAGCTCTCGCTGTTGGCGGCCGAGCTGGACATGGACGTGTTGTGCGAAGTGCACGATGAGGAAGAGCTGGAGCGCGCACTGGCCTTGCCGGTGCCGCTGATCGGCGTCAACAACCGCAACCTGCGCAGCTTCGAGACGTCGCTGGAAACCTCGCTGGCGCTGCAGGAATTGATGGAATACGACCGCGTGCTGGTGGCCGAGTCCGGCATCCACACGCCGGACGACGTGGCGCGCCTGCGCGAGGGTGGCATCCAGGCATTCCTGGTCGGCGAGGCATTCATGCGTGCCGAAGACCCGGGCAGCGAACTGCGGCGGCTGTTTGCCACGCCGTGAACATCATGCTGATGGGGGATGCAGAGGTGTTGCCGGACGACGCGGAGGAGGCGTTGCCACGTGTCGTCCTGTTCGATTTCGATGGCGTGCTGATCCATGGCGACGCGTTCTATCTGTTCGTGCGGGAACGCTACCGTTCACTGTGGCGTCGGTTGCTTGCGTTGTTGAGCGTGCCCTTGCTGTTGCTGCAGCTGCCATTTTCGCGCCGGCTGCCGGTGCGCGTGCTGGTGCGCATCGCCCTGTTCGGACTGAGTGAGCGGAGTTATCGCGTCGCTGCGGAGACATTCGCCGCCGCCTTGGCGCGACGGCCGAAACAGTTCTGTCGTGATGGCTTGCAGGCGCTGCGCCGACATCAGGCACAGGGCGACCGCGTAATCGTGGTGACCGGCTGTGAGCACACGTTGGTGAATGGCATCCTCGAACAACTGGGTCTGACCCATCTCGAGGTGGTGGCTTCGCAGCTGCGTCCGGGCTGGCTTGGCATGCGCCCGCTGCGACACAACGTGGGCCGGCGCAAGGTTCAGTCGCTGGCCGAACATGGCGTCACCGCATGGCAGGTGGTCTACGGCGATTCGATGTACGACGTGGCCATGATGAAACAGGCCGCCGAGGCGGTGCTGGTCAACGGCACGCCGTCACTGTGCAAGAAGGTCGAGAAGGTATTGGGTCGCTCGGTCACTCGCGTCGAGTGGTTCTAGCGTTCCTGCGCGGCGTCCGCGCCATATTCCCGATTGCGGTGCCGGCACCGGCCGCAGCCGGGCTGTTCCGCCTGACGGAGAGCCGTCGCAGCACCGGTTGAAACCTGTGCATCGCGGCAAGGCGGCGAAGGGCTCGCCTCCCGTGCGCTTGAAAGTCCGGTCGCCGATGGCGATCCGTGTCAACGATCAGCGCGTGCCGCGTACCACGATGGTCTTGCCAGCCACGTCGATCATGCGCTGCTCTTCCAGTTGCTTCAGCACCCGGCCGACCATTTCGCGCGAGCAGCCGACGATGCGACTGACTTCCTGGCGCGAGATGCGGATCTGGGTGCCATCCGGATGGGTCATCGAATCCGGCTCCTGGCACAGGTCGAGCAAGGTGCGCGAGATCCGGTTGGTGACATCCATGAACGCCATGCGGCTGACCTGGCGCGACGTGCGCAGCAGGCGGTCGGTGAGCTGCGCACCGATGGCGAACAGGATTTTCGGACATTCCTCACGCAGCGGACCTTCCATCAGCTGGAACAGTCGTTCGTAGCTGATCTCTGCCATTTCGCATGCCGTGCGCGTGCGGACCATCGATTCGCGCTGGGCCTGCTCGACGAACAGTCCCATCTCGCCGATGAACTGCCCGCGGCTGATGTAGGCAAGGATGAGTTCGCGCCCCTGCTCATCTTCGGTGCACACCGCCAGCGAGCCATCCACCACGTAATACAGGGTGTTGGCCGGGTCGCCCGGGCGGATGATGGCGGTCTTGCCCGGATAACGGCGCCGGTGACACAGGCCCAGAAATCGTTCCATGGATGCCGGGTCAGGCGCGAAGCCCAGCGGGGCTTGTGAGCGATCGAAAGCCTGCTGCAGCTGATACTTGAGTTGAGCCATGGGTACCCCCTAAAGGTAATTCTCGACACGCCGGGCATCATGGCCACGTTTCGTACACGTCCGTGAAGACATCATGACAGGCTTGGGCGTCATGACAAAGTTGCGGATTGTCGACCGGTTCAAATTCCATTCCATTTGCCGCATAATTCGCGGTCTTTCGACGGCAACGAGTCCGTTGCTGCCGTACACAAGGGTCGTGCAGACACCTGTCTGTACTCCAACCCATACCGCGGGGACCCTTGTTGCTAACCCGCCTCTGATGTTGACCGTCATCCGGTCATGGAGCGCCGCCCGTGGTCAAGCCACTCCCCCGTCTTCGCCTGCAGGGTTTCAACAACCTGACCAAGGCATTGAGCTTCAACATCTACGACATCTGCTATGCAGTGTCGGAAGATCAGCGTCGCCGCTACATCGAGTATATCGATGAACAGTACGACGCGGACCGTTTGACCCAGATCCTCACCGACGTGGCCGAGATCATCGGCGCCAACATCCTCAACGTGGCCCGCCAGGACTACGACCCGCAGGGTGCCTCGGTGACGATCCTGATCTCCGAGGAGCCGGTGGTCGAGAAGCTGGGCCGCGACTCGATCGCCGGCGCGGTCGTTGCGCACATGGACAAGAGCCACATCACCGTCCATACCTACCCGGAGACGCATCCGCACAACGGCATCGCCACGTTCCGTGCGGACATCGACGTGGCTACCTGCGGCGTGATTTCACCGTTGAAGGCATTGAACTACCTGATCGACAGCTTCGAGTCGGACATCGTGGTCTGCGATTACCGCGTACGCGGCTTCACCCGCGACGTGAAGGGCAAGAAGCACTTCATCGACCACAAGATCAACTCGGTGCAGGATTACCTGGCGCGGCACATCCGTCAGAAGTACGAGATGTTCGACGTCAACGTGTACCAGGAAAACATGTTCCACACGAAGATGCACATCAAGGACTTCGACCTCGACACCTATTTGTTCGAGTCACATGCCGACGACCTTTCGTTCAAGGAGCGTCAGCGCATCGAATCGCTGCTCAGGCGCGAGATCGAGGAACTGTTCCACGGTCGCAACCTGATGTGACGAAAAACCCGCCGAAAGGCGGGTTTTTTGCAGGAGCGCACCTGTGCGCGATGCTCCTCTTCGTGCCAAATACAGATCGCGCACAGCGCTCCTACACGCGGTAGGCGACGGTCTTCATCACCAGCGAGCTGGCGTGCATCAGCTGCGGCAAGGGAAACGGCAGGTCGATGCCGCCACGCTGCTGCGCGGCCTGCGCGTGGCGGATCTCATCGGCCTGCATCTGGGTCAGTACTGCTCGGGAGCGTTCATCCTGCGCCGGCAACTGCTCCAGATGATCGGCCAGATGAGCCTCCACCTGGCGCTCGGTCTCGACCACGAAACCCAGGCTGAGCGGATCGCCGGCCAGCGCCGCCGCTGCGCCGATGACGTAGCTGCCGACATACCACAGCGGATTGAGCAGGCTGGGGCGACTGTCCAGTTGCTGCAGGCGTTCGGCACACCAGGCCAGATGATCGGTTTCCTCGGCGGCCGCATGCAGCAGGTGCCGGCGGTTGTCCGCATCGCGCGCCAGCGCGGCCTGGCCGAGATACAGCGCCTGGGCGCAGACTTCCCCCGTGTGGTTGATGCGCATCAGCCCGGCCGCATGGCGTCGTCCGGTGTCGTCGAGTTCGCCCTCGGCCATGCTTGCCGAGGGCGACGGACGTTGTGCCGACGGGGTGCCGCCAATCGCTTCCAGGGCACGCTCGCAGCCGGCCAGGACGCGGTCGAGACGGCTCAGGGTGCGGATACTCATGCGTTTTCCTCCAGCAATTGATCGGCCAGCAGTGTCAGTGGGTGTTGCGTCTTCCAGTCCAGTCCCTGCGCGTCGATACCCGCGGCCAGATGCAGCCGGCAGCCGATGTTGGACGAGAGCAGGCGTTCGGGGTCGAGTATCGCAACTTGCTCCAGGGTCTGGTCGCGCCATGTGCTGGCGCGCTCGGGGAATTCCAGCAGATGGCTGCCCGCTGCGCCACAGCAATGCGGTGGTCGCGGCACCGGCGCAACCGTGAGGCCGGGTACGCGCTGCAGCAACTGCAGCAATGCATGCTCGCTGCGCGCCACGTTGCGCTGAGTGCAGGGCAGGTGCAGCGCCACCCGATGTGGCAGCGGCTGAAAGCGCAGCGCGTCGGCGCGTGCGGACAACAGTTCCACCGGATCGACCACGCTCACGCCGGGCAACGCGCGGCGCAGCGTGCCAAGGCAGCCGGGCGTGACGGAAATCAACTGGCTGGCACCGCTGGCCGTCCATGCCTGGCGAATCTCGTCGGCGGCGCGCTCGGCCACGCCCGCGGCGCCGTCGTGCAGATCCATCGCTCCGCAGCAAAAGGCAGGCAACACCGTCACGGCAAATCCGGCGGCTTCAAGCAGGCGCACCGCGGCGTGTTGGGCCTGGGCGTCCTCGACGCTGGCCACGCAGCCGGGGAAGAGTGCAAGCCGGGTTTGCCCGGGTGTCATGGTGCTGGAACGAGCCGTTGCGCTGGAGGGGCGTGTCGCCGGCAGGTTGAGCAGTGCCGCCCGCCACGGCGACGCGGGGCGCATGTGCCGCGCCAGTGCGTGCTTCCAGCGGAACAGGCCGCCCCAACTGGCGAGTGTCCGCAGCCGGCGCAGCACCGCTGGGCGCTTGATCAACCCCAATAACGCGACCGGGCGCGTCGGGGCGGGGCCGAGCAGTGCGCGGGTTTCGATCAGCAATTCGCCATACTGCACATGCGCCGGACAGACCGACTCGCAGTTCAGGCAGCCCAGGCAGTGATCCAGATGCTCGCGCAGCTCCGCGGTGGGATCGACCAGCCCGCGGGCCAGCGCCGAGGCGATCGCGATACGCCCGCGCGGCGATTCGGCCTCGTTCCGGTCCAGCGAATAGGTGGGGCATGTCGGCAGGCACAGGCCGCACTGCACGCATTGATCGGCCAGCTCGGCGATGCGGCCTGCGTTCGTGTGCAGGGGGGTCTTTTCAAGCGGCATGGTGGTCATGCTATCATTGCCAGCTCACAGCCCGCCGGTCGATGGGCTTGCGCCATGGATGAAGGCTCCGCTATCATCTCGCGCCTTTGGTCCACCGATTACGCGTACCGCCTCACGGCGGCAAACAGGTATTCTGAAATGAAAACGTTTAGCGCCAATGCAGACAACGTCAAGCGCGACTGGTTCGTGGTTGACGCCACAAACAAGACGCTCGGTCGCCTGTCGACTGAAATCGCCCGTCGTCTGCGCGGCAAGCACAAGCCGGAATACACCCCGCATTGCGACACCGGCGATTATATCGTCGTGATCAATGCTCAGAAGGTGGCCGTCACCGGTGCCAAGCTGGACGACAAGAAGTATCACCGCTTCACCGGTTACATCGGCAACCTGAAGACCACCAGTCTGAAGGATCTGCTGGCGACCTACCCGGAGCGCGTGATCGAGATCGCCGTCAAGGGCATGCTGCCGAAGAACCCGCTGGGCCGCGAGATGTATCGCAAGCTCAAGGTCTACGGCGGCGCCGAGCATCCGCATACCGCACAGCAGCCGCAGGCGCTGGAGCTGTAAAAGCGACTTCCTCGCAAGAGCCCGCACGTCCTTGTGCGGATCTTTGAAACAAGAGCAAATCATCATGGCTATCCAGCAGAATTACGGCACCGGCCGCCGCAAGACCTCCGCCGCTCGCGTGTTCCTGCGCAAGGGCAAGGGCGAAATCGTCGTCAACGGCAAGTCGCTCGAGGCGTTTTTCGGCCGCGAGACCTCCTGCATGATCGTGCGTCAGCCGCTTGAGCTGACCGAGAACACCGACAAGTTCGACATCAACGTGACGGTCGCCGGTGGCGGCATCACCGGTCAGGCCGGCGCGATCCGCCTGGGCATCGCCCGCGCGCTGGTCGAATACGATGAAAGCCTGAAGTCGCCGCTGCGCAAGGCTGGATTCGTGACCCGCGACGCCCGTGAGGTCGAGCGCAAGAAGGTCGGTCTGCACAAGGCACGTCGCGCAACCCAGTTCTCCAAGCGCTAAACTCAGTTCTACAGCCCCGTCGCCAAGCGGTAAGGCACCTGACTCTGACTCAGGCATCGGTGGTTCGAATCCATCCGGGGCTGCCAATACAAATGCCGCTGCACGCGAGACGCGTCGCAGTTCGGCCGAAAAGCCCGCCATCAAGGCGGGCTTTTTCGTGGGCGACGACTGGGGGTCGCAGAATCTTTCGGCGTTTCGCCGGGCTGTGTGCCCTTCGGTTTTGCGGTGCAGCAGAGTAAAATTCCCGCTTTTGAGCTCGTGAGTGGCCAGATGACGGTGGGAAGCGAAAACGAGCCCGGCCGCCCGGCGGTGCGTGTTGAAGGCAGCACCGACGCCTTGCCGCTGGCACCGACGATGGGCATGACTCTGGACGCAGCGCGCATGCCGCGGCGCTCGACCCTGGTCGACCGGCGCGTGCTGCGGATTACCGCGGTATCGATCGTGCTGGGCGTGCTGGCAGCATTGATCGCCCGCCTGCTGACGGCGTTGATCGGTGTGGTGACGAATCTGGCCTTTTATGGGCGCTGGTCGACCGCCTTCTCGTCACCGGCCGACGCCGTGCCCCACCTGGGCTGGTGGGTGGTGCTGGTGCCGGTGGTCGGCGGTCTGATCGTCGGCGTGATGGCGCGCTGGGGTTCGCGCGCCATTCGCGGTCACGGCATTCCCGAGGCGATGGAACAGGTGCTGCTGAACGAGTCGAAGATCCCGCCGCGGATCACCTTCCTGAAGCCGATCTCCTCGGCGATCGCGATCGGTACCGGTGGTCCGTTCGGTGCGGAGGGCCCGATCATCGCGACCGGCGGTGCGCTGGGCTCGTTCATCGGCCAGGTGCTGAAGGTGACCGGCAGCGAGCGCAAGGTGCTGCTGGCCGCCGGTGCAGCCGCCGGCATGGCGGCGGTATTCTCGGCACCGATCGCGGCCGTGGTGCTGGCGGTCGAGCTGCTGTTGTTCGAGCTTCGCCCGCGGTCACTGATTCCGGTGGCTTTGGCCTGCGTCGCCTCGACCGGCGTGCGTTACCTGCTGGTGGGCTCGACCCCGGTGTTCGAAATGGGCGCCATGGCCGCGCCGGGTGGCGTGGCGCTGGTCGTCTATGTGTTGCTTGGTGCATTGATCGGCGTCGTCAGCGTGTGGACCACGCGCATCGTCTACGGCATCGAAGACCTGTTCGAGAAGCTTCCGGTGCACTGGATGTGGTGGCCGGCGATTGGCGGCGTGGTGGTCGGCGTGGTGGGTTACTTTGCGCCGCTGACGCTGGGTGTGGGCTACACCAACATCGAGGACATCCTCAACGGCAAGCTCACTCTCACGGCCCTGGCCTTCCTGTGCGTGATGAAATTCATCTCCTGGTCGATTGCGCTGGGCAGCGGTACCTCGGGCGGTACGCTGGCCCCGCTGTTCACCATCGGCGGCGCGCTGGGCGCACTGGTCGGCGTCGGCATTGCCGCGGTCGCGCCGCAGTTCGGGGTGGATCCGCGCATTGCCGCGCTGGTGGGCATGGCCGCGATCTTTGCGGGCGCGTCCCGTGCGCTGCTGACGGCCGTGGTGTTCGCCTTCGAGACCACGGGCCAGCCCGCCGGTCTGCTGCCCTTGCTGGGAGGCTGCACGGCGGCCTATCTGATCTCGGCCCTGATGATGCGCAACACCATCATGACCGAGAAGATCGTGCGCCGAGGGGTGCGGGTGCCGTCGGAATATGTGGCCGATTATCTCGACCAGGTCGGTGTGGGTGAGGCCTGCACCCGTGACGTGGTGACTCTGGACAGTGCGCAGACCCTGGCTGAAGTGCGCCGCTGGCTGGCCGAGGACAACGAACATACGCAGCATCAGGGCTATCCGGTGCTGGATGAACATCGACGCGTGCGCGGGGTGTTGACCCGGCGCAGCCTGCTGGATCCGCAGTGGCATTACACGCTGAGCCTGGGTGAGCTGTTGACGCGGGCGCCGATCGCCGTGAGCGAAACCCATTCGCTGCGCGAGGCGGCTGATCACATGGTGGCCGAGAGCGTGGGTCGGTTGGTGGTGGTGAGCAAGGACGACCCGCACCAGCTGGTCGGCATCATCACCCGCGGCGACATTCTTGCGGCCCACGCGAGACGCTTGCGCGAAGCGCGGCATTCCTCGCGCCATCTGCGTTTTCGCGACGGATTGAAGCCGCGGCCGGCGCAGTAAGCCAGCTGCCCGAAAAGCAAAACGGCCCATGCGGGCCGTTCTGTTTTTCCGGGTCAGGGGTTCACCGGGTTACATCTCGCGGTCGCCGATCAGCACCACGTCGGCGGGTCGCTGGGCGAACAGGCCCACGGTGACGATCCCGGGCAGCTGGTTCAACTCGCTTTCCAGGGCGGCCGGATCGACGATCTGCCAGCCATGCACATCGATGATCCAGTTGCCGTTGTCAGTAACCACGCCATCGCGCCATACCGGGTTGCCGCCGCGCTTGACGATCTCGCGACCGATCAGGCTGCGCGCCATCGGGATCACCTCGATCGGCACCGGGAACTTGCCGAGCAGGTCGACCCGCTTGCTGGAATCGATGATGCAGACGAACTTCTCGCTGGCTGCGGCCACGATCTTCTCCCGGGTCAGCGCGGCGCCACCGCCCTTGATCAGGCGTCTGGAGGGGTCGCACTCATCGGCACCGTCGATGTAGATCGTCAGCGGGCCGGCGGCGTTGAGGTCGAGTACCGGGATGCCGAGCTTCTTCAGTTGCGCGGTGGATTGTTCCGAGCTGGAGACCGCGCCCTGGATGCGATCCTTCAGGTCGGCCAGGGCATCGATGAAGAACGCGACGGTGGAGCCAGTGCCGACTCCGACGATCGCGCCGTCCTCGACATAGCGGATCGCGGCTTCGCCGGCCTGGCGCTTTTCGTTTGCGTTGCTCATGGGGATGCGTTCCGGTGAAAACCGCATTATGGCGGCGGTCCGCCTTCGTGTGTAGGCGAGCAGCCGGTGCGCTCGCGCAACGGGACGGGTCTATTCGAGGCCGAGGATGTACTTCCAGTGGACCGCGTCGACGGGCATCACCGACAACCGGTTGCCCTTGCGCAACAGCGGCATATCGGACAACGCCTCCTGACCCTTCAGTTCGTCCAGACTGATCGTGCGCTTCAACTTCTTGACGAATTTCACGTCGACCAGCATCCAGCGCGGCTTGTCGCGCGAACTGCCCGGATCGAAATATTTGCTCTTCGGATCGAACTGACTGGGGTCCGGGTAGGCATCGGTGGCCACTTCGGCGATGCCGACGATCCCGGGGGGATTGCAGTTCGAGTGATAGAAAAACACCTTGTCTCCCGGGCGCATTCCGTCGCGCATGAAATTGCGCGCCTGATAGTTGCGCACACCGTCCCACGCTTCCTGCTTCTTGCGCTTGAGATCGTCGATCGAGAAGGCATCGGGCTCGGATTTCATCAGCCAGTGGTTCACGCGGTCTGCTCCGGCTCGGGATGGGGCATGGTGCAATCGATCAATTCACGATCGGTGGCGATGAAATCCAGTGGGACATCCCATGGCTCCTCCTTGAGGAGGTCCACTTCCTGGAACGCGTAGGCAACGCCGACCAGCAGCGGTTCGGTGGGGCGGATCTGTTCGTTGAGAAAGGCGAAGCTGCGGTCGTAGTAGCCACCGCCATGTCCCAGGCGGTTGCCGCGACGATCGAAGCCCAGCAGCGGCACCAGCACCAGGTCAATCTGGAACGGTTCCAGCAGCTCGCCGGGCTCGGCCGGTTCGGGAATGCCGAAACGGTTCGGCAGCACGTCGTCGCCCGCGTTCCACGCGGCGAAGCGCAATTGCCTGTGGGCGCCAATCACCGGTAGCAGGAACTGCTGGCCGCGGGTGGCCAGCGGCGGGATCACCAGATTCAACGGAAGCTCGCCGTGGCTGGCCCAGTAGCCGGCTACGCGAGCATCGGTGAGGTATTCGGGTAGCTGGTCGAGGCTGCGGCGCAGGCCTTGGGCAGCGGCGATGCGCTCTGCAGGCGGCAGGGCCCGTCGACGTGCGGCCAGCTGCTGGCGCAGATCGCGGCGTTGGGCGTTGACGTCCACGTGGCGAGCGGCTCCGGCGAGGTCACCCCGTGCGACATGACGAACGGGGCGAAAAAAGAAAGTGGCGTCAACCGCGATGCCGCTGCCCACCGAACGACCTTGATCCAAGATGGATCAGGTGGGAGGGCTACATGGTCTAAAGGCTTTCCGCACGCGGCGGACATGCGCAACAACCGATGTGAAGCCGACCCGGGGCCGTATGTAGGAACAAGGCAAATGTAAGAGTGTGCTGGCGCACATCGCAGAAAACGCCGGGTTTCATTTTAGGCGCTTGGCCCGGAATGCGCCACTGGCGGTGCACAAATATCGCTGCGCCGTTCAGCGTTTGACGAGCTCGTGCTCGAAGGCTTCGTCAAGCTTGCGTTGCAGACTGGCCAGTCCGTTGCAAAACCGTTGTTCCTGGCCTTCGTGCTGCTTGCGCAGGTTGAGAAACTCGTGAGCCACGCTGATGGCGGCCAGCACGGCGAGTCGCTCGAAGCTGGGAGCCTTCGCATTGGCTCGGAGCTCACGCATCTTGCGGTCGAGAAAGCCGGCGGCATCGAGCAGCCCGTCGCGCTCTTCCGGTGCGCAGGCAATCAGGAATTCGCGATCCATCAGCCGCAGTGCGACCGGTTCATTGGCGGGTGTATTCATCAGCCGTTGCTCTCGAGCGATTTCAGGCGCTGGATCATCGCTTCGACGCGGCTGCGGGCCTGCTCGTTGCGCGCCATCAGGCCGGCGCGCTCGCCGGACAACTGCTCCTGGCTCTGACGCAGGCTGCGGTTTTCCTCGTTCAGCCGACGCACGGTTTCCAGCAGTCGATCGAGGTGCCGGGTCAGGTCGGCCAGTTGCTGGTGGACCGGGTCGGACTGGGCGGGGTCAGGCGTGCTCATGCCCGAAACTATAGCAGGACGTCGATCGAAAACTGCGAGCCGGTCGACGCACTCCGGAGGCGCCGTCCGGTGCATTAAACTGGGCGACATTCTTGCGAAGGAGCACTGTCATGACGGCTACCGGGGCGATCGGCCACGATGACATCGATGCATTGATCATGCGCCTGCGGCTGGGCACCGAAGCCAGCGAACTGCACGGTTCGCTGTGCGGCTATCTGGCCGGTGGCGCCTCGCTGACCGGCGGCAACGTGCTCGCGGCGCTGCAGCTGGATGGCGAGGCGACGAATCCATCCGCCGACGATCTGGCTCTGCTGCAGCGACTCACCCGTCAGTGCGAAAGCGAACTGGCCGATGCCGAGCTGGGTTTCGAGCCGCTGTTGCCGGAGGACGATCGGCCGCTCACCGAGCGTGCTGACGCGCTGGTCGAATGGTGCCGGGGTTTCCTCGGCGGATTCGGCCTGGGCGGCACTGCGGCGCATGCCTCGTTGTCGGAAGAGGCGCAGGAGATCTTGCGCGACCTGGGCACGATCGCCGCATCGTCGTTTGATTTCGACAACGAGGACGAAGACGAGGATGCGCTGATCGAGGTGCAGGAATTCGTCCGGGTCGGCGCGCTGCTGCTCTACACCGAATGCAATCGGCAGGACCCGGCAACCAGCGGCAGCGTGCATTGAGTTCCACCGAATCCGGTCCGGCGATGCCCGGCATCGCGCCCGAAGAGTTTGCCCGTCGACGCGGCCAGCTGATGAAGATGGCCGGGGAGGATGCGGTGCTGCTGGTCGCCGCGGCGCCCGAACGCATGCGCAACGCGGATGCCGCATGGCCATACCGGCAGGATTCGGATTTCCACTATCTTGCCGGCTTCCCCGAAAGCGATGCCATATTGGCGTTGCTGCCTGGGCGGCGGCATGGCGAAGTGGTGCTGTTCTGCCGTGAGCGCGACGTCGAGCGCGAGCGCTGGCATGGCCACACGATCGGCACCGAGCAGGCGGTGGCCGCCTACGGCATGGACGATGCTTTTCCGATCGAGGATATCGACGACATCCTGCCCGGCATGATCGAAGGCCGGGCGCGCGTCTATTGCCACTTCGGGCGCGAGCCGCAGTTCGACGCGCAATTGCTGGGCTGGATGCGCCGCCTGCGCCAGCTGCGTGGCGGCGGCGTGGTACCGAAGGAGTTCGTGGCACTCGGCCATCTGCTGCACGATTTGCGCCTGTACAAATCACGGGCCGAACTGCGTCTGATGCGCGCCTCGGCCGCGGTCGCGGTGGACGCACATCTGGCCGCGTTGCGGGTGGCCGTCGCCGGCCGGCACGAGTACGAAGTGGAGGCCGAATTGCTGCGAATGGTACGCAGCCGCGGCGCGGTACCCGCCTTCGTGCCGATTGTCGCCGGCGGAGCCAACGCCTGTGTCATGCATTACCAGAACAATCGCGCCCGCCTTCGGGATGGCGATCTGTTGCTGATCGATGCCGGCGCCGAATGGGACTGTTACGCCTCCGACATCAGTCGCACGTTTCCGGTCAGCGGGCGCTACAGCCGTGAGCAGCGGGCGCTTTACGAAGTGGTGCTGGCCGCGCAACTGGCGGCGATCGACGAGGTGCAGCCGGGTCGGCCCTTCAACGCGGCGCATTTCACGGCGGTGCGCGTGCTGACCGAAGGCCTGTGCGAGCTGGGTCTGCTCAAGGGCGACGCGGACGCGGCGGTGGCCGATGAAAGCTACAAGCGATTCTTCCCGGCCAAGACCGGTCACTGGCTGGGGCTGGATGTACACGACGTGGGCGACTATCGGGTCGACGGCGAATCGCGCCTGCTCGAGCCGGGCATGGTGCTGACCGTGGAGCCGGGCTTGTACGTGGCGCCGGACGACCGGTCGGTGGCCGAGCGCTGGCGCGGTATCGGCATCCGCATCGAGGACGACGTGGCAGTCACCCGCGATGGCCATGAGGTGCTGACGGCGGCCATGCCGCGACAGGCCGAAGAAATCGAGGCCCTGCTGGCCGCGCGCTAGGTCAGCTCGTCCGGCGGTTTCCCCGCATCGGTGCGCCGGCGATGGGCTTCGTCGGTGGCATGCACCTCGTACCACATCGCGTTGAGGATGGCGAAGGCGCATGCCAGGCCCAGCCCGAGAATCCATGAGAAGTACCACATGACGTTGCGCTCCTTTCAGTAGCCACCGTGCGCCTTGCGCACCTGGTCCAGCGTCACCCGGCCGCGCATCACCCGGTAGACCCAGCTGGTATAGAGAATCACGATCGGCAGCAATGCCGCGGTAGCCAGCAACATCAGCCACAAGGTGCCGCGACTGGACGAGGCATCCCACACCGTGAGGCTGGAACGCGGGTCCAGGCTGGACGGCAGCAGGAACGGGAACAAGGCAAACCCGGCCGATGCGATCGTGCTGCCGACCATCAGGCTGCTGGCGACGAGGCCGGCCACGCTGCGTCGGCCCACCAGCGCCTGCACGCCCACCGCGGAGGCCAGTGCCAGCAGCGGCGCGGTCCAGAACCACGGGTACTGCATGTAGCCGGCGAACCAGCTGCCTCCAATGGCCACCTGCTTGAACAGCGGATTGGCCGGGCCATCCGTCACCACCGGTCCGGCGATCGCATAGCCCGGAACGCCCCAGGCCAGCCAGACTCCGGCCAACACATACAACACGGCGAACAGCAGGGTGGTCCAGCGTGCAATCGTCACCGCGCGTGCGGCAATCGCGTGGTCGGCCTTCATGGCGGCGAAGCAGGCACCGTGTGCCAGCAACATGCCCAGTGAGACCAGCCCGCACAACAGCGCGAACGGATGCAGCAGATCGAAGAACCCGCCCTGCCAGCTCATCCGCAAATCGTCGTCGAAGCGGAATGGCAAGCCGAGGAACAGGTTGCCGAAGGCCACCCCGGCGACCAGCATCACCACCAGACCGGACGCACTGAGGACCCAGTCCCACAGCGACGCCCAACGCGGGTCGTGGATCTTGCCGCGGAAATTGAAGCCGACCGGACGCAGGATCAGCGCCAGCAGCACCAGCGCAATCGCCATGTACATGCCCGAGAACGACGCAGCGTACAGCATTGGCCAGGCGGCGAAAGTCGCGCCGCCGGCCACGATGAACCACACCTGGTTGCCTTCCCAGGTCGGCTCGATGCCTTCGAGCAGCACCAGCCGTTCCTCGTTGTTGCGGCCAAGTAGCTTCAGCAAGCCAGCCACGCCGAAATCGAAGCCATCCATGATGGCGAAGCCGATCAACAGCGTGCCCAGGATGGCCCACCAGATCACCCGCAGGCTCTCGTAATCAAACATCGCATGCTTCCTTTGCCGCTTCTCCCCCGCAGAGAGAGGCTTGAGGTGAAAGGCCGGTGCTTGCCGCGATGCTCATCGGAACGTGCTCCCAGGAAAGTCTGCCATCAGTTCTGTCCGTTGCCCGGCGAAGGCATGCCCGGGGAACCCGTCGGCCAGATGCCCAGGCCGTCCGGTCCCTTGCGGGTGAACTTCAGCATCAGGAACACATCGATCACGGCGAGTGCGGTGTAGAAGAAAATGAAGCCGCCCAGCGAAGTCAGCACCTGGCTGCTGCTGACCGACGACACGCCCAGTGCGGTGGGCAGCACGCCCTCGATCGCCCACGGCTGCCGGCCGTACTCGGCCACGATCCAGCCCAGTTCGATGGCGATCCACGGCAGTGGCAGACTCCACAACGCCAGGCGCAGGTACCAGCGCTGGCTGTCCAGCTGACGCGTGCTCGCCTTCCAGAAGGAGAACGCGAACAGCGCGATGAAATAGAAACCGCAGCCGACCATGATGCGGAACGCCCAGAACAGCACTGGCACGTTCGGTATCGTCGAGTCGGCTGCCCTCTGGATATCCGCCGGCGTGGCCTGGCGCGGATCGTCCACGTACTTCTTCAGCAGCAGGGCGTAACCCAGATCCTTGTCGTGCGCCGCGAGGGTGGCTTTCGCCTGGGCGTTGTCCTTGTCCTGGCGCAGCATCAGCATTGCGTCGTAGGCGTGGATGCCGTTGCCGATGCGTCCCTTGGCGGCATCCACCAGTTCCGCGATGCCCGGCATGGTTTCATCGATCGAATGGGTGCCGATCAACCCCATCACCCAGGGAATCTTCACCGCGAAGTGGGTCTTGCGCTGCTGCACGTCGGGGATGCCGAACACGGTGAACGAGGCGGGGGCCGGCTCGGTGTGCCACATCGCCTCGATCGCGGCCATCTTCATCTTCTGGTTCAGTGACACGGTGTAGCCAGAGGCATCACCAAGCACCACCACCGACAGGGCGGCGGCCAGGCCGAAACTCGCCGCCACCGTCATCGAGCGCTTGGCAAAATCCACGTTGCGCCCGCGCAGCAGGTACCACGCGCTGATCGACAGCACGAACATCGCACCGAGCACGTAGCCGGCGCTGACCGTATGCACGAACTTGTCCTGCGCCACCGGATTGAAGAACACCTCGGAGAACGAGGTGACCTCCATGCGCATGGTCTCCGGGTTGAATTCGGAACCCACCGGGTGTTGCATCCAGGCATTCGCCACCAGGATCCACAGCGCTGACAGGCTGGTGCCCAGCGCCAGGAACCAGGTCACCAGCAGATGCTTGATTCGCGAGATGCGATCCCAACCCATGAAAAACACGCCGACCAGCGTGGCTTCAAGGAAGAACGCCATCAGCCCTTCGATCGCCAGTGGCGCACCGAAGATGTCGCCCACGAAGTGCGAGTAGTAAGCCCAGTTCATGCCGAACTGGAATTCCATCGTCACGCCGGTGGCCACGCCCATCGCGAAGTTGATGCCGAACAGCACGCCCCAGAACTGCACCATGCGCTTCCACACTTCGCGCCCGGTCATCACGTAGACGCTTTCCATGATCGCCAGCATCCACACCAGGCCCAGCGTCAGCGGCACGAACAGGAAGTGGTACAGCGCGGTCAGCGCGAACTGCAGGCGCGACAGCGTGACGACATCGGCGTCGATGATCATGGGCGAGCTTCCGGCGTGGCATGGGCAGAGGGCGCTAGTCGATCCGCGATCGCGCCCGCACTGATGTCGGGCTTCGGCTGGGGCGCGAACACCACCCACCAGATCAGCGTCAGCGCCACGACCTTCAAGGCGATGACGCCGAACAACTCAAGCGTCAGCCGGCGCAGCGGTCGCCGCGGCGCACTGAAGGTTCTGGATGGATCATTGGGGACTGAGGAGCGGGACATGGGACATAACCCGGCATAACCTGCCAGGCAGCATACGCCGCGCAGACGTTGTCACGGTGTGGACGAATGTCGCAGTGAAGGCCAGCCGACATCGGGCATGCCGGCTGGCGTCGTGGATGCGACTCCGAAGGCGCGTGCGCTGGAGCCTGGCTGGGGCGACAGGGCATCAAGACATCCAGTGGCTGCCGCAGGCGTCGCCCTTGCCACCGCCAGCCGGGTCAGATCAAGGCAAATGCGTCGCGCGTGAGGTTTTCCGGCGCGTCGGTGGTGCACGCCACGTCGTCTTCGATGCGGATGCCGCCGTACTGACGGAAGCGCTCGACCGTGGCCCAGTCGATGTCGACGGCAAACGGTTTGTCGCGCAATTCGGCCAGCAGCATGTCGATGAAGTACAGGCCTGGCTCGATCGTCACCACCATGCCCGGCTCCAACGTACGGGTCATGCGCAGGAACGGATGGCCGTCTGGTCGGGGGACCGTGTGGCCACGATCATCCTTCGCGAAGCCGCCCACGTCGTGTACCTGCAGGCCGATGGAATGCCCCAGCCCATGCGGGAAGAAGGCGCGTGTCACGCCACTCTCGACCGCCGAGTCGGCCTCCATCCGGATGAAACCGTGTTCTTTCAGCAGCACCGCCAGCTGCTGGTGCGCATGCAGGTGCAGCTCGGCATAGCTGCGGCCGCTGCGCACCATCGCCACCTGGCTTTGCTGGTTCGCATCCATGGCGTCGATCAGTGCCTGGAACTCACCGGCATCCGTCGCCGCATGGGTGCGCGTGATGTCGCTGGCATAGCCCGAGGCGCTGGCGCCGGCATCAATCAACAGTGAGCGTGCCGGGGTCGGCGGGACGCGGGTGAAGTCCATGTAGTGCAGCACGGCACCATGCTCGTTCAAAGCCACGATGCTGGAGTAGGGCAGTTCGGCGTCGATCAGTCCGGCGGCGGCCAGATAGGCCTGATGGATGCCCAGTTCGCTCTCGCCCATGCGGAACGCCCGCTCGGCCGCGCGGTGGGCGCGAGTGCCGATGCGGCTGGCTTCGCGCATCAATGCCAGCTCGTACGGCGTCTTGTACGCGCGGTGGTAATGCAGGTAATCCAGTACCGCTTCGGGATTGTTGGCCTCGAGGTTCGCGAGGCAAGCCGTCGGTTCGGCGATCACCGCGCAATGCCCTTTGGGCAGTTGGGCAATGGCGTCTTCGGCGGTCCGGGCGATCACGATCTCGAATGCATCGACCCAGTAGCCACTGGGAGCATCCGGTACGACGTGCCAGTAATCGCGGGGCTGCAGGAAGATCAACTTCGGCCTGGCACCCGGCGTGTAGGCGATCCAGCTGCCGGGAGCGCGCGTCAGCGGCAGCCAGTGCTTGAATGCCGGGCTCACGGCATACGGGTAGTGGTTGTCGTCGAGAAACTTGACCGCCGGCATGCCGGCGGCAATCAGCAGATGATCGAAGCCGCCGCGTTCAAGCGCACGGTCGGCGTGTTCGATGACGGTGGCAAGGTGCTGCGGATACAGCGAGGCGAGTTGGTCGGGCATGGAGACTCCTGCGGCGACGGACGGTTCCTCTGCCGATGGCAGGCACGCGGCAGCGAGCCCGGAACGGCCCGTGGTGAACGGGGATGGGGCAAGGCAGACCGCCATGATGACGCCGCGGCGCCATGACTTCCAGTCGGAATCAGGCTTGCGCCAGCCAACTCTCCAGGCGTGCCGCGTCGCCGTCGGTGATCGCCACGATGCGGTAGCCAGCCCAGATCTGTCCGGAACTGGCGGCCGGTTCATGCCACTGCTCCTGAATGCCGACCTCGATCGGTTGCGACTGGGTCAGCATCCGGCCCGAGCCGGGCAGGGTCATGCTGACCTGATACAGCGCCTCGCTGCGCGGTGCCTGGGCACTGATCAGCAACATGCCGGTGCTGGAAAGATTGCCGAGGTGGCCGATGGGCAGGCCGCTGATCACGTCGGTCACGATCGCGTTGACCGACGTACGCTTGCGCTCGGCGCGCCGCTGGTTGCTGGTGCTCATGGACGGCCGCCTTCGGTCGGTGCGCTGCGGCGCGGCTGCAGGCTGCCGGTCAGGCTGCGCCACGCGCGATCCAGCAGGCTGTCGGGCTGGGCCGGTACTTCGCAGACGCGGCCACTGGCAACTTCGTGGGCAAGCTGCGCCAGGGTCATTTCCTCGCCACGCTGGCCGCGCCGACTGACCAGCAGACAACGCCCGGACATGGGCGAATACCAGGCCAGCTTGCGACGGGAGAGCTGCCCATTGGCCGGATCGATGAACTCGAACCAGCTGCCGAACGGCAATTCCTTGAGGTGCTGTTCGATGCGTGTTGCGCGGGGGTCGTTCGCCGGTACGCCGGGGGCGGCTGTCGACGCAACGGGCGCGGATGTCGTTGCTGATGGCGCTGCGACTGCCGGTGCTCGCTCGGCGCGACTGTCCGGTGCGACGGCGCTCTTGCGCATGGCGGGTATCGGGACTACCGCCGCGGGAGGCGTACGCGCGCCAGCCGGACTTGCTGGGGAGTCGTGGCTGGATTGCTGCTCGCCAAGACGCTGATGCTGTTTGAGACGCAGCGCCAGATCCGTGGCACTGGGCAGGTCCACGGAAGGGTCCGGCGTGCCCGCACCCAGCAAGCGCTGGGCTACCTGCACCGCCTCCTCGGCGTGCATGCCGATCTGCTGCAGCCCGGATTCCACTTCCGTCTGCAGATGCAGACGGTCGTTGACCGGCAGGCGGCCGAGCAACTGGTCCGTGATCTTCAGTTGCGCGCGGAAGGCATCGCTTTCTTCGCCGTGGCGCAGCAGGGTCAGCGCCAGCACATCCGACCAGGCACGGTCGAGCAACGCGCGCAGCAGGCCGCGCGGCGGCGATTGGGCGAAACGCGCAGCCATCAGTTCGCCGGCGCGGTGGCGAGCCTGATCAAGCCGCTCGCGACCTTGCGCGGCTTCGACGTGGCGTCGTTCGGCGGCCTGCGCCTTGCGGGTCAGCAACCCCAGGTGATGTTCGATATCCGCCAGCAGCGTGGTGTAAAGGCCGGCGCTGGGTGCTTCCTGATTGGCACGGCTGACCAGCTGCTCCAGCTTGGTCGCCAGTGGGCGGTTGCTTTCGTCGTCGCTGCCGTCGAGCCAGTCGTTTGCCGCGGCGGTGACCGTGTCCAGCAGGCGCCGGGCAGGATGCTCGCGCTTTTCGAAGAAGCCGTGGTCAGCCACCGCCATGCGCAAGACCGGCAGTTGCAGGTCGGTCAGCAGGTTGCTGGCGTTGCCGCCTTGCTGCAGTTGGTGACCGAGCTGCTCAAACAGCCGCGCGACGAGTTCCACCGTGTCGCCTTGCTCGTCGCTGAGCTGGGTGCGCGGAGTACCGACGGGTTTGCCGAAATTGAGCTGGGCGACCAGCTCCTCGCGCAGGCGCGCGGCACTGCGCAGTTCACGACTGGCCTGGTCGGTGACCTGGGCAAGATGCTGTTGCAGGGCACCCAATGCCGACTGGAGTTCATCCTCGCTGGCGGCACGGCCGCCGGCGCTTCCGCTGAGGCCGCCCTGCATGGCGCGTTGTTGCGCCAGCAGGTCGCGCAGCGATTCCAGGACTTCGATCGGTGCGCCCGGGCTGCCCGTGGCGGCATGGGCGGCGGGGGTGGCGGTCGACGTGGCCACCGCCGCGTCGCCAGCCGCCTCGCTGCTCGCCACCACGGTGCGGGGCCGTTTGCCGATATGTCGCGGAATCGGGATGCTGCGCAACTGTGGCAGGATGCCGTCGTCCTTGAGCTGCGCGTTGATGTTGTCGTACAGCGCTCCAAGCGACTGGATCACCCACTGGTCGAAGTGCTGCAGCAGCAGCAATTGATGTTTGAGCGGCAATTCGAGTTCGCTGCTGGCTGCACGACACGCCGTGGCCAGCGCGTGCGGGCCGACCGGCAAGGCCTGGCCTTCCAGCGGCGGTGCGCCGATCAACACGGCCAGGCGATAGCCAAGTTCGTACAACGCATTGCTGTGGCGCACCTCGCCGCGGGCACCCAGTTGCTCCAGCAGCATCGATACTTCCTGCTCGCCGGGGTCAACCAGTTCAAGCGATTGCCAGAGCATTCCCTCGCTGTCCGAAGGCTTGGGCGCAGAGTTGTCGTCGCCGATCTGTTCGATAGCAACGCCCAGGCATTCCATGAATCGCTGGGCAAACGCTGAGCGACCCTGCAGCAGTCGTTGTCGACTGGCGAAGCAGTCCTGTTGCACCGCGGCGCTGTGGGCACGCTCGGCCATCGCGAAAAGCTGCTTTTCGAGTTCCCCAAGGAAGCGCCGCAACGGCTCCTGCAACCCCTCCACGCAAAGCGTATAGCTGGTTTCGAGCAGGCGCTGCGCGCGCGCAGGCAGGCGCGCGCTGTTCATCCGGCCGCTCTGACGCGGCGCAGACGAGTGACGTCGGTCTTGTCCCACATCCATGATGTGCCTGTGAATTCCCCCGGAGCAGCAAGTCTATGCCGGTTGCCACGGCTATGCCATCTGGCCGGATCGTGTTTCAGTCAAGGAAGCTGGCGATCACGTCATTCAGGAATCGCTGGCCCAGCTCGGTGGTGTGCAGCCGGGCCGGATCATCGTGCAACCAGCCGCGCGAGCGGGCCAGGGTGATCCCGGCGGCGATGCGTTCCGGCGACAGCCCGGTGCGTTCGGCAAAGGCGCTTGCCGGCACGCCATCGATCAGGCGCAGCGCGTTGAGCATGTACTCGAACGGGAGCTCACTGGCGCTGACCACTTGGTCCCCACCGATCCGGCTGGCGCCGCCGGCCGCTTCCATGTAGCCGCGCGGGCCGCGCGTTTTCCAGCGGCGGCGGATCTGTCCGTTTGCGGCGTTGCTGAGCTTGCCGTGGGCGCCCGCACCGATGCCCAGATAGTCGCCAAATTGCCAATAGTTGAGGTTGTGCGCGCAACGCTTTCCCGCCTGGGCATAAGCCGAGATTTCGTACTGGCCATAGCCGGCGCTGGCCAGTCGGGCCTCGCAGGCTTCCTGCATCGACCATGCGTGATCGTCGTCGGGCAGTGGCGGTGGATTGGCGGCGAACGCGGTGTTCGGTTCCAGCGTCAACTGGTAGTGCGAGATATGCGTCGGTGCCAGCGCGATCGCGCGTTCGACGTCGGCCAGTGCGCCGTCCAGCTGCTGTTGCGGCAGCGCGTACATCAGGTCCAGGTTGATATTGGTGTAACCGGCGTCCTGCGCGGACTTCACTGCGGACTCCGCTTCGCCGGCCGAATGGATCCGGCCCAGCCGCCTGAGCTTGTCGTCGTCGAAACTCTGCACGCCGAACGAGATGCGGTTGACCCCGGCGGCCAGATAGCCGTCGAAACGACCGTGCTCGACTGTGCCGGGGTTGGTTTCCAGGGTGATCTCGGCGTCGGTGCGCAGCGGCAGGCGTTCGCGCACGCCGTCGAGCAGGCGGGCGATCAGTTCCGCCGAAAACAGGCTGGGCGTGCCGCCGCCGAAGAAGATGGAGACGACCGGACGACCGTCGAGTGCCACGCCGAAGTCGGTCCGGTCGGCGTCCAGATCGGCCAGCAGATGGTCGATGTAGTCGGCGTAGGGTGGCGGCTCGCTGCGCAAGCCGTGCGAGTTGAAGTCGCAATACGGGCACTTCTTCACGCACCACGGCATGTGGATGTACAGCGACAGCGGTGGCGCGACGAGGCTCATCCGCGCCTTTCGCTCAGCCGTTCGCGCAGCTTCACCAGCGCCTGGCCGCGGTGGCTCAGGCGATTCTTGAGTGCCTCGTCCATCTCGGCGACGCTCTGCGCGTAGCCTTCGGGCAGGAACACCGGGTTGTAGCCGAAGCCGCCCGTGCCGCGACCTTCGGCAAGAATGCGGCCATGCCAGCGCGCTTCAGCGATCAGCGGGGCCGGGTCGTCGGGGTGCTGCAGCAGCACCAGCACGCAGATGAAGAACGCGCCGCGTCGTTCGGTCGGTACGCCGTCGAGTTCTTGCAGCAGCTTCGCGTTGTTCGCCGCGGCGTCGCCGTGGCTGCCGCTGTAGCGCGCCGAGTACAGGCCGGGCGCGCCATTGAGGTGATCCACGCACAGGCCTGAATCGTCGGCCAGCGCAGGCAGGCCGCTGGCTTGCGCGGCGTGGCGCGCCTTGAGCAGGGCGTTCTCGACGAAGGTGAGGCCGGTTTCTTCGGCGTCCGTGATGCCCAGGCTGGCCTGGGGAATCACCTCGAGGCCGCTGTCGGCCAACAGCGCACCGAATTCCTTCAGCTTGCCGGGGTTGCTGCTGGCCAGGACGATGCGCGACATCGTGGCTCAGCCCTGTGCCAGCGCTGCGCGCTGCGCCGCCACCAGTTCGCCGATGCCTTTGCCGGCCAGCGCCAGCATCGCATCCATCTCGTCGCGGCGGAATGCATGGCCTTCGGCGGTGCCCTGCACCTCGATGAAGCCGCCGCCGTCGTTCATCACCACATTCATGTCGGTGTCGCAGTCGGAGTCCTCGGCGTAGTCGAGGTCGAGCACCGGCTCGCCCTTGTAGATGCCGACCGAGACTGCGGCGATGGCACCGACGACCGGGTTGCGTTTGAGGTTCTCGCGCTTCATCAACAGGTTCACCGCATCGACCAGGGCCACATAGGCGCCGGTGATCGCGGCGGTGCGTGTGCCGCCATCGGCCTGCAACACGTCGCAGTCCAGCGTGATCACGCGCTCGCCCAGTGCCTGCCGATTGATGCAGGCGCGCAGGCTGCGGCCGATCAGACGCTGGATTTCCATGGTGCGGCCGCCCTGGCCACCACGTGCGGCTTCACGCTGCATGCGGGTGTTGGTGGCGCGCGGCAACATGCCGTATTCGGCGGTGATCCAACCCTCGCCCTTGCCGCGCAGCCAGGCCGGGGCGCGGTCTTCAATGCTGGCGGTGCACAGCACGCGGGTGTCGCCGAAACTCACCAGTACCGAGCCTTCGGCGTGGCGGGTGTAATGGCGTTCGATGCTGACGGCGCGCAGCTGGTCGCTGGCGCGGCCGCTGGGGCGGGTGGGGGAATTCATGGGGCAAGTCCTGGCGTCGCTTGGCCGGATTGGGCAAGCAGGGATCGGAGAGTTTACCATTGCGTCCTTTCCCCACGTCCGGAACGCGCCGATGATCCGCAGCATGACGGCCTATGCCAGCGCCGAAACCACCGGCCCCGCCGGTACGCTCGGCTGCGAGCTGCGCACGGTGAACCATCGCTACCTGGAGCTGAGCCCGCGCTTGCCGGACGACTTGCGCGCGTTCGAATCGCAATTGCGCGAGCGGGTGGCGGCGAAGCTGTCGCGCGGCAAGCTGGACCTCACCGTGCGGCGCACCGGCGAGGCGCGCAGCGCTTCGTTGCAGGTCAACGACGCTTTGCTGAGCCAGATGGCCAGCCTGCACCTGGGGCTGACTTCGCGTTTCCCCGGTCTGCGCGTGGAATTCACCGAGTTGCTGCGCTTTCCGGGCGTGCTGCAGCAGGCTGAAACCGATCCGGAAACGCAGCAGGCTGCGTTGTTCGACGTGCTGGACCGCGCGCTGGACGCACTCACCGCCACGCGTGAACGCGAAGGCGGGAAACTCGGCCAGATCCTGCGCGACAAGCTGGATGCGATTGAGCGGGTGGTCGCCGAGGTACGCGGCTGGATGCCGGAGATCCGCGCCGCGTTGCGCGCCCGATTGGAAACCCGTCTGGCCGATCTCAAGCAGCCGGTCGAACCGGGTCGGCTGGAACAGGAGCTGGTGCTGCAGATCACCCGCACCGATGTCGACGAAGAGCTCGACCGCCTCAGTACCCACATCACCGAGACCCGTCGCGTGCTGGGTCTGAAGGAGCCGGTCGGGCGCCGGCTGGATTTCCTGATGCAAGAATTCAACCGCGAGGCGAACACGCTGGGTTCCAAGTCGGTCGATGCGCGCAGCACCAATGCGGCGGTCGAGCTGAAGGTGCTGATCGAACAGATGCGCGAACAGGTGCAGAACATCGAATGAAGACGATACGTTCCGCGCCAACCGTGGCCCCTCACCCCAACCCTCTCCCGGTAGGGAGAGGGGGCAAACGAGCTGCGCATCTTTATGTCGATTGAAGCGGGCACCTTGTTTGTGGTTGCCGCGCCTTCGGGTGCCGGCAAGTCCACCCTGGTCAATGCGCTGCTGGAGCGCGAGCCGGCGATATCGCTGTCGGTATCGCACACCACGCGACCGCCGCGCCCGGGTGAAACCTACGGGCGGCATTACTACTTCGTCGAGCGCGCCGAGTTCGAGCGCGAGGTCGCCGAGGGCATCTTTCTGGAGCACGCCGAGGTGCACGGCAACCTTTACGGCACCTCGCGCACCACCGTGCGGGAGTTGCTCGGACAGGGGCGCGACGTATTGCTGGAAATCGACTGGCAGGGTGCCGAGCAGATCCGTCGCAGCAAGCCCGATTGCGTCAGCGTGTTCATCCTGCCGCCGTCGCGTGCGGAGCTTGAACGACGCCTGCGCGGGCGTGGATCCGATGCGCCCGAAGTGATCGAGCGGCGCCTGCGCAATTCGCGCGGGGAGATTGAACACGCCCACGACTTCGATTACATCCTGGTCAACGACGTGTTCGACGATGCGCTGGCCGAACTGCAGGCGATCGTGCGCGCGGTACGCCTGCGCAGTGCCCTGCAGTGGCATCGGCATGAAGCCCTGATAGCCGAATTGCTTGCTCCCGGCGCCTGATCCGCGCGCCGTTGCATGGTCTTCGGACCACGCTTGGGCTACCTTGTGCGCTCTTTCACCGCCCTTTTGCCGCCCATGACCGACCCCGTTAGCGCCACACTCGACGACCCCACCCTGGTGCGGATCCGTGGCCTGACCACGGTGCTCAACGGCAAGACCATCTTCGACGCGCTGGACATGGACATTCCGCGCGGCAAGATCACCGCGATCATGGGTCCCAGTGGTACCGGCAAGACCACCCTGCTCAAGCACATCACCGGGCAGATGCGTGCCGACGCCGGAAGCATCCACGTCAATGGCCAGAATGTGGCCGAGTTGTCGCGCGAGCAGCTGTACAAGATGCGCGAGGGGATCGGCTACCTGTTCCAGAATTCCGCGTTGCTGACCGACTTCGACGTGTTCGAGAACGTGGCGTTCCCGTTGCGCCAACATACGAAATTGCCGGAGGTGCTGATTCGCGACCTGGTGCTGCTGAAACTGCAGGCGGTCGGTTTGCGTGGTGCCGCGAGGCTCAGTCCGAACGAGCTGTCCGGGGGCATGGCGCGGCGGGTGGCGCTGGCGCGGGCCATCGTGTTCGATCCGATGCTGATCCTGTATGACGAACCGTTCGTCGGGCTGGACCCGGTGGCGCTGAACCAGGTGCTGAAACTCATCCGCACGCTCAACCAGACGCTGGGCATCACCAGTGTGCTGGTGGCACACGAACTGGAGGCGATCAAGCGCGTGGCCGACCACGTGTTCCTGATCGCCAACGGCAAGGTGGTGGCGCAGGGCGATCCGAAAACCATCGCGGATGACGGCTCGGCGTGGACGCGCCAGTTTTTCGGTGGTGAAGCGGACGGACCGGTGCCTTTCCAGTACCCCGCCGATGATTACGCCCGTGCGCTTGGCCTGGCCGGAGCGACGAAATGACGGCGCGCGGGCCACAAAGCAACAACGTGGTAGTCCGGTCGCTGGCGCAGATCGGCGCCAGCGGGCTGTTTCTGCTGACCCTGCTGGCGGCGATTCCGCGCAGCTTCCGTTACGTGCGTGAAACCATCCGCCAGCTGTGGTTTGTCGGCGCGATGAGCCTGACCATCATCATGGTCTGCGGCCTGTTCGTGGGCATGGTGCTGATGCTGCAGCTGTATCACGTGCTGTCGATCTTCGGTGGCACTTCCGCCAGCGGCATGGTGGTGGCGCTATCGGTGTATCGCGAGCTGGGCCCGGTGGTGACGGCACTGCTGTTCGCCGGCCGCGCCGGCACCGCGATCACCGCCGAGATCGGCCTGATGCGTGCCACCGACCAGATTTCCGCGATGGAGATGATGGCGGTCGACCCGATTGCGTACGTGGCCACCCCGCGTTTCCTGGCCGGCCTGATCGCGATGCCGCTGCTGTGCTGCGTGTTCTGTGCGATGGCGGTGTTCGGCGGCCATCTGGTCGGCGTGACCTGGCTGGGTATCGACAACGGCACCTTCTGGTCGAACATGACCGCGGTGGTCGACGTGCGTACCGACATCGTCAACGGCGTGCTGCTGAAGAGCCTGGCCTTCGGTGCGGTGGTGTCGCTGATAGCGGTGTTCCAGGGCTTCACCACCGAGCCGACCAGCGAGGGCGTGGCCTACGCCACCACACGTACCGTGGTGGCCTCGTCCATCGCGATCCTGGCGCTGGACTTCGTGCTTACCGCCTTCCTGATGTGACTGTCGCCATGACCATTACCGTTATTTCCCATCGTCCAACGAGGATCGTGCCGTGAGCCAACCCAGAAGTTCCTATGCCGTCGGCACCGGCCTTTTCATCGTGCTGGGCTTTGCCGCCCTGGCTTACCTGGCTACCCAGACCAGTTCGGTGGCGAACGTACACCAGGGCGACAGCTATACCGTCCAGGCACAGTTCACCAACATCGGCCAGTTGAAGGAGCGCGCTCCGGTAAAGATTGCCGGCGTCCGGGTCGGCCAGGTGCAGTCGATCACCTTGAAGGCCGATCACGACGTGGCCGACGTGACCCTGTCGATCGACAAGAATTACAACCACATTCCGCAGGACTCGGTGGCGACGATCTTCACCAGCGGCCTGCTCGGCGACCAGTACGTGGGTATCGAATACGGCCATGCCAAGCAGTCCGTGGCCGGCGGCGGGACGCTCGCCCGGACCAAGTCCACGCAGCCGCTGGAAGAGATGCTGGGCAAATTCTTCGGCGCCGGTGGCGTGGTCGACAACGTGGGCGGTACCTATGCGGTCAGGGCAAGCTTCACCAATGTGGGCACCTTGTCGGTCGGGGCGCCGGTGAAGATGGCCGGCGTGGTCATTGGCAGCGTGCAATCGGTGCGCGCCGATCCGGTCAAGCTCAATGCCGACGTGGTGCTGGCCATCGACAAGCGCTACAACGCGATTCCCGACGATTCGGCGGCTGCGGTGTTCACCAGCGGTTTGATCGGTACCCAGTATGTTGCGATCCAGCCAGGCGGCTCGCCCGATTCGCTCAAGGAAGGGGACGAGATGATCCTCACCCAGTCCGCGATGCAGCTGGAGGACCTAATCGGCAAGTTCCTGGTCAATGGTTCGCCCGGTGACAAGAAAGATGCCGGTAACGGCAGTAAGTAAACCGCCATCCCCGTCGGCTCGACGAGCCGGTATCGCTTGAGGAATCATCCATGTTGCGCAAACTGGCTCTTGCCACCGCGATCGCTTTCGGAACCGTTGTTGCCGCTCCCGCCTTCGCCCAGACGCCCGCTCCCGCCGCCGCCGATGCCGCCCAGCCGGCACCGGCCCAGGTGGTGCAGACCATCGCCGACCAGCTTGCCTCGGCGATCGAGGGGCATCGCGACGAGTTGAAAAAGAACCAGGAAAAGCTGATCAGCGTCATCGATGAGGTCTTCCTGCCGCATTTCGACCTGGACTACGCCTCGATCCTGGTGCTTGGCCAGCATGCGCGCGAAGCCACTCCTGCGCAGCGCGAGCGTTTCGCCAAGGCGTTCTACAACTCGATCACCCACCGCTATGCCGAGGGATTGCTGAATTACACCCGCGGCAAGGTCAAGGTGCTGCCGTTCAAGGGTGACCTGAACGACAAGCGCACCGTGGTGCGTACGCAGGTGGTGCTCGATGACGGCAAGCTGGTGTCGATCGACTACGCCTTCCGCAAGGGGCGCAATGGCGACTGGAAAGCCTACGACGTGATCATCGAGGGCATTTCCTACGTCACCAACTACCGCAACCAGGTGGATGCGGAAATTCGCAAGGTGGGTATCGAGCAGTTGATTACCAACCTCGAGACCCAGGGCGAAAAGGCGCTGGAGACGATGTCCAAGGACAGCAAGGCCAAGTCGTGACCGACGCGGGAACCTCACGGTTTCGGCTGGATACCGGCACGCCGGCGACCCTTGCGGTGACCGGCGAGCTGAGTTTCGACACGGCCACGGAGGCGCTGCAGGCCATCCAGTCGGCCTTGTCCGACGCTCGCATCAAGCGGCTCGATCTGGCCCGGGTCACTCGCAGCGACAGTGCGGGCCTGGCCTGTGTGTTGGCCGTGGTGGCTGCGGCAAGCCAGCGCGGGCATGCGCTCGAGGTGGAAAGCATGCCGGCGGGCATGCGGGCACTGGCGCAGGTCTGCGAGGTCGATCGGCTGATCGGCTGATGGTTGCTGGTGGCGCAAAAAAGGGGCCTTGCGGCCCCTTTTCTTTTGGTTGCGCTCGGGCCTGAATCGATGCCCGGCGCATCATCACCCATCGCGGTTCAGGGCTGCTGACTTGCCTGACCCGGGTGCTTGGTTTCCCATTGATGCTGTTGGTCGAGCAGTTCTTCGGGATCGAAGTTCTTCTCGTCCAACCCCTGCATCTGCTGGATGATGTCGACCGGTGGATTGCCGTCATAGAGCTTGTACAGGCGCTGCTGCCGGTAGGCGTCGCGGATGAATACATAAGGATCGTAGGCGGACTGCAGGAAGCCTTCCGCGTCGATCGCCCGCGAACGGATCGTCACCAGATACATCATCTGCGGCATGTATTGCAGGCCGTTGTAGTGGTGGTTGTTGGCGAACAGGGTCATCGGATCGAAGAAGTAGCTGTCCACCGGACGTCGCCAGATGTCGCGCATCGTGCTGGGACCCAGCAGTGGCAGCATCAGATAGTCGCCTTCCGGCGCCCCCCAACGCGCCAGCGTGATGCCGAAGTCGTTGTCTTCCAGTGGCAGTCCAAGCTGGCTGGCAGGGTCGAAGAAGCCGCCGATGCCCAGGGTCAGGTTGACCAGGAATCGTCCGGTACCCTGCAAGGCCTGCTTCGGGCGCGCCTGCAAAAGATCGTTCGCGACCGTGATCGGCATCTGGATGTTGGTGAAGAAGTCACTGAAGGAGCGACGCACCGGCGGATTGGTGACCTTGCGATAGCCGAGGGCGACCGGGCGGATCACCGCCTTGTCGAGGGCATCATTGAATTTGTAGGCGCCGCGGTTGTACTTCTCGAGCGGATCGTCCGTGCGAGGCTGGGCGATGGTGCAGCCAGCCAACAGGACAATCGCCAACACGGGCAACCAGCGGCCAAGCAGGGAAGAGCGAAGCGAGGAGGGCATCAGTGCAGGGATTCGCGTCGGGGGACAGTTAAGTGTACTGTCTGGTTTTGTATCTTGCACGTTTTCGACGCGCCTTTCGCCAAGCACGCGCCGGTCCGCAGCCAGCCAGCCATGATACGCGGCGCGCGCATTGCCAGCAAAGCCTTGGCTCAACTACACTGTCAGACCATATAAGTATCTATTCCCTAAGGAATTCGCATGGCCCGTATTACCGTGGAAGACTGCCTCGAGGTGGTCGACAACCGATTTGAACTGGTATTGATGGCGACCAAGCGCGCACGCCAGCTGGAAAAGGGCGCCGAACCGGCCGTCAATCCCGATCATGACAAGCCGACCGTGCTGGCCCTGCGCGAGATCGCGGCCCGCCGTATCGATCAGGCCACGATCGACCAGATCGACAAGGCCGAGCGTGAGCGGGCCGAGCGCGAGGCGCTGGAATGGGCGGCTGCAGAAGTCGACGACGACCTCTCCAAAGGTGGCGACGACTGATGGACGGCGACCGCTGTAGCGCGAGTCTCCGCGTCACCGGCATGGCTGGTGAAATCCGTGGTGCGCGTTCGGCAGTCGCATGTTTCGTCCGAATCGAGGTAGGCGCCTGAACAGGCGCCGGCAACGATGACTGCGGCAACTCACCCCGCCACGGTCGACCCGTCCGCGCTGCCGCCGTATGCGCTGGCGTTGAAGGAACGCATCAATTACCTGCCCGAGGCGCAGGTTGAGCGCGTCTTGCGCGCATTCCTGATTGGCGCGAAGGCACATGCCGGGCAGGAGCGCAAAAGCGGCGAGCCCTACATCACCCATCCGGTGGCGGTCGCGGGCATTCTGGCCGAACTGGGATTGGACGCCGAGACAATCATCGCGGCGATCCTGCACGACACGCTGGAAGATACCGAACTCAGCCGCGAGGATATCGCCGGCGAATTCGGCGAGGTTGTGGCCGAGCTGGTCGACGGTGTCACCAAGCTCGACAAGATGCGCTTTGGCACACGTCAGGAAGCGGATGCGGAGAGTTTCCGCAAGATGCTGCTGGCGATGGCGCGCGACATCCGCGTCATCCTGATCAAGTTGTCCGACCGCCTGCACAACATGCGCACGCTGGGTGCCAAGGAAGGATCTTCGCGCCGGCGAATTGCGCGCGAGACGCTGGAGATCTACGCGCCGATCGCGCAGCGGCTGGGCATGAACAAGTTCAAGGCCGAGTTGCAGGACCTGGGCTTCCACGCGCTCTATCCGGATCGCTATCGGGTGATCAGCGAGCGCATTCGCGCGGCGATCGGCAACCGGCGCGAGGCGATGGGCAAGATCGAGGCGGCGCTCACCGCACGGCTGCAGGCCGACCATCTGCCGGCACTCGTGGTGGGCAGGATCAAGTCGCCGTGGAGCATCTATTCGAAGATGCGCAACGAGCACAAGAGCTTTGCGCAGCTGATGGACGTCTACGGTTTTCGCGTGGTGGTGGACAGCGCGATGAGTTGCTACATGGCGCTCGGCATGGTGCATGCGCTGTACAAGCCGGTCGACAAGCGTTTCAAGGATTTCATCGCCATCCCCAAGGCGAACGGCTACCAGTCGTTGCACACGGTGCTGCTGGGGCCGTTCGGCGCACCGATCGAGGTGCAGATCCGCACCGCCGAAATGGACTCGGTCGCCGAGAGTGGCGTGGCGGCGCACTGGGCCTACAAGACCGAGAGTGGTCCGGCCAACAGCGCGCAGGCGCGTGCACGCGAATGGCTTTCCTCGCTGGTCGACAGTTCGGCCAATACGGTGTCGTCGTCCGAGTTCATCGAGAACGTCAAGATCGACCTGTTCCCCGACGAGGTCTATCTGTTCACCCCGCGTGGCGACATCCTTTCGCTGCCGCGCAATGCCACCGCGCTCGATTTTGCCTATGCCGTGCATACCGACGTGGGTGACCATGCCGTGGCCGCGCGGGTCGACAAACGGTTGCTGCCGCTGCGCACCCGGCTTGAATCGGGCCAGCTCGTGGAGATCATCACCGCGCCGTCGGCGGTGCCGAACCCGGCGTGGCTGGAAGTGGTGGTGACCGGCAAGGCGCGCGCCGCCATCCGCCAGTACCTGAAGCACCTGCAGCATGAGGATGCGGTGGACTTCGGTCATCGCATGCTCGATCGCGCGCTGGATGCGCTGGGCAGCAGTCTCGACGGCATCCCGTCGGCGGTGCTCGACCGGTTCCTGGAAGCCTCCAAGCTCAAGCGGCTGGAAGAGTTGCTGTCGGACATCGCGCTGGGCAACCGCATGCCCGACGTGGTGGCCAGCCAGCTGCTCGCTTCGCGTGGCGGCAAGAAGGCCGGCAAGCCGCAGTTGCCGGTTCACGCCCACGAGAAAATCCGCATCACCGGTGCCGAGCGCGGCGTG
This sequence comes from Rhodanobacter sp. TND4EL1, assembly GCF_054061035.1. Classification (NCBI taxonomy): domain Bacteria; kingdom Pseudomonadati; phylum Pseudomonadota; class Gammaproteobacteria; order Lysobacterales; family Rhodanobacteraceae; genus Rhodanobacter; species Rhodanobacter sp. TND4EL1. The sequence goes on from NZ_JBSSDT010000002.1 coordinate 241,780, forward strand.
CTCAGCTTCGGCAATTGCTGTCATCCGCTGCCGGGCGACGACATCATCGGCTACCTGTCTTCGGGCAAGGGCATCGTGGTGCATCGCGAGGAATGTCCGAACGTGTTCGAGTTGAGCAAGGCGCCCGAACGGCGCGTGGCGATCGAATGGGCTCGTGATGTGCAAGGTGACTACCGTGCCGAATTGCGCATCGAGGTGATCAACCGTCCCGGCGTGCTGGCCACCGTGGCCGCGGCCATCGCTGCCGCCGACTCGAACATCGAAAACGTGGAGTACGTCGAGCGCGACGCGGTTGCCGCGACGCTGCTGTTCGCGATGGAAGTGAAAAGCCGCAAGCATCTGGCCGACGTGATTCGCCGGGTTCGGCGTACCGGCGTGGTCAGCGGGGCGTACCGCTACCCCTTGTAGCAAGGGTCGCAGGCGTGAGGAATGCGTATCGGGGCTGCTAGCATCGGCTCGTTTCTCCCCATTCTCCACTGAGGCCGCCCATGTCCCGCAGCATCATTTCCACCGAGCAAGCCCCCGCCGCCATCGGCCCGTATTCGCAGGCCGTGCGCGCTGGCGATACCGTGTATTTTTCCGGGCAGATTCCGCTCGATCCGGCCACCGGCGCCTTGGTCGACGGTGATGTCACCCAGCAGACACGACAGGTGTTCGACAACCTCTCCGCGGTGGCCGCCGCGGCCGGCGGTTCGCTGGCGCAGATCGTGCGCGTGGGCATCTATGTCACTGACCTGGCGAACTTCGCCGCGGTGAACGCGGTAATGGCCGAATACTTCCAGCAGCCGTATCCGGCGCGCTCCACCATCGAGGTGTCCGCGCTGCCCAAGGCGGCCCAGGTCGAAGTGGATGCGGTGATGGTCTTGTCCTGAAGGGGATCGACTGATCCAGCGCGGGACTCGCGCTGACATCGCGCATCGTCGTCGGGCTTACGACGTACGGCGATGCTCGGGTAGGCTTGGCGTTCATGGCCACACGTCCCGCTCGTTCCGCTGCGCTCACCCCTGCCGATCCTGGCCTGTCGCCGGTCGACAGGCTGCCGGGGGTGGGGCCGGCGCTGGCCGCCTCGCTGGCCCGGCTGGGCCTGGAGCGCGTGCAGGATTTGTGGTTCCACCTGCCATTGCGTTACGAAGACAGGACCCGGATAACCCCGATTGCCGAGCTGCGGCCGGGCGAGCGAGCCCAGGTGGAAGGGGTTGTCGAGGCGGTTGATCGAGGCTTTCGCTACCGACCCCAGCTGAAGGTGGCGATCGCTGATGACAGCCAGCAAACCCTGCTGCTGCGTTTCTTCCATTTCAATCGCGCCCAGGCCGAGCAGTTGCAACAGGGCACCCGCGTGCTCTGCTATGGCGAAGTGCGCCACGGCACACAGGGACTGGAGATGGTGCATCCGACCTACCAGCGGCTGGCAGGCGGTGCGTCGGCATCCGTCGACGAGCTGCTAAGCCCGGTTTATCCCACCACCGAAGGACTGGGTCCGAAGCGTCTGGCAGGAGTGATCGGCAAGGCGCTTGCCCTGCTGCCGCCAGCGGACGCGCTGGAGCTGATTCCGCCGGCATTGTGCGATCAGCACGGACTGACTTCGTTGCGCGATGCCTTGCTCTACGTGCATCGTCCGCCGCCGGACGCGCGCCTCGACCAGCTCGTGCTGGGTCGACATCCGGCGCAACAGCGACTGGCGTTCGAGGAGTTGCTGACCCAGCACCTCAGCCTGCGGCGCATGCGTGAGGCGGTTCGTCGCAGGCGTGCTCCGAAGCTTGGCGGCGATGGTGGGTTGCGCCGGCGTTTGCTGGATGGCCTGACGTTCCAGCTGACCGCGGCGCAGCAGCGGGTTTCCGCTGAGGTGGCTGACGATCTGGCGCGAGTCAGGCCGATGCTGCGTCTGGTGCAGGGTGATGTCGGCAGCGGCAAGACCGTGGTCGCGGCGCTGGCGGCGCTGGCGGCGGTCGAGGCAGGCTATCAGATGGCACTGATGGCGCCGACCGAATTGCTGGCCGAGCAGCACCTGCACAATTTCCGCCACTGGTTGCAGCCATTGGGCATCGAGGTCGAGTGGCTGGCCGGCAAGGTCACCGGCAAGGCGCGCCAGCAGGCACTGGCGCGAGTGGCGGGCGGTGCGCAAGTCGTGATCGGCACCCATGCGCTGATGCAGGAGGGAGTGGCGTTTGCCCGGCTCGGGTTGGTGATCGTCGACGAACAGCATCGGTTCGGCGTGCAGCAGCGGTTGTCACTGCGCGACAAGGGCAAGGACGGCGCACTGGTGCCACACCAGCTGGTGCTGACCGCCACGCCGATTCCGCGCACGCTGGCAATGAGCGCCTATGCCGATCTCGACATCTCGTCCATCGACGAGCTGCCGCCCGGCCGCACGCCGGTGCAGACCATCGCGATCTCCAATGCCCGGCGGATCGAGGTGATCGAGCGGATCCACGCCGCATGTGGCGAAGGGCGTCAGGTCTACTGGGTCTGCACCTTGATCGAGGAATCCGAGCAATTGCGTGCGCAAGCCGCGGAGGTGGCGCACGCCGAACTGACGGCTGCGCTGGGCGGTTTCCGTGTCGGTCTGATCCACGGCCGCATGAAATCGAAGGAGAAGCAGGCCGTGATGGCGGCGTTCAAGGCAGGCGAACTGGCGGTGCTGGTGGCCACCACGGTGATCGAGGTGGGCGTGGATGTGCCGAACGCGAGCCTGATGGTGATCGAGAACAGCGAACGCCTCGGGCTGGCGCAGCTGCATCAGTTGCGCGGCCGCGTCGGTCGTGGCGCGGTCGCTTCCAACTGCGTGTTGCTTTACCAGCCGCCGCTGGGTCAGTTGGCACGCGAGCGGTTGCAGGTGATGCGTGACACCAATGACGGATTCCGTATTGCCGAAAAGGACCTCGAATTGCGCGGTCCCGGTGAAGTGCTGGGCACTCGCCAGACCGGTCAGCTGAGTTTTCGGATCGCCGATCTCACTCGCGACGCGCATCTGCTGTCAGCAGTACAGCAGGTGGGCGAGCGGATGCTGGCTGAGCATCCGCAGCAGACCGGCCAGCTGATCGAGCGCTGGATCGGCGGCGCTGCGCGCTATGCACATGCGTGATGGTCGGTCTTCGCCGTGGAGGACGGTGGGTTCCCGTTGCAGATGCCCGTCCAATACACTGAGCGGCTAGACCGGGAAGAATGACCATGACCAGACCGCAACTCCTGATCGACACCGACCCCGGTGTCGACGACGCTCTCGCGATCCTGATGGCTTATGCCCACGCCGACATCGCCGGCCTGAGCATTGCCGCCGGCAACGTGGGCCTGGGCCACACGGTGCGAAATGCGCGCACCCTGGTTGATCTGGTCGGCAAGGACACGCCGGTGTTCGCCGGCTGCGCCACCGCGTTGGTGCGTGCACCCGAAGAGGATGCCGCCTTTGTGCACGGCGATGATGGTTTCGGCGATGTGGGTTTCCCCGAGCCCGCGGCCACGTTGTCGGCCGAGTCGGCGGCCCTGGCCTTGTTGCGGCTCACTCGCGAACGGCCCGGTGAACTGACCCTGGTGGCGCTGGGGCCGTTGACCAACCTGGCGCTCGCGCTCCGGCTGGATCCGAGCCTGCCCGAGCGGGTCGCGCGACTGGTGGTGATGGGGGGTGCAGTCACCGGCCACGGCAATACCGGCAAGGTGCCGGCAGAGTTCAATATCGGTTTCGATCCCGAAGCGGCCCATGTGGTGTTCGAGGCGTTTCCGGCCTTCGACCTGGTCGACTGGGAAGCGACCTTGCGGCATGCCTTCGACGACGCCGAGTTCGACGACTGGCTGGCCAAGGGCGATCATCGCGGAGACTTTTTCGGCAAGATCGTGGCCACGGCCCGTCGCTACAACGCCAGGCACGAGCGCACCGGACTGGTCGCCGCCGACGCGCTGGCCATGGCGGTTGCGCTGGATCCCTCGATCGTCACCCGCAGCGAGCGACGCGCGGTGGCGGTGGAACTGGATGGCCGCCTGACCCGCGGTGCGACCGTGGTCGACTGGGCGGCGCGACTGGGTCGGCCAGCTCAGGCGAACATCGTGCTGGAAGTTGATCAGGCGCGCTTTGCCGCCATGGTCAAGCGGGCGCTCGGTGCGGCCTGAATGACCGAAAGTGGGCGTCGACTTGCACGGCTGGTGGCATCCCCGTTACAATGCCGCTCTTTTCACCACCGCTTTAGAGCCAGCCATGAAGCCTGATATCCATCCGAACTACATCCCGGTGGTGTTCCAGGACCTGTCGTCCGACTTCTCGTTCCTGACCAAGTCGACCATGTCCAGCAAGGAAACCATCAAGTGGGAAGACGGCAACGAGTACCCGCTGATCAAGGTGGATATTTCCAGCCATTCGCACCCGTTCTACACCGGCAAGCAGAAGGCGCTTGACGTGGGCGGTCGCGTCGACAAGTTCCGTCGCCGCTACGCAGGCTCCGTCAAGGAGTAAGTGCCGGTCGCAGCCGGCGCCTGGCGCCGGTCGGCAGGACACGATCCGGTGACGGATTGAAAGCACGGGGCAGGCGCCAGCCTGCCCCGTGCTTTTTCGCGTCCGGTATTCGACCATTCGCCATCGAATGCGCGCGCGACCTTGTGCGATAATGGCCGGTGAGCAGACGCCAAGGCGTTCGTTGCTTCGCGTGTTTTCCCCGGCAGGCGAAGTCAGGCATTTCCGCACCGGACGGTATCGCCCAAGGCGATCGCCGTCGGTGGTGACCCACATGTAAGGAGGTTTCCGTGTCCGATCCCAAGATCGTCAAGTTGGTGGATGAATCGAGCAATCGCAGCAGCGAACTGCCCCTGGTCAGCGGCACGCTGGGGCCAGCGTGCATCGATATCGCCACCTTGTACAAGGACACCGGCCACTTCACCTACGACCCCGGTTTCGGCAGCACCGCGAGCACCAAGAGCGCGATCACCTATATCGATGGCGACAAGGGCGTGTTGCTCTATCGCGGTTATCCGATCGAGCAGCTGGCCGAGAAGTCGAGTTTCCTCGAAGTGGCCTATCTGCTGCTGAATGGCGAGCTGCCGAAGGCGGACGAGTTCGCCGCGTTCGAGCACGACGTCTCGCATCACACGATGCTGCATGAGTCGCTGAAGAACTTCTTCCAGGGTTTCCACCACGACGCGCACCCGATGGCGATGCTGGCTGCCGCGGTGGCCTCGCTGTCGGCGTTCTACCACGATGACCTCAACGTCGACGATCCGGCCGACCGCAAGATGGCTGCGATCCGCCTGATCGCGAAGATGCCGACGATTGCCGCTGCCTGCTACCGCTACTCGATCGGCTGGCCGCTGCGCTATCCGCGCAACAACCTCGAGTACGTCGATCGCTTCCTGCACATGATGTTCGAGGTGCCGAGCGAGCCGCTGACGATGAATCCGGTGGCGGCCAAGGCGCTGGACCTGTTGTTCATCCTGCACGCCGACCATGAGCAGAATGCCTCCACCTCGACCGTGCGTCTGGTGGGTTCGACCGGCGCGAATCCGTATGCGTCGATCGCCGCTGGCATCACGGCGCTGTGGGGTCCGGCGCACGGTGGCGCGAACGAGGCGGTGCTGAAGCAGCTCGAGGAAATCGGCAGCCCCGACAACGTCGAGTCGGCCATCCTCCGCGCGAAGGACAAGAACGACAGCTTCCGCCTGATGGGCTTTGGCCATCGCGTTTACAAGAATTTCGATCCGCGCGCCAAGATCATCCGCGAGATGTGTCACAAGGTGCTGGCCGAGCTGGGTGTGAAGGACCCGCTGCTGGACGTGGCGATGAAGCTCGAAGAGGCGGCGCTGAAGGACGAATACTTCATCGAGCGCAAGCTGTACCCGAACGTCGATTTCTATTCGGGCATCATCTACAAGGCGCTCGGCATTCCGACCGAGATGTTCACCGTGATGTTCGCCATTGCGCGCACGGCCGGCTGGATCGCGCACTGGATCGAGCAGCATGAAACGCCGGGATCGCGGATCGGCCGCCCGCGTCAGGTCTACACCGGCGCTGACGTGCGCGACTACGAGCCGACAGCAAAACGCTGATCGCCTCCCGCACCAACGAAAAGCCCCGGCCATGGCCGGGGCTTTTTTGTGCGAAACCGGCCACTTCAGCGAAGGGCTGCGCTCAACTGGTTTTCAAAACCGTCGGGATCTTCCTCCAGCAGCAAACGCACTTGCGACAGTGAGGCACGACGCATCGGGCGATCGTCGGCGCGGTCCAGCGGCGCCTGGCGTAGCGCGTCGCGTGGAAGCACGGTCAGGTCGAACGGCAGTTCGTCGGCGGCGAACAGCAAAACCGGATACTCCGGTTGGTCGTCGCGGCTGTAGCGCAGTCGACGCGTCTGCGTGTCGAATGGAACGCCATGCTCCCGCAAATAGATGATCACGGCGTCGGGATCGTCGCTGTAGACATGCAGGCAGACCGCGGAGTGGGCGTCCGCCGTGCCTTCAAGTACCGCTCCGACCAGGCGTGGATCAAACGCGGCCAGGAAGCGCATCGCCTCGATCGCTGCCTCGCGTCGCTGGCGCAGCAGCTGCGGCTGGCTGTCGGCGAGAAACAGGCGCTGGTGTTCGCGCAACGCTTGCTCGATCTCCAGGTTGCGGGGGAGTGCCTGGGTGTCGAGGATGCCCAGACGTTCGGCCGCCTTCAGCTTGGCGTGGTGGAAATCGCGGATGCCGTGCTCGCTCATCAATCGCGCCGCCTCCTGGGCGATGCGCACGCGATTGCGTTGCAGCCGGTCATGCGTGTGGATGCGGTGGTGCTCGCCTTGAGCCATGGTGCTCCTCGTCGATCGGTAACCGGCAGCATTCCTTGCGGTGGGCTGCTGCCGGCGAGGTTCAGAAGATGTCGTAGGCGTGTTGCTGATCCTGCTCCTTCTGCTGGGCGGCCTGGCTGCGCAGCCGGTCAATGTCTTCGACCTTGAACATTTCGCTCATCGCACCGGGATCATCCGCGCTGGAAGGCAGCCCACTGGAGCGGTTGATCATCACCGTACTGATTCCCGGTGGCATCGGCAACGTATTGGACGGCAGGTCCTTCAGCGCACTGCCCATGTAGGACATCCAGATCGGCAAGGCCGCCTTGGCTCCGAATTCGCCACGACCCAGCGAGCTGTAGTCGTCGAAGCCCACCCAGACGGCGGTCGACAGGTCGCCATTGAAGCCGACGAACCAGGCGTCGCGATGGTCGTTGGTCGAGCCGGTCTTTCCCGCCAGGTCATCACGGCCCAGTGCGCGGGCCGCCGAGCCCGTGCCGCGCAGAATGACGTCCTTCATGAGTGAAACCATCAGGTAGTCATTGCGCACTTCGAGCACGTTCGGGGCAAGTACCGGAGCGTGCTCGCCCGCACCGTGGGCATCGGCCGGAAGGACCGCTTCACCGACGCCGTCGACGCTGCCCGCCGCGGCAGGGGCCGAGGTCGACGTTGCGCTGGCCAGGTTGTTGGCGGGTGTCAGAGTCATGTCTGCCGGCGGTGGCCCGGGCGGCCGGGTATCCAGCAAGCGCTCCTGGCAATTGCGGCAGGCGCGGGCCGGATTGGCCACATACACCGGCGTGCCATTGCGATCGTCGATCTCGTGGATGAAATACGGCGTCACCAGGTAGCCGCCGTTGGCAAACACCGCATAGCCACGAGCCATGCTCATGGGGGACACCGAAGCGGTGCCCAGCGCCATCGACAGATTGGCGGGAATGGCGTCCGGAGAAAAGCCGAAACGGGTGGCGTACTCGCGCATGAAGCGCACACCAATGGCATCGAGCAGCCGTACCGAGACCAGGTTCTTCGATTGCACCAGTGCCTCGCGCAGACGCATCGGTCCGGCGAACTTGCCGTCGTCGTTGGACGGCGTCCAGATGCCGTTGGGGCGTGAAGGGTCGGGCAGGGCCAGTGGCGCGTCATTGATGATCGATGCCGGCGTGAAGCCGCGCTCGAACGACGCCGAATACAGATAGGGCTTGAAGCTCGAGCCGGGCTGGCGAGCTGCCATCACTGCCCGATTGAACTTGCTGCGCACAAAGCTGAAGCCGCCGACCAGGGCCTGGATCGAGCCGTCCTCGGGGTTCACCGACGTCAGTGCCGCCTGCGCGGCGGGAATCTGCGCCAGCTGCCACTCACCCTTGTCGTCACGTGACAGGCGAATGATGTCGCCGCGTTTCAGCACGGCATCGACCCGCGTGGGCTTGGCTCCCACGCGGTCGTCGCTGATGTGCGGGCGGGCCCACGCCACGCTGGCGAGATCGAGGATCGCGCTTTCATGATTGGACAGATAGACGGTGGCCTGCTTGGCATCGCTGGCGGTGACGATGCCCGGCTGCATGCCCGATATGCTGCTGTAGCTGGTCAAAAGATTGTCCAGCGCGGCCTCGTCCGTGTTGGCGGCGAGATCCTGATGGGCCTCGGCACCTCGCCAGCCGTGCCGGCGGTCATAGGCGATCAGGCCTTCGCGCACCGAATCCACGGCCGTTTGCTGACGGGCACTTTGTACCGTGGTCTTCACCACGTAGCCTTCGGTCAATGCCTCGTTGCCGAAACGATCGAGCACCTGGCGACGGACCATCTCCGCGAGATAAGGCGCGTCCACCTCGATGGGTTGCTCGTGCGGGAACGCATGGTTCGGCTCGGCGATCGCCTGTTGGTACACGGGTTTGGTGATGTAGTCATGGCGCAACATCTCGCCAAGCACCCAGTTGCGTCGGGCGATGGCGCGCTTCTGGCCATTGATGGGGTTGACCACGGACGGCAGCTGGAAGGTGGAGGCGATCAGCGCGCATTCGGCCACGGTGAGCTGATCCAGCGTCTTGCCGTAGTAGTACTCGGCGGCCGCGGCCACGCCGTACGAGCGGTGGCCCAGAAACATCTTGTTGAGGTACAGCTCGAGGATCTGGTCCTTGCTCAGTTCACGCTCGATACGCAGGGCGATGAAGATTTCGGTCAGCTTGCGCGAATACAGCTTCTCCGGGCTGAGGAAGAAGTTGCGGGCGACCTGCTGCGTGATCGTCGATCCGCCCGGGCCCTTGTCACCGCCAGTGATCACCACATGCCAGCCGGCGCGCGCGATGCCGTGCCAGTCCACGCCAGGGTGGTGATAGAAATCCGCATCCTCGGCCGAGAGCACTGCGTGCTTCAGGCGGTCGGGGACCTTTTCTATTTCCACCGGGATGCGTCGGGTCTCGCCGAAGCTGGCGATCAGCTTGCCATCCGCGCTCAATACCCGCAGCGGCACCTGCATGGGATAGTTCTTCAACTCGGCCACCGAAGGCAGCCGGGGTGAAATCAGCCAATAAGCCACACCAACCGCGATAACTGTCAGGAGCAAACCGGAAAAGGCCAGGAGCAAAGCCCAGCGCAACAAGCGTTTGAAAATTTGCATGGTGTGGGGATAGCGAGACCTGAGTCAAAACATGGCAGAGTATAGATGTAGCAGTATTCGCCGCATGAGTCCTGGTTTGCCAAAAGCTCGAACCGCTCCAGCAAAGCAAGGGTCAAGCCAACAAGGGGTTTGGTTTAAATGTGGTGCGTATCACGTGAATCACTTGAGAAAGTTGCCGTAGCCCGTTGCCATTGCGTTAATTTTTCGATTTAATGCCACTGCGCACCCCGCCAGGTCTCTGGTTACGGGCGTCAGCGGCAAGGGGGAAACACCGTGGGGCTCTTTACACCGAAGAAGCCGGCGCTGATTGGTGTCGACATCAGTTCGACTGCCGTCAAGTTGCTGCAGCTAAGTCAGGCGGGTGGCCGTTATCGCGTGGAGCACTACGCGGTCGAGCCGCTGCCGCCGAACGCCGTGGTCGAGAAAAACATCGTCGAGGTCGAGGCGGTGGGTGATGCGATTCGTCGCGCGCTGGCTCGCTCGGGCTCCAAGCTCAAGCACGCCGCGGCCGCCGTGGCCGGCTCCGCCGTGATCACCCGCATCATCCCGATGACCAGTGAATTGTCCGACGATGATCTCGAAGGCCAGATCCAGGTCGAGGCCAACCAGTACATCCCGTACCCGATCGACGAAGTCAGCCTCGATTACGAGGTGCTCGGGCCGGTTCGCGACAATCCCGACATGAACAACGTGCTGCTGGCGGCCTCGCGGACCGAGAACGTCGACATGCGCGTCGCCGCGCTGGACCTGGGCGGTCTCACCGCCTCGGTGATCGATGTCGAGGCCTTCGCGATGGAGAATGCCTTCGCGATGATCGCTGACCAGCTCAACGTGAGCCGAGAGGCTCTGGTTGCCGTGGTCGACATCGGCGCCACCATGACGACGCTCTCGGTGCTGCGCAACCAGCGCACCATCTACTCGCGCGAACAGGTCTTCGGCGGCAAGCAGCTGACCGACGAGATCATGCGACGCTTCGGCCTTTCCTACGAGGAAGCCGGTCGCGCCAAACGCAAGGGCGGCTTGCCCGAGTCCTACGAGACCGAGGCGCTGGAGCCGTTCAAGGAATCGCTGATCCAGCAGATCAGCCGCCTGCTGCAGTTCTTTTTTGCCGGCAGCGAATACAGCAAGGTCGACCAGGTCGTGCTGGCCGGTGGCTGTGCGTCGATCGACGGTCTGGGCCCGATGCTCGAAGAGCAGCTCGGCGTGCCTTGCATCGTCGCCAACCCGCTGGCGCGCATGTCGCTGTCGCCCAGGGTCCAGGCGCAGTCGCTGGCGCAGGACGCTCCCGCATTGATGATTGCGGTGGGTCTGGCCATGAGGAGCTTCGACTGATGGCACACGTCAATCTACTTCCGTGGCGCGCGGAGCGCCGCAAGCAGCGCGAGCGCGAGTTCTACATGCAGCTTGTCGCTGCGTTCGTGGTCGCGCTGGGCGTTCTGCTGGTATGGATGTTCTGGATGGACCAGCGCATCGACAACCAGAACGATCGCAACGCCTACCTGCAGACCGAGATCAAGCAGCTCGACGTGCGCATCGCCAAGATCAAGGATCTTGAAAAGGTGCGTGAGCACCTGCTGGCGCGCAAGCAGATCATCGAACAGCTGCAGGCGGATCGCTCGCAGATGGTCCATCTGTTCGACGAACTGGTGAAGACGATCCCGTCGAGTGCCCGTCTGACCGGACTGAAGCAAAGCGGTCAGTCGATGTCGCTTGACGGCGTTGCGCAATCCAACGCCAGCGTCGCCGAATACATGCGCAACATCGAAGTCTCGCCGTGGATGGGTCATGCCGATCTGCGCAAGACCGAGAACTCGCATGATGCGTCGCGCATGCCTTACCAGTTCGGGCTGAATGTGCAGTTGAGCAAGCCGAAGACCGACGAAGTCGACGCCGGCAGCGCTCCGGTGTTGCCGGCAGGCGCCAGCTCCACGGCAGTGCCCGTCGTGCCGGCTCCGCTCGGCGCTGCGGCCAAGGCGCTGACTTCTCCGACGCCGGAAGCCAGGCCGGTCAGTGCACCAGCTGCCAAGGGAGGTGTCTGATCATGAGTTTCTTCAGTGATATCCAGAACCTCGATCGCAACAACGTGGGTGGCTGGCCGCAGTCGGTAAAGTTCTTCTTCATCGCCTTCCTCTTCGGCGTGGTGCTTGCTGCCGGTTGGTACTTCATCATCAGTGATCAGCAGGACAGCCTGAATTCGCTGGTCAGCAAAGAGGGGCAGCTGAAGCAGGAGTTCGCGACCAAGCAGGCCAAGTCGGTCAACCTCGAAGCGCTGCAGCAGCAGCTTGACGAGATGCAGGACATGCTGCGCCAGTTGTTGAGGCAGTTGCCCAGCAAGACCGAGATGCCGGAGCTGTTGACTGACATTTCGCAGACAGCGCAGTCCGCAGGCCTGGAGACTGATCTGTTCCAGCCCGGCCCGGAAACACCGAAGGACTTCTACGCGGAAAAGCCGATCACGTTGAAGTTCACCGGTACCTACCATCAGTTCGGTACCTTCATCAGCGGCGTGGCGTCGTTGCCGCGGGTGGTGATCCTCACCTTGCATGACGTGTCACTGACACCGAAAGATGCGGGCGGCAAGAAGGGAGCGTCGAACGGACAACTGGTCCTCCAGGGTACCGTCAAGACGTATCGCTACCTCGATGACGATGAAAGCGCGGCGGCAAGCAAACCCGCGGGCAAGAGCAGGGCGGGGGGCCGGAAATGAACAAGCAGACATTCACCAAGCCGGCACATGTCGCACGTTTCGCCCTGCTGCTCGGCGCCCTGCTCATCCTTGGCGGTTGCACCCGCGGCATGTCCGACCTGCGCACGTGGGTGGCACAGGAAAAGGCCAGAAAGGGCGCGCCCATTCCGCCGCTTCCGGTGATCAAGACCTTCGAGACTTTCAAATACGACGACCAGGATCGCCGTGATCCGTTCAGCCCGAGTACGGCCGAAATTGACAGCAATACCACGGCCACGACCGGTCCCAGGCCGGATGCCAATCGGGCCAAGCAACCACTCGAACTGTTCGCGCTGGACAGCTTGAAGATGGTTGGCACGGTCGGCGCTGGCGGCGGCATGGAAGTGCTGGTCAAAGATCCGGGCGGGGTGATCCATCGTGTCCATGTCAACGAGTACATGGGCCAGAACTACGGGCATATCACGGCGATCAGCGAAGACCATATTGATCTGGTCGAACTGGTATCCAACGGTAATGGTGGCTGGATGGAACGTCCTGCCAGCATCGCGCTCGACGCGAAATAGGTAGACAGGGGCTGATGCAATGACCAACCAAATCCAATCCGTGCGGGGCCGAGTCATGCGCCATGCAAGCCGTTACATGTTGATGGGCCTGCTGATCGCTGGCGCCACCTGGACCAGCGCTGCGATGGCAGCCACCACCACGCTGAAGAACATCAGCTACGACGCACTGCCTGGCGGCAGCGTGGAGTTGCACATGGACTTTGCCAACGGTCCGGTGCCGAGTCCGAAGATCTTCACGACCGGCAATCCGCCCCGTATCGCGGTGGACTTTGCCGATACCGACAACGCCGCTCCGCGCCATCTGGATATCGGCAAGGGCTCGACTTCGGGCGTCTCCGCGGTCTCCGCTGGCGGCCGCACCCGTGTCGTCGTCGAGTTGATGCGTGAGTCCAGCTACCGTTCGCGGATCGAAGGGAACAGCCTGGTGTTGACCGTCAACAACGGCAGCGCCGACCAGGCCGTGACCACCGCCGCCACGATCGATCCGACCAAGACGCTGCCGTCCTCGTCGAATGGCCCGGCGATCTCCAACATCGACTTCCGCCGCGGCCCCAATGGTGAAGGTCGTGTGCTGATCAACTTCAGCGGTAGTGGCGCGAATGCCGAAATGACCCGCAGTGGCGACAAGGTGCTGGTCACCATCGACCACGCCAACCTGCCGGCCAATCTGGCCCAGCGTCTGGATACGCTCGATTTCGCGACCCCGGTACAGTCGATCGTCACTCGTGCCGGCAACGGTGGTGGCGCGCGCATGGAAATCGCGGTCAAGGGCAACGTGGATACATCGGCCTACCAGACGGCTGACCAGTACGTGGTCGAAGTTGCACCCAAGAAGGCAGACGCGAAACAAACCCAGCTGGCGAAGATCGGGCAGGAGCCGAGCTACAACGGCAAGCGAGTGACCTTCAACTTCCAGGACATTCCGGTGCGTTCGGCGCTGCAGCTCATCGCGGACATTTCCGGGCTGAACCTGGTGGCTTCGGACAGTGTCGGTGGCAGCGTTACCCTGCGTCTGGTCAACGTGCCGTGGGACCAGGCACTGGACGTCATTCTGCGTGCCAAGAGCCTCGACAAGCGTCGCAACGGCAACGTCGTCTGGGTCGCGCCGCAGGCCGAACTGGCCAAGTACGAGCAGGATCTGGCCGATGCCAAACTGAAGGCGCAGGACACGGCCGAGCTGGTGACCGACTATGTGCCGATCAGCTACGGCAAGGCCAAGGACATCGCGACGCTACTGACCACGGGTAGCAAGCAGGGAACCAGTAGCGGTACTGGTGGTGGCAGCAACAGTGGCAGTAACACCCAGCGAGGTTTTCTCTCGACGCGTGGCAGTGTTTCGTTTGATGAACGCACCAACACCCTGCTGCTCAACGACACGCCGGAAAAGATCCGTCAGCTGCGCGAGCTGATCGCGGTGCTGGACAAGCCGGTGCAACAGGTGCTGATCGAATCCCGCATCGTCGTTGCGACCGACGATTTCACCCGCGAACTGGGTGCGAAGTTCGGCATCAGCGGGCGCGCCAACAACACCGAGTTCCAGAATGCCGCAACTGCCACACCCGCGCTGACTGCAGGGTTGGGAGGCGGCAACGTGACTTCTGGCGGTCTCAACGTCAATCTGCCTGTCAGTCCTGCGGCGGGAACCTTCGGCCTCGCGATTCTGGGTGCGAACTATGCACTCGACTTGGAACTTTCGGCTGCACAGACCGAAGGTCGCGGTGAGGTGATATCCAGCCCGCGCGTGATTACCGCGAACCAGCAGGAGGCGGTCATTCGCCAAGGTCAGGAAATTGGCTACGTGACGTATCAGAGCAGTGGCGGCACAGGCGGTGGCCTGGGTCAGGCGACGGTGCAGTTCAAGGACGCCGTGCTGGAACTCAAGGTCACCCCGACGATCACGGCTGACAACCGCGTCTACCTGATGATCAACGTCAAGAAGGACGCGCTGGCCGGATACGTCGACGCCCCGGGTAGCGGCAAAATCCCGACCATCGACACCCGCGAGGTGAATACATCGGCGCTGGTGGACAATGGCCAGACCGTTGTTCTGGGTGGCATCTACGAGGTCAACAAGTCCAACACCATAACCAAGGTGCCTGGCCTGGGCGACATCCCCGGCATCGGTGCGCTGTTCCGCAGCAACTCCCGGACCAACACCAAGGCCGAACTGCTGATCTTCGTGACGCCGCGGATTCTCAGCGACACGTTGCAATAAGGTCCTGCAGCATCGGAAAGACAGGCGGCCTCGGCCGCCTCTTTTTTTATGCGTGACGGCTGGCATGCGCCGCGCGATGGAATTTCCGGCAAGGTTCATGGTCTATGGCAGGCATCACGAACTTGCGACGAGTGGTAACCCTTCGGGAGCTGCCGTCGCGTCAAACACGGAATCCGTATCATGGACACGCCCGAAATCCAGTCGTCGAGCCGCCTGCAACAGTCTTTCGCGCAGCTGCGCGACGGCCTGCAGCAGTGCATCATCGGTCAGCCGCATCTGGTTGACTGCCTGTTGGTGGCGCTGCTCGCCGACGGCCATTTGCTGGTCGAGGGCGCGCCCGGCCTGGCCAAGACCACTGCGGTGAAGGCGCTGGCCGCACGGATCGAGGCCGACTTTCATCGGGTTCAGTTCACCCCGGATCTGCTGCCGGCCGACCTCACCGGTACGGATGTGTTTCGACCGCAGACAGGCAGTTTCGAATTCGAGCGCGGCCCGCTGTTTCACAACATCATCTTGGCCGACGAGATCAATCGCGCACCGGCCAAGGTGCAGTCCGCCTTGCTCGAGGCGATGGGCGAGCAGCAGATCACCGTCGGCCGTCACACCCGGCAGTTGCCGGAACTGTTCATGGTGATGGCCACGCAGAATCCGATCGAGCAGGAGGGCACGTTCACCCTGCCTGAGGCCCAGCTCGATCGCTTCCTGATGCACGTGACCATCGGCTACCCGGATGCGGCGGCGGAGCTGGCCATCCTCAAGCTCGCTCGCGAACAGGCAAACCGGCGCGCCCATCCGGTGGCTGCCGCGCCGGCGTTGCTGGTTCAAGCGGACGTGTTTGCTGCGCGCGATGCCGCGATGGCAGTACATATGGCACCGGCGCTCGAGGAGTATCTGACCCAGCTGGTGCTGGCCACGCGCGACGCGGGTCGCTACGGGCCGGAGCTGAAGCGCTGGATCGCCTGGGGCGGAAGCCCTCGCGCCACCATTGCACTGGATCGTTGCTCACGGGCGCACGCATGGCTGCAGGGGCGCGATTACGTTCTGCCGGAGGACATCCATGCTATCGCCCACGAGGTGCTGCGTCATCGCGTGTTGCTGAGCTACGAAGCGGAAGCCGAGGGCGTGCGGCCTGATCAGGTGATCAGCCGCCTGCTGGATCTCGTGCCGCTGCCGTGAACGTCGTCGCTTCACGATCCGCCGCCGGCGATGGATGCAGCCAGGTTTCGCTGGGCGAGCTGATCGCCTTGCGTGCCCGGGTTGGCCGGGTGCGCATGGCGCCCTTGCTCAGTCGGGCAGCGCGCAGTGGCCAGCAGTCCAGCCGTCTATACGGCCGCGGCATGGATTACGCCGAGTCGCGCGTCTATCAGGCCGGCGACGATGTGCGCCGTCTCGACTGGCGGCTCACCGCGCGCAGCGGAAAGTTGCATACCAAGTTGTATCAGGAAGACCGCGAAGGCTGTCTGCTTGTTCTGCTGGATACGCATGCCAGCATGCGCTTCGGCACCCGGGTGCGCTTCAAGTCGGTGCAGGCTGCGCGCGCGGCGGCTGCGGCGGCCTGGTACGCCGTGCGCGCCGGAGAGCGCGTCGGCGTGATGGCGTTTGGCCATGCTGACCAGCTGGTGCGGCCGCAGGGCGGACCACGCGGAGCTTTGGCGGTATGCGGCGCGCTGGCTGAGTGGGATGCGGCGGCTTCCGCCGACCGCGTTGATCCCTTGTCCGACGCGTTGTCGCGCGCGGGCCGGGTGCTTCATGGTGCCAGCCGCGTGCTGCTGATCAGTGATGGCTTCAGCAGCGACGAAGCGGCCCGGAAACGTCTGCTTGATCTGGGGCGTCATGCTCAGGTCAGTGTGCTGGTGGTTGCCGATGTGCTGGAGCTGGCGTTGGCCCAGCCTGGCCGGTATCCGCTGGAGCATGACGGTGAGCGTTGCGACGTGATGCTGCAATCCGAGCGGCAGCGCGCTGACTTTCAGCGGGCCTTGGGTGCGGGCCCGGCACGACTGGGCGAGCTGGCCCAGTCGCTGGGTCTGCGCTGGGCCAGTGTGGATACCACGGTCGATGCGTTCGAGGCCGTGAGCAGCCTGCTTGGTTCGCGGAGGGGGCGGTGATGATCCAGCCGTCCGGTCCGCAACTGCGTGATATCCACCTGCCAGCCGATCCGGCATGGTGGCCACCGGCACCAGGTTGGTGGGCACTTGCCTTTCTTTTGCTGATGCTTCTGGCTCTTGCCGTGTGGTTGGTGCGGCGGTATCGGCGCGCGCTTCGGCAGCGACGCCAGGTGTTCGACGAACTGGATCGGATCACCCTGCGCCATGAGCGCGATGGGGACGCCGCCCAGCTGGTCATGGGCCTGCATCAGCTGCTGCGTCGGGTGGCGCGCCGACACGATGCGCAGGCGATCCGGCAGCGTGGTGAGGCATGGCGGCGCACGCTGTCGCGGGTGCCGCTTGATGCGTCCACGCTGGAGCAGTTGCTGGCGCTGGATCAGTGGCTCTATCGACCGCCGGCAGATTTCGATCAGGCCGGTGCGATCGCGGCCGTGCGCAGCTGGTTGCGCGTGGCATTGAAGCCAAGACGCTGGAAGCCGATGGCCGTGGAGCATGCCGATGCCTGAGTTTGCATGGCCCTGGGTCATCGTGCTGTTGCCGCTGCCCTGGCTCTTGCGGCGCTGGCTGCGTCCGGCCGCGCCCGGGCAGGCGCTGCACCTGCCGCAACCGGGCGTGCGATTGGCCAGTGTGGCCGGCACGCGCGCACGGGGGTTCACCTCGTGGCTGTTGGCCCTGGCGTGGATTTGTCTGCTTGCGGCGGCGGCGCGGCCGCAGTGGATCGGGCCACCCCAAGCACAGCAGCGCAGTGGTCGCGCGGTGATGCTGGCGGTGGACCTGTCCGGCAGCATGCGCACGGACGACATGCAGCTGGCGGGGCAACCGGTCAGTCGGTTTGGCGCGGTCGAGGCGATTGCGGGCGACTTCATCAGCCGCCGCAACGGCGACGAGATGGGCTTGATCCTGTTCGGCAGCCAGGCCTTTCTGGTCACGCCGCTGACCTACGATCTTTCTGCCGTTCGCGCGCAACTGCAGGGCGCGGCGGTGGGTCTGGCCGGTACGGAAACCGCGATCGGCGACGCCATTGCCGTTGCGGTCAAGCGGCTTTCCGCACTGCCTGAGCAGGCTCGCGTGCTGGTGCTGCTCACCGATGGCGTCAACAACGCCGGCAGCATTGCACCGCGTGAGGCCGCCCGGGCCGCGCAGGCGGCGGGCGTGCGCATCTACACCATCGGCATCGGCGCCACCCGGATGCGGATTCCCGGCTTCTTTGGCAGTCAAGTGGTGAATCCCTCGGCCGATCTCGACGCCGGCATGCTGACCGACATCGCCAAGCAAACCGGCGGTCGCTTCTTTCGCGCCACCGACAGTGCGGAACTGGCGGATGCCTATCGCGCGATCGATGCGCTGGAACCGATGCCCCAACACGGTCCGCCGCTGCGTCCGCGCCACGAATTGTTCCGATGGCCGCTGCTGGCCGCGATCACCCTGCTGTTGCTGGTGCTTCTGCCGCGTCGCCTTTCGCGTCTGGAGAGAAGCGCATGAACGACCTCGTGCACCTGTTCCACTTCCTGCGGCCATGGTGGTTGCTGGGACTGCTTGCGCTGCCGCTGATCGACTGGCTCGGCAGGGGGCGCGACCGTGGACAGGTCGCGCTGTCCCATCTGGTGGATCCAGCCTTGCTTCCGCATCTCCTGCGCGGGCGGGCCAGTACCAGCCGACTGCCGATGTGGCTGTTCCTGCTGGGCTGGACGTTGTGTGCACTGGCGCTGGCCGGGCCGACCTGGAGTCGCGTCGAGCAGCCGCTGTATGCCCGTCGGGCGCCGCAGGTGGTGGCGATTTCATTGTCGCAACAGATGTTGGCGCGCGACGTGGCGCCCAGCCGGATCGATCGGGCGCGCTACAAGGCGCGCGATCTGCTGCGGGCGAACCAGGACGGGCTCAATGCGCTGATCGGCTACGCCGGTGAGGCTTTCGTGGTGGCGCCGTTGACTGCCGATGCACACAGTCTCGATGATCTGCTCGACGCGATGGCGCCCGACACCATGCCGGTGGATGGCGACAACGCTGCGGCCGCGATCGATCGTGGCGTGGCATTGATCCATGATGGCAAGGCCGGCGGCGGTTCATTGGTGCTGATCACCAATCACGCTGATGGCGCAGCGCAGGCGGCGGCGCGAAAAGCATTGACCGCGGGGGTTCACGTGTCGGTGCTGGGCGTCGGTACGCCGACAGGCGGTCCGGTGCCGTCATCGGACGGAGGGTTCCTGCGCGATGCGGCAGGCAACGTGGTGCTGTCACGCCGGGACGATGCGTCGCTTGGCGCGCTGGCGGCGGCAGGCGGCGGTCGCTATGTGGTAATGAGCGCTGATCATTCCGACATTAGCGCCTTGCATGGCGAATTGCGCACTGCCAAGGCGACGCGTGCCGATGGACAGTCGGGCGATGAATGGCAGGACCGCGGTGCGTGGTTGTTGCTGCCCCTGTTGTTGATTGCAGCGCTCGCCTTCCGCCGCGGCTGGCTGCTGGTGGTTCCGCTGTTGGTACTGCCACTGTTCCCCGGCAAAGCTTCCGCTACCAGCTGGCAGGATCTGTGGCAACGGCCGGACCAGCAGGCGGCGCAAGCCTTGCGTCAGGGTGACGCGAAACGCGCGCAACAAGTCGCGCGCGATCCGGCGTGGCGGGGTGCGGCGGCCTATCGCGCGGGCGACTACAAGTCAGCCGCGCAATCTTTGCAACAAGTGCCTGGCAGCGACGGCGCCTATAACCTGGGCAATGCATTGGCCAGGCAGGGCGAATACAAGCAGGCCATCACCGCTTACGATGACGCGTTGAAGCGCGATCCCGCGAACGCGGATGCCAAGGCCAATCGCCAAGCTGTCGAGGACTGGATGCGCAAGCAACAGCAGCAGTCGCCGCAGGACCAGAAGGAACACGAAGGCCACGACGGCAAGAAAAACCAGTCGTCGCCGGGCGAGCAGGGCAAGGCTGGCAAGCAAGATGCGAAGGGCCAGCAACAGAACGGCAAGGGACAGGATCAGCCGTCCGAACAATCTGGCAAGGGCGACAAGCCGCAGGATGATTCCGGCAAATCCGAGTCGCCGCAAAACAAGGACGGCACGGACAACACCGACCAGGGCAAGCCGCAGAGCGCGCGGGAGCAGGCCGAACAGAAGGCGCAGGCCGAGCGGGCGCAGCAGGCGTTGAAGCAACAGATGGATGCGGCACTGGCAAAGCAGGCCGAGGACAAAAGCAAGGACACCCACCAACTGGGCGCCCTTGCCAAGGACGATCCACAGGCGAAGTTGCCGGCCGATCTGCGCCATGCGTTGCAGCGCGTGCCGGACGATCCGGGCGGATTGTTGCGGCGCAAGTTCCAGCTGGAGTACCAGCAGCGCCATGGCGGTGCAAACCATGAGGATGGAGAACCGTGACTGTTCGACAAATCATCAGTCGATGCCTGCTGGCGCTGTTCCTGCTGCCGATGCTGGCGCGCGCCGGCGACGTTTCCGCCACGCTGGATCGCAACAGCGTGCAGCTGGGCGAAACCGTGACACTGAATGTGCGTGTCAGCGGGCAGGGCATGAGCGTCTCCGAGCCTGATCTGGGTGCGTTGAATCAGGACTTCCAGATCCTTGGCACCTCGCAAAACAACAGTCTCAGCGTGGTCAATGGCAAGGCGAGTTCCGAGCTGACCTTCGGCATTGCGCTGCGCCCGCGTCACCTCGGCACACTGCAAATTCCCGCATTGAGCGTGGCTGGCGGGCAAACGGCGCCGCTGCAGCTTACGGTGACGGCGCCGGATCCCGACGCGGCGGCGGCCTCGCTGAAGGATGTCTTCATGGAGTCCGAGGTCCATCCCGCACAGGGTTACGTCGGTCAGCAGTTCACCTACGTCACGCGGCTTTATTACGCCAGCCGTATCGGCGGTGATGCACCGCAGCCGCCGCAGGTCGCCGGGGTGGAGTTCAGTCAGCTCGGCAAGGGTCTGAACTACGACGCTCAACGCGGCGGCCGCAGCTATCACGTACTTGAGCAGCGCTACGCCGTCGTCCCGCAACATGCCGGAAAAGTGGAACTTCCACCGGTGGATTTCCAGGGTCAGGCGGCCGATCCACGTGACCCTGACAGCTTCTTTGGTGCGACCGTGCCGGTCAGTGCCAGCGCGCCTGCACAAACGATTGATGTCAAGGCGACGCCGGCCGGCTTCAGTGGCAACGCATGGCTGCCGGCGCGCGAATTGAGCCTGAGTCTGGACGGTTGGCCGACCGCGCAGGACACCGCGCCAAGGGTGGGCCAGCCGCTCAACCTCACCATGAATCTGCAGGCCACCGGCCTGTCTTACGAGGCGCTGCCGGCGTTGAGCCTGCCGCTGCTGGATGGTGCCACCGTCTACCCGGACAAGCCGGTGACCGGCAATCGACAGGATGGCCAATGGATCACCGGCCGACGCCAGCAGTCCTTCGCGATCGTGCCCGGACGCGCAGGCACTTTGGTGATCCCCGCCACCACGCTGAAATGGTGGAATGTGGTGAGCGACCGGATGGAAGTGGCGGAGATTCCCGCGCACACGCTGACCGTGCTGCCGGCTGTCGGCGGCGCTGCCGCCACGCCTTCTTCACCCACATCGCCCGCGGTGAAGGCGGCGACCACTGACGACGCCGCGATCGCCGCCCCCGCGGCCGCCGCGACGATCCATACACCCTGGCGCTGGATCGCGCTGGCAAGTCTGGGCTTGTGGCTGTTGAGCCTGCTCGGCTGGTGGGGTTGGCGTCGTCGCCGCTCGCGCGGACCCGTCGTGTCGCCACCATCAGCCGGTGCGTCAGCACGCAGCAGCCAGCTTGCCTTTCTCGCCGCCGCACGGGGCAGCGATCCCGCAGCGCAGGCGCGCAGCCTGCTGGCCTGGGCGCGTGTCGAGCGACCGGCAATTCAAAACCTCGGCGAGTTGTCGGCCGCGCTGGACGACAGTTCGCAACGTGCGGCCATCGAAACGCTGCAACAACGCCACTACGCCGCGGTGTCGTCGGACCATGTCGGTCCGGGTCTGGTTCAGGCGTTCAAGCGCGGCTTCGTCTGGCGCGCCGCCACTGCCGACGGAACGACCGGACTGGAGCCGTTGTACCCGTTCAAGCTGCACTGAGGCAGCCGGGCCGAGCTAAGCGGTCAATGCCTGCTGGAATACCGCGCGCATGGACTCGCTGAAACAGCACATCGTGACGTCGATGTCATCTCTGCCGGCCAGTTCGTCATGCAACGTGGCCATCGCCACCGCGGCAGCTTGCGCGGCAGGATAGCCATACACGCCACAACTGATCGCCGGAAACGCGATGGTGCGCAGCCCGTGCTCGCGCAACAACTGCAGTGAGTGGCGATGGCAGCGCTCCAGCATGGCCGCCTCATCCTGGCTGCCGCCGTGCCAGACCGGGCCGACGGTATGGATCACGTAGCGCGCGGGCAGCGCGAAGCCCGGCGTGATGCGTGCCTCCCCGGTCGGGCAGCGCACTCCGGGCGCGGATTGGGGCAGCGCACGACAGGCGGCCAGCAGCTCCGGACCGGCCGCGCGATGAATCGCAGCGTCAATGCCGCCGCCACCGAGCAGGCCCGGGTTGGCGGCGTTGACGATGGCGTCGAGTGCCAGTCGCGTGATGTCGTCATGAACGACGTGTACAGGCATGGTTTCCCCCAAACGGATGGCTTGCCCTATGCTTCAGGCAGATATTCTGGCGTGCTGAGGTCGCAACGCATCATGGCAAAAACGGAAGACATTTCCTTTGGTTACCTGCTCAGCGACGTGACCTTGCTGTTCCGCAAGCACTTCGACCGCCGCGCGGTGAAATTCGGACTGACCCGCGCGCAGTGGCGTGCCACCAAGATGTTGTATCACCGCGAGGGGCTGCGGCAAAACGAGCTGGCCGAATTCCTGGAAATGGAGCCGATCGCGGTGGGTCGGGTGATCGATCGATTGCAGGCGGCGGGTTTTGTCGAGCGCCGGCCCGACCCGAAGGATCGCCGTGCATGGCGCCTGTATGTCACCGACCAGGCGAAAGTGATCGTGGGCGACATGGAGGTCATCGCCCAGGAGCTTCGCCGGGATGCCACCCGCGGCATCGATCACGATGAACTGAAAAAGGCGCTGGCCGTGATCAACCAGATCAAGGAAAACCTGCAGGCGCTGGAGCAGGGTGAAAACGCCACCCCTTGAGCATCTGTGCGGCTGACCAGTGCCATCAGTCGCGGTCATGGATGACCTCATGCACGGCATAGTGGTGGGTGTGACCGGTGCGGGGTCAACCGGCAACGGTCGTCCGCGTTGAAAGGTAGTTGCTGCAGCGCCAGTCGATGACTGCTTCGACCTGTGAAGCCATCCGCCTCATCGCATCCGGCAAGAAGATCGAGAACCCACCGCGCATGTCCTGGAAGAAAATAGTCCTCGTGCTGATCGCCTTGCTGGCGGTCGCTGCTGCCGTTCATTTTGGACGCGGCGCTGCTGACGATCCGGGGAAGAGTCATGCGGCCACGCCCGTGCCGGTGGAAGTGGCCAGCGTTACCCGCGGCGACATCGAGTTGTCATTGAAGCTGGTCGGGCGCGTCGAGGCATGGTCCACCGTGACCCTGCGCGCGCGGGTGGCGGGTCAATTGCAGTCGTTGTCGTTCAAGCCCGGCACGCTGGTGCGCAAGGGCAGCGTGCTTGCACAACTTGATCCGGCCCTGCTCAAGGCGCAGCTCGACCAGGCGCGCGGCACCGTGGCGCGTGACCAGGCGCTGCTGCAAAAAGCCGAGGCTGATCAGCGGCGCTATGCCGACATGCTGGGCAAGGGCTTCGTCTCGAAGGCCGATTACGATCTGTATCAGGCCAACCTGGCCGTGGCCAGGGCGAACCTGCAAAGTGATCGCGCCGCGCAGGAGCTGGCGCAGACGCAACTGGACTACACACGCATCCTTGCCCCGTTCGATGGCGTGGTCGGCGCACCCTTGGTGTATCCAGGGGCGCAGATCAGCGCCGACACCACCGACATCGTGCTGCTCAACCAGGTCGAGCCGGTGCGCGTGGCGTTCAACATTCCCGAAGACAGCCTGCCCGCGGTGCGCGATGCGCAAGGGCAGGGCGCGCTGGCCGTGCAGGCGACGATTTCGGGCGAGCATGCCGCGCCGCTGGCAGGCACGCTGGACTTCATCGACAACGCCGTCGATGCCAGTACCGGCACGATTGTGTTGAAGGCGCGTTTCGACAACGCCGATCATCGACTCACACCCGGCCAGTTCGTGCAGGTGAGTCTGCCCACCACGCGCCTGGCGAACGCGGTGAGCGTGCCGGTGCACGCGCTGCAAAGCTCCACTCAGGGCAACTTCGTGTTCGTGCTGGGCGCTGCCCACAAGGTGCAGCAGCGCTACGTCACCACCGGGCCGACCAGCGCCGGGCGCACGGTGATCGACAAGGGCCTGAACGGCGGCGAGCAGGTGGTGACCGAGGGCCAGATGTTGCTGGTCGACGGCAGTGCCGTCACCGTCAAGGGAAACTGAAGCGATGAACATCCCGGAGCTGTGCATCCGCCGACCGGTGATGACCACGCTGCTGATGACGGCGCTGCTGGTGTTCGGCATCGTCGCCTATCCGCAGTTGCCGGTGAACGAACTGCCGAACGTCGACTTTCCCACCATCAGCATCAGCGCCAGCCTGCCGGGCGCGTCGCCGGAAACGATGGCCTCTGCCGTGGCCACGCCGCTGGAAGGCAAGCTGTCGACGATCGCCGGGATCAGCTCGATGAGCTCGACCAGCGCGCTCGGTTCCACCTCGATCACCTTGAGCTTCGAGCTCGATCGCAACATCGACGCCGCCGCGCAGGACGTGCAGTCGGCGATCTCCTCGGCCTTGCGCCAGTTACCAAAGGAGATGACCACGCCGCCCACCTTCCGCAAGGTCAACCCGGCCGACGCGGCGATCCTGTATCTGGCAATGAGTTCGTCCACGCTGCCGCTGACCCAGGTCGATGAGTACGCCGAGACCGAACTGGCGCAGCAGCTGTCGATGATCGATGGCGTGGCCCAGGTCAACGTGTACGGTTCGCAGAAATACGCGGTGCGCATCAGCGTGGACCCGAACCGGCTGGCGGCCGCCGGCATCGGCATTGACCAGGTGCAGAACGCGATCGCCGACGCCAACGTCAACCAGTCCACCGGCTCGCTGTACGGTACGCGGCAGCAGTTGCCGATTCGCAGCGACGGCCAGCTGCAACGCGCGGCGGCCTATAACGACGTGGTGGTCGCTTGGCGCAACGGCGCGCCGGTGCACGTGGGTGACATCGGCCAGGCACGTGACAGCGTGCAGGATGACCAGCGCGCCAGCTTCTACAACGGCACGCGTGCGATCGTGCTGGCGATCCAGCGCCAGCCCGGCGCGAACACGGTGGCGACGGTGGACCGGATCAAGGCAGTGCTGCCGAGCTTCCGCACCAGCCTGCCGCCATCGGTGAAGCTGGAAACCCTGTACGACCGCTCGCAGTCGATCCGCGCCTCGGTCGACGACGTGCAGTTCACCCTGCTGCTGGCCGGTGCGCTGGTGGTGTTCGTGATCTACCTGTTCCTGGGCAATCTTTCGGCCACGTTGATCCCTGCCGTGGCGCTGCCGATTTCGGTGCTGGGCACGTTCGGCGTGATGTATGCGCTCGGCTACAGCCTGGACAATCTCTCGCTGCTGGCGTTGACCCTGGCGGTCGGTTTCGTGGTGGACGACGCGATCGTGATGCTGGAAAACATCGTGCGCCACATGGAGGCGGGCGTGCGACCGTACGAGGCGGCGCTGCAGGGTGCGCGTGAGGTGGGCTTCACCATCTTCTCGATGACGCTGTCGCTGATCGCCGTGTTCATCCCGGTGATGTTCATGGGCGGCATCGTGGGCCGGCTGTTCCACGAATTCGCGGTGGTGATCAGTGTGGCGATCCTGATCTCCGGCATCGTGGCGATCACGCTGACGCCGATGCTGTGCAGCCGCTTCGTCAAGTCACACGAACATGCGAAGAAGAACTGGCTGATCGGCGGCTTCGATCGCGGGTTCAGTGCGGTGCAGCGCGGCTACGCCAGCAGCCTGCGCTGGTGCATGGATCGTCCGCGGATGGTATTGGCGGGCTTTGCCTTGAGCCTGCTGGCGACCGGTTTGCTGTTCTACGTGACGCCGAAGGACTTCATCCCGGCCGGCGACAACGGTCAATTGCGCATCAACACCGAGGGCCCGCAGGACGTCTCCTTCGACGGCATGCTGGGGCGCCAGCAGCAACTGGTCGACATCGTGGCGAAGGATCCGAACATCGCCGGTTACATGTCCACCGTCGGTGCCGGTGGCGCGCGCGCCACCATCAACAACGGCTCGATCCTGCTGCTGCTGAAGCCGGCCGGCGAGCGCAGGCTCGATCCCGAAGGCATCATCCGCGAGTTGCGGCCGAAGCTGGCCACCGTGGCGGGCATCCGCAGCTATATCCAGAACCAGCCGGCGATCCAGATCGGCGGACGCCAGTCCAAGGCGCAGTATCAGTACACGCTGCAGTCGGTGAATCTCGATCAGTTGTACGAGTGGAGCGGCAAGGTCACCCGCGCCTTCGCCGCGCTGCCCGGCTTCGAGGACGTCACCAACGATCTGGATCTCAACAGTCCGTCGATCGTGGTCAAGGTGGACCGCGCGAAACTCGCACCGCTCGGCCTGACCATGGCGCAGGTGCAGACGGCGCTGGGCATCGGCTTCGGCGAGAACCAGATCTCCACCATCTACGGTTCCGCCACGCAGTACTGGGTGATCCTGCAGATCGAGCGCAAGTTGCAGAATGACCCCTCGGTGTTGTCGCAGCTGTATGTCACCTCCAGCAGCGGCAGCGTGGTGCCGCTCAGTGCGGTGGCCAGTTTCGATCGCGAGCCGCAGGCGTTGACGGTGAACCACCAGGGGCAGCTGCCGGCCGTCACGGTCTCGTTCAACCTCGCGTCGGGCGTTTCGCTCAGCGACGCGGTGGCCAGCATCAATGGCGCGATGAACTCGATGGGCCTGCCGGCCACCATCAGCGGCAGCGTGCAGGGCACGGCGCAGGCCTTCCAGCAATCGCTGCAGGGCATGGGCATGCTCTTGCTGCTGGCGGTGTTCGTGATCTATCTGGTGCTGGGCATCCTGTACGAGAGCTTCATCCACCCGCTGACGATCCTGTCCGGTTTGCCAGCGGCCGCGGTGGGCGCGTTGCTGACCCTGGTGATCTTCCATGCCTCGCTGGATCTGTTCGCCTTCGTCGGCATCGTGATGCTGATCGGCATCGTCAAGAAGAACGCGATCATGCTGATCGACTTCGCGCTGGAGCGGCAGCGCGTGGAGGGCATGGCGCCGGCGCAGGCGATCTTCGATGCCTGCCGCGTGCGTTTCCGTCCGATCATGATGACCAGCATGGCGGCGATGGCGGGCACCTTGCCGATTGCGCTCGGCATTGGCGCGGGAGCCGAGGTGCGTCGGTCGCTGGGTCTGGCGGTGGTCGGCGGGCTGGTCTTCTCGCAGATTCTCACCCTGTACCTCACGCCGGTGATCTACATCTACATGGATCGGCTGCAGCAACGCTTTGCACACCAGGCCCCGTCGAATGCCGCGGCATGGCCGGACGGTCGGGCCTGAGGCGTTCTTGTCGCATAATTCCGGGCATGAGTATCTCCCGGACAGAATTTCGCGGATCCACCACCGAGACGCCGCCGCTGTTCGCGGTGGTGCCCGCGGGCCTGTTTGGTCCGCTGGCCGGTGCCAACCGCGAGCGCTACTGGGAATTGTTGTGCCGTCTGTTTGACGAGTTCTTCGGCCCGGACGCGCCGTTGCCGCCCAGCATCGGTTTCCAGCGGCGCGAGATCACCGCCGCGATCGAGCGCTATTTGCTCACTGATGATCCATGGGTGAATGAAGACGCGGCGGATGAAGATGGCGATGCGCCCGCGGCGTCGCTGCAGGATCGCGCCAATGCCATCCACGAACGCTTCCGTTCCGCCGGCTGGCTGCGCCAGGAGCGCGTAGGCGCGCGCGAGATGGTCTCGATGATGCCGGTGGTAGCGCAACTGCTCTCCACCCTGGTCGAATTTGCCGAGCACGGCCCGACCTTTGTCTCGGCCAAGGTGCGTTCGATCGAGCTGCAGTTGCAGCAGGTGATCGAAGGCAAGGCGTTCGGCGATGCACTGGACGAGGCCGCCGATCAGGCGCGCCGATTGCTGGTCTCGCTGTCCTCGATGAGCCTGAAAGTGCGCGACCTGATGCCCGAGCTGAGTCGCGCGGAAACCACCGCGCAGTTTGCGCGGCAGTGGTTCGAGCGCTACGTCAGCAGCTTTTTCGTGGGTGACTACGCCGACCTGCACAAGGCCGACCATCCGCTGGCGCGACGCAGCGCGATCCTGTCGATGGCGCAGCAGGTCGAAAGCACGGCGCTGCACGAGACCATGCTTGGCTGGTATCGCGAGCACCTGACCGGCGGCGACGCCGAGCGCGCCGAGCTGCGCCTGCAGCGCAGCCTGCGGCGGTTGCACGAACTTGATCGCATCGATGAATACCTGGGGCGGCTGGACGACGACATCCGCCAGGCCAATCGTCGCGCGCTGGCGTTTCTCGACTACCGTCTGCGCGCACCGGCAAAGCTCGACGTGCTGCTGCGCCGCGCCTGCCGCGGCGTGTTGCAGGCGCCGGAAGACGCGCTGCGTCTGCCGGTGGCGCCGGGCACGCTGATGGACGATGTACAGCTGCGCCCGCCGCGCCGCAAGCCGCAGCCGATTCCGCGCAGCGCCAATGCCATGCAGCAGCCCACGCCCGAACAACTGGCACGGCTGAGCCTGCTGCGGCGAATGAAGCGCGCACGCCTGGTCACGCCCGAGGACATGGCCCGTTACGTCGCCCGTCATCTGCCACCCGAGGGGCGCATCGATTCCACCCAACTGGCGATCGCCTCGATCGAGGATCTGCGCGCGTACCAGACCCTGCTTACCCTCGCCCTGCGCAGTCGCCGCATCGGCGGCTTGCGCCGCGAGGATCCGCTCGGCCGGCTGTTGCGCGGCTTTCGTGTCGAGTTGCTGGACGCTGGCGAACCGGGCGACAACGGCTACCTGCGCGCGCCAAGCTTTGCCATCACACGACTTCGGAAAACCGCATGAAACGCAGCTGGAACACGCTCAGCCAGATGTCCAACGGGGTGCATGCCGTGCAGGATTTCGAGCGCGCGGCCTATCGTCTGGTGACCGAGCAGGTGCTCTACGCCAGCGACCGCAACGCGCGCACGGCCTATCACCTGATCGAGGATCACTTCGAGGACTATCTTGCCGCGCTGGCGCCGCTGGGCATTCGGCTGGAACGCAACGCGCATTATCGTTACGTCGTGGCGCTGCCCACGCATGGCGAGGGCACGCCCGTGACGCTGGACGAAACCTTGCTGCTGTTGATGTTGCGCCAGCGCTATGACGAGGCGATGCGCCAGGGACAGATCGAGGACCAGGGCGAGGTCGTGCTCGAACTGCCGGACTTGCAGGAGGCGTATCCGGCGCTGGCCGGTCGCGCCATGCCGGAAGTCGGCGCGCTGCGCATCCTGATTCGCGCGCTCAAGCGCTGGGGCGTGTGTCGTCTGGTCGAGACCGAAGGCGACGACCCGCAGCCGTTCCACCTGTGCGTGCGCCCGGCTATCGTCGAGATCGTCGGCGAGCAATGGCTGCAGCGGCTGGACCAGCACAACCGCGACGACGACATGTCTGACGAGGACGGCAACGACATCGACACGAATCTGGCGGAGGACGACGATGCAGCTGCTTGAGCGCGTGCACCTGGTGCAGTTCTTCCTGTTCGAAGCGCAGACCCTGACGCTGGATGCGACCAGCGCGATCATCGCGCCGAATGGCGCCGGCAAGAGCGCCTTGCTGGATGCGCTGCAGATCGTGCTGCTGGGCGGCGATCGCAGCCGCATCCGCTTCAACGCGCAAGCCGGCGGCAGCGCCCGTGCGCGCAGCATTCGGGATTACTGCCTGGGCGTGTTCCGCAGTGGTGAGGAAGGTCGCAAGCGGCGCACCGCCACCACCTACATCAGCCTGGTGTTCCGCGATCAGGACACGGGCGTGCCGTTGACTGCCGGCATCGCGCTGGGCGCCTCCGCCGACGAGCCGGATCACCGTCTGTACGGCCAGTACGTACTCCCCGGCGTGGCACTGGAGCTGGAAGATCACCTGGAGCGCAGCAAGGGACGCGAGTTGCCGCTGGAGTGGGCGGCATTCCGCGAACTGGCGGTGCGGCAGTGCCGCGACGCCGGCAGCAAGCTGGAGCTGCATCCGACCAGCGAGCGCTTCGTCAAGGACCTGCTGTTTCGCCTGCGCGCCGCGCCTACCGCGCATCCGGATGTCGCGGCCTATCGCAAGGCGTTCCAGAACGCGCTCAACCTGCAACGGGTCGAGGACGTGGACCTGTTCGTACGCACCCTGGTGGCCGAGGATCGACCCACCGACATCGCCCGTTTCCGCGGTTTGCTGGAATCGTTCCGCCAGCTGAAGGAGAAGATCGCCCAGGTGGTTGAGCGCATCGGCGCGGCTGAAGGCGTCGAGCAGCAATACGGCAAGATCGCCACCCAGGCCGCGCGGGCGGCTTCGTATCGGGCGCTTGCCGCCGAATACGCGCGCGATCTGCTGGCCGAGCAGGTCGACCAGGCCGAGAAGGCCGGCGAGGAGGCAGCCGACCAACTGGCCAATACGCGGCGCGCCCTGCAGGTGGCCACCGTCGAACAGCAGTCGGCCGAGGATGCGCACCAGCAGGCCAGCGCGCGCCTGCAGGGCAGCCAGGGCTATGGCGAGCAGGCCCAGATCGACGAGCTGGCCGGGCGCGATCACAACGATCTGGCCCGGCTGAAAAAGGAGTTGCTGCGCGAGATCCATGCCGTGCGCGAGTCGTTTCTGACGTTGGGCAAGCTCGGCCTGCCCAACGTGGACGCCGCCGCACTGAATCACGCCCAAGGCGCATGGCAGGGCTGGTACGACACCCTGGCCGGGTTGCCTGATGACGCGGATTTGCCGTGGGATGCCGCCTCGCTGCACGCGCAGGCCCGGCAGGTGCTGGCGGCGGCGCGGCCGTTGATCGATGCCGCGGACGGTCACGCGCGGCAACTGCATGTCGCCTTCGACAATGCCCAGGCCCGGCTGCATGCGGCGCGCCAGAACCAGAAGCGGCTGGCCGCGGGGCAGGCCGAGTTGAATGCGGACGCGGTGCGGCTGATGAGCTACCTGCGCGACGAGGGCATCGAGGCGCAGCCGGTCTGCGATCTGGTGCAGGTAAAGGATGTGGCGTGGCAGCCGGTGATCGAGGCCTACCTGCGCAGCAACGTCGAAGCCTTGTTGATTGGCGCCGCCGACGAAGAGCGCGCCACCAGGTTGTATCGCTCGCTGCAAGGTGGTCGCAGCGTCTACGGCGTAAAGCTGGCGCTGAGCAGCCAGGCGCGCAGCAGTCGCGGCGCCGAGCGGCCCGCCGCAGGCAGCGTGGCCGCCTTGCTCGATGGCGACAACGCCGATGCACTCGCCTTCCTGCGTCGCCAGCTCGGCGAGTTGCGTTGCGTGGAGACCGAGGCCGAGCTGATCCGCAGCCGCCAGGGTTTGACCCGTGACGGCCTGCTGGCCAAGGGCGGCAGCATCGAACGGCTGCGCCTGCCGGCCGCGGCGGAGCTCAAGATCGGCGCCACCGACAATCGCGCGCGCCAACGCGTGTTGCGCGAAGACATCGAGGTCGCCGAGCGCGACGTGCGCCAGCTCGAGCCGGAACTGCGCCGCGCCGAAGCCTGCCAGCGCGGGCTGGCACGATTGAGCGATCCCGACGAACCGGCGCAGTTGCTGCACGATCGCGTGCTGGAACATCGCCAGATCGCCCAGCGTTATCGCGCGGTACTGGACGATCGCGAAGCCGCGCTCAACCCTGATTTGCTGCGTCTGGCCGAACAGGTGCGTGAGCTGCATGAGCGCATGCTCGAATGGCGCAAGAAGGGCAATCGACTGATCGGCGAAGAGGCGCTGGCGGCACGTGCGGTCGACGACGCCGTACGTCTGCTCGACGGCTTGCGTGCGCAGGAGGCGATCGTGGCGCAGCGCGCCGTCGAGGCCTTCCGCGATGACGACGTCGACAACGCGCGCGTCGAGCGCCAGCGCGATGAGCTCGATGCGAAATTCCCCGAGCTGGAAGAGCGTGGCAAACGCTGCGCCGAGCGTGCCGGAGAAAGCGATGCCCGCCTGCGCAGCCTGCTGCCCGAAGCCTGGAGCGGATTGGCGCAGTATGCGAAGGACTATGGCGTGACAGTCGAATTCATGTCCGACCAATGGCGTCCGGCGCGCGCATTGCTGCAGAAAGAGCTGCGCTATCTGCGCGACACCGAACTGGCCAACTACCAGGGCGAGGCCGATCAGGCCTATGGCACCGCGGTGGAAACCTTTCGCGCCAACGTCGCCTCGACCCTGTACGACAACTTCAGCAAGCTCAAGTACCAGATCAACACGCTCAACCGCACCTTGCGCGGCAGTCCGGCGTTTTCCAACAACGAGCGCTACCAGTTCCATTACGAGGTGGCGCCGGAGTACCGCGAGCTGCATCGCTTCATCCAGCGTGCGGCCGACGTCGGCGGCGAAGACAATCTGTTCGGCAGTGCCGGCGAAGTACCGTCGGCCTTCCGTGAACTGATCGAGGACAACGCCACCACCCGCGGCAACGCCTCGCCGCTGGACGACTACCGCCGGTTCTTCCGGTTCGAAGTGCAGATCCGTCAGGACGAACGCGTGGTCGGCACGCTCAGTGAGCGCATGCGCTCCGGCTCCGGCGGTGAGCACCGCGCACCCTTGTACGTGATTGCCGGTGCCGCGCTGGCAGCGGCGTACGGCAAGAGTGACGCGTATCCCGGCGGCATCGGCCTGATCCTGCTGGACGAATTCGGCGACAAGATCGACGCGCAGAATGCCCGTGCCGTTGTCGACTATCTGCGCTCGCTCGGCCTGCAACTGGTGCTGGCTGCACCGGATACCGCGCAAGGCACCTTGAGTGGCGTACTGGAAAGCTATATCGAATTGTTCCGCGACGGCGACCTGCTGCAGGCCGAACGCATCGAGGTCAAATCGGCGGCGCGCGAGCTGCTGCTCAGCGACCAGTTCGACCTGCACCCGGAGCTGCTAGTCGACGAGGCCGCGCACATCGCCCGCGAGCAATCGATCCCATGAGTGAGGCCAGGGCCATGCTCGAACGCCTGCTGCGTCGCGCCGAAAGCGCGCGTTTGCGCGGTGCCGACGAACACGTCTCGCTGCCGATGGGCAGTGCCGCCGAGTACACCGCCTTGCGTTCGCTGATCGAACTGGAAACCTTTCACGCCGCCGTGATACTGGCCGAGCGCGACGGCGCGATCAGCGCGCAGCGCGAGGCCCGCAGCGGTGACGGCTCACGGCTGTTGCGGCTGACCGTGGTGGATCCCGGCGCGCTGGCCCGGCATCTTGGCGTGCCCTTGCTGGGCCAGCGCGTGGCCGAGGCCGAACAGCAGCTGGATGCGTGGTCCTCGCGCTTTCCGGTCATGGCCGAGGTGCTCGATGCCTGGCGAAGCGGGCGCAAGGTGCGCGGCTGCGGTAGCGAAGCCGCCGCCGACCTGGCCTGTGCGGCGATTGCCGTTTCCGCGCGTGCTGACGATGCCGGCCACGAGCGCATCCTGCGTCGCGAGAGCGTGCGGCTGTTCGGCGACAGCAAGCGGCTGGAGAAACTGACCACCTGGCTGGATCTGCTGGTCACCGGTGAGCTGGCCGCCAGCGGCCTGGCGAAGGACGAGGTGTGGTCCGCGATCGGCCTGCGCCGCGAGCCGCAACCGATGCTGCTGGCGGGTCCCGGTTCGGTGGAACTGGCCGACGCCACCTTGCCGCTGGTGCGGCCCTATCTGGGTTTGCCGGTCGAATCGGTGCGCGCGGTGGCGACCCCGGCGCGCTGCCTGCTGAGCATCGAGAACCTGGCCAGCTTCCACGACGCGGCACGCGCCCCCGGTGCCGAATCGGTCCTGCTGCTGTACACCGGCGGCATGCCCTCGCCGGCGTGGCGCGCCGCCTACGCCAGCATTCTGTCTAGCCTGCCGGCGACAACGCCGGTTTATCATTGGGGCGATATCGACGAGGGCGGTTTCCGCATCGCCGCGGTGCTGGCTACCACGGCCCTGACCTCGCGACGCCTTCTGCAGGCATGGATGATGTCGCCGGCCGACATTCCTCACCACATCGCGAAACGTGCCAGGACACCGGTGCCATCTTCACTCGCCGCGATGACGCGCTGGGCCGTGCGTTCAGGCTGGGACGAACTCGCCGCCCAGTTGCAGGCTCAACCGCTGCAACTGGAGCAGGAATCGCTGGATCCGCTGCTGCCCGGCTGAGTCGCTCGGGCGCTCGAGTGCATGACGCGGGCACGTGCACGGCAACCTTGCGCCGCTTGGGTTAGGGTCGCTGCACCCGTCAACGGAGCCGCGCCATGTCACGCATCACGACTTTCGCCACAGCCGCGTTTTTCCTGCTCGCCAGTGCCGGCTGTGCCGTCCGCGCTGACGAGTCTGCCCAGCTCGATGCCGCCGCGCTGCAGGCGCGTGCCGCCAAGCCGTGGGACAAGGCCAGCCTGATGCACACCACGGTGCCTTTCGGCAGCTATCACGGCGTACCCGTGGTGGCCGATCATCCGTGCTCGGATGTCTGTCCGCAATACACCGTGCGCATCATCCACTACCAGCTCCCGGCAGATGCGTCGTGCGCCAGCGTGGGAGGCGTGGAAAAGCAGGTACTGGTGCCGATCGCGATTGCGGTACGAATGAAGGCGTTCTGCATTCCCGAGCCGCTGGTGGCCTCGGGGGCGTATTACGCGAAATAAGTCCATCGCGGCCCCCTCCTGCGGCGGTGCAGGCAGGGGCCGCCTGTCGGGCTTACTCGCCGGCGCCGTCGTTCGCGAACGCCCCAGCGGCCGAGCCGAAGTCGCCGTTGGCCTGCGCGGCCATGTAGGAGAACGCGGCGTAGACGGCCACGTTCTGCGCCAGTTCGGCCGGATCGATCTTGTCCAGCGTGTCGTTGGCGGTGTGGTGCCAGTCGAAATACTTGGTGCCGTCCTGGGTCAATGACAACGCGGCCATGCCCTTGGCATGCATCCGCGACAGATCCGAGCCGCCGCCGCCCGGGCGGCTGGCGTCATAGGCCACGCCGACCGGCGCCAGCACCTTGGCGATCTGGCCGATCGCGTCGCGCGCCTCGGGTTTCACGCTGGCGCTCATGCGCCAGATCCTGCCGGCGCCGAAGTCGGACTCGGTGCCGAGCTGGAACTTCGCCACTTCGCCGGCGTGTTTCTCGGCATAGGCGCGACCACCCCACAGACCCATTTCCTCGTTGGCGAACGCGATCACCCGGATCGTGCGGTCGGGCCGTTGCGGCAGGTCGCGGATCAGCTTGCCCGCGGCCATCGCGATCGCCACGCCGGCGCCGTCGTCGATCGCGCCGGTGCCCGGATCCCATGAATCCAGGTGACCGCCGATCGCCACCACCTGGTCGGGATGCTTGCGCCCGGTGATTTCGCCGATCACGTTGGCGCCGGTGTATTCGCCGACCACGCCGCAGTTCAGGTCGAGCTTGATGGTGACCGGTTTGCCGTACGCCAGTACGCGTTCCAGTTGATCGGCGTCGGGATTGGACAGGGCGGCGGCCGGGATCGCCTTGGCCGGGTCCTCGAAGCCGGTGACGCCGGTATGCGCAATGCGCTGGTGCGCGTCGGTGCCGGCCGAGCGCAGCAGGTAGCCGGCGGCGCCCTTGGTCTGGGCGATCACGGCACCCGCGGTACGCACGGCAGAGCCCATGCCGTAGCCGTGGCCGTCTTTCGCACGCTCCATGCGGTAGCCGACGTAGACGATCTTGCCCTTGATGCTGGCCGGATCGGCCGCCTTCAGGGCAGCCAGGGTGTCGAACTTCACCACTTCGGCAGTCAGTCCGCCTTTCGGCGTGCCGGCCGAATAGCCCAGCGCGGTCAACACCAGCGGCTGGGAAAACGGAGCCACGATGGCACCGTGTTCGCTGCGTCGTACCCATAGCGGGTACGTCACCGCCTCGGTATAGACCTTGTCGTAGCCCAGTGCCTTGAACTTGGCCACGGCCCAATCGCGGGCGCGCTGGTCCGCTTCGCTGCCGGCCATGCGCGGGCCGACCTCGGTGGTCAGTGATGCGGTGATGCGGTACGCGGTGTCGTCGTGCATCGCCTTGTCACGCAACTGTTCAGCCGTCTTTACGGCTGCAGCGGGAATCGTGGTGTTGGCAGCGCTGGCGATGCCGCTGGCCAGCAACAGACTGGCGGCGAGCAGGGTAAGGGGGAGACGGCGCATCGGGGAACTCCGCGGAGGAAACCCCGATTATGGCGGCGTCGTCAGGTGGCGCTTAGGCCAGAAGTCATGGGTCATGCCGCGCCAGCCTCGCGGGGCGGCGCCGGCCGCCCCGCGGAAAGACGGTGTTACGGTTTGTTCTTCAGCAAGTCGCGGATCTCGGTGAGCAGCGCCACGTCGGCTGGCGGTGCGGCAGGGGCCGCTTCCTGCTTGCGGCTGAGGCGGTTGATCGCCTTCACCACCATGAAGATCGCGAACGCGATGATGATGAACTGGATCAGGGTGTTGATGAAGGCGCCATACTGGATGGCGACCTCGGCGATCTTGTGCGCCGGGTCGGTGTTGTCAGCCGGTTTCAGAACCCATTTCAGTTTGCTGAAATCGACGCCGCCGGTGAGCAGGCCGATCGGCGGCATGATGATCTGGTCAACCAGAGAGGTCACGATCTTGCCAAAGGCTCCGCCGATGACCACGCCCACGGCCAGATCGATCACGTTGCCACGCATGGCAAAAGCTTTGAATTCGCCGATCATGCTCATTGTTGATGCTCCATTGGAAGGCCGGTTGGCTTGGCAAATGTAGCGCAACAAAGGGCGGAAGATCCTGCGGATGATCAGCCGACGCGACCATCCAGTTCTGCCACCCCGACCAGCTCGGCGTGGAAGCGGTCGCCGCGCCCCAGTGCCGCGACTCCCGCGGGCGTGCCAGTGAAGATCAGGTCGCCGGCTTTCAGCTCGAACAAGCGGGAAAGCGCAGCGATGATATGCGGCACGTCGTGCACCATCTCGCCGAGGCACGCCTGTTGGCGCAGCTCACCGTTCACCTCGAGCCGCAATTCGGCGTCGGCAGCGAGGGTGACTTCACTGGCACGACGCAAGGCGGACACCGGCGCGGAATGGTCAAACGCCTTGGCCACGTCCCACGGGTGGCCTTTGGCCTTGGCCTGCGCCTGCAGGTCGCGTCGGGTCAAATCCAGCCCCACGCCGTAGCCGAAAATCAGTGCCTGGGCCTGTTCCGGAGCGATGCTGCTGCCCCCTGCGGCAAGCGCCACGACCATTTCGACCTCATGATGCAGCTCTGCCGTGGCCGAGGGGTAAGGCACGTCGGCGCCGTCGGCCACAACGGCATCGGACGGCTTGCAAAAAAACATCGGCGCGGACTTGTCCACGCTGGCGCCCATTTCCCGGGCGTGCTCGGCGTAATTGCGGCCGATGCAGAACACCCGGCGGACCGGGAAGCGCAGGTCGGAACCGATGATCGGCAGGCTGGGCGTGGCGGGTGGGTCGATGGCGTAGGTCATCTTCGTAGCGTAGCAAACCCGGACAGGGTGCGTGGCGCGGCAGGTACCGGTGATCGGTGTCACGGCATCACTGGCGGCACATAAGTGAGCGTCAATCCCAACAACCAAAGCATGCCCAGCACCAGCGGAACATGCACCAGCAGCTGCATGAAGGTGTAGCCGACCACGTCCCGTGCCCGCAACCCGAGCACACCCAGAAGCGGCAGCATCCAGAACGGATTGATCAGGTTGGGCAGTGCCTCGGCCGCGTTGTAGACCTGCACGGCCCAGCCCAGGTGCACGTGCAGGTCGTTCGCGGCCTGCATCACGTACGGCGCCTCGACCAGCCACTTGCCGCCCCCGGAAGGCACGAAGAAACCCAGGATGGCGGAGTAGGCGCCCATCACCGCGGGAAAGCTCTCCGTGCCGGCGACGTGCACGAACAAGTCGGACAGCCGGTGCGCCAGAGTCGCGCCGCCGCGGCCGGGTACTTGGGTGAGCAAGGCGGCAATACCGCCGTACAGCGGAAACTGGATCAACACGCCGGCCGTGCTCGGCACCGCGCGATGCACGGCGTCGAGAAAACTGCGCGGGCGCCAGTGCAACACGATGCCCAGCGTCAGAAACAGAAAGTTGTAGGTGTTGAGGTTGGCGATGGCCGTGATCGCCGGTTTGCTGGCGAACTCGTGGCCGAGCCAAACCAATCCCAGCAGGCCGATCGCCAGCGAAAGCAGCGGGCTGTATTCCAGCCATTCGCCCGGACGCGTGCGCGGTGGCAGCGCCGGTGTCGCGCTTTCGGTGACGTCGAAATCCCGCGCCGTGCGCGCGTTCGCATCCGACGGTGCGGTGAACCAGCAGATCAGCAGGGATGCCGCGATCAGCACGGCCGTCAGCACGATCGACTGCCACAGGAAAATCGTCTGGCTGAAAGGCAGCACGCCGGTGATCGCCAGCAGCCCCGGCGGCATGCTGGCGGGGTTGGCCTGCAATTGCGCGGCCGAAGATGACAGGCCCATCGCCCAGATCGCTCCCAGGCCGAGATAGGCCGCCGCACCGGCTGCGCGATAATCCATGCGCAGATCGCCGCGTCGTGCCAGCGCACGGACCAGCAGTCCACCGAACACCAGTGAAAAACCCCAGCTCAGCAACGACGCCAGCATGCTGATCAGCGCGACGTAGACAATCGCGCCGCGCCCGCTGCGCGGCGCCCGCGCCAGCACGTCGATGAAACGCGCGACCACCGGCGCGGTGGCCAGCACGTAGCCGCCGATCACCACGAACGCCATCTGCATGGTGAACGGAATCAGACTCCAGAAACCGCTGCCGAAGGCGTCCGCTGCCGCCACCGGCGTCGCACCAAATGCGAACGCCGCCAGCGCCACCAGCACCACGCCCAGCGCGGCGAACACCCACGCATCGGGAAACCAGCGTTCCGACCACGCTGCGCTGCGTAAGGCGGCGCGCGCCATCCAGCCATCCTGTCCTGCACTCATGCCGTGCTCCCTCCGCAAGTCATGCATCCTCACGCGCCGACGCAGTCGGGGCAAGCGCGCAGACAGGTGTTGGCTCAGACGGACGTTGCGCTCACCACGGGCCGCTTCTGCCTGGCCAGCGTGATCACCACCAAACCGCCCAGAATGATCGCCATGCCCAGCAAGTCATAGGGCCCGAGATGCTCGCCGGCCAGAAGAATGCCCAGCAACACGGCGACGGGTGGGTTGACATACGCATAGCTGGTGGCCAGCGCCGGCCGCGCATGCTTGAGCACATAAAGATAGGCGCTGAATGCGACGATCGAGCCGAAGATGCCCAGATAGACAAGCGCCAGCGTGGCGTGCAAGGTGGGATGGGCGGGCAGGCGTTCACCACTGACGAAGCCGAACACCAGCAATGCGACGCTGGCAGTCAGCATTTGCGCGGCGGTGTTCATCGGCCCTTGCGGCATGTCGCGCCGTCGACTCCAGGCCGAGCCGAACGCCCAGCACATGGCCGCGACCAGCAAGGCCAGCGCACCGAGCCGCGAGCCGGAAAGGCTGCTGCCAAGGTTCAGCACGATCACGCCAGCGAAGCCGATGACCAGCCCCGCGCTTTCACGCCGGTTGGGCCATTGCCCATACATGCCGGTGAAAAGCGCCGCAAACAGCGGCATGCTTGCTACTGCCACCGCGGCGATGCCCGAGCTGACCCGCTCTTCGGCAAAGCACACCAGACCATTGCCCAGTCCCAGCAGAAGCAAGCCGGTGAACCCGGCATTGCGCCACTGCAGTGGTGTGGGCGGCGCCAGGCCGCGCCAGCGCAGGAAACCGTAAAGTGCGATGCCGGCACCCAGGAAACGGATACCCGCCAACAGGAACGGCGGGTAGCTTTCCAGCGCGAAATGGATGCCCAGATACGTCGAGCCCCAGATCACGTACAGCGTCAACAGCGACAGGGGAATCAGGAAACGGGGATCGCTCAGGCGGCGCGGCGGCGCGGCCGCGTCGGCGGCAGGGATGTCAGACATGGGGGCGGATCGTGTGGGGACGGCGCATTATCCATCCCTGCGCCTGCTTGCGCCCCTGCCGGATGGCTTTAGTGGGGGACGGGGCGCCCCTGACGAACCACCACGAACTCGCCTTCCAGCACGGCCGGTTGCGCCTTGCCGGCCGACTTCAGCTTTGCCGGGGCGCGGCCGAGTTTCCAATGGCGCACGGCCAGCAGCACGATGCCGCCGACCAGCAACACGCCAGCCA
This sequence comes from Rhodanobacter sp. TND4EL1, assembly GCF_054061035.1. NCBI lineage: Bacteria > Pseudomonadati > Pseudomonadota > Gammaproteobacteria > Lysobacterales > Rhodanobacteraceae > Rhodanobacter > Rhodanobacter sp. TND4EL1. Next base: position 282,012 of record NZ_JBSSDT010000002.1, read on the forward strand.
CCACCAGTCCGAACACCAGCAGCAGACCCAGCAGGGCCATCCCCAGCACCAGCGACAAGGCGCGGGCCAGCGGGTTGCGGGGACGACGCATGGAAGGCAAGGCAAAGTACATGTGTTAAAAATCCGTGTGTTAAAATCAACGACTTACGCGAACACCATGGGGCCATCTGCCCCCCCGAGACAAGTGCCGATGGATACATCCAATCCCGCCGAATTGTCGCAGCCAGTGGCGTTGTGCCGGCTCGATGACATCCCCGATGGCGGCGCCACGGCGGTGGATGCAACCCTGTCCGACGGCGAGGAAAGTGTGATCCTGCTGCGCCATGGCGACCAGGTGCGGGGCTATCTCAACGTCTGTCCGCACGCGGGGCGCCGCCTCGACTACGCCCCGGGGAAATTTCTGCTGAAGAACGACACGCTGATCTGCGCCGTGCACGGCGCCACCTTCAACCAGGGCAGCGGTTTGTGTGTTGCCGGGCCGTGCCGCGGTGAACACTTGCGTTCCGTGACCGTGCAGGTAAACGCGGGCGACGTGATCCTGGCCTGAGTTCGGCAGTGGCGTCGGCACGATCCGGGTCTTGGGATCTGACGCATGGAATGCCGGCTTCGGTTCTGGTTGTTCCACCTCGACCGCGCGCCGTGCCTTCGTTCGGCGGGTTGTTAAGCACGGTGTTGCAGATTCGATGCCTGCGGGCGCGTTGGTGCCGACCGCTGCGTGGCTTCGTAACGCTGCGGCGGGACACGACAAGGCATCGCTCGAGGTGCGTCGCGAACGCAGGTCGCTTCGCTGCGAGCAGGGGACAGGCGGCATTCGCGTGGCCAGCTTTCCAAGCACGCGAATCCCGGGTTACCATCCGCCGGCCAACGCGGGTGTAGCTCAATGGTAGAGCTGTAGCTTCCCAAGCTACTGACGAGGGTTCGATTCCCTTCACCCGCTCCACTTCCCGCCGCATCGATCCCCGAGCTTCCCACAACCCACATGGCGGATCTGATTACCCTGGGCTGGCGGGAGCGGCTGGCATTGCCGCAGCTGGGCATTCACATGCTCAAGGCGAAGCTTGATACGGGCGCGCGCAGCAGTTCGCTGCATGTGGATACGCTCGACACCTTTCAGCGCGACGGCGATACCTGGTTGCGTTTCAGCCTGCATGTGAGGCGTCGGCAACCGCTGGAGATCCACTGCGAGGCACCGGCGCTGGACCGACGCGCGGTGACCGATACCGGCGGACGCCGTACTGAGCGCTGGTTCATTCGTACTGCGGTAGAACTGGCAGGCCAGCGATTCGAGATCGACATCAACCTGACTGATCGTCGGCATATGCTGTTTCCGATGTTGCTGGGCCGCAGCGCGCTGAGCGGGCGCATTGCGGTGGATCCGGCGCTTTCCTACACCCAGCCCCGGCCGTCGATGACGGCAGCGGAATCCTGATGACGGCCTGCCCATGAAAATTGCGATCCTGTCGCGCAATACCCGACTGTATTCGACCAAACGCCTGGTCGAGGCCGCCCGTGTGCGCGGACATGTGGTGCGTGTGTTTGACCCGCTGCGCTGCTACGTGCGCATAGCGCCGGGCGCGTCGTCGATCCGCTTCAAGGGCAAGGAGGTGCGCGACATCGACGCCGTGATTCCGCGCATCGGCACCAGCAGCACGTTTTATGGCACGGCTGTGCTGCGTCAGCTGGAAATGATGGGTGTCTATACGCCGAACCCGTCCGACGCGGTGCTGCGTGCACGCGACAAGCTGCGTTGCCTGCAGATTCTTGCCGCGCAGGGCATCGACATGCCGGTGACGGTGTTCGGCGACAACCCGGACGACACCGACGATGTACTGGCCCTGCTGGGTGATCCGCCCCATGTGATCAAGCTCAACGAGGGCAGCCAGGGTACCGGCGTGGTGCTGGCCGAGAAGCGCGCGGCGTCCCAGAGCGTGATCGAGGCGTTCCGCGGCTTGTACGCGAATTTCCTGGTGCAGGAGTTCGTGGCCGAGGCGAAAGGCAGCGACCTGCGCTGTTTCGTGGTCGGCAACAAGGTGGTGGCTGCCATGCAACGTGATTCCAGCCCCGGCGATTTCCGGGCGAACCTGCACCGCGGCGGAAGTGCGATGGCGGCCACGCTGAGCGCGGATGAGGAACGCATTGCCGTGGCGGCGGCCGGCGCGTTGGGGCTGGGCATCGCGGGCGTGGATCTGTTGCGCTCCAACCGCGGTCCGCTGCTGCTGGAGGTGAACGCCTCGCCCGGCCTTGAAGGCATCGAGGCTTCCACCGGGGTCGACGTGGCGGGGGCGATCATGGAACTGCTGGAAGCGCAGGGCTGCGGTTCGCGGGCGGAACCCCGTGCACGTCGCCGCGCAGCCAAGGTCTGACGCGGATCCCGCGCATCGTGTGCGGGTGTCGACAGACCGTTATCTGACGGATTGACGTCCGGTTAACTCACGCATAACCCGCGAGGCCCTATAAAGCTCCCACTGTTTTTTGCGACGTGGTGGCTGGCAAGGCGCGGCGACGGCAGACGATGGTATCGGGGCAGTTGTTTGGGTCCAGGTGGGCGACGGCGAGTCGCGCATCTGGGCCTTTTTCTTGCCCGGACGGCGCTGCGTTCAGGTTTCTTTCGCCGCGGCCGCGCCCTGTTCACACAAGATTGTTAAGCTTCACATTCCAGCCGGCCTGTGCGCCGGCTGCGCAGGAGTGACACATGCGCGTACTGGTGATTGAAGACAACAGCGATATCGCGACCAACATCGGCGATTATCTGGAGGACCGCGGCAACGTGGTCGATTTCGCAGGCGACGGCGTGACCGGCCTGCACCTGGCGGTGGTGCACGATTTCGACGTGATCGTGCTCGATCTCACGCTGCCCGGCATGGACGGTCTGGAGGTCGCCCGCAAGCTGCGCCACGAGGCGCACAAGCAGACGCCGATCCTGATGCTGACCGCGCGCGACGCGCTGGAGCAGAAGCTGACCGGCTTCGAATCCGGCGCCGACGACTACATGACCAAGCCGTTCGCGCTGCAGGAGCTTTCCGCGCGACTGGAAGTGCTGGCGCGGCGCGGCAAGGGTCCGCAGAGCCGCGTGCTGAAAGTGGCCGATCTCACCTTCAACCTCGACACGCTGACGGTGAACCGCGAAGGCAAGTCGATCCAGTTGAACCCGATCGGCCTTAAATTGCTGCAGGCGCTGATGGAAGCCAGCCCGTCGGTGGTTACCCGACAGGATCTGGAACAGAAAGTGTGGGGTGAGGAATTGCCCGACAGCGATTCGCTGCGCGTGCACATCCACGGCCTTCGTGCGGCGATCGACAAACCGTTCGAGAAGCCGCTGATCCACACGCGGCACGGCATTGGCTATCGGATGGTCGAGCCGGATGCAATCCAGGCGTAAGCTTCGCTTCCGATTGGTGGTTTCCTTCGCGCTGTTCGGCTTTGGCCTCAGCGCGTTGTTTGCCGTGGCCGCGCTGAATGTGCGGGCCAAGGTGGAAGACCAGTTGGTTACTGCCAGCCTGCAGGATGAAGTGGATAGCCTCAACGCGCAGGTACGAGCCGATCCCTCGCAGATTCCTCACTTCAATATCGTCAAGGCATGGACCTGGAGCGATCGCACGATCTACAAGGCGCCGCTCAACTGGCAGCAATTGTCGACTGGCGTGCACGACATCACCGAAACCGACGCAGACGGGGTGACCAAGCGCTACAAGCTTGCGGTGCGCCGGCAGGGTGGAGTGATCAGCTTCCTGCGTTACGACGTTTCGCGCGACGAGCTGGGCAAGCAGCAATTGCTGATCAGCGTGATCGCCGCCGTGTTCCTGTTCGGTCTGCTCTCGCTGGTGCTGGGCCTGTGGCTGTCGCGCAAGGTGTTGAAGCCGGTCAGCGAACTGGCGGCGCGTCTGCGTGATTTCCGCAAGGCGGGCAAGGCCGAACCGCTGGCGCCGCATTTTGCCGACGACGAGGTCGGCGAACTCGCGCACGCGCTGGACGAGTACTCGGCGCGACTCACCGCGATGGTCGAGCGCGATCGCGAATTCAACTCCGACGTCAGTCACGAATTGCGCACGCCGCTGGCGGTGATCGCCAGCACCACCGAGCTGCTTCAGGGCTCGCCCGACCTCACCGAGAAGCTGAGCGAACGCTTGAAGCGGATCGAGCGCGCCTCGCGCCAGGCCACCGAACTGATCGAGGCGCTGCTGCTGCTGTCGCGTGCCGAGCGTCGCGGCCCGACCCGTGGCGAGACCACGGATGTGGGCAAGGTGGCTTCTGACGTGATCGAGAGCCAGCGGCCGCAGGTGCGCGGCAAACCGCTGGCCATCGAGCTGCTGGCGGTTGGCGAGCCGGTGAGTGTCAATGCGCCCGCGTCCGTGCTGTCGGTGGCGCTGACCAACCTGATCGGCAACGCGATCAAGTACACGCTCGAAGGCAGCGTGCAGGTGGTGGTCGGCAACAGCATCATCGAGGTGATCGACACTGGTCCTGGCATCAAGCCCGAAGATGCCGAGCGTCTGTTCCAGCGTGGCGTGCGTGGCGAGGGCGCTGGCGGCAGCGGCGCCGGCCTGGGCCTGGCGATCGTGCGGCGGCTGTGCGAACTCTACGGCTGGGATGTCTCGATGCGCCCGCGCAGCGATACGAACGGCGCCATCGCCAGTATCAAGTTCCGCTGAACCCCGTGTAGGAGCGCACCCTGTGCGCGATGCTTTCCGTCACGTGACGAAGAGCATCGCGCACAGGGTGCGCTCCTACAGTTTGCTCAGACCTGCTCCAGCCAGCCCCACTTGTCATGGGTGCTGCCGTCGAACAGGCCGAAGTACAGTTCCTGCAGGCGCTTGGTGACACGGCCGGCGCTGCCGTTGCCGATTTGCTTGCCGTCGACCGAGCGGATCGGGGTGACTTCGGCGGCGGTGCCGCACATCAGGATCTCGTCGGCGAGATACAGGTACTCGCGCGGCAGGTCGCGTTCAACCACCTCGATGCCGTCCTCGCGGGCCAGCGTTTTCAGCGTGTCGCGGGTGATGCCGGTGAGGATCGAGGCGCTGGCAGGCGTGGTGTGCAGCACGCCGTCGAACACCAGGAACAGGTTCTCGCCGGCACCTTCGCTGAGCAGGCCGTTGGAAGCCAGCGCAATGCCCTCGCCGAAACCGAGGCGACGGGCTTCACGCGCGATCAATTGACCGGAAAGATAATTGCCGCCGGCCTTGGCACCCGCCGGAATGGTGTTCGGCGCGAAACGCTGCCAGCTCGACACGCAGGCGGTAATGCCGTTCTCCAGCGCCTCTGGCCCGAGGTAGGGGCCCATCGGCCAGGCCGCCACGGCGACATCGATCGGGGTTTCCGCGGACAGGCCGAAGCCGCCCAGGCCACGATAGGCGACCGGTCGCAGATAGGCCGCGCCCAGCCCGTTCTTCTTGATCACGGCGCGGCAGGCCGCCGCCAGATCGTCGACGGAATACGGCAGCACCATGTCGTAGATGCGCGCGGACTGGTACAGCCGGTTCAGGTGGTCAGTGAGGCGAAAGATCGCCGCGCCATCAGGCGTGGCGTAGCTGCGGATGCCTTCGAACACGGACGAGCCGTAATGCAGGGCGTGGGACATCACGTGGGTGGTCGCCTCGGCCCACGGCTTGATGTCGCCGTTCTGCCAGATCCACTCGGGGTACTGCTGGGCCATGTCGATTCTCCAATGGGGACCGCCCATGATAACTGCTGCAGGCGGGGTTCGCGTCAACGCAGGAGGGCGCCGGGGCCTTCAATCCGCGCTGCGCAGCCATAGGCAACCCGCGCGGCGCACGATGGTGAAGCGCAGCTCGTGCGGACTGCCACTGCCATCGTTGTCGGCGGTGTGAACGATCAACTGATTGCCCGGGGGCGGCGCCGGAGCGGGGGCGATATCCATGGCGAACGGGTCGTCCAGGCTGCTGGCTGCCGCGGGCTCCGTGGGTGGGGTTGAATCCTGGGGAATTTCCACGTCCAGCAGGGGCCGCTTCATCACCTGGGTCAGCGAACGGATATCGGCAATCGCGGCCCCGCGTCCGTAGCCTTCCCACAACATCATTCCCGCCAGCCGGTTGGCATCACGACTGGCAAACGCATCGATCACGCCCTGGCGCAGTGAACCCAGGTCCGCGGCGCAGAGGATCGGAGCAGGTGACGCGGCGATGACCGCCGGGCCGGGATGGGCTGCGGAGCTCACCGGCGTGGCCTGCAGGGCGGCGCAGGGCTGGTCGGTGAACACCGCACCGCCGTTGGCGCCGATGCAGCGATGGATCTGCGTCTGGGCCGCGGCAGGCGCGGCCCAGACGAGCGCAATGAGATACAGCAGGGCGGCCAGACGGTGCATCGCCCCAGCATACCCGGCCTGTGCCTCAGGAAAGTTGCCGCAGCACCGCCTGCGTCGCACGCGCCCGATTCAAGGTGTAGAAGTGCAGACCGGGTGCGCCGCCGTCAAGCAGTCGCCGACACATTTGCGCCACCACCTCGGCGCCGAGTGCGCGGATCGCATCGGCGTCGTCGCCGTGTGCCTGCATGCGCTTGGAGATCCAGCGCGGGATCTCTGCCCCGCACATGTCGGAGAAGCGGCGCAGCTGGCTGAAGTTGGTGATCGGCATGATGCCGGGCACGATCGGCACCTGCACGCCCAGCTTGCGCACGTCGTCGACGAAACGGAAATACGCGTCGGGGTTGAAAAAATACTGGGTGATCGCGCCGTTGGCGCCGGCGTCGATCTTCGCCTTGAAATGCTGCAGGTCGCGCAGCGCGTCGTCGGCTTGCGGGTGGGTTTCCGGATACGCCGCCACCTCGATATGGAAATGGTCGCCGCAATGTTCGCGGATGAAGGCCACCAGTTCGGCGGCGTAGCGGAAGTCGCCGGCGGTGGCCATGCCCGAGGGCATGTCGCCACGCAACGCCACCAGCCGTCGGTAGCCGGCGGCACGATAGCCGTCCAGCAGCTCGCTGATCTCGGCCTTGGTGCCGCCCATGCATGACAGATGCGGCGCCACCGGCAAGCCATGCCGGGCGTGCAGGCGCGCCACGGTATCGCCGGTGTAGCTGAGGGTGGAGCCACCGGCGCCGAAGGTGACCGAGGCGTATTCCGGCTGGTGCGCCTTGAGCGCCTGTGCGGCGCGATCCAGCTGCGCACGCTGGTCGTCGGTCTTGGGCGGAAAGAATTCGAAGCTGATCGCGGGCATCTCGCGGGTTCCTGGTGAGCGATGCCGGGCAGTATATATCTCTATTTCGCGATGAAGCGATATAAGTGCGAGATGCCGCCGCTACTGTTCGAAACTCCGCCTCAACCGGCGCCCCAGAACCTCGCGGACAACGGACAGCCCCGGGCTGGGGTCGTCAAGCCGAAAGGAGTGGTAATGAGCCTGGGCCCATTGCAGAAAAATCCGGGACAGTGATCCGCGGGCAGCGGCGTTCTGTGCCCATACCGTGCCGATGTCCTTGTGCAGATCCACGCAACCGGCGCCGGCCGGGTAGTCTCTCGATGCCATCGTCACCGGCAGTCCGAGCGCATCCTGATAGGCCATCTCGCAGACATTCACGCCGCAGCGTGCGGCGAATTCGACATAGGTCCAGGCACGCGTGTTGACCTCGAGTATCCGGTATTGCCCATCCCTTGCGTCACGCTTGAATTCCGCGCTGAAGATCCCGCGATAACCCACCGCCGCGAGCAGGTCGGTCAGGTTCTCGACCGGCGCCTGCAGGTGCGCGATCGGAATGCTCTGACAATAGGAACTGTTGCCGAAATCCGGCGGCGATATGCGAAGCCGCCGGCGCGCGAACAGCCCCGTCATCGCGCCGCTCGCATCGCGGAAACCGTCGACGAAATAATGGTCGGCAGACGAGCCCGGAACATATTCCTGCACCATCAGCTGGAAGCCCTGCTCGTGCAAACGCTGCCAGGCCGCGTAGATGTCCTCCTTGCGTTTGACCCATATGCCCTTGACGCCGGTGACATCGCTGAACTTCTGCGAGTTGACCGGCTTGATGAACATTCGGTCCATCGAGTCGAACGGAATCGCATCGATATCGGCGACCGAATTGATGCGGAACGTGGGCGGGTGCGGAATGGCCTTGTCTTCCAGCAAGGCGGCAAAGCGCGACTTGTCCTGCAGGATTTCCTGCGACTGGCGCGAGCTGGTGCTGACCCGAAAGCGCTCGCCCAGTACGCTTTGCGGCAGGTCGGCCAGCCACAGCGCGGCATCGTCGGCGCCGGCAATCAGGACGGCTTCCGGCAGCGGCATGTTGCGCAACACGTCGGCGGTGTCCGGGCCGAGTGATCCGTCCCATGCCGTGGGTCCGGGTGTGGGCCGATACCAGCGTGAGCGCGTCACATGATCACCCGGCGGGCAGGCCACATAGGCAGGCACGCCAGCCAGATGCAGACAACGCAGAATGCCCAGCGCAGTCGGGCCGCGGCCCATCACGATCGCGGGCACGCGACGAGAATCAGAAGCCCCCATTTCCGTCATCCTGATGTCTGGAACACATGCCATGTATACGCCGACCGAGGGCGCTTGCAAGTCAATCCGGGTGTTTGGAAGACAGACCGAAAGATGATCGCAAGAACCAGCGAAAACTGGATTTCCTGCGTCTTTCCATGCCGCCGAACTCGCCAATCATTCCGGATTGCAGAGGGCCTGTCGCGACGGGAGTGACAAGCCACCCGTGGCAGCCATAAAAAAAGGCGTGCGACCGAAGCCGCACGCCTTTCTGCGATCCGCTGCCATCCAGGATGGCGGCGGCGGGGCTCAGTAGCGGTAGTGGTCCGGCTTGTACGGGCCTTCCTTCGACACGCCGAGATAGGCGGCCTGTGCATCGCTCAGCGTGGTCAGCTTCACGCCGATCTTTTCCAGGTGCAGGCGCGCGACTTCCTCGTCGAGCTTCTTCGGCAGGATGTAAACCTTGTTCTCGTAGCTGTCCTTGTGTTCCCACAGGTCGATCTGCGCCAGCGTCTGGTTGGCGAACGAGTTGGACATCACGAAGCTCGGGTGGCCGGTGGCGCAGCCGAGGTTGACCAGGCGACCTTCGGCCAGCAGGAACATCGCGCGGCCATCGGGGAACACGTACTTGTCCACCTGCGGCTTGATGTTGATCTTCTCCACGCCGGCCATCGTGTTCAGCGCATCGACCTGGATCTCGTTGTCGAAGTGGCCGATGTTGCAGACGATCGCCTGGTCCTTCATGCCCTTGAGATGCTCAAGCGTCAGCACGTCCTTGTTGCCGGTGGTGGTGACGTAGATGTCACCGCGGCCCAGGGTGGACTCGACGGTGTTGACCTCGAAGCCTTCCATCGCCGCCTGCAGAGCGTTGATCGGATCGATCTCGGTGACCACCACGCGCGAACCGTAGGCGCGCAAGCTGTGCGCGCAGCCCTTGCCGACGTCACCGTAGCCGCAGACCACGGCGACCTTGCCGGCCAGCATCACGTCCATCGCGCGCTTCAGGCCATCGGCCAGCGACTCGCGGCAGCCGTACAGGTTGTCGAACTTGCTCTTGGTGACCGAGTCGTTGACGTTGATCGCCGGGATCAGCAGCGAACCGGCTTCGGCCAGCTGGTACAGGCGATGCACGCCGGTGGTGGTCTCCTCGGAGACGCCCTTCCAGTCCTTGACCACCGTGTGCCAGTAACCCGGACGCTCGGTATGCACGCGCTTGAGCAGGTTCTTGATCACCTGCTCCTCATGCGAGGAGGCCTTTTCGTCGACCCACGTGCTGCCGTTCTCCAGCTCGTAGCCCTTGTGGATCAGCAGGGTGACGTCGCCGCCGTCGTCGACCACCAGCTGCGGGCCCAGGAAGCCGCCCTTGCCGTCAGGGAAGCTCAGCGCTTCCAGCGTGCAGTCCCAGTATTCCTCCAGCGTCTCGCCCTTCCAGGCGAACACCGGCGTGCCGGTGGCGGCGATCGCGGCGGCGGCGTGATCCTGCGTGCTGAAGATGTTGCACGAGGCCCAGCGCACGTCGGCGCCGATGTCCTTCAGCGTCTCGATCAACACGGCGGTCTGGATCGTCATGTGCAGCGAGCCGGTCACGCGCACACCCTTCAGCGGCAGGGTGGCGGCATGCTTCTTGCGGATCGACATCAGGCCCGGCATCTCGTGCTCGGCGATGTCCAGTTCCTTGCGGCCGAATTCCGCGAGCGAGATGTCGCGAATCTTGTAGTTGTCGGTGCTTTCTTTCAGTGCGGCGTTCATCAAGTATCTCCGGTTAGTGCAAGGCCTTTCGAAGAGTCCGCCCATGCATGGCCGGTCTTTCTTCGCGAAGGGACTCACGCGCAAACAACCGGGCGCCGTTGTGGAACGTGCCGCGCCGAGCCTGGCCGGTTTCGGATCACGGTTGAACTCGTGAACGATCGGTCGCAGCGCCCCTCGGCGGGCAGTACAAGCCGGCTATTGTAGCGGCAGACGCCTGCCGCTGCCTCCCATGCCGTGATTCGGTAGGCTGGCTGTCCTGGATGCCGTTCAGGCTGATCCCTTCGGCAGGTTCGGGACAGGCGCAGCGCGGCAGGCGCGAAGTCGACGCCAGGCGCCATACCCTTTGACTTCACCGCTGCGCGGCTACGCTCAGGGCGAATGGCAACTTCACCGTGCTGCATCGGCAGCACCCGTACGCAAACGGAGTAGTGCATGGAACAAAGTCGCGAACCCGAGTTTCTCCCGCCCGATGGCCCGCTGCGCGAAGACGTCAGCAGGTTGGGCGCGATGGTCGGCCAGATGCTGGCCGAGCAGGGCGGCGACGCGTTCTTCCAGCGGGTGGAGCAAGTGCGCACCGCGGCGATCCACCGACGCCGCGAAGGCGCTTCGGTGGACGAGCTGGCTGACTCGTTGGCCGGCCTGGATGCCGCGCATGCCGAGGCACTGGCCCGTGCCTTCGCTACCTACTTCCAGGCCGTCAACACGGCCGAGCGGGTGCATCGCATCCGCCGTCGCCGCGACTACCAGCGCGAGGGCAGCACGCCGCAGCCGGAGTCGTTGCTGGCCGTGCTGGGCCAGCTCAAGGCCGAGGGCGTTGGTGTCGACGAGCTGGTCGGCTGGCTCGAACGGCTGTGGATCGAGCCGGTGTTCACGGCTCATCCCACCGAAGCGGTGCGCCGTTCGCTGCTGGAAAAGGAACAGGCGATCGTGGCCTCGCTGATTGACGGCTTCGACCCCGAACGCACGCCGCAGGAACGACGCGAGGATGACGCGCGCATCTACATGGCCTTGTCGGCCGGCTGGCAGACTGCCGAGGCCTCGCCGGTTCGCCCCAGCGTGCAGGACGAGCGCGAGCATGTGGACTTCTACCTGACCAATCCGCTGTACCGGATCGTGCCGGCCTTGTACGAGGCGCTGGCGCAGGCGTTGCAGGAAACCTATGGCTTGGCGACCAAGCTGCCGCAGTTGCTGCGCTTCGCCAGCTGGGTCGGCGGCGACATGGACGGCAACCCCAACGTGGGCGCCGACACCATCGCCGATTGCCTTGATTCCCAACGAGTCATGGTGCTGGAGCGCTATCGCGCCGAAGTCGCCGCGCTGGCGCGTCAGCTCAGCCAGACCGAAGGCCGTGCCGGCGTCAGCGACGAGCTGCACGCGCGGGTGGCGGACTATCGCGCCCGCTTTCCCGTCGCCGCCGCGCAGATCCGTCCCCGGCACGCCGACATGCCTTACCGCTGCCTGCTGCAGTTGATCGGCGCCCGCCTGGAACTGAGTCTGGAGAACGCTGCAGAAGGCTACATGTCCAGCGCGGACTTGCTCGACGATTTGCAGCTGATTGCCGACAGCCTGTTCCAGCACCGTGGCGTGCACGCCGGCGCGTATTCGGTCGAGCGCCTGCTTTGCCGCGTGCGCAGTTTCGGTTTCCACCTGGCGCGACTCGACGTGCGGCAGGATTCGCGCGTGCATGACGACGCGCTGGCCGCCCTGCTCGGTGATGCCGACTGGGCCGGCCGCAGCGCGGACGAACGCGCCGACCGGTTGCGTCCGTATGCCAGCGGCGAGGTCGAGTTTCCCGACAGCGACGACGCCAGCGCCCGCTCGTTGCAGGCCGTGTTCACCACCTTGCGCGACAGCCGCCAGAGTCACGGCGTGGATGCCACCGGCCTGTACATCATCAGCATGGCACGCACCGCTGCCGACGTGCTCGCCGTGCTGGCGCTGGCCCGACGTGGCGGGCTGGTCGCTGACTCCCCGCTCCCCTGCGAGGAGAGGGTCGGCGAGAGGGGCCACGCTGGCGACAGACTTTCTGCGGAGCAGGCTTCGATGAGTGCTGCCGCGAGCACCCGCCCCTCATCCGGCCCTCCGGGCCACCTTCTCCCCGAGGGGGAGAAGGGAGCAAGTCATCATGCTGCGCATGATGTTCCACTCAATATTGCGCCGCTGTTCGAGACTGTCGACGACCTGAAGAACGCGCCGGCCACCTTGCGCGCGCTGATCGCCGATCCGGTCTATCGCCGTCACCTCGCCGCACGCGGCGATCAGCAGTGGGTGATGCTGGGCTATTCCGACAGCGGCAAGGATGGCGGCACGCTGGCCTCGCGCTGGGGGCTGCAGCGCGCCCAGGTGGAACTGCTGGAAGTGGCGAACGAGGCGGGCATCCAGCTGGCCTTCTTCCATGGTCGTGGCGGTTCGGCCAGCCGCGGCGGTGCCCGGATTACGCCGGCGTTGATGTCCTCGCCGCGCGGTGCGGTCGCCGGCGTGCTGCGGGTGACGGAACAGGGCGAAGTGATCCATCGCAAATACGGCATCCGTGCGTTGGCATTGCGGAACCTGGAGCAGACCGTGGGCGCGGTATTGCGCGCGTCGCTGCGTCCGCGCGAAACCGAGCCGCGCGAAGAACGCTGGCGCGAACAGATGAACGCCCTGTCGGCGGCCAGTCGCGCCACCTATCGCGCCTTCGTCGAGCGTGAGGGTTTCGTCGACTATTTCCGCACCGCCACGCCGGTCGACGTGATCGAACAAATGACCTTGGGTTCGCGCCCCGCCAGTCGCCGCAGCATGCGCGGCGTGCAGGACTTGCGTGCCATTCCGTGGGTGTTCGCGTGGACCCAGTGCCGCTCGATCCTGCCCGGCTGGTACGGTCTGGGCAGCGCGCTGGAGCAGGGCGTGCAGCAGTTCGGCCAGGAAGCGCTGGCGGAGATGGCCCGTGACTGGCCGTTCTTCGCCAACCTGCTCGACGACGTCGAGATGGTACTGGCCAAGTGCGACCTGGACATTGCCGAGGCGTTTTCGAAGCTGTCCGGCCCGCTGCACGAGGAGTTCTTCGGTCTGATCCGCGACGAGTTCGCCCGCACCCGCCACTGGTTGCTGCGCCTGAAAGGCAGTGACGCACTGCTGCAAGGTGATCCACGTCTGGCTGCCTCGATCCACCTGCGCAATCCGTACGTCGATCCGATGAGCCTGCTGCAGGTCGATCTGCTGCAACGCTGGCGCGCCAGTGACGGCACCGAGGACGCCCTGCTGCAGGCGCTGGTTGCCTGCGTCAACGGCGTGTCGCAGGGGCTGCAGAACACCGGCTGACCCACCCGTTGCGGGCGCTCGCATCGCAGGGCGGGCAATGCCCGCCGCTCTCGCTTCACGCATGGAGGAAAAGCCGGCGGACAGTGCCCGTCCTACGAAACCGGGCGTGGCTGTACGAGTTCGGACACGGCTGTCCGAATGCAGACGGCGGAGCTCTGCCGTGGGCCTTTCGCTTGCAAGAAAAACAACGACTTGCACGCATGGCACGGGGCTTGCTCTGACAGCTTCATGGATATCGCCACCCCACTCGCCGCCCAGCGCAAACGCCGCCGCAAACAGCTCGCCATCGGTGTCGGCGTACTGGTGCTGGCCGGCCTCGTCATCGGTGCCGTGAACCTTGGCCCGGCGTTGCCCACGGTGGAACGGTCCGCAGCCTGGATCGACACCGTGCAACGCGGCGACATGCTGCGCGAAGTGCGTGCGCCCGGCACCCTGGTGCCGCGCGACATCCACTGGCTGGCCGCGCAGACCAGCGCGCAGGTGGCCCGGATCGAGGTGTGGCCCGGCACCCATGTCGAGGCAGACACCGTGTTGCTGCGCCTGAGCAGCCCGCAAGTCGACAACGATCTGCGCACCGCCCAGGCGCAGGTTGCCGCCGCCCAGGCGCAGGTCGCCGCGAAGCAGGCTGCGCTGCAGTCACAGTTGCTGGATGAGCGGTCATCGCTGGCGCAGGCGCAGGCAGACTACGCCTCGGCGAAAGTGAAGAGTGGCGCCGACGCCAAGGCCATGGCGCAGAACCTGATTCCACGCGTGCAGTACGAACAGGAGCTGATCGCCGTGAACCAGCTTGAACATCGTGCCGATGTGGAGCAGCAGCGCGTGCGCGCCTTCGGCGCCGGCATCGCGGCACAAATGGCCGCGGTGCGCGCGGAGCTGCAGCTGCAGCAGAGCAATCTGCTGCTGCGCCAACGCCAGTCCGATGCGCTGGATGTGCGTGCCGGGATCGCCGGCACCCTGCAGCAGATAGCTGTGCAGGAGGGCCAGCAGGTCGCGGCTGGCGCCGACCTCGCGCGGGTGGCACGCGGTGACGTGCTGATCGCGCGGCTGCGCGTGCCGGAAGTGCAGGCCAAGGATGTGGCGCTGGGCATGCCGGTGCAGGTGAATACCTATAACGGCATGATCGACGGCCGCGTCACCCGCATCGATCCGGCGGTGGTCGACGGCAGCGTGCAGGTGGATGTGACGCCGAGCGGCGCACTGCCGGCTGGGGCGCGTCCGGATCTCTCGGTCGATGGCCGCATCCGCATCGCCGAACTCAAGCAGGTGCTGTCGGTAGGGCGGCCGGCCCAGGTCGAGGCAAACAGCGACGTCAGCCTGTTTCGACTCGACGCGTCCGGCTCCACCGCCAGTCGGGTGAAAGTGCGCATTGGCGCCACTTCGGTCGATCGCGTGCAATTGCTGCAGGGACTTGCGCCGGGCGATCGCGTCATTCTTTCCGACACCAGCCAGTGGGACAAATATGACCATCTTCGCCTGCGCTGAGCCGGCAGGGCGGGCACTGCCCGCCGGCACTTGGTGGCGCCCCGGTACCACCCGGCGAGAGCGGCGGACGGTGTCCGCCCTGCGGGTGCGCCAGCATCATGATCAACTTATCGAGCCCTTCCGAACCAGGACGAATCCATGAACGACACCAACAACGTCATCGCGCTCGGCGGCATCCGCAAGGTGTTTCAGGCCGACGAGGTGGAAACCCACGCGCTCAGCGACGTGCACCTGGACATCCGCCGCGGCGAGTACGTTTCCATCTCCGGTCCTTCCGGTTGCGGCAAGACCACGCTGCTGTCGATCCTCGGCCTGCTGGATACCGCCAGCGCCGGCAGTTACGTGTTGAACGGTCACGACGTCGCCGCGCTGAATGCGGCGGAGCGCGCGCGCATCCGCAATGCCGAGATCGGTTTCATCTTCCAGGCGTTCAACCTGATCGGCGACCTCAGCGTGCAGGAGAACGTGGAACTGCCGCTGACCTACCGCAGCGGCATCAGTGCCGCCGAACGGCGCGAGCGGGTGCAGGAGGCGATGGAACGCGTCGGCATGGCACACCGCATGCGGCACTATCCGGCGCAGCTTTCCGGCGGCCAGCAGCAGCGCGTGGCGGTGGCCCGCGCGCTGGTCGGCAAGCCCGCGATCCTGCTCGCCGACGAACCCACCGGCAACCTCGACTCGCGCAACGGCGAAGCGGTGATGGCCTTGCTCGACGAGCTGCACAAAGGCGGCGCCACCATCTGCATGGTCACCCACGACACCCGCTACGCCGAACTGGCCCAGCGCAAGATCCGCCTGTTCGACGGCCGCGTGGTGGATGAGGAAACCTACGATCGTCTGCGCCGCGAAGACGAACAACGCATCGACGTGCTGATCGGCAGCCGGGTCGAGGTCGGCGCCGCGTGAACGTATGGCTGACCGAAATCTGGCGCGCCTGGCGAGCGAGCTTTCGCCGGCCGGGGTTTCTGCTGCTGGCCAGCGGCGTGCTGGCGCTGGGGGTGGGCGCCAGTACGGCGGTATTCGTGCTGGCCGACGATGTGCTGTTGCGGCCGCTGCCTTATGCCTCGTCCGAACAGTTGGTGGCGCTTGGACCGCTCGATCAGGGGCAGTCAATGGGAGGCGTTTCGCCCCAGCAATACCAGCACATGCAGTCCGTTGGCGGCATCACCTCGATGGGCTTGATCAACGGAATGTTGACAGCGGTGAATGTTGCTGGTGACGGCAAGCCGGAACAGGTGAATGCGCTTCAGGCTGATCGCGGCTTGCTGCTTGCGCTCGGTGTCCGGATGCGATTGGGACGAGGATTCTCGGAGCAGGAGAGCCGCCCGGGTGGCCCGGCGGTTGTGATTCTCACCGAGGGCTATTGGCGCCACCACTATGCCGGCGCACCAGATGTGCTCGGTCGAAGCCTGAAGGTCGAGGGCGCGGCGCGCACCATCGTCGGCGTCTTGCCCGCCAGTTTTGATCAGTTTGGAGAGGGCGATATTCTGCTGCCGCTCGTGCTTTCCCCGAATACTTACGACGACGGGACCAACTTCATGGTCGTCGCACGATTGGCGCCCGGAAGCAGCACTGCGATCGTGGACGCGCAGGTGGATGCGGCCATGCATGCCATGTACGCAAGTCTCGCCGACGCGGACAGCGGCTACTGGGACCATGTGCGTTTTGGCAGCGTATCGCTATCGACGGCGCTGCATCAGCAACAGCGCCCCACCGTGATGCTGTTTCTGGCCAGCGCCCTGTGTGTATTGCTGATCGCGCTGGTCAACCTCGGCAATCTCATGCTGTTGCGCACTTTGTCGCGTCACCACGATGCGACCGTGCGCCATGCGCTGGGCGCACCGACATGGCGCCTGGTGCTGCCAGCCTGTGCCGAAGGAGTGCTGGTGGGGGCCATCAGTACCATCGCGGGTACGGGTTTGGCCGTGGCCGGATTGTCCATATTCAGTCGTTACGCTCCTGTGGAATGGACTCATGGCGACGTGCTGCACATCCCGGTGGCGCTGGCTTTGCTGGCGCTGGCCATCGCCGTGCCGGGGGCTTTGCTGGCGGCGATATTCGGTGCATGGCGAGGACTTTCCCTGGCGTCAGTGCAGGAGGCATTGCATGAGGGCGGGCGGACTCCGGGCCGCCATGGCGGCCGGCTCGGGCGGGTGCTGGTGATCGCGCAAATGAGTCTGGCGACCTGCCTGATGTGCGGTACCGGTCTGTTCCTGCATGCGCTCTATGACGCAGCGCGTGCACCGTTGGGCTTCGCCAGCGATCACGTCCTGACTTTCGATCTGTCACCGGTGCGGGCCAACACCCCCGATGCCGCATCCACACAAACGCTAGTGCAAGGACTGGTGCAGCGCCTGCGGGCCCTGCCGGGTGTCGAACACGTTGCCGTCACCAACGGCCTGCCGGCGGGGGATTTCGGGCAGCAATTCAGCATGGGTGGCGTTCACGTGCCCGGCAAGGATTATTTCCGTCGCAATCCCCAGATACGCGCGGTGAATGCCGACTTTTTTTCCGTGTTCCACATCCCCGTGCGTGAAGGGCGTTCTTTTGACGTCACCGATAGCAAAGGCAGCGAGCCGGTGGCTATCGTCAATCGGACACTGGCCGAGCGGGAATATGGCAATCACGCGCTGGGCAAGGGCATCGTCGTCAATGACTACAGCGGATACGCCGCCGGCAAGGCGTCAGCCACACCGTCCTTTCACCCGGTGACCGCACGCATCGTCGGGGTGGTCGGCGACACACGGCAGTTCGGTCCGCTGGACAATCAGAAGCGTGGGTTCCTCTATCTCCCTCTTGTGCAGATGCCCGAGCACATCGTGCAGGTGTTTCGCTCTTTCCAGCCGCTGCGCTTTGCACTGCGCATGCAGGGAAACCCCAACGACTATCGCCAGGTCGTTCATGCAGCAGTCGCTGAGGTGGCACCGGACCAGCCGATCGCCAACGTGCGGACGATGGCGAAGATCGTGCACGCGACGACGGACGATACGCGTCAGAATTTGTTCCTGATCGGATTGTTCGCGTTGCTGGCGTTGGGGCTGGCGGCCGCCGGGATGTATGCCGTGATGACGGTTGCGGTAACGGCGCGTCAGCGCGAATTCGGTGTGCGCATGGCATTGGGCGCGTCGCCGCTGGGCATGGTCCGCATGGTGCTGCGTGGGGGCATGCGGCAGATTGTGACCGGGCTGCTCCTGGGCATGATTATCACGCTGGCCTTGTCGCGGGTGCTGGGTGCCGTGCTGGAGGAGATCGACCGCAGCGTCTTCGATCCGTTCGCCATGGCCGGCGTATGCGTGGTGCTGACCCTGGCCGGCCTGCTCGCGTGCCTGTTTCCCGCCCTCCGCGCGGCCGGTGTTCCACCGATGCGTGCATTGCGCGGGGAGTAGTCGACGTGGCCGTGACCAATCCAGGATACATCGCCCGTCAGGGCTCGAATGGGGCGTGTCTTGAATATCTGGGTCGCTGAAATCTGGCGCGCCTGGCGAGCGAGCTTTCGCCGGCCGGGGTTTCTGCTGCTGGCCAGCGGAGTGCTGGCGTTGGGCATCGGCGCCAGCGTGGCGGTGGTCACGCTGATCGGCAACACCTTGTGGCGGCCGTTGCCGGTGCCGCAGCCGGAGCAGTTGGTGGTGTTGGGCCAGTTGCGTGACAACGGCCATGCCGGCGGCATCTCGCCGCATGAATACCAGTATCTGGACCAGCTCGACGGCGTGACCTCACTGGGTTTGGAGCGTCCCGGCTCGACGGTGAACGTCGCCGGTGCGGGTGCGCCGGCTCAAGTGCCGGTGATCTACATTGATCGCAACATGCTGCCCACGCTGGGCCTGCAACCGGTGTTGGGGCGCAACTTTGACGCACAGGAGGATCGCCCGAACGGCTCGCTGGCGGTCATCCTCGGGCATGGCTTCTGGCAGCGCAGCTATGCCGGCGACGTCCATGTGATCGGTCGTAGCCTGCGCGTGGAAGGCGTGCCGCGCACCATCGTCGGCGTGTTGCCGGCCGGCTTCAATACCGTGCTTGGCGCAGGCGACGTGGTGTTGCCGACGGCGCTGCCGCCAGCGAGCCGCGACTACAACCACAATGGCACCGTGGCGATCGCGCGGCTGGCGCGCGGCGCCGATCTCGCCGCGGTGTCGGCACAGGTCGATGCGCGCGAGCGCGCGATGTACCGCGACATGGCCATGGGCGGCAACTGGCAGAAGCCGCGTTTCGGCGCGGAAGGCCTGGCCGCGACCGTGCAGCAGGATGCGCGGCCGATGCTGCTGCTGTTTCTGGCCAGTGCCTTGCTGGTGCTGCTGATCGCGCTGGTCAACCTGACCAACCTCATGTTGCTGCGTGCGCTGTCGCGCAACCATGATGCCGCGGTGCGCAGCGCGTTGGGCGCGTCGTTGCCGCGGCTGATGCTGCCGGCGCTGGGCGAAGGCTTGTTGGTGGGCGGCGTTGGTGCCCTGCTGGGCATGGCGTTTGCGGTGGTGGGCCTGGCCTTGTTGCAAGGCTTCATCCCCGCCGAATGGTTGTGGGGCGGCCAATTGCGCATCGGCGCGACAGCATGGGTGTCGGCCTTCGGCGTGGGCCTGCTGGGCGCGCTGCTGGCGGCGATCCTGGCGCTGTGGCGCAGCCGCAGCGCGACCACGGTGGACGAGCTGCGCGAGGGCGGTCGCAGCGGCGTCGGCCGGCGCAGCGGCCGGTTGGGCCGACTACTGGTGGTGGCGCAGGTTGCGCTGGCGGCGGTGCTGCTGTGCGCGGCCGGGGTGTTCATGCGCGGCCTCTACGACGCGTCGCAACTGCAGCTGGGCTTTGCCGACGACCACGTGCTCACCTTCGAATTGGCGCCGGTGCGGGCCACGTATCCGGACGTGGCCGCGGTACGCGATCTGTCGCAACGGCTGGTACAGCGGCTGCGGGCCATCCCGGGGGTGACCGATGCCGCGGTCACCACCAATCTGCCTGCCAGCAACGACATGTACGGGCAACTCCAGACCAGCCCGCATACGCCGGACGGCAAGGAGTTCTCGGCGCAGTACCACGGCATCGGGGCGGGCTTCTTCGGGTTGTTCCATATACCGCTGCGCGAAGGTCGTGACTTTGCGCGCACCGACACCGCCGGCAACGAGCGGGTCGTCATCGTCAGTCAGGATCTGGCCGACACGTACTACGGTGGTCACGCGGTGGGCAAGATGATCGAGGTGCCTCGCGAGGGTGACGGCGTGTGGCCGCTGCGTATCGTCGGCGTGGTGGGTGCCACCTATCAGCGCGGGCCGCTGCAACCGTTGCAGCCCGTGTTGTACATACCACTGGCGCAGATGCCTGAGCCGTCGATGACGATCATCCGCGACATGGAGCCGCTGCGTTTCGCCTTGCGCGGCCACGCCGACCCGATGGACTGGCAGGCCGGCGTGCGCGAGGCGCTGGCGCAAGTCGCGCCCGAACAACCCATCGCCAACCTGCGTTCGATGGACAGCATCGTGCGCTCCACCACGCAGAACGCTCGGCTCAGCCTGTGGCTGATCGGTTTGTTCGCAGCGCTCGCATTGCTGCTGGCAGCGGCCGGCCTGTATGCCGTGATGTCAGTAGCGGTGGCAGCGCGCGAACGCGAATTCGGCGTGCGCAGCGCGTTGGGCGCTGCGCCGCGCCGCTTGCTTGGCCTGGTCATGCGCGGCGGCTTGGTCCAGATTTTGGTGGGGTTGGCGCTCGGCGTGGCGATCGCGCTGGGCGCATCGCATGCGGTGGCTGTGTTGCTGATGACCCTGCTCGGCCGCAGCAGTGCGTTCGACCCCGTGGTGGTGTTGGGTGTTTGCCTGGTGCTTGCTGTCGCCGGCTTGCTGGCCTGTCTGATACCGGCGCTGCGCGCCGGTCGTGTCCATCCCATGCGCGCGTTGCGCGGAGAATAGCGATGATCTTGCGTGAATTGCGGCAGGGCGGTCGCAGGCTGATGGCGCGACCGGGTTACACCGCGTTGTCGGTGGGCATGCTCGGGGTCGGCTTGGGCATCCTGCTGTTTCTTTTCAGCCTGATCGACACGCTGATCCTGCAGCCGTTGCCGTTTCCGCAGGCCGACCGCCTGCTGGCAATCGGGGAGATGCATGACAACGGCGTCGGTGTCGGCGACCTCGACAGCGGCGAATATCTCGATCTGCATGGGCGACTGCAGGGGATCGATCAGGATGGCGCCTATGCCAGTGTCGGGGTGAGCCTGGACGGCGGCAGCGGTGCCCGCTTCTACAGCGGCACGTTGTGGACGTCGTCGCTGATGGACATGCTGGGCGTCCAGCCATTGCTGGGTCGTCCATTCAGCCCGGCCGATGACGTGCCCGGTGCTGCTGCTGTGGCGCTGATCGGCGAAACGCTGTGGCGACACGAATTTCATGCTGATCCGGGCGTGATCGGCCGGGCGGTGCGCATCAACGGCGAATGGACCACGATCGTCGGGGTGCTGCCGGCGGCGGTGGGCTTTCCTGGGGTCAGCGAGGTGTGGCAGCCCTTGCGGCCGCGGCTGGGGCAGCACGACAGTCTGTACATGGTGGGACGACTCCGTTCCGGCGTCAGCCTGGCCCAGGCGCGAGAGCAACTGAGCGCGCTGGATGCTCAATTGCGGCAGCACTCCTCGCAGTGGCAGATGCAACAGCATCTGATTGCCAAGCCTTTGTCGGTCAGCTTCACCCCGGAGGACATGCGCCGCTGGGTCTGGTTGATGTTTGCCGCGGCAGCACTGGTGCTGTTGCTGGCGTGCGTCAACGTGGCCAACCTGCAACTGGTGCAGACCTTGAGTCGACGGCGCGAGCTGGCGCTGCGCAGTGCGCTGGGCAGCAGCCGCGGGCGACTGATGCTGGGCGTGTTGATGGAAAGCCTGCTGCTGAGCGTGATGGCGCTGGCGGTGGCGTTGCCGATCGTGTACCTCGCCAATCGCTGGATCGTGGCCGCCTACTTTGCGGCCGACCGGAGAGGCCCCTCGTTTCACCACTTTGGCATCAGCGGCGGCGTGCTGGTGTTTGCCATCGTGATTGCGGTGGTCACCACGGCTTTGGCGGGGCTCATTCCGGCGTGGCGCGCGTCGCACACCGACATGCAGGACGCCTTGCGCGAAGGCAGCAAGGGTTCCGGTGGCGCGTTTGCGCGGGTGGCCAAGGCGCTGGTGGTGATGGAAATCGTGTTGACCGTGGTGTTGCTGGTCGGCGCGGGGACCTTCGTGCGCTCCTTGAACCAGGTGCTGGCGACACCGGCGGCGGGCGCCGCCGATGCCACGCACGTGTTGACGGCGCGGGTGGCGCTGCCGCCGGAGGGCTATGCCAAGGATGCGCAGCGGATCCGCTTTTTCGATCAGGTCGCCACGCGTCTGCGCACGGAACCGGGTGTGCTGGAGGCCACGGTGGCCAACACCGTGCCCGGCGCCCAGCTGGGCAGTCACGAAACGATCGGCGCGAAGGGCCAGTCGCGCCCGGCAAGTGGCTGGCCCGAGGCGCAGATGGGTATCGTCGATGCCCATTTTCTGGATACCTACGGCGTGCGTCTGCTGGAAGGGCGCTTCATCGATCCACGCGACCGGGCCGACAGCCAGCCGGTCACGGTGATCGACCGCAAGACCGCGCTGGCGCTGTGGCCGGGCCAGGATGCGGTGGGCCAGTCGCTGGTGCTTTACCCGGACAGATCCTGGACCACCACGCTCACCGTGGTCGGCGTAATCGAGCCGTTGCAGTTGGATACCCAACTGGAACGGTCGGTGCCGGGCTTGCTGGTGCCGTTGTCACAGGCAGCAGGCATGGGTCCGCTGGCCGAGGTGGGGTTGGCGGTGCGCACGCGTGCGGACCCGGCGACGTTCGAACCGCGACTCACGGCCATCGTGCGCAGTGCCGACGCCCAGGCTGCCGTGCACTACGTGCGCAGCCAGGCGCGCCTGATGTCGGACAGTCGCATCAGTCTGCTGGTGTTGACCCAGGTATTCACCGCGCTGGGTCTGGTCGCGCTGATGCTGGCGGCGGCGGGCTTGTACGGGGTGCTGGCGTTCTCGGTGGCGCAGCGCACGCGCGAATTTGGCATCCGCCGCGCGATCGGTGCCGGCAACGCGGCGATCGTGCGCGAGGTGGGGCGGCAGTTGTTGTGGCAACTGACATGGGGCTTGGGGTTGGGCTTGGTACTGGCATGGCCGTGGTCCGGTTTGCTGGCCGATCCGGGCCTGCATACACAGCCGCACGACTTGCGGGTGTTCGCCCCGGTGTTGCTGATGGTGCTGGTGGTGAGTGTGTTGTCGGCGCTGGTGCCGCTGTATCGTGCACTGCGCGTCGACCCCGCCATGGCGCTCCGCTACGAGTAGGAGCCCGTTGGCGGGCGATGCTCTTTAGCCCCGGCAACAAATCAAGCGCATCGCCCGCCAGCGGGCTCCTGCAATGCGAGGGCGGCAGCCATGAATGGAACGACATGACACGCGAAAAAATTTCCACGGTGCTGCTGGTCGACGACCAGGCCGATCTGCGCGAGGCGCTGCGTCTGCTGCTGAAGTCCGAAGGCATCCCCAGCATCGGTGTGGATGGCCCGGCCGCAGCGCTGGAGGCAGCGCGCCAGCAGGATTTCGGCTGCGCGTTGATCGACCTCAACTACACCCGCGACACGACGTCGGGCGACGAAGGCCTGGCCCTGCTGGACGCGCTGCGCCAGCACGCGCCGGAGCTGCCGGTGGTGGTGATGACGGCATGGGGCAACGTGCCGCTGGCGGTCGATGCGCTGCGCCGCGGCGCCGGCGATTTCATCGAGAAGCCGTGGGACAACGCCCGCGTGCTGAGCATCGTGCGCACGCAGATCGCGCTGGCCGATGGCGCGCGTCGGCAGCGCCGGCTGGAGGCGGAGAACGCGTTGCTGCGCGGGGGTGGCGAAACGCTGATCGCCGAGTCTTCGGCAATGCGCCGGGTGATGGAGCTGGTGGCGCGGGTGGCGCCCAGCGACGCCAATGTGCTGGTGCTGGGCGAGAACGGCACCGGCAAGGGCGTCATCGCACAGGCATTGCATGCGCAGTCGCGGCGTGCGGCGAAGGCGCTGGTCAAGGTCAACATGGGCGGCATCGCCGAGAACGTGTTCGAGTCGGAAATGTTCGGTCACGTGCGCGGCGCGTATACCGATGCCAAGAGCGAACGCATCGGTCGCTACGAGCTGGCCGATGGTGGCACCTTGTTTCTCGATGAGGTTGGCAACGTGCCGATCTCGCAGCAGCCGAAATTGTTGCGCGTGCTGGAGGATGGCGAATTCGAGCGGCTCGGTTCCTCGCGTACGCAAAGCGCCGACGTACGGCTGGTCTCGGCCACCAATGCGGATCTGGCGGTCGAAGTGGAGGCGGGGCGCTTCCGCAAGGATCTGCTGTACCGACTCAACACGCTGGAGATCCGGCTACCGCCGTTGCGGGAGCGGCGCGACGACATCCTGCCGCTGGCACGCCGCTTTCTCGAGCGCAGTGCCGCGCGCTACGGTCGCCATGGCCTGAGCCTGGCGCCGTCGGCGGAGCGCGCGCTGCTGGCATGGCGCTGGCCGGGCAACGTGCGTGAACTGGGCCATCTGATGGAGCGCGCCGCGCTGCTGGCCGAGCACGATTTGGTCAGCGATTCGGCACTGGCGTTCGGTCCGGGACCCAGCCAGGCCGATGCCTCGGCGGAACTGGACGACATGACCATCGACCAGGCTGAAGCGCATCTGGTGCGACGGGCGTTGGCGCGTCACGGCAACAACCTGCAACACGCCGCCGACGCGCTAGGCGTGACCCGCCAGACCTTGTATCGGCGGATGGAAAAACACGGCCTGCGCGATCCCTCGTCCGATGATGCCGACTGACGCCGGCCGCCGCGGCAACCGGCTGCCCGCCTTCGAGCGGCGGGTGCTGCTGGGCAGCTGGCTGGTGGCTTTGCCGGCACTGCTCGCCGTGGCGGGAGTATTGATTCTTGGCGTGCCCGAGCGCGCGTTGTGCGGGTTGCTGGTGGTGACGGTGCTGCTGGCCACTGCGCTGATCGCGCGCTGGCAGCACCGTCGCGTGGTGTATCCGCTGTACACGCTGGCCGGATTGCTCGAAGCGCTGCGCGAGGGCGATTACAGCCTGCGCGGCGTGCAGGGCGGGGTGCTCGGCGGCGCGATCTACGACGTCAATGCGCTGGCCGATCGCCTGCAAAAGGAGCGCCTGCAGTTCGAGGACTCCGCGCGCCTTCTCGGCAAGACGCTTGATGCGCTGGACAGCGCGGTGCTGGTGTTCGATCACGAGGCCCGGCTGCGTCTGTTGAATCCGGCTGCACAGCGTCTGCTGGGCAACGACCGTCATGCGCTGCTGGGGCGGCGTGCCGACGAGCTGGCACTGGAGACACTGCTGTCCGGGCCACGCGAGCAGGTCGTCCGACACGAATTCGCTGCGCGCACCGGGCGCTTCGAGATCCGCCACGCGCCGTTGCGCAATGAAGGACGGCAGGGCCGGTTGCTGGTCATCAACGATGTCGGTCGGGTGCTGCGCGAAGAAGAGCGCCAGGCCTGGCAACGGCTGCTGCGCGTGCTCGGTCACGAGGTCAACAACTCGCTGGCGTCGATCCATTCATTGGCCGGCACGTTGGCCAACGTCGTTGCACGCGACCCGCTCGCCGAGGACTGGCGCGAGGATACGCGCGGCGGTTTGCAGGTGATCGGCAACCGCGCCGAGTCGCTGGGCCGCTTCCTGGCCGGCTACAGCAAACTGGCCGCGTTGCCACCGCCGCAAAAGCGCCTGATCGATCTGGCCAAGCTGGCGGCTGCAGTGGCAAAACTGGAACAGCGCCTTGCCGTACAACTCGACGAAGGCCCGCCGCTGTGGCTGCAAGCCGACCCTGACCAGATCGAACAGGCGCTGATCAACCTGCTGCGCAATGCGGTCGAAGCCAGCCTTGCCGGCGGCGGCCAGGTGCGCATGCGCTGGCGCGAAGAGGGCGAGCGCGCCCTGCTGGAAATCCTCGACGACGGCCCGGGCTTGCCCGGCAGCGACAACCTGTTCGTGCCGTTCTTCACCACCAAACCCGGCGGCTCCGGCATCGGTCTGGCCTTGGTCCGACAGATCGCCGAAGCCCACGATGGCGGCATCAGCCTGAGCGCCCGCGATGACGGTCTTGGCGTTCTCGCCCAACTCTGGCTCCCGATGTAGGGGCCCATCCAATGGCGAGGCCTGTGGCAGGAGCCCGCTCGCGGGCGATGCTGTTGCGCTGATGTCCATCAAAGCGAAGAGCGAGGCGAAGGGCATCGCCCGCGAGCGGGCTCCTGTGGTGACGGGGTGAGGTGGGAGTGCAGTGCGGCGATGCGCTGGCTCCGGGGCAGCTTTTTCCAGGCGATTTCCAGCCGCAGCGCGGTGCCGTGGTCGGCGACCCAGACCCAGCCGAGCAGTTGCTTCGGCGGGTTGGAGCGGGTGAAGCGGGCACCTTTGCCGGCCAGGTGTTTGGCATAGCGTTGCTCGGGATCGCGCGCGATGCCGGTATAGACACGGCCATCGGTGCATTCGAGCAAATAGACGGCCCAGGCGTCGGTGCCGGGCACCTCGCTCACGCGTTCATGCCCATTCGATCAGACCTTCCGCGTCACAGACCTGCTTCCACGCCGGGCGTGCTTTCAGTCGCGTGGCCAGCGCGGCCAATGACGACCATTCGGTGGCGGGGCGCGGCATGTTGCGTGACCAGCGCATCAGCATCAACGCGTACAGGTCGACCACGCTGAACTGGTCGCTGAGCATGTACGGGCCGTGTGCGGCGAGCTGGGTGTCGATATGCGACCAGCATTTCTCGATGCCGATGCGCGCGGCCTGTTTGATGGTGTCGGCCGCTTCCGGCAAATGATCACCGGGATAGAACCACTGGCGGAACAGCGGCTGCAGCGAGTTGGCCAGGTAGAACATCCACTGCAGGTAGTTACCGCGTTGCGCATTGCCGGGCGGGGGTGCCAACGCGGCCTCCGGGTGTCGCTCCGCCAGCAGCATCGCCAGTGCCGCGGCTTCGCCATGGGGTACGCCGTCGACCACCAGCGTCGGCACCACACCGTTCGGGTTCAGGGCCAGGTATGCCGCGCCGCGTTGCTGCCCCTCATCCAGATTGACCCGCTCCAGCGTGTATGGCGCACCGATGTCGAGGAGGGTCAGGTGCACCAGCATGCTGGCCGCGCCAGGGGAGTAATGGAGCGTGTACATGGCAATCATCCGTGGTGGTGAACCCCCGGATGATACGCCGGAACGTCTGCTGCACCCGGGTGTGCGGAAGCTTCGCGCGTGGCGGGAACGGGCTGACGAGCCCGGACCGGCGATGAAGCATCGCAAGAAATAACGACCAGTTCGCGTCCGCGAACATTGCCGAGCCGGCGCCTCTTGTTTACCTGTCTGACCATGTTTAGGTTTACCGGTCGCGCTCGCTGGGGACGAGGCGCGATGTCCGGTACGCGGCAGGGGGAGCGTGCGTCTGTGTTTCCTTCATGGAGAAGATCATGAAACTCAGGCAAATCATTACGTGGGGACTGCTGTCACTGGCGTCGTTGGGGGGCGCTGCCAGTGCGACAACACCAAAGACGGTCTGGCTCACGCTCGACCAGAACACTTATACCGTGCTCCAACAGGTCGATCCCGCCGCGCACAGTCTTGAAAGTCGTTATGTGGCCAACGGAACCACCCGCAAGGGACTGGTCAATGTGGACAGGATCCACATCGTCCCGGTGGATGAAAGCGTCTTGGGCGCACTCTCGGCCCAAGTGCACCGCCAGCTGCATCACTGCGCGGGATACATCACCTACGACTCGCTGGACGCCGCCCGCGCGGCGCTGCAGCCGCGTCAGGCTCTGGCCGGCCTGACCCGGCCCGATTACACGATCAAGCAACAGGCGCTGGTCAAGCCGTGGATCGCCCAGCAGACGGCGGCCAACATCACCGACACGATCCAGTCGCTGGCCAACTTCAACAACCGCTACTACAACGGCAGCACCGGCGCGCAGGCGTCGGACTGGCTGAAGAGCACCTGGCAGACGATGGCGGCGGGTCGTTCCGACATTTCGGTGAAACAGGTGTTTCGCGGCAGCGACAAGCAGGCCTCGGTGGTGCTGACCATCACCGGCACGCAGAACCCCGACCAGATCGTGGTGATGGGTGCGCATCTGGACACGGTCAACTGGAACGATGCCGGTGGCAAACCGCACGAGACGTCGCGTGCGCCCGGTGCCGATGACGATGCCTCCGGCGTGGCCGGCCTCACCGAGACCCTGCGCGTGCTGCTGGCCAACGGCTACAAGCCGGCACGGACGATCCAGTTGATGGCCTATGCGGGTGAGGAGTTCGGCTTGTACGGCTCCAACTACATCGCCCGCGATTACGCCAGTCGCAACGTCGACGTGGTCGGCATGCTGCAGTTGGACATGACCAACTACAAGGGCTCGGCGGGCGACATCTATCTCGAGGACGACTACACCGACGCGCAGCAGAACCAGTTCGTCGAGTCGCTGGCCAATACCTACCTGCCGCAGCTCAGCGTGATGCACGACAAGTGCGGCTACGGCTGTTCCGACCATGCCTCGTGGCACAACCAGGGCTACGCCACCTCGATGCCGTTCGAGTCGAAACTTGGCGACGACAACCCGTACATCCACTCCAGCAAGGACACCTATGCCAACTCCGGCAACCAGGCGCAGCACGCGCTGAAGTTCACCCGCCTGGCACTGGCCTTCGCGGTGGAGCTGGGCGGCAACGGCAGCGGTGGCGACACGCCGCCCCCGCCGGCCGGTGATGACGTGCTCGCCAACGGCGTGCCGAAGAGCGGCCTTTCCGGTGCCAGCGGCAGCACGGCGTTGTACAAGGTCGTGCTGCCTGCGGGCGCGCGCAATCTGGTCATCGCCGTCAGTGGCGGCACCGGCGACGTGGATCTCTACACGCGCTACGGCGCGGCGCCCACCACCAGCAGCTACGACTGCCGGCCGTATCGGTCGGGCAACAATGAAAGCTGCACGGTCGCCACTCCGCAGGCAGGTACGTATTACGTGCAGTTGCGCGCGTATCAGGCGTACAGCGGCGTCACCCTCAAGGCCAGCTGGACGACCGGCAGCGAACCGCCGCCGCCGGCCGACGACGAGCTGGCCAACGGCGTGGCAAAAACCGGTTTGAGCGGCAGTAGCGGTGGCACCGCCGTGTACAAGGTGATCGTGCCAAGCGGCGCGAGCAACCTGGTCATCGCCAGCAGCGGCGGCACCGGCGATGTGGACCTGTACGCCCGCTTCGGTGCCACGCCCACCAGCAGCAGCTACGACTGTCGTCCGTACCGCAGCGGCAACAACGAAAGCTGCACGTTCGGGCAAGTCCAGGCGGGCACCTACTACGTCATGCTGAAGGGCTATCAGACGTACAGCGGTGTCTCGTTGAAGGCCAGCTGGAACGGCGGCTAGCGCGGAGCCGGGCATCGGGCAAGCGATGGCGTGTTGACCACTTCCCCGTTTCCCAGTGGCAAGAAACGGCAAAGGCCCGATCAGGATGATCGGGCCTTTGTTCGTTCAGTCATTACACCAAAAAGCCAGAGTGGTGATCAGCCCATCCGGCAGCTTCAGCCGTCCAGTTCGGACCAGCGCGCATAAGCCGCATCCAGCTCGGCTTGCAAGGCGGCGACCGCCTCGTTGGCGCGGGTGATGGTGGCCGCATCCTGCTTGAAGAACGCGGGATCGTTCATCGCCTCGCCGTGGGCGGCGATCGCGGTTTCCAGTTGCTCGATCTGTTTGGGCAGCTGCTCCAGCTCGCGCTGTTCCTTGAAGCTGCGCTTGACCTTCGGTGCCGCCGGCGCGGGCGCGACGGGTGCGGCCGCGCTGGTCTTGCCGGCGCTTGGGGCGCTGCGCGGGGCAGGCCGCTGGCGCAGCCAGTCGGTGTAGCCGCCGACGTATTCGCCGATCTGTCCCTCCCCTTCCAGCACCAGCGTGCTCGAGACGACGTTGTCGAGGAAGGCGCGGTCGTGCGAGACCAGCAGCAGGGTGCCCTGGTAGTCGGTCAGCAGTTCTTCCAGCAGCTCCAGCGTTTCCACGTCGAGGTCGTTGGTCGGTTCATCCATCACCAGCAGGTTGGACGGCTGCGCGAACAGCTTGGCCAGCAGCAGGCGGTTGCGCTCGCCGCCGGACAGGCGGGTGATCGGCGCGCGGGCGCGTTCGGGCGAGAACAGGAAATCCTGCAGGTAGCCGATGATGTGCTTGCGCTGGCCGTTGAGCTCGATGTATTCGCGGCCTTCGGCCACGTTGTCCAGAGCGTTGAGCGAATCGTTGAGCTGCAGGCGATGCTGGTCGAAGTAGGCGATCTGGATGCTGGTGCCCAGTTCGGCAGTGCCGCGCAGCGGCTGCAACTCGCCCAGCATGATCTTCAGCAGGGTGCTCTTGCCGGCGCCGTTCGGACCGATGATCCCGATGCGGTCGCCGCGCAGGATGGTGGTCGAGAGGTCCTCGATCAGCACGCGGCCGTCGTAGGCCTGGTGCACGTTCTTGAGGTCGATGACCTTCTTGCCCGAAGCCTGCGCGTTGGCCGCGTTCATCCTGACGTTGCCATTGAGGTTGCGGCGCTCGGAGCGCTCGTTGCGCAGCGCCTTCAGCGCACGCACGCGGCCTTCGTTGCGGGTGCGGCGGGCCTTGATGCCCTGGCGTATCCACACTTCTTCCTGCGCCAGCTTCTTGTCGAACAGCGCATTGGCCTGCGACTCGGCATGCAGGCGCTCCTCGCGACGACGCAGGTAGTTGTCGTAGTCACCCGGCCAGTCGGTGAGCGAGCCGCGATCGATCTCGACGATGCGGGTGGCCAGCGCACGCAGGAAGCTGCGGTCATGGGTGACGAAGATGATGCTGCCGGCAAACTGCTTGAGGAAGGTTTCCAGCCAGCCGATCGCCTCGATGTCGAGGTGGTTGGTGGGCTCGTCCAGCAGCAGCACGTCGGGCTTGCGCACCAGCGCCTGGGCCAGCAGCACGCGGCGCTTCATGCCGCCGGACAGCGCGGCGAAGTCGGTCTCGCCGGGCAGTTCCAGCTGGCTGATGACGTCACCCACGCGGCGATCCAGGTCCCAGCCGTGCTGCGCCTCGATCTGGTGCTGCACATCGCCCAGCGCGTCGAAGTCGCCTTCCTCGAGCAGGTGGTGGTAGCGCGCCAGCAGGCGGCCCAGATCACCCAGACCCTCCGCCACCACGTCGAACACGCTGCCTTCGGTGCCGTGTGGCACTTCCTGCGCCATGCGCGCCACGACGACGCCGTTCTGCACGCGCACCTCGCCGTCGTCGGCATGCAACTCGCCGGCGATCAGCTTCATCAGGGTGGATTTGCCTTCGCCGTTGCGACCGACGATGCAGACGCGCTCGTTCGTCTCGATCGACAGATCGACGTGTTGGAGCAGGAGTGGGCCGCCGATACTGAAGTCGACGCCTTGCAATTGGATTAGGGACATCCGCCCATTGTAGCTGTTGCAGCGCACCAGAGCGCGCTGCGGTGGCCTGAAAAGAAACGGGCCGCACCAGGCGGCCCGTTTCAACAGCATGCGCGGTGTTCGCGCACAGGGTGCTCTTACAGCTTGGCATCCTTGCGCAGCGCTTCGGCGCGGTCGGTCTTTTCCCACGAGAACGAGGTGAACTTGTTGCCGTTCACGTCAACCAGTTCGCGCGGGGTGCGGCCGAAGTGGCCGTAGCTGGCGGTCTGCTGGTACATCGGGTGGATCAGGTCCAACATCTTGAGGATGCCGTACGGGCGCAGGTCGAAGTGCTTGCGGATCAGCTTCTCGATCTTCTCGTCACTGATCTTGCCGGTGCCGAAGGTGGTGGCCGAGATCGAGGTGGGGTGCGCCACGCCGATCGCGTAGCTGACCTGCACTTCGCAACGGTCGGCAATGCCGGCCGCCACGATGTTCTTGGCCACGTAACGCGCCGCATAAGCCGCCGAACGGTCGACCTTGGACGGATCCTTGCCCGAGAACGCACCGCCACCATGACGGGCCCAGCCGCCATAGGTGTCCACGATGATCTTGCGGCCGGTCAGGCCGCAGTCGCCCACCGGGCCGCCGATTTCGAACTTGCCGGTCGGGTTGATGTGGAACTTGGTGCCCTTGTGCAGCCACTTGGCCGGCAGCACCGGCTTGAGGATCAGCTCGCGCACGCCCTCGATCAGGTCTTTCTGCTTGATGCCCGGATCGTGCTGGGTCGACAGCACCACGGCGTCGATCGCGGTGGCCACGCCGTTCTCGTAGCGCAGGGTGACCTGACTCTTGGCGTCCGGGCGCAGCCACGGCAGCGGCGAGTTCTTCTGCTTGCGCACCTTGGCCTGCTGCTCGACCAGACGGTGCGAGAAGTGGATCGCCGCGGGCATGAAACTCTTGGTTTCGTTGGTGGCGTAGCCGAACATCAGGCCCTGGTCGCCCGCGCCCTGATCTTCCGGCTTCTTGCGGTCCACGCCCTGGTTGATGTCGGGCGACTGCTTGCCGATCAGGTTGATCACGCCGCAGGTAGCGCCGTCGAAGCCGACGTCGCTGGAGTCATAGCCGATATCGACGATCACCTTGCGGGTGATCGCTTCCAGGTCGATCCACGCATCGGTGGTGACTTCGCCGGCGACGATCGCCACGCCGGTCTTGACCATGGTTTCGCAGGCGACGCGGGCGCGCGGATCCTGCACCAGGATCGCGTCGAGGACGGCGTCGGAGATCTGGTCGGCGACTTTGTCCGGATGGCCTTCGGAGACCGATTCGGAGGTGAACAGGTAGTTGGACATCGCGGTTTATATCCCTTTGTTCGGATAGAAAGATAAATGAAGTCGGGCATGATACATCCCCGCTCCGGGTTTTGCAGCCTGCTGCTCTTTCATGAACAGCGGGATTAGGGCAGCGTTCAGCCGTTTGGACGGCTGAACCAGCCTGGAGGCGCGCTGCACGGGGTCACGAGCCGGGCTCGCCGAAGGCCTTCTTCACGCGTTGTGGCCAGTCCGGTGCATTGATCCGCTGCAGCAGCGAGGTATCGATCGGCTCGCGCAGGGTGCTGCCGGTGGGCAGGGCGAAGGCATAGTCCTGACGTTCCAGCACCAGCGGCAGCACTTTCAGCTTGCCGCGGTAGTGTTGCTGGATGTCCCAGCGCAGCAGCGGCGTGTCATAGACCACGGCATCGACGCGGTCGGCCACCAGGTCGGCCAGTGCGGCATCGACATCGGTGGCTTTGCTGTAGTCGTATTGCCGCCGCTCGAGCCAGTTGGCACTGGTGCTGGAAGGTACGCTGGCCACGTGCATGCCACCCAGATCCTCCGCACTGCGGATACGGTCGCTGAGTTGGCCGACAGTCAGCGCGCTGGTGATCGAGGCGGTAAAGAACGACACGATGATCAGCGCGGCCAGCATCCAGACCAGGCCGATGATGCGACCACCGACGGTGCGTGGCGCGGTGTCGCCGTAGCCGACGGTGGTCATCGTCACCATCGCCCACCAGAAGCCGGAGAAAATGCCCTGGCCGCGACTGCCGCCGAACTGCTCCGGGTTGCGCTTGTGCTCGAGCAGCCAGACCAGAAAGCCGACCACCAGCAGCAACAGCGCCAGCGTGCCAATGACCTTGAGAAAGGCCGGCGACACCAGCGCCCGCGCCACCGCCAGCCAGCCGGCGCTTTGGCCGCCGCGCACTGCCACGCCGAGCCCCGAGCTGGTGATCGGGTGGGCGAAATCCATGTGCTTCTCGCGTTCCGCCGTGGCGGTGATCGCGCCGATGGCCACGTCCACCTGACTGTCGCTGACTGCATTCAGCAGGCTGTCGAGGTCGTACGGCTTGTAGCTGAATTTCCAACCGTGGTCGGCGGCGATTTCCTGCCACAGGTCAATTGCGAGGCCGCTGTAGTGGCCGTCTTTCTCGATGACGAAGGGTGGTGCCACCTTGACGCCGACGATTAGCGGCTCGCGCATGGTCGGCAGTGGGGCACTCGTCGCGCCGGCGACGGAGACCGGCGATATGGCATCGCTGGTCGTGGAAACGGGTGACGGCGGGGCGGCGAGTGCCGCGCCGGACAGCAGGCAAAGCAGCAACGGCAGCCAGACTGGCCGCGGGAATTTCATCATCGGTGAGTCCTCTCGAACGCGGGCGTGCAAACACGCGATGCGTTTCAGCCTAACGTATCGAGGGCATCCGCGCCGTCAAGCGGGATGCTGCCGGTGCTGGGCAATGCGACTGGGTAGTTGGTGTCGAACGCGGCATCTGACGCAACTGACGTAGGCATGTCCGCATGGCACGCAGCGCCGTTTCCACGGTCGGCCAGGCGCGGGTTTTCAGGCCGCGCGGCGCTCGCCAGCCACCAGCGCCGCGAAATACTCGCGGGTCAGGCGCAGCTGTTCGCTGGCCGATTCGGCGCGGTTGACCACCTGCCGGAACGCGGCATTCTCCGGACGATCCTTGGCGTACCAGCCCAGGTGCTTGCGCGCGATGCGCACGCCGGCTTGTTCGCCGTAGAAGGCGTAGAGCTGTTCGAGATGGCCCAGCAGGATGCTCGCGACTTCGGCCGGCTCCGGTTCGGCCAGCAGTTCGCCGGTGGCGAGGTAATGGGCGATCTCGCGGAAGATCCAGGGCCGTCCCTGGGCGCCGCGGCCAACCATGATCGCGTCGGCGCCGGTGATGTCCAGCACGTGCTTTGCCTGCTGCGGACTGCAGACGTCGCCATTGGCCAGCACGGGAATGCGCACGGCAGCCTTCACCGCGGTGATCGTGTCGTACTCGGCGTCGCCTTCGTATTTGTCCGCGCGGGTACGACCGTGCACGGCGAGCGCGGCGATGCCGTTGTCCTGGGCAATGCGGGCGATGTTGAGCGCATTCTTGTTGTCGCGATTCCAGCCGGTGCGGATCTTCAACGTCACCGGGACATCCACCGCATCGACCACCGCTTTCACGATGCGCGCGACCAGTGGTTCGTCCTGCAGCAGGGCGGAGCCCGACCAAACGTTGCACACTTTCTTGGCCGGGCAACCCATGTTGATGTCGATCAGCTGTGCGCCGTTGGCCACGTTGAAGCGTGCCGCTTCGGCCAGCATCGCCGGGTCGTAGCCGGCGATCTGCACGCTGACCGGTTCGGGTTCACCGACGTGGTCCATGCGTTGCAGCGACTTGCGCGTATGCCACAGTCGCGGGTCGGCATTGGTCATCTCCGACACGGCCAGACCCGCGCCCAGCCGCTTGCACAGCAGCCGGAACGGCTTGTCGGTGACGCCGGCCATCGGGGCCAGCACCACGTTCGGGGCAATGAGGTAGGGGCCGATACGCATCGGCGCATTGTAGTGAATCCGGGAAGCTGCCGTGCCGGCAGCTTCCCGTGTCGCGATTACAGCGAGCCGCGCAGGGTCAGCCCGAAGGTGCGCGGGGTGCCGAGGAAGGCGTTGTACGAGCCGGGCTGGATCGGCGCGTCATAACCCACCTGCTTGTAGGTGCGGTTGGTGAGGTTGGTGCCCCACAACTCGACCTGCCAGTGCTTGCTGATCGCACCGACGACCAGACGCGCGTTGAGCAGGGTATACGCCTGTTGCATCTTGGCCGGATTCAGATCCGAGCCGGTGTTGTACTTGGTCATGTACTTGGCGCCGATGTTGAAGCGGCCCATCAGGTAGTCATTGAAATTCCATTGATGGGTGACGCCACCGGTGAGCGACCATGTCGGCGCGAAGCCGGCCGTTCCGCCCGGTACCAGCGCCAGGGAGGGATCGGGCAAGGGTTGGTCGCCGTATTTCGCGTCGGTATAGGTTCCGCCGGCCTGCAGTGACAGCCCTGGGATCCTCGTTTGCCACAAAAGGTCGGTGTCCAGACCCTTGCTGACCAGTTGCGGAACCGAGCGCACCACGTAGCTGGTGCCGAGGAAGCTGTTGAGCTGGAAGTCGGTGTACTTCGCGTGGAACAGCGCCGTGTTGAGCAGCAGGTTGCCGCCCAGCCAGTTGGTCTTGGCACCCAACTCGTAGCTGTTCACGAACTCGCCCGGGAACGAGGTGTCGGTGACCGGGACGATGCCCTGCGGGCCATCGCTGAGGCCATTGCCCGACTGCACCCGATCGAGGTTGAAACCGCCGGCCTTGTAGCCGCGTGCGGCCGAGGCGTAGGTCATCACGTCCTCGTTCCAGCGGTACGCGGCCTTGATCGTGCCGGACCATTCGTTGGCGGTGAAGCTCTGCGCGGTGTGGCGACCGTTGAACATCGGGTTCGCCCATGGCAGGCACATGTAGCCCAGCACGGTCGGCACGATCGCGCTGATGTACGGCGCCGGTACGCCGCGTGCGGCCAGCGCCGCGCCCACCCGTCCGGGGTTGCCCAGTCCGGCCATGCAGCCCGTGCCGCCATTCGGATTGCTGTAGAACGAGTCGACCGCCTTGTTCTCGTGGGTGTAGCGCAGGCCCAGCGTCAATGCCAATTTTTCCGTGGCGTGGAACGTGACGTTGCCGAACGCCGCGGTGCTCTTGGCGTCCTGGTTCCAGTGGTCGCGCGATGCGGCGCCGATGTAGGAGGTGCCGTAAGACATGCCGGTGGCTTGCGACAGGAAGGTCGCGGCACCGGCGGTGTTGACCAGGCCGGCCGGGAACGATTTGGCGATATCGTTCAGCAGGGCAGTGGACAGATACGGCTCATAGGCCGCGCCCAGCGAGACCGCGTCGTGGCGTTGCAGCTTCTCGTTGTCGTAATACAGGCCCGCCATCCAGTCGACGCGATCGGTGTGGCCGGCCAGACGCAGTTCCTGGGTGAACGTCTTGAAGTGCACCGAGTTGTCGTCGGCACCGTACGGGCGGTACCAGATGTCGGCGCCGCTGAAGTCCAGATCGGCGCCGCCGACGACATCCCACTGGCGCAACGAGGTAATGGAGGTGAGGGTCGCGTTGCCGAACCACGAGGTGTTCCAGTTGACCTCGGCCGAGAGCCCCTTGTCGGTGATTTTTTGCGTGGTGTCGCGGTTGCTGTAAGCCAGTCGCTGGTCGAGGTCCGCTGCGGGAATGACCCCGTTGCCACCGGCCAGGGCATTGACGATCGCCGCGGTGGGGCCGCGCACCACGGTCATGCCGACGCAGCAGTTCTCGTTGCGTTCGGTGTAGTCGCCGATGATGTTGATGTCGAGATGGGTACTGGGCGTGATCAGCAACTGCGCGCGTACCGAGTGGAAGTTCTGGTCGCTGTCGCGGGCCAGCGTGCGCGGGCCCATGGCGGTGTTCACCCGATTGAAGCCGTCACGCTTGCGATCCACCGCGTAGACGCGGAAGGCCGCGTAGTCGCTCAACTTGTTGTTGTAGGAGCCGGCCACGCCGGCAGCGTGATAGTTGCCGAGGGTGAACTCGAGGTTGCCTTCCTCGTTGAAGGTGGGCCGCTTGGTGATCACGTTGATCAGGCCGGCCGATGTGTTCTTGCCAAAGACGGTGCCCTGCGGGCCTTTCAATACCTCGACTTGCTCCAGCTCGCCCAGGTCGCCGAACGCGACGCCGTTGCGCGCCCGTGGCACGCCGTCGATCACGATGCCCACCGAGGACTCGAGACCGGGGTTGTCGCCGACCGTGCCGACGCCGCGGATGCGCGCGGTGGTCTGGGTTTCCGAGGTGGTGCTGGTGACAAACAGGGTCGGCACCAGGGTCTGCAGATCCTTGATGTCGTGTACGCCGGTGTCCTGCAGCAGTTGGTCGGGCAGGGTCGCCATGGTGATCGGCACGTCCTGCAACAGTTCCACCCGCTTCTGCGCCCGGACCGTGATCTGGCTGAGCGTGACCGGCTTGTCGTCTTCCTTTTGCCCGACCTCCTGCTCCGGGCTGGCAGGCCCTGCGGCTCCCTGTGCGTGAGCCGGCGGCAACGACGTGGTGGCTAGTGCGGCGATGATCGAAAAAGTCAGGCATTGGCGGCGCTGATGGAATGTGTGCATCGGTTCCTCCCCCGTGGTGATCCGATGCGCGGTTGCGACGCCCCCCGGCGACGCCTTGCCGCGCACGTTGCTTTCCCCTGATATCGACCGACCGCGCGGTGGCCTGCTGGTGGGCAGCGTGGTGGCGCGGAGGATGTCATTCCCTGGCGTCGCAATTTCTTGCGACAAGGCCATCGTATACACGCCCTTTGGCTAAAGCAACGTCCTGAAATTCCGTGCTTTTTTAGTGCCTGCGACAAAGCCGGAGCGGTGCCCGAAACGCCTGGGTGCCCAGGCTGGGTGACTGTGCCGTCCACACATGAAAAAAGGCCCCCGGTTCACGGAAGCCCTTGGGTATTCATGGCTCCGCATCGCCCTCGCGGGCAGCGGGCGTGGCATTCGCTCAGATGTGCGCCGGCACCCTGACCGAGCCAGGCACATGCTTGTGCTTGAAGAAGATCGCGAACAGCACGGCGACCACCAGCGAGTAGGCGGCGAACGTGATCCAGATCCCGTGCCAGTCCTTGCTGCCGTCCGCTTCGGTGAACCACGCGTCGATGATGATGCCGCTGATCGAACTGCCCAGGATCGCGCCGATGCCGTTGGTCATCAGCATGAACAGACCTTGCGCGCTGGCGCGGATCGACGGGTCGCTCTGCTCCTCGACGAACAACGAGCCGGAGATATTGAAGAAGTCGAACGCCATGCCGTACACGATGCACGACAGCACGATCATCCACAGGCCCGGGCCCGGATCGGCAAAGGCGAACAGGCCGAAGCGCAGCACCCACGCAATCATGCTGATCAGCATCACCGTCTTGATGCCGAAACGCTTGAAGAAAAACGGAATGGCCAGGATGAACAGGGTTTCGGACACCTGGGAGATCGACATGATGATCGCCGGGTAGCGCACCGCGATCATCCCCTTGTATGCATCGACATTGGCAAAGTCGTGCAGGAAGGTATCGCCATAGGCGTTGGTGAGCTGCAGCGCCGCGCCCAGCAGCATCGCGAACAGGAAGAAGATCGCCATCTTGCTGTTCTTGAACAGCGCGAACGAAGTCAGGCCCAGCGTATCCAGCCATGACTTGTGCGCCTGGCCACGCAGGCGCGGCGGGCACTTCGGCAGGGTGAAGGCGTACAGGCCCAGCAGCAGCGAAGCGCCGGAGGCCACGTAGAACTGCCCGCCCGAGGTCTCCAGGTGCAGCAGGCTCACCGTCCACATCGCGGCGATGAAGCCCACCGTGCCCCACACGCGGATCGGCGGGAATACCAGCACCACGTCGGCACCATCGGTTTTGAGCGCGTTGTAGGCCACCGCGATCGCCAGCGAAATCGTCGGCATGTAGCACATCATGTTGAGCAACATCACCCAGAACAGCGTTCCCGGGCTGTCAATCGTGGGCACGATGAACAGCACCACCGCGCCACACAGATGCAGCAGGCCGTAGAGCCTCTCGGCATTGATCCACTTGTCGGCGATCACGCCCATCAGCGACGGCATGAACAACGAGGCGATGCCCATGGTCGAGAAGATCGCGCCGAACTGGGCGCCCGACCAATGCCGATACTGGAACCAGTACGCACCGATGGTGATCAACCATGCGCCCCAGACGAAAAACTGCAAAAAATTCATCGCCACCAGGCGTTGCTTGATGCTCATCGACACATGTCCAGCATTGAGTAGTCCCCAGGCAAGGCCGAGGGAACTGTCCCGTGGCCGTAAAGCTCGCGCAGGTTAGATGAATCCGCTGGCAGCCGGCAAGGCAGGGCGCAGCGCGGCTCAGTCATCCGCGCGCAGCAGCGCCGCCACGCGTTCACGCAAAACCGGCAGCAGTTCGGCCTCGAACCACAGGTTGTGCATCACCCAGGGACGGTTGCGCGGGCTGGGGTGCGGCAACGGCAGGACGCCGCGGGCGAGATGGATGCGCCAGTCGCGCACCGTCTGGGTGAGGTTGGCACCACGCAAGGCTCCGAGCATCCCCGCTTGTGCGTATTGACCGATCGCGAGTGTCAATTGCACCTGGCTGAGCAGCGGAAGCAGTCGTGGATGCCAGGTGGGCGCGCATTCCGGTCGCGGCGGCAGGTCACCGCTCTTGCCACTGCCGGGGAAACAGAAGCCCATGGGCACGATGGCGACCCGGCTGGGGTCGTAGAAGACGCTTTTGTCGATACCCAGCCATTCGCGCAGACGCTCGCCGCTGACATCATCGAACGGGATGCCGCTCTCGTGCACCTTCCGCCCCGGCGCCTGGCTGACGATCAGCAGGCGCGAAGTCGCTGATGCTTGCAGCACCGGGCGTGGTCCAAGCGGCAGGTACGCCTCGCAGATCCGGCATGCGCGGATCTGCGTCAGCAGCGTCTCCACCTTGCGAGCGTCAGGCGTACTGCTCGTACTCTTGCGATGCACCTTTCCCGAGGTCCTGTCCCCGGTCGTCACGGCAACAACTTCCCGGGATTGAGGATGCCATCCGGGTCAAACGCCGCCTTGACGTTGCGCATCAGCTGCAAGGTGGACGCCTCCAGCGCCAGCGGCATGAACTCACGCTTGACCATGCCGATGCCGTGCTCGCCCGACAACGTGCCTTCCAGCGAGATCACCAGCGCAAACAGCTCGGCCAGACAGGCATGCGCACGCGTACGCTCGGCGGCATCGCGCGGCAGCAGGTTCACGTGCAGGTTGCCATTGCCGGCGTGGCCGAAACTGACAATCAGCACCTCGTGTTTTGCCGACAACCGCTTGATGCCGTCCACCAGGGCGGGCAGATGGCTGACCGGCACCACCACGTCCTCATTGATCTTGTTTGGCGAAATCGTGCGCTGCGCCGGCGACAATGCCTTGCGCGCGGACCACAGCGCCCGGGTTTCCTCGGCGGAACCGGCGAGGCGCAACTCCTCCAGCCCGTCGCCGCGCGCGGCCGCCGAAACCGCCTCGACTGCGGAGGGCAGCGTCGCCGGCTCGCCATCCACCTCGACCATCAGCATCGCGCCCGCCAACGGTACGCCGTCGCCGCCATAATCGCGTGCCAGTTTCAGCGCCACATCGTCGATGAACTCCAGCGCACACGGCGTCACCGGCTGCGCCATGATCCGCGCCACCGCCCGCGCCGCCGCGCCGACATCGCGATAAGTGGCCCGCAGTGTGCGCACCGCCGACGGCTTCGGCGTGAGCTTCAGCGTCGCCTCGGTGATCAGCGCCAGCGTGCCTTCCGAGCCGATCAGCAACCGGGTCAGGTCGTAGCCAGTCGCACCTTTGCTGGTATAGGTGCCGCAGCGAAAGCCCTCGCCGTTGCCGGCCACCGCGCGCAGTCCCAGCGTGTTCTCGCGCGGACTGCCGTATTTCACCGTACGCGGCCCGGCCGAGTTGCAGGCCAGGTTGCCACCGATGCTGCACCAGGGCGCCGAGCTTGGGTCCGGTGGCCAGAAAAAGCCGTGAGGCGCCAGCGCCTGCTGCAAGTCGCCGTTCAACACACCCGGCTCGACCACCGCGAGGCGGTTGTCCGGATCAATCCGCAAAATGCGGTTCATCCGCTCGAAACTCACCACCACGCCGCCATCCACCGGTACCGTGGCGCCGGTGGTGTTGGTGCCGCGACCACGCGCGATCACGGGTAACTGGTGTGCGCGACAGGCCTGTACCAAGGCCTCGACCTGCACATGCTCGGTGGGAAACGCCACGGCGTCCGGCAGCGCCTGTTGACGCGAGTTGTCGTACGAGTACGCGATGCGCTCCGCCTCGCTCAGGGCGAGCGCGTCATGGGCAAGCATTTCGCGCAAGCGCGCGAGCAGTTCAGCGGTCAGGGGCATGGTGCAAGCCTAATTCACTCGGGGCAGAAGCGTTGAGCAACTCAACCTACCTCGAACGCCCCTTTGAGCCACGCCTGCCGAATGGCGCCGGGTGGTCCGTCGTAACCGACCACGTCGAAGCGGCAGGCGGCGCGTGCATGTTGGGGGTGCGCGGCCAGCCAGTGCTGTGCCGCGAGAATCAGCTTGCCCTGCTTGGCCGGCGTCACCGAAGTGGCGGCATCGCCGTGGCTGGCGCTCTTGCGATAGCGCACCTCGACGAATACCACGGTGTGGCCGTCCCGCATCACCATGTCCAGCTCACCGTGACGCGTGGTGTAGTTGCGCGCGAGCAAGGTGAGCCCGGCGCGTTCGAGTTCAGCGCAGGCGCGTTGCTCGAAATCGTCACCGGCGGCGCGCATCAGGGTGTCGCGGGCTGCACGGTTCCGCTGGCTGGCGGGCTTGTCGGTGGCGGCGCCAGGTTCGCCGGCGGCGCGGACGACGGCATGTCGTCCATCTGCAGGCTGCCACCCAGCGGGTGCGCAAGGCCGTCCTGGAAACGCGCCCAGATCAGCACGCGGCGTACCCGGCCGAACTGGTCGGAGGCAAGCTGGCCACTGGCGCCGGGCAGATAGCTGCCGGGATGGGCGCGCAGCCATTCGATATAGGGCACGAGGTTCCACGCATCCATGCCGAACGCGAACAGCCGCGCCGCTCCGCCGCGGGCGGCAGGCAGGCGTGCGGCGATGTCGTCATGGTTGGGCAGGCCCGGTTGCGCATCGAACAGCCACGGAGCGTCGGAGAATTCCACGCCGTCCAGATCGCGGTTCGCGGCGGGATCGTCGCTGCCCTCATAGACATGCGAGGTCGCAAACACCGGCAGGTTGACCTGCGCGATATGCAGTTGCGGCACCAGGATGCGCGCCTGCTGGGGGCGCATGCTGATGAAGATGCCGCTGTTTCCAGCGGCGGAACCTTCCGCCGGCGTGCTGCTGGCGGCGAGGGGTGCCGTCGGCGCGGCACCGGTGGGCATTTTCAGGCCGGTGATGACATCGGCATAGCTGGTGACGCCCGGCGGCAAGGTCACCGTACCCAGCAACTCGCCTCCGCGGGCGGCGAACTCCGCCTTGAACGCGCTGGCCGCGCGCTGTGCGAAGTCATCGACGGAGACCAGCGCGTAGGCGCGGTGGATTCCGCGCTCGACCATGTGGTCCGCGGCCTGCGCGCCCTCGGTTTCCGGCAACAGGCCGAACTCGCTGGTCTCGCCGGCAGGCAGTTGCTTGTCATCGGGGTGATTCAGCGCCAGCAGCGGCACCGGCAAGCTGCCTTGGCCGAAAACGGCCGCCACTTCGGTGCGCGTGAGTGGCCCGACCACCAGTTGCGCCCCATCGCTGACCGCCTTCTTGTAACCCGCGACGGCACCATCGGCGGTGCCATGGCTGTTGTAGACGCGAACGATGGGTCGGGGCGCATGGTTGCGGCCGGCGTCGAGGTAGGCCGCAAAAAAACCTTCGCGAACCGGCGTGCCGGCGGCGGCGTAGTCGCCGTCATTGGGCAGCAGCAACGCAATTTTGGCCGGTACCTTGTAGCCCTCCCGAACGCTGGCGTCTGCGCCGGGCAGCAAAGTGCCCACCGGCTGCTGCAACTCCGGCGTCGCTTGAGCCACGGTGACTCCAAGCTGGCTCAGCGCCTCGTTCACCCACGGCAGCATGCGATCGCCGCGCTGCAAGCCGGCCGCGCGCTGTTTGAGGGAGTCGACGCCGACCTGGTTGAGGAGGGCGAGGATCTGCCGACGATTCTGGCTGTGATCGAAACCGCTGAGTTGTCCGTCCAACTGGACGCGGGTGCGCGCAGCGCCCCAGCGGTCGCCAGTGGCGGCCATCGCACGGGCGCGCCATTCCAGCAGGCGCGGCTGCAAGGCGTCCGGAACGAAGACATTCGGTTGTGTAGTCAGGCGCAGCGCCGTGGCCGGGTCGTGCTGACTCAGCGCCAGTTCTGCCTGCAACAGGTCCAGCCGTACCGGTTCATCGCCGGTCAGATTCTGCCGCTTGATGCTTGCGAGCACCGGCGCGGCGCGTTCGAGCTGACCTTCTTCACGCCACGCCTCGGCAGCATGCAGTCGATAGCTGTCGGCATGTCCGCGCGATTGCGAGGCCAGCGCCAGCCACGCCTGCGCGGCCTGTTCGAACTGGCCTTGCGTCGTCAGCGCGGCGGCACTTTGTGCGGCGTCAAGCTCGGCTTGCGAGCGCGGGGCATTGGCCGGCACGCAACCGGCCAGCAGCAACGAAATCAACAGTGCGGGCGCGGCGGCACGCGCGAGGCGCATGAAGCGCATGGGAAATCCCTTGGTCGTCATGGTCGTCAATGCGCGATCATAGCGGATTGGATTGTCGCCCCGCGGTGTAGGAGTTCCCGAATGTCATCAGTTCAATCAGGTTGCCTGTGGGTGGTGGCCACCCCGATCGGTCATCGCGACGACCTTTCTGCCCGCGCGATCGCGACCTTGCGCGACGTGGCGGTCATTGCGGCGGAGGACACCCGACACAGCCGGCCCTTGCTGATTCACCACAATATAGATACGCCGTTGATCGCCCTGCATGAGCACAACGAGCGTGACGCGGTCGATGCGATCGTGCGCCGGATGCAAGGTGGGGATGCGGTCGCGTTGATCTCCGACGCCGGTACGCCGCTGATCAGTGATCCGGGATTCCGGCTGGTCCGCGCGGCGCGTGCGGCCGGCATCCGCTGCATCCCGGTGCCGGGTGCGTGTGCTGCGATTGCCGCGTTGTCTGTGGCAGGCCTGCCCAGCGACCGCTTCGTGTTCGAGGGCTTCCTGCCTGCGAAGGCGGCGGCGCGACGCAGCCGCCTGCAGGAGCTTGCCGGTGATGCGCGCACCCT
Source organism: Rhodanobacter sp. TND4EL1 (assembly GCF_054061035.1). Taxonomy (NCBI): domain Bacteria; kingdom Pseudomonadati; phylum Pseudomonadota; class Gammaproteobacteria; order Lysobacterales; family Rhodanobacteraceae; genus Rhodanobacter; species Rhodanobacter sp. TND4EL1. The sequence goes on from NZ_JBSSDT010000002.1 coordinate 326,478, forward strand.
CATCTTCTATGAATCCTCGCACCGGGTCGCTGAAAGCCTGGCCGACATGCGTGACGTGTTCGGCGCGGAGCGCGAGGCCGTGCTGGCGCGCGAACTGACCAAGATGTTCGAGACCGTGTTGGGCAAGCCGCTGGGGGAGCTGGCCGCCCAGGTCGCCGGTGATGCCGATCAGCAGCGTGGTGAACACGTGATCCTCGTTACCGGTCGCGGCGAGGAAGTGGATGCGAGGCTCGCCGAAGGGCAGCGCGTCTTTGCCATCCTGCGTGACGAGCTGCCTCCGGCGAAAGCCGCCAAGCTCGCGGCAGCGATCAGCGGGGCGCCACGGAAGCTCCTTTACGAAGGGTAGGAACGCACGCTGTGCGCGAGCTCCAAGGTGACGTGACGAAAAGCATCGCGCACAGGGTGCGCTCCTACTAGACTTGCAGGTGGAGTCGGCCGGACAGTCGCGTCGCACGCAAGTGCATCGAGGAAAGTCCGGGCTCCACAGGGCAGAGTGCCAGGTAACTCCTGGGCAGCGTGAGCTGACGGCCAGTGCAACAGAGAGCAGACCGCCGAACGGCATCTTCGGATGTGCGTGGTAAGGGTGAAAGGGTGCGGTAAGAGCGCACCGCGTACGGGGTCAACGTCGTACGGCACGGTAAACCCCACTCGGAGCAAGACCAAATAGGGGAACGATAACGCGGCCCGCGTTGTTCCCGGGTAGGTTGCTGGAGCCAGGCGGCGACGCCTGGCCGAGAGGAATGACTGTCGCGTCGCAAGGCGTACAGAACCCGGCTTACAGGCCGACTCCACCTCTTTGCACGTCCATGGCACCTCGACTCGTCGGTCGAGGCGCCATGGACGCGCTTCATCTGAACGGAAATTCATCCCGCTACGCCGAAGTGGCGTGATTTCGCATGGATTTCACGTCTTTTCGCCCGATTTCGGTGGGAAGTTGGTCGGCGGAATTTGCAAAAAATTCCCTGCTTTCAAACACCTTGCCGGTGTTCCTGAGAATATGCTGCATGTACGGTCAGGATTTTGCCTTTACTCCTTGATTCACAAGCGAAATTACCTTGACAGTCTCATGGTGCGAGATTATCGTGGGTTCCAGTGTGAAATCGTGGGTTTTCGTGGAGTCTACTGATCGTGTTTCAAGGCGAAACCGCCATCACCATCGACGACAAGGGTCGCCTGACCATTCCGACAGCGTATCGGGAGCAGGTGGCGGGCGAGTGCGCCAATCGTCTGGTGATCACCTACAACCCCTTCGAAGCGGGCTGCTTGTGGCTGTTTCCACATGAGGAGTGGGAAAAGGTGCGCGATCAGGTCAACGCATTGCCCAAGGTCAAGGCCGCTCATCGCGACATGCAGATGAAGCTGGTCGGTGCCGCGGCGGTGGTCGAGCCGGATGGCGCGGCACGCGTCCTGCTGCCGGCCAGCCAGCGTGCCACGACCGGCATCGAGAAAAAGGCGGTGCTGCTGGGCATGGGCAACAAGTTCGAGCTGTGGAGCGAACAGGCTCACCTGGCCAAGATCCGCCAGAGCATCGGCGAAGACGACATCACAAACGAAATGGCCGAACTGCGCCTGTAACGGGCGCGGCGACACACGTGGGACGGGAGCGGGAGTGCGGCATGGCCGAGCAAGTTTTGCGGCACATCCCGGTGATGCTGGGTGAAGCAGTGGAGGGTCTCGCCGTGCATGCGGGCGGGCGTTATCTCGATGGAACCTTTGGTCGCGGCGGTCACGCTCGCGCCGTTCTGTCGCGCCTGGGCGCCGACGGTCGCCTGCTGTTGATGGATCGGGATCCCACTGCCATCTCCACCGCGCAAGCCGAATTTGCCGACGACGCCCGGGTGTCGATCCGCCACGCGAATTTCTCCAGCCTGGCCGAGTGGGACGAAACCGCCGCCGGCCTCGACGGCGTGCTGCTCGACCTGGGTGTGTCTTCGCCGCAGCTGGACGAAGCCGCGCGCGGTTTCAGCTTCATGGCCGACGCGCCGCTGGACATGCGCATGGACACCACCCAGGGCGAGAGCGCCGCGGATTTTCTGGCCCAGGCCAGTGAGCGCGAGATTGCCGACGTATTGTGGAACTACGGCGAAGAGCGGCACAGCCGCCGCATCGCCCGCGCCATCGTGACCGATCGGGACACCACCCCGTTCACCCGCACAGGCCAGCTGGCTGCGCTGATCGAGCGCCTGGTGGGTCGGCGCGAGCCGGGCAAGCATCCGGCCACGCGCAGCTTTCAGGCACTGCGCATTCGCGTGAACGGCGAACTGGATGCCTTGCAGGAGGGGCTGACGGCGGCGCTGGAAAGGCTGAAGCCGGGTGGCCGCCTGTCGGTGATCAGTTTCCATTCGCTGGAAGATCGCGCGGTGAAGCTGTTCATTCGCGACCATTCCGGTCGTGTGCAAAACAGCCGTCGCGGACCGCCGGTGCAGGCTGCGCCGGCTCGGCTGGCCGCCGTCGGCAAGGCGCAATTTCCGTCCGACGCCGAGCTGGCGGCAAACCCGCGTTCGCGTTCGGCGGTGTTGCGTGTGGCGGAGAAGCTGGGATGAAGGCCATCGGCGCCATCTGCCTGCTGATGCTGCTGGCCGCCGTGCTGACGAGTGCACTTGGCGTGGTGTGGACGCGCCACGAGAGTCGCGTGCTGTTCGTCAACCTCACCGCGCTGCAGAACCAGCGCGACGAATTGAATATCGAATACGGCAAGCTCGAACTTGAGCAGGCCACCTATGCCGAGCCACGTCGCATCGACGACGAGGCACGACAGAAACTGGGCATGGTCGATCCGCGCCCGCAAGACATCCGGTTGCTGCGATGAGCTGGCGCAAGCACGCCAAGCCGTCCCAGCCCGGTCGCCGCCGCAGCGCCGGCCCCAGTGCGCGCCGGCGCATGGTGGTGGTGGTCAGTCTGCTCGGTCTCGTTTCGGCCGCGCTGGTCGCGCGCGCGTTTGACCTGCAGGTGGTGCGCAAACAGTTCTACCAGCGCCAGGGTGACGCGCGTTTCCTGCGCGAAGTGCCGATCCCGGTCTCCCGCGGCACCATTTTCGACCGCAATGGCGAGCCGCTGGCAGTGTCCACGCCGATGATGTCGATCTGGGCGAACCCGTCCGAGGTGCTCGACAACGACGATCGCATTCCTGCGCTGGCGCAGGCGCTGGGTGTGGACGCGGATGGTCTGAAGGCCCAGTTGGCGCAACGCTCCGACCGCGAGTTCGTCTACCTGCGCCGTCAGATGTCGCCGGCTGCCGCGCAGGCGGTGCTCGATCTGGGCATTCCCGGCATCAACGGCCAGCGCGAGTTCAAGCGTTACTACCCGTCCGGCGAAGTCACCGCACACGTGCTCGGCTTCACCAATATCGACGATCGTGGCCAGGAAGGCCTCGAGCTGGCCTATGACGAATGGCTGGCCGGCAAACCGGGTGCCAAGCGCGTCATTCGCGATCGCATGGGACATGTCGTCGAGGACCTGGAGCAGGTGCGTGCGCCAAAGCCGGGCCAGAACCTGACGTTGAGCATCGACCGGCGCATCCAGTTCCTCGCCTACAACGAGTTGAAAAACACGGTCGAAAAATCTGAGGCCGATTCCGGCTCGATGGTGGTGCTCGACATCAAGACCGGCGAAGTACTGGCGATGGCCAACCTGCCGACCTACAACCCGAATGCGCTTGCCGGCAGCAAACCCAGCCAGCGTCGCAACCGGGCAATGACCGACGTGCTCGAACCGGGTTCGACGATCAAGCCGATCCTGATGGCCGCCGCGCTTTCCAGTGGCAAATACACCCCCACCAGCCCGCTCATCGATACCACCGGTGGGCATTGGTACTTTCAGGGTCATGACATTCATGACACCCACAACTACGGGGTGCTTACGCCGACGGGCGTGATCACCAAGTCCAGCAACGTGGGCGCCGCGCATATCGCGATGCAGCTCGACACGTCGCTGATGTACGACACCTACCGCGCGTTCGGCTTCGGCAACAGCACCGAAAGCGGCTTCCCTGGCGAGGCCTCCGGTTACCTGCGCATCGGGCGTGACTGGCGCCCGCTGGAAAAGGCGATCCTGGGTTACGGCTACGGACTGAATGTGACCGTGCTGCAGCTGGCCAATGCCTACGCCACGATCGCCGATGGAGGCGTGATGCACACGCCGACCTTCATCAAGGACAACAGCAACACGGCCAAGCAGATCATCACACCCGAGGTGTCGCGCGAGCTGTTGCAGATGATGGAGACGGTGACCGGTCCGGGCAGCACCGGCACCACCGCGCGCATTGCGAACTACAGCGTGGCCGGCAAGACCGGCACCGCGCACAAGGCGAACGCCGGCGGTTACGCCAAGAGCAACTACACGGCGGCCTTCGCCGGCATCGTGCCGGCCTCGAACCCGCGCCTGGCCGCGGTGGTGGTGATCGACAATCCGCACAAGGGCAGCTACTACGGCGGCACTGTTTCCGGCCCGGTCTTCGCCAAGGTGATGGAAGGTGCACTGCGTCTGCTCGACGTGCCACCGGACAACATCGGTCGCTGGTACGTCGGCGGGCCGCTGCAGAACGTGGACGGACTGGTCGGCAGCAAGCCGCCGGTGGACGCGCCGATTGATGACGCTCCGGTCGACGGAGACTCGCCATGAGTACCCGGCATCTGGACCAGCTGTTGCTGGGCATCGCTGACGCGCAGCTCGCGGGCACGCCCGAAGCGGCGCGTTTGATGGTGAACGGATTGACGCTGGATTCGCGGCGCGCGCAACGTGGTGACGCATTCTTCGCGCTGCACGGCACCCAGACCCATGGCATCCACTTCGCCGCTGGCGCGGTGCAGCGCGGCGCCCGTGTGGTGCTGGCCGAGGCGCCGGTCGTCGAGGCCGTCGCCGCGCTCGATGTCCCCGTAATCTGGATCGACGACCTGCATGCGCAGGTGGGCGAGATCGCCGCACGCTTCTATGAGCGTCCCAGCGAAGCGCTGCGCATGCTCGGCGTCACCGGCACCAATGGCAAGACTTCTTGCGTGCAACTGCTGGCGCAGGCGCTGACCCTGCTCGGCCATCGCGCCGCTTCGATCGGCACCCTGGGTGCCGGCGTGCAGGGCCAGTTGCACGAGGGCGAGCGCACCACGCCGGACGCGATCAGTGTGCAGGCGCAACTGGCAGCATTTCGCGATGATCGGGTCAGTCACGTGGCGATGGAAGTCTCTTCCCATGCGCTGGTCCAGGGGCGTGTGGCGGCGGTGGATTTCGAAGTCGCCGTCTTCACCAATCTCACCCGTGACCACCTCGACTACCACGGCAGCATGGAAGCCTACGGCGCGGCCAAGGCCACCTTGTTTGCCTGGCCGGGGCTGGCCAGCGCGGTGATCAACGTCGATGACGCGTTTGGCCAGAAGCTGGCCGCGCAGGTCCCCGATGGCGTCCAGTTGCTGCGCTTCAGCATGGCCGGCGCCGAGGACGCGGACATCGTTGCCAGCGACATCGTCACTTCGGCCGAAGGGCTGGCCTTCAACTTGCGCACCCCGTGGGGCGTCCGCGCGGTTCGCAGCCAGCTGATCGGCCGCTTCAACGTGGCCAACCTGCTGGCGGTGGTGGCCAGCCTTGGTGCGCTGGGCGAGCCGTTCGCGCGCCTGGTCGAGGTGATCGCGAAGTTGCAACCAGTGAACGGCCGAATGAGCCGGCTCGGTGGCACACAGGGCCAGCCGCTGGTGGTGGTTGATTACGCACACACGCCGGACGCCCTGCAGCAGGCATTGAGCGCGGCGCGGGCGCATTGCGCCGGCAAGCTGATCTGCGTGTTCGGTTGCGGTGGCGAGCGCGATGCCGGTAAACGTCCGTTGATGGGCGAAGTGGCGGCAACGCTGGCCGACGTGGCCATCGTCACCGACGACAATCCGCGCGGCGAAGACGGTGATGCGATCGTGGCGCAGATCGTCGCCGGCATGGCGGCTGCTCCGGCGATGACGGTCGAGCGCGACCGCGCGCTGGCGATCGCTGATGCGTTGCAGTTGGCACGTGCCGGCGATGTGGTGCTGATCGCGGGCAAGGGTCACGAAACCTATCAGGATGGTGCGACCGGCAAGCATCCGTTTGACGATCTGCAGGTGGCGGGCGCCGCGTTGGCGCAGCTGGGCCGGGAGCGTCGCGCATGATGGCGCTGAGCACCATCGCCGTGTGGACCGGGGGCCGCCTGCTGGCCGGCGATGCCAAGGTCACCGGCGTGGCCATCGACACGCGCAAGCTGAAGCCGGGCGACCTGTTCGTGGCGATCAAGGGTGAGCGCGCCGACGGGCATGACTATCTGGCTGAGGCGATCGAGTGCGGCGCGGTGGCCGCGATGGTCACGCGCCGGGTCGACAGCGAGTTGCCGCAGGTGCTGGTCAACGATGCCGAGTTGGCCTTGGGTGACCTGGCCAGCGCGGTGCGTGCGCAACGTGACGTGCGCGTGGTCGGCATCACCGGTTCCAACGGCAAGACCACGGTGAAGACCCTGGTTGCGGCGATTCTTTCGCGGCATGGGCGCACCCACGTCAGCAGCGGCAACTACAACAACGAACTGGGTCTGCCGCTGAGCCTGCTGGCGATGCCGGCGGACACCGAGTACGCCGTGTTCGAGATGGGCGCGGGCAAGCCGGGCGACATTGCGTACCTGGCTGCCATCGCACGGCCTGATATCGGCCTCGTCACGCTCATCGCGCCGGCGCATCTTGAGCGCATGGGCAGCATCGAAGGCGTGGCCGAGACCAAGGGAGCGTTGTATCAGGCGCTGCCGGTGGACGGCATTGCCATCATCAATGCCGATGATGCTTTCGCCAGTTTCTTCGGCGGCCTGGCCGCCACGCGCCAGGTGTTGCGCTTCGGGCTCGATCATCCGGCCGACATCGGTGCCGACATCGTCGAGCAGCGGGTGGACGGTTCGCGGTTCGTGCTGAGCACGCCGCAAGGCGACGCCGAAGTGAACCTGCCGCTGCCCGGTCGTCACAACATCGGCAATGCGCTGGCTGCGTCCGCGGTGGCGCTGGCGCTCCATGTGCCGCTGGACACCATCGTCGCCGGACTCGAGCAGGCCGCCGGCGTGTCAGGCCGCTTGCGCCGCGAAGTGGCTGCCGGCGGCTGGACCGTGATCGATGACAGCTACAACGCGAACCCCAGTTCCATGGCGGCGGCGATTGATACCTTGCTGCTTGCCGATGGCGAGCGCTGGCTGGTGCTGGGCGACATGGCGGAGCTCGGTGCGGACGCGCGTGCGCTGCATGCGGGCATCGGCGCACTCGCGCGTGAGCGCGGCGTCGAGCGGCTGTTCGCGGTGGGCCCGCTGGGTGCGGCCACCGTGGCTGCATTCGGCGTCGGCGCCGAGCATTTCAACGACAAGCCGGCCCTGATCGCCGCGCTGCAGGAGCATCTCCACCGGGGAGTCACCTGTCTGGTCAAGGGTTCACGCTCCGCCGGCATGGAGCAGGTGGTGGCGGCCCTGACGGGTGAGCCGGACAGGAACAACGGGGGGGCATTCCATGCTGCTTGAGCTGGCGGACTGGATGGCACGGCATTTCACCGCGCTGCATCTGTTTCAGTACATCACGTTCCGCACGATCATGGCGGCGCTCACTGCGCTGGCCATGTCGCTGTTGTGTGGTCCGTGGCTGATCAATCGGCTGGCCGCGCTGAAGGCGGGCCAGGTCGTGCGCAGCGACGGTCCGCAGACGCATCTGGTCAAGGCCGGCACGCCGACCATGGGCGGGGTGATGATTCTGCTGTCGGTCACCGTGGCCACCTTGCTCTGGGCCGATCTGCACAACCGTTACGTCTGGGTGGTGCTGGCCGTGCTGCTGAGTTTCGGCGCGATCGGCTTCTACGACGACTATCGCAAGCTGGTCTTGAAGGACAGCCGCGGCCTGGCCAGTCGCTGGAAGTATTTCTGGCAGTCCGTGTTCGGTCTGGGCGCAGCGCTGTTCCTCTACCACACCGCGCCACAGGTCGCCGCCGGCGTACCGGTGGCGGAGACGGCGCTTTATCTGCCGCTGTTCAAGCATGTGGTGGTGCCGCTCGGGCTGTTCTTCGTGGTGATCACCTACTTCATGATCGTGGGTTTCTCCAACGCGGTGAACCTTACCGACGGCCTGGACGGCCTGGCGATCATGCCGACCGTGCTGGTCTCCGGTGCGCTGGGCGTTTTCGCCTATCTGGCGGGCAACAAGCTGTTTTCCGAATACCTGGGCATCCCCTCGATCCCCGGCGCCGGCGAACTGGCGATCTTCACCGGCGCGTTGTCGGGGGCGGGCCTGGGCTTTCTGTGGTTCAACACCTACCCGGCGCAAGTGTTCATGGGCGACGTCGGCGCACTGGCGATGGGCGCAGCGCTGGGTTGCGTCGCGGTGATCGTGCGTCAGGAAATCGTGCTGCTGGTGATGGGCGGCGTGTTCGTCATGGAAACCGCCTCGGTGATGATCCAGGTGGCGAGCTTCAAACTCACCGGCAAGCGCGTTTTCCGCATGGCGCCCATTCACCACCATTTCGAATTGAAGGGCTGGCCGGAACCCCGCGTGATCGTGCGGTTCTGGATCATCAGCGTGGTGCTGGTGCTGATCGGCCTTGCCACGTTGAAGGTGCGCTGATGGCGATCTTCGACGCCGCCATCCAAGCCAAACGCCGCAGCGGACCGCGCGGCAGCTTCGACCTGTGGTTGCTGGTCGCGCTGATCGGTCTGGCCAGCGTGGGCGTGGTGATGGTGACGTCGAGCTCGATTTCGGTGGCTGACAGCCAGCACATTGGCGCGTTCTACTTTCTCAAGAAGCACCTGTTGTTCCTTAGCGTCGGGCTGGTTGCGGCGGGCGTGGCCATGCGCACCGAGCTGAAGCTGCTCGAAAAATACGCGTTCCCGCTGCTGGCGCTGGCCTTCCTGATGTTGCTGGCCGTGTTCGTGCCGCACTTCGGCATGCGCATCAATGGTGCCCGACGCTGGCTCAACCTGCTGGTCACCACCTTCCAGCCGGTCGAGGCGGTGAAGCTGATCCTGGTGGTGTATGTGGCCAGTTATCTGGTGCGTCACCGCGACAGCGTGGAAACGAAGTTCCTCGGCCTGTTCAAGCCGGTGATGGTGGCCGGCATGATCGTGCTGCTGCTGCTGGCGCAGCCGGACTTCGGTTCGGCGACGCTGGTGATCGCGGTGACCATCGCGATGGTCTGGCTCGGTGGCGCGCGACCGATCTTCCTGTTCCTGATGGGCTTGCCGCTGATGCCGCTGCTGTACATCGCGGCCACCGGCGAAAGCTACCGCATGAAGCGGCTGACCTCGTTCATGGATCCGTGGAAGGATCCGTTCAACGACGGCTTCCAGCTGACCCAGTCGCTGATGGCGATCGGTCGCGGCGAATGGACCGGTGTGGGGCTGGGTTCCAGCGTGCTGAAGCTGTCCTACCTGCCCGAGGCGCATACCGACTTCATCTTCGCCGTGATTGGCGAGGAGCTTGGCCTGGCCGGGGTGATTCTGGTGATGAGCCTGTTTGGCCTGGCGGTGGGTCGCGGCCTGTACCTGGGCCTGAAGGGCGTCGAGGTCGGTCAGCGTTTTGCCGGCTACGTCGCCTTCGGCATTTCACTGATGCTGGCGATGCAGGCGTTCGTCTCGGTCGGCGTCAATCTGGGTGCCTTGCCGACCAAGGGCCTGACCCTGCCGCTGATCAGCTATGGCGGTTCGTCGATGGCGTTGACCTGTGCGATGGCCGGCGTGCTGCTGCGTGCCACCTTCGAAATCAATCGCGCGCTGGACGCGCGCCAGATGGCTACCCGGATGCCGGCGGCCGTTGCGGCGAACGATGCGAACGCTGCGGCGAAGCCGCGCGAGGCGGTGGTCGCATGAGCATCCAGCGTCCGGTCTTGATCATGGCCGGTGGCACCGGTGGCCACATCTTTCCGGGGCTGGCCGTGGCCGACTGCCTGCGCGCACAAGGCGTGCCGGTGGTCTGGCTGGGAGCGGTCGGCGGCATGGAAACCCGGGTGGTGCCCGCGCAGCGGATCGAATTGCACACCGTGGCGGTCGGTGGTCTGCGCGGCAAGGGCTGGAAGACTCGTCTGCTGGCGCCGCTGATGGTGCTGCGCGCGTTGTTCGCCTCGATCAACGTGCTGCGCCAGGTGAATCCGCGCAGCGTGCTGTCGATGGGTGGCTACGTCGCCGGTCCCGGTGGTCTCGCGGCCTGGTTGCTGCGCCGGCCGTTGCTGGTGCATGAGCAAAATCGCGTGGCCGGTTTCACCAACCGCAAGCTGGCCCGACTGGCGAAACGCGTGCTGGCCGGCTTCGCCGACGCGCTGCCGCAGGCCGAGTGGGTCGGCAACCCGGTGCGCGACGCGATCGCGGCGTTGCCGCCGCCGGCCTCGCGCATGGCTGGCCGCGAGGGTCGACCGCGCCTGCTGGTGCTTGGCGGCAGCCTCGGCGCACGCGCGTTGAACCTCGCCTTGCCGCACGCGCTGGCCCTGCTGACGCCGGCGCAGCGGCCCGACGTGCTGCACCAGTGCGGCAGCCGCGGCCTGGATGAAGCCCGCGCTGCCTATACGCAGGCCGGCGTGGAGGCCGAGGTGGTGCCGTTCATCGACGACATGGCCGCGACCTACGGTTGGGCCGACCTGGCAGTCTGCCGCGCCGGCGCGTTGACCCTGGCCGAATTGGCCGCTGCGGGACTTGGCGCGGTGCTGGTGCCGTTCCCGCACGCGGTGGATGACCACCAGACGCGCAATGGCGAAGTCTTGATGGCGGCGGGAGCTGCCGAACTGATGCAGGAGAGTGAGCTGAACGTACAGATTCTGGCGCAGCGACTGGAAGCGCTGCTGGGTGATCGCCACCGCCTGCTGGCGATGGCCGAGGCCGCGCGCACGCTGGCCAAGCCCGATGCGGCACAGGTGATTGCGCAAGCTTGCCTGGAGGTCGCCGCATGACGCCGCGTCGTTTGCACGCCCATGAAGACCCGATGAGCACCTTCCGCCGCGTGCATTTCATCGGCATCGGCGGTGTCGGCATGAGCGGCATCGCCGAGGTGCTGCACAATCTCGGTTATGCCGTATCCGGTTCGGACCGCGCGAACTCGCCCACGGCGCAGCGGCTGAAGCAGTTGGGCATCACCGTGCATATCGGTCATGCGGTGGAGAACGTCGGCGACGCCGACGTGGTGGTGACGTCCAGCGCGATCAAGCAGGACAATCCGGAGCTGCTCACCGCCCGCGAGGCCCGTATCCCGGTGATCCCCCGCGCGGAAATGCTGGGTGAGCTGATGCGCTTCCGCCGTGGCGTGGCGATCGCCGGTACCCACGGCAAGACCACCACCACCAGCCTTACTGCCAGCGTGCTGGCCGAAGCGGGCTACGATCCGACCTTCGTGATCGGCGGCCAGCTCAACGCAGCCGGCGCCAACGCGCGCCTGGGCACCGGTCAGTACCTGGTCGCCGAGGCGGATGAATCGGATGGCTCGTTCCTGCTGCTGTCGCCGGTCATCGCGGCGGTCACCAATATCGACGCCGATCATCTGGAGAACTACCACGGCGATTTCGCCGAGGTGAAGAAGGCGTTCGCCGACTTTCTGCACCGGCTGCCGTTCTATGGACTGGCCGTGCTGTGCGTGGATGACCCGGAAGTGGCCGAGCTGGCCAGGAACACCACGCGGCGAGTGATGACCTACGGGATCGATACCGTGGATGCGGACGTGCGCGCGCTGAACGTGCGCCAGCATGGTTTCGAAATGCATTTCGACCTGCAACTGCCAGGGCGCGATGAACTGCTGCCGGTGAAGCTCAACCTGCCCGGCCAGCACAACGTGCTGAACGCGCTGGCGGCAGCGGCGATCGGCTGGCAGCTTGGTGTCGAGGCGAGCGCACTGGCGCGCGCGCTGGAAAACTTCGAAGGCGTCGGCCGCCGCTTCCATCGGCGTGGCGAACTCGCGTTGGACCAAGGCAGCGTGTTGCTGGTCGACGACTATGGCCATCACCCGCGCGAACTCGCGGCCGTGTTCGCGGCCGCCCGCGGCGGCTGGCCGGAGCGTCGGCTGGTGGTCGGTTTCCAGCCGCATCGCTACAGCCGCACGCGCGATCTGCTGGACGATTTTGCCAACGTGCTGGCCGAGGCCGATGTGCTGGTGCTGACTGATGTCTACCCGGCGGGCGAAGCGCCGATCGCGGGCGCCGACGGCCGGGCGCTGGCCCGCGCCGTGCGCGCGCGCGGCAAGGTCGATCCGGTGCTGGTTGAGCATCCGCGTGATCTGAAGGACGCCTTGCCGGCGCTGCTGCGCGATGGCGATCTGTTGATGCTGCTCGGCGCCGGTGACATCGGTGCGGCGGCCGTCGAGCTGGCCCAGCTTGGCAACCTGAGGACAAGCAAGTGAGCAGCCACGACACGATCAGCCGCATCATTGACCCCGCCCAGTTCGGCCGCGTTGCGGTGGTGATGGGCGGCAGTTCGGCCGAGCGCGCAGTGTCGCTGGACTCCGGCCGCAACGTGCTGGCTGCGCTGCAGGCGCGCGGGATCGACGCGCAGGCGATCGACGGCATTCCGGCGCTGCTCGATGCGCTGCGTGCCGGTCATTTCGCCCGCGTGTTCAACATCCTGCACGGCCAGCATGGCGGCGGCGAAGACGGCGTGCTGCAAGGTGCGCTGGAATCGCTCAATGTGCCGTACACCGGCTCGGGTGTGCTGGGTTCCGCGCTGTCGATGGACAAGACGCGTTCGAAGCGGGTGTGGCAGTCCCTGGGCTTGCCGACCCCGAAGTTCGTGGCCTTGCCGCGTGGTGCCGACGTGCACGCCGCCGCGCGGCAGGTCGGCTTTCCGCTGATCGTGAAGCCCGCTTGTGAAGGCTCCAGCGTCGGCATTACCCGCGTGCTCGACGAGTCGCAGCTGGAGCAGGCGGTCGCGCTGGCTGCGAAGTATCCGGGCGACCTGCTGATGGAAACCCTGATCGAGGGCGACGAGCTGACCGTCGCCATCCTCGGTCGACAGGTGCTGCCATCGATTCACATCGTGCCCAAGGGTGCGTTCTACGACTACAACGCGAAATACATCGCCGAGGACACGCTGTATCTGTGCCCCGGCCAGGAAGGCGACGCCGAAGCGGAGCTGCGTGCGCTGGCGCTGCAGGCCTTCGATGCACTGGGTTGCGCCGGCTGGGGTCGGGTCGACGTGATGCGCGACCGCGCCGGCGGCAACTGGTTGCTGGAAGTGAACACTGCGCCGGGCATGACGTCCCACTCGCTCGTGCCGAAAGCCGCCGCCGCGGCCGGCATCGACTATCAGGAACTGTGTTGGCGCGTGCTCGAGACCAGCTTCGCCCACGAGCCGGCACTCACCACCCGCGGAGGCGCCGAGTGAAAGGAGCCGTCCGCCTCGTCGCCTGGTGTCTGGCCATCGCGCTGGTCGCGCTGCCGATCGTCGGCGTGCTGCGCGGCTGGTTTGCGGCCGGCCGCTGGCCGGTGACCCAGTTGACGGTGCAGGCCGAGTTCAAGCACGTGAGCGAGAGCGACATCCGCGCCGCCGTGCGTCCCCGTCTGGGCAAGGGCTTCTTCGCGCTGGATCTGGACGCGGTGCAGAAAGCCGTGGCCGCGTTGCCGTGGGTGGAGTCGGTCGAGGCGCGCAAGCGCTGGCCGGACACGCTGCAGCTCCGCATTTACGAGCGCCAGCCGTTTGCCCGCTGGAACGACAAGCAGCTGATCAGCCGCCAGGGGCTGGTGTTCGATGCGCCCGGCATGGATCACATCGGCGACTTGCCGGAATTGCATGGTCCGGATGCGCGGCTGGCCGAAGTGGTGAGCTTCTACGCGGAAACGCGCAAGGCTTTCGCCGGCACGCATTTGCAGATCACCGGCGTATCGCTGACCGAACGTGGCAGCTGGAGCGTCGGCACCGCCAGTGGCGCGCAGATCGTGATCGGCGATCGCGAGGAGGCTGGCCGCCGCCTGCGCCGCTTCCTTGACGTCTACCCGCAACTGGTCGCCGGACGCACCGAGGGCTTCAGCTACGCCGATCTTCGTTACACCAATGGATTCGCCGTGCGCTGGCCGCAAGCGGCCGCCGCCAACGCCGGGGGCAAGCCCCGCACATGAGCATTTCTCTATGAAGCCGCGCAACGACAAACAACTGGTAGTCGGGCTCGACATCGGCACCTCCAAGGTGGTGGCGATCGTCGGCGAGTACGAGCCGGGCGAACCGATCACCGTGATCGGCATCGGCACGCACGTATCGCGCGGCATGAAGCGCGGTTCCGTGGTGGACATCGAATCCACCGTGCACTCGATCCAGCGCGCCGTCGAGGAAGCCGAGCTGATGGCCGGCTGCGACATCCGCTCGGTATACGCGTCGATTTCCGGCAGCCATCTGGAAACCCGCAACTCGCACGGCAACGCGGCGATCCGTGACCGCGAGGTCACCGCCGCCGACCTGGAGCAGGTGCTGGAAGCGGCCAGTGCCGTGGCGATCCCCGCTGACCGCAAGGTGCTCTACAAGGAGTCGCAGGAATACCGCATCGACGGCCAGGACGGCATCCGCTCCCCGGTCGGCATGAGCGGCGTGCGGTTGGAGGCCAATGTGCATCTGGTCACCGGTGCAGCCGCCGCGGTGCAGAACATCTCCAAGTGCATCCAGCGCTGCGGGCTGACCGTGGACGAGCTGGTGCCCTCGGCGCTGGCCAGTGCCAAGGCCGTGCTGACCGACGACGAGCGCGAGCTGGGCGTGTGCCTGGTCGACATCGGCGCCGGTACCACCGACATCGCGATCTATACCCAGGGCTCGATCCGCTACACCGCCTCGCTGCCGGTGGGCGGCGACCAGGTCACCAGCGACATTGCCTACGGCGTGCACACGCCGACCGCCCACGCGGAAGAAATCAAGATCAAGTACGCCTGCGCGCAGACCGGGCTGGCGCATGCCGAGGAAACCATCCAGGTGCCCAGCGTCGGCGATCGCCCGCCACGCCGCCTTGCGCGGCAGTCGCTGGCGCAGAGCGTGCAGGCGCGTTACGAGGAAATCTTCGAGATGGTGCAGGACCAGTTGCGCCGCTCCGGTTACGAAAGCCTGGTGGCGGCCGGCGTGGTGCTGACCGGCGGCGCTTCCAAGATGGAAGGCGCGCTGGAACTGGCCGAGGAGATCTTCCACAAGATGGTGCGCATCGGCGTGCCGCAGCAGATCGATGGCCTTGGTGAAGTCGTTTCCAGTCCGCTGCACGCCACCGGCGTGGGTCTGCTGCTGCATGGCGCGCGCGCCGGCGGCATGCGGATGGGTGGACCGGTGGGCGGCAGCGTCGGCGGCCTGGTCGGCAAAGTGCGCGGCTGGCTGACCCGGAATTTTTGAGAACACGGTTTCGGGCGACGCAGGAAGCGTTGCCCAGGGCGGAGGGATATCCGCCCACCACCATGGACCGACAGGAGTCGTCATCCATGGTTAAAACGACAACAACTCTACGGAGGACGGGAAATGTTTGAATTGATTGAAAAACTCGCACCCAATGCAGTCATCAAGGTGATTGGCGTGGGCGGTGGCGGCGGCAACGCCGTGGCGCACATGTTGAACTCCAACATCGAAGGCGTCGAATTCGTCGTCGCCAATACCGATGCGCAGGCGATGACCAGCTGCGGCTCGCGGACCCACCTGCAACTCGGTGGCAACGTGACCAAGGGCCTTGGCGCCGGTGCAAACCCCGAAGTGGGCCGTCAGGCCGCGCTGGAGGATCGCGAACGCATCGAGGCGATGCTGGAAGGCGCCGACATGGTGTTCATCACCGCCGGCATGGGCGGCGGCACCGGTACCGGCGCGGCGCCGGTGGTGGCCCAGCTGGCCAAGGAAAAAGGCATCCTCACCGTGGCCGTGGTGACCAAGCCGTTCCCGTTCGAGGGTCGTCGGCGCATGCAGGTCGCCCTGAAAGGCATCGAGGATCTGCAGCAGCATGTGGATTCGCTGATCACCGTGCCGAACGAGAAGCTGCTCAGCGTGCTGGGCCGCGAAGTGACCTTGCTCAACGCGTTCAAGGCGGCCAACGACGTGCTGCAGGGCGCCGTGCAGGGTATTGCCGACCTGATCACGGCCCCGGGCCTGATCAACGTCGACTTTGCCGACGTGCGTACAGTCATGTCCGAAATGGGTCTGGCGATGATGGGTTCGGGCACCGCTCGCGGTGATGACCGCGCCCAGGCGGCGGCCGAGGCGGCGATCAAGAACCCGCTGCTGGAAGACGTCAACCTCAACGGCGCCTGCGGCATTCTGGTCAACGTCACCGCCGGCCCGAACCTCACCATGCGTGAATTCGACGAAATCGGCCGGATCATCCATGACTTTGCCAGCGAAGACGCTACCGTGGTGATGGGTACCTCGCTCGACCCGGAAATGAAGGACGACGTTCGCGTCACCGTGGTCGCCACCGGCCTCAACCGCGCGATGGCCTCGCGTCAGCAGCCGCCGATTCGCATGGTGGAAACCACCCAGCAGGTGCAGATGCGCCCGCGTCCGGTGGTGCTGCGCACGGGCACCGGCAACGAAGTGGTCGACTACGCCCAGCCTGAGGTGGTGCACGCCCCGCAGAGTCGGACGGAGTCCGCGCCGCCGGCCAAGCAGGCCGAGCCGGGCTTCGACTATCTGGACATTCCCGCGTTCCTGCGACGTCAGGCCGACTGAGCAAGGTGACGCTCGGCAGGCTGTTCCATGACCGGAAGGTTCGGTCGAGGAGTTGTGAAAAGTATTGAACAAACCCGCGTTGCGCCGGTCTTTCCTTGGATCGTGCCGCGTCGTCCACCCGGGCGGCCCGGCCAGGCCGGGTCTTCGGGGCAGGCTTTGCGCAGGTTTCACGATGCTTTTGCCGTTCGTTTGCCGTTTTCGTTCCAAGACTGTGCGTCAGGATGATGCACGGCCCGCCGCCACGCGTTCATGGTGATGGCGGGTCCGATACCCCGTGCCGGATTCCCGTCCCAGGCACGGGGTGTCGTGTCCCACGCCGTTCCCGTCGGGAAACAAAGGCATGGATACCCGGCCACTCAGGGATGAAGGAACCATGAAGCTTAATCAGACTGTACGGTACGGTTTGCTTTTATCGCAGGTTAAAACTGTGTTAGCATCCGCCCCTGATTGGCTGCTGCCTACACAGGTACCAACAAAAATGATCAAGCAGCGTACCCTCAAGAACATCATCCGGGCGACCGGTGTTGGCCTGCACACCGGCGACAAGGTCTACATGACCTTGCGTCCTGCGGCGCCAAATACCGGCATCGTGTTTCGCCGGGTCGATCTCGATCCGCCGGTGGACATCCGCGCTCGTGAAGACCACGTCGGCGACACCCGGCTTTCGACCACCCTGATCAACGGCGACGTCCGCGTCTCCACGGTCGAGCATCTGCTCTCGGCCATGGCGGGTCTGGGCATCGACAACGCGTATGTCGATCTTTCCGCGCCGGAAGTGCCGATCATGGACGGCAGCGCCGGTCCGTTCGTCTTCCTGCTGCAGTCTGCCGGCATCGAAGAACAGAACGTGGCCAAGCGCTTCATCCGCATCAAGAAGCCGGTGAAAGTGCAGGAAGGCGACAAGTGGGCCAAGTTCGAGCCGTTCGAAGGGTTCAAGGTCGGCTTCTCGATCGACTTCAACCATCCGATCATCAGCCAGCGCACCTCGCGCGCCGAGATCGACTTCTCCACCACCTCCTTCGTCAAGGAAGTGAGTCGCGCCCGGACCTTCGGTTTCATGCGCGACATCGAAATGCTGCGTGAACACAACCTGGCGCTGGGTGGCTCGATGGACAACGCGGTCGTGCTCGATGACTACCGCGTGCTCAACGAAGACGGCCTGCGTTACGAGGACGAGTTCGTCAAGCACAAGATCCTCGATGCCATTGGCGACCTGTACCTGCTCGGCCACAGCCTGATTGGCGCCTACCACGCGCACAAGTCGGGTCATGAGCTCAACAACAAGTTGCTGCGCACGCTGATGGCTGATGCTTCGGCTTGGGAAGAAGTGACGTATCACGAGGATCCGGCTGTTTCGCCGATCTCCTACGCCCATCCCGCGCAGGCCATCTGAGCCGCCAGCCGAACCCATTGCGGTTTGTCCGGATCAACGGTCGTGTCGAGAGACACGGCCGTTTTTTTTGTGACGAAGATCCCGCTTTGGCCGGGCGTGGCTTCACGGTCCGGACACATCCGCATTTATCCCTTAACAAAAGCCGTGCTATAAACCTTCACACCGAATTGACGGGCAGCACTTCAGTCCGTGTCGGGAACAGGGGAATCAGCGGTTTCGGCGAGGGACGCCAGCTCAAGGAACAGAGTCCGCAATTCGGGGTCTGTGAATGACGCGGCGGCCGCCACCAAGTGGGCGGCAGCGGCAGGCGAAAGCGGTTTTGACCGATCCGGCGGTGTTGCGGCTGGCGGTTGGGGGACCACTTTCACGGTGACTGAACTGGCGCGCGTGCCAATGGCGTGTGCGGCGGCAAGGATTTGTGTCTGCATCAACCGCAGGCGCGAGGCCCAGCCCGGTGAAGATGCCAGAAAGACGAGGCGGTCGTAGCGCAGGTCGGCGAATCTCACCTGCTCGCGCAACGGCGATGGCAACGTCTGGCGCAATGCGCGATCCAGCGCTTCCAGCGAAGCGGCCTTGCGGGCCAGCGTCGCGAAGGAGCCGCAATCGACAAGGGACCTTGGTCCGTTGTCCCTGCGGCGGGAAGTGGCCGGCGGAGCGCGTTGCATGGTGCCGAAATTCGATCTTGGAAAGACATGCAAATCATACTCGTATCACGTGCTCGCAAACTGCCGCAAACCCTTGATCTGGCAAATCGGCGCTTGCGCTGGAAGCTGTTCGGGGTAGTCTCGGTGGCGGTGCTGGGGTGCATGAGTGCCGGAGTGGCGCTTGCGCTGCTGGTGGCCAGTCCGAAAGACCGCTCCCTTGCCGAGATCCAGACGCTGCAGCATGAAATCCGGCAGCAGAAGGCGCAATTGGGCGGAGTGCGCGAAGATGCGCAGCGAGGACTGGACGCGCTGGCCGTGAAGCTTGGTCAGTTGCAGGCGCAGTCGACCCGCCTGAACGCGTTGGGCGAGCGTCTGGCTGAAGTCGGCAAGCTCGATGATGGCGAATTCAACTTCGACCAGCAGCCGGCGGTGGGTGGCGTGGAAGACGCCAGCGGCACCGCGTATGCGCTGCCGCCTGCGCTGGACAACAGCATCAACCAGCTGGCGACCCAGTTTGATCGCCAGCAGGCGCAATTGTCGGCGCTGCAGAGTCTGCTGCTGGACGCAAAGATCGAGTCGAACCTGAAACCCACCGGCATGCCGGTGCCGGGCTACATTTCCTCCTATTTCGGTGTTCGCGCCGATCCGTTTGATGGCCATTCCGCGCGGCATACCGGCATCGACATCTCCACCCCGCTGGGCACCGCGGTGCACACCGTGGCCGAGGGCATGGTGACCTTTGCCGGGGTACGCAGTGGCTATGGCAACGTGGTCGAGATCGATCATGGCAATGGCTACATGACCCGTTATGCGCATAACAGCGCGCTCGAGGTCCGCCCTGGCCAGCATGTTCAGGTGGGGGATGTGATTGCCAGGGCCGGCTCCACCGGCCGCTCCACCGGTTCACACGTGCATTTCGAAGTCTGGTACGACGGCCGCGTGGTCAATCCGCTGGCATTCGTGCGCAATCACCGCTGATCAACGCTTCGGCACGGAGCGGTGGCTCCCTTGAATCAGGTGCTGAGCGGCGCCATTCAGTAAAGCGGCGGCACGCCCTTGTGCCCCGAATCAGCGCCAGCCCTGCCTGACGGGCGGTGCCAGGTGGGCATGTAGTAACATGACCGATTGGCCCGCACCTGATGTGGGCGTTTCATTCCCCAACCCGGAAAATCGATGTTCAATCGTGCCCTGACGAGCCTGTTTGGTAGCCGCAACGAACGCGTGCTGCGCCAGATGTCCAAGAGCGTCAACCGCATCAATGCGCTGGAGCCCGAGTTCGAAAAGCTGAGTGACGACGAGCTGCGAGGCAAGACCGACGAGTTCAAGCAGCGCGTGGCCGCTGGCGAGTCTCTCGAAAAGCTGTTGCCCGAAGCCTTCGCGGTCGTGCGCGAGGCGGCCAAGCGCACTTTGGGCATGCGTCATTACGACGTGCAGATGATCGGTGGCATGGTGCTGCACCAAGGCAAGATCGCCGAGATGCGCACCGGCGAGGGCAAGACCCTGGTCGGTACGTTGCCGGTCTACCTCAACGCATTGGCCGGCCAGGGCGTGCACGTGGTCACCGTGAATGACTATTTGGCGCGACGCGACTCGGCGCAGATGGGCAAGCTGTACAACTTCCTCGGCCTGAAGGTCGACGTGGTGTACCCGGGGATGGATCACGCGGACAAGCACGCCGCGTATGCGGCCGACATCACCTACGGCACCAACAATGAATTCGGCTTTGACTACCTGCGCGACAACATGGCGCTCAGCAAGGAGCAGCGCTACCAGCGCGGCCTGCATTACGCCATCGTCGACGAGGTCGACTCGATCCTGATCGACGAGGCGCGCACGCCGCTGATCATTTCCGGTCCCGCCGAGGATTCCCCGGAGCTCTACATCGCGGTGAACAAGATCGTGCCGCAGATGATTCGCCAGACCGCAGAAGACGGTGAGGGTGACTACTGGGTCGACGAAAAGCAGAAGCAGGTGCATCTGTCCGAGGCGGGCATGCAGCACGCCGACGAACTGCTCCGTGCCGCAGGCGTCATCGATGAAGACAGTGGCCTGTACGACTCCAAGAACCTTGCCGTGGTCCATCATCTGAACGCTGCGCTGCGTGCCAATGGCATCTACCAGCGCGACGTCGACTACATCGTGCGCGATGGCGAAGTGATCATCGTCGACGAATTCACCGGACGCACGCTGGCCGGCCGACGCTGGTCCGACGGCCTGCATCAGGCGGTTGAGGCGAAGGAAGGCATGCCGATCCAGCGCGAGAACCAGACGCTGGCGACGGTAACGTTCCAGAATCTGTTCCGCATGTACAAGAAGCTGGCCGGCATGACCGGCACGGCCGACACCGAGGCGTTCGAGTTCCAGAGCATCTACGGCCTGGAGGTGGTGGTGATTCCCACCCACAAGCCGATGATCCGCAAGGACAACCCGGACATGATCTTCCTGTCGCAGACACCGAAGTACAACTCGGTGATCGAGGACATCAAGGATTGCCACAAGCGGGGCCAGCCGGTATTGGTCGGCACCACCTCGATCGAGGTGTCCGAGCTGCTCTCCGGCCTGCTGACCAAGGCGGGCGTGGTGCACGAAGTGCTGAACGCCAAGCAGCATGAGCGCGAAGCTCATATCGTGGCCCAGGCCGGCGCGCCGGGGCAGGTCACCATTGCCACCAACATGGCCGGTCGCGGTACCGACATCGTGCTCGGCGGCAGCCTCGAAGTGGCGTTGGCGGCACTGCCGGAAGGCGCCAGTGACGTCGACCGTGCCCGCGTCAAGGCGGAATGGAAGAAGCTTCACGAGCAGGTGCTGGCCGCCGGTGGCTTGCACATCATCGGCACCGAGCGGCACGAATCGCGGCGCATCGACAACCAGCTGCGTGGTCGCTCCGGCCGCCAGGGCGACCCGGGTTCGTCGCGCTTCTACCTGTCGCTGGAAGACAACCTGCTGCGCATCTTCGGCGGTGAAGGCCTGGTGCGCTGGATGAAGCGCTTCGGCATGAAGGACGACGACGCGCTGGAAGATCGCATGATCAGCCGGCAGATCGAAAAGGCCCAGCGCAAGGTCGAGCAGCACAACTTCGACATCCGCAAGCACCTGCTGGAATTCGACGACGTCGCCAACGACCAGCGCAAGGTGATCTACCGCCAGCGCGACGAATTGCTCGACGGCGAGGAAGTGCAGGCGACTGTGGCCGACATCCGCGATGACGTGGCGCAATCCATGGTGCGTGCCTACGTGCCGGATGAGAGCATCGACGATCAGTGGGACTTGGCCGGTCTTGATCGCGAGCTGGAAAGCGAGCTGGGCCTGTCACTCGATCTGAAGCACTGGATCGAGCAGCAGCAGGAGATCGACGCGAAAATGATCCTCGAGCACGTGCATGGCGCGGTGAACGAGTTGTTTGCGGCGAAGGAGGCACAGATCGGCTCCGAGACCATGCGTCAGCTCGAGAAGCACATCATGCTGACGGTGGTGGACAACGCCTGGAAGGATCACTTGGCAAGCATGGACTACCTGCGCCAAGGCATCTATCTGGTGGGTTACGCGCAGCAGGATCCGAAGCAGGCGTTCAAGCGCGAGTCGTTCAAGCTGTTCTCAGCGATGCTTGACCGCATCAAGTCCGAAGTGATCCAGATGCTGGCGCGCATCCGCGTCCGCAGCGAAGAGGAAGTGGCCGCGATGGAGGCCGAGCAGCAGCGCCTTGCCGATCGGCTGCAGCAGCAGATGCTGGCTTCCGGTGGCGGTGCGCCGCCGGCGGGTGCCTTCAATGGCGAGCCGAACGATGCCTCGGCGGCGGGCCTTGGTACCCAGATGGCACAAGCGTCGGATGGCCCCAAGGTCGGCCGCAACGAATTGTGCCCCTGCGGCTCCGGCAAGAAGTACAAGCACTGCCACGGTCAGCTCGCCTGAGCGCGAAGAGCAGGGGTGACTGAAGAGGAATGAGAAAGGGAGGAAGCCGAACAGCCTTCTCACTATTCACTCCTCTTCGTTCACTTCCTGCTGTTCAGTCTTCGCCGCCTGGTGGGCGCGTTCGGTGAGGTTCCGCGTCGATCGTGATGTAGCGAGGCTCGTCGCCATCCAGTTGCAGGGCGGTAAGCTGTCCGCCCCATACGCACCCGGTGTCGATCGCGTGCACGCCCAGTCCGGCGAAGCGGCCCAGCGCCGACCAGTGACCGCAAACAATGCGGGTATCGCGCCGCCGCATGCCCGGCACCGAGAACCATGGATACAGCCCCGGCTTCTGCGAACCGGGCATGCCCTTCGCGTCGAAGTCAATGCGCCCGTTGACGTCGCAATAGCGCATGCGGGTGGTTGTGTTGATGGTCGCGCGGAGGCGGTCCAGTCCCTGCAGGCGGCTGGACCACACGGCTGGACGATTGCCGAACAGATTGCGCAGCAGGCGCGGATGACGGGGACTGGATAGTTCGCGCTCCACGTCCTGGGCGGCACGCAGCGCCTGTCGCAGCGTCCACATCGGTGCCAGGCCGGCGTGCACCATGGTCCAGTTGAGCTTCTCGTCGTGGTGCACCAGTTTCTGCGAGCGCAGCCACTCGAACAGCACGGGGGCATCGTCGGCGAACAGTACCTCGCGCAACTCGGGATTGACCCGCGCTTGCGCTTCCGGACGTCGCTGGGAAATCGCCAGCAGGCTGAGATCGTGATTGCCCAGCGTGATGATGCTGGACTCACGCAGGCTGTGGATCAGCCGCAGGGTGTCGAGGGATTGGCCTCCGCGATTGACCAGGTCGCCGCAGAACCACAACTGGTCCTGCGCCGGATCAAAACGCAGTTTCTCAAGCAGGCGTTGCAATTCGGGATAGCAGCCCTGCACGTCGCCGATTGCGTACGTCGCCATGTCAGTCCCTGACCATCAATGCAGCGTACGCGGGATGGACAGCGTGAACGTCGGGATCGGCGCCTCGAACTCCGTGCCATCATCGGCCAGCATCTGGTAGCTGCCGCCCATGGTGCCTACCGGCGTTTCCAATACGGCGCCGGAGGTATATTCGAAATCATCACCAGGACGCATCCACGGCTGCTCACCCACCACGCCGTCACCGGTGACTTCTTCCACCTTGCCGTTGGCGTCGGTGATCATCCAGCGGCGCGCGAGCAGGCGCGCCGGCATCGCTCCGGCATTGCGCAGCGTGACGGTATAGGCGAAAACATAGCGGTTGTCGCCGGGCTTCGACTGGTCCGGAACAAAGCGGGTCTGGACCTGCACATCGATCGTGTAGGAGGGCTTTTCAGTCATGCGGTGATTGTACGGCCTGCCGCCACGCTTGGGTGGCGTTGCGCCGAACGTGTTGGATCAACGACTGCCGTACACCTTGGCCAGGCGCACGAAATCGGCGGGAGAAAGCGTCTCCGCGCGCGCGCGCGGATCGACATCCGCACTGCGTATCGCGTCGGAATCGAGCAATTGGCCAAGCGCGTTGGACAACGTCTTGCGCCGCTGTCCGAACGCGGCTTTGACGACGCTGTAGACGTGCTCGGGACGTGCGTCGTGCAGATCTTCCGGCGGAAGTGGCACCAGCCGGACCACGGCCGAGTTCACCTTCGGCGGCGGGCGGAAGGCTTCCGGCGGCACTTCGAAAAGCGGCTCCACCCTGCACGCCAGTTGCAGCATGACCGATAGCCGTCCATACGTCTTGCTGCCGGGCTCGGCCGCCATCCGGTCGACCACTTCCTTCTGCAGCATGAAGTGCATGTCCTGGATCGCGGCAGCGTGTTCGACGCAGTGGAACAGGATCGGGCTGGAGATGTAATAAGGCAGGTTGCCGGCGATGCGCAGACGGGGAACGCCATGGCTGTGCGCCATCGCGCTGAAGTCCACCTTCAAGACATCGGCATGCACGATGTGCAGCTCGCCGGCGCTGGCCGCGCGCGCCTGCAGACCGGGAATCAGGTCGGTGTCCAGTTCGATCGCGGTGAGCTTGCCTGCTGCGGCGAGCAGGGGCAGGGTCAATGCACCCTCACCCGGACCGATCTCCACGATGAAGTCATCGGCGCGGGGGCGGATCGCGCTGACGATCCAGTCGATGTAGCGGCGGTCGTGCAGGAAGTGCTGGCCGAAGCTTTTCTTGGGGCGCGCGTTCATAAGGCAGAAACGAGTGGGGAGAAGTAAGGAGTGAGTGCGACGAGCGGGCTTTCAGTCACGCGCCGCCCCGGACCACTCGCTTTTGCGCTGCACGAGCGCCAACGCCATGTTCGCCGCCGCGATCAGGCTGGACGGATCGGCTTTGCCCGTGCCCGCCAGATCCAGCGCGGTGCCGTGATCGACCGACGTGCGAATGAACGGCAGGCCCAGGGTGAGGTTCACGGTACGGTCGAACGCTTCACTCTTCAGCACCGGCAGGGCCTGGTCGTGATACATCGCCAGCACGGCGTCGTAGTGCCGACGCTGGGCCGGCACGAACGCGGTGTCCGCCGGCAGGGGGCCGATCAACCGCATGCCCTCGCGGCGCAGAGCGTCCATGACGGGGATGATCGTGTCGATCTCTTCGTGTCCCAGGTGGCCGCCCTCGCCGGCATGAGGGTTCAGGCCAAGCACCGCAATGCGCGGCTCGGCCAATCCGAACTTCGCCTGCAGTTCCGCGTGCACGATGCGCAGCGTGCGAATCAGCGCGGCCGGGGTGATCGCCGCAGACACGGCGGCCAGCGGCAAGTGCGTCGTGGCCAGTGCCACGCGCAACTCGGGGCTTGCCAGCATCATCACCACATCGGCATGCGCGCGCTCGGCGAAAAATTCGGTATGTCCGCTGAAGCGGATTCCCGCGTCGTTGATCGAGGCTTTCTGCAGCGGCGCGGTGACCACGGCGGCATAGCGCCCGGCTTCGCAGCCGTCGGCTGCTTCACTGAGCGTGTCGAGCACGTGGCGGGCGTTGCGCGGATCGGGTCGACCGGGAACTTCATCGACAGCAAGCGGGATGTGCCGCACGCGCAGCACGCCCGGCGGGCGCTCGGTCGTGGCGGCGCCATCGTCATCGATCAGGGTGATTGCCGCCGAACAGCGTGACGCAGTGCGTTGCAGCAGGTGGCGGTCGGTGATCGCGACGAGGCTGGCTGGCAGCGAGGTGCCAGCCAGCCGGATCAACAGCTCCGGGCCGATGCCTGCCGGCTCTCCGGCAGTGACCGCGAGGCGGGGCAACGGCAGGGCTTTCAACTTCGTTTACGGCGTTTTGGCGGACTGATCGTCCGCGCTGCGAAGTTCGGGCACCAGGATGTCGACGTAGGCATTGGAGCGCAGGTCGCGCAGATAATCGTCGTAGGCCTGCTCGGACTTGCGCGTGCCGATGGCCTGGCGCGCCTGGTCGCGGGCGATCTGGACTGTCTGGTCACTCTGGCGCTCGCCCAGGCGCTGCAGGATGTGCCAGCCGGCATCGCTCTGGAAGGGCTTGGACACTTCATTGTCCTTCAACTGTCCCAACTGGGCTTCGATGGTCTTGCCCCAGGCATCTTTCGGGAACCAGCCCATGTCACCACCCAGGTTGGCCGACGTGTCGTCCTTCGAGTATTCCTTTGCCAGCTTGGCGAAGTCCTCGTGCTTGTCGACGATGCGTTGATACAGGTCCTGCGCCTTCTGCTCGGCCTGTGCCGGCGTCACCAGCTCGCTCGGGCGAATCAGGATCTGACGGGCATGCAGTTCGGTCACCATCTTGCGGCTGTTTTCACGCTGGCCCATCAGCTTGAGAATGTGAAAACCGGTGGGGCCGCGCAGCGCCGGGCTGACTTCGCCAGGCTTCATGGTGGCGATCGTGTCCGCAAAAGCGGGCGGGATTTCGTCCATCCGGCGCCAGCCGAGATCGCCGCCATCCAGTGCGTCCGACGCGTCGGAGTAACGGATCGCGGCCGCGTTGAAATCCATGCCGCCCTTGATCGCGGCCAGTGCTGCCTCGGCCTTGGCCTGGCTGGCCTGGATGGCGGCGGCGTCGCCACCGCTGGGAATGCTGATCTGGATGTGGGCCAGGTGCACTTCGCCGGCCTTGTAGGTCGGGCTGCTGAGCAGGTTGTCGATTTCGCTGTCGGTGACCGACACGGAATCCTGCACCACGCTCTGGTGCAGGCGCTGCACGGTGATCTGGTCGCCGATCTGCTCGCGGAAGGCGGCGAAGCTGGCACCGCTGCGCTCGACCTCGGCGCGCAATTGCTCGGGCGTGAGATTGTTCTGCTGGGCCACGCCCTGGATGGCCTGGTCGATGTCGGCTTGCGATACGCGGATGCCCTGGTCCTGCGCCTTCTGCACCTGCAGGTGCATCAGCACCAGTCGGTTGAGTACCTGCTGCTGCAGCACGTTCATCGGCGGCAATTGTTCGGTGTGGCCCGCATACTGCTGCTGCACCGACGCCACGGCGTCGTTCAGCTGGCTTTGCAGGATCACGTCATCGTTGACCACGGCGACGATCCGATCCAGCGGCTGGCTGGCCGGCGCGGCCGGGGTCACCAGCTGCGCGTGGGCCGGGAGCATGATCGCGAGCGCGAGCAGGAGGGATGCGAGGGTTTGCTTCATCAGTGGAAAGCCTGGTCGCCGCAGCGAATGTGTTTATTGATAGCCGAGAATATCACGGCGCAGCAGGGGGTCGATCTGGCCACCGGTGGAACCCAGTCCCTTGAACACCACTTCGAACATCACCGCGTTGTCCCGCCGATCGAGCTGGCCGGCCGTCGCGACCGGGCCAATGCCGTAATAAGCCTGATTGACGTAGCTGCGTCCCATCAGCCGCAGCGAGACGCAACAGCTGTCGTATTCCACGCCGGCCAGCGCGTCGACACTCTGGCGATCTTTCACCGAGTAAGTCCACGATCCGATCAGCCGCCAGCGTTCGGACACGGGGTAGACCACGGAGGCGCTGTATTGTTCCAGCAGTCCGAGACGGTAACGGTAGGAGAAGTTGAAGATGCCGTCCGTGCCGATCCGGCGCTGCAATTCCAGCATACCCATGTCGGTTTGGCGGGTGTTCGGGCTCCACTGATACGAACTGGCAAGACGCCAGCGATCGCTCAGCCGGATGTCGAGCTGTGCCACGTAATCCGAGCGGGCCCAGTCAACGGGAGGCACCACGCTGTTCTGGCCGTTCGGGAGTTGCACCCGCTGCGGGCTGAAATAGTGGATCTGGCCGATGCTGGCCGACAGTCGCTCCACACCACCCTCGTCGAGCAGGCGTGTGGTCAGCGCGGCGGTAAGGTTGTTCGCATCCATCTGCCGGTCGGCACCGGAGAAGCGGTTCGGCGAGAACAGTTGCCAATAGTCGAACGTCATCGCGTTGGTGTTGAACAGCGGCAGATCGTTCTGGTTGCGATAAGGCACGTACAGGTAGTAGAGCCGGGGTTCAAGCGTCTGCGTGTAGCTGTTGCCGAACAGCGTGGCATCCCGATCGAACACCAGGCCACTGTCCAGGCTGACCACGGGAAGCGCGCGGCTCGGCGACTTTTCCGTGAACGGGGTGCTCCCTCCGCTGCCCAGCAAACCGAAGTAGCCGTAGTTCTGGTAGCCGCCATCAAGCTGATAGGCGGTATAGCGATAGGCCACCTTCGGCCGCACAAACCAGGCCGAAGTGCCGAAATCGGCGGCCAGATAGGGATAGAGGTCTTCGCGTTGACCCTCGACATAGCCGTTCTTGCGGAACGCAGCTGCTTCGCTGTCCATGCCGAACTCCAGCCAGCGCGACAGCGGCACGTTCATGCTGAAATGCGCATAGGGCAACTGCTTGTACGGCAACCCGGCATCGGTGATGAACGGGTTGACGTTTTGATAGATCGTGCCGCCGACTGATGCGTTCCACCACTTGCCACCACCGACGATCGCGGCCGTGGAAGTCAGCGTATAGATCGCGCTATGACTCAGTGTGTCGCCGAAATCGTAGAGATAGCTGCTGTCCGACGCGTGATTGTACGAGCTGACGAATTGCCAGCCTTTCCACAGTTGCGTGCTGTCGGAGAACTGCACCATGTAGCGTGAATCGCCCTTGGTGTCGGCCAGGCCGTCGTTTTCCCCGTGATCCTTCGGCACGTACTGGAGGTTGAGCTGGCCCACGCTGCCCGGCACCAGATAGCGGAACTCGCCGCCCAGCAATACGCCACGCCCGCTGTAGTAGCGCGGATCGAGCGTGGCGTCGTAATTCGGCGCGAGGTTGAGATAGTAGGGCGTACTGATTTCGTAACCGGAGCGACCGCTGTGGCCGATGGTCGGATACAGGAAGCCGCTCTTGCGTCGATCGTCGATCGGGAAGCTGAAGTACGGCAGATACAGGAACGGCACCTTGCCCACGCGCATGGTGGCATTGCGTGCCACGCCGACCCCGTTGGCCTTGTCGATGGTGATCGACTTCGCACGGAATTCCCACACGTGATGGCCAACGTCGCAGGTGGAGTAGGTGGCCTGCGAATAACGGGTGTGCTGCGCGTCCAGCATCTGGCCCTGGCTCGCCGTGCCGTTGCCACGCGCATCGAGCAACTGATAGCGCACGTCGTTGGCAAGGCCATGGCTGGCGTTCGTGTTGCCGCGCATGTGCGAGGCGGCCAGCAGCTCCCCGGCATCCTGGTAGCGCACGTTGCCACGTGCATCGTAATCGGTGCTGTCGTTGTTGTAGTCGATGCGATCGGCTCGAAGCAGCTGATCGGCCCGCTCCAGCCGCACGTCACCACTCAGGTGGTAAACCGATTGGTTCGAACTGTCCACGTGCTGCGCCTGGACCTGGGTCGGACTGGTGTCGCGCAGGCTGCTGTCCCGCATCAGGGTCGGGTCATAGAATTCCAGCAAGGCGTTCGGCCGGCACATCGTGTAATCGAGCGGGCGCGGGGCGCAATGGAACGAACCCAGCGGGCAGGCCAGTTCGGCTTTTCCGGAGGCGTCGCCGGGGGCGTGATTCTGGCGGCTGCGGGCATCAGCCTGCCCGCCGATCAGGGCGAGTGCGGCGGCGACCGCCAACAGGCGGCGTGGAGGTAGCTTGCGCGTCACGGGGAATCTGCCGTCTTCGGAGGCTCGTTAAGCTAACAGAAAGCCCTCTCCGGCGGCAGATGGCAGTTCGCCCGGCAGGTCGGCAATTCAGCGTCGGGCAGATGGCAGGCCGAGCTGGGTGACGGCCGTCAATCCATCAATGCGCTGACATGCGCACTGCTGCTGGCTGCCAGCGCAGCCAGGTCGTAGCCGCCTTCCAGCGAGGAAACCAGCCGGCCGCCAGCGTGGGCGTCGGCCAGCGCCACCAGCCGCTCGGTGATCCACGCGTAGTCTTCGTTGCCCAGCCGGATATCCGCCAGCGGATCGTTGCGATGGGCATCGAAGCCGGCAGAGACCAGCACCAGTTGCGGCTTGAAGGCGTGCAGCCGGGGTAGCAGCACGCCATCCCACAGTTCGCGGAACTCGTGCGAGCCGGAACCCGGAGACAAGGTGCCATTGCAGATATTGCCCACGCCCCGCTCGTCCTCGTGGCCGCTGTCCGGATACAGCGGGGATTGATGACTGGAGACGAACAGCACGCGCGGCTCGCGCTCGAAAATGTCCTGCGTGCCGTTGCCATGATGCACGTCGAAATCCGCGATCGCCACGCGCTTCAGCCCGTGCACGGCCAGCGCATGGGCCGCCCCTGTCGCCATATTGTTGAACAGGCAGAAACCCATCGAGCGGTCGCGGGTTGCATGGTGACCGGGCGGCCGCACCGCGCAGAAGGCGCGTCGCGCGCTCCCACCAAGCACCGCATCCACCGCCGCCACCACTGCGCCGGCGGCACGCAACGCTGCTTCCGTGGAACCCGGCCCCATCACGGTATCCTGATCCAGGGCAAGCATCTCGCCTGCTGGCGCGCCGGTCATTACTTCCCTGACGTGGGCGGCATTGTGCACGCGCAACAGTTGCTCGTCCGTGGCCCGGGGCGCCTCGATCCGGTCCAGGGCGGCGAAACGATCGTGGTCCAGGGCTTGCAGCACCGCGCGCAAGCGTGACGGCCGTTCGACATGGCCCGGACCGGGATCGTGGTCCAGGCATGCCGGGTGCGTATACAGCCGCAACATGCGGCGCTCAGGCGGTCGGCTTGGGCTTGCGGCGGCGCTCGTGCTGCCACAGCACTTCGCCGTGGCCGCTGGCGCGCGCCAGCACACGCGAGATCACGAACAGCAGGTCCGACAGCCGGTTGAGATAGCGCTGCGGCTGGCCGCGGATGTCTTCCACCCGGGCCAGCGCGATCACCTCGCGTTCGGCGCGACGACACACGGTACGGGCCAGGTGACCGCAGGCAGCGGCCATGCCGCCACCCGGGAGGATGAATTCCTTCAACGCCGGCAGCGGTTCGTTGAGCTTGTCCAGGATCGATTCCAGCCGGTTGATGTCGCTGTCCTCGACCATTGCCATGCCCGGGATGCACAGCTCGCCACCCAGATCGAACAGGTCGTGCTGCACCTGGGTCAGTGCTTCGCGCACGTCGTCGGTAACGCCGTCGGCCGCCAGCACCATGCCGATCGTGCTGTTGAGTTCATCCACGGTGCCGTAAGCATTGACCCGCAGGGAATCCTTGCCTACCCGCGAGCCGTCGCCCAGACCGGTGCTGCCGTCATCGCCGGTACGGGTGTAAATCTTCGAAAGCCGGTTGCCCATGCCCGAACGTCAGTGGCTCAGGCCGGTCTGGTCGGCCTGCCCGAGCGAGCGAGCCAGCAAGACCACGCCGACGTGCAGCACGGCGCCGATGCCGACATACATCGCGGTGGTGGACAGGAACGGCAGGTACCAGTCGCCGAGGTTGACGAACCAGCTGCCGAAGTTGCGCGGCAGCGGCACGCTGGCGCTGAGCCAGTAGAAGCTGCCGTTGGAGATCAGGTAGCAGACCGTTTCGCTGACCAGCAGCGCGACAGCTGCCAGACCCAGGGTTGCCGGACGCAGGCCGAGCTGGTGGCGGGCCAGCCAGCTGCCGCCCAGCCACAACGCGCCGAAGTAGACCGGCATGAACCAGTAGGCCGGCGACACGCAGTAGTGGCTCCAGAAATCGAGGCCGGCGCCGGTGATCACGAAGAAGTCGACCAGCACCGCCTCGGCGATCAGCAGCGGAAATGCCCAGCGGGCGGAGCCGCGCAGCCAGAAGCCGGCAAGGAAAAACACGCCCCACGACGCGTCGGGCAGGGCACCGAAATGATGCATGCGGGTTGCCGCCATCACCACGGCCAGCAGCAGGAAGATGCCGATGCGTTGGTTCCGCGTCTTGGTCATGGGGGTACTCCGTGTAGGCGATTGGACAGACCGCTAGTCTAGCCCAAGGCGCCGCGCCACAGTCAGCAGCAGCGGGTATCATCGCCGGATGGACGTCTCCGAAAACCTTCCCGGCAGCGACGCCGGTGTACTGATCGTCGGCGGTGGTCTGGTCGGCGCCAGTCTGGCCATCGCGCTGGATCAGGCCGGCATGGCGGCGACCCTGGTCGAAACCGCCGCGCCACGGGCCGATGCCCAGCCCAGCTACGACGAACGCAACCTTGCGCTGGCCCGGGCCACCGTCAATGGCCTGGTCTCGATCGGGGTGTGGCGCCACGCCGTTGCCGGTGCCACGCCGATCCGGCACATCCATGTCAGCCGCGCGGGCGAGTTCGGCAGCGCCCGGATCAATGCCGCCAGCCAGGGTGTCGACGCGCTTGGCTGGACCCTGCCAGCGCGCGAACTTGGCGCGGCGCTGCTGCGCCGGCTGGACGAATGTACCCGTTTGACAAGGCTGGCACCGGCCACCTTGTCGGCCCTGCAGCCACTGGCCGACGGCTGGCGTGCGCAGATCACCACCGCCGATGGCGTGCGCGCGCTCGATACGCCGCTGCTGGTCGGAGCCGATGGCACGCACTCGTTCGTACGCGCGCAACTCGGCATTGACGCCGAGCATCACGACTACTGGCAAAGTCTGTTCGTCTGCACGGTCACGCCCGAGCGCGACCATGCCCATCGCGCGTATGAGCGGTTTTCCGATGAGGGTCCGATCGCCCTGCTGCCACTGGCCGAGCGCCGTTGCGGCCTGGTGCTTACCGTATCCAGCGACGAGACCGACGCGATCACTGCGCTGGATGACGCCGGTTTCCTCGAACTGGCGCAGCGCCGCTTCGGCTGGCGGCTGGGTCGGCTGAGTCGGCCGGGCAAGCGCCATCCGTATGCGATTCACCGCGTGGCCGCCAACCGGCTCACCGCGCCCCGCGCGGTACTGGTCGGCAATGCCGCGCAAACGGTGCATCCGATCGGCGCACAAGGCTTCAATCTGGGTCTGCGCGATGCGCTGACCCTGGCCGAACTGGTGGCTTCGGCCGCTGATCCGGGCGCCGCCGAGCTGTTGGCGCGTTATGCCGCGCGGCGGGCACCGGACCGCGAAGGCACCATGGCAATGAGCCACGGTCTGGTCCGGCTCGCCTGCCTGCCGCAACCGCTGCTGGCGCCGCTGCGCTCGCTGGCCTTGCTGGCCTGCGACCGATTGCCGCCACTGCAACGTGCGCTGGCACGGCGCGGCATGGGCTTTCGCGGTGAGCCGCCCGCCGCCGTGCTGGAGCGCCTGCCATGAATGCGTCAGCGCAGGACGTTTCCTCGCGCCGTCGACCGCCGGCGCTGGACGTGGCCGTGGTCGGTGGCGGCATGGCCGGCGCCGCTGCGGCGTTGGGATTGGCGCGTGCGGGATTCAGCACCGCACTGCTGGAGGCGCGTGCGCCCGCGGCATGGGATGCGCAGGCCGAAGTGGATCTGCGCGTGGTCGGACTGGCGCCGTCCTCCGTCGAACTGCTTGACGATCTTGGCGTGTGGACGTCCATTCGCGACGCTCGGGCCGCTCCGTACACGCACATGCATGTGTGGGACGCCGAAAGCGGTGCCTCGATCGACTTCGATGCCGCCAGTGAAGGACGTGACCGGCTCGGCTATATCGTCGAGAACAGCCTCGTCCAATCAACACTGTGGCAGGCCTTGCCGGCGGCTGGCGTGCGTTGCCTGTGTCCGGCCGAGGTGAGGGGTTTCGAAGCGCGCGAGGATCGCATCCAACTGGAGCTGGCGTCCGGCGAAGTGTTGTCCGCCGGACTGCTGGTGGCTGCCGATGGCGCCGCCTCGCCGCTGCGTCAGCTGGCGGGCATCGGCACCCGCGGGCGGGATTACGCACAGCGCGCAGTGGTGGCTCACGTGGCAACGGAGCGCTCGCACGAAAGCACGGCATGGCAGCGCTTCCTGCCGGGCGGACCGCTGGCAATGCTGCCGTTGGCCGATGGCCGCAGTTCGATTGTGTGGTCGCTGCCCGAGGCCGAGGCGCAACGTGTCCTGGCGCTGGATGACCAGGCCTTTCTCGACGAACTCGGCGTGGCCAGCGATTTCCGGCTGGGGCGAATCGTCGCCAGTACGCGGCGTGCCGGCTTCCCGCTGAAGCTGCAGCTGGCGCAGCGTTACCAGGCTGAGCGCTTCGTGTTGCTCGGCGATGCCGCGCATACCGTGCATCCGCTGGCCGGGCAGGGGGTCAACCTGGGCCTGCGCGATGTCGCCGAACTGAGCGATACGCTGACCGCGGCACGCCTTGCCGGCCGCGACATCGGCGCTGCGCACGTGCTGCGTCGCTACGCGCGCCGCCGGCGCAGTGGCGACACGCTGGATGCGCTGGGCTTTGATGCGCTGGCGCGCATCTATGCCGGGCAGTCGCCGGCGCTGGTGGCCGCGCGCGGCATCGGTGTGCGCCTGCTCGACCGCCTGTCGCCACTGAAGCGGCGCCTGTCGGAACACGCTGCCGGACTTTGAATTCTGATCCTCTCCCCGGCTTTCAGCAGGAGAGGGTCTGTCGACCCGACCGAGGATGGATCATGCGCATTGCCCGACTTTGCTGTCTGCTGTTGCTGGCTGGTTCAAGCTTCGCCGTGCAGGCGAAGATGGTTCATCGTCCGGTCGAATGGACACAGGCCGGCACGCGCTTCCACAGCGTGCTGGTCTACGACGATGCCTCCGCTGCGAAACGCCCGGGCCTGGTGATGGTGCCGAACTGGTATGGCATCAACGACGCGGCGGTGCAGAAGGCCGAGATGATCGCCGGCAAGGATTACGTGATCCTGCTGACCGACATGTACGGCGCCAGCGTACGGCCGCAACAGGGCAATGCCGCGCAGGCGCAGGCTGCGGTGAAGCCGCTGTACGGCGACCGCGCGCTGATGCGCAAGCGGATCAACCTGGCGCTGGATCAGCTCAAGGCGCAGGCGTCGAGCGCACCGATCGATCTGAACCAGCTGGGCGCGATTGGCTTCTGCTTCGGCGGCTCGGCGGTGCTCGACCTGGCCCGCAGTGGCGCCGATGTCGCGGCAGTGGTCTCGTTCCACGGCGGGCTGGACACCGACAATCCGGCGCTGGCGAAGCACATCAAGGCGCGCGTGCTGGCGATGAATGGCGCCGACGACAAGGGCACCATGCCGGACGCGGACAAGTTCATGGACGAGATGCGGATGAGTCCGGCCGACTGGCAGTTCGTGGTGATCGGTCACGCCGTGCATTGCTTCACCGAAGTCGGCGAGAACTCGCCCGGCTGCCGTTACGACGAACGTGCCGCCACGCGCAGCTATCGGCTGATGCATGACTGGCTGCGTGCGGCGTTTGCGGGTACGCCGTAGCTCTGTGGCAATCGTGGGCTTCGACAGGTGCGGCGGGCATTGCCCGCCGTGCGCAGCGTTTACGGACACGCGGCAACGCCGTTGCGGTCAATCCAGTTCGCGCCAATGCGCCGCGGAGCGGATGCAACCGAAAAGCGCGTATATCGAGCCCACGGTGAACAGGAATATGTACGTGTAATAGATCCAGAAAACGGTCGGCTGGAACGTCATCGACACGAAATGCTGAAAGCTGTGGTGTCTGTGCCCCATGAGGTCGGTGAAGTCATAGCCGTGACAGCGCTTGCCCATGCACTTCACCGCGCCGCAAGTCAACGTTCGGTATGACACGTACGCCAGCAGGCCGGCGGTCAGTGATGAGGCGAACAGTCCCAGCAAGACGCCACTGCGAAAGCCGACCATTACCTTGCGCGTTTGCCTGAAGCGGATCGCTTCGAAAGCGAGGCCCGCGCCTATGGTGGCAACACCAATGGCGACCATCACCCAGACAGGCAGCCGATCGGCGTCCCGGGCAATCCCGAACGCATGGAAGAGGTTGGCCATTTC
This sequence comes from Rhodanobacter sp. TND4EL1, assembly GCF_054061035.1. Lineage (NCBI taxonomy): Bacteria > Pseudomonadati > Pseudomonadota > Gammaproteobacteria > Lysobacterales > Rhodanobacteraceae > Rhodanobacter > Rhodanobacter sp. TND4EL1. The sequence continues at coordinate 362,236 of NZ_JBSSDT010000002.1, forward strand.
TGGCGGAAGTGGTTGGGGCATGGGCCATCCCTGGGTTGGACGCGATCAGTCGGTGCCGTCGCGCTCGCGTACCGCGTCCATCGTCAACGCGGCCAGCTGGCGCAGGCGGCCGCCGCCGGCGTCGGCGAGCAGTTCCTTCAGGCGCGCACCAGCGTCATCCTGGTCGAGGCTGTGCCGCTCGGCCAGCGAGGCGGCGAGTGCGCGGCCCATCGAATCGAAGATGAGCGCATAGGCGAAGGCGTGCAGCACGCCGCCGCCCAGCGTGCCCAGGCCGGGGAACGCTTTGAGCGCGTTGCCGGCGACGGCCAGCACGATCGAACTGCCGGTGCGCAGGGTGAGTTTCGCCTGCTGCACGAAATCCTCGATCTGCACGTCGCTGACCTTCACGCCGTACAACTCGGCCAGCGCGCGGGTGAGGCCGGTGGCCAGCACGCCCTGGATGACCAGGTCGCTGCCGGGCGCCACCGCGGCCAGCGCGCCGACGATCGCGCGACGCGCGTATTTGCGCACGATGCGTTCGGCTTGTTCGGCGCGGGTGCGCGATTCGAGGGTGCCGGTGCGTTCATGCAGCCCGGCCAGCACCGCGTTTTCACGCAGGTTTTCCAAGCCTTCGGCGCCGGGGGCACTGAGCCGCTCCAGCGCTTGCAGCAAGGGCTCGATCGCGGGCTTGCGCTGGCGTTCCACTGATTCGTTGCTGCCGTCGGCCAGCTGGCGCTGGTAGCGCTCAACGCCGCCGGCACTGATTGCCAGCACCGCGCTGGCGATGCCGCGTGCGCGCGTGCGCAGGCGCTCCAGCAATTGCGACTGTTCCTGGTCGCTCCACTGGTCGGCCTTGTTCAGCACCAGCAGCAAGGGTTTGCCGAAGTCGGCGAGCCAGTGGAGTTCATCGACCTGGCCGCGATTGAGGTCGCCGGCACACAGATAGACCACGGCGTGCGCCCGCAACGCTTCGTCGCGGGCGAGGGCTTCGTGCGCTTCGCCACCGGACTCGCGACTGCCAGGCACATCCGCCAGCACCAGCGTGCGGCCGTCGGGGAGCAGGCCATCGTAGTGATCGACCATGCGAGTGGTGCCGCCGCGGGCATCACTGGCGACCTGGGCTTGCGGAGCCAGCGCGCGGATCAGGCTCGACTTGCCGGTGGATATTTCCCCAAACAGTGCCACGTAGACGCGTGCCGTTGCGCGACGTCGATCCAGTTCGCCGAGTTCGGCAGCCAGTGCGCCGGTGTCTGCCCCGTGTTCGCGCAATTGATGGATGCGTTGTTCCAGCGTGCCGCGATCGGGTGCCGGAACCGGCCGGCGTTTTCGGCGTGGGCGCAGCAACCACCACAGCACGCTCACGCCGGCCGCAGCGAAGATCAGAAGCGCACTGCCGAGGGTCCATTGCAGCCACGTGGGAAGAGTCAGGAAACGCTGTGCCAACGCCAGTGCGCGTTCGGCGGCCGCGAATAGCAGCCAGAGCAGGGCGGCCAGGGCCAGGGCAGTGAAAAGCAATCGCAGGCGTCGAGACATGGCCCATTCTAGCCAGCTTGCATGCACGTGCCGGCGCCGGAAGTTTCGCCTCCTGCCGGTGTTTGGGTGACTCGCGTTACCAGTCGGGTTTTGGCACTATCGACGAGGGGAGTATTTGGAATGCCGACGTTGCGGGCGCTTTGCCAGGCAATGCGCCACAGGGGAGTCATGGCATGGGATCGAGGTTGTCTGCGTGGCTGCTGAGCGTCGCGCTGGCGCTGATGGCCACGGTAATTGTGGCCGCGCCCACTCCGGCTGACGTAGCGGGCACGCCCTCCAGCCGTCATCTGCCTACGCCGCAATTTCGCCGTTACCAGACCGCCGACGGCCTGCCCGGCAGCACGGTATATACCGTGGCCCAGGATCACCAGGGAGCGATGTGGTTTGGCGCCGGTGTCGATCTGGTGCGTTTCGATGGTGTCGAGTTTCAGGTGTTCGGGCATCGCTCGGATGATCCTGCCTCGTTGCCCGAAGGATCGGTATACAGCCTGTTCGTGGACCGGGATGGCGAGGTATGGGTGGGCGGATTCGGCTCCGGCTTGAATCGCTTCCTGCGCGAGAGCGGTGGCTTTGCGCATTTTCGACATGACCCGGGCGATTCCCGCAGCCTGGCTGGCGACAACGTATGGTCCATCGCGCAAACCACGGACGGTGCCCTGTGGGTGGCGACGGATGCCGGCCTGGATCGCCTGTCGGCCGATGGCAAGCATTTCGATCACGTCTCCAATCCGATCGCCCGGAACGTCGCCGACGGCTTTGGCGCGGTACGGGCGCTATTGGCACAGCCGGACGGCTCATTGTGGATCGGGACCAGCCAGGGCGTGTTTGTCCGCGAGAAGAGCGGGGACGTGCGCGAAGTGGTGATTGATCCTCGCGTCAAGCACCTCAAGGTGTGGCGCATCCAGTCGGACGGTGATGGCGTGCGCATTGCCGTGCGGGGCGGCCTGTTGAAGGTGAACGACAGGGGGGAAGCTTTGTTGCATGCGCCCACCCAGATCCCGTCGACCGATGTCTACAGCAGTACCCGGGATCATGCCGGGAACCTGTGGATCGCCACCCGCAGCGGGCTGTACCTGGATGACGGCAGTGGAAGGCTGCATGCCATTGCCGGTCAGCCATTGCTGCTGGGCAGTCTGCCGGCACAGCAGGTGTGGCAGTCGTTTTGTGACCGTGAGGGCGGTCTCTGGTTTGTCATGGGCGATGGCGGCATCGCCTATCTCGCCCCGGCTTGGAACCAGTTCACCCGGTTCACGCATGTGCCGGATGAGCCGAAGAGTTTGCGCAGCAATGCGGCGACGTCGGTGCTGGCGAGTTTTGATGGCTGGTTGTGGGTGGGTGGCCACGATCTCGTCGACAAGCTCGACCCGGTCAGTGGTGAAGTCCGGCATGTGGTGTCGGGGGTGCAGGGCAACGTCCTGGACATGGTCGAAGACTCGCGCCACCGCTTGTGGATCGCCAGTGAGGGCGGGGTTTACCGCTATGCCGATGACAAGCTGGAGGCGGTGGATCTGTCTGCGGCCGGCGCCAGTCATCCGCGACGGGTGGCGGTCGGGCCCGATCAGAAGATGTATCTGGTATCGGTCCGCGACGGTCTGTTCCGGATCGATCCGGACACGATGGTGGTGGATCCCCATCCGCTTGCCGCGGCCGATGAAACCGGTTTTATCGGAAACCGGCTGACTCCGTGGAACAGTCTGGAGTGGTTCGTCGACAAGGGGACATTGCTGCGCTGGAACGCGGTCCAAGCCAAGCCGGAACCGGTCGATGGCTTGTCTGACCAGGGCGACGTCTACGCTCTCGAGTTGACCGCCGAAGGCTTCTGGGCGGCGCGCAACCGGATGTTCGAGCACTACCGGGTGGATGGCGACAAGGTGGTGCGCGATCAGTTGATTCCCATCCCGCCCAGCTGGCCGTCCATGGTGTTGATCGCTTTGCATGTGGATCACGCGGGGCGCTTCTGGCTGTTCTGCAAGAATGGCCTGTGGCGATTTGATCCGGTCACCGGCGAACTCAAATCGTTCGGTTTGCGCCACGGTCTGGTCAATGGCGAGGTGCGAGGCGATTCACCGGCCATGATGTCTGACGGCACGATTTACGTGGCCAGTCTGGGCGGCGTGTTCGGCTTTCAACCGGATCGCGCCCCGGCCACTCCTGCTGCTGCCGCAGTAGTGATCACCGGAGTGAGGGTGCGCCGGCGGAATGCCATCGTGGATTTGCCCATCGGCGCCGCGCCGATCCGGCTTTCATGGAGCGATCGTGAACTGCGCGTGGAAGCGCGGTCGAGTTCCTACGTGGACCCCGCCGGCAATCGCTATCGGTTCCGCTTGCTGGGCTTTGACCGCAACTGGGTGGACACCGGCAATCACGGCGAGCGCGAGTTCGCGGGCATCGGTGCGGGCGACTACACGCTGGAAGTGGAGGCGGCGAGCGCCAACGGAACATGGGTGAGGCTGAAGCAGCCCTTGCACATCCAGGTGCAGACGCCGCCGTGGGAGCGATGGTGGGCACTGCTGGTCTACCTGCTCCTGCTCGTCACCGCGGTGGGCCTCGCCCTGCATGGCTGGCGTCGACGCCTGGCGCAGCGCCATCACATGCAGATGGCCGACCAGCAACGCCGGATGGCGGAAGCCGCCAGCGCGGCAAAGACACAATTTCTGGCCACGCTCAGCCATGAAATCCGCACCCCGATGACGGGCGTGATGGGCATGGCGGAACTGCTGTTGAGTACCCCGCTGAATCCCCTGCAACACGACTACACCCAGGCGATGCAGCGCTCCGGCACGATGCTGTTGAAGCTGCTCAATGACGCGTTGGACCTGGCCCGGATCGAAGCGGGCAAACTGGAGCTCGATCCGGGTGCGTTCGATCCGCGACAGCTGCTCGATGACGTGGCGCAACTGGAACAGGGATTGGCGCACGCGCGCGGCCTGCGCTTCGTGCTGGAGGTGGCCGAGTCCATGCCTGCGCAGTTGCTCGGCGATGCCTTGCGGATCAAGCAGGTGTTGCTGAATCTGGCCAACAACGCACTGAAGTTCACCGAGCAGGGCAGCGTGACGTTGCATGCGCAGCCTGTCGACGGGGGCGTGCAGTTCAGCATCAGTGACACCGGCCCGGGCATCCCCGAAGCCAGCCAGGCCCGCTTGTTCCAGCGCTTCGAGCAGGCCGCAGGGCCGCAGCGGCGTGCCGGCAGCGGCCTGGGATTGGCGATCTGCCGTGAGCTGGTCGACATGATGGGCGGCAGCATCGAACTGGAATCACGCCTGGGCCATGGCAGTACGTTCCGCGTGCGGCTGCCGCTGGTCGAGCCTTCGGTCGCGACTGCCTTGTCATCCCCTGCTTCGTCCGCCGCCAGCAGTTACCGATTGTTGCTGGTGGAGGACGACACCATCGTGGCGGCGGTGATCCGTGGGCTGCTTGAACGCGAACAGCACACGGTGGTGCACGTGGTCAACGGGCTGGCGGCACTGGCTGAATTGGCCCAGGCGGACTTCGATGCCGTGTTGCTTGATCTGGACCTTCCTGGCGTGGATGGCTTCCAGATCGCCCGCCTGATCCGCCAGCGCGAGCACGAAGGGCAGCGATTGCCCATCGTTGCCGTCACCGCGCGTTCGGGCGCCCGCGACGAAGTGCGCGCGCGCGAGGCCGGAATGGACGGCTTTCTGCACAAACCGCTTACCGGTGATCAGCTTGGCAACGTGCTGGCACGGGTGATCAGGCCGGTTACGCCGTGAGGACGGTGGATTGAGGCTCGCAGCGTGCGGCGGCATTTGGCATGATGGGCGGGGGACAACCTTTCGTTCGTCTGTTCAGTGGCGCGCCGCTGGCCTGTCTGGAGGGCGTGGCGGGAACGGAAGCCACAGGGGAAAATCGGATGTTATCGGCGGTCTTGCTGACCTTTGCGCTGGGTCTGAACGCAGCAGTCGCGGGCGTGCCTTCATCGGCTCCCGTGGCTCCGCCGGTCAGTCAACCCGCGACCAGCCTGCTGCCCACTCCCCAGTTCCGGCGGTACACCACCAGCGACGGCTTGCCCAGCAGTAGCGTTTACGTGGTGGTGCAGGATCGCGATGGCGCCATGTGGTTCGGGACGAAGGGCGGCATCGCCCGTTACGACGGCGTCGAGTTCAAGGTTTTTCGCCATGCCGTGGACGACCCGGATTCACTCTACGAAAACGGCATTTCGGCACTCGTGTTTGACCGCGAGGGCACGCTCTGGGCGGCCGGGATGGAGGCCGGACTCAATCGGCTGGATGCGGGCACCGGGCGCTTCACCCATTGGGGCAATGATCCGCACGATCCCGCCAGCCTGAGCAGCGACAAGGTCTGGTCGATGGCGGCCGATGACGATGGCAGCCTGTGGGTGGGCACGGTGCGCGGACTGGACCACATGGTGCCGGGGAAAAGCGGCTTCGAGCATGTCATCAACACCTTGCTCGGCCCTGACCCGGCCGACGTCGGCGCGGTTGCCGCGCTCTGTATCGACGATCAGCACCAGTTGTGGATCGGCAGCAAGTACGGTCTGTTCCGTCGGGACGTCGATGGGCGGATGCACCGGATTTCACGAGCAGACAGCGATTTGCCGATTGATGCGTGGCATATCGAAAGTGATTCCGGAGAACTTCGCGTCGAAAGCGCCGACGGACTGTGGCTGGTCGGGAAGGACGATGTTGCGCATCGGTTTTCGGCTGCGGGTGCACCGCGCGGAAACATCTTCGCCAGCATTCGTGACCGCAGCGGACGTTTGTGGGTCGGCTCGGCACGCGGCCTGTTCGTGCAGATGCAACCTTCAGGCCCGATGCTGGCCGTGACCGATCAGCCGGTACTGCATGGCGACCTGCCGGGTACCTGGGTGTGGTCGATCCTGGTCGACCATGAAGGCGGATTGTGGGTGACCCTGCTGGACGGTGGCGTCGGTTATCTGGCCCCGGGCTGGAACGACACCAGTCGCTTCACCCACATACCGGATGATCCGGCCAGCCTGCGAGATTCCATCGTCACCGCCATGGCGCGCGGGCGCAACGGGCGGATCTGGGTGGGTGAGCGTGCCGGGCGGGTCGACCGGCTCGATCCGCATACGGGCGACGTCGAGCATGTGCTTTCCGGCCTGCAGGGCGATGTGCTCGGCATGACCCAGGACCCGCAAGGGCGTCTGTGGATTGCCGTCCGCGGCGCACTTTATCGGTATACCCAGGGACAGCCGCCGGAACGGGTCGATCCACAAGGCCGCTGGCTGCGAAATCCGTTGGAGGTGGAGCCCGGTCCGGACGGGCGGATGTATGCACGCACCTTCGGCGAGGGCCTGTTTCGCGTCGATCAGGAAACACTCAAGGTAACGCCGGTCGGAATGGATCAACCAAACCAGCGCGTGTTGTGGGGTAGTCAGCTGACCCTGCACGAAGGGCTTTTCTGGTACGCCAGCGATGGCGGAATGCTGCGCATGTCCCCGCGGAGTGACCGCTTCGAAGTCGTCCCGGGGGTAAGCAACGATCGTGCGGTGAATGCCTTCGACTTCGACGAAGGCGGCATCTGGATGGTGCGCCCCGAGGGACTGGAGCACTACCACTACCGGGATGACACCCTGGTGCTTGATCGCACGGTGGATTCCACGCATGGCTGGCCATCGATCAACGTGCTCGACCTGCAGGTCGATGCCTTGCAACGCGTCTGGATGCTGGGCCACGATGGTTTGTGGCGATTCGATCCGGATACGGGCCGGTTCCGTTCGTTCGGCTTGCAAAACGGCCTGGCCAACGGTGAGTTTTCGCGGGGCTACGCCGCGATGCCCGATGGCAACATGTATGCACCCACGCTGGGCGGGGTGGTGGGCTTCAATCCCGACCGCATACGTGACGACACCACGGTTTCGCCGCTGGAAGTCACCCAGGTCAGTGTCCGCCGTGACGGCACGTTGCACCCCTTGCCATCGGGCGATCGGTCCGTCCAGCTGGGCTGGAGGGATCGCGGCCTGAACGTGGCGACCCGCCTGTTCTCCTACATTGACCCGGTCGCCAATCGCTATCGGTTTCGCCTGCGCGGTTTCGACAGCACCTGGATCGACAACGGCAACTACGCCGAGCGCGAGTTCACCGGGCTGGCTCCGGGCGATTACACCCTGGAAGTGCAGGCTGCCGGCGCAAACGGCCAGTGGGTACACCTGCGTCATCCCTTGCAGATTCACGTTCCTGCTCCACCGTGGCAGCGCTGGTGGGCCTGGCTGGGCTATGCGTTGATCGCGTTGCTGTGCATCTGGCTGGGCCTGTGGATCTGGCGTCGCCGACTCGCACGTCGCCACCATGTGGCCATGGTGGAGCAGCAGCGGCAGATGGCGGAAGCCGCCAGCGCGGCGAAGAGCCAGTTCCTGGCCACCCTGAGTCACGAGATTCGCACACCGATGACGGGCGTGATGGGCATGGCCGAATTGCTGTTGAGCACCTCGCTCAACCCGCTGCAGCACGATTACACGCAGGCCATGCAACGCTCGGGCGGGATGCTGCTCAAGCTGCTCAATGACGCACTGGACCTGGCCCGGATCGAGGCGGGCCGGCTGGAGCTGGAGCCCGCCCCCTTTGATCCGCGACAACTGTTGTGCGAAGTGGCGCAGCTGGAGCAGGGCATGGCGCACGCGAAGGGCGTTCCCTTCGTGCTGGAGATGGCGGACGACCTGCCGCCGCAATGGATAGGCGACGCGCTGCGAATCAAGCAGGTGCTGCTGAACCTCGCCAACAATGCACTGAAGTTCACCGAGCACGGCCAGGTGGTCCTGCGTGCGACGCGCATCGAAGGTGGCTTGCTGTGCAGCGTCAGTGACACCGGCCCGGGTATTTCCGGGGCCAACAAGGCGCGCTTGTTCGAGCGATTCGAGCAGGCCGAAGGTCCGCAGCGCCGTGTGGGCAGCGGTCTGGGCCTGGCGATCTGTCGCGAGCTGGCCGACATGATGGGCGGAAGCATCGAGCTGGAGTCGAGTCTGGGACGTGGCAGCACGTTCCATGTGCGTATTCCGCTGGCCGAGCCAACAGCCATCCCGATCCGCGAGATTGATACGGAGCGCAATTACCGCTTGCTGCTGGTGGAGGACGACCCGATCGTGGCGACGGTGATCTGCGCCTTGCTTGAGCGCGAGGGGCACGTGGTCAAGCATGTCGACAACGGACTGGCTGCGTTGGGCGAGGTGTCCAATGCCACCTTCGATGCCGTCCTGCTGGACCTGGACCTGCCGGGAGTCGACGGCTTCCAGATTGCCAGGCTGATCCGCCAACGCGAGCACGCCGGGCAGCACCTGCCCATGCTGGCGGTCACCGCCCGCTCGGGCAGCGGTGACGAGGCACGGGCACGCGAGGCAGGCATGGATGGCTTCCTGCGCAAACCGGTCACGGGTGAACAGCTGGTTGCGGCGCTGGCAGGCGTGATCATCCGAACCAGTGCCAAGGAAGCGCTTCCCGCCTGAACTACATGTCGTGCTTGCGCACCTCGAAGCCAAGACGCTGGTATTCGCGCCAACGCGTGCGCGATCCGTCGCGGGCGGCGGGATCCGCGGCCACCACTTCCAGCACGCGCTGATAGCGCCCGGCCGGGCAGGTTTCCCGCAAATTGATCACCAGCGGCCGGTCCGCCGTTTCCACGCCTGGTGGCACGATCAGCACCGCGGTGTGCTCGTCGTCGTCGTCGCCCGCGAGTTGGTGCGGGATCATCGCGTCTTCGTCGAACGCCCACAGCAAGTCGTCCAGCGCTTCGGCTTCGGCAAAGTCACGGGTAAGCATCAGCGTGGGCTGTTGTGCGGCAAACGCCTTTTTCGCCAGCTCGCAGGCCAGCAGCAATGGCTGCTCGCGAAAACGTGGCTTGTCGATCAGATAGAAATCGGCTTGGGGCATGAGTCGGGAGTGAGGTCAGTGACGTGAGAAACGAGTGTAGCCGCTCGGCAGCCACTCGTTTCCCATGCCTGATCGCTTACTGCTGATTGAGCAGCCACTGCGCCAGCAAGGCCACCGGCCGGCCCGTGGCCAGGCCCTTGCGGCCTTCATCCCAGGCGGTGCCGGCGATGTCCAGATGGGCCCAGCGCTGGCCGTCGGTGAAGCGGGACAGGAAGCAGCCGGCGGTAATGGCCCCGGCGCTCTTGCCGCCGATATTGGCGACGTCGGCAAAGCCCGAATCCAGCTGGGTCTGGTAATCGTCCCACAGCGGCAGGCGCCAGGCGCGGTCAAGCGTTTCTTCGCCTGCGGCCAGCAATTCCGCGGCGAGGTCGTCGTGCTTGCTCATCAGGCCGGTGGCGTGCTTGCCCAGCGCGACCACGCAGGCGCCAGTGAGCGTGGCGGCGTCGATCAGTGCCTTCGGCTGGTAGGTCTGGGCCGTCCAGGTCAGTGCGTCGCACAGGATCAGGCGGCCTTCGGCGTCGGTGTTGAGCACTTCGATGGTCAGCCCGGACAGGCTGGTCAGCACGTCACTGGGGCGATAGCTGTCGCCGTCGGGCATGTTCTCGACGCTGGGCACCACGCACACCAGATTCACTTTCACGCCCATCTTCACCGCGGCCACGAACGCGCCAAGCACGCCGGCGGCGCCGCCCATGTCGAACTTCATTTCCTCCATGCCGGCGCCCGGCTTGAGGCTGATGCCGCCGGAGTCGAAGGTGACGCCCTTGCCGACGAAGGCATACGGTTTGTCGCCCGCGTCGCCGCCGTGGTATTCCAGCGCGATCAGGCGCGGCTTGTTGACCGAGCCGCGGCCCACGGCGAGCAGCGAGCCGAAGCCCAGCTTCTCCATCTCCACTTCATCGAGCACCTTGCAGCTGACCTTGTCCTGCGCGTCGGCAAACGCCTGCGCCTGGCTCGCGATGTACGCCGGATTGCAGATGTTCGGCGGCAGGTTGGCCAGCTCGCGGGCGAAACGCACGCCCTCGGCGATCGCCAGCGCCTGGTCCAGGCCGCCCTGCGCGTCGGAGTTGGCAGCGAAGGTGAGCGCGGTCAGTTCCGGCTGGCGGCTCTTGTCGCGCGGCTTGAAAGTGGCGGTGTAGCGATAGGCCGCATAGTCGCTGGCCAGGGCCGCGATGCGCACGCGCCACGCGTTGTCGCGCCCGGGTACTTCGACCTCGGCGAGGAACGAAACGGCGCTCGCCAACGGCAGGCGACCCAGTGCACGGGACGCCTCGATATTCACCTTCTGGTAGCGCGCTGCGTCGAACGATTTCTGCGCGCCCAGACCCACGACCAGCACGCGCTGCGCGGTGACGCCCGTGGGTGCGAACAGCAGCGTGGTCGAGCCGGCCTTGCCGCTGATGTCACCCGATTCCACCTGACGCTTGATGGCGCCGCCGCTGGCGGTGTCCACCTGGGCAGCCGCGCTGGTCAGCACGCCCTGTTCGTAGACGCCGACCAGCACGCAGGGACTGTCGACGGTGGCGGGGGCGATGCTGGCGAGGCTGAACTGAAGTGTCATCGGATGGTTCCTGCATGGGCCCGGCTGCGGCCGGACAGGCTAGACTTGCGGTTTGCCGGCGATGGTGCCGGGCCGGTTCAAGCGGACAAGTTTATCGCATGCTGAGCATCCTCGACCGCTATTTCCTGCGCGAGCTGGCGCAAACCGTGGCTGCCACGGTCGTGGTGCTGCTGGTGATCGTGGCCGGCAGTGCGTTCGCGCGGGTCCTGCAGCAGGTCGCCAATGGCAGCTTTCCGGCCAGCGTGATGTTCCAGGTGCTGGGGCTGCGCACGCTCGATGGCCTGACCAACATGATGCCGCTGGCCAGCTTCATCGGCATTCTGCTGGGCCTCGGCCGCATGTACCGCGAAAGCGAGATGCATGTGCTGTCGTCATCGGGCATGGGGCCGCGCGGACTGCTGCGACCGGTACTGATTCTCGGCGCCGTGCTGGTGGCGATCACGGCGTTGGTTTCGCTGTGGCTGGGCCCGTGGGCGGTGCGCACCAGCGATGCGATGGTCGCCGCAGCGAACCGGTCGGTCATTGCCGCTGGCCTCGATGCAGGGCGCTTCACCGAATTGCCGGGCAAGGGAGGGATCATCTTTGTCGACAGCCTCAGTCGTGACGGCAGCAAACTGGGGCGCACCTTCGTGGCGACCCAGAGCGTGAGCAAGGATGGCCCCGTACACCTGAAACTGGTCAGCGCGACCAGCGGAGAGCTGTATCAGGAAAGCAATGGCGACGGTCGCTTCATCGCGTTCAAGGATGGCTGGCAATACGACATTCCACTGGGCGCCAACAACTGGCGTCAAATGCAGTACCAGCGCAACGACACCTCGCTGTCCAGTGTCCAGGCCGACGACGACGAGGATCCCGCGCATTCCAAGAGCAGTGCGGCGCTGTTCCAGTCCGACGATCCGGCCGATCGGGCCGAGTTCGCCTGGCGTGCCAATGCGCCGCCGCTGACCCTGGTGCTGCTGTTGCTGGCGTTGCCGCTGGCCCGGCAGAGTCCACGTGAGCCCCGATACGGTCGCCTGTTGCTGGCTGTGGTCACGTTCTATCTGTATTACACGCTGCTGGCACTGGGGCGCGCCCAGATCGGCAAGGGTCATTGGCACAACGAGGCGCCGTTGTGGGCCTTGCACATGCTGGTGCTCGCCTTGGGCGGCTGGATGTTGTGGAAGCAGTATTCCCCGCGCAAGCCGCGGACCACGTCACCCGGTGTGGCCGCATGAGCGTGTTCAACATCAAGCGGGTGGATCGACTGGTCGCGATGAGCGTGCTCGGCTCGATGCTGATGGTGTGGCTGGTGCTGACCGGCTTTGATGCGGTGACCCAGTTGCTGCGCCAGCTCGGCAACGTCGGCAAGCACGGCTATACGCTGAGCAATGCGGTGGCCTATGTGCTGGTGACGTTTCCGCGTCGCGCCTACGAGATGTTTGGCAATGCCGCGCTGATCGGCGGCCTGCTCGGCCTGGGTGGTCTGGCCGGCACGGGTGAGCTCACCGCGCTGCGCGCCGCAGGCATGTCGCGGCTGCGCATCGCCGGCTCTGCGGTCGGCGTGGTGGCGGTGCTCATCGTTGGCGTGGTGATCATGGGCGAGACGCTGGCGCCGTGGGGCGACCAGCAGGCCCAGGTGATGCAGGCGCGAATGAAGTCCGGCAACCTCGGCATGACCACCAGCAGTGGATTGTGGGCGCGCGACGGCGAGGATGTGATCAACGCACGCGGTACTTCGCTGAAGCGGCAAGATGGGCTGGCGAGCGTGCAATTGAGTGATGTGCGCGTCTTCACTTTCAGTGCGGACGGACAATTGCACCGTTTCATCTGGGCCAAGACGGCCGAGCACGATGGCCGGCAGTGGATGTTGCACGACGCGCGCATCAGCACGCTGGACGCCACGGGCACCCATGCCGTCACCGAAGCGGTGCTGCCGTGGAAGTCCAGCCTGAATCCGCAGGTGCTGGCGCAGTCGGTGATCCAGCCGCAATACCTGTCGATGCGCGATCTGCGCCGCAACATGGATTATCTGGAAGGCAACGGCCAGAGCGCCGGCAGCTATGCGGTGGCGTTCTGGGGGCGGGCGCTGTATCCGTTCAACGTGCTGGTGCTGGTGCTTTGCGCCATGCCGTTCGCGTTTGGCTCGCTGCGTTCGGGCGGCCTCGGCAAACGGATGTTCATCGGTATCCTGCTTGCGCTCGGCTGGTATTTCCTGCAGCAGGCGATGGTGAATTTCGGCACCGTGTACGGCATGCCACCGCTGCTGGCCAACTTGTTGCCGGCCCTGATCCTGATGCTTGTCGCCTGGCTGTACTTCCGCCGGCGCATTTGATCGTCGCGTCGGCAATCCCTCGACGGGCTCGGGCGTGAGCGGTTGCCCATCGGCAATGTGACTGCGTTCTCAGCCTCGTCAATCCGACAGCCTGCGCTATCGAATCGATACCGCGGCGGTGCGATGCTTGCCGGGCGTCATCGCAGGGCGGGAGCCATCTGCTCCGGCCATACCAACTCTCGGGGGGGAGTCATGTCCAAGCCTTTGTGGCACAAGGATGCCTGCGGATTCTGGTTTCTGGCCTGCATTCAGCTGAGCGCGTCGGCGGGCTGGGTAATGGTGCATTACCGATTGCTGTAAGGGCACGACCAACTTGCCGATGAACGCAGATCGCGCCAAGCTGCCGGCTTTGCCGACAGCAGGGGTGCATCGTGGAATGGGTTGATCTGCGCAGCGATACGGTGACCCGGCCGACGGCCGCGATGCGTGAAGCCATGCTTGGCGCCGAAATGGGCGACGACGTTTACGGCGAAGATCCCACGGTCAATGCGCTGCAGGAGCGCCTGGCCGACGAACTGGGTTTTGACGCGGGTCTGTTCGTGCCCAGCGGCACCCAATCCAATTTGCTGGCCTTGCTCGCCCATTGCGAACGCGGCGACGAGTACCTCGTCGGCATGGATGCGCATACCTACAAGTTCGAAGGTGGTGGCGCAGCCGTGCTGGGTTCGATCCAGCCGCAGCCGATCGTGCAGGCCGACGACGGCTCGCTGCCGTTGGCGCGCATCGAGGCGGCGATCAAGCCGGTCGATCCGCATTTCGCACGTACCCGTCTGCTGGCGCTGGAAAACACCTGGCATGGCCGCGCGCTGCCGCTGGACTATCTGGTCGCCGCTCATGACGTGGCGCGCTCGCATGGCCTCGGCCTGCATCTGGACGGTGCACGTTTGTTCAACGCGGCCGCGGCGTGCGGCGTGCCAGCGCGCGAGATCACCCGGCACTTCGACACCGTCTCGATCTGCCTGTCGAAAGGTCTGGGTGCGCCGGTGGGTTCGGTGCTGGTGGGCTCGCACGCGCTGATCGACAAGGCGCGACGCTGGCGCAAGGTCGCTGGCGGCGGATGGCGCCAGGCCGGCATCCTTGCTGCGGCGGGCCTGCACGCACTGGATCACCACGTGGCACGGCTGGCGCAGGATCATCATCGTGCCGAGTACCTTGCCGGTCGCCTGCGTGAGATCGCCGGCATCGACCTGCTTGGCCAGTACACCAACATGGTCTTCATCGACGTGCCGGCCGAACGTCTGCGCGATCTGGACGTCCATCTGCGCGAGGCCGGCATCCGCATCAGCATCGGCTACCTTCCCACGCTGCGGCTGGTGACGCATCTGGATATCGACGACGACGGCATCGAGCGCACGGCGACCGCGTTCCGCGAGTTCTTCGCGCGGCATTGATTGTTTGCGCTCTCGTCGAGCCACTGCGCGCAACATTTTCGCTTCCTCCCAAGCAAAGAGCTTTCGGCGCAAGAGCTTTTGTCCTCCTGGCTCTCCGAAGGAGGACGAAGGCTCTTGCTCGAAAAGCAACGAAACGCGCCGCGCAACGGATTACCCGCCAGCGTTACTTCGCCGCTTGATCAAACTGGCGGATGAAATCCCGCACCTGCGGATACACCGTCTCGCGCCAGCGGCGGCCGCTGAAGATGCCGTAGTGGCCGGCGCCCTCGATCACCTTGTGCGCGCGGCGCTTCGCCGGGATGCTGCTGCACAGGTCGTGCGCCGCTTCGGTCTGGCCCAGGCCGGAGATGTCGTCCAGCTCGCCTTCAATGGTGAGCAGGGCGCTGCGCTTGATCGCCGACGGGTCGACGCGTTCGCCGGCCACATCCCACACGCCGCGCGGCAGCAGGAATTGCTGGAAGACCTTTTCGATGGTGTCGAGATAGAACGTCGCCGGCATGTCGAGCACGGCGTTGTATTCGTCGTAGAACTTGCGGTGCGATTGGGCGTCGTCCTGGTCGCCGCGCAACAGGTCTTGGTAAAAATCCCAGTGCGACGTCATGTGGCGGCTCGGGTTCATCGCGATGAAGCCGGCGTGCTGCAGGAAGCCTGGATAGACCTCGCGTCCGCGACCGGGATAATTCGGCGGCACGGTGTGGATCACGTTGCCCTTGAACCACGACAGCGGCCGTTGCGTCGCCAGGTTGTCGACGCTGGTGGGGCTGCGCCGGGGGTCGATCGGACCACCCATCATGGTCAGGCTGCGGGGGGTTTCCTCACCGCGTGCGGCCATCAGCGAGACGGCGGCCAGCACCGGCACGGTCGGCTGGCATACCGAGATCACGTGAAGACTGGCGGCGCCGATGTGGCGGATGAAGTCCTCCACGTAGGCGACGTAATCGTCCAGTCCGAAGCTGCCTTCGGACGCCGGCACCATGCGCGCGTCGACCCAGTCGGTGATGTACACCTTGTGATCGCGCAGCAGGGTGCGCACGGTATCGCGCAACAAGGTGGCGTGATGGCCGGACAACGGCGCCACCACCAGCACGACCGGATCCTTCTTCATCTTCTCGATGGTGGACGGATCGTCGCTGAAGCGCTTGAAGCGCTTCAGCTGGCAGAACGGCTTGGCCAGCGCCACCCGCTCGATCACCGCAATTTCGTGATCATGTGCGGTGGCAGTGTGGATGCCGAATTCGGGTTTCTCGTAATCCTTGCCCAGCCGATGCATCAGCTCGTAACCGGCGGCCATCCGCTGCGCGCCCGGTACATTGGCGAACGGACTGCTGGTGTCGTTGAGCATGTCGGCGCTGGCTTGCGCGAAGTAGCTCAGCGGGCCGAGGAACGCGCGTTGCCACTCATGGATCTGATAGAGCATCAAGGGAGGATTGCCTGGGGCGAAAGGACCATCTTAGCGTCGTTTTCCCGCTTTGTGTTGCGACGCCGCAACCGCGGCTTTCAATCCAAACAGTGACTTGGCGCCGCCATGGGTCGATAAGTGCAGCGCAGCAGCACTTCATCGACCCCGTGCGTATCGCCCAGCCCGGCCCGCCATTGCAGCGGCTTCTGGAAGCGCAGGCCGAGCGGCATGAAGACCCGGTTGTACCACCACATGGCGCGCTCGCGCTGATGGGTCAGATACCACTGGCCGAGGGCGAGCAGGCGCGAGGAACCGGGTTGCATGCCATAGACGGCGCTCTGTTCAAGGATGAATCCGTGTCGTTCCAGCCGCGCGATGATCTGCGCCGGTTCGTAGCGTCGGTAATGCCCCACGAACTCGTCAAAGGCAGTCCATGCTTCCGGGTGCAGCGGCACCGACAGCAGCACGCTGGCACCGGGCGCGGCGACGCGTGCCAGTTCGGCCAGTGCGCCGTCGTCATCGGCCACATGCTCCAGGATGTCGAGCGCGCAGACCAGGTCAAAGCTGGCGTCGGCGCAGGGCAGGTTGCCGATCATGCCGTGCACCGCGTTGCCACCGCCAGCTTGCAGCCGGCGCAGGGCGGCGTGGCTCAGATCGACAAAGCAGGTCCCGCTCAGCGGCAGTCGCGGGCGCAGACCCGGGGCCACCTCCAGCCGGCGCGCTGCGCCGCTGGCCAACGCGCTCGACAACGGCCAGGTGTTGAACCTTTCCGGCCCGATCAACCGGGCATCCGACCACAGCGATTCGTAGAAGCCGCGATTGAGACGGATCAGCTCGGCGTCGCTGCGCTGGGTGTCGGCTTGGGGTCGGCTCATACGGGGATTGGATCCTTGGCGTGCTGAGTGCGGCGTGAAGCCGGATACGGTTCAGTCCAGCCTGCGCACCTCGGTGCCGGCGGCCAGATCGTGCACCGCGCGGCGACGTCGATCCAGCAGCGCCACGGCAAACCAGCCCGCCCACACCACCAGCAGCGTCCACAAGGTGATGCGCAGGCCGAAGGTCGGCGCCAGCAGCAGCAACACCATCGGCGCGCCGGCTACCAGCAGGCGGATCAGGCTCTGCTGCAAGGTCACCGGGCCACCGTCGTCGCGGGTGACCCGTATGTGCCACGGGCGCATGCCGACGGTCTGTCCGCCACGGCGCCAGGAACTGATGAAATAGGCCGCTATCACCAGGCCCTGCAGCAACTGGTACCAGATCGGCACGATGGTTTTTGCGCCGGTGGTGATCAACCGGCCGCCGGTGGCCAGTTGGCACAACAGTCCGACCACCATCACGATCGCCACGACGATCAGCAGGTCATAGACCAGCGCCAGCAGTCGGCGCCACAGCGGACAGGGGGTGTCGGTAACGGTGAAATCTGCGGGCATCGTGTCCGGTCGCTTGCGTCGTGCGCGCGCAATGGCCAGCATCGTGCGCATGGAAAAGGAAAAAGTTCGCGACAGTATCGCCGAAGCCGACCGCCGGAGCATCGCCGCGTTCATCGAGCGGGTGTGGTCGGAAGACGGACTGGCCGAGCGCACGCTGGAAGCCTACCGGCGTGACCTGGAATCACTCGCCGCCTGGCTGGGCACTCGCGGCCGAGACCTCGCCACGGCGCGACGCGAGGATATCTCCACCTATCACGGCAGCCAGGCGGTGGCCGTGCGATCACTGGCTCGGCGACAGTCGGCGTTCCGCCGTTACTACGCCTTCCTGGTACGCGACGAGCCGAGCCGGGTCGACCCCACGTTGCTGATCGAGCGGCCCAAGCTGCCGCGCAGCCTGCCCAAGGCGCTGGCCGAACGGGAGATCGAAAGCCTGCTGGTCGCGCCGGACACCACCACTGCGCTGGGTCTGCGCGACCGCGCCATGCTGGAACTGATGTATGCCTCCGGCTTGCGCGTATCCGAGCTGGTCGAGCTGCCGCTGGCCGCACTGAATGCGCGGCAAGGGGTGCTTCGCGTCACCGGCAAGGGCGGCAAGGATCGGCTGGTGCCGGTCGGCGAGGAAGCGCTCACGCATATTGCCGCCTATCTCACCGACGCCCGCCCCACGTTGGCCAAGGGTCGACAGCCGCCGGCGCTGTTCCTCAGCCAGCGCGGCGAGGGCATGACCCGTCAGATGTTCTGGACCCTGGTGAAACGCTACGCGCTGCGCATCGGCATCAACCCCAAACGCATCTCGCCGCACGTGCTGCGCCATTCCTTCGCCACCCACCTGCTCAATCACGGCGCCGACCTGCGCGCGCTGCAGATGCTGCTCGGCCACAGCTCGCTCAGTACCACACAGATCTACACGCTGGTGGCGAAAGAGGGGCTGAAGCGGCTGCATGCGCAGCATCATCCGCGGGGGTGATGGGTAGCCCGTGATGCGCGCCACAAATCGCTTGAGCGCGCCCTCTTGCCGCATGGGACGTTCAGGCCGTTGTGCCAGAATGGGCGATCCCGTCGGCCCTCGCGACGGACCGACGTGAATGAGGTTGCTGATGTTGAAGAGTCTGATACTGGCCCTTGGCCTGGGCGGCTTGTCGCTGAGTGCGTGCGCCGTGCAGAACGATGCCGCACCGCCCGCCACCGCCACCGCCACCGTGACGCCGGCCGCGCGTGCGATGGTTCAGCAGGCTATTTCCAAGCTCGCACCGAACATCCGCGTGGACGTGATCGAGCCGGCGCCGATGCCGGGTTTCTACCAGGTCATCGCCTCGGGCCAGATGCTGTACATCAGCACCGACGGCAAGTACATGATGCATGGCGACCTGATTGACCTGGCTCGCAAGCAGAACGCCAGCGACGACGCCTGGGCGCGTTTCCGCAAGGCCGAGTTGGCCAAGGTGCCGGCGTCCGATCGGATCGTCTACGCACCGGCCAACCCGAAATACACGATCAGCGTTTTCACCGACGTCAACTGCGGCTTCTGCCGTGCGCTGCACGAACACATCGCGGACTTCAACAAGGAAGGCATCGCGGTGGAATACCTGGCCTGGCCGCGCGAAGGGCTGGTGACCACGGCCGGCCGACCCACGCCGACCTACACCGAAATGGTGTCGGTGTGGTGCGCGAAAGACCGCAAGGCGGCCTTCACCTCGGCGAAAGAGGGGAAGGTGCCGGCGCCGCTGACCTGCGCCAACCCGGTCAAGGATCAGTTCAACCTGGGCGTGAAGCTTGGCGTCAGCGGCACGCCGGCCATTTACGGCCCGGATGGCCGCACCCTGGGCGGTTACGTGACGCCCGAACAGCTGCTGCAGGCGCTCAAGCAGGGCGGCTGAGGCCGCAACCGCCGGCCTGTCCCCTTCCGGCAGGGAGGGTCATGCCGTATTGCAGCATGGGTTAGAATAGGCGTTTCCCTCGAATAGCGCCGTTCCCCGCATGATCGCACTCGACGGGCAGAGCGCCCTCTCGCCGTTCCGCCTCGAACGCCTCAATGCCCACCTCGATGCCTTGCATCACGGGGTGCGCGTGCAGGCGTCGTGGTTTGTCTATTTCATTGACGCCGAAGCCGCGCCCCAAGGCGAGCTGCGCGAACGGCTGTTGGCCGTGCTGGAGGCGAAGGATGCCCCGCCGGAGCCGGCCACGCTGTGGGTGGTGCCGCGGCTGGGCACGATTTCGCCGTGGTCGAGCAAGGCGACCGACATCGTCCATGGTGCCGGTTTCGATGTCCGCCGGGTCGAGCGCGGGCTGGCCTGGCGGGTCGCCGGGCTGCCCGACACGGACGCGCCGGACCACGCCGCGATCATGGCCGTGCTGCACGATGCGATGACGCAGTCGGTGCTGACCGGCATTGATCAGGCACAGGGTCTGTTTTTGGCCGGTTCGCCGGGCGATCTGGTGCACGTTGCGCTCGGCGCCGAGCCGCAGGCCGCGCTGGCCGAGGCGAACGCGCGGCTGGGCCTGGCCCTGGCCGACGACGAGATCGACTATCTGGTCGATCGTTATGCCGAACTCGGTCGCGATCCCACCGATGCCGAACTCTTCATGTTCGCCCAGGCCAACTCCGAGCATTGCCGGCACAAGGTGTTCAACGCCAGCTGGACAGTGGATGGTGAGGAACAGGACAAGAGCCTGTTCGGCATGATCAAGCACACCCACCAGCAGTCCCCCGCGCATACCCTGTCCGCCTATTCGGATAACGCGGCCGTGATCGAGGGCAGCGAGGGTCGACGCTTCTTCGCTGACCCGGCCGACCGCGTGTGGCTCGGCCATCCCGAACGCATCGATTTCGCGATCAAGGTCGAGACGCACAACCACCCCACTGCGATCGCGCCGTGGCCGGGCGCGGCCACCGGCGCCGGCGGCGAGATTCGCGACGAGGGTGCCACCGGTCGCGGCGGCAAGCCCAAGGCCGGACTTACCGGCTTCTCGGTGTCCGACTTGCGTATTCCCGGTCATCCGCAGCCGTGGGAGGTGCAGCGCCCGCTGCCGCCGCGCATGGCCAGCGCGTTCGAGATCATGCGTGATGGTCCGCTGGGCGCGGCGGCGTTCAACAACGAATTCGGGCGTCCCTGTCTGGGCGGCTATTTCCGCAGCTACGAAACCGAATTGCCCGGCCAGCCGGGTTTTCGTCGTGGTTACGACAAGCCGATCATGCTGGCCGGCGGCCTGGCCAACCTGCGCCCCGACCACGTGCTGAAGCGGCCGGTGCAGCCGGGCAACAAGGTGATCGTGCTGGGTGGTCCGGCGATGCTGATCGGCTTGGGTGGCGGCGCTGCCTCGTCGGTCGCCGGCGGTGCGTCCAGTGCGGAACTGGATTTTGCCTCGGTGCAGCGCGACAACGCCGAGATGGAGCGGCGCTGCCAGGAAGTGATCGACGCCTGCTGCGCGCGCGGTGACCATAACCCGATCGTCAGCGTGCACGACGTGGGCGCCGGTGGTCTTTCCAATGCCATTCCCGAATTGCTCAACGACGCCAGCGTCGGTGGTGTGATCGACCTGTCGAAGATCCCTTGCGACGACCCCTCGCTGTCACCGATGCAGGTATGGAGCAACGAATCGCAGGAACGTTACGTACTCGCCATTGCGCCGGAAGACCTCGCCGACTTCGAGGCGATGTGCCAGCGCGAACGTTGCCCGTACGCGGTGGTGGGTGACGCCACGGCCGAGCGTCAGCTGGTGCTGACCGATCCGCGTCGCGAACTGACCGTGATCGACCTGCCGATGGACGTGCTGTTCGGCAAGCCGCCGCGGATGCATCGCGACGCGAAGCGGGTCAAGCCGCGCGTCGACCTGGTGCCGGATCTTTCCGGCGTGGGTCTGGACGAGGCGCTGATGCGCGTGCTGCGCCTGCCCACCGTCGGCAGCAAGAGTTTCCTGATCACCATCGGCGATCGTACCGTCGGCGGGTTGAACCATCGTGACCCGATGGTCGGTCCGTGGCAGGTGCCGGTGTCCGATTGCGCGGTGACCATCAGTGACTTCGACGGCTATGCCGGTGAGGCGATGGCGATGGCCGAGCGTGCGCCGGTGGCCTTGCTGAGCAGCGCCGATGCCGCGCGCCTGGCCGTGGGTGAGGCCATCACCAATCTCGCCGCCGCACCGATCGCCAACCTCGGCGAGATCCGCCTGTCGGCGAACTGGATGGCGGCGGTGAATCACCCCGGCGAAGACGCCGCGTTGTTCGATGCGGTCAAGGCGGTGGGCATGGAGTTGTGTCCGGCGCTGGATATTTCCATCCCGGTCGGCAAGGACTCGCTGTCGATGCAGACGGTGTGGCATGACGGCGAAATGGACCAGCGCACGGTGTCGCCGGTGTCGCTGGTGATCACCGGCTTTGCCCGCGTCACCGATGTGCGGCGCACGCTGACGCCGCAGCTCAGGCTCGATCATGGTCATTCGGACCTGTGGCTGATCGACCTTGGCGCCGGCCGCGACCGGCTCGGTGGCTCCTGCCTGACCCAGGTGTTCAACCGTTCCGGTGGCGTGCCGCCGGATCTGGATGATCCGAAACGACTCAAGGCACTGTTCGACCTGATCCAGGAAGCGAACGCCGCCGGCTTGCTGCTGGCGTATCACGACCGTTCCGACGGCGGCGTCATCACGACCCTGATGGAGATGGCCTTCGCCGGGCATTGCGGTCTGGAAATCCATCTGGACGGCTGGGCCGAGGCCACGCTGCGGGCGCTTTTCAACGAGGAACTTGGCGCGGTGGTGCAGGTGGTCGAGGCCAATCGCGAGTCCTTCGAGGCCTTGCTGGTGAAGTACGGCCTGGCCGGCATCAGCTGTCGGATCGGTCGACCCAAGGAAAAGCTGGGCATCAAGCTGTTCCTCGGCGACGAGACCGTGTTCAAGTGGAACTGGAGCACGCTGTTCAAGGCGTGGAATGAAACCAGTCATGCGATGCAGCGCCAGCGCGACAACCCGCAGAGCGCCGACGCCGAGCTGGAATGGCGGATGGACGATGCCGATCCGGGCATCAGTCCGAAGCTGAGCTTCGACCCGGCCCAGGATGTGGCGGCAGCACTCATCGCCGGCGGCGAACGTCCGCGCATCGCGATCCTGCGCGAGCAGGGCGTCAATGGCCAGGTGGAAATGTCGGCGGCATTCACCCGTGCCGGTTTCGATGCGGTCGACGTGCACATGTCGGATCTGGCCAGCGGCCGGGTGAAGCTCGCCGACTTTCGCGGCTTCGCGGCGTGCGGCGGATTCTCGTATGGCGACGTGCTCGGTGCCGGCCGCGGCTGGGCCACCTCGATTCTCTACAACCCGATGCTGCGCGAGCAATTCGCGGCGTTCTTCGCCGATCCGGCGAAGTTCGCGCTCGGCGTGTGCAATGGTTGCCAGATGCTCTCGCAACTGAAAGAGATCATTCCCGGCGCCCAGCACTGGCCGAAGTTCCTGCGCAACGCGTCCGAGCAATACGAGTCGCGGCTGGTCACGCTGGAAATCCTCGACACGCCAAGCCTGTTCTTCAAGGGCATGGCCGGCTCGCGGATTCCGGTGGCGGTGGCGCATGGCGAAGGCCGGGTCAGCTTTCCGCAGGTGTGCAGCCCGTCGAAGTCGAACGGCGCAGTGCGCTTTGTCGACAATCGCGGCCGACCGACCGAGAGCTTCCCGCTCAATACCAATGGCTCGCCCGGAGGCCTGGCCGGTTTCACTGCCGCCGATGGTCGCGTGACGATCATGATGCCGCACCCCGAGCGGGTGTTCCGCACGGCCCAGCTGAGTTGGCATCCGGAAAGCTGGGGCGAGGACTCACCGTGGATGCGCATGTTCCGCAACGCCCGCGTGTGGTGCGGCTGAATCCATCACGGCCCGCGGAGCGCTGAGTCATGACTCGGCGTCGCGGGTCCGCGTGGCGCGACGTGCTGCCGGGCCCGCTCTGGATGGTCTTGCTGGCAGTGCTGCCGTGGTGGCTTGGGCTGCCCCTGTTGCTGGCGCTCGCGGCGTTGGCCTGGTTGCTGGAGGAACGTCTGACCACGGCGCATGCCGGGTTGATTCGCCGCGCGTTGCGCTGGGGCTTGCCCGGCATGTTGTTCGCATTGCAACGGAGTCTGGGGGGTGACGCCTTCGCCTGGGGCGCAGCCCTGCTCGGCGCGCTTGCCGGATATACCCTGCTGGCCGGCCTCGAAGCATGGCTTGACCGAGAGCTGCGCCGCGCGCCCGCTGGTGCACCCACGCCGGAGTGGCCGGAGTTGGCACTGGCCCCAGCGCGCATCATCGAGTTGCAACCCGTGCAATGGCAGCGCGTGAACGACGAGCTGCTTGATCCGCTGGGTGGGCACATCAGCTGCGTCGAGGGTGTCTGCAGATTTGCCACGGGAGAATCCCTGGAGGGCGTAGACGATGCCGTGGCTTTCAGCCCCTCGGGTCGCTGGCTGGTGGCTCGCCTGAGCGACGGCCGCACGCTGCTGTTGTGGGATCGCCAGCGCGGTCGGCGACACCGCTTGCGTCGCTGGCAAATGGTTGGCTGGGACGGCGAGCAGCCATGGTTGAGCCGCGGAGACGACACGCTGCCGCTGGCCTTGCCGGCAGCGCTCGGCGAGGATGACGAGGAAGCCGATTTGCCCGGGTGACCGATGCCCTCGGCACTTTGATGCGTGAGGTTTTACGTTCACGCGTCACCGCGCATACTTGTTCGATGGATACCCCCGCATTCCACCGCTCTCCGTTTGCGCTTCCGCTCAGTGTGGTCGTGGTATGTGCCGATAGTGGCCCCGCTCTGCGCGATTGCGTTCGCAGCGTTCTGGCCAGTCCCATGGCGCTGGAATTGCTGTTGGTGGACAACGATTCGCATGACGGCGTGCCCGAGGCGATCGCGCGTGCGCATGCACACGACACCCGGCTCAAGGTCATCTACAACAAGGCAAACCTCGGCTTCGGTCCGGCCGTGAACCTGGCCGTGCGGCAGGCCCACGGCGATGCCTTGCTGGTGCTCAATCCCGATTGCGTTCTGCAAGACGGCGACCTGCAGCGGCTGGTGGGGCTGCTGGTGGGCAAACCGAAGGTCGGGCTGATCGGGGCGGTGGTCTGCGACGCCGATGGACGCGCTGACCCGGCATCCTGGCGGCGCGATCCGCTGCTGCAACGTTCGCTCAACAGCATGCTCAACCGCTCCGGCGAAAAGGTCAACGTGGAGGGTGAGATCCCGCCGCGGCTGATCGAAACCGAGGCCGTGTCCGGCGCGTTGATGCTGATGCCGCGTGCGTTGTTCCAGCGAATCGGCGGCTTCGACGAGGACTACTTCCTGCACTGCGAGGACCTGGACCTCTGTCGGCGCGTGCGCGACATCGGCTATCAGGTGTGGCTGGCCGGGGATATTCGCGTGCATCACGGCAAGGGAAGCTCCAGCCGGCATCGGCCGGTCTTCGTCAGCCGGCACAAGCATCGCGGCATGTGGCGATGGTTCCGCAAGCACGATCCGGCAGCCGGGAATCCGCTGGTTTCGGCCGCGGTGTGGCTGGGCATCTGGGCGCACTTCGCGCTGCAAGTCCCCGGTCAGTTGGGGCGGTTGCTGTTGCTCAAGGCGCGGCGCAGCACCCAGGCCATCGACAACGATTGAGATATGACATCCGCGGGCGTGTTTGCGCTACCGTGCCCGCCTCACCGCCCCTTGATTCCCTCCCATGTCTTCCACCATCCGCGGCCTGACCACGCTAGCCACCCTGGGCCTTGTCGCGATGACGGCGGTCTGGGGCTCGACGTTCGTGCTTATCAAGGACGTGATCGGTCGGATGCCGGTGGCGGACTTCCTCGCCGTGCGTTTCGCGATCGCCGCCGCGGCGATGCTGCTGTTGTTCGCACGACCGGTGTGGCGGCTGGGCCGGCAACAGGTGCTGCGTGGCCTGCTGCTTGGCGTGGTCTACGGTGTCGGCCAACTGCTGCAGACCTGGGGGTTGTCGCTGATCGCGCCCAGCGTGAGCGGCTTCGCCACCGGCATGTATGTGGTGTTCACGCCGATCCTGGCGATGCTGCTGCTCGGCCAGCGGATGGCCGGCATCGTGTGGATTGCCGTGCTGCTGTCCACGCTCGGCCTGGGCCTGTTGTCGTTGAACGGCGTGTCAGTGGGTCCGGGCGTATGGCTGACGCTGGCGTCCGCGGTGATGTACGCGCTGCATATCGTGCTGCTCGGCCAGTGGTCGCGACAGGGCGAGGCGTTCGGCTTGTCTGCGGTGCAAATGGTGGCGATCGCCACCGTGTGTCTGCTCGCCACCGCGCCGCACGGCCCGGTGTTGCCGCCTGATCGCAGCGCGTGGTTCGCCGTGCTGTACATGGCGCTGATCGCCGGCGCCGGCGCGATGCTGATGCAAACCTGGGCGCAGTCCCACCTCCCAGCGGCGCGTGCGGCCATCGTGATGACCACCGAGCCGGTCTTCGCCGCGGGCTTCGCCGTATTGCTGGGCGTGGATGCGCTGAGCTGGCGCATGTTGGCCGGTGGCGGCTTGATCCTGGCGGCGATGTATCTGGTCGAGCTGATGCCGCGGCGGCAGGGTGAGGCCGAAGCCGAAGCGCCGCCCGCCGAGGCTATCCATCACGAAGTGTAGGGCCGCGTTATTTCGGCGTGCGTGGCTGCAGCGCGATGCGCACCAGATAAATGATGATGGCGACATTGCCGACCAGGGTGGCCAGCTTGAGCCAACCGAAGTGGTAGAGCGTTTCGTACAGCTCCAGCGGAATCAGCGAGCCGGTGGCGATCACCGTGAACCATTCCGCCCAATGCTTGCCCAGCCACAGGCCGATGCCCTCGATGCCGAACAGCACCGCATAGCCGAGCGCCACCAACCCCACGGCGACGAACTTGCTCGGCCCGAACTCCTGCAGCCATTCCACCAGTTTCCAGCGCAGGCCGTTGCTGTCCGCCAGCGAAAGATGTTCCAGCCAGTGCACCAGCCGATCGAAATTCTGTTCACGGTAGAAATGGAACGCCATCGCCGCGACCAGCAGCAGGCACAGCGTCTTGATGATTTCGTAGATGGCGATGACGCGCAGGCCGGCATGGCGCTGCGCAGGCATGGCGGCTGCGCGGTTCTTTGGGGTCATGAATGCTGGGCTGGACAGGCAATCTGACCATTGTCCTCTCTTGCGCGCAGATCGCCAGTGCGCGTCGACCGGCGAGGGTGTTGACCGATGCAGGAACCGGCGGGCGCGGGTTCCTGCCCGGAGAGGTCAGCAGCAGCGCCCGCCGCCGCCCTTGTAGCGGGCTTCCTGCCGCTCGCGAAAGAACTCGTCGTAGCTCGGCACCTTGCGCTCGGGATGGTGCTCGCGCAGGTGCTTCACGTAGATGTCGTAGTCGGGAATGCCGCAGCACAGGCGGGCGGTTTGCACCGCCCACTTGCGTACGGACTGGAAGGTCGCGTTCATCACGTCTTCCTCAGTTGACCACGCTGCTCAGCGCCACATAGGGCTCTTCGTGCGCGGTGGGGTGGTCGGTCTGCCACGCCCGGATCAGGGCCCGCAGGCAGAACAGCACCATGACCACGATCAGCGCCATGAACAGGCCGGTGAGTGCCATGTCCACGTAGTTGTTGGTGACGATCTGCTGCATGGTGGCCTGGGTCTTGGCCGGCGCCAGCAACTGGCCTTGCTGCATGGCGGCGTTGTACTTGTTGGCAGCGGCAGTGAAGCTGATCGGGCCGACCAGTTTCTGGTAGCCGGCGGTGAGCGTGCAGACGATCAGCCACAACGCCGGGATGCCCGGCACCAGCACGTAGCGCTGGCGCTTGAGCTTGACCACCACCACGGTGGCCAGCATCAGCGCGATCGCGGCGAGCATCTGGTTGGCGATGCCGAACAGCGGCCACAAGGTGTTGATGCCGCCCAGCGGATCGACGGCACCCTGGTAAAGGAAGTAGCCCCACAGGAACACGCAGATCGCGGTGGCCAGCAGATTGCCCGTCCAGGAGGTGGTTTCCTGCAGCGGTTTGTGGATCAGGCCGGCGATCTCCTGGATCATGAAGCGGCCCACGCGCGTGCCGGCGTCGACGGTGGTGAGGATGAACAAGGCTTCGAACAGGATCGCGTAGTGGTACCAGAACGCCATCATGCCGCCACCGGGCAGGATGTTGTGCAGCAGCTGGGCCATGCCAACGGCCAGCGTCGGTGCGCCACCGGCGCGGCTGAGGATGGTGCTTTCACCGATGTCCTTCGCGGTGCGGATCAGTTCGTCCGGCGTCACCACGAAGCCCCACTGGCTGATCGTGGTGGCCGCTTCCTGCACCGTGGTGCCGATGATCGCGCTGGGCGAGTTCATCGCGAAGTACACGCCGGGGTGCAGATAGGTGGCGGCGATCAGCGCCATGATCGCCACGAACGCCTCCATCAGCATGCCGCCGTAGCCGACCATGCGTGCCTGGCCTTCATTGGCGAGCAGCTTGGGCGTGGTACCGGAGGCGATGATCGAATGCCAACCGGAGACCGCACCGCAGGCGATGGTGATGAACAGGAACGGGAACAGGTTGCCGGAGAAGACCGGGCCACTGCCGTCGATGAAGCGGGTGACCGCCGGCATTTGCAGGTCCGGTGCAGCGATCAGGATGGCCAGCGCCAGCAAGGCGATGGTGCCGATCTTGAGGAAGGTGGACAGGTAATCGCGCGGCGCCAGCAGCAACCATACCGGCAGCACCGAGGCGCAGAAGCCGTAGGCGATCAGCAGCCAGGCCAGTGCCTTGGCGTCGAAATCGAACATCGGCCCCAGCGTGGCCGAGTCGGCCACGAACTTGCCGAACCAGATCGACGCCAGCAGCAGGATAAGGCCGATCACGGACACTTCGAGAATGCGTCCCGGACGGAACCAGCGCATGTAGCCGCCCATCAGGAACGCGATCGGAATCGTGCAGGCCACGGTGAAGGTGCCCCACGGGCTGTGCGTGAGCGCCTTGACCACCACCAGCGCGAGCACCGCCAGCACGATCATCATCAGCACCAGCACGCCAACCATCGCCACGATGCCGGGCACCGGGCCCAGTTCCTCACGCAGCATGTGGCCGAGCGAACGGGCGTCGCGGCGCAGCGACAGGCCCAGAATCATGAAGTCCTGCACGGCGCCGGCAAATACCACACCGAACAGAATCCACAGCGTGCCGGGCAGGTAGCCCATTTGCGCGGCCAGTACTGGGCCGACCAGCGGACCGGCGCCGGCGATCGCGGCGAAGTGGTGACCGAATACCACCCACTTGTCGGTGGGCACGTAATCCAGGCCGTCGTTGCGCAGCACCGAAGGTGGCGCTCGGGTCGGATCCAGTCTGAGCACGGAGTGCTCGATGAACTTGCCGTAGAAGCGATAGCCGATCGAGAAAACCGCGATCGAGGCGGCGACCAGCCAGATCGCGTTGACCGGCTCGCCGCGTCTGAGCGCGACCACACCGAGGCAAACCGCCCCGACAATGGCGATGGCGACCCACAGGATCTTGCTGGCCGGGCTGGGCTTGGGCATGACGGCGGCTTGCATGGATGAGCTCTCCTCGATGGCTCCCCAAGGGTCTGCCCGTACGCCACTGCGGTCAATCCCAAAACCGTTCAAGCCGCATTAGCCATTGGTCGAATGGCACAAGCTTTGTGATCGCGTCATGCGGCGTCGACGGGACTACACTGGCCGCACTGTCGACCAGAAGGAATTCGTCATGCGTACTGCCATTCGCCACAGCCTGCTTGGTCTTGCTCTCGCGGCGGCGGTGGTGCCGCTGACGGCGCTGGGTTCAGGCCAGTTCAAGGAACTGTTGAACAAGGTCAAGCAGTCCACGCACGGCACCCATGCGTCGCAACTGAGCAGCAACCTGCCCACCGGCGACATCGCCGCCGGTCTGAAGGAGGCGCTGGCCAAGGGCACCACCAACGCGATCAACAGTCTTGGCCGCGACGGCGGCTTCTGGAATAACAGCAAGGTGCGCATTCCGTTGCCGGGCAAGCTTGAACAGGCCGGCAAGCTGGCGAAGCAGTTGGGACAGGGTGCCAAGGTCGACGCGTTCGAGTTGAGCATGAATCGCGCGGCCGAGAAGGCGGTGCCGCAGGTGGCCCAGATCTTCGGCGACGCGATCCGCAAGATGACGCTGAGCGACGCACGCGGCATTCTTGCCGGCGGCGACCACGCGGCCACCGACTTCTTCCGTCGCGTGGCCGGAGATGCGCTGACCGCGCGGATCCATCCGATCGTGGCGAAAGCTACCGAGAGCGTCGGCGTCACCCAGAAGTACAAGTCATTCACCGCCGGCGGCATGGGTGGTCCATTGGGTGGCGCGCTCGGCGCATTCGGCGGCAGCAAGTCGGGCACGGGCGGCAGTGCGCTGGACCTGGACGACTATGTGACGAGGAAGACGATCGATGGCCTGTTCACGGAAATCGGCGCCGAGGAGCAATCGATCCGTACCAATCCTGGCGCGCGCACCACCGAACTGTTGAAGAAAGTGTTCGGCGGTCGCTGAACGACCGCCGGGCGTGGCCTTGTGTCGGTGCGACCAAGGCCACACGAAGGGGAGAGGTTCCCAGCGCGAGGCTCCCGCATGATTCGTGAAATCCTGAAGATGGGCGACCCGCGCCTGCTGCGCATCGCCCCGACCGTGCCTGCGGGCATGGTCGGCAGCGCCGAACTGGATGCCCTGATCGCCGACATGTTCGACACCATGCACGCCGCTGATGGCGTGGGCCTGGCGGCGCCACAGATCGGTGTCGATCTGCAGCTGGTGATCTTCGGCTTCGACAACAACGACCGCTACCCCGATGCGCCTGCCGTACCACGCACGATCCTGCTCAATCCGGTGATCACGCCGGTGTCGCAGGACATGGAGGACGGCTGGGAAGGCTGCCTGTCGGTGCCCGGCTTGCGCGGGGCGGTGAGCCGCTACAGCCTGATCCGTTACCAGGGCATCGACCCGCAGGGCGCGCGCATCGACCGCACTGCCGAAGGTTTTCATGCCCGCGTGGTGCAGCACGAATGCGACCATCTCATCGGCCGCCTGTATCCCTCCCGGATCACCGATTTCAGCCAGTTCGGCTATACCGATGTGCTTTTCCCGGGGCAGGATTTGGGGGACGACGGATGAAAGCCCTCTGGAATGGCATCGTGCTCGCCGAAAGCGACGATATCGTCGTGGTCGAGGGCAATCCGTACTTCCCTGGCGCCTCGCTGAAGCGCGAGCATTTTCGCGAAAGCGAGCATCACAGCATTTGCCCCTGGAAGGGCACGGCAAGCTACTACGACGTGGTCGTCGGTGATGCGGTGAATGCCCAGGCGGCGTGGTATTACCCGCAGCCCAGGGAGGCTGCCGTGGAGATTGCCGGCCGCGTCGCTTTCTGGAAGGGCGTGCGCGTGATCGACTGAGTCGGCAGTTGCCGCTGGCGTAATGCTCGTTGATGATGCGGCAGATCATTCATGCGTCCCTGATTCATGCAGACAGTGGCAGCAAGCTCGCGGAACTCGCTTCCGGCGACCCTCCGCAACCCTGGTATCGACCTGCTGCGCGGTCTGGCGATCGTGCTGGTGGTCTTCAACCATCTCGGTCTGCGCATTCCCCTGAAGCAGACGGTGCTGGCCGACTTCGTGCCGGCGTGGTTCCTCAGCCGCCTGAACTACAACGGCTATGAGGCGGTATTCGTGTTTTTCGTGATCTCCGGCTTCCTGATCGCGGGCAACGCGCTGCGTCGCTGGGGCAGCCTGCAGCGGATCGATTTGCGCGTGTTCTATGCGCGACGCTTCGCCCGCATCATGCCGTGCCTGCTCATCCTGATCGCCGTGTTGAGCGTGCTGCATCTGCTTGCCGTGCCGGAATACACCATCCGTCGTCCGGGCCAGTCGTTGCCGGGCGCGATCTGGGCCGCGCTCGGCCTGCATCTGAACTGGTACGAGGGGCACAAGGGATATCTGCCGGGCAACTGGGATGTGCTGTGGTCGCTGTCGATCGAGGAAGTGTTCTACATCGGCTTTCCACTGGCCTGCCTGATGACACGGCGACGCTGGGTGCTGGTGTCATGGCTGGCCTTGCTCGCGTTGTCGATGCCATGGACGCACGCTGCCCTGCGCAGCAACGAGATCTGGCAGGAAAAGGCTTATCTACCCGGGATGTCGGCCATTGCCATTGGCGTGCTGGGCGCACTGGTGGCATCCGCGTGGCCACTGCCGTCGCGACGCACGAGCATCCTGCTGGGAGGGTGTGGCGCGATCGCCCTGACGGCCACAACAATCTATGGCGCGTGGATGTGGAGCCTGCTTCGCGATGGCTACCTGCTGTTGCTGGCCGTGTCGGCGCTATGCCTGTTGCTGGCGTGCGACCAACGTCAACGACGTGGTCCGTGGCGAGCATGGCGAGGGTTGGACTGGATGCGTTCCTGGGGGCGGCTCAGTTACGAAATCTATCTGACTCACATGTTCGTGGTGTTTGCGGCAGTACGGCTATTTCGACTGACTGGCGGCGATCTGCGTGGAGGGTTCCTGTGGTATCTGGTAACCCTGCCAGTCTGCTGGCTGCTTGGCGCGGCGGTGGAACGCTGGCTTTCGGTACCTTGCGAGCGCTGGCTCCGTGCAAGGCTGCTGGGCAGGGTTGGAACGCCGCATGCCGCGCCGGTAGTCGTGACGTCCGACGGCTGACGGGTGTGGTCAGCCGGCAGCTTCCCGTTCCAGGCGACAGCGCGCTTGTTAATGAAGCCTTTCGGCCGGATTCGGCCTGCGCCTGGTACCGCCTCTCCGCTCAAGCATGCGGCGGTGTGGACGATATCTTGACCAAGACGCGTGTAGTTTTGCTGCAGGCACTGTGGATGCCTTGCCCGCCCGATCACCGCGTGGTGGATGTCAGCACGACGACTTTTGACGCGCGGACTCGCGCCTGAAGCGGTTTTGAATGAAATTGAGGATTGGCCCATCGGCCCCATGAAATACGGCACCAACCCGCCCTCGCGACACCACGTCGATTGGGACGATCCCGAGTTGAAGTCCCTGCTTGAAAAGACGGCGGGTTGGGCGCTGGACAACCGCGGCGTGTTTTCCCCGGTGGCGTGCGAGCTGTACGTGGGCTGGGGCGCAGGAACGGCCAAACCCGCGACACTGGTGTTCGAGCGCGAAGGTTCGATGGTGGTCGAGGCCGCCTTCATCATTCCGCAGGGCGAAAACGTGCGCATCGACTTCGTCCAGGCAGGCGAACGGAAATCGAAGTGGGGCCTTGTCGTGGATGGACGCCCGGGGCGTCGGGCAGATGATCAGGCCAATGGCATCCATGTCTACTGGGTGCACATGCGCTGAGGTGTTCCCGATGGGGAGATTCCCGTGGCGTTGAGACGGGAGCATGTTCCGCGTGTTCGGGCCTTCCCTGGCCCGGATGCTCGAGCGATTCGTGGCGCGGTCAGTGCTTTTCCGCCGGCGCCGCCTGTTCCTTCTCCGCGGCTGCGCTTGCCGAGGCGGCGTCGTCGAATCGCCACGCCGGCTTGTTGGTGCCGTCGAAGTCCAGATTGGCACGTGGCCGGCCGTCCTTGCCGTTGATCTTTATCTGGGCCGTGTTGGCATCGGTACCAAATTCAATCGCCGAGTCCTGCGCCTTGGGATCGCCGTAGTTGATGTACATCCCGGCAAAATTCTCCTTGTCATCGATCATCAGGCCGATTCCCTCGTACGGCGGCGTGGCGCGATCGAGCGCGAGCCCGACGCGTCCGGTACCCATGAAAGCCATGCCGCCGCGCTCACTGCCCTTCGTGTCGTAGAGCGTCATCCCGTAATTGTTGTCATCGCCTCGGCGCTTGTAGGTCTTGCCATCGATATGCAGTGTGGGAAGTTGCCCGAGTGCAAGGCGATCGGCGCCGGTCTCGCCGAGGAAGATGATGCCGTCAGAGGCATCATCCTTGCGTGTGCGGCTTTTGCTGAGCGGTACCGGTGCGCCGATGAGGATGCGATCGCGACCCTGCGCATCAGTGATCACCAAGCCCTGTGCATGCAGGATCGTGTCCGCTTTGGCGGGCGCCTGTGGTTTACGCGACAAGGACATCGCGGCCAGCGCGATCACCGCGAGCAAGGCGATGATCACCAGCACGCGCAAGCGCCCCACCTCGCCTTGCAGGCGATTCCAGTCTTCCACGCGTATGGCGGTTTGCTCAGACATGCATTGCTCCTTGAGGTCAGTGGGGTCTGCACGCGGGAGGAGGCGACAGTGCGCCAGTCAGCGGGCAGGTCTGAAGATTACTGCGATGCCGCGTTCACCGTAGCGAATGACAACATGGAATGACAGGGCATGGCGTAGAGTGGGGTAGGGGCGGAATCCCGCCCGGGAGAAGTTCGGTGAAGAAAGAAGATGAAACGCACATGCAGATCGTGTCTGCCGATATCAGTTCGGAATCACTTACGGGCATGGTGATTTTTCGCCCGCATTGCGTGTCGCGCGCGGGGCGCAACGTGGCTGAGCTGGGCAAGAGCGGCAACTGGTATGCCTTGCGCCCCGCCGAGGTGCGCAGTTTTGCGCGCGCGTTGCTTGATGCAGCGGATGCGCTGGATCTGAAAACGAAGATGCAGCACGCGGCAAAGTCCGCCGCGGTGTGATCGATGCGCCGGCGACTTGCCGGCGCATGAGCTCTCAACCGTGCCGATGACGGTTGATGGTGTCGCGCAATTCGCTGGCAGCAGCCCGCGCGGCCAGCGCGAAGTGCTCGTCATGACCGGCGTAGAGAATCGCCCGTGACGAGCTGATCATCAGGCCGCTGCCGTCAGCCGTGCGACCGTGCTGCAGCACCGCTTGCACGTCACCACCCTGGGCACCGATGCCGGGCACCAGCAGTGGCATGTCGCCGACCACGGCGCGCACCTTGCCCAACTCCTCCGGCCAGGTGGCGCCCGTGACCAGGGCGCAATTGCCGTTCGCATTCCAGTCGCGCGCGATGGTTTCGGCCACGCGCAGATACAGCGGCGAACCACCGCAATCCAGCGCCTGGAAGTCCGCGCCACCCGGGTTGGAGGTGCGGCACAGCAGGATCACGCCCTTGTCGGCGCGATCGAGGAAGGGCTGGATCGAATCACGGCCCAAGTACGGGTTCAGCGTCACCGCGTCCGCACGATAGCGATCGAACGCCTCGGTCGCGTAGTGCTGCGCGGTGGAGCCGATGTCGCCGCGCTTGGCGTCGAGGATCACCGGCACACCGGGATGCCTGTCATGGATATGCGCGATCAGCCGTTCCAGCGCGTCTTCCGCGCGCAGCGCGGCGAAGTGCGCGATCTGCGGCTTGAATGCGCATACCAGGTCGGCAGTGGCATCGACGATGGCGGCACAGAACGCGAACACCGCGTCCGGCGTGTCACGCAGATGCGCGGGGAACTTCGCCGGTTCCGGATCGAGGCCGACGCAGACCAGTGAGTCGTGGTCTTTCCAGGCCTGTTGCAGTGACTGCATGAAGTGCATCGAGATCTCCTCATCGCCTTTTACTCCCTCTCCCCTCTGGGGAGAGGGTTGGGGTGAGGGGACAATCTTGCGTCGTCGCTGGATGGTGGTGCTGTTCTCTTGGGAGATCGAGGTCAGCTGTGGCCCCGCACCTCAATCCTCTCCCCGGAGGGGAGAGGAGGCAAACGCAAAGAGCCGTACTCAAGCCAGCTTCTTGTACTTCACCCGATGCGGACGCGCGCCTTCGTCGCCGAGGCGACGCTTCTTGTCGGCTTCGTACTCGTTGTAGTTGCCGGGGAAGAACTCCACGTGCGAGTCGCCTTCGAACGCGATGATGTGCGTGGCGATGCGGTCGAGGAACCAGCGGTCATGCGAGATCACGATCGCGGAGCCGGGGAATTCCAGCAGCGCATCTTCCAGCGCGCGCAGGGTTTCCACGTCCAGATCGTTGGAGGGCTCATCGAGCAGCAGCACGTTGCCGCCCTGCAGCAGGGTCTTGGCCATGTGCAGGCGACCGCGCTCGCCACCGGACAGGCTGCCGACGATCTTCTGCTGGTCGGTGCCCTTGAAGTTGAAGCGGCCGATGTAGGCGCGCGACTGGATCTCGAAGTTGCCGATGGTGAGGATGTCCGAGCCGCCGGACACCTCCTGCCACACGTTGTTCTTCGGGTCGAGCGCGTCGCGTGACTGGTCGACATAGGCCAGCTTGGTGGTGTGGCCCAGCTTCACCTCGCCGGTGTCCGGCGTTTCCTTGCCCATGATCATTTTCATCATGGTGGATTTGCCGGCACCGTTCGGGCCGATCACGCCGATGATCGCGCCCGGCGGCACCTTGAACGACAGGTCCTCGATCAGCACGCGGTCGCCGAACGACTTGGTGACGTTCTTGAATTCGATCACTTCCTGGCCCAGGCGCTCGCCCGGCGGGATGAAGATCTCGTTGGTTTCGTTGCGGCGCTGGTAGTCGACCGAGTTCAGCTCCTCGAAGCGGGCCAGACGGGCCTTGCCCTTGGACTGGCGGCCCTTGGCGGCCGAACGCACCCATTCCAGCTCCTTGGCGATCGCCTTCTGGCGCGACTTCTCGGAGCTGGCTTCCTGCTTCAGGCGGGCATCCTTCTGCTCCAGCCACTCGGTGTAGTTGCCCTTCCACGGAATGCCGCGGCCGCGATCGAGTTCCAGAATCCACTCGGCGGCGTTGTCGAGGAAGTAGCGGTCATGGGTGACCGCCACGACGGTGCCGGCGTAGTCGTGCAGGAATTTCTCCAGCCAGTCCACCGATTCGGCGTCCAGATGGTTGGTCGGCTCGTCCAGCAGCAGCATGTCCGGCTTGGACAGCAGCAGGCGGCACAGCGCCACGCGGCGCTTCTCACCACCGGACAACGGCCCGATGATCGCGTCCCAGGCCGGCAGGCGCAGCGCGTCGGCGGCCACTTCCAGCTGGCGCTCCAGCGCGTGGGCGTCGTTGGCGGCCAGCAGGTTCTCGAGCTTTTCCTGCTCCTTGGCCAGCTTGTCGAAATCCGCGCCTTCCTCGGCATAGGCGGCGTAGACCTCTTCCAGCCGCTTCTGCGCGTCGAGGATCTCGGCGACGCCTTCCTCGACCACTTCACGCACGGTCTTGTCAGGATTCAGGTCCGGCTCCTGCGCCAGGTAGCCGATCTTGGTGCCCGGCTGCGCGCGCGCCTCGCCCTGGAAGTCGGTGTCCACGCCGGCCATGATCCGCAGCACGGTGGACTTGCCCGCGCCGTTGACGCCGAGCAGGCCGATCTTGGCGCCGGGGAAGAAGCTGAGCGAAATGTCCTTGATGATCTGGCGCTTCGGCGGGACCATCTTGCTGACACCGTTCATGGTGTAGATGTACTGCGAGCTCATGCAACCTCCGAAAGCGGGCGCCGCGTCGCCGGCAAGGCGGCTGCGGAAAGGGAATTCATCAAACCGCGCATTATAAGTCAGGAGGGGTCAGAGTGCCTTTTCGTCGAGACGAAAAGGCACTCTGACCCCGGCCCTGGCGGCTTGCTGGCCGCAAAGGTGCGGCAGCGCTACACTTTCCGGCTAAACCCGCTCCCCACTTGCCGAGGCCAGAATGTTTCCGAAGAACTGCACGATCGCCGGTTATGACGACGAACTGGCCCAGGCCATCGCCGATGAAGGCAGGCGCCAGGAAGATCACGTCGAGCTGATCGCCTCGGAAAATTACGCCAGCCCGCGAGTGATGGAAGCGCAGGGCTCCAAGCTGACCAACAAGTACGCCGAAGGTTATCCGGGCAAGCGCTACTACGGTGGCTGCGAGTACGTCGACGTGGCCGAGAAGCTGGCGATCGAGCGCCTGAAGCAGTTGTTCGATTGTGATTACGCCAACGTGCAGCCGCATTCCGGCTCCCAGGCGAACCAGGCGGTGTATCTGGCCCTGTTGCAGCCGGGCGACACCATCCTGGGTATGAGCTTGGCCCACGGCGGGCATCTCACCCACGGCGCCAAGGTCAATGTCTCGGGCAAGCTGTTCAACGCGGTGCAGTACGGTGTCGACGAGAACGGCTTGATCGACTACGACGAAGTGCAGCGCCTGGCCACCGAGCACCAGCCGAAGATGTTGGTCGGCGGTTTCAGCGCCTATTCGCAGGTGGTCGACTGGGCGCGCATGCGCCAGATCGCTGATTCGGTCGGCGCGATCTTCTTCGTCGACATGGCCCACGTTGCCGGCCTGATTGCCGCCGGCGTATACCCAAGCCCGCTGCCGCACGCGCACGTGGTCACCTCGACCACCCACAAGACCCTGCGCGGTCCGCGCGGCGGCCTGATCGTGGCCAAGGGCGCTGGCGAAGAGATCGAGAAGAAATTGCAGTCGATCGTGTTCCCCGGCATCCAGGGCGGCCCGCTGATGCACGTGATCGCGGCCAAGGCCGTGTCGTTCAAAGAAGCACTGGAGCCGGCGTTCAAGGCGTACCAGACCCAGGTGGTGAAGAACGCCAAGGCCATGGCCAAGGTCTTCATCGAGCGTGGCTACAAGATCGTCTCCGGCGGCACCGAGAACCACCTGATGCTGGTCGACATGATCGGCAAGGAAGTTACCGGCAAGGCGGCGGAAGAGGCGCTGGGCAAGGCCCACATCACCGTCAACAAGAATGCCGTGCCGAACGATCCGCGCAAGCCCTTCGTCACCTCCGGCCTGCGCGTGGGCACGCCAGCGGTCACCACCCGCGGCTACGCGGAAGCGGACTGCATCGAGCTGACCAACTGGATGTGCGATGTGCTTGACGCGCCCGAAGACGAGGCGGTCCTTGCCCGTGTCCGTGATGCGGTGACGGCGCAGTGCAAGAAATTCCCGGTATACGGTTGAGAGCGAGAAGTGAGTGAGGAGTAGTGAGAAGTGAGAGAAAGCAGACGCTGATGCTTCGTTTCTCACTTCTCTACCCTCACTCCTGACTTTATGCATTGCCCCTTCTGCCAGCACGAAGACACCCGCGTCATCGACTCGCGCCTGACCGAGGACGGCAGCAGCGTGCGCCGTCGGCGGGAGTGTCCGCAGTGCGGCGAGCGCTTCAATACCTACGAGACGGCCGAGTTGAAGTTGCCGGCCATCGTGAAGAGCGGTGAGCGGCGCGAAGCGTTTGACGAGCGCAAGCTGCGGGTGAGCTTCGAGCGTGCGCTGCAGAAGCGCCCAGTTTCCAGCAACGATGTGGATGCCGCCGTGCGTGCGATCATCAACGACTTGCGCCGCAGTGGCGAGCGCGAAGTGCCATCGCGCCAGCTCGGTGAACTGGTCATGCGTGAGCTGAAGAATCTGGATCAGGTCGCTTACGTCCGCTTCGCCTCGGTCTACCGCAAGTTCGAGGACGTGCAGGCCTTCCGCGAGGAGATCGAGAGGTTGGAACGTGATCTGCCGGGCCTGTCCGAGCTGCAGTTGCCGCTGCTCGGTGGCGGGAAACGCGAAGGCAAATGACGCCTGTGGACAGGGTGCGTTCCTACAAAGGCGCCGCATCGTGACCGGTTCCTTTTCGGCTGTTGATCACATCAACATGGCGCACGCCTTGTGCCTGGCCGAGCGTGGCCTCCATACGACCCAGCCGAATCCGCGCGTGGGTTGCGTGATCGCACAGGGCAACGAGGTGATCGGTGCGGGCTTCCATCAGCACGCTGGCGAGCCGCACGCGGAAGTGTTCGCGCTGCGCGATGCCGGCGGAGCAGCGCGCGGTGCCACGGCTTATGTGACGCTGGAACCGTGCGCGCATCACGGGCGCACGCCGCCCTGCGCTGATGCGCTGATCGCCGCTGGCGTGAGACGCGTGGTGATCGCCAGCGAGGATCCGTTTCCGCAGATCAATGGTCGCGGCATCGACAAGCTGCGTGCAGCCGGCATCGCCGTCGAGTCCGGCCTGCTGCGCGAAGCGGCACGCGAATTGAATATCGGCTTTTTCAGCCGGATCGAGCGTGGTCGCCCGTTCGTGCGGGTGAAGCTGGCGATGAGCCTGGACGGGCGCACCGCGCTGGCCGATGGCGAGTCCAAGTGGATCACCGGCGAAGCGGCGCGAGCCGACGTGCAGCGTTGGCGCGCGCGCAGCTCGGCGATCCTCAGCGGTAGCGGCACGGTGCGGGCGGACAACCCACGACTTACCGTGCGACTGCCTGCTGACGACGCCTTCTGCCCGCCGTTGCGGGTGGTGCTGGACCGTCAATTGCGCACGCCTTCCGGCAGTCATGTGCTGGACGGTTCGACATCCACCTTGCTGTTGCACGCCGCCAACGCATCCTGCGCGGACGATCGCTTCGCACGGGTCGAACGAGAGGTGGTGGCGACCAGCGGCGACGCCATCGACCTGCATGCCGTGCTCGCCCTGCTGGCGGAGCGCGGCTGCAACGAGATCCATGTCGAGGCCGGCCCCACCTTGTGCGGTGCGCTGTTTGCCGCCGGCCTGGTGGACGAACTGCTGCTGTACATCGCGCCGCTGCTGCTGGGTGACAGCGCCCGACCGCTGCTGCAATTGCCCTCGCTCACCGACATGGCGCAGCGCTGGCAGCTCCGGGCGCTTGACCAGCGCCAGCTCGGCGCGGACTGGCGCCTGCGATTGCGCCCGGCCTGATCATCCCGGTGTTGCGCGCCGCGGAACACTGCATTCGCCATGGCGTCATGCGATCGCACACTGCTGCGGTGCTAGAATTCGCCGTCGGCCTCGGCCGGCAACCATGCACAACGTCTTCAGGGCGGGGCGAAATTCCCCACCGGCGGTAGGTTGAAAGGCTCACGCCTGACAACAAGCCCGCGAGCGCTTCCGGCCAGGCCGGAAGGTCAGCAGATCCGGTCAGATGCCGGAGCCGACGGTTGAAAGCGGGCAACCGCTTTCTCACAGTCCGGATAAAAAGAAGACGGCACGGCGCAAGGCCTCGCGGCGCTGCGCCTGGCCTCATGCCTGGAGGCGTACTCGCTCACACCACGCGGGATACGTTTCATGAAAAGCCATGCACCCAGGCGATCGATCGCCCTCCTGGCGGAGGCGCGCTGATGTTCACCGGCATCATCCAGACGGTAGGCCGCATCGTGCGGCTCGAACCACGAGGTGGCGACGTGCGCCTGCACGTCGATACCGCCGACCTCGACCTGGCTGACGTGCAGCTTGGCGACTCGATCGCCGTCTCCGGCGTCTGCCTCACCGCGATCACGCTGGCGGCGCGCGGGTTCAGTGCCGATGTCTCCAATGAAACGCTGTCGTTGACCTCGCTGGGCCAGCTGAAAGCCGGCGATCCGGTGAATCTGGAGAAGGCCTTGCGGCTGGCCGACCGCCTCGGCGGGCATCTGGTGTCCGGCCACGTCGATGGCCTCGGCAAGGTGGTCTCGATCACCCCCGATGGCCGTTCGCAGCGCTGGACGTTCGAGGTGCCAGCGGCGATTTCACGCTACATCGCCGCGAAAGGCTCGGTCTGCATCGACGGCACCAGCCTCACGGTCAACGAAGTCGCGGGTCATCGTTTCGGCGTCAACCTGATCCCGCACACGGTTGAGCACACCGCATTCCACGCGCGTCGCGTCGGCGACGCGGTGAACATCGAGGTGGACGTCATCGCACGCTATGTCGAGCGGCTGTTGTCCAGCGGCGAGACGCCGCGGCTGGATGAAAACTTCCTCAAGCAACACGGCTTCGCTTGAAGGCGAGGAGTGAGTAGGGAGGAGTGAGAAGTGAGAGGGAGCATCTCGATTCGATGCCGCGGCTTTCTCTCACTCCCCACTCCTCTCCAATCACTTCCTTCCTTGCGATCAGATCAAAACTCCCTGGACTCCCTCATGCCTTTCAACACCATCCCCGAAATCCTCGAAGACATCCGCGCCGGCCGCATGGTGGTGATCCTCGATGACGAAGACCGCGAGAACGAAGGCGACCTGATCATGGCCGCGCAGATGGTGCGGCCGGAGGACGTCAACTTCATGGTGCGCGAGGCGCGCGGCCTGCTGTGCCTCACCCTGACCGAGCAGCGCACGCGCCAGCTCGGGCTGCGTCCGATGGTCAGCGACAACACGTCGTCGTACCACACCAACTTCACTGTCTCGATCGAGGCGGCCGAGGGCGTCACCACCGGCATCTCCGCGCATGACCGCGCCCGCACCATCCAGGTGGCGGTGAAGTCCGACGCGAAGCCGCAGGATCTGGCCCAGCCTGGCCACATCTTCCCGCTCACGGCGCAGCCCGGCGGCGTCTTGACCCGCGCCGGTCACACCGAGGCGGGCTGCGACCTGGCCGCGCTGGCTGGCCTGGAACCCTCGGCGGTGCTGATCGAGATCCTGCACGAGGACGGCTCGATGGCGCGTCGTCCGGAACTGGAAATCTTCGCCCGGAAGCACGGCCTGAAGATCGGCAGCATCGCCGAGTTGATCCGCTATCGCCTGGAAACCGAGAAGACCGTGCAGCGCGTGCATGAGGAAGCGGTGGAAACCGAGTTCGGCCCGTTCCGGCTGGTGGCCTATCGCGACGTGATCCGCCGCGGCCTGCACTACGCGCTGGTGCGTGGAACGGTCGACGATGGCGCGCCGGTGCTGTCGCGCGTGCATGTGCGCAACACGTTGTCCGACGTGCTGCAC
Organism: Rhodanobacter sp. TND4EL1; assembly: GCF_054061035.1. Lineage (NCBI taxonomy): Bacteria > Pseudomonadati > Pseudomonadota > Gammaproteobacteria > Lysobacterales > Rhodanobacteraceae > Rhodanobacter > Rhodanobacter sp. TND4EL1. Next base: position 404,149 of record NZ_JBSSDT010000002.1, read on the forward strand.
CTCAAGCGCGACGACCTCGGCCTCACCGTCACCGCCGCGCTGCGCCGGATCGCCGACGAGGATCGGGGCGTGTTGCTGGTGCTGTCCGGCGAAGACACTCCCGAAGCGCTGCTGGCGCGCCTGCAGGGCCAACCCAGCAGCCAGGCCCCGGAAGATGCGCAACAACAGGAATGGCGCCAGCTGGGCCTGGGCGCGCAGATCATGGGCGATCTGGGCGTGCGCAAACTGCGCGTGCTGGGTACGCCGCGCAAGCTGGTCGGCCTGGCCGGTTTCGACCTGGAAGTCGTCGAGTACGTTTGAGCCATCTACCGCAGGGCGGGCGTGAACGATGGCATGCAGTACCCGTCCTGCGCAGAACGAGACTTCGGGGTGTCTGCCTCGATCCATCATCACCGTGGCATGGTTGTGCCTTGCCGCTGCCGCATAATCCAGCTTTCATTCATCGACCATGCCCATGTCTGAAACCCGCATCCGCCTGATCGCCCCTTCCGGCTACCCGCACGATCGCGCGGCGATGAGCCGGGGTGTCGAGCGCCTGCAGGCTGCGGGTTGCAGCGTGAGCGGGTTGGAGGTGCTTGATCGCACCGAGCAGCGTTACGCCGGCAGTGATGCCGAGCGGGCGGCCGACCTCAACGCGCTGGCGACTCTGGACAACCTGCCGGATATCGCGTTGGCGATTCGCGGCGGCTACGGCGCCACGCGCTTGCTGGCGAGCCTGAACTATGACGCGCTGCGTGAGCGGCTGGTCGGCAGCAATACGCTGCTGGTCGGCTACAGCGACTTCACCGCGCTGCAGCTGGCCCTGCATGCAAAAACCGGCCTGACCACCTTCAGCGGGCCGATGCTTGGCGCCGATTTTGGCGCAGCCACACTCAGTGACTTCACCTGGCGCCACTTCTGGGACACCGTGCGGGCGCCGTCCAGCGAACTCGAGTGGCCGACGACCGCAGAGGCGGAACTCGACGTGGAGGGTCCGTTGTGGGGCGGCAACCTGGCCGTGTTGTGCAGCCTGATCGGCACGCCGTACTTCCCGAAGATCGAGGGTGGCATCCTGTTTGTCGAGGATGTCGGTGAACCGCCGTTCCGGATTGAAAGACTGCTGTATCAGCTGCATCTGTCCGGTGTGCTCGGTCGCCAGCGCGCCCTGGTCCTGGGCGACTTCAGCCAGTGTCGCGCGGCGGACTACGACAACGGCTATGGCCTCGCCGACAGTTTCGGACAGATCCGCCGGGCTAGCGGCCTGCCGCTGGTCGACGGCCTGCCGGCCGGCCACGAGCCGGCCAAGTTCACCCTGCCGTTTGGCGTGTCGGCTCGGCTCAGCGTCTCCGACGGCACGGCCCGGCTCACCTTCAGTGGCTATCCGCATCTGTCGCCAGGCCACTGAGCGAGTACCTGCAAAGCAGGACAACCCACCCACGCCAAGCAGGACGGCGGGCAAACCCGTAAAATGGCCGGTCTGCATGGGCCACGCGTCCAACCAAGGAAATCTGCAATGAAGATCATCGAAGGCGATTTCGCCACGCCCAAGGGCCGTTTCGCCATCGTCGCCGGCCGTTTCAACGGTTTCGTGGTCGAGCCGCTGGTCGCCGGTGCCCGCGACGCGCTGGTGCGCCACGGCGTGAAGGACGACGCGATCGACCTGGTTCGCGTGCCGGGGGCGTGGGAAATCGCGCTGGCCGCGCACAAGCTGGCGAACTCCGGCAAGTACGCCGCGGTGATTGCGCTGGGCGCGGTGATCCGCGGTTCCACCCCGCACTTCGATTTCGTGGCCGGCGAATGCGCCAAGGGCCTGGCCCAGTCCGCGTACAGTTCCGGCGTGCCGGTGGCGTTCGGCGTGCTGACCACCGACAGCATCGAGCAGGCGATCGAGCGCTCCGGCACCAAGGCCGGCAACAAGGGTGCCGACGCCGCGATCGCCGCGCTGGAAATGGTCAACCTTTACGGCCAGCTCGCATGAACCAGCACCCGACTGGCCTGGACATGCAGGCGCGTTCGCGTGCCCGTCGCCGCGCACTGCAGGCGCTTTACGCGTGGCAGCTCTCCGGCAGCCACATGAACGCGGTGATCGACCAGTTCCGCCATGAGCAGGACATGGAGATTGCCGACCTGGAGTACTTCGAGGATCTGCTGCACGGCGTGGAGAAGAACGTCGACGCGCTCGACGAAGCGCTGCGCCCGCACATCGACCGTGAAGTGGCCCAGGTCGATCCGATCGAGCGCGCGGCCTTGCGTCTGGCCGCCTATGAATTGAAGTTCCGCCCCGACGTGCCGTATCGCGTGGTCATCAATGAAGCGATCGAGGTGACCAAGCGCTTCGGTGCCGATCACGGCCACAGCTACGTCAACGGCGTGCTGGACAAACTCGCCAGCGAGTTGCGCACCGTGGAAAAGCGCGGCTGATGCCGCCGTCCGGCGTGGAGCCGGGGTCGCCCGACCCGGTACCCCGGATCGAGACGCCGCGGCTGCGGCTGCGCGGTCATCGCGCCGATGATCACGCCGCGTTGCTGGAGATCTGGTCGGATCCGGTCGTGGTACGCCATATCGGCGGCAAACCGTCCACGCCTCAGGAAGCCTGGTTGCGCTTGTTGCGCTATCCGGGACTGTGGTGCGTGCTGGGCTACGGTTATTGGGCGATCGAGGAGAAATCCAGCGGTCGCTGCATTGGCGATATCGGCTACGCGGATTTCAAACGAGACATCACGCCGCCGCTCGATGGCATGCCCGAGCTGGGTTGGGTGCTGGCTGCGGACAGCCATGGCAAGGGCTATGCCAGCGAGGCGTTGGCGGCGGTGATGGCATGGGGTCGCGCGCATCTGGGCAGCCACACCGCGGTGTGCATCATCGACCCGGAAAACACCGCGTCCATCCGGCTTGCCACCAAGGCCGGCTTCACGCTTCAGCAGCAGACCACCTACATGGGCGACTCCGTGCTGCTTTTCACCTGCCCGGATTCCGTTTTCCCTTCATCACCGAGGTAGCCAAGGCCCATGGAATTCGACCTCATCGAACTGCTTCGGCAACGTACCGCGCAGTCGCGCGACGACGTGCACCTGGGCATCGGTGACGACGCGGCCATACTGGTGCCGCCGATCGGTCAGCATCTTGCCGTGGCGCTCGACACCCTGGTCGAGGGCGTGCATTTCCCGCGCGGCACGGCGGCGGCCGACATCGGCTGGAAGGCGCTGGCGGTGAATCTTTCCGACCTTGCCGCGATGGGCGCGAGCCCGGCGTGGGCATTGCTGGGGTTGACCCTGCCGACGGCGGACGCCGCCTTCATCGAGGGTTTCGCGGACGGCTTCGGCAAGCTGGCCAAACCGCATCGGCTGGCGCTGGTGGGCGGCGACACGACTCGCGGGCCGCTGGCGATCAGCGTGACCGTGCATGGCTTCGTGCCGCCGGACAAGGCGCTCACCCGTGCCGGCGCACGGGTGGGGGATGCGGTGCTGGTGACCGGCACGCTGGGGGATGCCGCGGCGGGTCTGCAGGCATTGCAGCAGCCATTGGCGCAGGACGACAGCCGCGCCAGCCTGCGCACCTTCCTGATCGAACGTCTCAATCGGCCCACGCCGCGTTTGTCGGCGGGCGTTGCGCTGCGCGGCCAGGCCAGCGCCTGCGTCGATGTTTCCGACGGGCTACTGGCCGATCTTGGGCATATTTGCCGAAGCAGCGGCGTCGCCGCGGAAATCGATGCGGCCTTGCTGCCGCGTTCCTCGGCACTGATGGCGCTGTACACCGAAGCCGCGGCGCTGCAGTTCGCCCTGGCCGGTGGAGACGATTACGAACTCTGCTTCACCGTGCCCGCGTCGCGAGTGGCGGACGTGCAGGCCGATCTTGCCCGGTTGGGCTGTGGCGTGACCAGGATCGGTCGCATCGTGGAAGGCGAGGACGTGCGCGTGCGCGGCCTCGATGGCGAATGGTTGGCGACCGACCATGCCGGCTGGGAGCATTTCGCGTGAGCGCCAAGAAAACATTGAGCGCCGATCAGCGCCACGCCTTGCTGGCCACGCCGGCCGGCTGGCTGGCCTGCGGTTTCGGCTCGGGATTGACCCCGGTGGCTCAGGGTACGTTTGGCTCGCTGGCTGCGCTGCTGCCTTGGCTGCTGCTGCGCGAGTTGGCGTTGCCGCTGTACGTGCTGGTGCTGGTGGTCGGTTTCGGCGTGGGTGTCTGGGCCTGCAACCGGGCCAGTCGCGCGCTGGGCGTGGCCGATCATCGCAGCATCGTGTGGGACGAGTTCATCGGTCAGTGGATCGCACTGCTGCCGCTGCTGGTGTGGCCGGCACCGTGGTGGACGATCGCCGTCGGCTTCGCGCTGTTCCGCTTGTTCGACGTGTGGAAACCCTGGCCGATCAGCTGGCTTGATCGCCGTGTCAAGGGCGGCATGGGCGTGATGATCGACGACGTGGTCGCCGGCATGTTCGCGGCGCTCGTCTTGGCACTCGGCCTGCTCGCGCTGGTGCAGGGCGGGTAAAAAGCCTGCAACCTGCATGCCGGGCGGAGAATCACGCGTCGAGGCGTAAGCTTCCCGAATCCGCCATCCCGCTTCCAGGAGATCTCCATGCAATACCGTCGCCTAGGCACTTCCGGCCTGCAACTTTCCGCCCTGTCGTTCGGCGCCTGGGTCACCTTCGGCAAGCAGGTGGGGCGCGCGCAGGCGCGTGACATGCTGGCGCTCGCGCACGAGCGCGGCGTGAATTATTTCGACAATGCCGAGACCTACAACAACGGTGTGGCCGAGCAGGTGATGGGCGACGTGCTGGCCGACCTGCGCTTTCCGCGCGACAGCTACTGCGTGTCCAGCAAGGTCTTCTTCGGCGCGGTGGACAAGCCGCTGCCGACCCAGCGGGGGTTGTCGCGCAAGCATGTGATGGAAGCCTGCACCCAGGCACTGCAGCGCCTGCGCGTGGATTATCTCGACCTGTATTTTTGCCATCGTCCCGATCCGGATACGCCAATTGCCGAAACAGCGGCCGCGATGGATACGCTGATCCGCCAGGGCAAGGTGTTGTATTGGGGCACCAGCGAATGGCCGGCCGAGGCCATCCACGAAGCGCATCGGCTCGCGCGTGAAAACCACTGGTATGCGCCGGTGATGGAGCAGCCGCAGTACAACCTGTTGCATCGCGAGCGGGTGGAAGTGGAATACGCGCCGCTATACGACGCATACGGCATGGGCACCACGACCTGGTCGCCGCTGGCTTCAGGCTTGCTCAGTGGCAAGTACAACGACGGGGTGCCCCCGGATTCGCGCCTGGCGCAAGCCGACTACACCTGGTTGCGCGAAAGCGTGCTGGGCAAGGGCGACGAACGACTGGGCAAGGTCCGCGCCCTGCAGCCCATCGCCGATGAACTGGGCTGCAGCCTGGCGCAATTGTCGATCGCGTGGTGCCTGCTCAATCCGCATGTGTCCACCGTGATGCTGGGTGCCAGCCGACTCGGGCAACTGGAACAGAACCTCGCCGCACTGGAGGTGCTGCCGCGTCTGGACGCTGGCGTGGCGCAGCGAATCCGGAGCATCGTCGAGGCGGCTTGAGCGGAGCGGGAGTTGACAGTCAAATGAGAATCATTATCATCATTGACGTCACTCCACTTTCATGGATTTGCCCATGTCCGTCTTGTCCCTGAGCCAGCCCATGTCTTCCCGGTCGCTCCAGCGGCCAGTACCGTCGTTGCCAGCGGTCAGCCCGGTATCGGCACGCCGCGTCTCCAGCCATGCCCTGCTGGAGGGCGAGCGCGAATTGGTGATCCAGCACCAGGGCAGCGAATACCACCTGCGCCTCACCCGCAACGACAAGCTGATTCTTACCAAGTAACGCTTCGCTGCCCGCATCTGCGCGGGCAATGCGCATCTTCTGCCTCAGCCAGCGCGCCGGTCCGGCGCCAGCCGGGCCACATCCTGCCCGAGGTGATCGATGTTCGATTCGTTAGTCCACCGGCTGCAGGATCTGCAGCGGACCAGGTCGGCCCCGTCGCTCAACCGGCGCAGCCTGCCAACCACGCCCGAGCGCGTGGTTGACGGTTTGCCGGAGTTGGGCAGCGTGCTCTATGTGCCGATGTGTCCCGAGGGCTCGGTGCTGCGCGAGTTGCCGTGCGGCTTGCTGGTGGAAATGATGCAGCTGGTGCCGTTGCTGCAGACCCGTACCCTGGCTGCAGCCAGCACCATTACGGTCGAAGGGCCGCGCGAGTGGATCGATTGCCTGGATCGCGAAGGCCGCAGTTGTGCCCGCCTGTATTTGTTGCCTGATACGGACTATCTCGCGTGGGATCGGCTGCTCGAGCAGGGCCGGGCGATGCCGGCGGAGCGGCCTTCGCGCTGGTTGCGACAACCGCGTCCGGCGTGCGCCAAAGTGTTGCGTTTTCACGTCCGTCGGTTGGCCGGTCTCACCGTCCTTGGCGCCGAAGTGCGCACTCCGATCTCATCGTTGAGCCGACAACTTGCCGACCAGATCGCACGCGCCGAGGCGGTCCCGCTGCAGGCGGCGTTCAGCGACTGAGCAGGAGTTTCCGTGTTCGTCCGGCTGTCCGAAGAGTGTCCGCGGACACGCGGGCCGCGTTCGATCTTGATGCAAGCGGTTGATTTCAAGCGATTCATCTGATGCTGTGAGTGTGGCACGCGGATTGCAGAGAACCGTTGGCAACCGCGCTGTACGCGGTCAGGAACGGCATGATGATTCGCGACACTTCCGCTCAGGACAAACTGGTCGAGGTCAAACCCAACCGCAAGCGCCAGCTGATTTTGGCCGGCGCCGGCGTGCTGGTGCTCGCCCTGCTGGTGTGGCTGGCCCCCGGTATCGGCCGGCTCTTTTCGGCCTCCGCCTCGGTCAGCAGCTCCCGGCTGGCCTTCGCCACGGTCGAACGCGGCCCGTTCGTGCGCGACATCGCTGCCGAAGGCAAGGTGGTCGCGGCGGTCAGCCCGACCCTGTATGCCACCTCCGGTGGTGCAGTCACGCTGAAGGTGCATGCCGGCGACACGGTGAAGATCGGACAGGTGCTGGCCACCATCGTCAGCCCGGAGCTGACCAACAAGCTGGCCCAGGAACAAAGCAACGCCGACGCGATGGAAGTGGAATACCAGCGCGCGCAGATCGACGCGCGCAAGCAGCGCGGCGAACTGCAGAAGGCCTATGACAACGCGAGCGTCGATGCGCAGGCGGCCGAGCGCGATCTTGATCGCAACCAGAAGGCGTTCGGCAAGGGTGCGGTGCCCGGCATGGACGTGGACCGAGCGAAAGATGCGCTGCAGAAGGCGAAGATCACCTTGCAGCATGCGCATGCCGACCTCGGCATGGACAACGCCAGCCTGAGCTTCGACATCCAGGCCAAGAAGCTGGCGCATGAGCGCCAGCTTCTGCTGGTGAAGGATCTGCAGCGGCAGGTGGACGACCTCAACGTGAAGTCGCCGGTGGATGGCCAGGTCGGTCAGTTGTTCATCGCCGAGCGCGCCACCGTGGCGAAGGACGCGCAGCTGCTCAGCGTGATCGACCTTTCCGCCTTGCAGGTGGAGATGCAGGTGCCGGAGAGCTTCGCGCGTGACCTCGGCATCGGCATGGGCGGCGAAATCAGCGGCAATGGTCACACCTGGAAAGGCCTGGTCAGTGCGATCTCGCCCGAAGTCGTCAATGGTCAGGTCGCGGCGCGGCTGCGCTTCGAAGGGGAGACGCCGAAACAGCTGCGCCAGAACCAGCGCCTGTCGGTGCGCGTGCTGCTGGACAAGCGCGACAACGTGCTGACCGTGCAGCGCGGTTCCTTCGTTGACGAATCCGGTGGCAGTTATGCCTATGTCGTGCGCGATGGCATCGCCAAGAAAACCCCGATCCGTGTCGGCGCTTCCAGCATCGACAAGGTGGAGATCCTCGAAGGCCTGAAGGAAGGCGACAAGATCGTGATCTCCGGTACCGACAGTTTCAAGAGTGCGGCGACGGTCGCGATCAGCAATTGATGAAAACGGGGAACGAGGAACAGGGAACGGGCAACGTGTCAGGCGACGTTGCGTAACGATCCGGCCTTTAGGGAGGTCGGTGCAGACAAGACACCGCATCGGCAAAGAGTCACCCGTTCCCTGTCCCCCGTTCCCTGTTTCCGCTCCATAGACGAATACCACCACCGAGGAACAACCATGCTGAAGATGACCCACCTGTCCAAGGTCTACCGCACCGAAGTGGTGGAGACCTATGCGCTGCGCGATTTCAACATCGACGTGAAAGAAGGCGAGTTCGTCGCCGTCACCGGCCCGTCCGGCTCGGGCAAGACCACCTTCCTGACCATCGCCGGCCTGCTGGAAACCTTCACCGGTGGTGAATACCACCTCGACGGCATCGAGGTCAGCAACCTCAACGACAACGCGCGTTCGAAGATCCGCAACGAGAAGATCGGCTTCATCTTCCAGGCGTTCAACCTGATTCCCGACCTCAACGTGTTCGACAACATCGAGGTGCCGCTGCGCTACCGCGGCATGAAAGCCGCCGAGCGCAAGCAGCGGATCATGGAATCGCTGGAGCGCGTCGGCCTGGCCTCGCGTGCCAAGCATTACCCGGCCGAACTGTCTGGTGGTCAGCAGCAACGCGTGGCGATCGCCCGCGCACTGGCTGGCAGCCCGCGCCTGCTGCTGGCGGATGAACCGACCGGCAACCTGGATACCCAGATGGCCCGCAGCGTGCTTGAACTGCTCGAGGAGATCCATCGCGACGGCGCCACCATCGTGATGGTCACGCATGACCCCGAACTGGCCGCTCGCGCCCAGCGCAACGTGCACGTCATTGACGGGCAGGTCGTTGAACTGTCCGAAGATCCGCGCTTCCACGTCCCGCATCCTGCTGCCGACGAAGTTCACGGCTGAGCGCCGTGCGTGCTCGCTCGTAGGAGCCCGCTCGCGGGCGATGCTTTTGCTTCGACTCTTCATCGGGCATCAAGACAAGGGCATCGCCCGCGAGCGGGCTCCCACGAAGAATTCGCGTGGCCACCAACGCCGTCATCCACAGGAATCGACGCATGTTCGTCTACTATTTCCAACTCGGTCTTCGCAGCCTGCGCCGCAACCCGGCGCTGACGGCGTTGATGGTGATGGCGATAGGTTTCGGCGTGGCGGCCTCGATGATCACCTGGTCGGTGTTTCGTGCCGTGTCGGGTGACCCGATTCCCGGCAAGTCATCCCAGCTGTATACCGTGCTGGTCGACAACCGTGGCCCGCAGTACAACGAAAATGGTGAGCCGCCGGAAGCACTGACGTACACCGACGCCACCGCGCTGGTCGCGGCGCACAAGGCCACCCATCAAACCTTGTTCTACGACGTGGCGCCGTCGGTGCTGCCCGCGGGCAACCAGAGCCTTCCGTTCATTGCCGATGGCTACGCCACCAATGCGGACTTCTTCGGCATGTTCGACGTGCCGTTCGAATACGGCGGCGCCTGGCATGCCAGCGACGACGAGGGTCGTGCCGCGGTGGCGGTGATCAGCCACGAGCTCAACCAGCAACTTTTCAACGGCGCGGACAGCGTCGGCCGTGAAATCACCATGGATCGGCGCAGTTACCGCATCGTCGGCGTGACCGCACACTGGGACCCCAAGCCGCGCTTCTACGACTTGTTCAGCGGCAACCAGTTCGGTGATCCGGTCCAGGTGTATCTGCCGTTTGCTCGCGCGGTGGACGCGGAGATGGACACCGCGGGACGCAACAATTGCGGCAGCAATACGGACCTGGGTGTCGGGCGCGATGCCTGGCTGCATGGCGAGTGTGTGTGGGTGGCGATGTGGGTGGAGCTGGCCGACCCCGCTGCCGTCACGAGCTATCGCGAATTTCTCACTCACTACGCTGCCGAACAGCAACGTGCCGGTCGCTTCCGCTGGGCACCCAACGTGCGCCTGCGCGACGTCACCGACTGGCTTGATCACATGCACGTGGTGCCACCGGAGAGCCGCATTTCGCTGCTGGTGGCGCTGGGTTTCTTCGTCATCTGCCTGGTCAACACCATCGGCCTGCTGCTGGCCAAGTTCCTGCGCCGTGCGGCGGAGATCGGCGTGCGCCGCGCACTCGGTGCGCCGCGCCGGGAGATTTATCGACAGTTCCTGATCGAGGCGGCCACGGTGGGGCTGGCCGGAGGCGTGCTCGGCTTGCTGCTGACGGCATTGGGCATGTTCGGCGTCGGCCTGTTGTTCGAGCCGGAGATCGCGCAGCTCGCGCACCTGGACTTCTCGCTGGTGGCCATGACCTTGCTAGTCGCCATCGCGGCAGCCGTACTGGCGGCGTTCTACCCCGCCTGGCGCGCCGCACGGGTGCAGCCGGCATGGCAGTTGAAGAGCAATTGAGGACGCCATGATGCAGATCAAGCCCATCCTCGCCGCCATGCGCCATCACAAGGCCGGCACCGTATTGATCGCTCTGCAGATCGCGTTGACCCTGGCGATCGTCTGCAATGCACTGTTCATCATCCAGCAGCGCACCGCGCGGATGTCGCGACCGAGCGGCGTCGACGAAACCAACCTGTTCGTGATCCGCAGCGACTGGGCGGACAAGTCCGATCCGCAGCGCATCGATGCGCAGATGCAGGCGGACCTGATCGCGCTGCGCCAACTCGGCAGCGTGCAGGACGCCTCGTCGACCAACAGTTTTCCGCTGCGCGGCACCGGTTGGGACAACTACATCAAGTTGCGCCCTGACCAGCCGAAGATGACCACCGACGCGGCGATGTTCTTTTCCGATGAGCACACACTGGCGACGCTGGGTACGCATCTGATCGCGGGTCGCAATTTCAGCGCCAGCGAAGTGGCGGCACAGCAACCGCGCGACGCGATGCATGCCGCCCAGGTCATCATCAGCAAGGGCCTGGCGCAGCGGTTGTACCCCGATGGTTCGGCGCTGGGCAAAACCATCTACGTGTCGATGGGCTCGGCGCCCTCCACGGTCATCGGCATCACCGATACCTTGCAGGCACACATGATCAGCAGTTGGGCAAACGCCTACGCCTACAACGCGGTGCTGGTGCCGGCGCGACTGCTGAACGACTACACCTATTACCTGGTGCGCGCGCGTCCCGGTCAGCTCGACGCGGCGATGCGCGATGCGCCGAAGGCGCTGTATGCGCAAAGCCGCATGCGCATCATCGATCACAAGGACGGCGTGATGAGCTTCGCCCAGGTGCGCCAGCGCGCGTACTCACGCGATCGGGGCATGGCGATCCTGATGGGCATCGTCAGCCTGGTGCTGCTGGCGATCACCGCGGCGGGCATCGTCGGGTTGGCCAGTTTCTGGGTCGGCCAGCGGCGCAAGCAGATCGGCGTGCGTCGTGCCCTGGGTGCCACGCGGAACGACATCGTCAGCTATTTCCTTACCGAGAACCTGCTGATCGGCATCGGTGGCGTGCTGACCGGCACGGTGCTGGCCTTTGGCATCAATCTGTGGATGGTCACCCAGTTCGAAATGGCACGGCTGTCGCTGCCCTATGTGGTGGCAGGCGTGGTCGTGTTGCTGCTGCTTGGTCAGGGCGCCGTGTTGGCGCCGGCGTTGCGAGCCTCGCGTGTGTCGCCGGTGGAGGCGACCCGCTCGGTTTGATGCTTTTCGTCCTCCCGCGCGAGCACGGGAGGGCCGGGGAAGGGGGTTTTTGCCCAGGCGAAAGGCAACTTCTCCCCACCTCCCGCTGTTTCAGCGGGAGGAGACAACTCATGGAGTACGTGGAATGTTCAGCTATTACCTCGAACTGGCCCTGCGCAGCCTCAAGCGAAGTCCGGGCCTGACCTTGCTGATGGTGCTGGCGATCGGCTTCGGCGTCGCGGCGTCGATGACCACCTATTCGGTGTTTCGCGCCGTATCGGGTGATCCGATTCCGTGGAAGTCGTCGCAGCTGTTCGTGCCGCAGATCGATGCCTGGGGGCCGAAGGGGCACGACAACTCCGGTGAAAACGAGCCTTCGGACGCAATGAACTACACCGACGCGCTGGCACTGATGCGCGACCATCGCGCCAAGCGCCAGTCGGCGATGTACCAGATCGCGCCGTCGGTGGTGCCGGCGCAGGCCGGCAAGCATCCGCTCAATGTCAGCGGGCATGCGGTGTTCAGCGAATTCTTTCCGATGCTCGACGTGCCGTTTCTGTACGGCAGCGGCTGGAGTGCGGACGACGACGCGCAGCGCGCGGCGGTGGCGGTGATCAGCAGCAAGCTCAACGAAAAGCTGTTCGGCGCCGTCAACAGCGTCGGCCGCACGGTGAACATCGAAGGCCGGGATTACCGCGTGGTCGGTGTGCTGAACAACTGGAATCCGCAGCCACGCTTCTACGATGTGGTCAACAGTGGTGGCTTCAACGAAGGCGTCGAGGATGTGTTCGTGCCGTTCGAGCGGGCCATCGCGATGGGCATTCCCAATGACGGCAATACCAACTGCGTGGAGACGCCGAAGGAATCCGGCTTTGTCGGCTTGCAGCGTTCCAGTTGTGTCTGGATCGCCTACATGGCCGAGCTGCCCGATGCGGCGGCGGTGACGACTTACCGCAATTACCTGCAGGGTTATGCAGAAGCACAGCAGAAGGCCGGGCGTTTCGGCTGGGCGCCGAACAACCGTCTGCGCGATCTGCCGGCTTTTCTTGAACACGAGCAAGTAGTGCCGCGCGACACCAAGGTGTCACTGCTGGTGGCGCTGGGCCTGTTGCTGGTGTGCCTGGTGAACACGGTGGGCTTGTTGCTGGCCAAGTTCCTGCGCCGCAGCGGCGAGATCGGCGTGCGCCGCGCCCTGGGTGCACCGCGCAAGGCGATCTACCTTCAGTTCCTCACCGAGGCCGGCGTGGTCGGTGCGGCCGGCGGCCTGCTGGGCTTGTTGCTGACCGGTGTCGGCGTGGCCAGCGTGGGCCTGGTCCTGCCCGAGAGCATTTCCAAGCTGGCGCGAGTCGACCTGCCGCTGCTGGTGATCTCGTTGGTGGTCGCCGTGGTGGCGACGTTGCTGGCCGGGCTCTATCCCACCTTCCGTGCGTCACGCGTGCAACCCGCGTGGCAGCTCAAGTCCAATTGAGGATCGACCGATGACTATGCATCCCATCCTCGCCGCGTTGCGCAAGCACAAGGCCGGCGTCGTCCTGATTGCGCTGCAGATCGCGTTGACCCTGGCGATCGTCTGCAATGCGGTGTTCATCATCGGCCAGCGCATCGAGCGGGTGAACCGCCCGACCGGCCTGGACGAAAGCAACCTGTTCCTGGTCAGCCAGCAGTGGGTGGGCGCGCCGGGCGAGGACACGCCCGGCGGCGTGGACAAACTCGACGCCATGCAAGTGGAGGATCTGTCAGCCTTGCGCCAATTGCCGGATGTGGCGTCAGTGGCCGCGATCAATTCGATGCCGTTGCTCGGCTCGTCGTGGAACGGCGCGATTGCCGACAAACCCGGTGATCCGCGCAGCGGCGGTCGCAGCTTCACCCGCACGACCTACTACTTTGGTGACGACCAGATGTTGTCCACCCTGGGCGTGCGGCTGGTGGCGGGGCGTGCCTTCAACGCCGGTGACGTCCAGCATCAGGGCTTTCGCGACCAGCGCGATCCGACCATCGTGATCCTGACCAAGGCACTCGCCGACAAGCTGTACCCGACCGGCAGTGCCGTGGGCAAGTCGGTCTACCTCAATGGCGGCACCGTGCCGGTCACCGTCATCGGCGTGATCGAGCGCATGCAGGTGCCCAACACCGGCGCCGGCGACGAATCCGCCTGGAACGCCACCCTGGCGCCGGTTCGCCTGAACGCGAATTTCTCTCGCTATGTCGTGCGGGCCAAGCCAGGCCGGCTCGATGCGGCGATGAAGGCGGTGACCCCGGCACTGTACAAGGTGAATCCGATGCGCGTGCTCGACGACGACAGCGTGCGCTCGTTCGCCGATATCCGCGACAAGGCCTATCGGGCCGACCGCGGCATGGCGATCCTGATGGGCGTGGTTTGCCTGATCCTGCTGGCCGTCACCGCCGCCGGCATCGTCGGGCTGACCAGCTTCTGGGTCGGTCAGCGCCATCGGCAGATCGGCGTACGCCGTGCGCTGGGCGCACGCAAGATCGACATCCTGCACTACTTCCAGATCGAGAACCTGCTGATCGCCGGCACCGGTGTGGTGATCGGCGTGCTGCTGGCGATAGGGCTCAACCTGTGGCTGATGAGCCACTACGAGATGAGTCGCATCCCGGTCATGTACGTACTCACCGGGGTGCTGGTGATGCTGGGCATCGGGCAGGCCGCGGTGTTCGTGCCGGCACGGCGCGCCTCCAACGTGCCGCCGGTGGTGGCCACGCGCGCGGTCTAGAAAGCAGTTGGCCAGGACCGCCGGTGCACAGCCTGTCGCCGGCGGACGTGGATTCGATATTCGTCGATTGTGGATAGTCCCATGAACAGATTTGTCGCCTTGATGATGGCCCTCCCGACGCTTGCGCTGTCCGGATCACCCGTTGCTTCAGCGGCGGAAGCGCGGCCGGCGATGGAGCTCTCCGCCGACGCCTTGTTTGACACGATATCGGCACTCGACAGCGCCACTTTCGACGCGTTCAACCACTGCAGTGATCCCGCGCAACTGCAAAAGCATGCCAGTTATTTTGCGCCCGACGTCGAGTTCTATCACGACACCGGCGGGGTCACCTGGACGCGCAAGGCCATGATCGAAAAGACCAGGCAGAACGTCTGCGGCCATTTTCGTCGCGAACTGGTTCCCGGCAGCCTGAAGGTTTTTCCGATCAGGGATTTCGGTGCCATCGAACAGGGCGTGCACCGCTTTTGCCAGTTCGATACCGGCAAGTGCGATGGCATCGCCGACTTCGTGATCGTGTGGCGCCATCAGGGCGACGCATGGCAGATCACGCGGGTTCTCAGTTACGGCCATCGGACTGCCCGATGAGCCGGTTCCAGCCAAAGACGACCACGGAAGCCTGCTGATGTTCGCCTACTACCTCGATCTGGCCCTGCGCAGCCTCAAGCGCAACCGGGTGCTGACCACGCTGATGGTCTTGGCGCTTGCGCTGGGTATCGGAGCCACCATCACCACCTTGACCGTGCTGCGGCTGCTGTCCGGCGATCCGTTGCCGCAGAAGAGCGCGCAGTTGTTCTACCCGCAGATCGATCCCGGTTCGAAGGATGGCTACATCGAGGGGCAATCCAAGCCGGACTCGATCATGAGCTATCCCGATGCGATGAATCTGCTGCATGCGCGACGAGGCACGCACCAGGCCGTCATGGCGCTGACGCAAGCCAAGATCATGCCGAAGCAGGCCAACGCCCATCCATCTTTCAACGATGCGGTGATGACCACCGCGGACTTCTTCACGATGTTCGACGCACCCTTCCAATACGGCGGCGGCTGGACGGCGGCGGACGACGACAGTCGCGCGCAACTGGTGGTGATTGCCGGTTTCCTCAACGACAAGCTGTTCGATGGTGCCAACAGCGTCGGTCGCATCATCCGTGTCAATGATCATGATTTGCGCATCGTCGGGGTGCTCAAGCCGTGGGCGCCGCAGCCGCGCTTCTATGCGCAGAATCTGGGTGGACGCAGCTACGGCGATGGCGATGCGGTGTTTCTGCCGCTGCACACGGCGCGGGCGATGGAGATGGGACCACAGGACACCGAGTGCTACGCCGCGGTGCCGGACATCCGCCACCTCGAGACCGCGCCATGCGAGTGGCTGGGTGTCTGGGTCGAGTTGAACAGCAGCGAGGCGGTGGCCAGCTACAAGACCTTCCTCGACGGCTACGTCAGGCAGCAGGTCGCATTGGGGCGCTTCCAGCGTACCGAAACGTCCTTGCTTGACCTGATGGGCTGGCTGCGACAGGAGCAGGTGGTACCCGACGATGTACGCCTGCAGGCCGGCCTGGCGTTTGGTTTCCTGCTGATCTGCGTAGTCAACACGGTGGGGTTGCTGCTGGCCAAGTGCCTGCGCCGCTCGCAGGAGATCGGCGTGCGCCGTGCGCTGGGCGCCACCCGGCGCGAGATATTCACCCAGTTCATGGTCGAGGCGGGCATCGTCGGCCTGGCGGGAGGCTTGCTGGGGCTGCTGTTCGCCGAGCTCGGGCTGCTGGGCATCCGCCACCAGCCGGCCGAATACGCCAGCCTCGCGCACCTGGATCTGTCGATGTTCCTGTTCACCTTTGCCGTGGCCCTGGTGGCCAGCCTCATCGCCGGCATCCTGCCAGCCTGGCGTGCCTGCGTGCTGGCACCCGCTCCCCAACTGAAAGCGGCCTGAGGTCATCATGGAAATCCGACCGATCTTCGCCAGCCTTCGCAAGCATCGCATTCCCGCCATCCTGATCGTGCTGGAGATCGCGCTGGCCTGCGCGGTGCTGTGCAACGCCGTCTTCATGATCAGCAAGCGGGTAAGCGACATCCGCCTGCCCAACGCGATCGACGAGCAGGGCCTGGTATCCGTCGCGCTGCGTGGCATCGACGACAAGCTCGTCGGCAGCGACATCCCGCGCAATCTTGCTGCCCTGCGTGGCATTCCCGGGGTGCAACAGGCGGCCGTCACCAGCAGCTTGCCACTCAGCCACAACAACTGGGGCTGGAGCTTCGGGGTGACCCCGGACTCGGTCATCGCCAACAAGAAGAACGTCAATGTGTCGCTGTATTTCATCGGCGAGGGCGGCGACAAGACCCTGGGACTGCACGTGCTGGAGGGGCGGTTCTTCAGCGACGACGAGCTGGCCGGCAGCAAGTTCGACACCGCACCCCTGCCCGAGACCCATGTGGTGGTCATGACTCAAAGCGCCGCCAGACAGTTCTGGCCAACCGGGTCGGCGCTGGGCAAGACGATCTATTCCAAGCCTTTCTACTACACCGTGGTTGGCGTGGTCGAGGATGTCCTGCGCCCGAACGTGTACACGCAGAACACCGGCAAGTCCTACGAGGCGGTGTACTTCCCGATGAGTGCGGCGGGCAGCAAGGGCGCCCTGGGTTACTACATCCTGCGCGCCGCGCCGCAGGATCGCGACCGGATCATGCGCGAGGCCGAACAGAAACTGGCCGCGCTGGATCCGGCGGCAGTCGCCAAGGGCAAGGTCTACGTGGATATCCGCCACGATTATTTCGCCGACATGAGCAGCATGGCCTGGATGCTGGTGCTGGTCTGTGTGGTGATGCTGGCGGTGACCGCGTTCGGCATCGTGGGCCTGACCAGTTTCTGGGTCGGCCAGCGGCGCCGGCAGATCGGCATCCGCCGCGCGGTGGGCGCCACCCGTGGCCACATCATGCAGTACTTCCAGACCGAGAACTTCCTGCTCACCGCGGCAGGCGTGTTGCTCGGCATGGCCCTGGCCTTCGGCATCAACGTCTACCTGATGCAGCACTACGAGATGGATCGGATGCCCTGGTATTACCTGCCCGGTGGCGCCCTGGCGCTGTGGGCGCTTGGCCAGCTCGCGGTGTTTGGTCCGGCGCGCCGCGCTGCCAGCGTGCCACCGGTGGTGGCGACGCGGAGCGCGTAAGGGCGGATATCCGCCGAAGCCGCCCCCAAGCGGATTGCTGCCGACAGTGATGCGTTGAACGGAGAGATCTGGAACATGTTCGCCTACTACCTCGACCTGGCCCTGCGCAGCCTCAAGCGCAACAAGGCGCTCACCGCGCTGATGGTGCTGGCCATTGCGCTGGGCATCGGTGCGAGCATGACCACCTTGACGGTGCTGCACGTGCTGTCGGGTGATCCGCTGCCGGGCAAGAGCAGCAAGCTGTTCTATCCCCAACTCGATCCGCAGGACATGGCTGGCTACAAGCCGCAGGACGAGCCGGCGGCGCAAGTCACCTGGATCGACGGCATGGCGCTGCTGCATGCCAAGCGCGCCCGTTACCAGGCGTTGATGACCGGTGGCGCGATACCGATCCAGCCAGCGCAGTCCGCCATCGATCCGTTCTTCGAGGACGCGCGTTACACCACCGCCGATTTCTTTCCGATGTTCGAGGTGCCGTTTCTCTATGGCCACGGCTGGAATGCCACCGACGACGAAGCCAGCGGGCGCGTGGCCGTGCTCACCCGCAAGCTCAACGACAAGCTGTTCGACGGCAAGGACAGCACCGGGCAGACCTTGCGCATGGACGACGTGGCGTTTCGCATCGTCGGCGTCCTCGACAGCTGGCGACCGACGCCGCATTTCTACGATCTCAACACCGGCAGTTACTCCGACGACGAGGGCATATTCGTTCCGTTGACCACGGCGACGGATCTGAAATTCCCCCGCAATGGCTCGACCGATTGCTGGGACAAGGGGCAGAGCAACAACATGAAAACGGCGACCTGCACCTGGCTGCAATTCTGGGTGCAGCTGGACACGCCGGCCGAAGCGGCTGCCTACCAGGCTTTCCTGCTGAACTACTCGCGGGATCAGAAATCGCTGGGCCGCTTCCAGCGACCGGCCAATGTCCGCCTGCGCGACGTGATGGGCTGGCTCGACTACAACAAGGTGGTACCCGGCGACGTGCATCTGCAGGTATGGCTGGCGTTCGGCTTTCTGCTGGTGTGCCTGGTCAACACGGTCGGACTGATGCTGGCCAAATTCCTGCGCCGCTCGGGCGAACTCGGCATTCGCCGCGCGCTGGGCGCGTCGCGCCGTTCGCTATTCGCGCAATTGCTGGTCGAAGCTGGCGTGGTCGGTCTCGTCGGCGGCGTCGGTGGCTTGCTGCTGGCGCTGTTTGGCCTTTGGCTGGTGCGTCGGCAACCCTCGGACTATGCCGCACTGGCGCACCTGGATCTGCCGATGCTGCTGGCGACCTTCGCCGCTGCCATCGCGGCCACCCTGCTGGCCGGCTTGCTGCCAGCGTGGCGCGCCTGCCTGATCACCCCCGCGTTGCAGCTGAAGAGCAACTGACATGGATATCCGCCCCATCTTCTCCACCTTGCGCCGGCACAAGATCCCCGCGTTGCTGCTGATCCTGGAGGTCGCGCTGACCTGCGCCATCGTTTGCAACGCGGTGTTCCTGATCAGCCAGCGTCTGCAGCGCGACCAGATGGCCAGCGGCGTGGCCGAACATCAACTGGTGCAGATCCAGGTCGCCAACATCGGCAAGCCGGCCGATGCCAAGGCGCGGGCGCAGGAGGATCTGGCGCTGCTGCGACAGGTCCCCGGCGTGACCGCGGCGGCGCTGGTCAACCAGGTGCCGTTCACCAACAGCTCGTCGAACACCAGCGTCAGGCTCGATTCCGCACAGAAGCTGCCCACGCTCAACGCCACCATGTACATGGGCGAGGGCCTGATCCGCACCTATGGGAGCAAGCTGGTGGCGGGCCGTGATTTCAATGCCGACGAATACATGGAATTCGACGACATGCAGGGCGATCCCCACCTGCAGAGCAAGGTCGGTTCGGCGGTGATCACCCAGGCGCTGGGCGAGCGGCTGTGGCCCGGGCAGAGCGCGCTGGGCAAAAACATCTATCTGGGGGATACCTCGGTGCGCGTGATCGGCGTGGTGCAGGCCTTGATCCGGCCATCCCTGTCCATGGGTGACGACGCGGCGCAGTGGACGATGATCTTTCCGCTGCGCATGAGTACCCGAAGCGCCTCGCGCTACGTGCTGCGCACGGCACCCGGACAACGCGAAAGTGTGCTGGCTGCCGCCGCCAAGGCGCTGCGCAAGGCCGACCCGCACCGCATCATCCTGGACAAGAAGACACTCGATGACATCCGCGGCGACTTCTTCCAGAACGACCGCGCCATGGCCGGCATTCTGGTCGGCGTCATCATCGCGCTGCTCGCGGTGACCGCGCTGGGCATTGTCGGCCTGGCCAGCTTCTGGGTCGCGCAACGCCGCCGCACCATCGGCGTGCGTCGCGCGCTGGGCGCCACCCGCGCCAACATCCTGCATTACTTCCAGACCGAAAATTTCCTGCTCGCCACGATCGGCATCGTGCTCGGCATGGTGCTGGCCTACGGCATCAACCTGTTCCTGATGCTGCATTACGAATTGCCGCGACTTCCGGCCGTCTATTTCCCGGTGGGCGCGATTGTGCTGTGGCTGATCGGGCAGCTGGCGGTGCTGGGCCCCGCTTTGCGGGCGGCGGCGGTGCCACCGGTTGTGGCAACGAGGTCGGTGTGATGAGCGCAATACCTGCAGGAGCGCACCTTGGGTGCGATGCTCTTCACGCAAGAGCCATCGCGCACAGGGTGCGCTCCTGCAAAATCGGATGGAGTGATGCACATGTTCGCCTACTACCTTGACCTGGCCTTGCGCAGCCTCAAGCGCAACAAGGTGCTGACCGCGCTGATGGTGCTGG
Source organism: Rhodanobacter sp. TND4EL1 (assembly GCF_054061035.1). Taxonomy (NCBI): domain Bacteria; kingdom Pseudomonadati; phylum Pseudomonadota; class Gammaproteobacteria; order Lysobacterales; family Rhodanobacteraceae; genus Rhodanobacter; species Rhodanobacter sp. TND4EL1. Next base: position 424,346 of record NZ_JBSSDT010000002.1, read on the forward strand.
CGATCGCCGTGGGCATCGGTGCCAGCATGACCACGCTGACGGTGATGCACTTGTTGTCCGGCGATCCGGTGCCCACGCGCAGCGGCACGCTGTTCTATCCGCAGGTGGATGGCAACCCGACCCCCGGTGATTTCAAGCAGCCGCTGGACGTGCTCGACTACCAGTCCGCGGTGGATCTGTGGACGGCGCATCGTGCCGACCGCCAGGCGTTGGTGGTGCAGAGTTCGGTGCGGCTGCGTTCGCCCGAGCTCAACCAGCCCGCGTTGATGCCGGACATGTTGTCCACCACCAGCGACTTCTTCCCGATGTTCGACGTGCCGTTCCAGTACGGCGCCGCGTGGACGTCGGAAGACGACGACAAGCACGCGCAGGTCGCGGTGATCTCGGCCGATCTCAACCAGAAGCTGTTCGGTGGCCGCAACAGCATCGGCCATACGCTGCAATTGCGTGACACCGACGTGCGCATCGTCGGCGTACTCCAGCCGTGGCGGCCGAAACCACTGTTTTATGACGTAGCCGGTGGCCGCTTCGCCAACGGTCAGACCTCGGCCTTCTACCGCAAGACAGAGGACGTGTTCACACCGTTTTTCACCGGACTGGATTTGAACGACGGCAATTTCCAGCAATTCACCTGCTGGCACATGCCCGAGACACCGGGCCATCTGCAGAACTCGCCGTGCGTGTGGGTCAGACTGTGGGTTCAGTTGGGCGATGCGGGGAAGGTCGCCGCGTACAAGCAGTTTATCGACGGCTATGCCGCCGAACAGACAGCGTTGGGCCGTATCGTGCGACCACAGAACACCCGTCTGCGCAGCCTGATGGAGTGGCTCGACTACAACGGCGTGGTACCCAGCGACGTGCGTCTGCAGACCTGGCTGGCGTTCGCCTTCCTGGCGATCTGCCTGTTCAACACCATCGGTCTGCTGCTGGCGAAATTCCTCCGTCGCAGCGGCGAGATCGGTGTGCGGCGTGCCCTCGGCGCGAGCCGCAGCGCGGTATTCGCGCAGTGCCTGGTAGAGGCCGGAATGGTCGGCCTGATCGGCGGTGCGGGAGGCCTGTTGCTGACCTTGGCCGGCCTGTGGGTGATTCGCCAGCAACCCGCCGAGTACGCCGACCTGGCGCATCTCGATGTGTCGATGTTTGCGGTCACCTTCGTCTTGGCGATTGCCGCCAGCCTGCTTGCCGGTTTGCTGCCGGCATTCCGGGCCAGTCGGGTGGCGCCCGGTCTCCAGTTGAAGACGCTTTAGCGCGCTGTCCCGGCGCAAGAAATCGGCCATCTGTGGTCGGACTCATCAGAACAGCGGCTTCCATGCAGGTAAAAGGTTTTCTCCTTATGCAGATCCAACCCATTCTTGCCGCGCTTCGTCGCCACCGAACGGCCACCCTGTTGATCACCATGGAGATCGCACTGGCCTGTGCCGTGTTGTGCAACGCGTGCTTCCTGATCGCCAACCGGATTGCCTTGATCCAGCTCGACAGCGGCGTGGACGAGTCCGCGCTGGCCACCGTGCAACTGCAAGGTTACGAAGACAGCAAGGCGGTCGATCTGAACGCGCGGGTGTTGAGCGGTCTGCGCGGTATTTCGGGAGTGAAGTCGGTCAGCGTCCTGAACTCCATCCCGTTTGGCGCGCGTCGCGGCACCGCCGGCATCACGATGGACATGGCCGGCCGGAAGTCCGGCGGCGTGGTGGAGTTCTATGTCGGCAGTCCGGGCAGTCTGCAGGCGCTGGGCACCCGGCTGGTAGGCGGGCGCGGGCCACAGGCCGACGATTTCCAGTCCTTCACAGGCCTGATGCCGGCCAACTCGTCGGTGCAGGTCACCCGCGCGCTGGCCGAGCATTTGTGGCCGGGCGCTGATCCATTGGGCAAAGAGTTCTGGCTCGACAAGTCACATTACCGCGTGGTCGGCGTGATCGATCGGCTGATCCGGCCCGATCCCACCGGCTGGCCCGGCCAGAGCAAGGACTGGTCGGTGTTCGTGCCGGCACAGCCGGGCAAGTATTTGGCCGGCAGCTATCTGTTGCGCGCCGATCCGGCGAAGTTGCTGCGCGTCATGCGCGACGCGCGTGCGCTGTTGCCGAAAATCGCGCCGGACGCGGTGATCGACCAGGATGGCACCCACACCCTCAGCGAACTGCGCCGTACCGTGTTCCAGCAGGACCGCGCGATGATCGGCATGCTCGTCGGCGTCATCATCGCACTGCTGCTGGTCACCGCGCTGGGCATCGTCGGCCTGGCCAGTTTCTGGGTCGGCCAGCGCCGCCGACAGATCGGCATTCGCCGCGCCATCGGCGCCACCCGTGCCGACATCCTGCATTACTTCCAGACCGAGAATTTCCTGATCGTCGCGTTCGGCATCGCGCTGGGCATGGTGTTGGCGTACGGCTTGAACCTGCTGCTGATGACGCACTACGAACTGCCGAGGATGCCGTTGTATTACCTGCCGATCGCCGCGCTGGTGCTGTGGGGATTGGGCCAACTCGCCGTGCTCGGACCAGCGTTGCGGGCCGCTGCCGTGCCGCCGGTGGTGGCGACGCGGTCGGTGTGACGAATTCGGAATAACAGGTTTGCGGGGGAAGGGAATGTTCAGTTACTACATTGACATGGCACTGCGCAGCTTGAAGCGCAGCCCGGTTCTCACGGCGCTGATGGTGCTGGCAATCGGGCTGGGCATCGGCGCGTCGATGACCATGATCACCGTGCTCCATGTGATGACGGCCGATCCGTTGCCGGGGCGCAGCGCGGTGTTGTTCACGCCGCATCTCGATCCCTTGCCGCTGGATCACAAGCACCGGAGCGACGGTCCCGACCCGACCGATAATCTCACCTGGCCGGACGCGATGGGACTGCTCAGTGCACACCGGGCCACACTCCAGGCTGCGATGGCGGGCGGCACGCTGCTCCTTCGCCCCGCACGCGCGGATCTTCGTCCGTTCAAAATCAGTGGCCGTTACGGCACGGCTGAACTGTTTGCCTTGTTCGGCATAGCCTTCGAGCGTGGGCAGGGTTGGTCGGCGGCCGACGATGCATCGCGAGCCCGCGTGGTCGTGCTCAGCCAGACGCTTGCTCGAAAATTGTTCGGCAACGCCAGCGGCATCGGCCAGACCGTGCGCTTGGGTGAGAGCGATTTTCGCGTGATCGGCGTCACCGCGGACTGGCAACCGCGGCCCATGTTCTACGCCGACCTGTCGGCGCAGTCCTTTGGTGATACGGATCAGTTTTTCCTGCCGCTTTCCGCCGCGGTGGACCTGAAATTGCAGATCAATGGCAACCAGTCCAACTGGAGCAAGGATGACTCCGGCGAGCCGATGACTAGTGCCGAAATGACCTGGCTGCAATTCTGGGTGCAGCTGGACAGCACGGCGCAGGTGCAGGTGTACCAGCAGTTTCTGATGGACTATTCCGCCCAGCAGAAGGCGCTCGGCCGATTCCAGCGGCCAGCCACTGAGGCGAAGTTGTACAGCCTGATGGGCTGGCTGGCGCACAAGAATCTGGTGCCGACGGATGTCCGCCTGCAGCTGTGGCTGGCATTGGGCTTCCTGCTCGTGTGCATCGTCAACATTGTCGCGTTGTTGCTGGCGAAGTTCCTCCGCCGCAGCGGTGAGATCAGTGTGCGGCGCGCGTTGGGTGCGCGACGGCGCGACATTTTCCTGCAGCTTGGGATCGAGTCGGCCACGATCGGCATGGCCGGTGGCGTGCTGGGGCTGCTGATCGCTGAGCTGGGCCTGTGGAGCGTGCGCCGTCGCCCTGATGACTACGCGCAAATGGCGCAGATGGACATGTCGATGTTGCTGGGCACGCTGGCGCTGGCTGTCCTTGCCAGCGTGCTGGCCGGTTTGTTGCCCGCATGGCGGGCGTGCCGTGTACAGCCGGCACTGCAGTTGAAAACCCTGTGAGGACATCCAGCATGCAACTGCGCCCGATACTCTCGACCCTGCGTCGACACAAGCTCACCGCGAGCTTGCTGGTGCTGCAGGTTGCCCTCACCTGCGCCATCGTCTGCAACGTCGCGTTCATGATTGCCAATCGTGTGCAACGGATCAGCGTCCCCACCGGGATGGCCGAGAACGAGTTGTCGGTGATCCCGAGCGCGGGCATCGAGAAGGACGAGAATCCGCAGGCCCGGCACACTGCGGACCTGGCGGCGTTGCGCGGGATTCCCGGCGTGCAATCCGCGGTGGCGGTCAGCTATTCGCTGCCGCTGGATCAAAGCGAGTCATCCCGCGGCTTCTGCCCGAGCAAGCAGGCGCTGGATCGGGCTATGCAGCTCAACTCGATCGATGGCAGCGGCTGCATGGAGCCGGCGGTATACGACGGCACGCCCGGTTTGATCAACACGCTCGGTCTGCGCCTGGTGGCGGGGCGCGACTTCCGCCCGGACGAGTACGTTAGCGCGGGCAAACCCGCGGTTGCCATCGTCACCCGCGCTCTCGCGCAGCATCTCTACCCCGACAAACAGGCACTGGGACAGAGCATGTACGACGGCGACAATTACATTCGCATCGTAGGCATTGTCGACAGGTTCCTGCGTCCGAACTTGCGCAAACCTGGCGTCGACGACGACAGCCTGATCTGGCCGCAGCGCCCGAATGATTCCGGTGTGCTCTACGTAATGCGCAGCACGCCGCAGGACCGGGGACGCGTGCTACAGGCGGCTTCGGCGGCATTGCTGAAGGCCAGTCCGAACCGGCTCATCAACCCGAAGCGGATCCAGACCTACACCGAGATCCGTGCCGCCTACTTCCAGCGTGACACCACCATGATCGGGTTGCTGATCGCTTCGGCGCTGGGCTTGCTGTTCGTTACAGCGATGGGCATCACCGGCCTGGCGAATTTCTGGGTGCAGCAGCGCACGCGCAGCATCGGCATTCGCCGCGCGATCGGCGCCACCCGCGGTGACATCCTGCGCTACTTCCAGATCGAGAATTTCCTGATCGTCAGCGCCGGTGTTTTGCTGGGCATCCTGTTGGCCTTCGTGCTCAACGGCGTGCTGATGCAGCATTACGAGTTGCAGCGATTGCCGTGGTTCTATCTGCTGGTTGGCGCGCTGGTGTTGTGGGGACTGGGCCAGCTCGCCGTGCTCGGACCCGCACTGCGCGCCGCGGCCGTACCGCCGGTGGTGGCGACAAGATCGGTATGAGCATGCATGCATTGACTGCGTCCCTTCCGCTTCGGATGCCTTGCGTGCTGGGAGAAACCTGATGTTTCGCTATTACCTTGACTTGGCCTGGCGGCGTTGCCGGCAGGGGCCGGCGATGGTCCTGCTGTTGACCTTCACCATGGCCATCGGGATTGCGTCGTGCATGACGGCGCTGACGATCTTCAGCGCGTTGTCCGGCGACCCGCTGCCGGGGATCAGTCCGCAGCTGCAGGTGGTGACGATGGATGCCCGCGAGGCGCGGGACAGCGACAGCAATGATTACGGCAAACCGGAGAGTTACCTCAGCCGGATCGACGCGAAGGCGCTGTTGGATGCCGGGCGCGCCCGCCAGCAGGTCGCGCTTGCGCAGAGTTACACCCTGGTCGCGCGTCCGGACGGCAAGCAGTCGGAGCAGGTGCAGGGCTTGATGGCCGAGGGTCCATTGCTGCAAATGCTCGGTGTTTCGCTACGCCATGGACGAAGCTGGACTGCCGCCGACCAGGCGGCGCGGGTGCCGGTGGTGATCATCGACAGCGACTTGGCCGTGAAAATGTTTGGCAAGGAGAACGCGGTCGGGCAGAGCGTATCGATGGGGACGCGCGAGTTTCGCGTCATCGGCGTCAGCGCGCCGTGGAAGCCGCGAACCCAGTTTCTTGATCTGCCGCGCAACCAGGGCAATGTGCTGGGTACGCCGGAACAGTTCTTCGTGCCGGCCCAGGCCGCACTGGACGCCGGTGTGGGCCCGCTGACGGCGGGCAAGTGCGGCAAGGGTGCGGCGGTGGTCAGCTTCCAGTCGGCCGAGGTGGAAAAGTGCCGTTGGCTTGAGGTGTGGGTGGCGCTGGACTCGCCGACAGCGGTCAGTGGATACCAGCAATTTGTCGCCAGCTATGCGAACGCCCAACAGGCGGCCGGGCGTTTTGTCTATCCACCGAACGCCCGACTGTTTGGTGTTCGTGCGTGGATGATTTCGAACCAGGTGGTTCCCGATGACGTGGGACTCAACCTGGCATTGGCCGGGGCATTCCTGCTGTTGTGCCTGGTTAACGTGGCCGGGCTGCTGGCCGCGCGCTTCCTGCGCCGGCAGGCGGACGTGACGATCCGGCGTGCGCTGGGCGCGTCGCGCGCCGAGGTATTCGCCCAGCACGTGGTCGAGACCGGGCTGCTCGGCGTGTTCGGCGGCGTGCTGGCGTTGCCGCTGACCTGGCTGGGCCTGTGGATCGTGCGCATGCAGCCGGTGGCGTATGCCGAGGCGGCCAACTTCAGTCTGCAGGCCTTTGCACTTTTGCTGCTGCTGTCCGTTGCCGTGGGACTGGTGGTGGGCATCTTGCCGGCCTGGCGCGTGTGTCGTCAGCCGCCGGCCATGCAGATCAAACTCGGGTAGGTGAAGCCATGCGACATATCATTCATCCACTATTGCGCCATCGTCTGATGCCGATGCTGGTGGTGCTGCAGGTGGCACTGGCTTGCGCCATTGCCTGCAACGCGCTGTTCCTGCTGCAGCAGCGCCTGGTTCCGATCGTTGCCCCGGATGGCATCGGTCAGCCGGAGCGGCTGGTGGTGGCATGGAACATCGCCTCACGGGGAAAGCCATGGCCAGCCAGCCGGATGCGCGAAGTGCAGGCCGCGCTGGCCAGCTTGCCGGGTGTCGAGGTGGTGGCGCTGGCGGGTTCGTTGCCGATGGAAACCAGTGCCCAGATGAACGGCGACGTGATCGGCGAGGGCGTCGGGACCAAGGCCGATGCGGCCGTCTATATCGGCGATCATCTGCGCGAGGCGCTCGACCTGCGGTTGGTTGCAGGTCGCGACTTCAGCGCGGAAGAGCAGCGCATTGATTACAAGGACATTGGCATCAATGCCAGCGGACCAACCATCATCACCAAAGCGCTGGCCGAGCGCCTTTTTCCCGGCGTCAACGCGCTGGGCAAGGTGATCCGCATCGGTCAGGACGCGGATGCGGGTCGGCGTACCGTGGTCGGCATTGTCGATCACCTGATGCGCAACAAGCTGGGGCAGGACAATCGCAGCAACATCGACTACAGCATGCTGTTCCCCGGCGTGCCCGGGCAATGGCCGATGCCGGTGTTTGCCGTCCGCGCGCGCAGCGCCGCCGAGGCGGGGCGCGTGCGCCAGGCGGTGGAGACCACGATCAAGCGTGAGTTGGGAGCCGAGTTGATCCAGGGCTTCGACCCCACGTTCCAGATGTACGCCGCCATGCGCGAGAACATGCTGGCCAAGTCCAAGGCCGCGGTATGGTTGTTGTCCGGCGTGAGCCTGGTGGTGTTGATCGTGGCGCTGGTAGGCATCATGGGGCTGACCGGTTACTGGGTGCAGCAGCGTACGCGGCAAATCGGCATACGCCGCGCGCTGGGTGCAAGGCGTGTCGATGTCCTGCGTCACGTGCAACTGGAAAACCTGCTGGTGGTGGGAGCCGGCATCACGCTGGGCATGTTGCTGGCTTATGCGGTGAACCTGTGGTTGATGCGTCATTACGAGCTGTCGCGTCTGCCATGGACCTACCTGCCATTCGGCGCGGTGCTGATGCTCGTGCTTGGCCAGTTGGCCGTGCTGGCGCCGGCGTTCCGCGCGGCAGCAGTACCACCGGTGGTCGCGACGCGGTCGGTGTGAGATCCATGCAATCCTGCACAGGTCATCGCCGTCGCGCCGTGGTAACTGTGACTCCCTCCATTCTCCGTCCCAAAGGAAGCTCTCTGATGAAGACCCTGCCATTGCTGATCTGCGCGACCCTGTTGGGGTCGGTGACCATCGCGGCTCCCCTGCATGCCAAGTCGCCGCAGGTCAGCGGCAAGACTGACGTGGCGAGCCGCGTGGCGACGTTGAATGCGTTGCTGGCCGAACAGTGGCAGCACACGCTGCAGAACTCGCCCGAGTTCGCCACCATCCTTGGCAACCTGCGCTACAACGATCGCTGGAGCGATCTCTCGCTGGCGCATGCGGCGGCCGAGCACCAGGCCACTGCCGATTTCCTCAAGCGCTTCGAAGCGATCGACACCCGCGGGTTCTCCGACACCGACAAGCTCAATCAGCAGTTGATGGTGCGCCAACTCAATGACAGTCTGAAAAGCTACGACCTGAAGCTGTTCGAGATGCCGCTGGATCAAATGAGCGGTATCCACCTGCAGTTGGCCGGCTTCGTCAGCTCGATCCCGTTCAACAACACGAAAGACTATGACGATTACCTCGCGCGTCTGCGGGCGGTGCCGAAGGCATTCGAGCAGGTCATCGGCGTGGCGCGGCAGGGGTTGGCGGACAAGATGATGCCGCCGAAATACCTGCTTGAGAAAGTGGTGGTGCAGATTGCCAACATCGAGAAGCCGGTCGGCATGGACAGCGTGTTTGCCGAGCCGCTGAAGCATTTCCCGAAGTCGGTATCGGTGGCCGACCAAAAGCGCCTGCACGATGCGATCCTCGCGGCCATCGATGATGACGTGCGGCCGGCCTATGCCAAGCTGGGCCAGTTCGTGGCGAAAGACTATGCTCCGCACGGACGCAGCCAGCCCGGCATCTGGGACTTGCCCAACGGCGAGGCCATTTACCGCTTCGACGTGGAACAGATGACAACCACCGAGAAGACGCCGCAGCAGATTCACGATCTCGGGCTTGCCGAGGTCAAGCGCATCGAAAACGAGATGACGGTGATTGCCAAGGCGCAAGGGTTTGCCGATCTGGCCAGCTTCCGCGCGTCGCTCAAGACCAACCCGAAAACCCACGCGACGTCGCGCGAAGACATTCTCAATCGTTATCGCGGCTATTTGGCGCAGATGCAGCCACAGCTGCCCAAGCTGTTCGGCATACTGCCGAAAACCAGGGTCGAGGTGTTGCCGGTGGAGGCGTTCCGCGAGAAGGAGGCGGCCGGTGCCGAATACCATCAGGGCACGCCGGATGGCTCGCGGCCGGGGCAGATTTTCGTCAACACCGGCGACTTCGCCAACCGCAGCGTGCTGTCGATCGAGTCCACCGCCTATCACGAAGGCGTGCCCGGACATCACTTGCAGATCTCCATTGCGCAGACGTTGCCGAAGCTGCCGCCGTTTCGGCAGCAGGCCGGCTACACCGCCTATATCGAAGGGTGGGCGCTGTATTCGGAGCAGCTGGGCAAGGACATCGGTTTCTATCAGAACCCGTTGTCCGACTACGGCCGTTTGTCCGACGAGCTGCTGCGTGCCGATCGCCTCGTGCTCGACACCGGCGTGCACTACAAGCGCTGGACGCGTAAGCAGATGGTGGACTTCTTCCACACCCATTCCAGTCAGGACGAGCCGGACGTGCAAGCCGAAACGGACCGCTACGTGACCTGGCCGGGGCAGGCGCTGGCGTACAAGATGGGCGAGCTGAAAATCCTTGAGTTGCGTACGCGGGCGAAGCGCGAGCTTGGTGACAAATTCGACATTCGCGCGTTCCATGACGAAGTGCTCAGTGGCGGCGCGCTGCCGCTGGACGTACTGGAAACGCGCGTCAACGACTGGATTGCCGCGGTGAAGGCAGGCACCGCGCCGGCGCATCCGGTCGCTGCGGCGGGTTGATCCGGGGGCACTCTGTGCCGGTTCATGCCATGGATGGCAAGACACCGGGGCGGGCGTCGCCATCTGTGCTCACGATCCCGTGATCGACCCGGGGTACCCATCGCGTCGCGGCCGATGTTACGGTCCGCGATCGAATAGCCCGATAGTCATCACAACCTTTATCACTGGAGCGGCATCCATGTCCGCATGTGCAGAAAAAAGATGACCCGTACCGTTTTGATCATCGACGACAACCCCGCGGTAGGCGAGGCGCTGTCGCTGGCGTTGTCGCTGCACGAAATTCGTGCGCTGGTGGCGCTGACCCCCGAGGAGGGGCTGGCGCTGCTTCAGCGCGAGACGGTCGATGTGCTGATCCAGGACATGAATTTCACCGCTGACACCACCTCGGGCGAGGAGGGCGTGGCGCTGTTCCGGGCCATTCGCGAGCAGCATTCCGATCTGCCGGTGATCCTGTTGACCGCGTGGACGCATCTGGAAACCGCGGTGGAGCTGGTCAAGGCGGGTGCGGCCGACTACATGGCCAAACCGTGGGACGACAACAAGCTGCTGGCGACGGTGGAGAATCTGCTGGAGTTGTCCGAATCCACCCGCGAAGTGACTCGCAGTCGGCGCGAACGGCGCCAGCGGCGTGAACTGCTGCAAAAGAAATACGATCTGGACAACCTGGTGTTCGCTTCCGAAGCGATGGCGCGCACGCTGGATCTGGCCTGTCAGGTAGCACGTTCCGATGTCTCGATTCTGATCACGGGCCCGAACGGTACCGGCAAGGAGCGCGTCGCCGCGATCATGCATGCGAACTCGGCGGTGAAGCGTGGTCCGTTCGTGGCGGTGAACTGCGGCGCGTTGCCGGGCGAGCTGATCGAGGCCGAGTTGTTTGGTGCCGAAGCTGGCGCCTATACGGGCGCGAACAAGGCGCGCGAAGGACGCTTCGAGCTGGCCGATGGTGGCACCCTGTTCCTGGACGAGATCGGCAACCTGCCGTTGCCTGGCCAGATGAAACTGCTGCGCGTGCTGGAGACCGGTCAGTTCGAGCGACTGGGCTCGGGCAAGACACGGCAGGCGAAGGTACGCGTGCTGTCGGCCACCAATGCCGACCTCAAGGCGATGATCCAGGTCGGTACGTTCCGCGAGGATCTGTACTATCGGCTCAACGTGATCGAGGTGAACCTGCCGCCGTTGGCCGAACGCAACGAAGACATTCTGCCGTTGGCCGAATTCTTTCTTGATGGCCGCGCCGAACTGGGCGAGGCAGCACGTGACGCGCTGCTGGGCTATCCGTGGCCGGGCAATGTGCGCGAACTGAAGAATGCGATTGAGCGGGCTGCCCTGCTGGCCGGAGGCAACGCGATCACGCCGGATCTTCTCAATCTGCCGCAACACACCGCATCCACTTCGCCGCGGAATCTTGACGAACCCAGTCGCGAGGCGGTCGAAGCAGCGCTGCACAAGGCCGGCGGAGTCGTCAGTCGCGCCGCGCAGAACCTGGGGTTGTCGCGTCAGGCGCTGTATCGTCGAATGGAGCGGTATGGGCTGGCGACCATTGCTTGAGCCATCTGTGAACCACGTGCTTGCTCTTGACCAAGAGGCGTAGAAAGATGGCTGTCGGTATCCAGCAGGAGGGGCGCCGTGAGATATCGCCGAATGATGGTTCTTTCGAGCTGGCTTGTTGCCGGTGTCGCGCTGGCACAGGTGCCTCCATCCTCCGCCAGCGATTGGACTTTGCAGCCGTCGCCCAGCGCCTCGGGGGACTATCGCGCCGGCGCGCGGCTGGTTCCCGGAGCTTCCGGAACCAGTCCGTTCCGTTTCAGCGACGGGCGCGAGGGCAGTGTCCTCAACAAGCCACCACCCCAGGCGACGGACCGCGATGCCGTCCTGGGTACGGGTCGTCCGTGGCTGGGCGGGCGCCCGCCGCTGGATTGCGCCATGACGCCCCTAGACGCCAGGTGCCACTGAGCCGACCTTCCCCTGCCAAGGAGAGTGGCCGATGTGGCGTTCGCTGAATTCGCTGCGGGGCCGGCTGACGATCCTCCTGGCGGTGGCGGCGTTGGCGGGCGCGGCCATCTATGCCGGTGTCACCCAGTGGCCGTTGCCGCAGCTGCTGTTGTGGATTCGCAAGGACCTGGCGCTGACCATTCGCGCGCCCATGCAGGTAGGCATCTACGGCGGCCTGTTGGCCAGTTCGATCGTCTTGCTGCCGCTGGCGTTCTGGCTGGCTGGCCTGGTGATGGCCCCGGTAAGCCGGTTGCTGCGGGCACTGGAAGGCGCCGTGGCCAGCTATCGGGACGGGGATTTCAGCTTTTCCATTGCGGTCGATCGTCGTGACGAATTGGGTGAACTGATTCGCATGCACAACGCGCTGGGACAGACCTTGCGCGAGCAACGCCAACATCTGGTCCAGCGCGAGTTGCTGCTGGATACGGTGGTGCAGAACACACCGGTGGCGCTGGTGCTGACCGATGCCGTCGGCCGCGTCGCTTACGCCAATATCGCTTCGCGGCACCTCTTCAATGAAGGGCGCAGCCTGCACGGTCTGGAATTTTCCAGCTTGCTCGCCGATGCGCCGGAGGCGCTGCTGAAAGCGGTGCAAGGCGGCGAAGATGCCCTGCTCAGTGTGGAGATGGATGGCAGCGAGGAGATCTTCCATTTGTCGCAACGGGCGTTCCGTCTGCAGGGAAGGCCGCATCGGCTGCATCTTTTTCGCCGCATGACGCGCGAACTTTCACGCCAGGAAGTGGCCACCTGGAAGCGCGTGATCCGGGTGATCAGCCACGAACTCAACAACTCGCTGGCCCCGATCACGTCGTTGTCGCACTCCGGTGCCGAACTGGCCCGGCGCGGTCAGATCGAGCGCCTGCCCGGTGTGTTCGCCACCATCGGTGAGCGAGCCATGCACCTGCACCGGTTCATTGCCGGCTACGCCAGCTTCGCCAAACTGCCCACGCCACAGCCGGTCGATATCGCCTGGAAGCCGTTCCTGGATGGCTTGGCGTTGCACTGCCATTACCGTCTGGCCACGCCGTTGCCCAAGCTGCCCGGCCATTTTGATGCGGCGCAGATCGAACAGGTGCTGATCAACCTGATCAAGAACGCGCACGAGTCCGGTGGCGCAGAAGACGAAGTCACGCTGTCGCTGGTGGAAGTGGGTACCGAACTGCGCATCGAAGTGGCCGATCGCGGCCCGGGCATGAGCGAGACGGTGCTGGCGCAAGCGTTGTTGCCGTTCTATTCCACCAAACGCTCCGGCACCGGTCTCGGCCTGGCGCTGGCGCGCGAGATCACCGAGGCGCACGGGGGCCGGGTGCTGCTGTCCAATCGCGAAGGTGGCGGACTGCAGGTGAGCCTGCGCTTGCCGCAGGCGGCGCCCCGATAGGTCCCGTTGGCCCGAGGCGCATGGAACCGATCCGCGCTGCTTACGTTGAACGACGCCTCGGCCATCACGTCATGCAGGGTTGCCGGTGCAGGTGAATGGCATGAGGGAAGGGGACTTTCCGAACGCCGAAAATGGACGCGGCGATCCAGCGGTGGTCCTTATTGCCGGGTCAGTGAGGCTTGTTTTTCGCATCGTGGACCATCCACTAGCCTGGCCCGCGACGCGCTGCCGCAGACAATGTCATTGTCTAACACGTCGCGGATTGCCTAGCATGCACGGATGTCCCGCGCCTCCGTCCCCCTGCTGACCCGCCTGCGCCGCTATCGCGGGCTGTGGCTGTTGGCGTTTGCGACGCTGCTGATCAAGCTGTTGTCGAGTTCGGTGTGCCTGGGTGATGGCAACACGGACCCGTTTACTGCTTCGCAGGGAACCACCACGCAGACCCTCGCCACCGTTTCCGGGGGCAGCGATGCACCGCTTGATGACGCCTGCCTGCTCGGCGAAGCTGGCAACTGCCATTGCGCCTGTACCCATGCGCTCACCCTGATCTCGCAGATGGCCCCGCCCATCGTGCCGAGGGCCGTGATGATGGAATCGTCCCGACTCTCGCTGGGTCTCATGCCGGACACGACCGGCTCCCTGTTGCGCCCTCCGATCGCCTGAAACCGCCTTGCCGTGCGACGAAACCGCGTTCGCGGTTCGTCGCCTCGTGACCGTTTTCCGGAGATCGTTTCATGCCCGTTTTTCGACCGGTGCCTCTCGGCGCCGCATGTCTGCTGTATGCGACGCTGCTTGGCGCCGTACCTGTCACCGATGTTCCATCACCGCTTGCGACACCCGTCGCGCAGGCGTCGCCCGCCTTGCGCGGCGCAGTACGCGCTGCCTTGCAGAACAGCCCCGAACTGGCTGCGGCGCGAGCGGATCTCGATGCGGCACGCGCCCGCGCCCGAGCCGCCGCACAGCCGCTGTACAACCCGTCGCTGGTGCTTGATGCGGAGCATGCCGATGTGGATCGGCATACCGTGGGCGTCGCGCTGGCGCTGGATGTCTCCGGCAAACGCCGCGCTCGCGCCGACGTCGGTACGGCCGACGAGGAGGTGGCCGAGCTGGGTCATGCACTGTTGCAGCGTGATGTGGCCACACGCTGGCTGAGGGCCTGGGCCGGTGCCACCAGCGCGACACGTCAACGCGAACTGGGCCAGCGCCGCCTGGCGCTGATGCAGCGCTTCGACCAACTCGCCGCGGAACGTTTGCGCGTGGGCGACATCAGCAGTCCCGAGCGTGATCTGGCAGGCCTGGCGCTGGGCGAGGCGCAATGGCAGCAGGCCACGCTGGCCGGTGACGAGGCGGCGGCACGGGCCAGCCTGCGTGCGATCAGCGGTGATCTGGCGGGTCAGGCGCCGGCCTTGCCCGAGGGCCTCGCACCGATGCTGGAGAGCGTCCCGCCACGGGCACTCGATGAGTTGCCCGAACTGCGTCGGGCACGTGCGCGCCAGGATCGTGCCGAGGCCGGTGTGCAGGTGGCACGGCGCGCTCGCATGCCCGATCCCGAACTCAGCCTCACCGGTGGGGAGGTGCGCAGTGGGTCGCGCACGGATCGGGTGCTCGGCATCAGCGTTTCCATTCCCCTGCCGATCCGCAACAGCGGGCGGGCCGAGGTCGAGGCCGCGCGCGCCGAGGCTGCGGCGGCCGATGCCGGCGTGCGTTCGATCGAGTGGGTTTCGAGTGCACGACTGCAGGAAACGCGTGAGCGCTATGCCGCCTTGCGCGAAGCCACCGTCGCCTTCCGCCGCGGCCGCGCTGCGGCGTTCGAGGATCGTACGACGCTGCTGGAAAAACTCTGGCGCGCTGGCGAAATCACCACCTCCGACTATCTGCTGCAACTGCGCCAAAGCCTGGACACCGCGCTGTCCGGCCAGGAACTCGAAAGCCGGACCTGGCAGGCCTGGTTCGACTATCTCTCCGCCGCAGGCCGTCTCGACGACTGGCTCGGCGAACCCACTCAGGATGCCGCCCGATGAACCTTTCCCTTTTGCGACGCAGCCTCCTCGGCCTGGCGTTGAGCACCGTACTGAGCGGTACCGCCATCTCCCACGTGGACGACGCGAAGGCATCGTCCACGCACGCCGGCGAGGACGATCCGCTGACGCTGGATGCGGCAACCATCAAGGAGGTCGGCATCGTCGTTGATACGCTGGCCTCGCGGCTTCTGTTCGATGAACTGAAGGCGCCGGGTGAAGTGCGCGCGGATGCCTATTCCACCATGCTGGTGTCGCCGCGGGTGGAGGCGCAGGTGCTGGCGCGCAAGGCGCGGCTGGGGGATCTGGTGAAGGCGGGTCAGCCGCTGGTGGTGCTGTCCAGCGTGCAGGTGGCCGAAACCCAGGGTGCGTTGATCGTGGCCGAGCAGGACTGGCAACGCATCGCCGCGCTGGGACCGCAGGCGGTGTCGGCGCGACGCTATAACGAGGCGAAGGTGCAACGCGATCAGGCACGCGCCAAGTTGCGTGCGTATGGCCTGGCCGAGGGCCAGATCGCTGCCTTGTTACGCAAGGGTTCGGCCGGTGCGGACGGCAGCTTCGAGCTGTTGGCGCCGACCGCGGGGCGGATCACGACCGATGAGTTTCTGCTCGGCGAGCGGGTGAAGCCGGGGCGCGCATTGTTTACCCTGGTCGAGGAAGACACAGTGTGGGTGGTGGCGCAGCTGGCGCCGGCCGAGGCCGAGCAGATCCGGCCCGATGGCCGTGCACGCATCCTCGCCCATGCGGCCGCGATCAGCGGCAAGGTGATCGGGCGTTCGCACCAGACCGATGAGCGCACGCGCACGGTGCCGGTGCGCATCGCGGTGGACAACCGCAAGGATCTGCTGCATCCGGGTGAGTTGGTCGAGTTACGTCTCGCCGTCGGTGGCGGCGCGCCCCGGCTGGCGCTGCCTGCCGAGTCGATCATGCTGCTGCAGAACCAGTCGACGGTCTTTGTTGCCAAAGGCAACGGCCACTTCGAGCCCGTGGCGGTGATGACGGGCGAGACGCGCGACGGCTGGACGGTGATCCGACAAGGCCTCAATGCGGGCGACCGCTACGTGCGCAAGGGTGCCTTCGCGTTGAAGGCGCGCTTGTTGCGTTCGCAGTTGGGAGAACACTGATGCTGGAACGATTGGTCGCTCTGTCGCTGCGCTACAAGTTGCTGGTGCTGATCGTGTTCGCGGTCATCGCCTTCCTCGGGGTTCAGGCCGTGCGCCAGCTGCCGGTCGATGCCTTCCCGGACGTCACGCCGGTGCAGGTGAACGTCTATACCGAAGCTGCCGGTCTCGCCGCGGAGGATGTCGAACTGTTGCTGACCACGCCGGTGGAGTCGGCGCTGGCCGGCTTGCCCAAGGTGGAGGAAATCCGCTCGGTCAGCCTGTTCGGGCTGTCGTACGTGTCGGTGAATTTCGACGACAGCATGGACGTCTATTTTGCCCGCCAGTTGGTCAATGAACGCCTGCAGCAGGTGGGTGACCGCCTGCCGGCGGGCTACGGCAAGCCGGAGATGGGGCCGAACACCTCCGGTCTGGGCCAGGTGTTCTGGTACACCGTAGAGCGGGCGGATGATGCGTTGAAGGACGCGCCCGATGACATGGATCTGCGCACGCTGCAGGACTGGAGCATCCGCTTGATCCTGCGCACCGCGCCGGGGGTCGATGACATCACTTCGTGGGGTGGGCAGGAGCGGCAATATCAGGTTCGCGTGGAGCCGATGAAACTCATCGCCCACCAGCTCGGCTTCAAGCAGGTGATCGAGGCGCTGCAGGCCAACAACGCGCAGGTCGGCGGCAACTTCATCGACGTCGGTCGCGAGCAATACCTGGTACGCGGGCTGGGCCTGATCCGCAACGCGCAGGATCTCGGCAACATCGTGTTGAAAACCGAAGACGGCACACCGGTGTATGTGCGTGACGTGGCCAGCATTGTCGAGACGGGCGCGCCACGCACCGGCGCGGTGACCCGTGACGGCAAGGAGGTCGTGCTGGGCGTGGCGCTGGCGCGCATCGGCGAAAACGCGAAGAGCCTGGTCGATGCGGTCAAGGGCCGGCTGGAGTTGGTGAAGTCGTCGCTGCCAGCGGGTGTGGTGGTGAAACCGGTGTACGAGCGCACCGAACTGGTCAATGCATCGGTGGGCACGGCGGTACGCGCCCTGGTCGAGGGTTCGATTCTGGTGGCGCTGGTGCTGTTTCTGTTTCTCGGTGAATTGCGCAGCGCGTTGGTGGTCGTGGTGGCCTTGCCACTGGCGATGCTGATTGCCTTCATCTGCATGGGGGAGGCCGGCCTGTCGGCCAACCTGATGTCGCTGGCGGGACTGGCGATCGGCATCGGCATGATGGTTGACGGTGCGGTGGTGATGGTGGAAAACGCCTACCGCATCATGGCCGAACGCAAGGCGCTGGGTGTTCCGGTGGATCGCGGTGCAGCGGTGCTGGAGGCGGCGCGCGAGGTGGCCCAGCCGATCGCCTTCGCGATTCTAATCATCATCGTGGTGTTCCTGCCGCTGTTCAGCCTGCAGGGGCTGGAAGGCAAGATGTTCAAGCCGATGGCGTTCAACATCAGCTTTGCCATGGCCGGCTCGCTGGTGCTGGCGCTGACCCTGATTCCGGTGTTGGCCGCGCTGGTGTTGAAGCCGAAAGAGGAGAAGGACACCCGGCTGGTGGCCTTCCTGAAACGCCACTACGCCATGCTGCTGGCATGGTCGCTGACCCATCGCAAGCGCGTGTTCGGCGTGGCCGTCGGCATGTTGCTGGGCAGCCTCGCGCTGTTTCCGTTCCTCGGCAAGGAGTTCATGCCCAACCTGAAGGAGGGCGCGATCATGTGGCGTGTCACCTCGATCCCGTCGGCGTCGCTGGACGAGTCGATCGCCATTTCGCACCAGATTTCCGCCCTCATCAAGCAGAAGTTTCCCGAAGTGGAAACCACCCTGGCGATGATCGGCCGTGCCGAGAAGGGCGAGACGGCGGACGTGAACTACATGGAGGTCTACACGCCGCTGAAGCCGAAGCGCGAGTGGCGCAAGGGCGAGACGCTGGAAAGCCTCGAGGAAGCCATGTTGAAGGCCTTGTCCGATGCCTTGCCCACGGCGGTGGTGAGCTACACCCAGCCGATCCAGATGCGCATCGAGGAGATGATTTCCGGCGTGCGCGCCACGCTGGCGCTGAAGATCTACGGCGACGACCTGGGCGAGCTGGATCGGCTCAGCGGACGCATCAAGAACGTGTTGGCCGGCGTGCCGGGCGTGGCCGATCTGGCGCTGGAAGCGAATCTCGGCAAGCCGCAGATCCGCATCCAGGTGGACCGCGAGGCGTTGGCGCGCTACGGCCTGAACGCCGACGATGTGCTGACGGTGGTGAAGAACGGCATCGGTGGCGAGCCGGTGACGACCCTGCTCGACGGGGTGAAGCGCTTCGACATCGCGGTGCGGCTGGACGACGCAGACAAGGCTTCGCTGCCGGCGATCCGGCGGATTCCGATCCGCACTTCCAGCGGCGCGCTGGTGCAGTTGTCGCAGGTGGCCGAGGTCAGCGAGGCGGAAGGCTATTCGTTCATCCGGCGCGAGCAGTTGCAGCGTTACGCGGTGATCCAGATGGACGTACGCGGGCGCGACATCGACGGTTTCGTGACGGACGCCAACGCCGCGATCGCGCAGCAGGTGACGCTGCCGACCGGCTATTACAGCGAGTGGGGCGGTGCGTTCGAGAACCAGCAACGTGCGTTGAAGCGGCTGGCGCTGATCGTGCCGGCGACGATCTTGTTGATCTTCGTGTTGCTGTACACGGCGTTCAATTCGGTCAAGCACGCGGCGCTGATCCTGGCGAATGTTCCGTTTGCGACCATCGGCGGTCTGGTCGGGCTGGCGCTCACCGGGCAATACCTGTCAGTGCCCTCCGCGATCGGCTTCATCGCGGTGTTCGGCGTGGCGATGTTGAACGGCATCGTGCTGGTGAGCTTCCTCAATGAACAACGTGCATCGGGTTTGGGCGTGCGCGAGGCGGTGTTGCGCGGTACCGCGTTGCGCTTGCGGCCGGTGTTGATGACGGCCAGTGTGGCAATCCTCGGGCTGGTGCCGATGCTGCTGTCCAGCGGCGTGGGCGCGGAAACCCAGCGACCGCTGGCCACCGTGGTGGTCGGTGGCCTGATCACCTCCACCCTGCTGACCCTGGTCCTGCTGCCGCTGCTCTACGACTGGATGGAACAGCGCGGCGAGCGCCAGGAGGCGACCGGCTTGTAGCGCAGGCGGCGGGGAAGTGCCCTCTGGGCGCTTCCCCGCATCTTGTCTTGGTGCGGAGCGCACAACTGCTTCGAGAGGTCCGTGCTCGCCTATACTGAAACCTTCTTCAGGGATATGGGGCGGGCAATGGGAATCGGACAGTTGTTGGCGCTGGTCATCGTGGCTGTCGTGGTCATCGGCATCGCCAAGCTGGTGCGCATCGTGCCGCAGGGCTTCGAGTGGACCGTGGAGACCTTCGGCAAGTACACCCGCACGCTCAGTCCGGGACTGCACTTCCTGATCCCGATCTATCAGGCGGTCGGGCGCAAGATCAACATGATGGAGCAGGTGCTCGACGTGCCGTCGCAGGACGTGATCACCAAGGACAACGCGGTGGTGCGCGTCGACGGCGTGGTGTTCTACCAGGTGCTGGACGCCTCGAAGGCGGCGTATGAGGTTTCCAACCTCGAACAGGCCTCGCTGGCGCTGGTGATGACCAATATCCGCACGGTGCTCGGCTCGATGGACCTGGATGAAAGCCTGAGCCAGCGCGATGCGATCAATGCCAAGCTGCTCAAGGTGGTGGACGAGGCGACTCATCCGTGGGGCGTCAAGGTCAACCGCATCGAGATCAAGGACATCGCACCGCCGCGCGATCTGATCGATGCGATGGCGCGACAGATGAAGGCCGAGCGCGAGAAGCGCGCGAACATTCTCGACGCCGAGGGCTTTCGCCAGGCGGCGATTCTCAAGGCCGAAGGCGAAAAGCAGTCGGTGATCCTGGCCGCCGAAGGCGAGAAGGAGGCCGCGTTTCGCGCCGCCGAAGCGCGCGAGCGTTCGGCCGAGGCGGAAGCCAAGGCGACCACGATGGTTTCCGAGTCGATCGCCAACGGCAACGTCAATGCGCTGAACTACTTCGTCGCCAACAACTATGTCGAGGCGCTGAAGGAGATGGCCAAGTCGCCGAACCAGAAGATGCTGCTGCTGCCGATCGAGGCTACCGGCATCCTCGGCTCGCTGGCAGGGATCGCCGAATTGGCGAAGGAGTCGCTGGGCCAGCAACAGAAGTCCACTGCCATCCAGCCGCCGCTGCGTTGAGGCCGTCATCATGTGGGAATTGTCGACGCACTATCTGTGGTGGATTCTGGCCCTGCTGCTGATCGCCGGCGAGTTGCTGCTGCCGGGCTACTTCCTGCTGTGGATTGGTCTGGCCGCCGCCGCCATGGGCGGCGTGTTGTGGCTGGATCCGTCGCTTGGCGTGCTGGCGCAGGCCATCCTTTTCGGGTTGTTGGCGTTCGCCGCCTGCATCGGCTACGCGCGCTGGTTGCGACCGCGTATGGAGCGTCGCACGCCCGGTGGCGAGCGTCTCAACCGTCGCGCGGAACAGTTGATCGGCCAGCGTTACCAACTGATCGAACCGATCATCAACGGCCGCGGCAAGGCCCGTGTCGGCGACGGCCAGTGGCTGGTCAGCGGGCCTGACCTGCCACTGGGCAGCACCGTGGAAGTGGTGGCCGTGGATGGCACCACCTTGCAGGTGCGTGCGGCGGCATGAGCGCGGGCGACGTGATCAGCCAACAGCAGTTTGCCACCACGGCCATCACCACGCGCATGGCATTTGCGCTGGAACTGGCGCGTCGCCTGCACCAGTACGGCACCACCGCGCCGCGACTGGAGGTGGCGGTGGCGGGCGTGGCACAGCGGCTCGGATTGCTGGCCGACGTCTGGTCCAGTCCCACCGCGATCATCATTTCCTTCTCCGACTTGGCCCAGGGCGGTGAGGAAGGCGTAGCCCAGACCACCCAGGTGATGCGGCTGGCGCCGGGCGAGGTCAATCTGGAGCGCCTGTGTCAGGCCGACGACATCGCCGATCGCGCGATCGCCGGTGAGCTCGACCTGCGTGAAGGGTTTCGCCTGTTGCGCGAGTTGGGTCGCCCGGACACGCGGCGCGAGAAAATCTGGCTGATCATCAGCTACGGTCTTTCGGCGGCTGCCATCGAGGCATTGTTCCTGCACAGCTCGTGGGTGGATCTGGTCGTGGCGGCGGTGATCGGCCTGATCATCGGCTGCATCTCGCTGCTGGCCGGCAGTCGACCGCGCCTGGCCGTGGCCAGCGATGCCATCTGCGCCATGGTGGCGACCACCGTGGCGATCGTGGTGAGTGCATTCATCGTGCCGCTGGCGATCAAGTCGGTGGTGCTGGCCAGCCTGATCATCCTGGTGCCGGGCATGTCATTGACCACGGCGGTGCGTGAGATATCCGCGCAGCATCTGGTTTCCGGCATGGCACGGATGGGCGGCGCCATGTCGACCTTGCTCAAACTGACGTTCGGCACGATCGCGGCGACCCAGTTGTGTGGTGCGTTGGGCATCACGGCGCGGGACTTTGCCTTGCCCGCATTGCCGAGCTGGACCGACTATCCGGCGTTGCTGGTTGCCGCCGTGGCGTTTGCGATCCTGTTTCGCGCAGCGAAACGGGACTGGCCGGTGGTGATCGTGGCCGTGGTGGTGGGGTATCTGGCGACACGCTGGGGCGGTCAGATATCCAGTTCGCTGCCCGGCGCACCGGTAGGGGTGTTTCTGGGTGGCCTGCTGCTTGGCGCGATGGCGAACATTTTTGCCCGATATGCGCAGCGGCCGGGCGCGGTGATTCGCGAGCCGGGCATTTTGTTGCTGGTGCCCGGCAGCGTGGGTTTCCGCAGCGTGTCGTTCCTGTTGGAACATGACACCACGCCGAGTCTGGATGCCGGGCTGTTGCTGGTCACCCTGCTGGTTTCGCTGGTGGCCGGGTTGATGTTCGGCGACCTGTTGATCTCCCCTCGGCGCTCCCTGTAATTCGCGGGCCTGCCTCGCACGGTGTCATGCAATCCCGTGAACACGCCAGATCCGGTACGGGTCGACACTGCAGCGTCAGCACTCCGGTTCCGCCAGTGAATGCGATGTCGTCCCGGTGCAAATGAAAACGCCGGCGCGAGGCCGGCGTTCTTCATGGCGGGTGTGGTCGGCGATCAGATCGCCAGATCCTTTTCCTTCTTGCCAGCCTTCAATGCGTCGTTGAACCAGTGCGGGCGCTTGCCGCGACCGGACCAGGTCTGCGCGGGGTTGGCCGGGTTGCGATACTTCGGAGCCACCGTGCCGGTGGTGCGCTTGGCCTTGCCGCGAGTGCTGCCGAAAATGTCTTCAAAGGCATAACCCTCGGCCTTGATCATCGCGTGCACTTTCTCGCGCAGCTTGACGACCTTTTCCTTGCGCAATTCATTCTGGCGGACCTGCGCCTTGGAGATGAGGTCATTCAACTGGTTGTGATTGAGGTTCTTGATGTCGACGGCCATGAGTGACTCCCGGTTGGATGTCGTGAATAAATGATCTGGTTATGTTCCGGCGGCATTATGGGGAATGCCGCCAGGATGCGCTGGAATGTTGCGATTTACATTCTCGCTGATTCCCCGAATCCTTGTAAAGCACGGCCTCGCGTGAAATCGACCTTCACATTAACTGGTTAATCAGGTCCGTCCATTTGGAAATAAACCGGGGCGCTTTCCATTTCATGGATGGCGAAACGGCCGCACTGGGCGGCCGTTTCGATAAATGCGCCATCGCCTTTTTCAGGCAAGCAGGGCAAACAACTCGCTTTCATCCACCGCGCGGCTTTCACTGTCTTCGCGACCGCGGTATTCCAGTGTGCCGGCAGCCAGTCCGCGCTCGCTGACGACCACGCGATGGGGAATGCCGATCAGTTCCATGTCGGCAAACATGCTGCCGGCACGGACGCCACGGTCATCCAGTACCGCGTCGATGCCGCGCTCGCCGAGTGCCTGATACAAAGCCTCGGCCGCCGCACTGACTTCCGGCGAGTGCTTGGGGTTGATCACGCAGACCGCCACGCGCCACGGCGCCATGGCTTCGGGCCAGACGATGCCGGCGTCGTCATGGCGCTGTTCGATGGCCGCGGCCACGATGCGGCTGACACCGACGCCGTAGCAGCCCATGGTCATGACTTGCAGCTTGCCGGTTTCATCCACCACGGTGGCGTTCAGTGCCTCGGCGTATTTGCTGCCCAACTGGAAAATGTGACCCACCTCGATACCGCGGGCAATGTGCAGCACGCCGTTGCCATCGGGCGAAAGGTCGCCTTCGACCACGTTGCGCAGGTCAGCAATGCGGGTGACGCGGGCATCGCATGCCCAGTTCGCGCCGGTGAAGTGAGTGCGATCGGCATTGCCGCCGCAGACAAAGTCGGCCAGCACGGCGGCGTCGCGATCGACGATCACCGGAATGGAATCAGGCAGCCCCACCGGACCGATGAAGCCGGGCCGCGTACCGGTGGCGGCCAGGATGTCCTCCTCGCTGGCCAGCACCGATTCGTCGGGCAGTTCGGCCAGCTTGCCGGCCTTGACCTCGTTGACCTCGTGGTCGCCGCGCAGGCACAGCGCAACCAGACCGTCGCGCCCACGCACCAGCAAGGTCTTCACGCATTGCTGCGGGCTGACCTTGAGGAAAGCGGAAACCTCGTCGATGGTCTTCTGGGTGGGCGTGTCCACGCGCTGCAATTCGGCGTTCGGTGCCGGACGCGCGGCCGCAGGTGCCAGCGCTTCGGCCTTCTCGATGTTGGCCGCATAGTCGGAACCGTCGGAGAACGCGATGGCATCTTCGCCGGATTCGGCCAGGACCTGGAATTCGTGGCTGGCATTGCCGCCAATGGCACCGGTATCGGCCTGGACGGCACGGAAGGTCAGCCCGAGGCGGGTGAAGATGCGCGAATATGCCTGATACATCGCCGCATAGGTCTCGGCCAGCGATTCCTGGGTCAGATGGAAGGAATAGGCATCCTTCATCAGGAATTCGCGCGCGCGCATCACACCGAAACGCGGGCGGATCTCGTCGCGGAACTTGGTCTGGATCTGGTAGAAATTGACCGGCAGCTGCTTGTAGCTTTTCAGCTCGTTGCGGGCGTAATCGGTGACCACTTCCTCGGCGGTGGGGGCGTAGCAGAATTCCTGCTGTTTGCGATCGTTGATCTTCAGCAGCTGAGGGCCGAATTTCGCCCAGCGCCCGCTTTCCTCCCACAGTTCCCTGGGTTGGATGGTCGGCATCAGCATTTCGATCGCGCCGGCGCGATCCATCTCCTCGCGGATGATGCGCTCCACCTTGCGCAGCACGCGCAGGCCGAGCGGGCTCCAGGTGTACAGGCCCGAGGCAAGCTTGCGGATCATGCCGGCACGCAGCATCAGCCGGTGGCTGGCGATTTCAGCGTCGGCGGGGACTTCCTTGACGGTGGCCAGGTGGAATTGGCTGAGGCGCATGCGGGTGGTTCCGGCGTGGTGGAAACGCCTAGTGTAGCGGCCACCCGATCCTCACGCCCGAAACATCAGGCCGGCCCGCGTGCCGAAAGGCGGTACGGGCCGGCGATCGTTCACCGGGCCTGCTGGCAGAACTGGTCGTACTGCGCCTGAGCCGAGACGAGCTGCTGCTTGCGCTGGGCTTCGTCGAGCGCGACGGCTGCGCCATTCTGCTGCATCACCACCGGGCCGCCGGCCTGCAACGCGCCGAGATTGGATTTCAGGGTGGTGCACAGGGTGGCGCGGTTCTCCGGCGTGTCTGCCACTGGCTGGGCCGGCGGCGCGGGAGTTTCGCGGTTTTCGGTCGGCTCGCTGGCCGCGGGCGCGACCAGCGGTTCCACCGTGCCGGTGGTGGTGACCTTGTTGAACTTCGTGCCCTGGCTTGGCGGCGTTTCGGAGTAATGCACGGTACCGCTGGCATCGGTCCATTTATAGACCTGGGCGGTGGCCAGCGGCGCCAGCAGAAGCAGCGCCACGGCAATCAGCGAACGACGCATGGGGTTCTCCATTTCGAGGGAATAATCCGGCTCACCTTGTTAACACTCCGCTGGCCCGGACTCAAGTACCCGATGGTTTACACTGCGCGCATCCTGTCACGGTCTTGATTCATGAGTGAGATTTCGCCCGTCCGACCGCCCCGACACCGGGGTATTTACCTGCTGCCGAACCTGTTCACCACCGGGGCGATGTTTGCGGGTTTCTACGCGATCATTGCCAGTATCGGCGGGCGTTATTCGGAGGCGGCTGTGGCCGTGTTCATTGCCGCGGTGTTGGATGGCATGGACGGCCGGGTTGCCCGAATGACCGGCACCCAGACGGAATTCGGCGTGCAATACGACTCCTTGTCCGATCTGATCAGCTTCGGACTGGCGCCATCGCTGGTGATGTATACGTGGTCGCTTTCGGCCTTGCGCGAGTTCGGCCCGCTGTGGGGCAAGCTGGGCTGGGCCGCGGCTTTCATCTACGCGGCCTGCGCCGCGCTGCGACTGGCCCGGTTCAATACCCAGGTGGGCGTGGCCGACAAGCGCTATTTCCAGGGGCTGGCCAGTCCGGCCGCGGCAGCCGTATGCATGTCGTTCGTATGGAGCATGGAAAAGTTCGGCGTGGCCGGCAGCGATCTGTGTTTTGCCACGGCGGTGATCGCCATCGTGGTCGGCCTGTTGATGGTCAGCCGGTTCCGCTATTTCAGCTTCAAGTCGCTGCCCATGGGCGACCGTCAGCGGGTGCCGTTCGGCTGGATGGTCGCTGCGGTGTTGTTGCTCGCCTTGCTGATTCTGGATACCGCCAGGGTGTTGTTCATTGGATTCTCGATCTACATGCTCTCCGGTCCGGTCCTGACGATCTGGGGCCTGGCCACGCACCGTCGCCGCGCCAGG
Organism: Rhodanobacter sp. TND4EL1; assembly: GCF_054061035.1. NCBI lineage: Bacteria > Pseudomonadati > Pseudomonadota > Gammaproteobacteria > Lysobacterales > Rhodanobacteraceae > Rhodanobacter > Rhodanobacter sp. TND4EL1. Next base: position 450,346 of record NZ_JBSSDT010000002.1, read on the forward strand.
CGCAACGCGGCATGAATTCGTCGTTGCAGCCGCTGGCGGATCCCGCGCATCGCGATCGTGTATTGCGGGCACTGGGTGTGACCCCGTGGGTGCGGCGGGCGATGCCCGCGGGCGAAGCCACGCGCACGGATTCGCCAGCACGTGGATCGTCGGCCGGCGAAGTCGCTTGCGTGGTGGTTCTGCCGCAAGGGTGTGACACGCGCGAACTGGACCTGATCGGGCGGGCGCTCAATACCGGTGGTGCGGTGTTCGCACGCGCTGCGCGGCTGGTTGTGAGTGACGGCCAATTGCCGGCGGATGTACCCGCGGCGCAAGCCTATCTGGTGTTCGGCGAGGCGCAGGCGCACGCGCTGGGACGTGCATTGCCGGCGGCAGTGATGAACCGCGCGCAGATCGTGCTGGCGGATGAGCCGGCCCTCGTGTTGACCCGTGCCGATGCAAAGCGTCGGCTCTGGAATGCCTTGCGCAGCGTGCGTCGCGCGCTGGTCGCGGCAGGCAGCTGAGCGTCGTGGTGGCGGTGATCAAACCGGTGATCCAGGTGCGTGCGATGCGCGCCGAAGATCTGGACACGGTGAGCGCGCTGGAAAACGCTTCCTACGAATTCCCCTGGTCGCTGGGCATTTTCAGCGATTGCGTCAAGGCTGGTCACCCGTGCTGGGTGCTTTGGGTGGACGAGGCGATCGCCGGCTACGGCATCCTCTCGATGGGGGCTGGCGAGGCGCACGTGTTGAACATCTGCATCGGCCCTGATTGGCGCAGTCGCGGACTGGGGCGGCACCTGCTCGGGCGTCTGCTGGACATTGCGCGCTGGAATGGCGCGGAGCGGGTATTCCTCGAAGTGCGTCCATCCAATCCGCTGGCCAAGTCCTTGTACGAGTCCGTGGGTTTCCGCGAAATCGGCCGGCGTCCACGCTACTACCCGGCGCACGAGGGCCGCGAAGATGCCATCGTGATGGCGCTCGATATCGCTGGAAGCGATATCGAGCTCTAGTTGACGGTGCCTTGGCCTTTCGTCTTCCGGGGTACGAAAAAGGCTGTCCATCCTCTCCCGCAAGCGGGAGAGGCGCCATTCAGTCCTGCAACTTCGTCGCCTGCTCGCGCAGCGCACCAAGCGTGGTGTTCCAGTCGGCGATGCGCTGACGTTCCTGGGTGACCACTTCGGGCGGCGCATTGGCGACGAAGTTGGCGTTGCCGAGTTTGCCTTCGCACTTCTTGATTTCGACTTCGATGCGGGCGATCTCCTTGGTCAGACGCGCCTTTTCGGCGCCCAAGTCGATCAGGCCGGCCAACGGGATCATCACGCGCAGAGTGCCGACCACGGCAGCTGCGGCGGCAGGTTCGTCGGCTCCGGCATCGATCCACTGCGGCGTTTCGGTGCGAGCGAGGAAGGCGATCTGCGTGGCAAATTTCGCGGTGCGCGCACGATCACCGGCGTCGCCGTCGGCGAACAGCAGCGGAATGACCTTGGCCGGCGAGATGTTCATTTCCGAACGGATCTTGCGAATGCCGCTCAGCACGTTCTTGAACCATTCGATCTCGGCCGTGGCGGCGTCGTCGGCGACGATCTCGTCGGCGCGCGGCCATGGCCGCTGCATCAGGCTGTGCTCGGTCAGCGCGAGCTTGGGCGCTACCGACGCCCACACTTCTTCGGTGATGAACGGGATCACCGGGTGCAACGCACGCAGCACGCTTTCGAGTACCACCAGCAAGGTGTGACGGGTCGATGCCGAGGCCGCTGCGTCGTCGCCATTCAAAGCTGGCTTCGAGAGCTCCAGGAACCAGTCGCAATATTCGTTCCAGACGAATTCGTACAGCGCCTGCGCGAGGTGGTCGAAGCGGTAGGAAACAAAGTGCTGATCGACTTCGGCCAGCGTCTGCTTCAAGCGAGTGAGGATCCAGCGTTCGGCTTCGGTGACCGGCGCGCCGGCGGGTGCCGCAATCTCGCCTTCCGGCAAATTCATCAGCACGAAGCGCGCGGCATTCCACAGCTTGTTGCAGAACGCCTTGTAGCCTTCGGCGCGCTTGATGTCGAAGTTGATGGTGCGGCTGTAGCTGGCCAGTGCGGCGAAGGTGAAGCGCAGGGCATCGGTGCCGATGGCAGGAATGCCGTCGGGATAATCCTTGCGGATGCGCTTTTCGACCTTGGCGCGCACCTGCGGAATCAACAGCGACTTGGTGGACTTCGCCACCAGCGGCTCCAGTTCGATGCCGTCGATCAGGTCCAGCGGGTCCAGCGTGTTGCCCTTGGACTTGGACATCTTCTGGCCTTCCGCATCACGCACGATGGCGTTGATGTAGACCTCGCGGAACGGGATCTGGCCGGTGAAGTACTTGGTTGCCATCACCATCCGGGCGACCCAGAAGAAGATGATATCGAAGCCGGTGACCAGCACCGCGCTGGGCAGGAACAGCTTGTCGTTCTCCCAGTTCGCGACGACGTCGCCGCGCTCGTTCTTCACCGGGCCATCCGCCGGCCAGCCGAGGGTGGAGAACGGCCACAGCGCCGAGCTGAACCAGGTATCCAGCACGTCGTCGTCCTGGCGCAGCGCGCCGACCGGCTCGCTGGTGGCGCTGGCGCGCGCGTCCGCTTCATCCTCGCCGACGAAGATGTTGCCTGCTTCGTCGTACCACGCCGGAATGCGGTGGCCCCACCACAACTGGCGACTGATGCACCAGTCCTGGATGTTGTCCAGCCACTGGGTGTACGTGTTGGCCCAGTTTTCCGGCACGAACTTGATCTCGCCCGAACGCACCGCGTCCAGTGCCGGTTTGGTGATCGCCTTGCGACCACCGGGGCGGCCATCGGCCTGCACCTCGGAGGTGAGGTCGACGAACCACTGGTCGGTCAGCATCGGCTCGATCACGGCGTCCGAACGATCGCTCACCGGCACCTGCAGTTTGTGCGCCCTGGTTTCGACCAGCACGCCGAGTGCTTCCAGGTCGGCCAGCACGACTTTGCGCGCGTCGTAGCGATCCAGCCCGCGATATTTTTCCGGAGCGTTGTCGTTGACCTTCGCCTCCAGCGTGAAGATGGTGATCGGTGGCAGCTTGTGACGCTGGCCGATGGCGTAGTCGTTGAAGTCGTGCGCCGGGGTGATCTTCACGCAGCCGGTGCCGAAATCCTTGTCCACGTAATCGTCGGCGATTACCGGAATTTCGCGGTCGGTGAGTGGCAGCTTCAGCGTCTTGCCGACCAGGTGCGCGTAACGCTCGTCCTCCGGATGCACGGCCACGGCGACGTCGCCGAGCATGGTTTCCGGGCGGGTGGTGGCCACCACCAGGCTTTCGTCGCTGCCGATCACGGCATAGCGGATCGACCACATGTGGCCGTCGCGCTCGACGTTGTTCACCTCCAGATCGGAGACCGCGGTGCCCAGCACCGGATCCCAGTTCACCAGCCGGTTGCCGCGATAGATCAATCCAGCGCGATACCAGTCGATGAACACCTTGCGCACTGCGGCGGACAGACCCGGGTCCATGGTGAAGCGTTCGCGCGACCAGTCCGCAGCGGCACCGATGCGACGCATCTGGTTGGTGATGGTGGAGCCGGACTCCTCCTTCCACTTCCACACCCGCTCGACGAAGGCGTCGCGGCCCAGGTCGTGACGGGTCTTTTCCTCGACCGCCAGCTGGTTTTCCACGATTTTCTGGGTGGCGATGCCGGCGTGGTCGGTGCCGACCTGCCACAGCGTGTTCATTCCGCGCATGCGCTGGTAGCGCACCAACATGTCCATCACCGTCTGCTGGAACGCATGGCCCATGTGCAGCGTGCCGGTGACGTTCGGCGGCGGCAGCAGGATGCAATACGGCTCGCCCTGGCCGGACGGCTGGAACGCACCGCTGGCCTCCCAGCGCTGGTACCACTTGGACTCGATCTGGGCGGGCTCGAAACTCTTTTCCATGGGGACTCGCGATGGCACGCCATCGGCGCGCGCGGTGTGAATGGGTGTGAGCGGTCCATTGTACGGGCGCAGGCCGGATGGCCCAAGCGGGCTGCGTGCCATGCCGTTCACGATCAACGCGCCTGTATCGCGCAGGACGATGGCCATTCCCGCCCGGCTTTGCGGTCTTTCTCGCCGGGCGAGCCGGGAGCTACAGCAACTCGATGCCGAAGCGCCGCACCAGCAACGCAAACAGCCAGAAGCAGACCAACGTGATCACCACAGATGTCAACAAGGTCGGCCAGAAGCCGATCCGCGGCAGCAGGATGGGAAAGGCGAGGAACATCGGCAGGGTCGGGACCACGTACCAGAAGGTATACCACGCGTGGTTGGCAATCTTCGCCTGCGACTGGCGCTCGACCTGCAGCCAGATCAGCGCCAGTACGGTGACCAGCGGCAGTGCAGCGACCAGGCCGCCAAGCCGGTCACTGCGCTTGGCGACTTCGGAGACCAGGACGACGACGGCCGCGGTGATCAGATATTTGGTAGCGAGCCATCCCATCGTTGGATTCCCCGGATCGTTGCTCAGCTTTCGCGCAGGGTGCGCCCGTAGGCGTGCACTTCATCCACCAGCACCTTCACATGCTCCGGGTTCACTTCCGGGGTGATGCCGTGGCCGAGGTTGAAGATGTGGCCCGGGTGGTTGCCGTAACTGTCCAGCACGGCGCGGGCCTCACGGCGGATCACCTCGGGGCTGGCGCGCAGGATGGCCGGATCGAGGTTGCCTTGCAGGGCGACCTTGCCGGCGACGGCGCGACGGGCGTCGGCCAGACCTATGGTCCAGTCCACGCCGAGGGCCGCGCAGCCGCTGTCGGCCATTTCGGACAGGTGCGCACCGGCGCCCTTGGAGAACAGGATCACCGGCAGCTCGCGCGCGATCGGATCCGCCTTCAGCGCGGCGACGATCTGCGCCATGTAGCGCAGTGAGAATTCGCGGAACGGAGCCGGGCCGAGCAGGCCGCCCCAGGTGTCGAAGATCATCAGCGCCTGCGCACCGGCGGCGGCCTGGGCGAGCAGGTAGGCGGTGACGGACTTTGCCAGCGTGTCGAGGAGCTGGTGGGCGAGTTTCGGCTCGTTCCAGCACATTGCCTTCAGCGTGGCGAAGTCGCGCGAGCCATGGCCTTCGACCATGTAGCAGGCCAGCGTCCACGGGCTGCCGGAAAAGCCGATCAGCGGCACGCGGCCGTGCAGTTCCTGGCGGATCAGGCGTACCGCGTCCATCACGTAACGCAGTTCGCCATCCATGTCGGGCACGGCGAGTCTGGCGATATCGGCCGCCGTGCGTACCGGGTGGGCGAACTGCGGGCCTTCGCCTTGTGCGAATGACAGGCCCAGGCCCATCGCGTCGGGGATGGTGAGGATGTCGGAGAACAGGATCGCCGCATCGAGCTCGAAGCGCTCCAGCGGCTGCAAGGTAACTTCGCAGGCCAGCTCGGGGTTCTGCGCCAGCGCCATGAAGCTGCCGGCGCGGCCGCGCGTTTCCCGGTATTCCGGCAGATAGCGGCCGGCCTGGCGCATCACCCAGATGGGTGTGGTGTCGGTGGGTTCGCGGCGCAGTGCGCGCAGGAAGCGGTCGTTCTTCAACACATCAGTCATTTCAATCAACGTCCGTACGGGCCTTCCAGCCCTTGGGCAAACATCAGGCGAAAGCCGCGTTTGAGTTGGGCGTCGCGGGCTTTCTCGAAGGCGGCGATGGCCTCGTCGCGTTCCAGGAATTGCTCGCGCTTCATCGTGGCGCGGCCGCCCTGGGTGCCGGATTCGCGATACAGCGTCCAGCCGCCGAGCAGATCCTGCTCCAGCGTGATCTGAACGTAGCGAGGTGCGTCGGTACTGCCGGGCACGGTTTGCAGGTAAAGGCGCATGAATTCCAGGGATGCTGCACGAACGGGCGCGTAGCCGGACGCCACAGTTTATAGGATTTGCGCCGTGGTACCCGTTGCGCGGGCGGGGCATGTCGTCACACGCGCGGCGGTTTGTCGTGCGGCCGGCCGTAGGGCGGACACTGTCCGCCGGCTTTTCATTCGCAGCGACCCTTCGGCAAGCGCGGCGGGCAGTGCCGCCCTACGTCGCATCGGTCAGGATGGCCATCACGTCGGATTCGGCTACGCCGCCGACGATCTCGGCTTGGCCGATGCCGCGCCACAGGATCAGCCGCAGGCTGCCGGCGGTGTTTTTCTTGTCCAGTCGCATCAGCGCCAGCAGTTGCCCGGGATCCATGCCGGGCGGAACAGACACCGGCAGGCCGAGATTTTCCAGCAGGCGCAACAGCCGGGTGCCGTCGGCTGGGTTGCTCATGCCCAGCCGCTCGGACAACCGCGCTGCCAGCAGCATGCCCACCGCCACGCCTTCGCCGTGCAGCAGGGTGGTGTAGTGGCCGGCGGTTTCCAGTGCGTGGCCGAAGGTGTGGCCGAGGTTGAGCAGGGCGCGCTCGCCCTGTTCGGTTTCATCGCGAGCGACCACGCCGGCCTTGTATTGCACTTTTCGCGCAATCGCTTCCGTGACGGTGGCGGCATCGCGTGTGGCGAGCGCGTCGGCGTGTTGTTCCAGCCAGGCGAAGAACGGCTCGTCGCCGATCGCCGCACCCTTGATCACCTCGGCCAGCCCGGCGCGGTATTCGCGATCGGGCAGGGTGGCCAGGGTATCGATGTCGGCGATCACCGCGCGTGGCTGGTGGAATGCTCCGGCGAGATTCTTGCCGACCGGCAGGTTGACGCCGGTCTTGCCGCCGACCGAGGAGTCGACCATCGCCAGCAGGGTGGTCGGCATCTGGATGAAGTCGATGCCGCGCATCCAGCAGGCGGCGCTGAAGCCGGCCAGGTCGCCGACCACGCCGCCGCCCAGTGCGATCACGCACGCGTCGCGGGTGGCTCCCAGCTGGCCCAGTGCCTCCAGCGCGCGGCCGACGTTGGCGAACGTCTTGTGGGCCTCGCCGTCGTCGAGCAGAAAGGACGACCAGTGCAGGCCGTCCAGCCCCGCTTCGATGCGCGGCAAATACAGCGGCGCCACCGTGGTGTTGCTGAGCACCAGCGCATGGCGGCCGCGCAGCATCGCCCGCCAGCGGGCATGCTCGCCGAGCAGGCCACTGCCGATCCAGACCGGATAGCTGCGTTCGCCGAGCGCGACGTTGATGTGCTGGATGGCGGGCGGGTTCATGTGCTGTGCCTGGATGATGCGGAAGGACGTTGCCAGTATTGATCGATCAGCGCGATGCAGCGTTCGCTGGCGCTGGCGACACTGCCGTGTTCGCCGGGTATGGCAAGATCGGCCAGGTCGCGATAGATCGGTTCGCGTATGCGGGCCATGGCTTCCAGACGTTCGCGCCGGTCGGGGCCGGCCAGCAGCGGGCGGCGATGGTCGCGTTCAAGTCGTTCAAGTTGTTGCGCGATGGTGGTTTGCAGCCAGACCACGCAGCCGCGCTCGCCAAGGTGTCGGCGGTTGCTCTCGGCCAGCACGGCGCCCGCGCCCGTGGCCAGCAACAGACCGTGGCGGCGAGTGATTTCTTCCAGCAGCAGGCTTTCGCGCTGACGGAAGCCCGGTTCGCCCTCGATCTCGAAAACCGTGCTCACATCCACGCCGCAGTGCTGCTCGATCTCCTGGTCGAGATCGATGAAGATCAACCCGTAATGCGCGGCCAGCCGGCGTCCGATCGAGGTCTTGCCGGCGCCAGTCGGACCGATGATGAAAAGGTTGTGCGACGGATTCATGGCTGAATGCTAGCAGGGCCCGGCGGGCTGATCCGGCCCGCTCGCTGCAATCAATTTGCGATACTCAACCCGAAGGCGGGGCCGGTCCCACGGGCTCTTGATCCATCCCAGCAGATTCAATCGGAGGGTGACGGTGAGCGAACGTATCCTGTTGGCCGGGTGCGGCGACCTCGGTGAACGCGTGGCAGCGCGTCTGCGCGCAAGTGGTGCCGAGGTCTGGGCGTTGCGGCGACATCCTCCGGCACGCAGCGCCGGGGGTATTCACTGGGTCAGCGGTGACCTGACGGATCCGTCCAGCCTGGGGGCATTGCCCGCAGGCATCACCGCCGTGGTCTATCTGCCTGCACCGGACGCGCGGGACAAGGCCAGTTACCGGGCGGTGTTCGTGGACGGGATGCGCCACTTGCTTGAAGCGCTGGATACCAGCCAGCTGCGGCGGTTGCTGTTCGTCTCCTCCAGCGCGGTCTATGGCGAACACGATGGCGACTGGGTGGATGAAGCCACGTCGCTTGATCCGCTGGGGTTCAATGGCGCGGTGTTGCGCGAGGCCGAGCAATGGCTGGCCGAACAGTCGCTGCAAACCGTCGTGTTGCGACTGGCCGGCCTGTACGGGCCAGGGCGGCTGGAGTGGGTCGAGCGGCTGCGTGCGGGCCAGCTGCGGGCGCCGCGCGAAGTGCCGCACTGGGCCAACCGGATTCATGTGGATGATGCGGCTGCCGCGATCGTGCACTTGCTGCACATTGAGACGCCGCAGGCGGTATACCTCGGCGTGGACGACACGCCGATGCCGCTGGATGAGTTGTATGACTTTCTGGCCGCGCTGATCGATGCGGCGCCGCCCGCGGAAGGGGTTGCGCCTGCCGGCGTCGGCAGCAAGCGGCTGAGCAACGCGCGGCTGCGCGCCAGTGGCTGGTCTCCGCAGTGGCCGGATTCGCGTGAAGGCTACGCCGAGCTGGTCGACCTTTGATTTTCGAGGAGCATGATCATGGCGAGAACGATTCCACATCATCAGGTCAGCACCAGCAACGAGATACCCGGTTGCCGCATCGTGCGTTCGTTCGGCATCGTGCGCGGCATCACCGTGCGCTCGCGCAGCGTGGTCGGCAATCTCGGAGCGACGCTGCAGACCATCGTCGGTGGCAACATTTCGATTTATACCGAGCTGTGCGAGAAGGCGCGCGAGGAAGCATTCGAGTTGATGCTGCAGCACGCCGCCATGATGGGCGCCAATGGCGTGGTGGCTATGCGTTACGACGCTAACGACGTGGCGCAGGGCGTGACCGAAGTGCTGGCGTACGGCACGGCGGTACTGGTCGAGGCGTCAACGTGAGGTGATTTTGCAGTGCGGCTTGTCGCCATCAATGAGGGCGGTCCAGACTGCAGCTTCGGGTCGGGGGAAGCGCAGCGTGCCGCTTGCACGAATTCAATGGAGATACGCCATGTCCGTAGCCAAGGTCCTCGAAATCAATGCTTCGTCCGCCAAGGGCGTGGAAGACGCCGTCCAGCACGGCCTGAAGAAAGCCGCCGAGACCGTGAAGAAGATCAAGGGCGCCTGGGTCAACGAGATCAAGGTCATCACCAGTGACGACGGTACGGTGACCGAGTGGCGCGTGAACATGAAGATCAATTTCGTCGTCGACTGATCAGGCGCAGAACGGGAAGCAGGCACTGGGGAACGGAATCAGATCAGGGATGGCGGCAGCGCGATGCTTTGCCGTCCCCGTTCCCCGTTCCCCGTCCCCGTCCCCGTCCGTCGCCCGAGTCACCCGTGACTCAGACCGGTGACATGGCGGTCATCGTCGTATTCCACACAGGTGTCCGACAGCGCCGGCAACGTGTTCAGGGCGTGTCGGCTCAGGCGTTCGAAGTGGGCGAGGAATCGCTCCATCGCCTGGGCGTCCATCGCCAGTGGCGCGTGGCGCGCCAACAGATCCAGTTCCTGCTCGCCACGCCAGCGCCGCACGATCTCCCAGCCCGGTGCCTGCAGCACGATCAACGCGTCGAACTTGCGCCAAAGCGGTTGATAGCCGCGCAGCTGCTTGTTCACCCAGTGGCGCCAGCTGCCATCGGGGTCCTCTTGACGTTCCAGTTCGTTGACCGGCTTGTTCAGCGCGGCCTGCAATTGCGGCCGGATTCCCAGCGCCCAGCCTTCCACGATGACCAGCTTCGGCGGATGGGTGATGCGTGGCCAGCGTGACGGCGGAAAGCGTGTGTCGCGTCCCTTGTCGAAGCGCGGGTGCAGCACCGGCAGTCGTTCGGACGCCTGGGGCAGCGCGGCCAGCACCGACATCAGCAATTCGATCTCGTGGGTGCCGGGGACGCCGCGCGTGCGCAACAGTGGGTGGACTTCCCGCGACAGCGCCTCACGCTCGCTGCGTGCGTAGTAGAAGTCGTCCAGCGACAGCACTTCCGTAGGCCAGCCACGGGCCTCGGCCTGGACCTTCATCACCCGCGCCAGTGTGCTCTTGCCGCTACCCTGCAGGCCCGAAAGACCCAGGATGTAAGGCCGGCGCGATCGCGCGATGCGCCCGGCATATTGGTCGAGCAAATGGCCAGCGAGGCCTTCGTTGTGCAGGTCGGCGTGAGACGTCATCCGCAAGATACCTTGGTTCCCGGAAGTGCTTCCGCCACGGGCAGGCGGTGATCGGGAAGTATCCCCCAAATGGGTGCGCCGCTGTTTCCGGCGCTCGAAGCCGGGAACGGGAACGCCGCCATCCGGGCCGGAAAGGTGTTGGGAGAGTTCAACATTGCACTATCATCGCTCAGGTTCATCTGCGCCATGATGGCGCGTGTCGGCCACGATGCAAAAGGAAAGTTTCAAACATCATGCTCAAACCCGAGATCCTGGACACCTTCCTGAGCTTGCTGGACGAGGCCAAGGCCAGCGGCGATCGTGAACCGACGGCAATGAATCTTTCCACCGTCGACGCCTCCGGCCGGGTCGCCTCGCGCATCGTGCTGCTCAAGGGGGCCGATGAACGCGGTTTCCGCTTCTATACCAACTACCAGAGCGACAAGGGCAATCAGCTGGAGGCGCATCCGCAGGTGGCGTTGTGCTTCCACTGGAAGCAGTTGCGCAACGGCGTGCAAGTACGCGTGGAAGGCGTGGCGCGCAAGCTGCTGGATGAGGAGTCCGATGCCTATTTCGCCAGTCGCCCGCGCGGCAGCCAGATCGGCGCCTGGGCTTCGCTGCAATCGCAGACCCTGCCCGATCGCGACACCTTTGAGCAGCGTGTGGCGCGTTACGAACAGCAGTTCGCGGGTGGCGACGTCAGCCGTCCGCCGCATTGGGGCGGCTTTGTCGTCGAGCCGGACACGCTGGAATTCTGGTACGGCGAAGAGTTCCGTCTGCATGAGCGGGTGCGCTGGGATCGTCACGGACAGACCTGGACCCACCGGTTGCTCTATCCGTGACTCGCGCGTTGCCCGCGCAGCATGTGGGGCAGGGCGGTTTCGTCGTGCACACCCGCGGGCGCGGCTTCAGCGATATCACCGCGCAGGTCGCCGATGCCCTGGCCGGCAGCCATGTCCAGATCGGCATCGCGAACGTGTTCACGGCACACAGCAGCTGTTCGCTGTTGCTCGGCGAGAACGCGGATCCCGCGGTGGGACGTGATCTGGAACGCTGGTTCGCCCGCGCCGTGCCCGACGGCGACCCGATCTTCGAGCACGATGAGGAAGGCCCCGACGACATGCCGGCGCATATCCGCTCGATCCTCACCGGCGTCAGCCTGGTGCTGCCGCTGCATGGCGGCAAACTGCTGCTGGGCACCTGGCAGGGCATTTATCTGTGGGAGCACCGGCTTGAACCTCACCAGCGCAAGGTGACTGTCACCGTGCTGGGTCATTGAGAAGATGGAACATCGCGTGCCCGATCACTATCCGCAGCGCATCGTCTGCCTGACCGAGGAACCCACCGAAGTGCTTTACGCGCTGGGTGAGGAGCATCGCATTGTCGGTATCTCCGGATTCACCGTGCGACCGCCACGGGCGCGCAAGGAAAAACCCAAGGTATCCGCGTTCACCAGCGCGAAGGTCGGCGAAATCCTGAAACTGGATCCGGACCTGGCGATTGGCTTCTCCGACATCCAGGCCGACATCGCGCGCGAGCTGATCAAGGTCGGCGTCGAGGTATGGATCAGCAATCACCGCAGTGTGGACGGCATCCTGGCCTACATCCGCCGGCTCGGTGCGATGGTCGGTGCGCATGAAAAGGCCGAGGCCTATGCGCGGCGCGCGGAGCGGCACATTGCCGACATCGCGGTGGCCGTGGCAAAGCTGCCGCGGCGACCGAAAGTGTATTTCGAGGAATGGGACGAGCCGATCATCACCGGCATCCGCTGGGTGGCCGAAATCATCGGCCTTGCCGGTGGCGACGACTGCTTTCCCGAGCTGGCGCGCGAACCCCTGGCCAAGCAACGCATCCTGCCGAATGGCGACGAAGTGGTGCGCCGTGCGCCGGACATCATTTTCGGCTCCTGGTGCGGCAAGCGTTTCCGCCCCGAGAAGGTGGCGGCGCGCCCCGGCTGGGACACCATTCCAGCCGTGCGCAATGGTGATCTCCACGAGATCAAGTCGCCCATCATCCTGCAGCCCGGTCCTGCCGCACTGTTTGACGGGCTGGACGAAATCCATCGGATCATTGCCGCCTGGGCGTTGCGCGACGGCGACAGCCACCCCTAAACAGCGGCCACCCGCCGATCGGGTCAGCCATCGTCATCTTCAGCCTGTGCGTTGCCCGCTGCCCGACACGGCGAAACGGCGCTGGACCATCACATGCCGATCGCCAGTCGGCCACCCAGATCGATCAGCGGCGCGGCAATCAGCAGGCGTGCCAGCAGCAGCCCAAGCATCACCACCATCGGCGCGAAGTCGATCTGGCCGACGATCATCTTGCCGCGCAGCGGACGCAGCAGGGGAGCCACCAGGGTGCCGGCGAGCTTCAACAGCGGTTGGCGCGGGTCGGCCGAGAACATGCTCAGCAGCGACCAGCCGAAGATCAGCACGATGTAGAACAACAGCGCGAAATCCAGCAGTTCGGCCAGCGCCAGCACCACCAGCCCCAGCGGATGCGCCATCACGCCCAGCAGGGCAATCAGCAGCACGCGCTTGAGCAGCATCGCCAGCCAGGCCAGCAGCAGCGCCGCCAGGTTGATCCGGCGCCAATTGGGTACCACCCGGCGGATCGGCCCCAGCACAGGGTTGGTGTAGCGATAGATGAACTGGCTGAGCGGGTTGTGAAAATCGGCGCGACAGGCCTCCGCCGCCACGCGCAACAGGAGCAGCGTGACGATGGCGTTGAAGGCCAGCTCGATCAGCATGGACAGGGCGTTCAGCAGGTAGCTCACGGAAGTTTGTCCAGTTCGTCGGCGAGCTCCGCGCCACGGCGGGTGGCTGCGTTCACGGCACGGGCCACCAGGCGCGGCAGCCCGTCGGCGGCAAAGCTTTCCAGTGCAGCCTGGGTGGTGCCGTTCGGCGAGGTGACGCGCTGGCGCAGCACGGCGGGGTCTTCGCCGCCTTCCACCAGCATGCGGCCGGCGCCGAGGCAGGTTTGCGCGGCAAGGGCGCGCGCCGTCTCACGCGACAGCCCCTGCGCCACGGCAGCGGTTTCCAGCGCTTCGACCAGCGCGAAGAAATAGGCCGGGCCGGAACCGGACAAGCCGGTGACGGTATCCATCAGCGCTTCATTCTCGATCCATCGGGTGATGCCCGCTGCGTCCAGGATGTGCTGCGCCTGCGCCTTCTGTGCCGGGCTGACCCGGCTGTTGGCGCACAGGCCTGTAGCGCCGGCGCCGATCAGCGAAGGCGTGTTGGGCATGCAGCGCACGATCGGCAGGCCTGCGCCGAACCAGCGTTCGAGCTGATCAAGCCGTACCCCGGCCGCAATCGAAATCAACAGCGGGCGATTGCGTTGCAGGGTGTCGCGCATCTCGGCGTGAATGGCCGGCATGATCTGCGGCTTGACCGCCAGCACGATGACTTCGGCTTCGGCCACGGCCAATCGGTTCTCGGCATAGCAGGCGATGCCGAAATCACGGCCAAGGGTTTGGCGGGCCTCGGCCAGCGGCTCTGCCACGCTGATCGTGGCGGGTGCCACGCCGGTCTTCAGCAGACCGCCAATCAGGCTGCGCGCCATGTTGCCGCCGCCGATGAAGGCAAGTCGTGTCATGCAGGGGCTCCTTGAGTTGTCGAAGTTGAGTTGCACGGACCGCTTACCTTACCGGAGCCAGCGCAGTCCTGACCGATTGGCGCACTTTTCGGTGGCTCCGCACGCGCCATGTTGACCGGCGGCGAGGATCGCGAAATTTCGACGGACTGCGCAAACCGGGTCGACACTTTGCCGAGCAGCGGCCGGAAAGACTGGCCGCACAGCCGGCTGCGCGAGTAGTATCGACCCGGCTGCAGGGGGTTGGGGTCGTTGGTTCGGGTGGTTGGGTGGCGCCATGCAACATGCGTTGCGGCGCACCACGCCTGTCAATGATCGATAGTCCCGATGTGGCACACGAATTGATGCCATCCAGACGATCGGTTTAGGGGAAACGACTTCATGGACATTGCCGAACTGCTTGCCTTCTCGGTAAAGAACAAGGCCTCGGACTTGCACTTGTCCGCCGGTCTGCCGCCGATGATCCGCGTTGATGGCGATGTTCGCCGCATCAACATTCCTGCGCTTGAGCACAAGCAGGTGCACTCGCTGATCTACGACATCATGTCGGACAAGCAGCGACGCGATTACGAGGAATTCTACGAGACCGACTTCTCGTTCGAGATTCCTGGCCTGGCCCGCTTCCGCGTCAACGCGTTCAATCAGAATCGTGGCGCCGGCGCGGTGTTCCGCACCATTCCGTCCGAAGTGCTTACCCTGGAAGATCTCGGCTGCCCGCGCATCTTCAAGGAGCTGATCGAACAGCCGCAGGGGTTGATTCTGGTCACCGGACCCACCGGCTCGGGCAAGTCGACCACCCTGGCGGCGATGGTCGACCACATCAACAAGAACGAATACGGTCACTTCCTCACGATCGAGGATCCCATCGAGTTCGTGCACACCTCGCAGAAGTGCCTGGTCAACCAGCGCGAAATCCACCGTGACACGCTCGGCTTCAACGAGGCCCTGCGTTCGGCGCTGCGCGAAGATCCGGATTACATCCTGGTGGGCGAGTTGCGCGACCTGGAAACCATCCGCCTGGCGCTGACCGCCGCGGAAACCGGTCACCTGGTGTTCGCCACCGTGCATACCAGTTCGGCGGCCAAGACCATCGATCGCATCATCGACGTGTTCCCAGCCGGCGAAAAGCCGATGGTGCGTTCGATGCTGTCCGAGTCGCTGCGTGCCGTCATTTCCCAGTCGCTGCTGAAGAAGGTCGGCGGTGGCCGCATCGCGGCGCACGAGATCATGGTCGGCATCCCGGCGATTCGCAACCTGATCCGCGAGGACAAGGTCGCGCAGATGTATTCCTCGATCCAGACCGGCCAGCAGTTCGGCATGCAGACGCTGGACCAGTGCATGCAGGATCTGGTCAAGCGAGGCTTGATCACCCGCCAGCAGGCTTCGTCCTATGCCAAGAACAAGGACAGCTTCAAATGAAGCCGGGGCTCGGGATTCGGGATTGGCCAAAGCCAAGGTTTGCGCCCGGATGCCGGTTTCGGTGGCCATTGCAGGTTTTCATCAATTGGGTCGGCAGCGCGTCGTCGCGCCGCCATGGATGAATTCCGAATCTCGAATCTCGAATCCTTGAGGTACCCGCCATGAGCGACTTTGATTTCACCTCCTTCCTGAAACTGATGGTGCACAAGAAGGCTTCCGACCTTTTCATCACGGCAGGCGTGGCGCCGTCGATGAAGGTGCAGGGCCGGATCGTGCCGATCACGCAGAGCCCGCTCAGCGTGCAGCAGGCGCGCGACATGGTGCTGAACGTGATGACGCCGGCCCAGCGCGAGGAGTTCGAGAAGACCCACGAATGCCAGTTCGCGATTTCCGCCCAAGGCGTCGGGCGGTTTCGTGTCTCGTGCTTCTACCAGCGCAATTGCGTTGGCATGGTGCTGCGCCGGATCGAGTCAAAGATCCCGACGATCGAGGAACTGACCCTGCCGCCGGTGCTGAAACAGCTGGCGATGACCAAGCGCGGCATCATCATTTTCGTCGGCGCCACCGGCTCGGGCAAATCCACCTCGCTGGCGGCGATGATCGGCTATCGCAACCAGAACTCGACGGGCCACATCATCACCATCGAGGACCCGATCGAATACGTGCACAAGCACGAAGGCTGCATCATCACCCAGCGCGAAGTGGGCATCGATACCGACTCCTGGGACAACGCGCTGAAGAACACGCTGCGCCAGGCGCCTGACGTGATCATGATCGGCGAGATTCGAACACGCGAAGGCATGGATCACGCCATCGCGTTTGCCGAAACAGGTCATCTGGTGTTGTGCACCCTGCATGCGAACAATGCGAACCAGGCGATGGACCGCATCCTGCACTTCTTCCCGGAAGACCGGCGGCAACAGTTGTTGATGGACCTGTCATTGAACCTGAAGGGCATCGTGGCGCAGATGCTGATTCCGACCCCCGACGGCAAGGCACGCCGGGTCGCCGTGGAAGTGCTGCTGGGTACGCCGCTGGTGCAGGATTACATCCGCCAGGGCGAGATCCACAAGCTGAAGGAAGTGATGAAGGAATCCACCCTGCTCGGCATGAAGACGTTCGACCAGAGTCTGGTGGAGCTCTATCACGCTGGCGAGATCAGTTACGAGGACGCACTGCGCTACGCCGACAGTTCGAACGAGGTGCGCCTGCGCATCAAGCTGGCCCAAGGCGGTGACGCGCATACCCTGTCACAGGGCCTGGATGGGGTGGAACTGGAGGAGACGAGCGATTCGAACAACCTCGGCGGGGCCAACTTCCTCAATCGCTGAGTTGTTTCGATACGAAAAGAAAGGCGCCCAGTGGGGCGCCTTTTTTTTTCTGGAGACGGCATCGGGCCGTCAAAGTGCACTTACTTCTCCGCCATGCCTACGGTAAGGCCGCTGGCGTCGACGCTCTTTACGCCCTTCACGCTCTTGGCGACGCGCTCGGCGGCGGTCTTTTCTGCCGCGCTGGAAACGGTGCCGCTCAGGGTCACGACGCCGTCGCTGGTCTCAACCGAAATGTCGGTGGCGGAGATGCCCTTGGTGGTGCCGAACTCGGACTTCACCTTGGTGGTGATCCACGCATCAGCAGCCTTGTCGGGGACGGTCTGGTTATCCGACGCCTTCTGCATGGAGGCGGCGCTGCCCTGTGCCATGACCTGACCGAAGGGGATGGCGGCAAGGCCAACCATCATGGCGGTGGCGCAAAGGCTGGTACGGATCTTGGAATGGCGCATGTCGGTCTCCGATAGTTTTGAAGAGCCTGCCTCGGCAGGCGGGACGCCGCTGCATCGGGCTTCCGTGGATTCATCTCACCAGCGATGGAGTGAAAGGCGCGTCGGCGTGGCCAAGACGGTTCAGCGCGCGATCATCGATGCGAAGAGCGGGTCACGGCGATGTTCGTGACCTGTTTTTGGCACCTCAACAAAAAAGCCGGGACGCGTGAGCGCCCCGGCTTTTGCGTCCGGCTTCCCGCGCCTACTTCAGCAGCGTCTGACTGGTGATCACCATGCCGTCGTTGTCGACATGCATTTCGGCATCGATGCTGTCGACCCGTTCAGCCTGGGCCTTCATCGCGGCGAATTGCGCCTTGGAGCGGGCCAGTTCATCCGTGGTGGAGGTGGCATCACCGTTGTCGTCGATCGACGGCTCGTCACTCTTGCCGATGGTGGCGGTCGCGGCGGCCAGGGAGTCAATCTTTTGTTCCATCAGCTGCAACCAGCTGACGTACATGGGACCGCTGATGTGCATGCGCACCATCTGGCCGGCGTCTCCGCCGGATTCCTTCAAGGTGTCGGCCAGGCGGCTGTCTTCACCAGCGCCCACACCCAATGCCAGCGCCTTTCCGCTCAACGCCACCCAGGCAGGCTGACCCAGCATGCTGATCATGTCCTTGGGCAACGCCTGCGGCTTGCCATCACGACCGGGCTTCAGCTGGGCGAGGGCGGGCACCATCATCTGGCCCATCGCCAGCAGGCCTTCCGGATTGCTGGTACCAAGCACCACGCGCCCGGTGAACGAGGGCATGGCAGAACCTGTACCGGGAGCCAGTGAATCCAAGGCAATGCGCAGACCAAGCATGTCGCCGAACGGCGGAATGGCCGCCTTCTGCATGGCCGGGCCGAGCTTGGCAAAGCTGTCGTTGAGATCCGCCAGCGAGGCACAGGTAAACGGCTTGTTGGCCACCGCATCGGCCTGGGCCATCCAGAACGTGCGCAGACTGGCGACAGGGAAGGCCATGCTCAGATCGAACGGCGCCGCACCGCCCTTGCCGAGTCCTGGCAACGCGACTTTCAACCCGGAAAACGCCTTGCTGATGTCGTCGGCCAGGGCGACATCGACACGCGCGTTCTGGTGTTTGGCATCGAGCTGCGTGTAACCGAAGGTGATGCGCGGAACGCGCGCCGCAATGCGGGCCGCGTCGGTGCTGCAACTGGGGGA
Source organism: Rhodanobacter sp. TND4EL1 (assembly GCF_054061035.1). Classification (NCBI taxonomy): domain Bacteria; kingdom Pseudomonadati; phylum Pseudomonadota; class Gammaproteobacteria; order Lysobacterales; family Rhodanobacteraceae; genus Rhodanobacter; species Rhodanobacter sp. TND4EL1. The sequence continues at coordinate 468,560 of NZ_JBSSDT010000002.1, forward strand.
AGTCTGCAACTGGGTGGCAACCGGTTCGCCGGTCTTGGCCGAAACCGCCTCGGCACGGGCCTTCTGCACGGCGTCGACCAGCGGGTCTTTGCCGCCGACGGCCAACGGCAGGGCGCGCGTCAGGTCCAGCTCGCCGACCAGCCACTTCTGATAGCCCTTGGCCTTGGCCAGCGTGGCGAGACGGCCATCGTCCTGCAGACTCTTCTGCGGGCGATCCATGCCGAAGGCCTGGCGCAGCAGGGCTGGCGATGCGTCAGCCGGAAGCAGCGCCACAATGGCCTGCTTGCCGATGGTGGCCAGCACCATTTGCGTGCCCGATTCGGGGAAGGCGAACTTGCGATAGGCCTGTTTGTCGATGTCAGTGGCAACGAGCTTCTTGCCGTAGGCCTTTTCCAGCCTGGCGACAAACGCGTCAAACGCGCCGACATCGCTGAGTTCGAAACGCGTCACCGGGGCGAGGCCCAGACCGTACAGGACGGAGTAGCCCTTGAGGTTCATGCCCGCACCCTGGGCGAAGCTCTCGATCGTCTTGCCGGTGAATTCGGCCCGCAACGCCCGCAACAGACGGGCGCCGTCGGGATCCTTGGCGGCGAGCTTGTCCGCGGCAGCGTCCAGTTGGGTCAGCTGGGACGGCAGTTGCGCATCGGCCTGGGTGAGCAGGGCGCTGCGGGTGCTGTCGTCCATGATGTCGAGATTGGCCACGACGTACGGCGTGTCCGCCGGTACGAAAGCCAGTGGTGCGTCCTTGTCCTTGTGCCCGCAGGCCGCCAGCATGACGCCGGCGAAACCCAGCGCGATGTATCGCGTCGTCGATCGCATGGTGATCCCCAGTGTGGTGAATGATGCGCCGCACATTATGCCCGCTTGTCCAGCGGGTTGCTGCGATCGCCTTGACGACGGGATCAGCGCGCCAGCACTTCGTTCAATACGGCCATTCGCACGAAAACGCCGTTGCCGACCTGTTCCAGGATGCGTGACTGGGCGCCATCGGCGACATCGGAGGCAATCTCGATCCCCCGATTGATCGGGCCGGGGTGCATGACCAGGCAACCGGGAGCGGCCCGCGCCAGGCGTCGGCGGTCCAGTCCGTAGTGGGCGAAATAGGCCGCCTCGTCGGGCAATTCCATGCTGGCCATGCGTTCCTTCTGCAGGCGCAGCATCAGGACCGCGTCAGCGCCTTCGATGGCTTCGTCGAAATCGGCAAAACGCGTGCAGTGAGGGGCTTCGCCGGAATCCGGCAGCAGTTCGGCCGGTCCGCACAGGCGGATTTCCTTCACGCCGAGCGCGGTCAGCGCGGCGATGTCCGAACGCGCCACCCGCGAATGCTTGATGTCGCCGCAGATGACGACACGCAGGTTTTCGAAGTCCGGTCGGTGCTGGCGGATGGTCAGCGCATCCAGCAGGCCCTGGGTGGGGTGCGCGCGATTGCCGTCGCCTGCATTGATCACCGAGACGCCGCTCATGGCGTGTCGCACGAGCTCGTCCGGCGTGCCGGACTGCTTGTGTCGCACGATGATGGCATCCAGGTGCATCGCCTCCAGCGTGTGCAGTGTGTCGAACAGCTCTTCGCCCTTGCTCGTCGATGACAGCGCGATGTCGAAATTGACCACGTCCGCGCCGAGTCGCCGCGCCGCCAGTTCGAACGACGTGCGGGTGCGCGTGGAGGGTTCGAAAAACAGGTTGAGGACCGTGCGGCCCGCCAGTACGTCGAGCTTGCGCGTGCCATGCGCGCACGCGTCGCGGAGCGCCTCGGCACGGTCAAGCAGGCGCTCGATCGTCTCGCGCGGAAGATTTTCCAGGGTGGTCAGGTGGCGCAGGCGAGGGCTCATGGCAGTCGGTCTGAAGAAGATGAGGGTTGAGGGTCGAGTGCCGGTTCGCTGACCGCTTCGGCGCCGCCCAGCCAGCGCTCGAGCACGATGGCAGCGGCCTCTGCGTCGATGTCGGCGGCATCGCGACGACGTTTCAGCCCCAGCGAACGCGCGGTGGCAAAGCGTTGCGCCGCCTCCTGGGAGCTGTGTCGCTCGTCGACCAGAACCACCGCCACCCCGTAGCGCTCGCGCAACTGCGCGGCAAAGCGGCGTGCGCGACGGCTGGCCGGTTGCTCGGCGCCATCAAGGGTCAGTGGAAGGCCGACCACCAGGGTATCGGGTTGCCATTCCCGGCGCAGCACATCAAGCCGGTTCCAATCCGGTGTGTCGTCATGCACGGCGAGGATGGTGAGCGCGCGGGCGCTGGCGGTGAATGTGCTGCCGATCGCCACCCCGGTGATCTTGCTGCCGACATCAAACCCGAACGCGCAACTCATGCGTGGCCTGCGTAGCCGGACAATTGGCGCGGATCAAAACCGACCAGCCCGGCTGCAGCGCTCCAGCGATCTTCCAGCGGGGTATCGAACACCACCCGATCGCTGGCTTCGGCGGTCAGCCATGCATTGGCCATCAGCTCCTGCTCCAGCTGGCCGGCGTCCCAGCCCGCATAGCCGAGCACCATGATGGCCTGGCGCGGGCCTTCACCGGCAGCCATTGCCACCAGGATGTCGCGCGAGGTGGTGACCGACCATTGGTTGTTGACCCGGTAGCTGGCATCCCATGGCCCGGGTTCGCGATGCAGGACGAACCCGCGCTCCTGCTGGACCGGGCCGCCAATCAGCACCGGTGCATCAGCCAGTTCGCTGTCGGTGCATTCCAGCTTCATCTGCCCCAGAACCTCGCCGAAGCTGTAGTCGGACAGCTGGTTCACCAGCAGACCGACCGCGCCACCCTCATCGTGCTGGCACAGCAGGGCAACGCCGCGCGAAAACGGAGGATCGGCCAGGTTCGGCATGGCGATCAGGAAGTGCCCGGTGAGTGTGGATGGCTGCACGGCGGTCATGGGCGCATTGTAAGCGCAGTGCGCGCGCTTCGGTTGGGCGCCGATGTTCCGCGTCAGCGGGTTTGCAGGATGTTGTTCGGCTGGAATCGCCAGGTACGGGTGATGTTGAGCTCATCGATGTGCTCCGAGCTCTTTGGCGCCGGCGGGAACGGCGCGGCCAGGCGAACGATGCGTTCGGCCGCAAGATCCAGCACTTTGTGGCCGGAGCTCTGGATCACATCGATGTTCTTGATGCTGCCATCCAGGTTGAGCACCACGGTCAGCAGCACGTCACCGTGCAGGCCTTGGCGACGGGCATCTTCCGGATAATTGAGGTTGCCGACCCGCTCCACGCGATCGGACCAGCCGCGCATGTACGCCGCGTATGCGTATTCGCGGGTGCTTGCGGTGAGATATTTCACCTTGGGCCGCTTGGCGTAATCCACTTTTTTCTTGCGCAGTTCGGCGGCCAGCTGCGCGATGGCCTGCCGGCGCTTGAGCTCTTCCGCGGTCGGAGTGGGCTGTTGCGGGTCGACCTGGTTCCGGGCGGTGTCGCTGGTCACCTCGAAATCACTGACGCTGCTGGTGGTGACCATGCGGGTGGGCGTGGCTTCGCGCGGGGCAGGGGTGGTGGAATCAACCGGCTGCGCTGCAATGCCCGGGTCCGGCTTCGGGATGGCGCCGGAAAAAAGTTCCGACGGGCGCGCGGCACGGTCGCTCTGGCCGCCGCCGGTGTTGTTGGCCTGGGCCAGGAAGTCCGCCTTGTCCGGCGCCTGGCGGTTGGCCACGTTGACCAGAGTCACGTCCAGCGTGGGCAGGCTGGGCAAAGGCTTCACGAAGTGGAACGTGATGCCCAGCAACAGCACGCCATGCAGCAGCAGCGAGAACAGGAAAGTCGCGCCGATCGGATCGGGCGACGGGTTGACGGTTGCAGTGTGGCTCACGCGGCGCGGTTTCCGATGACGTGCTGCTCGATGACGTCGAACAGCTGGCCGGCAATGTTAAGCCCGAACTGGGCATCGAGTTCACGGACGCAGGTCGGGGATGTGACGTTGATCTCGGTCAGGTAGTCGCCGATCACGTCCAGACCGACGAAAAGGAGGCCGCGGCGACGCAGTTCGGGCGCGACCTGTTCGACGATCCAGCGATCGCGATCGGACAGCGGAACACCCTCGCCGCGACCGCCGGCGGCGAGGTTTCCACGAAACTCGTTGCCCTGCGGAATGCGTGCCAGCGCGTACGGAACCGCTTCACCGTCGATCACCAGGATGCGTTTGTCGCCCGCCGTGATTTCCGGAATGTATTTCTGCGCGATGGCGAACTGACGGCCGCCGCCGTGGGCGTCACCGCCAAGCAGGGTTTCCAGCATCGAGTTCAGGTTGCTGTCGCCGGCACGCGCACGGAAGATGCCGCGTCCACCCATGCCGTCCAGCGGCTTGAGCACCACCTCGCCATGTTCGGCGGTAAATCGGCGAAGTTCGGCGGCGTCGCGGGCGACCAGAGTCGGGGCAATGCATGACTCGAATTGCAGCGCGAACAGCTTTTCGTTGCAGTCGCGCAACGAGCGCGGGTCGTTGATCACCGCCACGCCACCTTGCTGGGCAACCTCCAGCACCATGGTGTCGTAGATGAACTGCGCATCGACCGGCGGATCCTTGCGCATGAGCATCACGTCGAGCTCGCGCAGATCGCGCCAATGGGCTTCGCCCAGCGTGTACCAATGCCGCGGATCGTCACTGACCTCAAGCGAGCCACTGCGCCCCCAGGGCGCCCCATCACGCAGGGCCAGGTCGCCGTGTTCGAGGTAGTGCAGCGAATGGCCGCGGCGCTGCGCTTCCAGCAGCATCGCGAAGCTGGTGTCCTTGGCCACCTTGATCGCGGCAATGGGGTCCATCAGTACGCCGACCGAGAGGGTCATCGTGATTCTCCGGGAGTGGTTGGCCTCAAGCGTGAGGTCATCAGGCCGCTATACTAAGATGGAAGACTGCACCGGCGGTCGGGGATTTTCGACGCAGCGTCAAGGCTGTCGCCATGGGCCAGATGGTGCCACTATGGGTCACCTTGTGCGGTCGTCAGGCAGCAGGGGTGAGAATTGCTTGACAGTCTCGGCGGGCAGGCGGTAAACAGCAAAGCCATCGGATTCGCCGTTCCCATGCGGTTGCCGGTAGCTCGATCAAGAAAAATCTTTGCATGCGCACCATCCGGCATGGCTGTTGCATGTCGTGGTGCCTATCCTGAGCTCGGGGCGGGCCGCAGGGGGAGTGAGTGAATTTGAACATGAGTGCTAACGATTTGGCTGGTCTCAAGGTCATGGTGATTGATGACTCGAAGACTATCCGCCGTACAGCGGAAACCCTCCTGAAGAAAGAGGGGTGCGACGTATTGACTGCCGTCGACGGATTCGAGGCCCTGGCCAAGATCTCCGACCAGAAGCCCGCCATCATCTTCGTGGATATCATGATGCCGCGGCTGGATGGTTATCAGACCTGCGCACTGATCAAGAACAATCCCCAGTTCCGTGCCACGCCGGTGATCATGCTGTCCTCCAAGGACGGTCTGTTCGACAAGGCGCGCGGCCGCATCGTGGGTGCCGAACAGTATCTGACCAAGCCGTTCACGCGGGACGAACTGCTGGGTGCCATCCATCGCCATGTCAGTTCGGTAGCGAACCACTGACTGCAGATTCTGAGGGGGACCTGTGGCCAATATTCTCATCATCGACGACTCGCCGACCGACATTCGCGTGTTCACCACCCTGCTTGAGCGGGCAGGGCATCAAATGACTGCCGTGAGCACGGCTGAAGAAGGCATCGAGCGCGTCCGCAGCGATATGCCCGACCTCGTCATCATGGATGTCATCATGCCCGGCATGAATGGTTTCCAGGCGACGCGTACGCTCACTCGCGACCCGAGGACCCAGAGCGTCCCCATCGTGATGATCACCACCAAGTCGATGGAGACCGACCGTGTCTGGGGTCTTCGCCAGGGCGCGCGTGCCTTCATCACCAAACCGGTGAACGAAAAAGAGTTGCTGGCCTGCATCAACGATCTGTTGCCGAGCGAGAAATGAACCAGTCCGTCAACCGCACCCCGTTCGAGATACTTGCCCAGTACGAGCGCCTGTCGCTCGCTCACGCGTCGGATACGCAGGAAAAGTTCGAGGCGCCAGGGTTGTGGCGCGGGATTGGCTTCCGGGTCGGTTCGCGCCTGCTTGTCAGCGGCATCGACGAGATCAACGAATTGCTCGCCGTGCCGGTGCTGACACCCGTGCCGGGAACGCAATCGTGGCTGCTTGGCGTCGCCAATGTCCGCGGCAACCTGGTACCGGTGATCGACTTCGGTCGATTCCTTTTTGGCGAGCGGACGCAGCACACCGATCGCACGCGCTTGCTGGTGGTTCGACAGGGTGGCGGCAACGTGGCCTTGCTGGTGGACGAAGTGTTCGGTCAGCGCACCGTGGATGAAGAGCAGCGGCGAGAGGCGGGGCGCGAAGATGATCCGCGCCTGACGCGTTTCGTCGACAGCCGGGTGGGCGACCAGCAAATGGCCATTTTCAGCATGAACCGGCTTGTGCGTGCGCCGGATTTCCGCCAGGCCGCCGCCTGACCGGGCAACGGCGGAAGCGGCATGGGGGCGGTGCCTGCACGGGCCGGAAACTTGGGACAACATTCCCTGGCCGGTATCCGCTGTGCGGGGCCGGCAACGTAATCAGTTAGACGGATGAGGTGAACATGAGCACTACAGGGGGCGTCAGCAGGGAACGCGGGTATACCGCACTCATTGTCCTGCTGCTGATTGCGATCGGCTTCGCGGCACTCGACTTCTTCCTGCTCAACCAGAAGAACGGTGAGGATCGCCAGGCCATTGCCTTGACCACGCAGATCCAGGTGCTGTCGCAGCAGACGGCCAAGTTCGCGCTGGAATCCGCAGACGGCAACACCGACTCCTTCAAGGAGCTCGAGTCCACCCGCAATGCGATCGATTCGGCGGTGCAACGGCTGAACAAGGGCGACCCCGCCAGCGGTATGCAGCCGTACGCGGACAACAAGGTCACGCCGGCCGGTCGCGCGGTGAGCGAGCTGGACGCGTCCTGGCGGCAACTGGATGCCGACATCGGCAAGATCCTGTCCAACAAGGCCGTGGTGCTCGACTCCGGGCAACGCGCCACCACGCTTTCGCAGCAGATGCCCTTGCTCAACTCGAGCATGGAGCAGGTGGTCAACATCCTGCAGCAGCGCAACGGCAGCTCGGAGCAGATGCTGGGCACCTCTCGCCAGATGCTTTCCGCTGACCGAATCATCCGTCGAGTGCAGGAAGTTCTGCAGGGTGGCGACACCGCGCAGTCGGCGGCTGACGGCCTGTACCGCGACGCGCAGCTGTACGGCAACGTGCTCAAGGGCCTGATCGAAGGCAGCCCGGACAGCGGCGTGAAGCCGATCAACGACGCCAACGCGCGCAAGATCCTCACCGACATGGATGCGAGCTGGGGACAGTTGGCTGACCCGGTGTCCAAGCTGGTCGCCGCGGCGGGCAACATCGCCGACGTGAAGCGCGCCGGCAACCAGGCCTCGCTGGATTCGCAGACTGTGCTGCTGCGCGCGAACGACCTGTCCGAGCAAATCGGCAAGTTGCCGTTGCGTCGCCTGTTCCCGAATGTCTGGTGGGGCCTGCTCGGTGCGATCGCCGCCGTGGCTTTCGCTCTGTTGCTCGTCATCACCCTGGTGCGCGACCAGCGCCGCCGGTTCGCCCAGAGTACCGAGCTGAACCAGCGTAACCAGGAGGCGATCATGCGTCTGCTGGACGAGATGGGCTCGCTGGCAGAAGGCGACCTGACGGTGAAGACCACGGTGTCCGAAGACATCACCGGCGCGATCGCCGACTCCGTGAACTACGCCATCGACGAGCTGCGTTCACTGGTAACCACCATCAACGAAACGTCCGAGCAGGTCTCCTCGTCCGCCCAGGAAACCCAGACGACCGCGCGTCATCTGGCCAACGCGGCAGAGCAACAGGCGCAGCAGATCAGCTCGGCCACCTCGGCCATCAACCAGATCGTGACCTCGATGGACACGGTGTCCAGGGATTCCGCCGAATCGGCCGACGTGGCCGAGCGCTCGGTGAAGATCGCCTCGCACGGTGCCGAAGTGGTGCGCGAGACGATTTCGGGCATGGACTCGATCCGCGACCAGATCCAGGAAACGTCCAAGCGAATCAAGCGCCTGGGCGAATCCTCGCAAGAGATCGGCTCAATCGTGGAACTGATCAACGACATCGCCGAGCAGACCAACATTCTGGCGCTGAACGCAGCGATCCAGGCGGCCTCGGCCGGTGAGGCCGGTCGCGGTTTCGCGGTGGTGGCGGACGAAGTGCAGCGACTGGCCGAGCGTTCGACCAGCGCAACCAAGCGAATCGAGACACTGGTGCAGACGATTCAGTCCGATACCAACGAAGCCGTGAACTCGATGGAGCAGACCACCGCCGAGGTGGTCGCCGGTGCACGCCTGGCTGAGGATGCCGGCAGCGCACTGGGCGACATCGAGCGCGTTTCGCACGATTTGTCCGCACTGATTCAGAACATCTCGACTGCGGCACGTGAACAGTCCGCAGCAGCAACCGATGTCTCTGTGTCGATGAACGCGATTCAGGAAATTACTTCGCAGACCTCGCAAGGTGCCAGCCAGACAGCCGACTCGATCGGTACGCTGGCGCAGTTGGCGAGCGATCTGCGACGCTCGGTGGCGCATTTCAAGCTGCCGGGTTGACGGCGGCCGTGCCGATTTTCGGCGTGATTGAGAAAAGCACAAGACAGGGGGCAATCCCGATGGTTGCAGGACGCTGGCGTTGTGCAACCGTTGAGAGAGGCGCATGAGACTTCAAGACCACATCGATTTCACGACGCTGCAATGGGTCAAGCCGGAGCTCGACGATACCTTGTCGATCGCCCGCGAGGCGCTGGAGTCTTACGTCGACAATCCAGGCAAGCGCGATTACATGCGCACCTGCGCGGATCATTTGCATCAGGTGCAAGGCACCTTGCAGATGGTCGAGTTGTATGGCGCGGCCATGGTAAGTGCGGAGATGGAAGCCCTCGCCGTCGCCTTGCTCGAAAGTCACGTCGCCCAGCGTGAAGAAGCCTATGCCGCGCTGATGCGTGGCTTGATGCAGTTGCCCGACTACCTGGAACGGCTCTCCAGCGGTCACCGCGATGTACCCGTGGTGCTGTTGCCGCTGCTCAATGACCTGCGGGCCAGTCGGGGTGAGGAAGCGCTGACCGAATCGGCGATGTTCCGCCCCAATCTGGATGCCTTCCTGCCCGAACAGGCGCCGGCGGCGATGAGCGAGGCCTATGCCGAGGCGCATCGCGCCGAGCTGGCTGATCTGCGCCTGCGCTTCCAGCAACAACTGCTTGGCTGGTTCCGTGGGCAAAACGCGGCAGCGCAACTGGTCAACATGCGCAAGACGCTGCTGGCCATCGCGGCACGCTGCTATCACGTGCATGGCCGCCGCCTGTGGTGGATCACCGCTGGCGTGCTGGAGGGCCTGGAACAGGGGGCATTGAAGGCCCATGCGGGTGAAGTGCGTCAGCTGATCGGCAAGGTCGATCGCAACATCCGCCTGTTGATTGAACAAGGCGAACAAAGCCTGCGCGGTGGCGAGGCGGATGAAGTCGCCTGCCGGCTGCTCTACATCGTGGCCCAGGCCAAGCAGCGCAGCCCGCACATGGATCTGCTGCGCAGTACCTATGGCCTTGATGCGCTGCTGCCGGATGCGGGTGAGCTGGAACACGCGCGCGGCTCCATGGCCGGTCACAACCGGGCCTTGCTTGACTCGGTTTCCCGCGCGCTCAAGGACGATTTGTTGCGCGTGAAGGAAGCGCTCGATCTGTTCCTGCGTCAGCAGAATGCCGACCCGGCCCAGCTGGCCGCTCAGGGTGAAGTGCTTGAGCGTGTCGGCGACACGTTGGGCATGCTGGCGCTGGCGGTTCCGCGCCGCGTGGTCAGCGAGCAGCGCCGCGTGCTCGACGAGATCGCGAATCGCCTGCGTGCTGCCGATGAGGAAACCCTGCTCGACGTCGCCGGTGCGTTGCTCTACGTCGAGGCATCGCTGGATGACCACATCGAAAGCCTGGGCTCCGAAGGCGAGCCGGGTTCCGGCGACGGAATGCAGTCACTGCCGCGCAGCGAAGCGCTCGGCGTTGTCACCACCCTGATGCAGGAAGCGATCGCCAACACCGGCCGGGTCAAGGACGCCATCGTCGCGTTCGTCGAATCCGGCTGGGAACACGATCGGCTTGCCGGTTCGCCGGAACAGATGAACGAAGTGGCGGGCGCCATGCGCATGCTTTCTTCACCACGCCCGGCCGAACTCGCCCAGGGCGTCGGTCGCTTCATCGATTACGAATTGTTGCAGGATCGGGGCGTGCCCAGCGGCACGCAGATGGATCATCTCGCCGACGCACTGGCTGCATTGGAGTATTACCTCGAGGCAGCGCGCGAACATCGCGGTGGCCTTGAACACATACTCGACGTGGCCGAGCACAGCCTTGGCCTGCTGGGTTACTGGCCGGTGCCCGCAGCGCGCGACGCGGTTGCCTCCGTGCCTGCCGCCGAGCTCGTCGCGCCGGTCGCGATGCCACTGGGCGAAGCTCATCCGGAGCTTTCCGAGTCGGTCAGCCTGCTGCCAGGCGAAGACGTGAGCGGCCTGTTCCTTGGCGAAAGTGGCGCGTCCGCCGAACCGGTACACGACCTGGACGGATTGCGGTTGGCCCAGACCGAGGCCACCGCCTCGTCGATGCTCCAGAGCGGCGACGCGGACGATCAGGAAGGCGACTGGATCGAAGTCGAGGAAGAGGTGGTCGAGCAGGTTCCGGTGCGCGACGTACTGGCCGAGAACACCCAATTCAACATCCATGCCGAAGGCATTGATGACGACATTCGCGAGATCTTCCTGGAGGAAATGCAGGAAGAGATCGACAATCTGCGCTCTGCCGAGAAGGACTGGCTTGCCGATCCGGCGCAGACATCCTCGTTGGTCAGCATCCGCCGTTCGTTCCATACCCTGAAGGGCTCCGGACGACTGGTCGGTGCCGGCGTACTGGGCGAGTTCGCCTGGAAAGTCGAGGACATGCTCAATCGCGTGCTCGACGGCAGCATCCAGCCTGATGCCAATGTTCAGGCGCTGGTGCGGCACACCATCGAGGCGCTGCCCCAGCTGCTCGATGCGCTCAAGGGCGAAGGTCAGCCGAGTGCGCCCCTCAGCGCGATCATGCGTACCGCGGAACAACTGGCTGCGGGCAAGTCGGCGCGCCTGGAAGACAGTGCGCCGATGGGTACCGAAACGGTGCGTCGCACCGTGCGTCGACGTGTCCCCCGCACCGAGGTTTCCGCCGATTCGGTGCCGGCTGCCGCACTGGCAGGGCTCGTGCCGGACGCTTCCGCTGACGAAGCCTTTGCGTCGGATCACGCTATCGCCATGCCGGTGATGCCGCCGGTGGACCCGGTACTGCTGGAAATCCTGCGCAGCGAAGTGGCTCAGTATCTTCAGACGATTCGTGGTGCGATCCAGCGCTGCGATGGCGAGTTGCCCGTGGGCGAAGAGCTGCTTCGCGCGGCGCACACGCTGCACGGCGCGATCGCCATGGTCGACATTCCGTTGCTGACACAGCTGCTGTCGCCGCTGGAAGGGCTGTGCAAGCGCCTGCGAGCCGCGAACCTCCCGCTCCCGCGCGAAGGCGTCCGGTTGCTGGGCCAGGCGATGGACGTGGTCGACCACGTGATGGCGCAGTTCGACGCTGTCGAGCCGCAGTTGCCAAATGCGGACACGCTGACCGCACAGCTCAGCGACATGCGCGATGCATACCCCGAGTCGCGCAAGCCACACGTCATGTTCGAACCGCATCTCGACGATGCCGACATGCCGGAAGCCTTTGTCCGGAATGACCATGCGGCGACCGATGAGAGCCTCATGTCGGCGTCGATCGAGGCCGGGATGGCCGAGGCAGCTGCCTCACAGGTGTCGGCTTCGCTCAGCGAAGCGCCCGATGGCACACAGGAGGCTCATCCGGACGACATGCATCACGCCGAAGCCACTGCCCAGTTCGCCGCGGCGCTCGACGCATTCGCTCCTGATCAAGCTGCTGCCGAACGCGTCGCGGAAGAACAGGCGGCAGCCGAGAAACTGGCCGCCGAGCAGGCTGCGGCGGACCAGGCTGCGGTCGAGAAATTGGCAGCCGAACAGGCCGCCGCGGAGCATGCTGCTGCCGAGAAGCTGGCCGCCGAGCAGGCTGCGGCGGACCAGGCTGCGGTCGAGAAATTGGCAGCCGAACAGGCCGCCGCGGAGCAGGCTGCTGCCGAGAAGCAGGCCGCCGAGCAGGCTGCCGCGGAGCAGGCGGCGGCCGAGAAGCTGGTCGCCGAGCAGGCAGCGGCGGAGCACGCTGCGGCCGAGAAATTGGCAGTCGAGCAGGCCGCTGCGGAGCACGCTGCGGCCGAGAAGCTGGCCGCCGAGCAGGCAGCGGCGGAACACGCTGCGGCCGAGAAGCTGGCCGCCGAGCAAGCTGCCGCGGAACACGCTGCGGCTGAGAAGCTGGCCGCCGAGCAGGCTGCCGTGGAACAGGCTGCGGCCGAAAAGCTGGCCGCCGAACAGGCCGCCGCGGAACAAGCTCCGACCGCCGAGCCGGTGGCGAGTACGAGCTCGGCCCCGCCGCTGGAGTCCGGCTACGCGCTGGCGGGTTCCGGTCATATCGATGCCGACCTGCTCGAGGTCTTCATCGACGAGGCGCGCGAAATCCTGGATCACTCCGATGGTGTACTGGCCCAGTGGCATGAGGATCCGGCGCAGTTGTCCCATGTGGCAGAACTTCAACGTGATCTGCATACGCTCAAGGGTGGCGCGCGCATTGCCGGTTTGCTGGGCGTGGGCGATCTGAGCCATGCGATCGAAACGCTGCTTGAAAAGCCGATCCGCGACACCGCCAAGGCCGGGGCGCTGATCTCTGCACTGGAGGCCGGTTTCGATCAGCTGCACGCGATGGTGCAGCAGGTTTCGCAGGGTCAGCAGTCCGATTATCCACAGGACATGATCAACCACCTGTTGGGGCTGGCCGGCGAGACCACATTCGCCGACGAAGCCTCGCTGACGGCTGCGGTGATGCCCAGTCCGGTGGTCACGAAGGTGGTCGCGCACCCGGTGGAACATGCGGATCTGCCCGAACTGTTGCCCGAGGCGGAGGAGGAAGTCCGGTCCTCGCAGGAACAGATCCGCGTTCGCGCCGACCTGCTCGACAGCCTGGTCAACCACGCCGGCGAAGTGGCGATCTACCGCTCGCGACTGGAGCAGCAGGTTGCCGGTTATCGCTTCAACCTGGTCGAGCTGGAACAGACCGTGGCGCGTCTGCGCAGTCAGCTGCGCATGCTGGAAATCGAAACGGAAGCCCAAATCATTGCGCGCTTCCAGCGCGAGCATCGCGAAGCCGGCCTGACCGTCTTCGATCCGCTCGAGCTCGATCGTTACTCGCAGTTGCAGCAGTACTCCCGAGCGCTGGCCGAGTCGGTGTCCGACCTGGTGTCCATCCAGACCATGCTGGATGAACTTACCCGTCAGGCCGAGACGCTGCTGATCCAGCAATCGCGGGTCAGTACCGAGTTGCAGGACGGCTTGCTGCGCACGCGCATGCTGCCGTTCGACACGATGGTGCCAAACCTGCGTCGTACGTTGCGCCAGGCTGCCCAGGAAGAGCACAAGCAGGCCCAGCTCTATGTGGACGGTGCCCACGGCGAAATGGACCGCAATCTGCTCGATCGCATCAAGGCGCCGTTCGAGCACATGCTGCGCAACGCGATCGCGCACGGCATCGAAAGCCCGGCCGAGCGTCGCAAGGCCGGCAAGCCGGTCGAGGGTTCGGTGCATATCACGGTGGCCCGCGAAGCCACCGAGGTCGTCGTCCGGGTCAGCGACGACGGCCGCGGCCTCAATCGCGAAGCGATCCGCAAACGCGGTATCGAACGCGGCCTGCTGCGTGCTGAAACGCGTCCGACTGACAACCAGCTGCTGTCGATGATCACCCAGCCTGGCTTCTCCACAGCCAGCAAGGTGACCCAGCTGGCCGGACGCGGCGTCGGCATGGACGTGGTGGCCAACGAGATCAAGCAGCTGGGCGGCTCGCTGTCGATCGAATCGGAAGAGGGCCAAGGCACCACCTTCATCCTGCGCCTGCCGTTCACCCTGGCGGTGACACAGGCCATTCTGGTTCGTATCGGCGAGGCGACGTTCGCCATCCCGATGACCTCCGTGCAGGGCGTGGCTCGGGTCAATCCGGAAGAGTTGACCGCCTTGATGGCCCAGGACGAACCGTCGTTCCAGTACGGCAACGAGGCGTTCGGCATTCACGACCTGGCCGAGTTGCTCGGTCTGCCACCGGGTCTCCCGGCCGAGGACGAACAGCAGCCGTTGCTGCTTACCCGCGCCGGCGACCTGCGTGCGGCGATCCGCATCGACGCAGTGCTGGGTTCGCGCGAGATCGTCGTCAAGTCGGTGGGTCCGCAGATCAGCTCGGTGCCCGGCCTGCTCGGTGCAACGATCATGGGTGATGGCTCGGTGCTGATCATTCTCGATCTGGCCCCGCTGGTGCGTCACGGCATGATCCGTCGCGACCAGCGACTGTCCGAAGGCCTCAGTGCGGTGCAGGCACCGGTGATCGAGGAGATTCAGGTACGTCCGCTGGTGATGGTGGTCGATGATTCCATCACCATGCGCAAGGTCACCGGCCGCGTGCTGGAACGCCACGAGTACGAGGTGAGCACGGCAAAGGATGGTGTCGACGCGCTGGAGAAGCTGCACGAGCGCGTGCCGGACCTGATGCTGCTGGATATAGAGATGCCGCGCATGGACGGCTACGAGCTGGCCACGCACATGAAGGCCGACCCGCGGCTGCGCGACGTGCCGATCATCATGATCACCTCGCGCAGTGGCGACAAACATCGCCAGCGTGCGTTCGACATCGGCGTCGACCGCTACCTCGGCAAGCCGTATCAGGAAGCCGAACTGCTGGTGCAGATCGGTGAGGTACTGGAGCAGCGGGCAACGGAGTCGGTTCATGACTGAAATGGCGCCAGCGGTTGCCCTGCTGTTTGACGACACCGATCTGGTTGGCCAGCTCCGCGAGGCGCTGCAGGAACGAGGCGCACGCATCGTGCACGAAGGCGGCGTGTCCAGCCTGAGTCGCGAATTGCTGCAGCAGGTCGGTGCCGACGTGTTGGTGATCAATCTGGATGACGGCGCGGATGATGCGCTGGATCATCTGTACGAGGTGATCGACGACGAGCGCCCCCGCGTGGTCTTCAATGACGCGCAGGCAAGTCGCACCCTGGCAGGGTGGGATCGTGCCCGGTGGGCGCGCCATCTCGCGGTGAAGGTGCTGGCGGCTGGCGACATCGACCCGCCACGACCGGATGGTTCACGCCTGGTTGATACACCGAGCGCCGCGCCCGCCGTCGAAACATCGGTGGCCTTGGCGGTGGCACAGCCCTCGGAATCGGCGCAGGGCAGTGCAGCCGGTGCGACCTTGAGCGAGACACCTGGCGAAGCGGCGATCGTCGAAACCATGCCAGTGGCGGAGCCTGAAGTGGCAGCCGCGGCGGATGAGGACTTTCTGTCTCTCGACGACGATGCGGTCGGTCAGGACGAAAGCGCCACGACGGCCGATTCCGAGAATCTGGCGGCAGAACTCGAAGCTTTGCTCGCCTCTGGTGAGCTGCCGGACGAAGACGACATTGCGGAAGGTTCCGGCCTCCGTTTCTCCGGAGATGTCGAACCACCGCCATTGCATGACGGCGACTTTGGCGCGGATACGGCGGTGGCCACCTCGCATGCGGTCGCGATGGACCCGTCCGGTCCTGACGTTGCGGCGCTGCTTTCGTCCAGCACGACTCCACCGGCATTCCAGATCGATCACCTCGAGTTGTCCGCGCTGGAAGATGCCGACGTCGCCGCCGAGCCTGCTTCTGTGCCGCATCCGGAATCCGCCGCCAGCACACCTGCGATAAGCGCCCCGGACGCGTGGGCGCTGGTGGAGGATCATGTCGAGTCGACGCCACCGTCCGGCGCGAGCCTCGATCCCGGCATGTTCGGTATCGAAAAAATGAGTGCCGCCGACTTTCTCGCTCCGGACGCCGACATCGCCATTGCAGACGTCGAGCCGACAATGAGTCTGGAATTGGTCTCCATGGAGGAGGCGGTGGCACCGCAACCTTATGAGCGCTCGCCCGACCACGAGATGGTGCTGGACGAACTCGGCAGTGCCCTGAGTCGGGTGGTCGCCCTGGGCGCCGCCATTGATGGCGTTGACGCCGTTTGCGAATTCTTGCGTGCGTTGCCCTCGACCACGGGATTGACCTTCCTGCTTACCCAGCACATGGGTGATCAATCCGATGTGGTGCTGGCAGACAAGTTCGCATTACACAGCCAGCTGCCGGTGCGCCTGGCTGAGCAAGGCGCCCGTGCGGGCAAGGGTGAAGTGTTGCTGGTGCCGATGGGACAACAGGTGCGCTTGCGTCGTGACGGCAGCATCGAGTTGCAGTCGAGCGGCAATGACTCCGTTGAGGGGCCATCGATCGACGCCAGCCTGACCATGGCTGCCGGCGTGTTCGGCCGGGATGCGCTGGCGATCGTATTTGCGGGACGCGGCAACGACGCGGTGGCCGGAGCTCAGGCGATCCACGATCGCGGCGGTCAGGTATGGGTAGAGTCGTCGTCCGGTGATCATTTTGCTGACATGGTCAGCGGAATCTTTGCCGAACGACTGGTCAGTTTTTCCGGCACGCCGAATGAATTGGCGGCGCGCCTGATCGAGGTGTTTCCATGAGTGATCCGCTGCCGCGTGAAATTCGCTGCGTCCTGGTGCCGGTGGGCAATCAGCGTTTGCTGTTGCCCAATGCGAATATCGCCGAAGTCATCACCCAGAGCCCGCCGGAGCCGCTGGCTGGTGCGCCCGCCTGGTTGCTTGGGCGGATCCAGTGGCGTGGCTGGCGCGTTCCGCTGGTGTCGTTCACGGAGCTGGCAGGCACCGAGGCCGGTGACGCTGGCCTGAGCGTTCGCGTGGCGGTACTCAAGGCGCTCGGCGGCAATCCCAAGTTGCCGTTCATCGCGATCCTGACCCAGGGCTTTCCGCGCCTGACGACGTTGAACGCCGAGCTGATCATTCCCACTCACGACGGCAAGGAGCTGCCCCCAGGCGTACGCGCCCATGTGCTGGTGCGCGATGACGTGGCGATGATCCCGGACATGGAGTGGCTGGAGGCCACCCTGCTCGATCTGTATGACGACACAGGTTTGACGGAACCCACCGAAGCGGCGATTTCCGACGAGACGATGGACACGAACGACTGACAGCTTCCGGGCGGCGATGAATCAACCGTCGCCGTGCAAGGCTTGCAGTGCGGCCATTGCGGCGAGTCCCGCCGTTTCGGTGCGCAGGATCCGTGGCCCCAGTCGCAACCCTTCGAAGCCGGCCTGAGAAAGCGCGCCAATGTCGCGTTCACCCAGGCCACCTTCCGGGCCGACAACCAGCAGACCCCCGGCGGCGCCGAACTGCAACTCGCGCGTGTAACGGCTGGCTTGCGGCAACAAGGCAAGGCGCAGCGCGCCATCGTCGACAAGTTCTGCTAGCCAGGCCCCCAGCGATTGGGCCGGGCTGATCAGCGGCAGCCTCGCCCGCCCGCATTGCTCGCAAGCACTGGCGGCCACCGCGCGCCAGTGCGCCAGGCGCTTCTCGGCCCGAACCGGGTCCAGTTTCACTTCGGAGCGCTCGGTCAGCAGCGGGACGATGCGAACAACGCCCAGTTCCGTCGCCTTCTGCACGATCAGATCCATCTTTTCACCGCGTGCCACGCCCTGCGCGAGGGTCAGCGGAAGTGGTGATTCGTTCTGCACGGCAAGCTTCGCCTCCACCCTCACCCTGAGCTCGCGTTTGCCCATCGCCACGATGACCGTGGCGTAGTCGTGCCCGTCGCCGTTGAACACGGTGAGCGGATCGCCGGATTGCATCCGCAGTACACGCCCCACATGCTCGGCGGCCTGGGCCGGCAGCTCGATTTCCTGCGAAATGTCGAGGGGCTGGTCGACATGGATACGGATCGTGCGCATGGGATGAGACTTGTGAAGAGCGGTCGGCCAGCATAACGCGAGGCATGGCACGCCAGCAGCAAGCTGGCGATCAGTCGCTGACAGCGCGCTCGATCCCGGCCATGGCAGTGTCCACCAGCAGGTCGATTTCGCTCTCGGTGACCACGTAGGGCGGCATGAAATAGATCACATTGCCGAGCGGGCGCAGCAGCACGCCGTGCTGCAAGCCGTGCAGATAGACACGCAGCCCTCGACGGTCCTGCGCCGGGAACGGCGTTCGACTGGCCTTGTCGGCCACCAGCTCGATCGCCGCGATCATGCCGGTCTGGCGGATGTCGGCCACGTGCGGGTGATCGCGCAACGCTTCCAGCCGGTTCCCGAGGTGGGCGGCAAGCTGGCGATTGCGTTCGAGCACCGGCTCATCGCGGAAGATGGCCAGCGTCTCCAGCGCAACCCGGCACGCCAGCGGGTTGCCCGTGTAACTGTGTGAATGGAGGAATGCCTTGCCGGCGTTGTATTCGGCATAGAACGCCTGATAGACCGTTTCGCTGGTCAGTACCGCGGACAGTGGCAGGAATCCGGCGGTCAGTCCCTTGGACAGGCACATGAAGTCCGGCGATATCCCGGCCTGTTCACACGCGAACAGCGTGCCGGTACGGCCGAAGCCGACGGCGATTTCGTCGGCAATGAAATGCACGGAGAATTCATCGCACAGTGCGCGCAGCCCGGTCAGATAGCTGGCGTGATACATGCGCATGCCGCCGGCGCATTGCACCAATGGTTCGACGATCACCGCACAGGTTTCGTGGGCATGCCGCTCAAGCAGCGCGCGTAGCGCATGCAGCGCACGCCGGGCGGCCTGCTCGGGCGATTCGCCGGGCTCGCCTTCGTAGGCGTCCGGAGATGGCGCCAGGAACGGGGTAAGCAGCAGCGGCGCATAGGTCTTGCGATACAGCGCCACGTCGCTGACCGACAAGGCGCCCAGGGTCTCGCCGTGATAGCTGCCAGTGAGTGCGATGAAGCGCGTCTTCTCGCCATGGCCGCGATTGAGCCAGTAGTGAAAGCTCATCTTCAACGCCACTTCGATCGCCGACGAACCGTTGTCTGCGTAGAACACCCGGTCGAGCCCGGGCGGGGTGATCGCCACCAGCTGCTCGGCCAGCGCGATCGCCGGCTCGTGCGTGAAGCCGGCGAAGATCACGTGTTCCAGTGTGCGTGCCTGGTCGGCAAGCGCTTCGGCGATGCGCGGATTCGCATGGCCGAACAGATTGGTCCACCAGGAACTGATGCCGTCGAGATAGCGCCGGCCCTCGGCATCGATCAGCCAGGCTCCTTCGCCGCGCACGATCGGGAGCATCGGGACGCCGCCATTGCCGGCCGGGTCGTGATCGTGCATCTGGGTGCATGGGTGCCATACATGGCGCAGGTCGCGCGCTGCGAGCACGCTGTTGCCGTTTGCGGGATTGTTCATCCGGCTATGATCGGTGCAGCGGGGCGGACGCTCAAGTCCGCTGCCATTCATTTCTGGAATAGCCGTTTGAAGTTCTTGCGAAAGGTCCTGGTTGTTTTCGTCCTGTTGCTGATGCTGGCTGCAGCGTTGCTGTGGTTCCTGCCGGCGCGTTGGGCACTGCCCTGGATCGAGCCCCGGCTGCATGGCATCCAGCTGCAGCAGGTCAGCGGCAGCGTGTGGAACGGGCGGGCCAATGCGGTGGTGACCGCTGATGCGCAAACGCTTGGTCGGTTGCAGTGGCAATTGTCGCGTCGGGCCTTGCTGGGCCATCCGCGCCTGCAGCTGAATCTGGACGGACCGCAACTGATGTTCTCCTCCGAACTGGAACGCTTGCCGGACGATCAGACGGCGCTGCGCGAGACCAGCGTTCGGCTGGACGCGACGGCGTTCGGTCACCGAATGTCGACGCCTTGGGGGCAGCCGCGTGGCCAGTGGCAAGTGTCGATCCCGCATGCCATGTTGCGCGCCGGGTGGCCGATGGACATGGAGGCGAGTGCGACATGGCGTGACGCGGTCATGCGCACCGCCGGTGGCGACGTGGCGCTGGGTGAACTGAAGTCAACGGTGCAGGCGAGCGGTGGAGTCGTCCGCGCGCAGTTGCATGATGCCGGCCGTGGGCCATTGCAGCTCGCCGGCGATCTGCAATTCAGCCCGCTTGGCTGGCGACTGGACGCCACCTTGCGCGCCCGCCAGCCGGACCCTGCCCTGCAGCACTGGCTGGCCAAACTCGGTACGCCGGCTTCCGATGGAAGCGTGCATATCCAACGCCACGGTGGCCTGGCTGGCAGCACGCCGGCGCTGCCCACTCATTGAAGGAACCGAGACGAATGACCCCCGAGATCGCCACCACCGCCCTGACTGCCGCCCGCGAAGCCGCTGCGGCAGCAGCCGAGGTGATCCGTCATTACTGGCGTCGTGGGGTGGAGGTGGAGCTGAAGCCCGACGCCACCCCGGTCACCGTGGCCGACCGCGAAGCCGAGCAGGCCATCCGGCGGATCCTGCAGGCGGCGCTGCCGCAGGCGTCGATCTATGGTGAAGAGTTTGGCCTGGAGGGCGAACGCGGTGGCCTGCTGTGGCTGGTCGATCCACTGGATGGCACCAAGAGCTTCGTGCGCCGCACGCCGTTCTTCTCCACCCAGATCGCCTTGATGGACGGTGACGCCCTGGTGCTTGGCGTGTCCAGCGCGCCGATCTACGGGGAAACCATGTGGGCCAGCGCTGGCCAGGGGGCCTGGCTTGATGGCGAGCGCGTGCGCGTGGCCGGCACCGATGGCATCGGCGAGGCGTCGATCTCCACCGGCAACATCAAGACGCTCACCGGCGACTCGCGCTGGGATGCGCTGGGTGCGCTGATCCGGGAAAGCAACCGGATCCGCGGTTACGGTGATTTCTGCCACTACCACCTGCTGGCGCGCGGCAGCCTGGATCTGGTGATCGAGTCGGACGTGAACATTCTCGACATCGCCGCGCTGGCGGTGATCGTGCGCGAAGCCGGCGGCGTATTCACCGATCTGGATGGCGGGGAGCTGACGCTGGATACGCGCAGCGTGCTGGCCGGCACGCCGTCGATCCATGCACAGGCCCTGCAGCGCCTGCGGCGTTGATCGCTGCGAGCTAGAATGATCGGATGCAAAAGCTACCGATCATCCACGCGACCCGCGACGTCACCGACAGCCACTTCCTGCACGTGGAGCAACTCGACCTGGAGTTCTCCAACGGCGTGCGGCGCACCTACGAGCGACTGAAGGGCAGCGGGCTGGGCGCGGTAATCATCGTGCCGATGCTGGACGACGACACGGTGCTGCTGGTGCGCGAATACGGCGGCGGCGTCGGGCGCTACGAGCTGGGACTGCCGAAGGGCCGTCTTGATCAGGACGAAACGGCCGAACAGGGGGCCGAGCGCGAGCTGAAGGAGGAGATCGGCTACGGCGCGCACAAATTGAAGATCCTGCACAACCTGTCGCTGTCACCGTCGTACATGACGCACATGGCGCACGTGGTGCTGGCACAGGATCTGTATCCCGAGAAGCTGGTGGGCGACGAGCCGGAAGAGCTCGAAGTGGTGCCGTGGAAAATGTCCGAGCTGCATACCCTGCTGGGGCGTGATGACGTGACCGAAGGGCGTTCGATCGCCGCCCTGTTCATGGCACGCGAATATCTCGCCGGGCGTTTTCAGCGGACATGAGCATGCCACCGGAACTGGCGCGCCGGATCGGTGCGATTGCGCGCGACGCCGGAGCGGCGATTCTCGACGTCTACCACAGCAATTTCGCGGTGCAGACGAAGGATGACGCCTCGCCGCTGACCGCCGCCGACCTCGCCGCGCAGCAAGTCATCATGGCCGGCCTGACCATGCTCGGGGAACAGTTGCCGGTGCTGTCGGAAGAGGCAAAGGCGCGACCATGGTCCGAGCGCCAGCACTGGATGCGTTACTGGCTGGTCGATCCGCTCGACGGCACCCGCGAGTTCGTCAAACGCAATGGCGAGTTCACCGTCAACATCGCGCTGATCGATGATCGTCGCAGCGTGCTGGGCGTGGTGCTGGCGCCGGTGACCGGCGAGCTGTACGTGGCCGCACGGGGACAGGGTGCCTGGCTGCAGACGCAGGCTGAAGGCCAGTGGCGGCGTATCCACGCGCGACCGCTGGGCCAACCAGCGACGGTGGCCGGCAGCCGCTCGCATGGCGGTGCTCAGGGCGACGCCTTGCAGCAACTGCTCGGCAACGACTATCAGATGATTCCGCTGGGTTCGTCGCTGAAGTTCTGCCTGATTGCGCGCGGGGATGCGGACGTCTATCTGCGCCTCGGCCTGACCAGCGAGTGGGACACCGCCGCCGCGCAATGCGTGCTGGACGAAGCCGGCGGCGCGGTACTCGACCTGGCCGGTCAGCCGTTTCGCTACAACCGCGGCGAGTCATTGCTCAATCCGGAGTTCATCGCGGTGGGTGATCGCACGGTGGACTGGGCCGCACGGTTGCGGGAGATGCACGCGTGATTTCGTTGGACGTTCCGTGTGGCATGACTACTCATTCCTGCCTTCTTTCCTGCAGGGAGAAGTTCTTCCGGCAGTCTCGGGTTTGGTCGCGGCATGAGTGAATCGAGCCGCCACACATTGGACGACTTGCTGGCGATCACGGCGCGCCTGCGCGACCCGGAGACGGGTTGCCCGTGGGACGTGAAGCAGGATTTCGCCTCGATTGCCGCCTACACGATCGAGGAGGCCTACGAGGTCGCCGATGCGATCGATCGGCAGGACTGGACCGACTTGTGCGACGAACTGGGCGACCTGCTGCTGCAGGTGGTCTTCCACGCGCAGATGGCGGCCGAGCAGGGATTGTTTGAATTCGCTGATGTCGCGCATGCGATCAGCGAGAAGATGTTGCGTCGTCATCCGCATGTGTTCGGCGACACGCGTTACGCCGATCTGGCCGAACAGATGCAGGCATGGGAGCAGATCAAGGCCGCCGAGCGGGCGGAGAAGGGCGGCGCGGCCGATGACAGTGCGCTGGCCGGCATCTCGAGCGGGCTGCCGGAATGGAAGCGCGCGCACAAACTGCAGCAGCGCGCCGCCGCCACCGGTTTCGAGTGGCCCGGTCCCGCTCCCGTGCTGGAAAAGCTGGTCGAGGAAGTGGAGGAGGTGCGCGTGGAGTTTGCCAACGGCTCCGATCCCGCACGTTTGCAGGATGAAATCGGTGACGTGCTGTTCGTGATGGTGAACCTGGCACGCCATGCCGGCGTGGATTTCTCTGAAGCCCTGCGTCATGCCAACGCGAAGTTCGAACGCCGCTTTCGGCAGATGGAACAGCTGGCGGCGGCCGATGGCAACGCTTTCGCCGACTGCACGCTGGCGCAGCAGGAGCTGCTCTGGCAGCGCGCCAAGCAGGCCGAACCCGGGAACTGAAGCGGCGCGATGGTCGAAACCATCGCGCCGCCGGTAGTGCGTATCAGCAAGAAATCACTTGGCCGGTGGGACGGATTTGTCAGCCCGCTGCTGCCAGTTGGCGCGCATCGTTTCGCGGTCGGCCCGCATCTTCGCCTCGTTTGCCAGGCTTTCGTCCAGTCCCTTGCGCAGGGTGGCAATCGCCTGGTCCACGTTGGCCGGCTGGGACTGCAGGCGAGCCAGGCGGTGATAGACGTAGTCGCGCACGCGCGGGTCCTGCGACTTGGCCAGTACGTCGTTGTAGACCGCAGTCATGTCCTTGCTGCGGCCGGATTGCATGTACAGGCGCTCCAGTCCTCGCAGGTCACCGATCACGCCGCCGCGCTGGCGATCGGCGTGATGCCACGGCATGCCGTGTGCGCGATCGCCGTGGGCGGATTGCATGTCTTTGCCGGCCATCGCATGCGGCGCGGAGGGCGGAGGCGGCGTATTTTGCGCCATCACGAACGAGGATGATCCGGCGATCAGCAGGGCCAGCGTGGAAGCGAGCACGGTCTTGCGATGCATGGTTTGTCTCCGTGAGAGGTACTCGACAAGAACGCGGTCGGCGCCGACGGGTTGACCTGAGCGTTGCGCATCCTTGCAACCCTTTCGTCGGCAGCTGCATCCCAACTGCTACAGATCCTTCCGCTCCAACCATCCAGGAGAGTTCCATGCGCCGCCTTCTTGCTGCAGCCCTGCTGCTCGCCCCGATCGCCTGTTTAGCCGCCAGCCCGTGCAAATACGAGGCGCCGCGCAATCTGCAGCTCGACCTCGCTGGCGTGCACGGCATCCAGATCGATGTGCACAGCCAGGATCTCCACCTGACCGGCAGCGACAACGGCAAGGCCGCGAGCCTGACCGGCCGTGCCTGCGCATCGAGCCAGGCGGTGCTGGACAAGTTGCAGGTCACCCAGCGCCGCGACGGCGACCAGTTGCTGATCGACATCGGCAGCGATGGCGGTTTCAATTTCAGCCTGTTCGGCGGCAACTCCTACGCCAGCCTCGACGTCACCATGCAATTGCCGGCCAGCCTGCCGGTGACCTTGCGCGTGGGTTCCGGTGACGCGGACGTCAGCGGCATGCAGCAGTTGCAGGCCAACGTGGGCTCGGGCGATCTGCACGTGCGTCAGCTGTCAGGCAAGCTGGCAGCCAGCGTGGGCTCGGGCGATATCGATGCCACCGACATCGGCAGCCTCGACCTCGGCTCGGTCGGCTCGGGCGACTTCAAGGCCAAAGGCATCAAGGGTGACGCCCGCATCGGCAGCATCGGCTCGGGGGATGTCACGTTGGGCAACGTGGGCGGCAGCGTGCACGCCGACACGCTGGGCTCCGGCGATCTGGACGTCAGTGGTGTCGGTGGTGACTTGAGCCTGGGCGCCAAGGGTAGCGGCGACGTCAGCCACTCCGGCGTGAAAGGCAAGGTCAGCGTGCCGCGCGACGACGATTGACAGATAGGCCCCGCCAAACCGTAGGAGCCCGCTCGCGGGCGATGCTCCCTTTGTGGTCGATCAAGGCAGGAGCATCGCCCGCGAGCGGGCTCCTACATGTTGAACCAGCGCCACGTCAGGTACACCAATGGCGCGCAGACCAGCAGGAATGGAATCGACACCCGATGCAGCAGCCGCAGGCCGTGCGGCTGCTTCGCCAGACGCAGGGCGATCAAGTTTGCCAGTGAACCGATCGCCACGCCGAAGCCGCCCACGTTCACCGCGACCGCCAGCGCCATCGGATTCGGCGCGCGCTCCAGCAACAGCACCGTTGCCGGTACATTGCTCATCAGTTGCGCGGCGACGATGCCGCTGACGTACACGGTCAACGGCTGCTGGAAGTCGAGCCGGTCCAGCGCATGCTGCACCC
Organism: Rhodanobacter sp. TND4EL1; assembly: GCF_054061035.1. Lineage (NCBI taxonomy): Bacteria > Pseudomonadati > Pseudomonadota > Gammaproteobacteria > Lysobacterales > Rhodanobacteraceae > Rhodanobacter > Rhodanobacter sp. TND4EL1. Next base: position 493,815 of record NZ_JBSSDT010000002.1, read on the forward strand.
AGGACAGTTCGGCGAAATGACCCAACCCCAGGAAGATGGCGGCAAACGTCGCCAGCAGCAGCCAGTCGATCCGGCCCAGGCTTGAGCGCGCCAGCAGCGCGAACAGCACCAGCAACAAGCCGGCACCCAGCGGAGCGTGGCCGTATTCCATCAGAAGCACCATGCCGGCGAGGGCGGCCATCGACCATCCGCCGAGCCGGGCGGAGGTCACCGCGCCGTCGATCCGCTCCGCGGTCAGTGCCACGCGATCACGCGGCAGCCACAGCCAGGTGAATAGCGCCACCAGGGCCAGCATCACGGTCGCCGCGGGCAACATCGCCGCGACGAAGTGCAGGAACGGAAGTTGCGAGTGTTGCCACAACAACAGGTTCTGCGGATTGCCGATCGGGCTGAGCGTGGAGCCCGCATTCACCGCCAGCGCCTCCAGCACCACCATGCGCAGCACCGGCAGGTTCGAGACACTGCCGATCGCCAGCGTCAGCGGCACGATCAGGAACAGGCTCACGTCGTTGGTCAGCACCATCGACAGCACGGCGGTCGCCGCGACCAGCAACAGGCCCAGACTGCGCAGCGAATGTGCTCGCGCCACCACGGCCACGGCGGCATGCTGGACCAGCCCGCTGTCGCGGATGCCCTGGATCGCGATCAGCAGCCCGGTCAGGCCCGCCAGGGTGGGCAGTTGCAGCCAGCGTCGGTAGTTCGCCCAAGGCTGCGGATCGAACACCGCCAGTGCGATCGCCAGGCTCGCGAACAGCCATAACAACCATTCCTCCCTGAGGCGCTGTCGCGTTCGGCTTGCCAACATCAGGGTGGTCCGCAGGGCTAATGACGGCACAACTTTATCAGTCGCGCGGTGGAGGCCGGCTCAGCCTTCGCGCAGCAAGCGCATCGGTGGTGTGCGACTGACCTTGCGCGTGCCGGCCAGGCCCAGCAGCATCACCACGAAGCCTGCCGCCAGTGCCGCCAGCGCCAGTGGCACGAGCGGCGGCATGAAGCTCGCGACATGGAATACGGCACGGCCCAGCCACAGCCCGGCCCCGGCCGCGCCGAGTGCCGCCGTCAATCCGGCGACCAGGCCGAGCAGGGCGAATTCGCAGGCGGCGGCCACCCGCAATTGCGCGCGACGTGCGCCCAGCGTGCGCAGCAGGGCCGCTTCGTGGCGTCTTTCCGCGGCACTGGCGGCGAGTGCTGCGGCCAGCACCAGGGCGCCGGCCAGCAGGCTGAAGCCGAGAATCCAGCGCACGGCGTTGCCGACCCGGTCGATGATTTCGCGAACGCGGTCGAGCAGTGAGTCGACATCGACCAGGCTGAGGTTCGAGTACTCGCGCGACAGTTTCGCCAGTTGCGTCGCATGCCCGGAAGACAAGTGGAAACTGGCCAGCCAGCTATGCGGCAGCTCGCTGGCGTGGGCCGGATCCAGCAGCAGGAAAAAGTTGACCCGGAACGAGCTCCAGTCGACCTTGCGCACGCTGCTCACGGTGGCGTCGATGCGTCCCTCGCCAACATCGAAACTCATCGTGTCGCCCAGCTTCAGGCCGAACATGTCGCGCCACATGGTGTCGACGGACACCTCGGCACGGTCCGGGTGCGCGCCTTGCCAGTGCCCTGCAACCACCTCGTTCGCCGGCGGCAGTTCCGCGGACCAGGACAAGCGCAACTGGCGATCGGCCCAGTCCTTCGCGCGCTCATCGTCGAAATGCAGCTGATCGATCGCCCGGCCGTTGATTGCGGTGAGCTTGCCGACGGCCAGCGGCAGCATGTTCAACTGATCGCCACCGTTGGCGGCGAGCGCCTGCGCAAATCCCGCGCGCTGATCATCCTGCAAGTTCAGCGCAAACCAGTTCGGTGCATTCGCCGGCAGTTCCTGCCGCCAACCCTGCAGCAGGGCCGGTGCCACCACGGCCAGCAACAGCAGTGCGCACAGGCCAAGGCTGAGCGCGGTGGCCTGGATCACGCTGAGCGCGGGACGCCGCGCCAGTGCCGACAGACCCAGACGGAGAGCGGGATGCACGCCGGGCGCGATACGCCGCGCCAGCCACAACAACGCGGCGGCCAGCAGCGCCGCGATCAGCGCCACGCCGAGCAGGCTGGCGGCGAGGATGCCGGCCAGCTTGAGCGAATTGCTTTGACTCCAGATCAGGCCCAGCGCGACCAGCACCGGTATCAGGTACAGCGCGTCGAAGCGGCGTACCCGTCGCTGCACGCTCTGTCGGAACACCGCCACCGGTGGCACCTCGGCCAGCCGGGCCAGCGGTGGCAGGGCAAAGCCGACCAGCACCGCGACGCCCATCGCCGCTGTCGCGAACGACGGCATCAGCGGCAGCAGGGTCGGTACATTGCCGAACAGCTGACTCGCCAGCAGCCAGGCCAGTTGGGACAGCCCCAGCGCCAATACGATGCCGAGCGAAGTCGCCGGCACGGCCAATGCCGCAAGCGTGCCCAGCAACAGTGCCAGCACGCGCCGGCGCGGCGTGCCCAGCGCGCGCAGCAAGGCGACTTCGGCGGTCTTGCGACGCGCGTAGCGCTGCGCCGACAACGCGATCGCGATGCCGGCCAGCAAGGCGGAAAGCAGGGCCGTCAAACGCAGGAAGGCACCGGCCCGGTCGAATGCACTGCGCATCCGTTCCTGGGTCTGCTCGGGCGTGATCAATCGGGCGCCCTGCGGCAAGCTGGTCGATTGCGCCCAGTCGCGCCAGCGCTGCACGGCCGTCGGCGGGCCGGCCAGCAGCAGACGATGGCGGGCGCGACTGCCCACACCGAGCAAACCGGCTTGTTCGGCATCGGCCAGATTCATCAGGGCGCGCGGCGCCAGCGCCAGCAGTTCGCCGCCATCGGGTTGCCGGACCAGCTCGGCGGCGATGGTCAGTTCGCGTCCGCCCAGTTGCAGCGGCTGGCCCACTTTCAGGCCCAGCGCGATCAGGGCGCGATGGTCGAGATAGACCTCGCCTGACGCGGGTCCCGAGTTTGCGCGTGTGGTGGCACCGGCGAGCTCCAGCGTGCCGCGCAACGGGTAATGGGCATCGACCGCCTGCACGTCGAGCAACTGGGTCTGCTCGTGGGCAAACGCCACGCTGGGGAAGCTTGCGGTGCGGGCGAGTTGCAGGCCGTCCTCGCGTGCCTGGTCGGCATAAGTCGGTGGGAGCGCCTGTGGTGAGGCGATGCCGATGTCGCCGCCGATCAGTTCGGCGGCGCTGGCCAGCATGCCGCGCTCGATCCGGGTGGCCAGCGTGGCCACCACGCCGAGTGCGACAACGGCCAGCACCAGCGACGCGGCCAGCGTGCGCAGTTCGGGCAAATGCCACTCGCGGCGCAGGCTGCGCAGGGACAGACGCAGCAAGTTCACGCGTGATCCTCGCGCGCCATCAACACGCGGCCTTCTTCCAGCTCGATGTGTCGATCACAGCGTTCGGCCAGGGTTGCATCGTGAGTGACCAGCACCAGGGTAGTTTGATGGTCGCGGTTGAGTGCAAACAGCAGGTCGCAGATGTGGTGACCGGTGCGCTGGTCGAGATTGCCGGTGGGTTCGTCGGCGAACAGCACGCGCGGGCGGTGCACGAACGCGCGGGCGATCGCCACGCGCTGCTGCTCGCCGCCGGAAAGTTGTGCCGGATAGTGCCGGCGGCGCGCGCCCAGGCCCACCGCTTCCAGCGCTGCGCGAGCGCGCGAGCGCGCATCGTTGCTGCCCTCCAGCTCCAGCGGCAGCATCACGTTTTCTTCGGCAGTCAGCGCCGGCAGCAGGTGGAACGACTGGAACACGAAGCCGACCAGGCGGCGGCGCAGATCGGCGCGCGCTTCTTCGTCGAGCGTCTCCAGTGGATGTCCGTCGAGCAAGATGCTGCCGCTGTTTGGCGTGTCCAGCCCCGCCAGCAGGCCGAGCAGGGTGGTCTTGCCGGAACCGGAGGCGCCGACGATGGCGAAGCTCTCGCCGGGGCGGATCTGCAGGCTGACCTGGTCCAGAATGTCCAGTCGTCCCTCGGGACCCTCGACCGACTTGCTAACATCGCGGGCTTCAAGAAGCGGCTGGGAAGAATCACTCATGCGTCGAAGCCTTGGCTGGTGGTTGTGTTGCGGGTTGCTGCTGGGCTGGCTCGGCGTGGCGCATGCCGCCGCGCCGAAGACCGTGTTGGTGCTGGGTGATTCGCTGTCGGCCGCGCACAACATTCCGGTCGAGTCAGGCTGGGTGCATCTGCTGGATGCGCGTCTGTCCAACATGGTGCCGAAGTGGGCCGCGGTCAATGCCAGCATCAGCGGCGAAACCTCGTTGAGCGGACGCCATCGCCTGCCCGCGCTGCTGACGAAGTACCGGCCTGCCGTGCTGATCATCGAGCTGGGCGCCAACGATGGCCTGCGCGGCCTGCCACTGCCGGAGCTGCGCGCGAATCTGGAGGCGATGCTCGTGGCGGCGCATCAGGTGAAAGTGCGCGTGCTGCTGGTCGGTATCGAATTGCCGGTGAACTACGGCCCGCAATACCGCGATGGCCTGCGTTCGATCTACACAGAGTTGGCCCGCAGCCATGACACGGCGTTGGTGCCATTCCTCCTCGAGGGAGTCGCTCTGGATCCCGAAAAGATGCAGGCCGACGGCTTGCATCCGGTCGCTGGCGCGGAACCCGAGGTGCTGCAAACGGTGTGGAAGGCTCTGCGGCCGTTGTTGCGCTGAGGCCAAACCAAACAGGTTATGAATAAGCCTGGGTGATTTCACGTTACTCTCACCCCGCGATCGCTTTCATCTTCACTTATGTGAAATCGCAGATGGGGAAAGACGACATGACCGTACACGACGAACAAGCCGGACTGATCCTGCTGGTGGAAGACAATCGCCAGATTGCCGAGATGGTGGGCGAGTTTCTCGAGCGCCGCGGCTATTCAGTGGACTACGCGGCCGATGGCGTCAGCGGCCTGCACCTGGCGGTATCCAACAGCTACGACGTACTGGTGCTGGATCTCATGCTGCCGGGTCTGGACGGGCTGGAGGTTTGCCGCAAGCTGCGCAAGGATGCGAAAAAATCCACGCCGGTGCTGATGCTGACGGCGCGTGACACGCTGGAAGACAAGCTGGCCGGGCTTGAGGCGGGCGCCGACGACTATCTGGTCAAGCCATTCGAAGTGCGCGAGCTCGAAGCGCGCGTACGCGCCCTGATCCGTCGCGACCGACGCCAGGTGTCCACCGAGGTGCTGACGGTGGGCGACATGACGCTGGATACCGCCACCCTGCAACTGACCCGAGACGGCCAGGAGCTGACCGTGTCGCCGATTGGCCTGAAGCTGCTTGCGATCCTGATGCGCGAGTCGCCGCGCGTGGTCAGCCGGCGCGATATCGAGCGCGAAATCTGGGGTGATACCCTGCCGGACTCGGATACTTTGAGGTCGCATCTCTACAATCTGCGGCGGGTCATCGACAAACCCTTCGCACGCCCCCTGCTACATACCATCCATTCAGCGGGTTATCGCCTTGCGGATCTGGAATCCGAAGTCGCCTCTTCGCCCGAGACGGCGTGACACGGGACGGTAAAAAAAGGTAATGGATAGCAGGGTCAACGCAGTGACATCGCGGGTGGGAGCCTTTCGCCGACGCATCGCCATGGTCTTCGCGTTGCAATTCGTGACGGTGGTTTTCGTCTGCGTGCTGGGCATGTACAGCGTCGTTCCCACGCATATGGTGATCGCGGTCATCGTGATCATCACGGCGCTGGCCTGGTTCATCACGCGGCGCGAGTGGCGACCGGTGCGCGCACTGGCCCGCGTGGTCAATCGCTGGGATGGTCAGGCACCGGATCCGGGCTTGCTCAAGGTGGAGCAATTGTCAGCGCATACGGACGCCGACGTCGCCTCGCTGACGCGGGGTTTGCACGGCTTTGCCGTGCGACTGGCCAGCTTCAACCAGCGCGAGCGCAACTTCACCCGCGACGCCAGCCATGAACTGCGCAGTCCGCTCACCGTGATCAAGATGTCGGTGGACATGCTGGCCGAGGAAGAGGGGCTGAGCGAGTTCGGCGCCCGTTCGGTCCGGCGCATCAAGCGGGCCACGCGCGAAATGGAAGTGCTGGTGGAGGCCTTGCTGGTGTTGGCGCGGGAGGCTGACAGCCCGGCCGACGATCGGCATTTCATCGTCAACGACGTACTGCGCGAGGAAATCGAGGCCGCCCGCGAGATGCTTTCCGGACGACCGATTGTGTTGACGCTGGAAGAGCCGGCGCGATTTGCCCTGCAAGGTTCACCACAGGCCCTGTCGGTATTGTGTTGGCAACTGATCCGGAATGCCTCGCAGCAGACCGAGCAGGGCAGCGTGGTGATCACGGTGCTTCCCGGCATGGTCAGCGTGCGCAACCAGATTCACGCATCAAGCGGGCATACGGCAGCTCATCCGATCCGGGATGAAAGCGTTGATCGGCACGGGTTTGAACTGGCCATCGCGCAGCGCATCAGCGACCGCTTTGCGTGGCCGCTGGAGCTGGAAACCACTCCGGGCAGGGACAATATCGCCAGCATCCGCTTTCCGAATCCGCTGCCGGCGGACGCCGTGGCTGCGGCTTCCGCCCCCCGCTAAAAGGTCATGGCGTGGTCGCGGGCAGCCACCAGGAAAAGTGGCTGCCCATGGAAACGTGGACTCAACGTTTCTGCAGCGACGGCGCGACCTTGAAATCGCAGCCGGTCTTCGCCTTCACGTCATCCAGGCTGACGCCGTCGTTGAGTTCGATCAGGGTCAGGCCCTTGCCTTTCTCCACCGAGAACACGCACAGGTCGGTGATGATCAGATCCACCACCTGCTTGCCGGTCAGCGGCAGGTCGCACTCGGTCTTGATCTTCGGGCTGCCGTCCTTCGCGCAGTGCTCCATCAGCACCACCACGCGCTTGACGCCGCTGACCAGATCCATCGCGCCACCCGGGCCCTTGACCATCTTGCCCGGCACCATCCAGTTGGCCAGATCGCCGTGCGCGGAAACTTCCAGACCGCCGAGGATCGACAGGTCGATGTGGCCGCCGCGGATCATCGCGAACGAGTCGGCGCTGGAGAAAAAGCTGGAGCCGGGCAGGGTGGTGATGGTCTGCTTGCCCGCGTTGATCAGGTCGGGATCGAGCTGGTCTTCGGCCGGGAACGGGCCGATGCCGAGCAGGCCGTTCTCCGACTGCAAGGTGACGTTGACGCCAGCCGGAATGTGATTGGCCACCATGGTCGGAATGCCGATGCCCAGGTTCACGTAGAAACCATCCTGCAGTTCCTGCGCGGCGCGCTGTGCCATCGCCGTGCGGGTCGGGTTCTCCTTGCCGGCAGCCACCCCGGAGATGGTGCGGAACTCGATCCGTTTCTCGTACTTTTCGCCCTGCACGATGCGATCGACATAGATGCCCGGCACGTGGATGTTGTTCGGATCCAGCTCACCGACGGGCACCAGGTGCTCGACCTCGGCCACGCAGGCCTTGCCGCAGGTGGCGATCATCGGGTTGAAGTTGCGCGCGGTCTCGCGGAACACCAGGTTGCCGTGCGCGTCACCCTTCCACGCCTTGACGATCGACAGGTCGGCGGTGATGGATTCCTCCAGCACGTATTCCTTGCCGTGGAAGACCTTGGTCTCCTTGCCCTCGGCCAGCTTGGTGCCGAACGCGGTGCGCGTGTAAAAGCCGGGGATGCCAGCGCCGCCGGCGCGCAGCTTCTCGGCCAGCGTGCCCTGCGGGGTCAGGTGCAGCTCCAGTTCGCCGGCCAGTGTCTGCCGCTCGAACTCCTTGTTCTCGCCCACGTAGGAGGCGTATACGCGCTTGACCTGGTGGGTCTTCAGCAGCGGACCCATGCCGAAATCGTCCACGCCGGCGTTGTTGCCGACGATGGTCAGATCCCGGGTGCCGGCTGCCAGCAAGGCACCGATCAGGTTCTCGGGGATGCCGCACAGGCCGAAACCGCCCGCTGCGATCGTCATGCCATCGAACAACAGGCCATCAAGGGCTTTCGCCGCACTCGGGTAAACCTTGTCCATTGCTGTGCCTTTCTCGTGGAGAGTCAGCTGCCAAGGATACGACGGATTGACCTTGACCGGCCTTGTACCAAGGTCGCAAGCCAGACAGGTCGCCGTCTTCCTGCCCGCTTTGCAGCGGACGACAGGGGGAGAGCAAGCGCTTGACGCAACCAATTACGCATGTAAACATGATCATCACTTACACACGTAAACGGTGACTCATGGCAATCAGTGAAGCCGAGGCAGTCGTGATGGATGTGCTCTGGCGCGAAGCGCCACGCACGGCCGAAGAGATCCTGGCCGAAGTGGGCCCCGCGCAAAACTGGCAGGAGGGCACGGTGAAATCCCTGCTCAACCGGCTGCTGCGCAAAAAGGCGGTGCATGCCGAACGCGACGGCCGCCGCTATCTCTACACGCCGCTGCTTGCGCGCGAGCAATACGTGCAGCAGGAGAGCAAGGGCTTGCTCGATCGCCTGTTCGGCGGTCGCGTGGCCCCGCTGGTCGCGCACTTCTCCGAGCAGCGCAAGCTGTCGAAGAAGGACATCGCCGAACTGCGCAAGCTGCTCAAGGAGCTCGACGATGACCAGTGACCTGATGGCCGTCGACTGGCTCGGTCGCGGCTGGCTGCTCGCGCTTGCGTTCACCGCTGCCGTGCTGTTGGTGGCCGTGCTGCGTCGACCCTGCCGCCGATTCTTCGGCACCGAACGTGCCTTCCAGCTGTGGCTGCTGCCACCGTTGGCGATGCTGGCCAGTCAGTTGCCGCATGCGTCCGGCGCAAACAACACGACACTCTCCGCGGCGGTCTACCGGATTGTCTCGGCGGCCGATGCGCTGCCCGTCCAGGCCATTTCCGCCACCGGCACGGATTGGCGCAGCGTGACCATCTTGATCTGGTGCGCGGGTGTGGTGTCTTTCCTGTTGCTGGCGGCTTGGGCGCAGTGGCGCTATCACCGTCGCCTGATCGGCGCCGAGCCGGTAGCCGGTGCCTCATCACGCTGGCTGGTGGTGCGCGCGGCAGCCAATGATGTGGGGCCGGCGCTGGTGGGTGCATGGCGGAGTCGCATCGTGCTGCCATCCGATTTCGAACATCGCTACGACGTCGCCGAGCAGGCATTGATTCTCGCCCACGAGAGCGCCCATGCGCGACGTCGCGACGGATGGTGGTGCCTGCTGGCGCAGCTGGTGCTGGCTTTGTACTGGTTCCATCCCCTGGCGTGGTGGGCGCTGTCGGCGCTGCGTCACGATCAGGAACTGGCTTGTGATGCCGTCGTGCTGCGCAAGCACGGCGCGCATCGTCGCCGCTATGCCCATGCGATGTTGAAGACCCAATCGGCCGCCTTCGCGTTGCCGGTGGGTTGCGCGTGGTCCCCTCGTCATCCACTTGCGGAGCGTATCGCCATGTTGAAAATGCCTGCACCCAACCGTCCACGCCGACACGCCGGCTTGATCGCCGGTTGCGCACTCGCCATCGTCGTGGCCGGCTCGGTCTATGCCGCCAGCGCGCCCCAGGCATCGCCACCCGTTCAGAACGGCCAGGGTTCCGACTACCAGTTGGACATGATGATCGAGCTGGCGAACGACGACGGTCACAAGCGCCATACGGAGGCGGCGCAGTTTGCGTTGTGCGTCGCTCCCGGCAAGGTCGCCACCGCGAGCGTCGGCGACTTCGAGGTGCAGACCACGACCGTCCCCGCAGGGGATGGACAGCTGCGCATCGATCTTGCCGTGACCCGCGCCGGCATGCAGCCGGTGACGCATGACGTGCTGCACGGCACGCTTGGCAAGACGCTTCATCGCACCGGTACGGCTGTGGATGGCAAACAGACGTACGTCATCGACCTCACGCCGCAGGCGGGTTGTCCGGCGCGCGCGATGGCCGAAGCGTCACCGGTCAAGGTGACCGAACACGTCAAGAACGGCACGGCACTCGCGGTGGCCGAGTCGATCGCCGCGAAAGCGGGCTGGACGCTGGTCAACCCCGACGCCCTGGCGCGCGCGCCGGTCTCGCTGTCCTTCAATGACATGCCGGCAGGGACGGCATTGCAGCAGGTAGCCGACCTGGCCGGACTGAAGCTGGTGCTGGACGGCAAGCAGGCACGCTTCGAGCCGAAGTAGCCCACAGGGCTGGCTATACTCTCCCGGCCACTGACCGGGAGAGTTTCGTGAAGCCGCACCATCTGTTTGTTGTCCTGGCCACCCTCGGTATGGCCGCCACGAGCCATGCCGCTGTTACACCCGTCCTGGTGATCCACGGCGGTGCCGGCGTGATCAAGCGGGACATGACGCCCGCCAGGGAGCAGGCTGTGCGTGCGGCGATGACGCAGGCTTTGCAGAGCGGTTACGCCCAGCTCACGACCGGCAATTCGGCCCTGGATGCGGTGACGGCGGCCATCACCGTGCTGGAGGACGATCCGAACTTCAATGCCGGCAAGGGCGCGGTGTTCACCCACGACGGCACCAATGAGCTGGATGCGGCGATCATGGACGGCTACACGCGGCGCGCCGGTGCGGTGGCGGGCGTGCAGCGGGTGAAGAATCCAATCCTGCTGGCGCGTGCGGTGATGGAGCAGTCACCGCACGTGATGTTGTCCGGCACGGGTGCGGAGGCTTTTGCGCAAAGCGTCGGCATGCCGCTGGTCGATCCGGCCTATTTCCGCACTGACGCGCGCTGGCAGCAACTGCAGCGGGCGCTGAAGGAAGACGCCGCGAAGCAACCGCATGCCGATGAAGAGACGGCCAAACACTTTGGTACCGTCGGTTCGGTGGCGCTGGATGCGGAGGGTCACCTGGCCGCCGGCACTTCGACCGGGGGCATGACCGACAAGCGCTGGGGCCGCATCGGCGACTCGCCGATCATCGGCGCAGGTACCTACGCGAATTCCGGTTGCGCCGTGTCTGCCACGGGCTGGGGCGAGTTCTACCAGCGCACTGTCGCCGCGCACGAAATCTGCATGAAGGTCACCCAGATGCGCGTGCCGATCAAGCGCGCCGCGGCCGAAGTGATCAACCAGGAAATTCCGTCGATGGGCGGCAACGGCGGTGCGATCGCGCTGGATGCGCAGGGCCACATTTCGATCCCGTTCAACACCGACGGCATGTATCGTGGCTGGATCGGCGCCGACGGCGTGCCCCATGTGGCGCTCTACGACGACGAAGACGACGGCACCGCCGAGAAGCCGGAGCCGGCACCCGCCGAAAGCATCGCGCAGCCGTAGCGCATAACGCCGCTTTTGTAGGAGCGCACCCTGTGCGCGATAGCTCTTCGTCACATGACGAAAAGCATCGCGCACAGGGTGCGCTCCTACAGCAGTTTGTGCAGCTGCGCCGGGGTCAACGCGCCGCTGATGCCGAGCCGGCTGCCATCGGCGCGGATCAACAACACGCGCGGGGTTTCGCCACCCCAGGTCGGGTCGAGCAGGAAGTTGATGTGCTCGGGCGAGGCTTCGGCATAGGCGCGATTCGGATAGACGTCCATCTTCATGCCGCGCAGGCGCGACTCAATCGCTGCGCGTTGCTCGATGCTGTCGGTGGTGACGATCACCAGCTCAATGTTGTCCGGATGCTGGCGCTGCAGTCCGGCCAGTGCTTCCAGATTCGGTTCGCAATACGCGCAGTCGAGCGCCCACAGCGCGATGATCCGCTCGCCGTGTGCGGGCGGTTGCAGCAGCGCGGGAATGTCGGCGGCAGACAGGGGCTTCAATGATCCGGCATTCGCCAGTGCCGGCAGCAGCAGGGCGAGGGCGAGGAACCAGCGCGTCATCACTTGACCTCCACCAGGCGGAAGCCTGTGGCGGTATTCCACGCCGCAAACGCACGCCCCTGCTTCTGCAGCAGCTGCGGTGAACCCACTGCACCGCTGCTGCGCGCGATTTCACGGGCAGCGTCGAAGTGTGCGCCGTTGTCAGTGGAACGGCGCAGTACCAGCGCGTACCCGTTGGCATTGACCTGATTCCACACTACCCACACCGTGTGGTCATGCACCGCCACGTCCGCATGACTGGCGCCCATGCCGGCGATGACCAGCGGATGCTTCGGCGGATGGCCGGGGTCGAGTTGGCCATAGTGGATCGTCGGCGCCTCCTTCGCCTCGTACCACACGGCGTGGCGGATACCGTCGTTGCCGATCGCCAGGCCGGGGCCGTGGTGCGGGCAGCCGGCGATGTGCCAGTCACTGAAGGTGGCGCGCTCGACCTGGCTGGGCTTGCCGTCGGTACGCAGCACGGCAAAGGCGTGGTCGCGGATGTTGTCGCCGTAGATGCTGCGGAAGAACGCGGCGATCTGTCCGTCCGGCATGCGTGCCAGCGCGATGCGACAGCATTCGCAGCTCTGATCGACCAGCTTGCGTTCGGGCACGAAGCTTTTGCCGCCGTCGTCCGACCAGCTGTAATAGACCGCGGCACCCAGATAGGGCTTGCCGGCGGCGGTGGCAGCGGTCAGGTCACGCTTGTCGATCCAGGCGATCACGATGCGGCCCCTGCCGTCGACGGCAAGGGCATCGAAGCGGTGGGTGATTTCGGCGCGGTCGTGATGCACGGTGATCGGTGGGGAGAAGTGCTCGCCACGATCCACGGAATGGGCGAAACGAACGAAGCCGGTGTACGGCTGGGCACGGGGTTGCGACCAGCTGACGTAGAGTTCGTCATGCGGTCCGAACGCGATCTTGGGTCGGTTCTCGCCCTCGGCGTAAATGCGCTCGGCTTGCGCATTCACCTCGACCGGCGCACTCAGCGTGCGGCCGTCATCGTCGGAGTGGCGCAGTCGCACGTGGCCGTCCGCGGCATCCACCAGATACAGCCGGCCATGGCTGTCGAAGGCGGCGCTGGCGCCCAGTTCGGGCCCTTTGGGCATGTCCATGTGCATGCCATCGTTCGCCAGCAGCACGGACGGGAACAGGCAGAGCAGGATGATCAGCAGGTAGCGCATAGACATTCCTCGATCTTCGGGTTCGCTCCTCTCCTGCAGCGCGGGCGAGGGTCGGGATGAGCCGTCACAACTCCCAGCGCAGCTCACCGAACCAGGTGCGGCCGGCGTAGGGATGGTAGACCCAGTAGCTTTCATTGGTGAGGTTGTCGACGCCGAGCGCCGCGGTCCATCCCGGAGCGAACTTCCAGCGCAGTTTGGCGTCGGCCACGGTGAAGCTGCTCACGGCGCCGTAGCTGTCCACGTAATCGCTGTTGTCCAGCGAGCCGTACTGGCGGCCGGAGTGACGGATGCCCAGCGAGGCGTCCCACTGCGGGGCGAAACGGTAGTCGGCGAAGACGCTGGCGCGAACCTTGGGTATGCGCGGAAAGTACTTGCCGTTGGCCAGAGGGTACTGACTGTCGTCCAGCGTCCTGGCATTGTTGAAGGCCAGGCTGGCCTGCACGTCGAGTCCGTCGAGCCACAGGTTGGCGAGGCTGATTTCGCCCTCGATCCCGCGACTGCGCATGCGGTCGATGTTCTGCACGCTGGTGACGGTGGGGGTGACCGTGATGTCGGTCTGCGAGTACAGCGAATTGGCGATGCGATCCTGGTACAGCGAGACTCGCCAGTGGCCGTTCGCCAGATGGCGGTTCAGCGTGAGGTCGGTGGATTCGTCGATCTCGGGCTTGAGATCCGGATTGTTGTTGACGATGGCGTTGGCCGACAGGCTGCCCTGGAACAGCTCGTTCACGGTCGGGTAGCGCACCGCCTTGCCGTGGGCGAGGCGCAACTCCCAGTCCTCGGCGAAGTCCCAGCTCAGCGCGGCCTTGGGTGAAAAGTCGGTGCGCTGGCGATCGGCATAGCGCAGCGTGGTGCTGGCGCTGCCGCGCAGGCCGCCGTAGGCACGCCATTGCTCCAGCCGGCCACCCAGGGTCAGCGCCCAGGCATCGGCGAAGCTCCACACATCCTGCAGGTACAGGGCGCGGGTCTGGGTACGGCCGGCAAACGCGCTGACCAGCGAGCCGTCGGCATCGCCTTGCCAATGGCTGGCGTTGTGCACCTGGCTGTCCAGCACGTAGCGATCGCCATGCACGCCGGCATACAGTTGGTGGCGGTCGCCGATCGGGCCGGAACTGCGCAGATCCAGCGTATCCCAGCCCGAGCCCGCTTTGTTCGCGACCGTGCCGGGACCTCCGGTCGGCGTGCCGGGTTCGGCGAAGCTGGCGGTGTTGGCCAGCGAACGCAGAAAGTCGTAATGGCTGGCCACGGCCGTCCAACGCCAGCCATTGTCCAGATGGCCGTTCAACTCCACGCCGTACAGCATGTGCGTATCACTGGCCGAACTCGGCGCCAGGCCGCTGGCTGGCAAGATCCAGGTTTGCCCGCCGGCGCTGATGGTGCCGGCGCTGACCGGGTTGCCGTTGCGATCGCGGATCAGGCTGCGGGTGGAGTCTTCGGCGCGGTTGTGCCACCAGCCGACGGTGAACAGCGCGGCGACGTGGTCGTTGATATCCACGCCGACTTTCAACTTGGCCTGGTCCTGCACCGTGTGTTCGATGCTGTTCGCGCCGTAGACCAGTCGGGATGAGCCATTCGGATTGCGATCCAGCACCGCGCCGCTGACCGGCACGGCCGTGGCGGGGTCACCGCCGGCCTTGGCCGTGGCGTATTGCATCGGTTGGCCGTGGTTGTCGAGCCGGCTGTACGTGAGCAGCCAACTCCAGCGCCCCTGCTTGTTGCCCAGCGTGGCCGCGGCCTGATGGCCGTTGTAGTGGCCGCCGGCACCGTAGGCGTCGTGATAGTCCTGGTTGAAGAGCTGGGTGCTCACACTGGCAGTCAGGCGTTCGGGCAGCACGGTGTGAATGAGCACGGTCGTGCCCAGCGAGTTGCCCGGATATAGCGCGGAGTAGGGGCCGTACAGAATGTCGACCGCACCGATCTCCTGCGGCGCCACCATGCCCCAGCGCGGCGCGCCGTCGTAACCGTTGGTCATCAGGTTGGACAGCAGCAGGCCATCGGCATACACCAGACTGCGTGCGCTTTGCAGGGTGCCGGCGTTGCGGCCGCTGATCACCGCATTCGGATCACCGATGTAACGCTTGCGCACCATCAGGTTCGGCGCGTACTTCAGTGCGTCGGCGCTCTCGGTGACGTTCTGCTGCTGCAGCTTCTGCCGCTTGATGCGCACCTGCACGCTCGGTGTTTCCATCACCATGCTGTCACTGGCATGCACGGATATGGGCGTGAGGGTGGTGGTTTGCGGCGGCGTGTCGGCAGCGAGCAGGGGGCCGGCCGTCATGACGACGGCGAGGGTGCAAAGACCAAGCGGGAGGGCGTTCAAGCGATACTCTGGATGTGGGTCTAGGGTTGCAAGGATAGTCCTCTGCTCCGCGCGCGACAGATGGCGAGTTGTCGCAGCAGTGCAGCCATGGGACGCGCACGCGCACCGAAAGGTGCCCGGAGCCGGCGTGCGAAGCGCACGCGCTGCGCAAGTGTTTGCAATAGCCGGGCGGCGGCCCAATCATGGGCTCTCGCGGTCTTGCTGCATCGGGTAACGCTGTCATGGCTCATGAAATCATCGCATTGATGGCCCAGTACGGCGTGTTGCTGGTGTTTTTCAACGTGCTGGTGACTCAGTTGGGTGCTCCCGTGCCGGCGGTGCCGACGCTGGTGGTGGCGGGTGCGCTGGCCGCGGGCGGCCAAGTGCCGTTGCTGGCGGTCGTGCTGGTTGCCGTGGTGGCCTCGTTGATCAGCGATGCAGTCTGGTTTGCCGCGGGTCGGCGTTACGGCGGCGGCGTGATGCGCCTGCTGTGCCGCATTTCGCTGTCGCCGGATTCCTGCGTGGAGCGCTCCGAGCTGCACTTCCAGCGCTGGCGCGGACAGATCCTGCTGATTGCCAAGTTCGTGCCGGGATTGTCCACCGTGGCGCCGCCGCTGACTGGCGCTATGGGCCTGCCGTTTTCGCGGTTTCTGCTGTTCGATGGCGTCGGTTCGCTGCTGTGGGCGACCGTGGCGATCGGGCTGGGTTACGTGTTTGCCGCGCAGATCGACACGCTGCTGGCGGCGATCGCGAGCGCCGGCACGATGGCGCTGGAGGCGATGCTGGTCGTGCTGGCGTTGTACATCCTGGCGCGCTGGTGGCAGCGCCGGCAGTTGCTGCGCACGCTGCGCATGGCGCGCATTTCGGTGGATGAATTGCATCAGGCGTTGCAGTCGGCACGGGCGCCGGTGGTGCTCGATGTGCGCGCGGCCGGATCACGCCTGCTGGATTCCCGCGTACTGCCTGGCGCCCTGCTGCTCGATGAGGGTCGCATCGACCCTCGTGCGCACGACATTCCGCTCGATCGCGAGCTGGTCGTGTATTGCAATTGCCCGAACGAGGTCTCCGCCGCGCGGGTCGCCAAAGTGCTGATCAGTCAGGGCTACCGACGTGTACGCCCGCTGCTTGGCGGGCTGGAAGCGTGGGATGCGGCTGGCTATGGCATCGAGCGGCTGCCGGCGATGGCCGATGACACAGGCGTGCGCGCGATCGCCTGATCCCGTCACTGCGGCGCCTCAAGACTTTACGCGTTCTATACGCGAAGCGGCCAAAGCGATACCCCGTTCTTATACGGCACTTTCTACAGTGCGCGTCGTCCCTATCGGAGCGTCGACGCCATGGATCTTGTCTGCCTGTTGTTCCTGCTTGTGCTGAGCGCTGCCGCGCTCGGCTTCCTGCTGATCTGCGATCGGCTCGGCTCGCGCCCCTGAGCGCGTCTGCCACCTTTTTCCGCCATTCCGCATGAGTGTCCTTCCATGAATGTTCTCTATCTCCTCGCGGGGCTGATCGCGGTGGCCCTTGCCGGCTACCTGTGCGTGGCCCTGCTCAAGCCGGAGTGGTTCGAATGACCACCAATGATCTTGTCCAGATCGGCCTGTTCCTGGCGGTGTTGCTGCTGCTGGTGAAGCCGGTCGGCAGCTACATGGCGCTGGTGTTTGCCGATGCGCCCAATGGCGTGACCCGCTTCGGTGGCCGGGTGGAGCGCGGCATCTATCGGCTGTGCGGCATCAGCCCGAGCGAGGACATGGGCTGGAAGCGTTATGCGCTGGCCATGCTGCTGTTCAACGTGCTCGGCGTGCTGGCGGTGTTCGTCCTGCAGCGCGTCCAGGGCTGGTTGCCGTTGAATCCGCAGCACTTCGGCGCGGTGTCGGCGGATTCGGCGATGAATACCGCGATCAGCTTTGTCACCAACACCAACTGGCAGGGCTACGGCGGCGAGACGACGATGAGCTACCTGACCCAGATGATGGGCATGGCAGTGCAGAACTTCCTCTCGGCCGCGACCGGCATCGCGGTGCTGGTGGCGGTGGTTCGTGGCTTTGCCCGCCGCAGTGCGAAGGGACTGGGCAACTTCTGGGTCGACCTGACGCGCAGCACCCTGTACGTGCTGGTGCCGCTGTCGCTGCTGATGACCTTGTTGCTGGTTTCGCAGGGCGTGGTGCAGAACTTCCATGCGTATGTGGATGTGCCGGTGGCGCAGACCACCAGCTATGCCGCGACGGTGAAGGATCCGGCCGGCCGCGATGTCATCACCCGCACGGCGGTCACCACGCAGACCCTGCCGATGGGCCCGGCCGCCTCGCAGATCGCGATCAAGCATCTGGGCACCAACGGTGGCGGTTTCTTCAACACCAACTCGGCGCACCCGTACGAGAACCCCACACCGTTCTCCAACTTCATCGAGATGCTGGCGATCTTCCTGATCCCGGGCGGCCTGTGCGTGATGTTCGGCCGGCTGGTGGGCGATCGGCGCCAGGGCCGGGCGATCCTGGCCACGATGCTGGTGATCTTCGTGCCGCTGGCGATCGCGCTGGTGGCGGCGGAGCAGGCCGGTAATCCCGCACTGCACGGCCTGGCGGTCGATGCCCACGCGTCGGCGCTGCAGGCCGGCGGCAACATGGAAGGCAAGGAAACCCGCTTCGGCATCGCCTCCAGCGGCCTGTTCGCGGCGATCACCACGGCCGCCTCGTGCGGCGCGGTCAATGCGATGCATGACTCGTTCACGCCGCTGGGCGGGATGATTCCGATGTGGCTGATGCAGCTGGGCGAGGTGATCTTCGGTGGCGTCGGCTCGGGCCTGTACGGCATGCTCGCGTTCGCCGTGGTGGCGGTGTTCATCGCCGGATTGATGGTCGGTCGCACGCCGGAATATCTCGGCAAGAAGATCGAGGCGCACGAGATGAAGATGGCCAGCCTGGCGGTGCTGATCCCCTGCGCTCTGGTGGTGATCGGCACGGCGATCGCGGTGATGGTGCCGGCCGGCGCGGCGGGCGTGGCGAATCCCGGGGCGCACGGTTTCAGTGAAATGCTGTACGCGGTCACCTCGGCCTCGAACAATAACGGCAGCGCCTTCGCGGGGCTCTCGGCGAATACGCCGTTCTGGAATGCGCTGCTGGGCGCGTGCATGTTCCTGGCCCGGTTCCCGCTTGCCATCGCGATGCTGGCCATGGCCGGTTCGCTGGCGGCCAAGCGCCACGTGCCCGAATCCGCCGGCACCTTGCCCACGCACACGCCGCTGTTCGTCACGCTGCTGGCCTGCGTGGTGATCGTGGTTGGCGCACTCACCTTCCTGCCGGCACTGGCCCTGGGGCCGATCGCCGAGCAACTCATGTCCACCATGGGGCACTAATCCGATGACTTCACACTCCCAAGCCGCGCGCGGTTTCGATCGCACGCTGGTGCTCGCGGCCATGGCCGATGCGTTCCGCAAACTGTCGCCGCGGATGCAGTTCCGCAACCCGGTGATGTTCGTGGTGTTTGTCTGCAGCGTGCTGACCAGCTTGCTGTGGCTGCAGGCGCTCACCGGTCATGGCGACGAACCCACCGGCTTCATCTTCTGGGTCAGCCTGTGGCTGTGGTTCACCCTGCTGTTCGCGAATTTCGCCGAGGCATTGGCCGAAGGGCGCGGCAAGGCGCAGGCCGATACCTTGCGCAGTTCACGCAAGGACGTGCTGGCGAAGAAGCTCGCGTCGGCCGACCGTCTGGCGGCGATCACCTTCACGCCGTCCAGCGAACTGCGGACCGGCCACCATGTACTGGTGGAGGCGGGCGACGCCATGCCGGGCGATGGTGAAGTGGTGGCTGGCGCGGCCAGCGTCGACGAGAGCGCGATCACCGGCGAATCCGCACCGGTGATCCGTGAATCCGGCGGCGATCGCAGCGCGGTCACCGGTGGCACCCGCGTGCTTTCGGACTGGCTGGTGGTACGCATCACCAGCAATCCGGGGGAGAGCTTCCTCGATCGCATGATCGCGATGGTGGAAGGCTCCAAGCGCCGCAAGACGCCCAATGAAATCGCGCTGACCATCCTGCTGGCGAAGTTCTCGCTGATCTTCCTGCTCGCTTGCGCCACGTTGCTGCCGTATTCGATCTACAGCGTGCAGGCGGCGGGCAGCGGCAATCCGATCACGCTCACCGTGCTGATCGCCTTGCTGGTGTGCCTGATCCCCACCACCATCGGTGCACTGCTGTCGGCGATCGGCATTGCCGGCATGGACCGGATGATTCGGGCCAACGTGATCGCCACCTCCGGCCGCGCGGTCGAGGCCGCCGGCGACGTCGATGTGCTGCTGCTGGACAAGACCGGCACCATCACGCTGGGCAACCGCCAGGCGGTGGCGTTTCAGCCGGCGCCGGGCGTGGACGAACGGGTGCTGGCCGAGGCCGCGCAACTGGCTTCACTGGCCGACGAAACGCCCGAAGGTCGCAGCGTGATCGTGCTGGCCAGGGAAAAGTACGGCTTGAAGGAGCGTGAACTGGCCCCGGGCGAGGCGCAGTTCGTGCCGTTCACCGCGCAGACGCGGATGAGCGGGGTGGATCTCGGCGATCGGCATGTCCGCAAGGGCGCGCTGGATGCGGTGGAAAAGTACCTGGCGGCCCGGCAAGGTCATCTGCCGCCGTTGCTCAAGCGCATGGCCGAGGACATCGCCCGCCGCGGCGCCACGCCGCTGATCGTCACCGAAGGCGCGATCGCGCTCGGCGTGATCGAGTTGAAGGACATCGTCAAGGACGGCATCAAGGAGCGCTTCGCCGAGATGCGCAGGATGGGCATCAAGACCATCATGATCACCGGCGACAACCCGCTCACCGCCGCTGCCATCGCCGCCGAAGCGGGCGTCGATGACTTCCTCGCCGAAGCCACGCCGGAAGCGAAGCTCCAGCTGATCCGCGACATCCAGTCCGAAAACCGCCTGGTGGCGATGTGCGGCGACGGCACCAACGATGCGCCGGCGCTGGCCCAGGCCGATGTCGCGGTGGCGATGAACACCGGCACGCAGGCCGCGAAAGAGGCCGGCAACATGGTCGACCTGGATTCCAACCCGACCAAGCTGATCGAGGTGGTGGCGATCGGCAAGCAGTTGCTGATCACCCGCGGCTCGCTGACCACGTTCTCGATTTCCAACGACATCGCGAAGTATTTCGCGATCATCCCGGCCGCGTTCGCGACCACCTATCCGGCGCTCAACGCGCTCAACGTGATGCACCTGGCGACGCCGCAGAGCGCGATCCTGTCGGCGGTGATCTTCAACGCGCTGATCATCGTGGCGCTGATTCCGCTGGCACTGAAGGGCGTGAAATATCGCGCACTCGGCGCCGCCGCGCTGCTGCGTCGAAACCTGCTGGTCTATGGCCTGGGCGGCATGGTGGTGCCGTTCCTGGGCATCAAGCTGATCGACATGTCGCTGGTCCTGTGCGGACTGGCCTGACCCATCATGACCGTCATCTCATCCTCCTCATCCCATGGGCCGTCGTTCCGGCGCGATGCCTGGCCGGCCCCGGTCCCTCCTGGAAAGCGTCGCCGCACCATTCTGGCGACAGCGGAGTCTTGCCCCATGAAATTGCGTTCCCTCGCTGCCACGGCAGCATCCCTCGCCATCGGCTGCATCGCCGTCGCCCATGCCGATGACGCGCGCGCCGATGCGGTCACCGGCAACGTCGCGGTGACTTCCGACTACGTGTTCCGCGGACTGACCCAGAGCTGGGGCGGCCCGGCGATACAAGGCGGCGCCGATTACGCCAATCCCGCCGGTTTCGCCGCCGGTGTCTGGGCTTCCAGCGTCAGCGGGCGCAGCTACCCCGGCGGCGCGATGGAGCTGGACCTGTATGCAAATTACGGCCGCGCCATCAGCAGCGACTGGTCGTGGCGTGCCGGCCTTTACGGCTATGTCTATCCCGGTGCCAACCTCGACCACGCCGGCCTGCCTGCGCGCTCGTTGAACACCGCCGAGGCCAACGTCGCGCTGAGCTGGAAGCAGTTCACGCTGACCTACCACCGCGCGCTCACCGACTATTTCGGCGTCGATACGGAGCAGGGCTATCGCGGTGACTCGAAGGGCACGGGCTACCTTCAGCTGGATGCCGCGATACCGCTGAGCGAGCTGTGGAGCCTGACCCTGCATGCCGGACATACGCACTACACCACCACCCTGGTTGCGCCGTTGGCCAACGGCGCGCGCAGTCCCGATTACAGCGATTTCGACGCGACATTGCAGTATCGGCTGGCGCGCCATTGGTCGCTGAGCGGGGGGATGACTTATGCGACGCATCCGGACTTCTATCGCCGCAGCGCCAGCTTTCTCGATGCCGGCGACACCCGCAACGTCGGCGGCGCGCGGGGATTCCTGATGCTGCAGGGAGTCTTCTGAAACGCCGCTCCCCCTGATCGCAACAGTCACGGCCGGCCATCGCGGCCGTGGCATTCACCGATACCGAGACCGCCATGAGCAAACTACTGCGTCAATCATTGTCCCTGTTGCTGTTGATGACCGTCATCACCGGGTTGCTGTATCCGCTGGCCGCCACCGGACTGGCCCAGCTGATCTTTCCGAGCCAGGCCAACGGCAGCCTGATCGTCAGGGACGGCAAGCCGATCGGCTCGGCCTTGATCGGTCAGTCATTCACCGAGGCGAAGTACTTCTGGGGCCGGCCGTCGGCCACCAGCCCGAATGCCTACAACGCCGCGTCCTCGTCCGGTTCCAACCTGGGGCCGACCAATCCGGCGCTCACCGACGCGGTGAGGCAACGCATCGTCGCGCTGCGCGCGGCCGATCCGGGCAACCTGGCACCGGTGCCGGTGGATCTGGTGACGACTTCGGCCAGCGGACTCGATCCGCAGATCAGCCCCGCTGCGGCGCAGTACCAGCTGGCCCGCGTGGCAAGGGCGCGTGGCATGGCGGCAACGCAGGTGCAGGCGCTGGTGAACCAATACACTGACGGTCGCCAGTTCGGCCTGCTGGGCGAACCGCGGGTCAACGTGCTGGAGCTCAATCTCGCCCTGGACGCTGCCCCGACGCATGGCGGGTAATCCGGTTAACGTAGCGGCATTCCAACGGCAGCACCTGTTCCCATGAGCGACCCCACCCGCGAAGCCCGTGCCGATGCCCTGCTCAGCACCGCGCACGATGAACGCAACCAGCGGCTGAAGGTTTTCCTCGGCGCCGCTCCCGGCGTGGGCAAGACCTATGCGATGTTGTCCGCGGCGCGGGAGCTGAAGCGGCAGGGCGTGGATGTGGTGATCGGCCTGGTCGAAACGCATGGCCGCGCCGACACCGCCGCGCTGCTCGAAGGGATGGAGGTCCTGCCGCGTCGCCCGGTGACGTATCGCGACCGCCAGTTCAGCGAGTTCGACCTGGACGCCGCGCTGGCGCGCAAACCGGCGGTGCTGCTGGTCGACGAACTGGCGCACGGCAATCTGCCGGGCGGTCGTCACCAGCGGCGCTGGCAGGACATCGCCGAGCTGCTCGATGCGGGCATCGAGGTCTACAGCGCGCTCAACGTGCAGCACCTGGAAAGCCTCAACGACCAGGTGCGCCGGATCACCGGCATCACTGTGCGCGAAACCGTCCCCGATGCATTCCTCGATCGGGCACGTGACATCGTGCTGATCGATCTGCCCCCGCGCGAGCTGATCGGTCGGCTGAAGCAGGGCAAGGTCTACGTGCCGGAAACGGCGGCCGCGGCGCTGGACGCGTTCTTCTCGCCGACCAACCTGGCCGCGTTGCGCGAGCTGGCGCTGGGCACCATTGCCGACCATGTCGACAGCGACCTGCGCGAGCACATGCTGGCGCGCGGCAGCGCGATGCCGGTGCGTCGCCGGGTGCTTGCGGCGATCGACGGTCATGGCCAAAGCGAATACCTGGTGCGGGTGGCCCGGCGCATCGCCGAGCGTCGCGGCGCGCCCTGGAGCGTGGCCTTCGTCGATACCGGCAGCCGGCTCGATCCTGCCCGTCGCGAACAGCTGGATGCGGCGATGCGGCTGGCGCGCCGACTCGGCGGCGAGGCGTTCATCCTGCGCGGCCACGCCATCGCCGACGAGCTGCTGGCGCACGCCGATCGCGAAGGCGTCGGCCAGATCATCATCGGCCGTACCCGCGAGCGCATCGTGGCGCGCATGCTGGGCCGCTCGCTGACCCAGCTGCTGCTGCGCCGTGGCGCGCACATGGAGCTGACCATCATCGCCACCCCGGGCGAGCGGGCGAAAGCGCGTCGGCGGCGGCGTTTGCCCGTGACCGGACGCGCACGCGGCGAATACCTGTATGCCACGCTCGCCACCCTGGTGGCGTTCGGCCTGGCGTTCATCGCCGATCGCTACCTGTCCGTGGCCAATCTGTCGCTGATCTTCCTCACCGCGGTGCTGATGGTGGCCGCGCGCACGCGCATGACGGTGGCCGTCTATACGGCCGTGCTGTGCTTCCTCGGGTACAACTTCTTCTTTGCGCCACCACGCTACACGCTGGCCATCGCCAGCCTCGACGACGTGCTGGCGGTGGCCTTGTTCCTGCTCGCGGCGCTGGTCTGCAGCCGCCTGGCCACGCGGCTGGCCAGCCAGGTGGAATCCCTGCGTGGCGCGCACGTGCAGGCGCGTGCGTTGCTCACGCTCGGCCAGCAGCTGACCAGCAGCACGGACGCCGGCGGCATCCGTGATGCTGGCAGCAAGGCACTCGCGCATGCGCTGCGCTGCGATGCGGCGATCCTGGCCCGCGATGCAGCGCAGGTTTTGCGCGTGGCGGCAAGCGTGCCGCCGGGGCGCGCGCTGTCCGCACAGGACCTGGCCGCCGCCGACTGGAGCGACCGGCATGGCGAACAGGCCGGCCGCTATACCGACACCTTGAACGGTGCGCCATGCTGGGTGCTGCCGCTGGGCAGCGAGGGCCGTCCGCTGGGTGCGGTGGCACTGCGCTTCGATCCGGCGCAGGGCGAGCCTGATCCCGACCAACGCAGTCTGGCGCTGGCGATGTCGCAGGACATCAGCCAGGCGCTGGAGCGCGCCCGATTGTCCGATGAACTGGAAGGCGCGCGCGTGCAGGGCGAAACCGAGCGCCTGCGCAGCGCGCTGCTGTCCTCCGTCTCGCACGACCTGCGCTCGCCGCTGGCCTCGATGATCGGCGCGGCCGGCACCCTGGTCAGTTACGAGGAAAAGCTGCCGCCGGAGGAGCGACGCGAACTTCTGCAGGCGATCCTCGGCGAGGGTCAGCGGCTCGATCGCTACATCCAGAACCTGCTCGACATGACGCGGCTCGGCCACGGCACACTGAAACTCAACCGCGACTGGACCGACAGCGCCGAGATCGTGGCGGCCGCCGTCACCCGCCTGCGCAAGCTGTTTCCGGACCTGCATGTGGAAACGATGGCACCGCCGGATACCGTGCTGCTCTACGTGCACCCCGCGCTGATCGAGCAGGCCTTGTTCAATATTCTCGAAAACGCCGCGCGCTTCTCGCCGCCGGGCCAGCCGGTGCGTGTCATGGTGCAGGTGCACGGCGAACACTTGCTGATCGACGTCAGCGATCGCGGCCCGGGCATTCCGGACGACGAGCGTGCGCGCATCTTCGACATGTTCTACTCCGTGTCGCGCGGCGATCGCGCCAGCCAGGGCACCGGCCTCGGCCTGGCGATCTGCCGTGGCATGATCGGGGCCCATGGCGGCAGCGTGGAGGCCTTGCCCGGCGACGGCATCGGCACCACCATCCGCATCAGCCTGCCGTTGCCGGCGCCACCCGAAACGGACTCATGACCTCAGCCGCACCGCGCATCCTGGTGATCGACGACGAAGCGCAGATCCGCCGCTTCCTCGACATCGGCCTGCGCGCCGAAGGCTACGAAGTGCTGCTTGCCGCCAACGCGGCCGACGGCCTGGCGTTGGCAGCCACGCAATCGCCGGACCTGGTGATCCTCGACATCGGCCTGCCCGATCGCGAAGGCCACGACGTGCTCGCCGAACTGCGCCAGTGGAGCCAGGTATCCGTGCTGATGCTGTCCGTGCGCGATGCCGAAAGCGAAAAAGTGCGCGCGCTCGATCATGGCGCCAACGACTACGTGACCAAGCCGTTCGGCATCCAGGAATTGATGGCGCGCCTGCGCGCGCTGCTGCGCAATCGCGCCGGCGAACCCGAACTGCCGCCGCGCTACGACGACGGCCACCTCGCCATCGACCTCGCCCGCCGGGAAGTGAGTCTGGACGGCACCCCCGTCGCGCTGACCCGCAAGGAATACGCCGTGCTGGAACTGCTGCTGCGCCACAGCGGCCGCGTAGTCACCCAGCAGCAGGTGCTGCGCGAAGTGTGGGGCCCCACCCATGTGCAAGACACCCACTACCTGCGCATCGTGCTCGGCAAACTGCGCCAGAAACTCGGCGACGATCCGGTGTCACCACGCTGGTTGAAGACGGAGCCGGGGGTGGGGTATCGGTTTCTTGGGGGCGGTTGAGGGTTTGAGGGTGGCTGGTGTCGGCCAAAAGCGGACCTAGATCCCTAGGTGGTTTCCGCCACCAACACTGAATAATGATCAGGGTCCACGCGCTCCAATGCCTGCATGACGCGCTCTACCATCCCTCGCGACATTGCGGGGAAGTCGGAGAACTCCAGTAGGCGGAGCGTTGATGCACTATGCGACCCCTCGTCCACATACCTTGCGACCGCGCCTCGCTCCACTTCGTCGTCGAACAACACATCAAGCTTGGTCAGGTAGCCCTTGGGTGTGGGCCGCCGGAAGCCGAGATACATCTCCAAGAACCGTCTGAGCAAGTTCGGACAACTCAGGTAAGCATCAACCTCCAGGCTAGTGCTCGCTTGGAACTGGCGTAGGCAATAGAAGACGTGGTGATAGTCGGAACGGAACTTCGCCAGGTGATCCGGCAGCACGAGAAGCTGGCTGGCACCTCCCCCCTGCCGGTAGATGAGATATGCCACATGCTGCGGCTTGAAATTACCTCCGCGGCCAGCCCAGTCCTGCTTGATCGTGTTGAAAAACTCCGAGTTGTGCGTCGAAATGAAGAGCTGCCGACACGTCTTTAGGCTCGTGATGAGCAGGTAGGCCACGTCATAGATGTGGTTGGCGTCCAGGCTGCAGATCGGGTCATCCACGAAGACGACCAGATCCTCAAGCCGCTGATCGTTCTGTCTCAAGCTAACCAGGAAGTATGCCAGTGAGATCGCCGTCCGCTCACCATCACTCATATTGGTGGCCGGCTGACCTTCGCGGATGAATTGGATCCGATTGTCCTGAGCCTGCTCGACGGAGATGCTCGGTCCAAGCAACCGTTTCAGTAGTCCGTTGATTTGGCTTGTGGCCACCGAACTACGCTGTAGCTCGGTATTGGCCGTCACCGCTTGCGCCGCGATCTTCTGCCCGACGGTCTTGATTCGCTCCAGATCCGCTTCAACTTGGCTCAAGAAGGCGATCGCTTCCGCCGCTCCGGGGTCGAGCACAAACCGGGCTGCGAAGTGCTCCTTCACTTTCTCGGCTGCGCTCCGACGCCTGGAAGCAAGTTCGTCACACGCGCGGTTGTGGTCGTCCTTTGCCTGATGAAGCTCCGCAAGGATGACCGTCAACTCGGGAGCTTGATCTTCAACTGCCCCCACGGTGAATGCCGTCTCCATATTGGCAAGCTTCTTCCTCAGCAGGCCAGCCCAAATCGCACGAATCTCGCTTTCCCGAGCTTCCCAAGCCGAGAGCCGACTCAGTGCTGCCTGGACCTTGGCCCGAACATCGGGAACCCACTCCTTTTCATGAGGGAACGTGTGTGCCTGCCTAGGCTGTTCCAACTGTCCGATTGCCGCCGTGATGGCAGCGTGCTGCCGGCGATATTCGTCGGAGAAATGGTTAGCGTAAGCTTCCAGCGCTTGCGCCGCATCGTTTCCACAGAAGGCGCAGGTCGTACTGTGCTCATGAAATCGCAGGCCGGTACGCACCCAATCGCTCAGTGCGGGGTCGTCAGCCAAGCGCTTGATCGTGTTCTGCCTGGGTGTCTCCCGCAACAACCCAGCGACGTCATCTACCCTAGACGGGAGCGGAGGGATCACCACTGGCAGGTTGCGAATGGGAGCGAAGTCACTCTGGTCGCGCGCCTGGTTGACCAATACTTGCAAAGTGGAGGCGTCGAGAAGATGGTCATCCAGCGCGTTCAGGCTTTGCTGGATTCCTTTCAGGTTTGGTGCCCTAAAGTCGCGGACACCCAGCATCGTTCCGCACTCTCTGGCTAGGTCGGTTGCCGCTTTCTCCTTGGCGGCACTGGTCTCGCCCTGCTTCTTTTGGACCGAGCGATACATCGCCAACACACGTTCCCGCCGTCGGGTCAACGACGCGATGCGGTTACTCAGCCGAATGTTGTCTTCGCCCACGATGAACAAGGCAGGCGCTTGCGTGTAGTCGTCCCGCTGCAGGTTTGCGTCAATGAAGTCCCGGTTGAAGATGCAGACGGGGACCCGCCCCCGATCCTTCTCTTTCCGGCTATCCAATACATCCTGCCCAACGCTGACTCGTACAAATGCGCCGGTCGGCAGCCGATTTGTGGAGGTCTTGTTCAATAGCCCGAAGACACGGGAAAGGGTTGTCTTGCCGGAAGCATTCCAGCCATAGATCAAGTTGTATCGAGCGAAGTCAGGTGCTGGGCTCGTTCGTCCGTCATAGCCGTCCCAAACTGCCGATTGAGAAATGGATTCAATTCGTCGAAACATACTTCCCCCTGAAAGCATGGCTCTTCATGAGCGCCTACCTTGCCGACAATCTACCGCAGTGCGTTTTGTCGTCGCTGCCACCGATCCCAGCACCGACCGCTTTGGGTCGGAAGCGGACATCCTATCGCTCTCCCGGCAGCCTATTTCGGAGTCTTCGACTTCTTGGAGTTGGGTCTCTTTAGCTGAGGCTTTCCACGCGCCTCGGACAATGCGACGAAGACTTTTCCGGCCGCACCATATAGATCAGACGCTAGCCTTTCCGCCCGCCCAGCAAAGTCTTGCAGCTCACTCAGAGTGATTTGTCTTTCCTTATGGAGCGCATTGATGACTTCTTTATGGAATATGGTTCCGTCGGCGCGCTGATAGATATTCATAACCAACGGGTTATGCGCGATGAGATTTCGAGTCGAGGTCATGATTCTCGCCTCTTCGAGTTTGGTCGCGAGCTCGACAAATATTTCGCCTCGGTAAGCGCTTAGAATCTCGGTGATCAGCTCAATTCGGTGCGCAAGCCCGAGCTTAGCGGTTGATCGCACAATTGAGTCCAGCGGAATTTGTTCCAGACAGGCCACGGTGACGTGTTCGAAAGATCCAAACGCAACGAATGCCTGTCCTATAGCCTCAGCCCACTTTCCAGTTAGGTCGACCAGCTTAGCCATTACGCCTCCTGTTAGCTGTGGACAGAACCTATTCGCGTCATGGCGAGGCGCACCGGCGATCGCCCCTGAACTTCTTGAAGATTATGCGATGTCCGCAATGGGTCGCAAACGGACAGTTCCAGCAAGCTGACCTTGCCCCCGAGGAACGTATCCCTTGCATCAACCCGTTCCCGGCACAGCGATGTGGCGGGGTTCTCTTTGCTGCTCACTCCGACCAACGTCGTTATGATCGACCGGCACGCACGATAGGGGAAGGGAGTCATGCAGGAATACAAACCTGGCGCTTCGGTGCCGCAACAGACGAAGCAACCCACGCCAGTGGCAAGCGCGGCACCTGTGCCCGCGCATCCGGCTGACTCGGGTGTCAGCTACGTCATGCAGGCCGCCAAAGCCGCACCTGCTGGGGCTGCACCCGATTTCTTGGGTGGGTGGGGGCCAGCCGGCTTAGCGTTTTTTGGCGTGATAGTGACGCTGGTGGTGAAGTGGATTTTCGATGCCAAAAAGCGGAGGTTCGACGCCAAGCGCAAGCTCTACCTTGACGTGGCAGACGCGCTCCATGACGGGGCCGCACTTTTCGGTTCGTTCGGGAACATGCAACTGCAGCTCACCGAAATCATGAATCGCTTTGACAGCGTCATTAAGCGGCTTTCCAAAGCTGAAGTGGTCGCCGGAAATGACCTCCTGCGCGCCCTCGCAAATCTAAAGAACTTTGGAGGCGGCAAGTTTGGTGAATTCCTCAATGAGCGGATGAAAGCCGAAAAACCCACCATGGACATCCAGATCAATGTGCCACTGCACCAGCAGTTGCAGGCAGACATTGAATGGTGCTTGGCCGAGCAGCGCCGGCTAAACGTAGAAGGTCCACACGATCAAGCTGGATACCAGCGATTCCAGCGCGTGCAAAATCAATTTAACCAATCGCAGCAGAGACGACAAGAATTGATTGACAAGGACAAAGCCAGCCATGACCAGATCATGGCTGCCGTTCTGAAGCTGGCAGAGATGAGCACAGTCTTCTCCCGCGAGGTTATACCTTTGCGCGTAGAAGCACTTTCACAGATGCGCGAAGAATTGGATTTTGCGTTCGACGCTGGGGCCTATCGGTCTTTACAAGAGGACATGGCTACTAAAGCCGCCAACATGATCGAAAATACCGCGAAGGCAACGAAGGACGTGTTTGAGGACAAGTCGTCTACTGGCGAGTGACGTCGCACCTGGCGGGCGCAGCTTCGGGCACAAAGAGCAATGTCTAGAATGTCCGCTACGGGTCGAAATCGGACATCCATAACTCGCCCAACAGTAGTGGTGACGACAGCCACCGCTACTGACTAGTGGGGGCTGGCGACTCCACTCTTGGTAACGCCCTCAAGTGTTCGCGATCTGCTCCAATGCCACGACGACTCGCCCACGGCAGCCACCCATGCAACGATCGCTTCCCCGTTGGCTGCTCGCGCTATTCTTCGTCGTCGCGGGTATGTTGCACTTCCTGTTCATCGCGAACTACATGGCGATCATGCCGACATGGTTGCCCTGGCATCGGGCGCTTGTCGTCATCAGCGGCTTGTTTGAGGTGGCCGGTGGGCTTGGGGTGCTGTGGCATGTCACGCGTCGTTGGGCGGGGTACGGGTTGATCGCCTTGTGTGTGGCGGTGCTGCCGGCGAATGTGCAGATGCTGTTGAATGCGCAGGCTGCGCATGCGTCCGGCTGGTGGTTGACGCTGCTGTGGATGCGTTTGCCGTTGCAGATCCTGCAGAAACCCGGGTCAGAGTGCACTTCCAGACGTTCGCTTAAGCAGAAACCCGGGTCGAAACCCGGGTCAGAGTGCACTTCCAGACGTTCGCTTAGGGTCGAAATCAGACATTCGGACTTTGCCCGGCTGCGGCGGTGACGACAACAGCCCTACTGGCAAGTGAGAGCTGCCGACCTCATTCTTCAGTGCCCTCAAGTGTTCACGATCTGCTCCAATGCCACGATGACTCGTCCACGGCAGCCACCCATGCAACGATCGCTTCCCCGCTGGCTGCTCGCGCTGTTCTTCGTCGTCGCGGGTATGTTGCACTTCCTGTTCATCGCGAACTACATGGCGATCATGCCGGCATGGCTGCCTTGGCATAGGGCGCTCGTCGTCATCAGTGGCCTGTGCGAGGTCGCTGGTGGCCTTGGCGTGCTGTGGCATGCCACGCGTCGTTGGGCGGGGTACGGGTTGATCGCGTTGTGTGTGGCGGTGCTGCCGGCGAATGTGCAGATGCTTCTGAATGCGCAGGCTGCGCATGCGTCCGGCGGGTGGTTGACGCTGCTGTGGATGCGTTTGCCGTTGCAGATCCTGCTGATTGCATGGATCTGGCACGCCACCCGTCGGCGCGCGGACTGATGGGCATCGAGGACGTGATGGCGCAGACCATCCGCCCAGCATCGCCGCACGCTGGCTCGGGGAATCCGGTACTGCCCGTTCAGTAGCGCTGGGGCAGCGGCGTGGAGGGCATGGCACCCAGATTTGGCTGATGGATGCCTGTGGGGTAGGCGAGGTGCGACCGTCGGCTGAATGATGCCCCGGATCGCATGGCACTTGTTTGGGGGCAATCCGGCTTCCCACCGTTCGCGCTGAGCGTAGCCCGCGCTGCGGGCGAAGTCGAAGCGCCGCCTGGGACGGACAAACCTTCACCGACGGC
Source organism: Rhodanobacter sp. TND4EL1 (assembly GCF_054061035.1). Classification (NCBI taxonomy): domain Bacteria; kingdom Pseudomonadati; phylum Pseudomonadota; class Gammaproteobacteria; order Lysobacterales; family Rhodanobacteraceae; genus Rhodanobacter; species Rhodanobacter sp. TND4EL1. Next base: position 524,988 of record NZ_JBSSDT010000002.1, read on the forward strand.
CCTTCGACTTCGACCTTCGTTCTACGCTCAGGGCGAACGGGCGTTGAGCAGGTGCCATGCTGCCCCGGACCCTTTGCGTGGGCTAAGTCCGTGCCTCATGGCGGTCGGCGTTCCAGCGCCGTTCGAGCCTGCGTTGGGGCATCCCTGAAGCCGGCAAAACCGTGGCGGGGCCTCGCTTCCGGTGCGGACGAGCCCTGTCGGAGTCGGCCCACGCCGCGGCGGGGCTCGCGCAGGTGGCATCGGTCGCCGGCGCGGTTATGATATCCAGCCAGCTTCATCACTCCGGCCGCAACCCATCGAAGAATTTGCGGCCGGCTCAACCGAGGACACACCCATGGCACGTGGCGTCAACAAAGTCATTCTGGTCGGCAACCTTGGCTCGGATCCCGAGCTTCGCAGCACCGGCAGCGGCACCAGCATCTGCAGCTTCAGCCTGGCCACTTCCGAATCCTGGACGGACAAGCAGAGCGGCGAGAAGCAGGAGCGTACCGAGTGGCACCGGATCAAGATTTTCGGTCGCCTGGGCGAGATCGCCGCGGAGTACCTGAAGAAGGGTCGTCAGGTCTACATCGAAGGTTCGATCCGCACCGACAAGTTCACCGGCAAGGACGGCGTGGAAAAGTATTTCACCGACATCATTGCCAGCGAGATGCAGATGCTGGGCAGCAATGAAGGCGGCGGCGGCGGTGGTGGTGGCGGTGGCTACCAGCGCGAGCGGCCGCAGAGCGGTGGTGGCCAGCGCCAAGGTGGCGGCAATTACGGTGGCGGCCAGTCGCGCGGTGGCGACAACTACGGCAACGAATCGCGCCAGGCACCAGCTCCCGCTCCGGCCGACAACGGCTTTGCGGACGACGAGATTCCGTTCTAAAAAATCACCTTGGTTCGACCTTCAAAAGAAAGGCGGCAGTCGCAGGACTGCCGCCTTTCTTGTTGCCAGCGGACGCCGTTCAACGCTGCATGGTCACGGCATGGTGTAGCGGTTGTTGCCGCGGTCGATGTCCGGCAGCGCGTGCGCGGGATCGATGCTGACGGATCTCACCGGCTTGCTGCCGTCCACGTGGACCACGTAGCTGCGGTGCTGCTGCCAGGTTTCCACCGGCACGCGCACCTCCTGCTTGCTGCCGTCGGCGTAGGTCACTTCCAGGGTGGAAGGCATCACCAGCTGGTCGAGATTGGCCACGGTGACATCGACGCCCTTGCGGTAGTCGCCGTCGGTGTAGGCGGCCTTTTGCACGGCGAGGTCGAGCGTCCAGTTGTGCTCGTACCAGCCGCGCCAGAACCAGCCGAGATCCTCGCCGGTTTCGCTTTCCATGAAGCGGAAGAAGTCGGACGGGCTGGGGTGCTTGTAGGCCCAGGTGGCGATGTAGCGGCGGAAGGCGGGGTCGAAGCGTTCCGGCCCGATGATCTGCTCGCGCAGCAGCACCATGCCGAACGCACCCTTGAAGTAGGTGATCGGGTGGCGGTATTTCTCCGGCACCATGTCGGCGCCGATCAGCAGTGGCGGCGCACTTTTGTCCTGCATCACCTTGGCGATCTCGTCGGCCGGGTTGCCGCCGCCGGGTGCGTATTCGCTGTCGCGCTTGGGTGCGTATTCGCCGTGGTTGAAGGCGTCGTCTTCGTAGACGTCGATGAAGGTGTTGAAGCCTTCGTCCATCCACGCGTCACGGCGCTCGTTGCTGCCCACGATCATCGGGAACCAGATGTGCCCGATCTCGTGCGCGATCAGCATGTGCAGGCTCTTGCCCTTGGCATGCTTGGAATCGAAGGTGATGCCGGGATATTCCATGCCGCCGGCGGTGCCGGCCTCGTTGATCGCCACCGGCCACGGGTAGGGATACCACTGCTTCGAGAAGTATTCGGTGGAAGCTTTCAGGAATTCGGTGGCGCGACCCCAGGCGCCATCGCCGCCGCTTTCGACCGGATACACCGACATCGCCAGCGCAGTCTTGCCTTCGGGCAGGTTGATGCGGGCGGCATCCCACACGTAAGCCTTCGACGCGCCGAACGCCACGTCGCGGGTGTTGTGCATGCGGAAGTGCCAGGTCTGCGTGCCGCTTTGCTTTGGTCGGCTGGATGGCTCGGTGACTTCCTCGGCGCTGCGGATCATCACCGTCTTGTCGCTGTGGCGAGCCTGCTCCAGGCGTTGCTGTTCGGTTTTGGTCAGCACGTCCTGCGGGTTCATCAGCTCGCCGGACCCGGCCACGATCATGTCCCACGGCACGGTGATGGCGTAGTCGAAATCACCGTATTCCAGGTAGAACTCGCTGTTGAGGTACGGCGCGGTGTCCCATCCGCGCAGGTCGTCGTACACGGCCATGCGGGGATACCACTGCGCGATCTCGAAGATTTCGCCATTCTTGCTAGCGTTGACGTCCATGCGTCCACCGAACTCGCCCGGGACGGTGAAGCTCCAGGTGATGTGCAAGCGCAGCTGGCCGTCTTTCGCTTTCAGCGGAGTGGGCAGCTGCACCTGCATGCGGGTGTCGGAGACGATCCACTTCACCGGCGTCTTGTGGCCTTTGGCGTCCTCGACCTCGATCGAGGCGATCTTGTAGCCGTCGGTGAATTCGGTGGGGAACTTGCCGCTGGTGAACGCGCCGCGGGCGTCACGCTTGTAGCGGTTCTGGTCCAGCTGCAGCCACAACACGTCGAGCGCGTCGGGACTGTGATTGGTGTAGCTGATCACCTCGCTGCCGCTGAGCAGGCGCGTGGCCGGATCGAGCGCGGCGGTGATCTTGTAGTCGGCGCGGTTCTGCCAGAACAGCGGGCGGGGCTTGCCGCTGGCCGAACGGTAGGCGTTGGCCGGTTGCGGATAGCTGTACGGCGCGAACGTCTGCTGCGGATCGTAGGTCGAAGCACTCTGGTCGGCGGCGAAGGCCGGTGCGATCAGCAGCATGGCGAGTGCGGCGGCCAGCGGTGGCGTGAAGTGCTTCATGCGATGCCTTGAGGAAGTTGGAGGTTTACGGCGTGCCGCCGCGGCGGATCAGTGCCAGCACTTCGTGGCAGGCGCCCATGGTGTGGTAATCGGTCTTGCCGGCCGGGCTCTTGTCGTCGTCGTATTTGCGGTTGTCGCGGGTGAGGATGCGGTACCACGCGCCATGGCGGTGATCGACCAGATGCTGCCACGCATAGGCCCACAGGTTCACGTACCAATCGTCATAGGCGGCCAGTCCGGTGTGTTCGTGCAGCAGTGCGGCAGCGGCCAGCGATTCGGCCTGCACCCAGAAATACTTGTCGTCGTCGCACACGCTGCCGTCGGGTGCGAAGCCGTAGCAGATGCCGCCGTGCTCGGGGTCCCAGGCGCGTGCCAGCGCGGTATCGAACAGGTGCTGCGCGGTCGGCAGCAGCCAGTCCTGCACGATGCCGCGCTCGCGCAGCAGCGGGTCCATGATCAGCAGCAGCTTGGCCCATTCGGTCTGGTGACCGGGCTGGAAACCCCACGGGCGGAACAGGTGCTTCGGATCGTCGCGGTGGTAGTCCCAGTCGATGTTCCAGTCGCGGTCGTAGTGTTCCCACACCAGCCCGTCGGCCTGGGCCGCCTGCCTGCGGGTCATGTGGTCGGCAAGGGTCAGCGCGCGTTCGAGGTAGCGCGGTTCGCGACTGGCCTGATACGCCGTCAACATCGCCTCGCACATGTGCATGTTCGCGTTCTGGCCGCGGTAGTCGCTGAAGTGCCAGTTTGCGTCGGCTTCGTCGCGGTACAAGCCGGCATCCGCATCCCAGAAGTGCTGCTCGAGCAGGTGCCAGGTTTCGTCCATCCAGGCAGTGGCTTCGTCGATGCCGGCCTTGCGCGCGCTGGCGTAGGCGAGCAGCACGAAGGCAACGCCGTAGGCGTGGTTGGTGCGGTCTTCCGGCTGGCCGTCGCGGATCGTCCAGGCGTAGCCGCCGCTGCGCGGATCGCGATGCACCTCGCGCAGGTAGCGCAGGCCGTGGCGCGTGGCGTCCAGATAGGCGTCGCGAAGTGTCGCGTCATCGCCGAACTCGATCGCCGCCATCGCGTAGTTGAAAACGAAGCGGGTGCTGCTGACCAGGTGCCGATGGCGGCGATCGTAGATCGTGCCGTCGTCCTTGAAGTAGTGGAAGAAGCCGCCTTCGGGATCGATCGCGTGCGGGTGGTAGAACGCCATGGTCCGCGCAATGTGCGCGCGCAGGAACTGGGCGCAGCGGAAGTCGGTGTCGGGCGTATGGGGAAGATCGTTCATGCGTGCTGCTCCATGAAGGTCAGCACCTGGGCGGTGCCTGGCATGGCGGAGAATGAACCACGCATGGTCACGGTCAGTGCACCGCAGGCGGCGGCAAAGCGCAGCATCGCGTGCAGGCACGGGAGTTCGGTGACCAGGTGGTCGAGTCGGTCGGGGACGGGTTCCAGTTCGGCGAGGCGGCACAGCAGGCCGCCGACAAAAGCGTCGCCGGCCGCGGTGGAATCGATCACTTCGACCGGGTAGCTCGGAAATTCGCCTTCGGCATCGGGATGGAACCAGCGGATCGGGCCGCCGCCGTCGGTCACCACCAGCAGGCGGGTGCGACCGAGCCATAGCCGCTCCAGTGCCGCCGGTTCGCCGTCGACCGCCAGGTAGCTGAATTCCTCGGCCGACATCTTCACCACATCAGCCAGATGCAGGGCCGGCCACAGCAGGGGGCGCGCATCCACACCGGCCGGCCACAGGGCGGGGCGCAGGTTCACGTCGAAGCTGACCAAGGCCCCGCCTGCATGCGCGCGCTGCATGCCGTCGCGGGTGGTCGCGGCCAGTTCCGGCTCGGTCATGCTGTTGGAGCAGACATGGAAGACGCTGGTATCGCTGAAGGCATTGCCGCGGAAGTCGGCGGGCCGGAACAACAGGTCGGCCGAGCGGTCGCGATAAAAACTGAAGCTGCGTTCGCCTTCCGCGTCCAGGCTGACCAGCGCCAGTGCGCTGTTCGCCGCGTCGGTGCGGACCACGTCCTCGGTGCCGACGCCGGCACGTTGCAGGCTGTCGAGCAGGAAGTCACCGAAGCGATCCCGGCCGAGCATGCCGGCGAAACGTGCTTGGCCACCAAGCCGTGCCGCGGCAACGGCCACGTTGGCGGGCGCGCCACCGGCGAATGGCACGAAGCGAGCCGCAAAGCCATGCTCGTCGACGCCTTCGGCATGCAGGTCGATCAGGGCCTCGCCGAAACACAGGATGGAGTGAACCGCCATCTCAAGCGCCCCGCTTTGTGTCAGCGGCGGGGAGGCTGCGGATACGCGAACCGCTCAGGCCGTAGAACACGATGTACAGGTAGCACAGCAGTGGCAGGAAGAACGCGTGCTGCAGGCCGATGTGGTCGGCGAAAACGCCTTGCACGTAGGGGATGATCGCGCCGCCGACGATGGCCATGATCAGCAGGCTGGACGCCTTGCTGGTCATCGGTCCCAGCCGCTCGATGCCGAGCGCGAAGATGGTCGGGAACATGATCGAGTTGAACAGGCCGATCGCGATGATGCTGTACATCGCCACGTCACCCTTGCTGAGCATGGTGGTCAGCACCAGCAAGGTGTTGATCGACGCGAACGCTGCCAGCAGCTTGCGTGGGGAGAACTTCGCCATCAGCGCCGAGCCGACGAAGCGGCCGACCATCGCACCACCCCAGTACCACGACACGTAATGCGCCGCCTGCTGTTCGCTGATGTGGCCGATGTCGGGCATCGACAGGTAATTGACCATGAAGCTGCCGATCGATACCTCGGCGCCCACGTAGAAGAAAATGCCCAGCACGCCGAACAGCACGTGCGGATGACGCAGCACGTCGGCATAGCTGTGGTGGCCCGTATCGGACTGATCGGTGGCCTCGCTCAAGGCAGGCAGGCGAAACAGCCAGACGAACAGGGCGAGCAGGAACAACACCACCGCCAAGCCGATGTACGGAAACTGCACGGCCTGCGCCTGCTGGGTGTCGTACAGCACGCGTTGAGCCGGTTCCAGCGCCGCAAGTTGTTCGGGGTTCTTGACCACGTTGGACAGGATCAGCAGCCCGCCGAACAGCGGCGCCAGCGTGGTGCCGAGCGAGTTCAGCGCCTGCGCCAGGGTGAGTCGACTGGAACTGGTCTGCTCCGGTCCGAGCAGGGCGACATAGGGGTTGGCCGCCACCTGCAGCACGGTGATGCCGGTGGCCAGCACGAACAGTGCACCGAGGAAGGCGGCGTAAAGATGCAGGCTGGCGGCAGGCCAGAAACCGAGCGCGCCGACGCCTGCAATCGCCAGGCCGGCCACGATGCCCTTCTTGTAGCCGACCGCGGCGATCAGCCGGCCCGCCGGCATCGCCATCAGGAAGTACGCACCGAAGAAGGTGAATTGCACCAGGATCGCCTGCGCATAGCTGAGCTGGAAGATCGACTTCAGGTGCGGGATCAGGATGTCGTTGAGGCAGGTCAGGAAGCCCCACATGAAGAAGATGGTGGTGAGCACGCCCAGCGCCATCGGATTGTCGGTATAGCGCTGGCGCTGCTCGCCGGGGCGGGGCGCGGTAGCGTCGGGCGGAGTGACAAAAGCCATGGGCGTCTTCCTGAAAGTGGAGTCAGAGGGCAGGGGGTGGGCAGCTGCTGGCACGAACCACCAGCTGCACGGCGGCAATGGTGCGCCGGGTATCGGCCGCCGGGTCGCGCAGGCGTTGCAGCAGCATGTCGGCAGCCTGGCGGCCGCGCGTGCGTGGTGCGGAAGTCAGGGTGGTCAGTGCCGGCATGCACAGCGCAGCCTCGGCAATATCGTCGAAGCCGGTCAGCGCGATGTCGTGGCCCGGGCGCAGTCCGCGCTGGTTCAGACCCAGCATCAGCCCCATCGCCACCGCATCGTTGTAGCAAACCACGGCGGTGGGCGACGGTTCGGCGGCGAACAGGGCGGCGGTGGCGGAGGCGGCATCCAGCCGCGTCGGCGCGCATTCGACATCCCAGTGCGAGGCGATGGCCAGGCCGGCTGCCTGCATCGCCTCGACATAGCCGCTGTGCCGCTGTCGGCATGAACTGGATTCGCGATGACCGCCGAAAAAGGCGATGCGCTGATGGCCCTGGCTCAGCAGATGTTCCGTGGCCAGCTGGGCGCCACGACGGTTGTCCAGCGCCAACAGGTCCCAGTGCGCATATTCGGGCAGGTCGCCGCCCAGTTCACGGTTGAACAACAGCACCGGCATCTGTCCACCGACGGCAGCCAGCACCTGCGCGGCGTTGCTGCCTTCGGCGGGCGACAGGATGATGCCCGCCGGGCCGTGTTCGATCAGCGATTCGAGCACGGCCTGCTCGCGCTTGGGCGATTCGCTGGTGCAACCGAGCAGGGTGACGAAACCGCTTTCGCCCACGACCTCATCGACGCCAGCGGCAAATTCCGCAAAGAACGGATTGGCCAGGTCGTTGAGTACCAGGGCGATGCTCGAGGACGTCTGTCGGCGCAGGTTGGCCGCCGCGCGGTTGTAAACGTAACCCTGCTTGCGCAGCTCCGCCTCGACGCGGGCCCGGGTGTTCTTGTTCACCAGCGGGCTGTTGCGCAATACCAGCGATACGGTGGCACGGGAGACACCGCAGCCGGCGGCGATGTCGACGAGGGTGATCTTGCGTCGGATGGGTGAGGCGCTGTCCATGGTCCTGCCTGATTTGGAACGATCCAAATGTACCTGATCCCTCGACCCAATGGGCAACTCGCGAAGTTCTGCAACGCAGCATGCGTGGCCGAGTATTCGATGGTAGCTTGCAGTATTTGGAACGATCTAAATTTCTGGAGAAACCTCATGGCCCGTCCCTGGCTGATCTCGCTGCTGGTCGCGGCTGCCCTGACCCCGGCCTTTGCCGCGGCAACGCCGGGACATGCCGGCGCGGTGGATCCGCGCATCGGCACCGGTGGCGACGGGCATACCTTTCCCGGCGCCACGGTGCCGTTCGGCATGATCCAGCTGTCGCCAGATACCGCGATGCCGGATTTCAAGCACGCCTACAAGTGGGCGGCGGGCTACCAGTACGGCGACAACAGCATCCTGGGTTTCTCCCATACCCACTTCTCCGGCTCCGGCCATTCGGACCTGGGCGATGTGCTGGTGATGCCGATTGCCGGCGACGTGCGGCTGGAGCCGGGCGATCCGGCGAAGCCGGGCAGTGGCTACCGCTCGCGCTTCTCGCACGCCAGCGAAGTGGTGCAGGCGGGCTATTACGCGGTCACCCTGGACGACTACGACGTGCGCGCCGAGCTCACCGCGGGGCGCCGGATCGGCTGGCACCGCTACACGTTCCCCGTCGGCAAGCCGGCGCACGTGCTGCTGGATCTGCGCCCGAGCATTTACGACTACGCAGGCAAGGTGCTGTGGTCGAGCCTGCGCGTGCACCCCGACGGCACGGTCACCGGCTGTCGCACCACCCGCGGCTGGGCGCCGGGACGCGAATTGTGTTTCGCGATGCGTTTCTCGCAGCCGATGACCTCGCGTGAACTGCTGAACCGCGAGACCGATGTCACCTACAAGGGCTTTGCCGGCCCCGGCAATCATGCCGAGGATCACGATGCCCAGAACGGTCGCGCACTGGTTGGCGTGTTCGACTTCGGCAAACTCAAGCAGCCGCTGGAAGTGAAGGTGGCGATCTCCACGGTGAGTGAAACCAACGCCGTGGCCAATCTCGACAAGGATGGCGCGGGCTGGGATTTTGACGCGCGCCGGGCCGAGGCGACGGCCGACTGGAACAAGGCGCTGGCGGTGATCGACGTCGACGCACCGAAGACCGCCAGCACGATGTTCTACACCGCGCTGTACCACGCGATGCTGTCGCCCACGCTGAGCATGGACGTCAACGGCGAGTACCGCGGGCCGGATCACGCAGTGCACCGGGCGAAGGATTTCGAGTTCTACTCGACCTGGTCGCTGTGGGACGTGTACCGCGCGCAGCAGCCGTTGATGGTGCTGTTGAATCCGCAGCGAAGCACCGATTTCATCCGATCGCTGATTGCCGCACGCGAGGCCAGCCCGTTCGGCATCCTGCCGGTGTGGGCGTACCAGGGTCTGGAAACATGGTGCATGATCGGCTATCACGCGGTGCCGGTGATCGCCGATGCGTACATCAAGGGCGTGCGTGGTTTTGACGTCGACAAGGCGCTTGAGGCGATGGTGGCCAGCGCGACTTATGGCCCGTACGGCGACCTTGCCGATTACATGAAGCTCGGCTACGTGCCGATCGACAAGGAACCCGAAGGCGCTTCGAAGACGCTGGAATACGCCTATGACGACTGGTCGCTGGCGCAAATGGCCAAGGCGATGGGCAAGAACGACATTGCCGCCACGTTCGAAAAACGTGCCGGCAACTGGCGCCATGCATGGGATCCGAAAACCGGCTTCATGCGCGCGCGGTTGAGCGACGGCAAGTTCCGCGAACCGTTCGATCCGGAAGCGGCCGGCTATGGCAGCGACTACACCGAAGGCAACGCCTGGCAGTACTCGTGGTACGTGCCGCAGGACGTGGCCGGGCTGATCAAGGCGATGGGCGGCGACGCGAAATTCATCGCGAAACTTGACGCCCTGTTCGACGCGAAGATCGATCCCGCCCACTTCAAGAACGTCGAGGACATCACCGGCCTGATCGGCTGGTACGCACACGGCAACGAACCCAGCCACCACATCGCCTACCTGTACGACTATGCCGGTGCGCCGTGGAAGACCCAGGCCCGCCTGAAGCAGATCATGGACAGCCAGTACGCGGCGCGCCCGGATGGCTTGAGCGGCAATGACGACCTGGGCCAGATGTCGGCGTGGTACGTGTTCACCGCGTTGGGCTTCTATCCGGTGACGCCGGGAAGTGACATGTATGCCATCGGCCGGCCGTTCGTGTCGCGCGCGGCAATCCATCTGGGCGGCGGTCGCACGTTCACGATCACTGCTTCGCCGCTGGATGATGCGCATCCCTATGTCGGCTCTGTCACGTTGAACGGCAAGCCGCTGGACGGCCCCTGGTTGCATCACGGCCAGATAACGGCAGGTGGCGAGTTGCATTTCACCATGCAGGCCAAGCCGGCTCCCGCAGCGAAAGCCGCGCCATGAGGGTCCCGACACGATAGAGAACCGGATGGCGGGTCCTCTGGTCAGGTCGCCTGGCAAACATGCAAGAATGCCGGGATACCTGTCGTGACGGTTCGACCGAGGTCGCTGGCCATATGAAAAAAAGCGCATTCCCGAGGTGGCGTACGGCCGGACTCCTGCTGGCGGTGCTGGTCATCGTCGGGCTGCCTTATGCGGTCACCAAGACCAGCATCCTGGATACGCAGCGGGCTGCTTCCTGGGTGGCGCACTCCAGTGAAATCAAGGCGGCCACCTATCAGCTGGCCTATCTGGCGCGCGACGGAGAGAGCGCGAGCTATCGGATGCTGGCGGGCGACTCGGATCCGCATACGCGACAGCGGGCGGCAGCCGCGGACCAGCAGATCCCGGAGGACATTCGCCAGTTGCGCGCGCTGACCCGCGACAATCCGGATCAGCAAAGCCTGATCGGTGCGTTGGACAACGCCCTGACCGGGCGCATCGTGCTGATGAAAGAGGCCAGGGCGCGGATCGACCGTGGCGATCTCGACGGTGCCCGGCAATCGCTGCACAACGCGGGCGATCTGTTCGGCATCAGTGCCGAAATTGAAAAGGTGGTCCACAACGAGGACAGGCTGCTGGAGAGCCGGCAGGCCGCGGCGAAGGCCAAGGCGGCTGACGGTCGCGTGGTGCTTGGCGTCACTGCGCTGGCCCAGCTTTTCCTGCTCGCGGTCATCGTGTGGATGTCGGAACGCCAGATCGGTCAACGACAACTCGCCGAGGGTCGCGAAGACCGCGCCGTACAGCGATCCCGACTCATTTTCCAGGCTGTGCGCGAGCCGATCGCGCTGTTTGACGACCAGCTGAGGACCCTGCTGGTCAACAATGCATTTGGCGAACTCTATGGCATGGACCCGGCCGGCGCGTCCGTGCCGCTGTCCGAAATTGGCGACGGGGCGTGGAACAATGGCGTTTTGTTGCAGCGATTGAAGGACGTGCTGTCGCGTGACCGCGAGTTGTGGGACTACGACATGGTCCAGCGCACCGCCGATGGCATGGAGCGCAACCTGGTGATCAATGCCCGTCGCCTGCAGCAGCAGGACTCGGATGCCCGGTCGTTGTTGCTGACGGTCAGTGACGTGACCACTCGCGCGCTGGCCGAGCATCAGGTCAACGAGCTCAATCGCCAGCTGGAAGGCAAGGTCAGCCAGATTTCCGACGTCAACCGGGAGCTGGAGGCCTTCAGCTATTCGGTATCGCATGATCTGCGCGCGCCACTGCGTCACATCGCCGGCTTTGCGCGCAAGCTGGAACAACATCTGGGGGAACGCCTCGACGAGAAATCGACCCACTATCTGGACGTGATCGGCAGCTCGGCGCAGCGCATGGCGCTGTTGATCGACGATCTGCTGGTGTTCTCGCGGCTGGGACGGGGCGCGCTGAGGCTGCAGGGCGTGGACATGCAGTCGCTGGTCGAGGAGGCCCAGGCGCTGGTTGAAACGGGGGCGGAGGAACGGCGTATCGTGTGGACCATTGCTCCTCTGCCGATGGTGATCGGCGACCAGAACATGTTGCGTACGGTGTGGCAGAACCTGTTGGGCAATGCGGTGAAGTACACCGGGCAGTGCGAGGTGGCCCGGATCGAGGTCAGCGTGAAGCAGGGGCGCCATGGCAACTACGAATTCACCGTGAGTGACAACGGTGCGGGTTTCGACATGCAGTACGCCGAGAAGCTGTTCGGGGTGTTCCAGCGTTTGCATCGCGCTTCGGAATTTCCCGGCAACGGCATTGGACTGGCCAACGTGCGACGGATCGTGGCCCGTCACGGCGGCCGGGTCTGGGCCGAGGCCGAGCCGGGTAAGGGTGCCCAATTTCATTTTTCGCTGCCGGCCACTGATGCCGCCGGGGCGAGTAGCGAGAGCACGACATGAACAAGAAAGATTTGCGCACCATTCTGCTGGTGGAAGACAGCATGGCCGATGCCGAGATGGCCATGGACGCGCTGGGAGAGGCGCATCTGGCCAACCCCGTCGTGCACGTGGAGGACGGCGTCGAATGCCTGGACTACCTCTATGCGCGCGGTGCCTGGGCGACGCGCGAGCCGGGCAATCCCGCGGTCGTGTTGCTGGATATCAAGATGCCGCGCATGAACGGTCTGGACGTGCTGACCGCCATGCGTGCGGATGAGCAGATGAAGCGGATCCCGGTCGTGATCCTGTCGTCCTCGCGCGAGGAAAGCGATCTGGCGCGCAGCTGGGACCTGGGCGCCAACGCCTATGTGATCAAACCGGTCGACGTGGATCAGTTTTTCGACGCAGTACGGACACTCGGGCAGTTCTGGGCCGTGCTCAATCAGGCGCCGGAAAGAGAATGATTCACCCGGCGATCCGGTATTCCGCAGGAGACCAGGCAGTGATGCCGCCGCCCCCGTGGACGTCAGAAAACTAGCGAGGACACCATGTCGCAGCGGCCGCTTCGAAACATACCGACCATCCGGGTTCTGCAGGTGGAGGACAATGCGCTTGACGCCGAGCTGGTGCTGTCCGAACTGCAGGCTGACAACATCGATTACGAAGTGCGCCTTGTCGATGATGAACGCCACTTCGTTTCAGCGCTGGACGATTTTTCACCCGACATCGTCCTGTCGGACCTCAGCATGCCGGGCTTTTCCGGACAACGTGCCCTGGAGCTGTTGCGCCAGCGCGACGAGGACCTGCCCTTCATTTTCGTGTCCGCCACGCTGGGCGAAGATGCCGCGATCGAAGCGCTGCGCAACGGTGCGACGGACTACATCCTCAAACAGAATCCGGCGCGACTGGCCAGCGCCGTGCGGCGCGCGCTGGATGAAGCCAAGGCTCGCAGCGCCAACCGGCGCGCCGAAGCCGAGCTGATCCGCGCCCAGCGTTTCGAGAGCCTGGCGATGCTGGCCGGTGGCTTGAGCCATGACTTGCGCAACCTGTTGCAACCGCTGTTGCTGGCCGGTGACAGCCTGCAGGATTACGACGACGATCCGCGACTGGCGCGCCTGGGCAAGCTGGTGCGTGATTGCGGCCGGCGCGGCCTGGAGATGGTGCATTCCATGCTGTCTTTCGCCAGTGGCGCGCGACGTGCCGAGCAGGTGAAGCTGGGGGCGCTCTTCAGTGCGTTTGATTTGCTGATGCAGGGCAGCGTGCCGCGCAGCGTGGAAATGCAACTGAACATCCACGACGCGGAGCTTTCCTTTGAAGGCAATCACACCGAACTGCAGCAGTGCCTGCTGAACCTGTGCCTGAACGCGATCCAGGCCATGCCCGATGGTGGCAAGCTTCACATCGAAACATCGCAATGCGAGTTGGCTGATGACTTCTTTTTGGCCGAAGAACAACCGCGGTTGGGTCCGTACCTGCGCATCAGCGTGGTCGACGACGGTCCCGGCATGGAGCCGGCGGTGCTGGAGCACATGTTCGAACCGTTCTTTACCACCAAGGAAGCCGGCACCGGGCTTGGCCTGCTCTCGTGCAAGCGCATCGTCGGCAGCCATGGCGGCGTGATGCGGGTGGACAGTGCGCCCGGTCGCGGTACCCGTTTCGACCTGTACATACCGCTGGAGGAGCTGGTGTCCGAAGCGGGCGAAAATGCCGGCGATGACGATCTGGAAGGTGCGGCCGAGCGCGTACTGGTGGTGGTCGAGGAGGCGGCCCAGTTGTCGCTGCTGTCCGACACACTGGACGCCTACGGCTATCAGGCCCATGCCAGCCAGAGCGGTACCGCGGCATTGCAGTGGATCGAGGCCGCAGGCCTGCCCGACCTGGTGGTGCTGGATGCCGACATGAACCTGCTGACCGGCGTGCGGACCCTGGCCGCGCTGCTCGACGAAGGTTATCGAGGCGCGGTGGTGCTGCTTGCCCGCGCCGGCTCGCCGCCAGATCTGCACGAGCTTCCGCCGCTGGAGAAGCTGCACGTGATCGAAAAGCCGGTGACCACCCATACCCTGCTGCGGACCTTGCGCAAGGCGCTGACAACGGAGCAGGGTGGTGCCTGAGGGCCGTTCGCGTGGCAACGCGATCGGCCCGATCCTGCCTGGTCAGTCGATGCCCAGTTTCTTCAGCTTGTAGCGCAGTGCGCGGAAGGTGATGCCGAGCTTCCGCGCCGCGGCGGTCTTGTTGTAACGGGATTCTTCCAGCGCCTTGACGATCGCGGTGCGTTCCAGGTTGCTGATGTAGTCATCCAGTCCGCCATCCGCGCCAGCGTCCGTGGTCGGCGTGGTTGCCGTCGCTGCGTTGATACCCGCCGACGCGCCTCCCTCCATGCTGACCCGCGCGCTACGTTGGGGCAGCATCAGATCCACCGCCTCGATGGTGCTGCCATCGCACATGGCCATGGCGCGTTCCAGCACGTTCTCCAGTTCGCGCACGTTGCCGGGGAAATCGTAGGCCGCCAGCGCATCGCGTGCGCCGGGCGCCAGCTGGCCGACGTTCTCGCCACTCTTCCCCGCCAGTGCCATGAGGATGAAGGCGGACAGTTGCGCCACGTCGCCGCGCCGTTCGCGCAGCGGCGGCACACGCAGTTCGATCACGTTGATGCGGTAGAACAGGTCCTGTCGGAACTGGCCCTGCTCGACCAGCTGACCGAGATTCTTGTGGGTTGCGGACAGGATGCGCACGTCGACCGGAATCTCGTCACGGCCGCCAATCGGGCGCACCGCCTTTTCCTGGATCGCGCGCAGCAGCTTCACCTGCATGTGCAGTGGCAGTTCGGCCACCTCGTCCAGGAACAGGGTGCCACCCTGGGCGGCCTGGAACAGGCCTTCCTTGTCGGTGCTGGCGCCGGTGAAGCTGCCCTTGCGATGGCCGAAGAACTCGCTTTCCATCAGCTCGGAGGGAATCGCGCCACAGTTGACCGGCACGAACGGTCCGCCGGCACGCGGACCCTGTTCGTGGATCAGCCGGGCCACCAGTTCCTTGCCCACGCCCGATTCACCGGCGATATAGACCGGCGCCTGGTTGCGCGCCAGCTTGCCGATGGTGGCACGCACCTGTTGCATGGCCGCCGAATCGCCGATCAGGCGATTGCTGGAATCGCCGGGTGTCGATGCCGCGCCGCCGTTGCGCTTTTCCTCGGCCAGGCGCAGCGCGGTGCGCACCAGTCCGCGCAGCATCTGGATGTCCACCGGTTTGGAGACGAAGTCGAATGCGCCGGCTTTCAGCGCATTCACGGCGGCGTCCACGTTGCCATAGGCCGTGATCATCGCCACCGGCATGTCCGGGTGTTCGGCCGCGATCAGCTCGATCACTTCCTGGCCATTGCCATCGGGCAGTCGCATGTCGGTGAAGCAGAGGTCGTAACTGCGCTCGGCCAGCGCGCGACGCGCATCGCCAACGGTACCCACGGCGTCGACCTGAAGGTCCATGCGTCCGAGCGTGATGGTCAGCAGTTCGCGGATGTCGCGTTCGTCGTCAATGACCAGGACGGTCTGTGCAGTCATGAGTGGTCCAGGTTTCCTTAGGCAATCGATGGAAGGTTACTAGTGCGGGTCAAAAGGTCAACGCGTGGCAGTTTGTGCGTGTTCGGTCACATCCGCCGGGCTGCGCGCCGGCGGTGTCAGCACCAGTCGGAAGCAGCTGCCGCCGCCGGCCACGCGCACATATTCCAGCGCGGCCTGGTTGGCATCGCTCATCTGTCGGGCCAGGTAAAGGCCCAGTCCGGTGCCGTATTCGTGGGTGGTGTAGAACGGCTCGAAGATCTGCGCGGCCACTTTCGGCGCGATGCCGGGGCCACGGTCGATCACTTCCAGGATGGGTACGCCGTGTTCGCCCTGGCGACTGACCACCATCACGCGTGCCGGCTCGCCGGGCAGGCGGCCGTAGCGCAGCGCGTTCTGCACCAGGTTCCAGACCACCTGCTGCAGTTGCTGCGGGTCGGCCACCGCCGCCACCGGAACGCCGCTGCTGGCGATGGCGCGCAGCGAGTCGGCACCCAGGTCGTTGCCCTGCACGTATTCCTCGACGAAGGCCTGCGCCCAGTGGCCCAGATCCAGCGTTTCCGGCCGCGAGCGCTCGCGCCGCGACAGCTGCAGGATGTTCTCGATGATCTCGTTGAGCCGGATGCAGTGGTTGTTGATGATCTCGACCATGCGCTGGTCGGTGGCATCCATGCTGGTGGATTCGGCGAGCAGTTGGGCCGAATAGCGGATTGCCGCCAGCGGATTGCGGATTTCGTGGGCGATCGAGGCAGACAGGCGGCCCAGCGATGTCAGCGTGAGTTCCTCCGCGCGGCGCGACAGCAGGGAAGTGTCGTCGAGGAAGATCAACACGTGCGAATCGTCGTTCGGCGCCAGCCGGGTAAAGCGCGGCACCACCTCGGGCACGCCGTCGGCGAGCTGGGTGGCGGTTTCGTCCAGCTTGCCCGAGGTCATCCAGTGATACAGCCGGCGCGACAACTCCGGCGCCAGCTGGCCCAGATCGCGCTGGTCGGCGCCCGGGTTGCCCATCAGCATCCACGCCGATTCGTTGATCTGGTGGATGCGGTTGGCGTCATCCACCAGCAGCACGCCGGTTTTCATGCGGCGGATGATCAGTTCGTTGACTTGGGCCAGGTTGGCCAGGTCGGTGCTGCGCTGCTCGGCGAGCGCCTCGGTGGCGCGCAACTGCCGCCCCAGCACGTTGCACAAGGTGGTGGTGGCGAAATAGGCCAGGCCGAACAAGCCTGCTTCAAGCAGGTCGCGATCACCCGGGTTGTTCCCGAACCCACCAAACAAGGTGTGCCCGAGAATGCCCAGCGTGGCCAGCGCCGCGAAGAACGCGGACAGCCGCAACGGCAGGATGAGGGCGCCTGCGCTCAGATTCACCGCCAGCATCATGGCAATGCCGATGCGTGCATCGTGCATCGCCGCGATGGCCGCCACCGCCGCCGCGATGTCCACCACCAGGGTCGCCGCCACCACGCCCAGCGCATGCGGCATGCTGCGCCGATTCACCAGCAGCATGACCAGCGCAAACAGGAGATACAGAAGGACCATGCCGTGCGCATAGCTGGGCGCGCTTAGTTGCGGCCAGCCCATGCCCGGCGGACTGAACGCGAGTCCGGCGTAGACCAGGGCCTGCACCAGCCGGAACCCGTTGAGGAAAGACAGCTCGTGGCGAATCGTCGCGGTGGCAGTACGGGTGGCGACGAACGGCGGGCTGCTGGACACGAATGGGCTACTCCGGGCGGTTCCGCACGAGTATAGACGGCCCGCCAGACGCTGTGGCACCGCGCAAAAGCGCATGGAACCGCGCCGCAAGACCGTTTCGGAGCCGCGGGCCTTTCCATCGGGGCCCGCTTCCGCGAAAATAGGCGGCCGCATGGCGCGGTAAGCCGGGTTTCACCTGGCAGGCGCACTGCTTCCGGCAGCGCGCTCCTCCGCCGTCCGACCTCCCTGACCCACGCTGCAATACAGGCGTGCGGCCGCCATCGTTTTTCCGTTCGCTCGAGGTATCGAATGAATTTCCACGAATACCAGGCCAAAGAACTGTTCGCGCAGTACGGCATTGCCGTTCCGCCGGGCAAGGTTGCCAACTCCCCCGATGCCGCTGTCGATGCCGCCAAGGCGCTCGGTGGCTCGCAATGGATGGTCAAGGCCCAGATCCATGCCGGCGGTCGCGGCAAGTCCGGCGGCGTCAAGTTCTGCCGCAGCTTCGACGACGTGCGTGCCGCCGCCAAGGGCATGCTCGGCACCCACATGGAAACCTACCAGTCGGCCGGCCGCGCGCTGCCGGTGAATCTGGTGCTGGTGACCGACGCCACCGACATCGCCCGTGAGCTGTACCTGTCGATCCTGGTCGACCGCGACTCCAAGTCCGTGTCCTTCATCGCCTCCAAGCATGGCGGCGTGGACATCGAGCAGGTGGCGAATGAAACGCCGGAAGACATCCACACCATCGTGATCGACTTCGTCGAAGGGCTGCAGCCGTACCAGTGCCGCCAGCTCGGCTTCGCGATGGATCTGAATGGCAAGCAGGTCAACCAGCTGACCAAGATCATGTTGGGCCTGTACAAGCTGTTCAACGAGCAGGACCTGGCCCTGGTCGAGCTGAACCCGCTGGCCGTGCTGGAAGACGGCAACCTCGCCGCGCTGGACGGCAAGGTCAACTCCGACGACAACGCCGAATTCCGTCACCCCAATCTGGCCGCCATGCGCGACCTGAGCCAGGAAGACGCCGCCGAAGCGGCCGCGCAGCAAAACAACCTGAACTACGTGACGATGGACGGCACCATCGGATGCATGGTCAATGGCGCCGGTCTGGCCATGGCCACGATGGACGTGATCAAGCTGGCAGGCGGCGAGCCGGCCAACTTCCTCGACGTCGGCGGTGGCGCCACCAAGGAGCGCGTGACCGAGGCGTTCAAGCTGATCCTGTCCTCGGACAAGGTCAACTGCATCCTGGTCAACATCTTCGGCGGCATCGTGCGCTGCGACCTGATCGCCGAGGGCATCATTGCCGCGGTCAAGGAAGTGGGCCTGAAGATCCCCGTGGTGGTGCGCCTGCAGGGCACCAATGTCGATCAGGGCCGCGAACTGCTGGCCAACTCCGGCCTGGCGATCACGCCGGCGGATGATCTCAACGACGCGGCCCAGAAAGCCGTGGCTGCCGCGAAGGCCTGAGGAGTAATCGAATGAGCGTTTTGGTCAACAAGAACACCAAGGTGTTGGTGCAGGGCTTCACCGGCCAGCAGGGCACCTTCCATGCACAGCAGTGCCTCGATTACGGCACCCAGATCGTCGGCGGCGTGACCCCGGGCAAGGGCGGTTCCGAGCACATCGGCCTGCCCGTGTTCAACTCGGTCGATGAGGCCGTGCTGGAAACCGGCGCCGACGCGTCGGTGATCTTCGTGCCGCCGCCGTTCGCGGCCGATTCGATCCTCGAGGCGATCGACGCCGGCATCAAGGTGATCGTGGCGATCACCGAAGGCATTCCGGTGCTCGACATGCTGCGCGTGAAGAACGTGCTGCAGCAGCATCCGGAGATCGTGCTGATCGGGCCGAACTGCCCCGGCATCATCACCCCGGGTGAATGCAAGATCGGCATCATGCCGGGTCACATCCACAGCAAGGGCAAGGTCGGCGTGGTCTCGCGCTCCGGCACGCTGACCTATGAAGCGGTGTTCCAGACCACCAACGAAGGCCTCGGCCAGAGCACGGTGATCGGCATCGGCGGCGACCCGATCAACGGCCTGAGCTTCATCGACTGCCTGAAGCTGTTCCAGGACGACCCGCAGACCGAAGGCATCATCATGGTGGGCGAGATCGGCGGCAGCGCCGAGGAAGACGCCGCGGAATTCATTTCCGAGTACGTGACCAAGCCGGTGGTGTCCTTCATCGCCGGTGCTTCGGCTCCGGCCGGCAAGCGCATGGGCCACGCCGGCGCGATCATCTCCGGCGGCAAGGGCACGGCAGAAGCCAAGTTCGCTGCTCTGGAAAAGGCTGGCGTGACCACGGTGAAGTCGCCGGCGGATCTGGGCAAGGCGCTCGCCAAGCTGATGAAGTAATCCGCCCGGCGCAAGTCGGCACTGCCGTACCGTAAAATGCGAAGGCCGCGATTCGTCGCGGCCTTCGTCGTCTCTGGAGCTCTGGTTCATGGCAAAGCTGCGTTTGGCGCTGGCCCAATACGATTTTGCGGTCGGTGCGGTGGCGGCCAATGCCGCCAAGGTGGGCGAGCTGATCGCGCAGGCGCAAGCCGGTGGCGCGGATCTGGTGGCTTTTCCCGAGTTGACCCTCAGCGGCTACCCGCCCGAGGACCTGCTGTTGCGACCGAGCTTCCTGGCTTCATGCGATCACGAACTGGCGACTTTGGCCGCCGCGACCCACGGCATCGCCGCGCTGGTCGGTCATCCGCACAGCGAGGGCGAGGTTTTCAACGCCGCCAGCCTGCTGTGCGACGGCCACGT
This sequence comes from Rhodanobacter sp. TND4EL1, assembly GCF_054061035.1. Taxonomy (NCBI): domain Bacteria; kingdom Pseudomonadati; phylum Pseudomonadota; class Gammaproteobacteria; order Lysobacterales; family Rhodanobacteraceae; genus Rhodanobacter; species Rhodanobacter sp. TND4EL1. Next base: position 544,890 of record NZ_JBSSDT010000002.1, read on the forward strand.
GGAATCCATTGCGCACAAGCAGGCCTTGCCGAATTACGGCGTGTTCGACGACAAGCGCTACTTCCGCCCCGGTCATGCCTCGGTTACCACGGTCATCGACGGCGTCACCGTCGGCCTGCTGATCTGCGAGGACGTCTGGCAGCCTGAACCGGCAGCGCAGGCCGCCGCCGCAGGTGCCCAGTTGCTGGTGGTGATCAATGCCTCGCCCTGGGATGAGCGCAAGCAGGCCGAGCGCGAACAGGTGCTGACCGCGCGGGCTCGGGAAACCGGTTGTGCCATCGCCTATCTCAACCTGGTCGGTGGCCAGGACGATGTCGTATATGACGGCAGCTCGATGCTGGTCAATGGCGACGGCTCGATCGCGGCGCGTGCGCCGGCGTTTGTTGATGTGCTGTTGTGGGCCGAGTTCGACGCCGCCACGAGAACGCTTGCCGCGCAGGACTGGCCGGTGGCGGCGGATGCATCGCTGGAGGCCACGCTTTACGCCGCCCTGGTGCGCGGCACCCGCGACTACATCGACAAGAACCGGTTCGGCGGTGTGCTGCTGGGCCTGTCCGGCGGCATCGATTCGGCATTGACCTTGGCGCTGGCGGTCGACGCGCTCGGTGCGGACCGGGTCACGGCGGTGATGATGCCCACGCGCTACACCTCGCAGCTGTCGCTGGACGGCGCGCGCGTGCAGGCGGAAAAGCTCGGCGTGGACTATCACGTGATCGACATCGAGGCGACCTATCAGTCATTCGTCGACGCGCTGAGTCCGGCATTTGCCGGCAAGGCCGCCGACACCACCGAGGAAAACCTGCAGTCGCGCACCCGTGGCGTGATGCTGATGGCGCTGTCCAACAAACATGGCCGGCTGCTGCTGGCCACCGGCAACAAGAGCGAGATGGCGGTGGGTTACGCGACCTTGTATGGCGACATGTGCGGTGCCTACGCGCCGCTGAAGGATGTCTACAAGACGGTGGTTTACCGCTTGTCGCGCTGGCGCAATGCCGCCGCGGCGAAAGCGGGGGAGCGTGACATGATTCCCCCGGCCGTCATCGAGCGCCCGCCCTCGGCCGAATTGCGTGACAACCAGACCGATCAGGATTCGTTGCCGTCCTACGACGAGCTGGATGCGATCCTCGAACGTTTCATCGAACGCGAGCAGTCTCAGCCAGAGATCATCGCGCAGGGCTTTCCGGCGGACACCGTGCACCGAGTGGTGCGGCTGGTGTTGTTGAACGAGTTCAAGCGTCGCCAGTCGGCGCCCGGTCCGCGGGTGACCACGCGGGCGTTCGGGCGGGAGCGGCGCTACCCGATCACTTCCGGCTGGCGTTGAGCCAGCTGGCGGCACTTTCGTTTTCACGAAGGTGTCAAAAAGACAGGGCCGGTGATTGCTCACCGGCCCTGTCTGCATTTCCCGATGGATCGATTCGCGGCAACTCGTGCCGTTCCCCGTTCCTCAGTGGTGACCCGAGAACGGCACCATCTTGCGCAGCGTCGAAGGCGCATGCGGCCACTTGGGGTCGGTCAGATAAGGATGGTTCGGGTAGTTCAGCGCCAGCACCTGACGGCTCTGGTCGGCCAGACCCTTGTGATCCAGGGCGAGGTAGCTGCGCGTGAGGATCGCCAGGGCATCGCCGGTCTGCGGCGCCTGCTGATAATGCTCGATCACGTACTGGGACCGGTCCGCAGCGGCAACATAGGCCTTGTTGCGCAGGTAGAACTCGGCCACGTTGATTTCGTACTGCGCCAGGATATTGCGCAGGTAGATCATCCGCTGGCGTGCGTCGGCGGTGTAGGCACTGTCCGGGAAGCGGCGCGACAGCTCGGAAAAGTCATCGAACGACTGCAGGTTGTAGCCTTGGTCGCGACGCGAATCCTTGTCGGCGCGGGGGAAAAAGCGCTCAAGGACGGTGCCGGTACGATCGAAATTGATCAGACCGCGCAGGTAGTAGGCATAATCGACGTGCTTGTTGGCCGGATAGGTCTTGATGAAGCGGTTCACCGTGGACAAGGCATCATCGGGCTGGTTGTCCTTGAACTGCGAGTAGGCCATATCCAGCTGGGCCTGCTCGTTGTACTCACCGGACGGGAAGCGGGCGATCAGACGCTGGTAGGCTTTGGTGGCTGCAGCGTAGTCACCGTTCTCAAGCGAGCTGTGCGCATTGCTGTACAGCGCCTCCAGCGGCATGGTGTCGATGTTCTGCTTCGACTTGAACATCGAACATGCACTCATCGAGACCGCGACCACCAGCAATACAAGCACTTTCGTGACAGTCAATTTGATCATCGGCAGCTTCGGCGAGTCGATTGTTGGGCGCATAAGGAAGGAATTCAGATGTTTGAGCGAACAGGCATGATAGCCGAAACCGGCCGTCACCCGCGGATGCCCGCATGACCACGATCCGGCACGAAGGGCAGGTACCGCTGACGGCGGCGGGACGCAGGTTCGACCAGGCTTTGGCCGAGATGTTCCCCGATTATTCACGATCACGGCTCAGTGGCTGGATCAAGGCTGGCGCGGTGACCCTCGACGGCGCCGAGGTGGCTGCGCGGCAACTGTTGCGCGGTGGTGAACAGGTGCGCCTCGAGGTCGAGCTGGAGAATGAGGTGTCCAGTGCTCCTGAAGCGATGGAGCTGAACATCGTTTACGAGGACGAGCACCTGCTGGTACTGAACAAGACCGCTGGCTTGGTGGTCCATCCGGGCGCAGGCAACCCGGTGGGTACGCTGCTCAATGGTCTGCTGCACCACGATCCGAAGCTGGCCGAACTGCCGCGCGCCGGTATCGTGCATCGGCTGGACAAGGACACCTCCGGCCTGATGGTGGTGGCGCGAACCCTGCCCACCTACACCGCACTGGTCGACCTGTTGTCGCGGCACGAGGTGGAGCGACAGTACGAAGCGGTGGTGCTGGGCACCATGGTCGCCGGTGGCACGGTGGACGAGCCGGTCGGCCGCAGCATGGGCGATCGCCTGCGCCAGGCAGTACGCGACGAGGAGGACGGCAAGCGGGCGGTCACCCATTACCGCCTGCGCGAGCGCTTTCGTGCCCACAGCCTGCTGCAGTGCCAGCTGGAAACCGGTCGTACCCACCAGATTCGCGTGCACATGACGCACATCGGCCACCCGCTGATCGGCGATCCGCTTTACGGCGGTGGCCTGAAGTTGCCCAAGGGGGCCAGCGCTGAGCTGGTCAACACCTTGCGCGGCTTTCGACGACAGGCACTGCACGCCGAGAAGTTGTCGTTCGTGCACCCGGCCACCGGCGAGGAGATGTCGTTCGAGGCCGAGCGCCCGGCGGACCAGCGTGAGCTGATCGAGGCCTTGCGCGCGGACCTGGCAGAGCACGGCAGCGACCATTACTGATCCGCTGCCGCAGAACGGCGGCCACGAGTATGCGATGCTCTGTGGTCCCCGATTTCGATACCCGGCCTGATGACCGAACGCGAAAGCTGGATTTTCCCCGACTGGCCCGCGCCCCCACAGGTGCATGCGGCGATCACCACGCGGCTCGGCCCCGGCGTTTCCGCCCCGCCGTTTGATCGCTTCAACCTGGGGTGGCGCAGCGGTGATGCACTGGATGCCGTCATGGCCAACCGCAGTGCGTTGCAACAGACACTGCGGTTGCCGGCGGATCCGCGCTGGCTGCATCAGGTGCACGGCATCGACGTGGCGGAACTCGGGCCACTGCCCAGCAACGTCGAGCCGCAAGCTGACGCCGCGGTGTCGCACATCCCCGGAACAGTGCTTTCGATCCTCACGGCCGACTGCCTGCCGGTGCTGTTCTGCGCCGACGATGGCAGCGAGATCGGCGCGGCGCATGCGGGATGGCGGGGCCTGGCCGGCGGTGTGCTGGAAGCCACGCTGATCCAGTTGATTGCCGCTCCCGAGCGCGTGCTCGCCTGGCTGGGGCCGTGCATTGGCCCTTCCTCGTACGAGGTCGGCGAGGAGGTGCGTGATGCTTTCATGGCGCACGACGCCATGGCTGCGTCATGTTTCGAGGCCTCGCGACCCGGCCATTGGCGGTGCGATCTGGCCGGGCTGGCTCGGCAGCGCCTGATGACGGCCGGCGTGACACGCGTCCATGGTGGCGGCTGCGACACGCTCACCGATACGCGCTTCTATTCCTACCGGCGTGAGGGTGCTGCAAGTGGGCGTTTTGCCAGTCTGATATGGCTGGATCAGGGCTGAGCGCGAAGGGTTTCCAGGAAATTCCTGCGCCACTGCGTGATGTCATTCTTGCGCAGCACCGCCATCATCGCCTCCCAGCGCTGGCGCCGCTCGGCCAGCGGCATGTGCAGGGCCTTTTCCAGCGCGTCGGCCACTTCTTCGGTATCGGCGGGGTTGACCAGCAGGGCGTCACCGAGTTCGAAGGCGGCGCCGGCGAAACGTGACAACACCAGCACCCCGGGATCAGCGGGGTCCTGGCAGGCCACGTACTCCTTGGCCACCAGGTTCATGCCGTCACGCAGCGGTGTGACCAGTCCCACCCGCGCGCTTCGGTAATAACCGGCCAGCAGCCGGTGCGGAAAGGATTTGTTGATATAGCGCAGCGGCGCCCAGTCGGGCGTGGCGTATTTGCCGTTGATGTGGCCAGCGCTGCGTTCCAGTTCGCGGCGTATCTCGCGGTATTCGAGCACCGCGCCGCGCGAGGGCGGCGCGATCTGCAAGAAGGTGACGCGCCGATGCAGCTCCGGATTGCGTTCAAGCAGGCGCGCATAACCCTGGAAGCGTTGCGGCAAACCCTTGGAATAGTCCAGCCGATCCACGCCGATGATCAACGCCCGGTTTTCAAGGCTGTGTTGCAACTGCGTTATCTCGCGGATCGAGGTGGCCTTGGCTGCAGTGTCGGCTATGCCCGCGGTGTCGATGCTGATCGGGAACACGCCGGCGCAGAACTGGCGGCCATTGGGCATGCGCATGCGCCCACCCAGCCGCATCACTGCCCCGGCCTCGTGCAGGAAATAGTCTTCCAGCGCCCGCAGGTCCCGCGGGGTATGCACGCCGATCAGGTCATGGCTGGCGAGGGTTTCCAGCAGCTCACTGTGGTTGGGCAGCGCGATCAGCAGGCCCGCGGCGGGCAACGGTGTATGCAGGAAGAAGCCGATGCGGTTCTTCACGCCGCGCTTTCGCAACATCGAGGCGAGCGGAATGAGGTGGTAGTCGTGCACCCAGATCACGTCTTGCGGACCGATCAGCTGAAGCAGCTTGTCGGCGAACAACTCGTTGACGCGAAGATAGCCGGCCAGGTGGCTGCGCCGGTAGTTCACCACATCCGGCCGATAATGCAGCAGCGGCCATAGCGCGCCGTTGGCAAAGCCGGTGTAGAAGTCATCGTGGTCGGCACGGGAGAGGTCGATGGTGGCGTAGTCGACCGGTCCTTCCTGCTGCTGGTGCACCTCGGCAGCGGTTTCCCCAGCCACCTTTCCGCTCCAGCCGAACCACAGCCCACCATGTTCATTGAGCGCAGCCTGCAATGCGGAGGCCAGGCCGCCCGGTGCGCCCTGCCGCGGCAGGGCAACCCGGTTGGAGACCACCACCAATCGTCCCCCCGACTTGTGCCCGGCGTTCACAAGGCGTCCTCCCAGCGTCGCGAGAGGCGCATGGCCGCCTGGATCAGGCCAACCAGCGAATAGGTTTGCGGGTAATTGCCCCAGTGTTCGCCGCTGGCCGGCGCAATGTCCTCCGACAGCAACCCCAGCGAATTTCGCTGCTTCAGCATGTGCTCGAACATGGTCCGCGCGCGCTCCTTGCGGCCGGTGGCCGCCAGCGCCTCGATGTACCAGAACGTGCAGATGTTGAAGCTCGTCTCCGGCGCGCCGAAGTCGTCCGGTGCGATGTAGCGGAACAGATAGTCGCCGCGCCGGAGTGCTTCGCCGATCGCGTCGACCGTGGCGACGAACCGCGGATCGTCGGCTTGCACGAAGCCGATGTCGGCCAGCAGCAACAGACTGGCATCCAGGTGTTCGCCATCGTAGGCATCGACAAAGTGGCCGAGTTTCCCGTTCCAGGCGCGCGCCTCGATGCGTGCGTGGAGCTGCACGGCCTCCTCATGCCAGTAGCGGGCGCGATCATCCAGTCCCAACTCGGTGGCAATGTGGGCCAGTCGGTCGCAGGCGGCCCAGCACATCGCGGCGGAATAGGTGTGCACCGCGGCGCGGCCGCGATATTCCCACAATCCCGCGTCGGTCTGTTCGGCCATGCGCAACGCCGTCACGCCCATGCGCTCAAGCCGCCGGAAGGTCACGTCGTCGCCGCGGTGCTGCAGGCGACGGTCGAAGAACAATTGGCTCGACGCGAGTACCACCGAGCCATACACATCGTTCTGCCGCTGACGCCATGCGTCGTTGCCGACCCGCACCGGGCCCATGCCGCGGTATCCGGCCAGGGTGTCCACTTGGCGTTCGGTCAGTTCATCCTCGAAAGTGATGCCGAACACCGGTCCGATCTCCGCGTCGCCGCGGTTGGCGATCAGGTTGAAGGTGTAGCGGATGTACTCCTCCATCGATCGCGTGGCGCCGAGTCGATTCAGTGCGCGCACGGTGAACGCCGCGTCGCGCAACCAGCAGTAACGATAATCCCAGTTGCGCGCGCTGCCTGCCGATTCCGGGATGGAGGTGGTCAGTGCGGCAACGATCGCGCCGGTGGCCTCGTATTGGCACAATTTCAACGTGATCGCGGCGCGGATCACCGCCTCCTGCCATTCATAAGGAATGGACAGATAGCGCGACCATTCGCGCCAGTAGTCGAGGGTTCGTTCCAGCGCGAGGTGGACGAAATCGGCAACGGTATCCACCAGGGTCTCATCCGGGCCGAACACGAAATGAGCGGGCCGGTCGAGCCCGAACGGCAGCTGGCGTTCGATCAATGGCGGCGCAATATCCGTGGTCAGTCGCTGCACCACGTCGCTGAGCAGGTAGCGGATGTGGTTGCTGCCGGAAGTCGACTGCGGCGTTCGAGCGCCGTAGTCGCACAGCGGCCGCATGCGCACGCGGATGCGCGGCGATCCGGCGATGGGCGCCACGCGACGCACCAGCATCTCGGGATGGTAAAGGCGGCCGCTGGATCGATGTCGCGGCGCAAAGTCGGTGATCTCGATGGCGCCGCCGTGATGGTCGAACAGGCGCGTCACCAGCACCGCGGTGTTGGCCAGGTAAAACTGTTCGACATGATCGAAATCTTCCAGCTCGATCGCCCAGTCGCCGCCCTCGATCCTGGGTGAAAGCAGGCTGCAGAAGCTGGCGTCTGCGTCGAATCGTGGCAGGCAGCACCAGACGATGCGTGCATGCGGGTCGATCAGGGCGGCAACACTGCCGTTGCCGATCACGCCGAGCTCAAGGCTCGCGCGCGGTGCCTCCGTCGGGAAGTCGGGCATGGGTGGAATCTCCGTGCGTCAACGCGTGCAGTACGCGAGTCAGCCAGGCCTCCGCTGCAGCGGGGCTGGCCAAGGTGAAATGGGCCGCACTGGGTTCCCGTGCGCCCACGCGAATGCTGAGGCCGTCGAGGCGATTGACCACCTCGAACGCATGCTCGTCGGTCAGGTCGTCACCGAGGTAGATCGGGGTGCGGCCGGAAAACGGAGCGTGTTGCAGCAGCTCCAGGACAGCCCGGCCCTTGTCCATGCCGGTCGGCTTGAACTCCAGCACCTGGTTGCCCGGTTGCAACTCGTAACCGGGCAAGCGCTGCACCAGGGCGCAGGCGGCATCGTGCAGGCGCGACCATTGATGTGGCGCGCGGCGGCAGTGCAGCGCCACCGCCAGGTGCTTGTCTTCGACCTGCACACCATCAAAACAGGCAGCAAGGGCCAGCGCCTCACGATACATCCGCGCTTGCAGCGATGGCTCCACGGACAGGCGACGGAACGTGCCATTCGCGCGGCGCAGCTCCAGCCCATGCATGCCGATGGCGGCCCAGCGTGGCCGCTCGAAGATGCCATCCAGGTCGTCCAGTGCGCGCCCGCTGACCAGCGCCAGCGCGCCGTCGGTCGCTGCGTGCAGAGCATGCAGGAGGCGCAGCAAGGCGGGGGTGGTGCGGACGGTGCGCGGGTCGTCGACAAAGTCGAGCAGGGTGCCGTCGACATCAAGAAGCAGCGCCCAATGGCTGTCGGCAGCAGGCAGCGGAGGCGCCGGCAAGGTGGTACCCGGTACAGAAGCAGTGGCTCGATGAATCGACATCTGGGCGACGTTAGCAAGGCAAATGTGAAGAGTCGGCCATGTCGACGATCAGACAGATCGAGTCCTGTCGGCTTGAATCGGCACCAGCCGTCCACACTTTCGATCAGTAGCGGACGTGACACCAAACCAGTTTCGGGGACTTACGACATGCGGATGGACAAACTCACTTCGCGGTTCCAGCAGGCGCTGGCCGATGCACAATCGCTGGCCGTGGGCCGCGACAACAACATGCTCGAGCCGGCCCATGTGATGGCCGCGCTGCTCGACCAGCAGGGCGGCTCGACCGCGCCCTTGCTGACCCAGGCCCAGGTCAACGTGCCCACGTTGCGGCAGCGCGTCGCGGCCATGCTCGACGCGCTGCCGCGGGTCAGCGGGCAGGAAGGCAACATCAACCTGGGCAACGACCTCAATCGCCTGCTCAACCTTACCGACAAACTGGCGCAGCAGCGCGGCGACCAGTTCATCGCCAGTGAGCTTTTCGTGCTGGCAGCGCTGGACGACAAGGGTGAACTGGGCGCGGCATTGAAGGCGGCCGGCGCGAACAAGGCGAATCTGGAGGCCGCGATCGACAAGCTGCGCGGCGGCGAGAAAGTGCAGAGCGAGAACGCCGAGGAACAGCGCCAGGCGCTGGAGAAATACTGCATCGACCTGACCGAGCGCGCCGAACGCAACAAGCTCGACCCCGTGATCGGCCGCGACGAGGAAATCCGGCGCACCATCCAGGTGCTGCAGCGGCGCACCAAGAACAACCCGGTGTTGATCGGCGAGCCCGGCGTGGGCAAGACCGCGATCGTCGAGGGTCTGGCCCAGCGCATCATCAAGGGCGAAGTGCCCGAGGGCTTGCGCGACCGCCGCGTGCTGGCGCTGGACATGGGCGCGCTGATCGCGGGTGCGAAATTCCGCGGCGAGTTCGAGGAGCGGCTGAAGGCCGTGCTCAGCGATCTTTCGAAACAGGAAGGGCGGGTGATCCTGTTCATCGACGAGCTGCACACCATGGTCGGCGCGGGCAAGGGCGATGGCGCGATGGATGCGGGCAACATGCTCAAGCCGGCGCTGGCGCGCGGCGAGCTGCACTGCATCGGCGCGACGACGCTGGACGAGTACCGCAAGTACATCGAGAAGGATGCCGCGCTGGAGCGCCGCTTCCAGAAGGTTTTCGTGGGTGAGCCGTCGGTCGAAGACACCATCGCGATCCTGCGCGGGCTGAAGGAGCGCTATGCCGTGCATCACGGCGTCGAGATCACCGATCCGGCCATCGTCGCCGCGGCCACCTTGTCCAATCGCTACATCGCCGACCGCCAGTTGCCGGACAAGGCGATCGACCTGATGGACGAGGCCGCTTCGCGCATCCGCATGGAGATCGACTCCAAGCCGGAAGAGCTCGACCGGCTGGAGCGCCGGCTGATCCAGCTGAAGATCCAGCGCGAGATGCTGAAGAAGGAAAAGGACAGCGAATCGAAGCAGCGCCTGGCGGATCTGGAAACCGACATCGGCAAGCTTGAACGCGAGTTTTCCGACCTCAACGAGATCTGGAAATCCGAGAAGGCCGCGCTGCAGGGCACCACCAAGGTCAAGGAGCAGATCGAGCAGGCACACCAGCAGCTCGAGGCCGCCCAGCGCACGCAGGACTACGCCCGGATGAGCGAGATCCAGTACGGCAAGTTGCCCGAACTGGAGAAGCAGCTCGCCGCCGCGCAGGCCGCCGAAACGCAGGATTTCAAGCTGGTGCAGACCCGGGTGACCGCCGAGGAGATCGCCGAGGTGGTCGCGCGCTGGACCGGCATCCCGGTCAGCAAGATGCTCGAAGGCGAGCGCGACAAGCTGCTGAAGATGGAAGACGAGCTGCACAAGCGCGTGGTCGGTCAGGACGAGGCGGTGCACGCGGTGGCCGACGCGATCCGCCGCTCGCGTGCGGGCCTGTCCGATCCGAACCGGCCGAACGGCTCGTTCCTGTTCCTTGGTCCCACCGGCGTGGGCAAGACCGAGCTGTGCAAGGCGCTGGCCGAATTCATGTTCGACACCACCGACGCGATGGTGCGCATCGACATGAGCGAGTTCATGGAGAAGCATTCGGTTTCGCGTCTGGTTGGCGCACCTCCCGGCTACGTCGGCTACGAGGAAGGCGGCTATCTGACCGAGGCGGTGCGCCGTCGCCCGTACAGCGTGATCCTGCTGGACGAGGTGGAGAAGGCGCATCCGGATGTGTTCAACATCCTGTTGCAGGTACTCGACGATGGCCGCCTCACCGACGGACAGGGGCGCACCGTGGACTTCCGCAACACCGTCATCGTGATGACCTCGAACCTCGGCTCGCAGATGATCCAGGAAGCGTCCGAGAACAGCGAAGGCGGCGACGAGGAAGAGCAATACACCCAGATGAAGGCGTCGGTCATGGGTGTGGTGCAGGCGCACTTCCGCCCCGAGTTCATCAACCGGCTGGACGAGCTGGTGGTGTTCCGCCCGCTGGACAAGGCACAGATCCGCGCGATCGCCCGCATCCAGCTGGCCTATCTGGAGAAGCGCCTGGCAGAGCGGCAACTGAAGCTGGAGGTCAGCGACGACGCGCTGACCCTGCTGGGCAATGTCGGCTTCGACCCGGTTTACGGTGCGCGGCCGTTGAAGCGGGCGATCCAGCAACAGCTGGAGAACCCGTTGGCGAAGCAGATTCTCGAAGGGCGCTTCCAGCCGGGTGACACGGTGATGGTGGCCGCCGAAGGCGGGCAACTGGTGTTTCGCCAGGCCTGAGCAACCCCACGGCTGTCAACGCGGCAAAGAAAGGGGCCATCCGTGACTGGATGGCCCCGTTTTCATGGCGCCGATCACGGATGGTCCAGCCCCGTGGTGCGCCGCCGTTTGCCCCGTCCTGACGGGGGCGGATCTACCAGCGGTAAGCGACCTTGCCGTAGACGTAGGAGCCGTTGAAGCCGAACGGCGAAAACACGGAGTAGGGGAAGGTACCGTTATTGTCGTTGTTCAGCGCGGCAGATGCCTTGTCCGGGTAAGTGTTGAAGACATTGTCCGCACCCAGGCTGAAGGTCCAGCGATCGAGGTTGTAGTTCACCGCCAGATCGAACAGCCATTTGCTGCCATAGGTCTGGTCCAGCGCCGGGTTGCCCGAATTGTAGGCGGTGAACTTGTCATAGCGCGTCAGCGTGCCGGTGGTGCTCCAGTTGCCCACGTTGTACACGCCGCTGAGGATCAGCTTGCTGCGCGGCGTGGTGTCGGCCAGCAGGCCGTACTGGTCGCGCCGGTCAATGCGCTTCAGGTTCAAGCCCAGCGAATCCAGAATCGCCGGATTCGGCTTGACGTCGATCACCTTGTTCTTGTTGTAGTTGTAGCTCAGCGTGGTTTGCAGCGAGCCGGCATTGCCCAGATCGAACAGGTAGCTGCCGACCACGTCGACGCCGCGCGTACGGGTGTTCACCGCGTTGGTGAAGTAGGCGATGCTGCTGTAGTTGGTGTTGGTGATGCCGTTGGCGGCCAGGTACGACTGCACCGCAGGCGTGGTGATGGCCAGGTTGCTGGAGAGCGTGATGCGATCGTTGATCGTGATCTGATACACGTCCATGCTGAGGTTGAACGGGTCAACCGGGTTCCACACCATGCCGACGGTGAAGTTGCGCGACTTTTCCGGCTTCAGCGGCTGTCCGCCCAGCAACAGACCGATCGGGCTGGTGGCGCCGACCAGGCCGGTATTGTAGATGCCGGGGCTGAGTCCCGGCGGAGCGTTGCCAGGGCCGTAGTACAGCGATTGCGTGTACGCATAGAACTGCTGAGCCAGCGACGGCGCGCGGAAACCGGTGGACGCGCTGGCGCGCAGCGCGAAGCGATCGGTGAAATCGAAGCGACCGGCCAGCGACCCGGAGGTGGTGGTGCCGAAGTCCGAATAGTCCTCGTGGCGTACCGCCAGCGAGGCGCCGAGGCGGTCGGTGAGATTGGTTTCCAGGCTCAGGTACTCGGAAACGTTGTGTCGGGCATGCGTTGCCGCGTCAGTGGGCTGAAAACCACCGAAGCCCTGGCCGCCGCCGGAAACGCCAGACGTGCCCACGTAATACGAGGCGGGTTCACCCGCCACGATCTGGTAGCTCTGCCGCAGGTATTCGGTGCCGAACGCCAGCGTCACCGGGTTGGGCAGCCAGCCCACCGAGAGATCCTTGGCGATGTCGATGTCGAACGACTGCTGGCCGGCCTTCAGGATGCCGTCGTGGAACCGGGTGGGGCTGGCGCCGGTGTCATGCAGCAGCGCGCGGTTGACGCTGTTTTGCGTGGCGTAGGAAACCCGGTTCTGGCCGTAGTTGCCGCTGATGTCCCAGCGCCAGCCGCTGCTGGTCTTGCCGCGCAGGCCGAGCACCATCGACTGGTCGGTCGAGTCGGCGTTCTCCAGCGGCAGGTAGCCGTCGGGATAGACGGTGGGTGCCGAATTGGAGTTCGTCACGCTGCGGAAGAACGCGGTCGAGGTGCTCTTGCGGTTGCCGTAATGGCCGAACGCGTACAGCTGCACATCGGGGCTGAGGTCGTACTGGCTGTTGAGGAACAGGTTGTGGTCGCGCACGGCCGGATCGCCGAAGCGCTGGCGAATGCCGTCCTGCGGACGCCGACGGTCCGGTTGCGCCCGGTTGGTGATGTTCTGGTTGCCGTCCTGCAGGCTGAAACGCAGCCAGCCCTTGTCGTTGTTCAGCGGAATGCCGAAATTGGCCGAACCCTGCCAGATCTGGCCGTCGCCCGCCGAATACTGGCCGCCGCTCAATTCCACGTCGCCGCCGGTGGCACCCTTCTTCAGCACCACGTTGATGACGCCGGCAATCGCGTCGGAACCGTACTGGGCCGACGCGCCGTCACGCAGCACCTCGATGTGGTCGATCGCCGACATCGGAATGGTGTTGAGATCCACCGCCTGCGAACCGCGGCCGAGCACGCCGTTGGTGACGATGATCGCGCCAGGGTGCCAGCGCTTGCCGTCCACCAGTACCAGTACCTGGTCCGGGGACAGGCCGCGCAACTGCGCCGGACGCTGCGAGTCGGCGGTGTCCGCTGCCGAGGGCCGCGGGAAGGTCAGCGATGGAATGATCCGGGCCAGCGCCGTGGACAGCTCGCTGGTACCGGTCTGCTGCAATACCTTGGCCGAGACCACGTCGATCGGCGTCAGCGAGCTGCTTTCGGTGCGGCTGTCGGAACGGGTGCCGGTGACGATCACTGCGCTGAGGTCTTTCGCCTTGGCTGATGTCGGGGTGGTGGCATCTTGTGCGGTGGCATTGCCGGCCAACGCCAGCAGGATGGCGGCAGGCAGCCAGGCGAGAGCTGTCGGTTTGTGGCTGGTACGCATGGGGAACTCTCCTGGATCATGGGGTTGTTGCGTCGCAACAACTACAGACTAGTGATGCTCATGGCATCCGTCAATGGACGTATAGACGTCTATAAGTCCAGTTGGTGTTGGCGACCTCATTGCGGTGTAAGGATTGGTGTCGGAGGTGGTTCCCCCTGAGCGCAAGCTACTCGCAAGCTGTCTGGCCCGCCACACCTCGGGTGGGACGTTGAAATCCGGTCGAACACGCCGATAATGGGCTGTTGCCAGCCTGACGCTGGCTTGGACCGTCCGGAATTTCATGCCTATCTACGAATTCGAATGCACCAGCTGCGGTCATCATTACGATCGCCTGCAGAAATTGTCTGATGCCGACCCGTCAAATTGCCCGGTGTGCGGTGCACCGCACCTGCGACGCGTGGTCACGGCCCCCTCGTTCCGATTGGCTGGCAGCGGCTGGTATGAAACCGACTTCAAGAAGGAAGGGGACAAGAAGCGCAATCTGGTCGACGCGGCTCCTTCGGAGTCCAAGCCCGCGGCCAGTGAATCAGCATCGGTTGCGGCCGCTCCTGCGCCTGCGCCCAGCCCGGCACCGGCGGCCGGGAAGTCCGGAAGCAGCGGGAGCTGAACCGCTGAAGGAAGCCGCAGGTTCATGCGTGACGGCGCAGGATATGCTGACTTTCAGAGAGGCTGGCGATGGCGCCGCCTCCGTCGCCAGCAGGGAGCCCATCTGATGCGTGCAATCAACGGTTGGACAAGTGGAATCATCATGGCGGGGCTGCTCGGCAGCCTGCTGTCGGTCGCGCCGTCGGTGCGCGCGCAATCCGATGCGCCGGTGCGTTGCGAGAGCAAGGACGGCCACTATTCCCGCTGTGCCGTGCCGTGGCGCCGGGTCGAGTTGTACAAGCAGGAATCCAAGGGCGCCTGCATCGAGGGACAGAGCTGGGGCATGGACCACGGGACCCTGTGGGTCGACCGGGGTTGTCGCGGACTGTTTGGTCCGGGCGGCCGCGGCGGCTATGACAACGGTCGCGGACACGGCCATGGCAACCCTCAAGGTGGCTGGCAGCCTGGTCCGGACTGGAACCGCCGGATCAGCCTGCGGTGCGACAGCAACAGCAAGAAATACCAGATGTGCCAGGTCGACGTGGGGCGCAACGGCAGCGTACGGCTGGAGCGCCAGCTTTCCGATGCCCGCTGCACCGAGGGCTACAGCTGGGGCTGGAACCGCGCCGGCGTCTGGGTTGCCCATGGTTGCCGCGGCCAGTTCCTGGTCGATCGACGCTGGTAAGTCCTGTCCCGGTCGGCGGTGTCCGGCTTCGCCGGCCCGCCTCGGCGCATCGCAGTGGTAAACTTGGCGGTCTTTTCCCCCGTTTGAAGTCGCCTCGAGGCGGCGCCGGAGTTCCAACGCATGCGCACGCATTACTGCGGCCTCATCGATGAGTCGCTGATCGGCCAGACCGTCACCCTGTGTGGCTGGGTCAACAAGATTCGTCTGCAGGCCCATGTCGCCTTCGTCGACCTGCGCGACCACGAAGGTCTGGCACAGGTCGTGATCGAGCGCGAGAACGCCGAAGGTTTTGCCGTAGCCAACGAAATCGGCAACGAATATTGCCTGCGTGTCACCGGCACCTTGCGCCAGCGCATCGCGGTGAACGAGAAGCTCAAGACCGGTACCGTGGAGCTGCTCGCCGAGACGGTGGAAATTCTCAACGCCGCGAAGGATCTGCCATTCGCGCTGCACGAGAACCCGAACGAAGACATGCGGATGACCTACCGCTATCTCGACCTGCGCCGCCCGGAAATGCAGGCAATGATGCGCAAGCGGATCAAGCTGGTGCAGACCTTGCGCCGCTATCTGGACGAGCGCGGCTTCCAGGACATCGAGACGCCGATCCTGACCAAGGCCACGCCGGAAGGTGCGCGTGACTACCTGGTGCCCAGCCGCGTGCATCCGGGCCAGTTCTATGCGTTGCCGCAGTCGCCGCAGCTGTTCAAGCAGATCCTGATGATGGCCGGCTTCGATCGCTACTACCAAATTGCGCGTTGCTTCCGCGACGAGGACCTGCGTGCCGATCGCCAGCCGGAATTTACCCAGCTCGACCTGGAGTTCGCCTTCGTCGAAGAGAAAGACGTGCAGGACTTCGTGGAAGAACTGATCCGCCACGTGTTCCGTGAAGTGCAGGGCGTGGAACTGGATGCCGCATTCCCGCGCATGACTTGGGCCGAGGCGATGCGTCGCTTCGGTTCGGACAAGCCGGACCTGCGCATCGCGCTGGAGCTGGTCGACGTGGCCGACGTGCTCAAGCACATCGAATTCAAGGTGTTCGCCGAGCCGGCCAACGATCCGGCCGGTCGTGTCGCCGCGCTGCGGGTGCCTGGTGGCAGCACGCTGTCGCGCAAGGACATCGACGTACTGACCGAATATGCCTCGCGCTACGGCGCGAAAGGCCTTGCATGGCTCAAGGTCGACGATCTGGCCAAAGGCCGCGACGGCATCACGTCGCCGGTGGCCAAGTTCCTCGACGACGCGGCGCTGGAAGGCGTTCTCAAGGCCACCGCGGCGCAGACCGGCGACATCGTGTTCTTCGGCGCAGGGGCGTGGAAGACCGTCACCGACTTCATGGGCGCCGTGCGCCTGAAGGTGGCCAAGGACCGCGGCCTGGTCGAGGACAGCTGGAAGCCGCTGTGGGTCACCGATTTCCCGATGTTCGAATACGACGCGGAGGAGCAGCGCTACGTGGCCCTGCATCATCCGTTCACCGCACCGAAGATCGACGACATCGCCGACCTGAAGAGCCATGCCGCCACTGCCGTCAGCCGGGGCTACGACATGGTGCTCAATGGCAACGAGATCGGTGGCGGTTCGATCCGTATCCACCGGCCGGACATGCAGAGCGCGGTGTTCGAGCTGCTTGGCATCGGTGCGGCCGAGGCGGAGGCGAAGTTCGGCTTCCTGCTGAAGGCGCTGAAGTTCGGCGCGCCGCCGCACGGTGGCCTGGCGTTCGGCATCGATCGCATTGCCGCGTTGATGGCCGGTACGGAATCGATTCGCGACGTGATTGCCTTCCCCAAGACCACCAGCGCGCAGGATCTGATGACCGACGCGCCGTCGCCGATTGGCGGTGCGCAGCTGAAGGAACTGCACGTGCAGGTGCTTGGCGAGGCGGCTCGCAGCTGATCGCGCGGCGTGCGGGCCGGACCGCCGCGGGAAGGCGGCTTGGCCCGATCGCGCTGCAGCGCTTCTCCAGCGCCCTCGCGGTGTTGTTGGCAACACTCCGGATCAGGTTCCCGTATGTCTGAACATGTGATCCTTCTGCACGGCCTCTGGATGCGCGGATTCGCGCTGTCCATGCTGCATCGCCGCCTGATCGAGGCGGGTTTTCGCGTGCATCGGTTCGACTACCTCAGCGTGGCCGCCACCGAGCAACGCATCCTCGATCGACTGCACGCGCGCATGACCGGGCTCCTCGCCGAGGCTGACACCGTGCATCTGGTCGGGCACAGCCTGGGCGGATTGCTGGCCTTGCGCGCCTGCCATCCTGCCGCCGAGTTGCCGCCCGGGCGGATCGTCTGCCTGGGTTCGCCACTGCGCGGCAGTGCGGCCGCCCGGAGCTTTGCCGGCTGGGGGCGCGGTGGCGAGGTGCTGCTGGGACACAATCGCGAGCTGCTGGAACAGGGGCTTGAGCGCTGGGATGGTCCGCGCCAGGTAGGCATGATCGCCGGATGCACGCCGCTGGGTCTGGGCGCCATGCTGGGCCATTTCCAGGGTGACCACGACGGCACCGTGGCTGTGGAGGAGACCCGGCTGCCGGGGCTTGCCGATCATTGCGTGGTGGAGACCAACCACACCGGCCTGCTGTTTTCGCCCGAAGTGGCGCAACTGGCTGCGAGGTTTCTGCACGACGGGCATTTTTCGCCGGAGGCGCGTTGAGACGCCGCACCCGTCGGCCCGGCACGACGCCTGAATTCAGGTAAAATTCCCGGCTCTCCAACCGCCGTCCTGCAGGAATCGTCATGGGTAGAGGTCCGTCCATCGAAGGTCGCAAGAACGCCGAAGACGCCAAGCGCGCCAAGGTGTTCACCAAGCTGATCCGCGAAATCACCGTCGCCACCCGCGCCGGAGTGGCCGACCCTGGCGGCAACCCGCGGCTGCGCGCGGCCATCGACAAGGCCCTGTCGGCGAACATGACCCGCGATACCATCGATCGCGCCGTCAAGCGCGGCTCCGGTGTCGACGGCGGCGCCGACATGCAGGAATTGCGCTACGAGGGCTATGGCCCGGCCGGCACGGCGCTGATCATCGAAAGCTTCACCGACAATCCCACCCGTACCGTGGCGGACGTGCGTTACGCATTGACCAAGCATGGCGGCAACCTGGGCACCTCCGGGTCCGTGGCATTCCAGTTCACGCGTTGCGGCGAACTGGTGTTCGCCACCGCTGGCGACGAGGCGGCCGAGGAAAAAGTGCTGGAGGCAGCGCTGGAAGCCGGCGCCGACGACGTGGTGAACGAGCATGGTGAAAGCATCGTGTTGTGCGCCCCGGAGAACTTCGAGGCGGTGCAGCAGGCGCTGATTGATGCCGGCCTGAGTGCCCAGCATGCCGGCGTGGTGATGCGCCCGAACAATCGCGTCGAGGTGCCGGAAGAGGCGCTGGAACAGCTGATGGACCTGCTTGAGAAGCTGGACTCGCTGGACGATGTCAGCGAGGTGTCGCACAACGCCTTGCTGCCCTCCGAGGCGGCCGGCTGAGTCGAGGGCTTCCCGCCTTCGGCTCGCAGCGCCCATGACGCGCATTATCGGCATCGACCCGGGCAGCCAGCGGACCGGGGTGGGCATCATCGACGTGGATGACACGGGCAAGCTGGGTCACGTATTCCACGGCGCGCTGGCCGTGGCGGGGGAGGCGACCTTCCCGCTGCGCCTCAAACGCATCTTTGACGAGCTCTGTGACATCATCGCGACGCATCAGCCGGCCGAGTGCGGGATCGAGCGCGTATTCATGGCGCGCAACCCGGATTCGGCACTGAAGCTTGGGCAGGCGCGCGGCGCCGCCATCTGCGCAGTGGTGAGTCAGGGGATCGTGGTGCACGAATATGCGGCAACCGAAGTGAAGCAGTCCGTGGTCGGCAGTGGTCGCGGCGACAAGACCCAGGTGCAGCACATGGTCGGCATTCTGCTGGGTCTGAAAGGGCCGCTGCAGGCCGATGCCGCCGATGCGCTGGCGATCGCGATCACCCACGCGCACACGCGCGCCAGCCTGAATCGGGTCGGCATTCCGCGCACCGCCTGGAGGCGGCGCCGGTGATCGGGCGTCTGCGTGGCACGCTGATCAGCAAGCAGCCACCGTCCTTGCTGATCGAAGTGGGCGGCCTCGGCTACGACGTCGAGGCGCCTATGTCGACCATCTACGACTTGCCGGGCGTGGGCAAGGAAGTGGTGTTGTTGATCCATCACGCGGTCAAGGAAGACGGCATCACGCTCTACGGTTTTCTGCACGAGACCGAGCGCGCGCTGTTTCGCAACCTGCTCAAGGTCAGCGGCATCGGCGCGAAAATCGCGCTGTCCGTGTTGTCCGGCGTTTCCACCGACCACTTTGCGCGTCTGGTGCAAGCCGATGACGTGGTCGCCCTGACCAAGATTCCGGGCATCGGCAAGAAGACCGCCGAACGCATCGTGGTGGAGCTGCGTGATCGGCTCGATGGTGTTGCCAGTGTTCCCGGTGTTTCGCCGCAACGCGCCGGTGTGCCCCTTGATGCTTCCGGTGAAGCTGCCGTGGCGCTGCAGCAACTGGGCTACAAGCCGGCCGAAGTCAGCCGATTGGTGCAAAAAGTCGCCAGCGAGGGCGACAGCGCTGAAGCCATCATTCGCAAGGCGCTGCGCGCCGCTCTGGGCAGCTGATCAGGCGTCCGACGACGTCATGAAGCTGCCAGTCAGTTCCTCGGGATTTCAATGAGCCAACCATCAGACAATACCGTCCCATCCTCGGCCCACGGGGATGCCGCTCACGTTCGTGGTGCCAAATCGGCGCTGATCCTGGGCGCCATCGGCGTGGTATTCGGTGACATCGGCACCAGTCCGCTGTACACCATGCACGAGACGTTCCTGCCCGAACACGGCTTGCACCCGCTGCCGAGCACGGTGTTGGGCATCCTGTCGCTGGTGACCTGGTCGCTGATCATGGTGGTAGCGGTGAAGTACGTCAGCCTGGTGATGCGCGCGGACAACAAGGGTGAGGGCGGCATCATGGCGCTGATGACGCTGGCGCAACGGGCCAGCGGCAAGTCGGTGGCCATGCGTCGTGCCGTCATGCTGATGGCGTTGCTGGGTGCGGCATTGTTCTTCGGCGACGGCGTGATCACGCCATCCATCTCGGTGCTTTCCGCGGTCGAGGGTTTGCAGGTGGCGGCACCGGCGCTGTCGCACTGGGTGGTACCCATCACCGTGGCAGTGCTGCTCGGGCTGTTCTGGCTGCAGCGTCACGGCACGGCGAAAGTCGGTGCGATTTTCGGGCCGGTGATGGTCTTGTGGTTCCTGTCTTTGGGCGCCATCGGCGTGTGGAACATCGTGCAGGCACCCGAGGTGCTGCGCGCGCTCAATCCCTGGCATGCGGTGCAGTTCTTCATGACCCACGGCAAGACCTCGATCCTGGCGCTGGGTTCGGTGGTGCTGTGCGTGACCGGTGCCGAGGCGTTGTATACCGACATGGGCCACTTCGGCCGGGTGCCGATCCGCGCCGCCTGGTTCTTTTTCGTGATGCCGGCCCTGCTGTTGAACTATTACGGCCAGGGCGGCCTGCTGCTGGTCCATCCCGAGGCGATCGCCAACCCGTTCTATCATTCGGTGCCGGACTGGGCGCTGTACCCGATGATCGGCCTGGCCACGCTGTCCACGGTGATCGCGTCGCAGGCGGTGATCTCCGGGGCGTTCACCGTGACCCGCCAGGCGATCCAGCTCGGTTTCCTGCCGCGCATGCAGGTAGTGCATACCTCGCGCGACGCGATCGGGCAGATTTTCCTGCCGTGGGTGAATCGGGCGCTGATGGTGGCGGTGATCGCCACCGTGGTCGGTTTCGGCTCGTCCAACGCGCTGGCTGGCGCCTACGGCATTGCGGTGACCGGCACCATGGCGATCGACACGATTCTGGTGATGATCGTGGCCCGACGCATGTGGCAATGGAGTCGCGTGCTGGTGATCGGACTGGGCCTGATCCTGCTGACCATCGACCTCAGCTACTTCGGCGCCAACACGCTGAAGATCCTGCAGGGTGGCTGGTTCCCGCTGGTGCTGGGCCTGCTGATGTTCGCGGTGATGACCACCTGGCGCCGTGGCCGCGAGCTGGTCGTGCGCGAGATCAAGCAAGGCGGTCTGGCGCTGACTCCGTTCATCGAGAACATGACGGCGCATCCGCCGTTGCGGGTACCCGGCACGGCGGTGTTCCTCACCGCCAATCTCAACGCGGTGCCGCACGCCCTGCTGCACAACCTCAAGCACAACAAGGTGTTGCATGAGCGCAACGTGCTGCTTACCGTCGGCATCCTGGAAACGCCCGTGGCCGAGCCGGACGAGCGCATCCAGCTCACCGCGCTGACGCCCGGCAGTGACAACTTCTATGCACTGGAATTGAACTTCGGTTTTGCCGAGGATCCGAACATTCCGCAGGCGCTGTCGCAGTGTTCACGTGAAGGCCTGGCCTTCGACATGATGGATACCACCTTCTTCCTCTCGCGCGAAAGCATCGTGGCGGACGAACGTCGCCCCGGCATGGCAATGTGGCGCGACAAGCTGTTCGCTTTCATGTCGCGCAATGCGCTGCCGGCCACCGCGTTCTTCCAGATTCCCGGCAACCGGCTGATCGAGTTGGGGGCGCAGGTGGAGATCTGATGGCGAGGAGTGAGTGGAGAGGAGTCAGTGGAGAGGAGAGAGAAGGTAGAAAGAGCATGAAGTTGCCGGCTCCGGCTGTGCTCTCGTTCCTTTACTCCTCTTCACTCGCTTCTCGCTTCATAATGCCGGCATGACCGATCACCGCATCATCACCGCTGCCGCCCAGCTCGACGACGAGGCGCTGGAAGCCACCATCCGGCCAAGGCGGCTGACCGAGTATCTCGGCCAGCAGGCGGTGCGCGAGCAGCTGTCGATTTATATCGAGGCGGCGAAGAAGCGCGGCGGCGCGCTGGATCATGTGCTGATCTTCGGGCCACCGGGCCTGGGCAAGACCACCCTCAGTCACGTCATCGCCAACGAACTGGGCGTGAACGTGCGCTCCACTTCCGGACCGGTACTGGAGCGTGCGGGCGATCTGGCCGCCTTGCTGACCAACCTGGAAGCGAACGACGTGTTGTTCGTCGACGAGATTCATCGCCTGTCGCCGGTGGTCGAGGAAGTGTTGTACCCGGCAATGGAAGACTTCCAGATCGACATCATGATCGGCGAGGGGCCGGCTGCACGGTCGATCAAACTGGACTTGCCGCCGTTCACCCTGATCGGGGCGACCACGCGTGCCGGCATGCTCACCGCGCCGTTGCGCGACCGATTCGGCATCGTGCAACGGCTGGAGTTCTACACGGCCGACGAGCTCACCGCGATCGTGCGGCGCGCCGCGAAGATCCTCGGCATCGTCTGCGCACCCGAAGGCGCGCAGGAGATCGCCCGTCGTTCGCGTGGCACGCCGCGGATTGCCAACCGCTTGCTGCGTCGGGTACGTGACTATGCGGAGGTACGCGCCGACGGCGAAATCACGCTGGCCGCCGCGCAGGCGGCGCTGGACATGCTGAAGATTGATCCGCAGGGCTTTGATGAGCTGGATCGACGTCTGCTTGGCCTGATCATCGAGAACTTCGATGGCGGCCCGGTCGGGGTGGAATCGCTGGCTGCCGCGCTCAGCGAGGATCGCGGTACGCTCGAAGACGTGGTCGAACCCTTTCTGATCCAGCAGGGCTATCTGGTGCGCACCGCTCGCGGGCGCATGGTCAGTGCCAAGGGCTGGCGTCATCTGGGCCTGACTCCGCCGCCGCGCCAGGCTCAGGCCGCCGATTTGTTCGATGCGGGAGCCGTCGATGTCTGAGCTTTCTTTGCCCTTCAGCTGGAAAGTCCGGGTCTACTGGGAAGACACCGATGCCGGTGGCGTGGTCTATCACGCCGGCTATCTGCGTTTCATGGAACGCGCCCGCACCGAGTGGATGCGTGCGCTGGGCGTGGACCAGATGGCGTACAAGCAGGCCACCGGACTGGCCTTCATGGTCCGCGACATGCAGATCGACTTCCTCAAGGCAGCCCTGCTGGATGATGAACTGGTGGTAACGGTCGACGTCAAAGAGCGGCGTGCTGCCAGTATCCTGTTCACCCAGACGATCACGAAGACGGACGGCAGTTGCCTGATCCGTGCCGGCGTGCGGGTGGCTTGCGTGGATCTGGCACGCATGCGCCCGGCACCGATTCCTTCCGATCTGATTCCGTAACCCGCACCTCAAAGAACCATCAAGCCGAACCGGCGGAGAACCTGCAAGCAATGAACGGTGGACTGAACATTTTCTCGCTGATCGCGGATTCGAGCCTGCCAGTGAAGCTGGTGCTGTTGATATTGCTGGTGTTCTCGTTTCTGTCCTGGGTCATTATCGTGCGCAAGTACAGCCAGACCAAGGCTGCCATGGAGGACGCCGAGGCGTTCGAGGAGCGCTTCTGGTCCGGTGGCGACCTGGCGCAGCTGTTCCGCGAGGTCAGCAACGGCAGCGGCAACAACGGCGGTATCGAGAACATCTTCGAGTCCGGCTTCCGCGAGTTCGCCCGCCAGCGTCAGCGCAAGACCCACGACACGCGCAGCGTGATCGAAGGTTCGGAGCGCGCCATGCAGGTCGCCGGCACGCGCGAGATCGGATCGCTCGAGCGCAATCTGGAGTTCCTCGCCAACGTCGGTTCGATCAGTCCCTACGTCGGTCTGTTCGGCACGGTGTGGGGCATCATGGGCGCGTTCCAGGGCCTCGGCGAGATGAAGGACGTGACCATCGCGGTGGTCGCGCCGCACATCTCCGAGGCACTGATCGCCACGGCGATGGGTCTGTTCGCCGCGATCCCGGCGCAGTGGGCCTACAACCGCTACGCCACCAAGGTCGAGCGGATCGCCTCGCGCTATGACGTGTTCCAGGAAGAGTTCTCCTCCGTGCTGCAGCGGCAGATCCAGACCGACGACGTCGCCTGAGCGGAGCAGCAGTCATGCGAAAGACCGGCCGCCAGCGGCGTTACAAGCTCAAATCCGAAATCAACGTGGTGCCCTACATCGACGTGATGCTGGTGCTGCTGATCATTTTCATGGTCACCACGCCGATGATGAAGTCCAACGTCGACGTGAACCTGCCGCAGGCCGACGCCAAGTCGCTGCAACAAAAGAAGGATCCGATCATCGTCACGGTGAAGCAGGACGGCCAGCTGTTCCTGACGCTTCCTGGTGCCGAAAAGGAATTGCTGGACACGGCCGCGCTGCAGAGCAAGGTGGGTGCGTTCGTGCGCACCAATCCGGACGTCAACGTGCTGGTGGCTGGCGACGACCAGGGCCATTACGGCGGCGTGGTCGAGGTGCTCGCCGACCTGCAGCAGGCCGGCGTTTCCAAGGTCGGCCTGATGGCCCAGCCGGTACAGGGCAAGAGCACGTCCAATGGACGAAAGTAAGGGGACGCCGAAGGCGGTCGTACTTTCCGCCATCCTGCATATCGGCATCGTGGGGTTTCTGTTCCTCGCGGTATTGCCGTGTTCAAGCTACGAGAATGTCTTCAACGCGCTGCACCTGCCGGCGTGGATGAATCCGATCACCTGTGCCAAGCCGCTGGAACTGCAGGGGCCGATCATCGAGGCAACGTTGATCGGGCGTACCGGCAGTCCGCCGCCGAAAGCGGTCAAGACGAAGCCGGTCCCCAATTCCACGCCGCCGCCGCCGACCATCCCGCCGCCGACGCCGCCACCGCCGGTAAAGCCGGAGGTCAGCCAGTTGCCGCCGCCGCCCAAGCATGTGGACGTCAAGGAGCAGGAGCGGGTGGTCGAAGACGCCGCCAAGAAGGCGGAGGATGCCAAACAGTTGCAGGAAGAGAAGGAAATCCAGCGCCAGTCCGAGCTGGACGCCCAGGCGGCGAAGAAAAAGGCCGAGGAAAAGAAGAAGATTGATGCCTTGTTTGCCAAGATGGATGCGGCGTCGAACCAGACGAAGCAGCTGGACAACAAGGCCAAACAGGCCAGGCAGCAATTGGAAGACCTGAAAAATGCCAAGGATGACGGCCAGCCTGACCTGCCGCCCGCGGATCAGCGTCAAACCGGCAACAACAGCCCGAACAGCAATCTTGCCGATGAGTACATGGCAGCCATTCAGAATGCGGTCACGCCCAACTGGCTGAGGCCGGATAACATGCCAGCATTGCCTTGTCAGGTTCATATCGTGCAATCGCCCGGCGGTGACGTGATGAGTGCGACCGTGGATTCCAGTTGTCCGTACGACGACGCCGGTCGACGTTCGGTCGAAAATGCCGTGCTTCGTACCAAGACCTTGCCGTACAAGGGCTTTGAAAGCGTGTTCCAACGCAACCTTACCTTCACATTCAGGCCGCAATGATCAAGCCCATGCGCAAATTCAGCTCAAGCTTCGCCATCATCCTGCTGGCCGCCATGGCCCTGTTCGCCGGTCCAGCTGCCGCCCAGTCGTTGAATGTCGACATCGTCGGTGGCGTCAAGACCGCCACGCCGATCGTGGTCGTGCCGTTCGCCCAGGCCGGCGGGGCGCCGTTGGCCACCGACGTCGCCGATGTGATGCGCAACGACTTCAATCGTTCCGGCAAGTTCCGTTCGCTGGCCAAGAGCGACATCGTGGAGTTTCCGTCCAAGGGTGCGGACATCAAGTTCCCGACCTGGCGCCTGCTGAAGCAGGACTACATCGTGGTCGGCAACATCAAGGACGCCGGCAACGGCATGGTCCAGGTCGAGTACGAACTGTGGGACGTCAACAAGCAGCAAAGCCTGCTGCACCAGCAGATGCCACCGGCTCCGGCCGGCGATCTGCGCAGCGTGGCGCACCAGATCGCCGACGTGATCTACGAGAAGATCACCGGCGTGCGCGGTGCTTTCTGGACGCGGATTGCCTATATCACCGCCGTCGGCCTGGGCAACAACACCACCTATTCGCTGCTTGTGGCCGATTCCGACGGCTACAATCCGCAGGTCGTGGCGCGTTCGCGTGAGTCGCTCCTGTCACCGTCCTGGTCACCGGACGGCAAGAAGCTGGCTTATGTGTCCTTCGAGAGTGGCAACTCGAACATCTATGTGCAGGACATCACCACCGGTTCGCGCCAATTGGTCGAGTCGCATCCGCGCGGCATCAATGGTGCGCCGGCGTGGTCGCCGGACGGCAGCAAGCTCGCGGTGGCGCTGTCCTACGTCGGCAATCTGGAACTTTTCGTGCTGGATCTGGGCAGTCGCCAGGAAACCCGGCTGACCCACAGCCTCTCGATTGATACCGAGCCGGTCTGGGCGCCCGACGGCAAGAGCATCTATTTCACCTCCGATCGGTCCGGCCGGCCGCAGATCTACCAGATTCCCGCCAGTGGTGGAACGCCCCAGCGGATCACCTTCCAGGGCCAGAACAACGCGAGCGCGTCGGTGAGCTACGACGGCAAGCAAATCGCGATGGTGCAGGGCAACGGGAACGTGTATCGTATTGCCATCATGGATCGAAGCTTGGGTGACCAGGTGCGATTCCTCTCGCCGGGCCCGATTGACGAGTCCCCGAGTTTTGCTCCGAATGCCAGCATGCTGCTCTATGCCGCTACCGAAGGACGTCGCGGCGTGCTGTACGCCGTATCGGCTGACGGTCAGGTTCGCCAGCGCCTCGTACTTTCCGATGGCGATGTGCGCGAACCGGCTTGGGGGCCGTACCGGCAACGATGAATTTTTCATGCTGCTGCGCGTAAGTGCGGCAGCATGATGCCCAGGGATTGGGCCCGAACAGCGCCTGTGAGGCGCGTTTCGGTTTCCGGTGACGGCGCTTGTCGCGTCGAAAGCCAGTCAGGTCGATGACGCAGCCTCACGTGTCACCGATCTTTCAAGTGTCAAAATAACAGCCGGTCAACCGGCGTGAGCTGTCCCGTATTTCCAATCGTCATCGTTTGTCGGAACTCAACCCGTAAGGAACGTCACCATGAATAAGACCATTCGCGTTGCTCTGGTCGCCCTGCTTTGCGTGGGCGCAGCCGCTTGCTCCAAGAAGCAGGAAGTCAAGCCCCAGCCCATGCCGGAGCAGACCGCTCCGCAGCAGGCGCCCGTCGCTGACGGCAAGTACACCCCTGCCGACCTCGATACCGATGCCTGCCTGCGTCAGCGCGTCGTGTACTTCGATTTCGACAAGACCGAGATCAAGCCGGAGTTCCAGCAGATCATGGCGTGCCACGCCAAGTACCTGCAGGATCGCCCGATGTCGCACATCCGTCTGGAAGGCAATACCGACGAGCGCGGCACCCGCGAGTACAACCTCGGCCTCGGCGAGCGCCGTGGCAATGCCGTGTCCAGCGCCCTGCAGGCCAGCGGCGGCCAGGCCAGCCAGTTGGAAGTGATCAGCTATGGCAAGGAAAAGCCGGTGTGCCGTGAGCACAACGAGGATTGCTGGAGCAAGAATCGTCGCGTCGAGATCGTCTACACGGCGCAGTAATGATGAAGCGACTGGCTAAAAGCTATGCAGCCAGGATCGGCACGGCGGGCGCTATCGCGTCTGCCGTGCTGTTCGCGTTCCCGGCTTTCGCGCAGGACTCTCGCTTGAGCCTCGCTGATCGCGTTGCGCGACTGGAACAGCAGGCACAGAACAAGGATCAGTCCGGTATCGGCATGGTCAATCAGATGCAGCAATTGCAGGCCCAGGTGCAGCAATTGCAGGGGCAGGTCGAAGAACTGCAGCACCACTTGCAGTCGCTCGATGACAAGAACAAGGCCCAGTACACCGATCTCGATGCCCGGCTTGGGCGCCTGGAGTCCGGTGGCACGGGCGCCGCCGCGGGCGGCAATCCGCCGGCATCGGCAGGCACTCCGGCAGTTGGCGCCAGCACGGTCGCGCCGCCGACAACCGGCAGCGCTGCGACCAAAACGCCAGCGGCATCAGCCAGTGCCGCAGCCCCGGGTGACCCGGCAGCGGCCCAGGCAGCCTACGACGTGGCCTTCAAGGCCATCCGTGCGGGCAACTATGTGGAAGCCTCACGTGAGTTCCGCAGCTTCATCCAGCAGTTCCCGAATCATTCGCTGGTACCGAACGCCTGGTACTGGCTGGGCGAGTCCTACTACGCGACCACCAACTATCCGGTGGCGCTGGAGTCGTTCCAGCAACTGCTGAGCCAGTTCCCGCAGAGTGAGAAGGCGCCTGACGCCTTGCTCAAGGTGGGTTACAGCCAGCTTGAGCTGAAAAAGAACGCCGAAGCCAAGGCCACGCTGACGCAGGTCACCACCAAGTATCCCGGTTCCAAGGCAGCAAGCCTGGCGAAGGAACGTCTGCAGCGCCTGCAACTGCAGTCAGGCAACTGAGTCCGTCCTGATGAGTGGCCATGACGCGCAACAGGCGTCCGCAACGTCTGCCGTGGCCACCGACCGGCTGCGCATTACCGAGATCTTCCATTCGATCCAGGGTGAGGCCGACGCCATTGGCTGGCGCACGGTGTTCGTGCGCCTCACGGGCTGTCCGTTGCGCTGTGTCTGGTGCGATACCGAGTATTCCTTTCACGGCGGCAACTGGCATGCGATCGACGCGATCATGGCCGAGGTGGCCTCGCACGACGTTCGGCATGTTTGCGTAACGGGCGGCGAGCCGCTCTCGCAGAAGCGCTGCCTGATCCTGCTGCGTCAGCTGTGCGATGCCGGGTACGACGTGTCGCTGGAAACCTCCGGGGCGCTGGACGTCTCCGCAGTCGATCCGCGCGTGCACAAGGTGATGGACCTGAAGGCACCCGGCTCGGGCGAGAGTGCGCGCAATCTTTGGTCCAACCTCGATCACCTCCTGCCGCACGACCAGATCAAGATCGTTCTGGCCAGCCGGGAAGACTACGAGTGGGCGCGTACCATGCTGGTCGAACACAAGCTGGCAGACCGTTGCATGGTGCTGTTTTCGCCCGTGCACGGCGCGGTCGAACCACGTGAGCTCGCTGAGTGGATCATTGCCGACAAGTTGCCGGTGCGTTTCCAGATGCAGCTGCACAAGCTGTTGTGGGATGACGCCGCGGGAAAATGATCGTTGCGTTCGTCCCTGAACGCGAGAGTCAAGACCGGCCATTCGTGGCCGGGCTCTTGAATGAGAACCCCGCGCGCCGGCCTGTGTTGCCGGTGGCGCTTTCCGGCCGGTGACCGGTCGTATTCGTGTGGATGCACATCATGTCTGACAACTCCCCCCGCAAGGCTGTCGTGCTCGTTTCCGGTGGCATGGATTCGGCCGTCGTTATCGCGATGGCCCGTGAGCAGGGCTATCAGGTGTACGCGCTCAGCGTGTCGTACGGCCAGCGCCATAATTCCGAGCTGGCCGCGTCGGACCGCGTCTCGCGGATGCTTGGCGCGATCGAGCACAAGACCGTCGGGATCGACCTGCGCAGCATCGGTGGCTCGGCGTTGACCGCCGATATCGATGTGCCGCTGGATGCCGGCGACAGCAATGAAATCCCGGTGACCTACGTGCCCGCGCGCAACACCATCATGCTTTCCATCGCGTTGGGTTGGGCCGAGGTGCTGGGTTCCAGTGACATCTGGTGTGGCGTCAATGCGGTCGACTATTCGGGCTATCCGGATTGCCGACCGGCCTTCATCGAAGCGTTCGAACAGTTGGCCAACCTGGCCACCAAGGCTGGCGTCGAAGGCGCCGGCATTCGCGTGCATGCGCCACTCATGCGCATGAGCAAGGCGGATATTGCCCGCGAAGGTCAGCGCCTGGGCGTGGATTTTTCCGCGACGGTGAGTTGCTACCAGGCGGATGTGGATGGTCGTGCCTGCGGGCATTGCGACGCCTGCCGCCTGCGTGCGCAAGGCTTTCATGATGCCGGGTTGGTCGATCCCACGCGCTATGCGTGACCGGCCCGCAGCATGATTGCTTGTGCGCTTGCCGCGCAGCCCGTAAAATTGAGGACTTGAGTTTTCAACGATGGGTCGTTAGCTCAGTTGGTAGAGCACTGGACTTTTAATCCATTGGTCCCGGGTTCGAATCCCGGACGACCCACCAGTCTTCAGAGCGTCCTTCGGGGCGCTCTTTTTTTGTCCGTGGGTCTCGGCGTCACTCACTGTCGGCACGGGCGGCGGTCCATGCCAGCATCATGGCGTGACGCAACTGGTGCGGTGAAACGGGCTTGTAAAGCAGCGGAATGTTGGCCGCGATGATGTCGCGCAGGTGTTCGACGCGGGTCTCGCCGGTGACCAGCAGTCGCGCGAAAGGCGTGTCGCCATCACGCAGGTAGTACTGGTCGAGCATGACGAACAGGTCGAGGCCGCGCGTGCCGCCACGAAGATGCAGGTCGCTGATCACGATGTGTGGCGGCCCTGCCCAGTTCTCGACCGCCTCCATGGCTTGCAACCGATCCTCCGCCACTTGCACGTCGCAGCCCCAACTGCGCAACAGGAAGCGCACTCCGGAGAGAATCGCCGGATCCTCATCCACCACCAGCACGCGCTTGCCGGTGAAGTCCACTGGCGCATCTTGCATGGGCGGGGATTCAATCACGGTGGCGCAAGCCATCGGCAACCGGAGGTGGAACACGCTGCCGCGACCGAGCCGGGACTTCACCGCGACCTCGGTATCGAGCAATTGAGCCAGTCGCTGCACCGTGGCGAGACCCAGCCCCAGCCCCGAACGCGAGCCGTGGTCGAGCCCCGGATCAAGGTGGTCGTCAATCCGGTAGAACTCGTCGAACACGCTGGAAAGGTGTTCCGGTGCGATGCCGCTGCCGGTGTCCCACACCTCGACGCGGATCAGGCCGTCGGCGTCCATGCGGGTGCCCAGCAGTGCGCCGCCATGTTGGGTGAAGCGCAGTGCGTTGCTGACCAGGTTGTTGAGAATCCGGGTCAGCATGGTGCGGTCGGTGCGTACCCATAGCAGGGTCGGGTGGCTCAACAGTTGCAAGTCGCGCTGTTCGGCCACCATCTCGAAATTCCGACTGACCTCGGCAAACACCTGGGCCAGCGGAAATTCGCTGATATCCACCTGTACCGCGCCGGCTTCCAGTCGTGACAGGTCGAGCAATTCGCTGAACAGATGATCCAGCGATTGCACGCATTCCTGGACATGGGCGATCCGATCCAGTCGCTGCGGGTCGTCTTCGTCCACGCTCAGCGCCGCTGAAAACAGCGTCAGCGCGTACAGCGGCTGGCGCAGATCATGTGCGGCCGCGGCAAGGAAGCGCGACTTGGCGAGACTGGCCGCCTCCAGCGCCGCGTTCTTGCGTGCCAGCTCCTGGGTGGCTTGTTCAATCTGTTCCTGCATGCCGCGCTGCACGTCGTGCAACGCGGCGGCGGCATGATTGAAGCCTTCCTGCAGTTGACCGATTTCAGTGCGATCGGTGACCGGCACCACGACCGGTTTGTCGCCACGGCCCAGTTGGTGGACAGCACCGGCCAGATGACGCAAGGGAGCGCTGATCCAGCGTGCTGCCTGCCAGGCAAATATCGCGGCGAGCAGCAGGCTGACGATCAGCCCGACCAGTGCATGGCGCAAGCTGGCGTGCTGTGCGGCAATGGCTTGATGCAGGCTGACATCCACGCGCACCGAGCCCACTGGCGCGCTGCCGGGCTGGTCAGGATCCGTCACTTCCCGGACCACGGTGAGCACTTCGGTCGAAGCCCGGCTGTCGTCCACCTCGTTGTGATCGGCAAGGATCTGGCCGGCGCTGGTGCGTATCTGCACCCGAATCACCTGCGGCAGGTCGCCGACGGAGTCGGCGATCCGGGCCAGTTCGCGCAACTGCATGGTGCGCAACGGCTGCAGGCTGATCGCGGCGGCCTGAGTGGCGACCGCCTCCGCATTGTTGCGGGCCATCCGGCGCAGGTTGATCAGTTGGTGCTGGGTCAGGAAGGTTGCCAGCAGGGCAGCGGTTATCAGGGCCGGGACCAGGGCCATGAAGACCATGCGTTGCATCAACGATCGGCGTTGCCACAATCGTTTGGGCCAGGAGTCTGCCGCCATGTCCATCCGCCGCCCCTCATCCTGCGTTGCGAGCCGGTGCGCACGCGAGAAGCTTCAGACCAAGCTCTCGGGGTGCCGGGCTTTGCCAACACTAGCGCGAAATGGATTCGTTGGCAGGTGCCGCGTGCAGCTTATTCGCCCGACTGGCGACGCTCGCGCCGACGACGGACGATGCGCTCGATCAGCAGCGGCAGCAAGGCGAGCAGGGCGATCGCGCCAAGCGGCAGCAGCACGCCGCGATGCATGAACAAGCCCAGGCCAATATTGTCGCTCTGGCTCATGGCATCGCCGAGGCCCGCGCCGATCGAGGTTTCGAAGATCAGCGAAACCGTGCCGCCCAGCCAGCTGGCGCCAAGGAACAGCCACATCGGACAGCGCAGCCATGCCAGCGCCACGGTGACCGCGCCGAAAGGCACCACCGGCACGAAGCGCAGGAACAAGGTGTAACTGACCGGATGCCGCTCGAAACCGTGATGCAGGCGCGCCACGATGGCGGGTGGGCGCCGGCTGCCGGGGCCAAAGGCATAGCGGCTGGCCAAGAACAGGATCAGCGATCCCAGGGTCAGTCCGATCGACGAATACAAGGTGGCATCCCGCACGCCGAACGCGAAGCCGCCAGCCAGGATCACCACGATGGTGCCGGGAATGCCGGTAGCCACGGCCAGGGTGAGCAGGCCGGTGAAAGCGAGGCGGCTCCACCACGGATGTGCATCGATCTGCGCGTGCAGGCTGGCCTGGTTGGCCAGCAACTGGTGCGGGGTCAGCTGGTCCAGTGAGCCGGAGGCGAACAACACGATGCCGGCCAGCACCAGCAGCACCAACGGCAGCGTGGCGCGCCAGCGGCTCAATAGGACGTGCCGCCCGCGCCGTAAGTGGCCAGTACCTCGCGAGCCTGATCGCGCAGGATGTCGCGACGCACCACAATGTTGCGGCGGGCGAGTTCACCGATCCAGTCGGCCGGCAGCGGGCCTTCATCGAAGTCGGTCAGTTCCTCGACGTCCTCCGAGCGCGCCCCGATCAGCAGCTCATCGATGCCGGCCCAGACGCTGGCGCCGTAGCACTGGCAGCAGGGCTGCGAACTGGTCGCCAGCACATAATGCCCGCCGTCCTCGTTCAGCCGATGCCGGCTGAGCCGTTGCTGGGCGATCATGATCACCATCATTTCCGCATGCGCCACGGAGCAACTTTGCGGCACCACGCGGTTCACGCCGACGGCGACGAGTCGGCCGCTATGACTGTTGAAGACGGCTGCGCCGAACGGACCGCCGCCGCCACGTTCCACGTTCTGTTTCGACAACTCGATCGCCAGTCCGACGCGTTCCTCGTCGCTCTGGTAACGCTTGTTGGTATCGGCCACGTCGCCGATCCACGGCGGCAAGGTCAGGTGAATTTGCAGGGGCAGCATGGTGTTCTCCTTTACTGGCCAGCGGCCTTGGCCCAGACGTCGCGCAAGGTCACGGTGCGGTTGAACACCGGTGCCTCGGGGCGGTGGTCGACGCGGTCGGCCACGAAATAGCCAAGACGCTCGAACTGGAAGCGCTGTTCGGGCTCCACGTGGGCAGCCGCCGGTTCCAGCCACGCCTGTACCACGCGCTTGGCATCAGGGTTGATATGGTCGAGCCAGCTCTTGCCGTCATCCTCGTTGTCCGGCGCGGGCACGCTGAACTGGCGGTCGTACAGGCGCACCTCGGTGGCCACCGCATGTTTCGCGCTGACCCAGTGAATGGTGCCCTTCACCTTGCGGTCGGCACCGGGCAGGCCGTGGCGGGTGTCCGGATCAAGCGTGCCGTGCAGCTCGATCACGTTGCCCTCGGCATCCTTGATGACGTCGGTGCACTTCACGATGCCAACGCCACGCAGGCGGACTTCGCCATCGGGTTTCAGGCGGTGGAAGCCCTTCGGCGGAACCTCGGCAAAATCATCGCGTTCAATCCATACCTCCCGCGAAAACGGGACGTCGCGGGTGCCGAAGCTCTCGTTCTTCGGATGATTCGGGAAGGTCAGCGTTTCTTCGTGATCCTCGGGCAGGTTGCTCAGCACCAGTTTCAGCGGATCGAGCACGGCCATGCGGCGCGCCGCCGTGGCGTCCAGATCCTCGCGGATGCAGCCTTCCAGCACCGCATAGTCGATCACGCTGTTTTGTTTGCTCACGCCCACGCGCTCGATCAGCAGGCGCAGGCCGGCCGGCGTGAAGCCGCGCCGGCGCAGGCCGCGCAGGGTGTTCATGCGCGGGTCGTCCCAGCCGTCGACGAAATGCTCACTGACCAGCTGGGCCAACTTGCGCTTGCTGGTGATGCAATAGCTGAGGTTGAGTCGGGAGAATTCGATCTGGCGCGGCTTGGCCGGTTTCGTGGGCAAGCCGGCGTCGAGCAAGGGCTGCCACAGTTCCGGATGGTTCGGCAGGTCCACCTTGTCGACGAACCAGTCATACAGCGGCCGATGGTCCTCGAACTCCAGCGTGCACAGCGAATGCGTGATGCCTTCCAGCGCATCGGACAGGCAGTGCGCGTAGTCGTACATCGGGTAGATCGGCCAGGCGTCGCCGGTGTTCTGGTGGGCGATCTTGCGCACCCGGTAGATCGCCGGGTCGCGCATGTTGATGTTGCCCGCGCTCATGTCGATCTTCGCGCGCAGGGTCTTGCTGCCGTCGGCGAATTCGCCGGCGCGCATGCGCGCGAACAGGTCCAGGTTCTCTTGCACCGAACGATCGCGATACGGCGAGTGGCGGCCGGCTTCGGTCAGCGTGCCGCGATAGGCCCGCATCTGCTCGGCATCGAGGTCGTCGACATACGCCACACCGTCCTCGATCAGCTTGCGCGCGGCCCGGTAGAACACCTCGAAGTAGTCCGACGCGTGGCGCAGCTCATGCCACTGGAAGCCGAGCCAGCGCACGTCGTCCTTGATGCCTTCGACGAACTCGGGGTCTTCCTTGCCCGGGTTGGTGTCGTCCAGACGCAGGTTGCACCAGCCGCTGAATTCGTTCGCGATGCCGAAGCTCAGGCAGATCGCCTTGGCATGGCCGATGTGCAGGTAGCCATTCGGTTCCGGCGGAAAGCGGGTGTGGATCGCCGTGTGCTTGCCCGAAGCGAGGTCGTCGCGCACGATTTGCCGAATGAAATCCTGGGGCACCGTGGCCGGCGGATGGGCGGGGGCGGCGGCGGGGTGATCGGTCGACATCGGGCTCTGACTCACGGGTGTTGGTGGAAACGGGCAAGTTTACCCTGTCACCGTGATCGGGGCAGGGCGAACCGGCTTGCCCCGCGCTGCGGCGCGGGTTAGCGTGCAAGCCATGCACACCGCATATCGCGCCGAAAACCTGATCGATGCCCATCTGGTCAAGCATGCACTGGAGGCTGGCGGCATCCCGGCGTTCATTGCCGGCGAGTACCTTACTGGCGCGGTCGGACAACTGCCGGCGATGGACTACATCGCGGTCATGGTGCCGGAGGCCGCGCTGGCTGATGCCGACGCCATCGTGGCCGAGGTCGAGGCACAGCTCGCCGAGGCGCGACAGGTGATGCGAGACGACCCACTGCCAGACGATCCATGGCCGCTGCCATGCTGAGCAATCCGTCCGGGCACCATTGAGCCAATCACATGCATGAACTTGCTGCGCTGATTCGCGCCGTCCCCGACTTTCCGCACGCCGGCGTAGTGTTTCGTGATGTCATGCCCTTGCTGGCCGATGCGGCCGGTTTTGCCCGTTGCATCGATGCGCTGGCCGAGCCCTGGCAGCACGGCGGCGTGCAGGCCGTGTGCGGCATCGAGGCGCGCGGCTTCATCTTCGGCGCCGCGTTGGCGCACAAGCTCCATGCCGGTTTCGTGCCGTTGCGCAAGCCCGGCAAGCTGCCGCCACCGGTGATCGCGGTGGACTATCAACTGGAATACGGCACCGATCGGCTGGAGGCTCAACGCGACGCCATCCAGCCGGGCGAACGCGTGCTGCTGATCGATGATGTACTGGCCACCGGCGGCACGTTGGCAGCGGCGGCAGCGCTGATCGCGCAGTTGGGTGGCGCGCTGGTGGGCGCCAGCGTGGTGATCGAGCTGGCCGCACTGGATGGTCGCGCTCGCTGGCCGGGCGAAAGGCCGCTGCACAGCCTGCTGCGTTACTGAGCCGTGTCGCCGGCTGTTCAGGCCGGGACGATGGTGACGCTTTCCACATAGACCAGTTCGCAGGCGCCGGCCCCGGTGTCGTCGCGGGTCAGCGAGGTATTCCAGTGCCAGCCATCGGAACGGCTGGCGTCGACCAGGAAGCCTTCGATATGCACCACTTGTCCCGGGCGCACCTGTTCCAACTGCTGCTGCACATCCGTGTCGGCGGGAATCATGTGCATGTTCGCGCTGGACCTTTCGATCTCGCGCTGCGGTATCGGAAACGTCTTGACGCGCCAGTAATAGAAACGGCCCGACTGGCTGATGTCGATTTGGGCCAGCACGGCGCTGTCGGACATGCGGCCCCAGCCGAGCGCGAGGTCCAGCGGCACCAGTTTGCCGTCTCGGGCGCTTGAGTAATCCTTGCGGGAGAGCACGCGCGCGGTGACGTCGAAATGCGCCCGCGTCAGCAAGGTGACTCCGTCGCGCTGCAATATCGCGCCATGCGCCAGATTGACCTGTTGCGGCACGTCGGCGGCCAGCACGCCCGGGCCGGTTGATACGGCCGTGTGTTGTCGCTGCGACAGTACGAGCAGCAGCGTCAGCAACAGCGCGGCGGCGATCAGCAGTTTGCGCATCGTCAGCGTGCCGCCGTCTTCCCGGCGGGCGGGTTGGCTGGTGACATCGGTGTGGCCGCAGTGTGCGCATCCAGCAGATCGGCAGGAAGGTTGCGCAGCACATCGGCCAGCCGCTGCAGGAACGCATCCATGGCCGAACTCTTGCGCCAGGCCATGGCAATGCGCCGGCTCGGCGGGGTCCCCTTGAACTCGATCAGGTGCAGGTTCTCCACCGGCGCCACCGGCGGCTTCACCGCGGTCACCGGCAGCAAGGTGATGCCGACGTTGGCCGCCACCATCTGCCGCAAGGTCTCCAGGCTGGTGGCGCGGAAACCCGAGTGCTCGCCAGCGCCGGCGAGATGACAGACCTCCAGCGCCTGGTCGCGCAGGCAGTGGCCATCCTCCAGCAACAGCAAGTTCTGGTGTGAGAGATCGGAGAGCTTGAGCTGCCCCTGCCTGTGCGCCAGCGGATGGGCTTCGGACACGGCCAGCAGGAACGGTTCCTCGAACAGGAATTCCTGATGCAGGCTGTCCTCGTGCAGCGGCAGGGCGAGAATGCCGGCATCGAGCTTGCCCTCGTGCAGCAGGCGCAGCACGGTCTCGGTCTTCTCCTCGACCAGCAGCAGCTCCAGCCGCGGGAAGGCCTTGCGCACCAGCGGCAGCACATGTGGCAGCAGGTAGGGGCCGAGGGTCGGGAAGATGCCCAGTCGCACCGTGCCGGATTCGGGATCCAGCGTGCGCCGGGCCACGCCGCGGATCTGCTCGATCTCGTTGAGCACGCCGCGTGCGCGGCTCGCGATGTCGCGACCCACGTCGGTCAGCAATACCTTGCGTGGCGCGCGCTCCACCAGCGGCACACCCAGTTCGTCTTCCAGCTTCTTGATCTGGGTGGACAGGGTGGGCTGGCTGACGAAGCAGGCATTGGCGGCACGCCCGAAATGACGGTGCTCGGCCAGGGCCACCAGGTATTGAAGATCGCGCAAATTCATCGGATATGCCGCCAAAATCATAGTCAGAAGCTATGATTTGGATGATAACAATCAGTTGGGGCAATGAACATCCGGTCATCAGACGGCATGCGACAGCCCACGAACCGCCCGTGCGTCGGCGTTTCCTTCCGCTTTCCCGCAGGCGCACGGGGCCCGCTCGGCTTCTGCAAACTCGTTTCCTGGCAACCGGCCGCGCCGGTGGGCCATGTCTTCTGGCACTGGGTCACAAGTCATGCCCGCTCTAGCGTGAAGGACTTCCCCAAGCCAGAGCACCTTAACCATGCGTCGACTCGTCCGCCCTCTAATGCTCACCGCTCTCGCCACCTGCTGTGGTGCAGCGTTCGCTGCCACCGCCGACCAGGCGCCGCAGGGCCGCCTGCCGGGCTGGGCGGTGCCGCAGTCGTACCAGTTGGCGTTCAAGGTCGATCCGGCGCAGCAGGATTTTTCCGGCACCACCACGATCAAGGTCAAGCTGAGCCAGGCGTCCGATCACCTGTGGCTGGATGGCGCCGAGTTGAAGGTGTCGAAGGTGACGATCACCGATGCGGCCGGCAAGGCGCATGCGGGCAAATACGTCAGCGTGGATCCCAAGGCCGGCGTGGTGCGGGTGGATTTCGGCAGCACGCTGAAGCCGCAGGACCTCACCGTGAAGTTCGAGTACACCGCGCCGCTGAACGCGCAGTTGCAGGGCTTGTACAAGGTCACCGCCAAAGGCCAGCCGTACGCGATGACCCAGATGGAACCGATCAGTGCGCGCTTTGCGTTCCCCAGCTTCGATGAGCCCGGCTTCAAGACTCCGTTCGACATCAGCATCACCGTGCCGGACAGCGAAAAGGTGGTCGCCAACACGCAGCAGGTGAAAGAGCAGGCCGCTGGGAAGGGCTGGAAGACGGTGACATTCGCGCAGACGCTGCCGCTGCCGACTTACCTGGTGGCGTTCGCGGTCGGCCCGTGGGACATCGTGGCCGGGCCGGACATCTCGCCCGATGCCTATCGGAGCAAGCCGTTGAAGCTGCGTGGCATCGCGGCCAAGGGCGAGGGTCATCGCATGGAACACGTGCTGGGCGAAACGCCGAGCATCATCCATGCGCTGGAAAACTATTACGGCTTCGGCTATCCGTTCGACAAGCTCGACCTGCTGGCCGCACCGGACTTCTCCGCCGGCGCCATGGAGAACGCCGGCCTGGTCACGTTCCGCGACTGGCTGCTGCTGATCGACAAGGACTCCCCGGCGAAGAACGTGCAGGGCTCGTTCAACGTCAATGCGCACGAACTGGCGCACCAGTGGACCGGCGACACGGTGACCACGGAATGGTGGAACGACATCTGGTTGAACGAGGCGTTTGCCACCTGGATGCAGCAAAAGGTCACCATGGAAGTGCACCCGGAATACCGGGCCGACCTTGACCGCGTGCGTGGCGCGCAGGGCGCGATGAACAGCGACAGCCTGGTCAGCGCCCGCAGCATCCGCCAGCCGATCACCGGCAACGGCGACATCATGACCGCGTTCGACGGCATCACCTACCAGAAGGGTGCCAGCGTGCTCGGCATGTTCGAGAACTACGTGGGCGAGAAAACCTTCCAGAAGGGCATGCGCGCGTATATCCAGCAGCACAAGTTCGGCAATGCCACGGCTATCGATCTGGTCGATTCCATCGCCACGGCCGCCGACAAGGGCGATGCGTTCAAGCATGCGTTCAAGAGCTTCCTCAACCAGTCCGGCGTGCCCTACGTGGCGACCAAACTGGAGCAGAAGGATGGCAAGACCGTGTTGCAGCTCAGCCAGAGCCGCTACCTGCCGGTCGGCAGCAGCGGCGATGCGCAGCGGATCTGGGGTGTGCCGGTATGCGTGCGTTACGGCACGGCCGGCGGCAGCAAGGTGGCCTGCGAAATGCTCGACAAAGCCACCGGTTCGATGACACTGGCAGACGCCAGCAAGCCGACCTGGGTGATGCCGAACGCGAATGCCAGTGGTTACTACCGCTTCAGTCTCGACAAGAGCGCGCTGGGCAGCCTGGCCACGCAGATCGGCAAGCTCAGCGACGCGGAGCAGCTGGCCTATGCCGACGCCGTGGGTGCCAGCTTCCGCCACGGCGAGCTGGACGCCGGTGACGTGATGATGGCGCTGCGCCCGCTGACCTCCTCGAAGGTTCGCGAGGTGGCCACTGCGCCACTGGGCCAGCTGAACTGGATCTATCGCCACGTGGCCAGCACCGACGCACAGCGTGAGCGGGTTGCCGCCTGGACCAAGGCCGCGTATCTGCCGAAACTCGAGCAGTTGGGTTACCAGCGAAAGGCCGGTGAATCGGAGGATGCCTCGCTGCTGCGCAGCACGCTGGCCGGAGCTCTGGCGTTCGACTACAAGGTTCCCGAAGTCCGCGCAGCACTGCTGAAGCAGGGTGAGGCGGCACTGAAACCGAAGGCGGATGGTCAGCTGGATCTGGCTGCCGCCGACCCGGACCTGCTCGGCGACGCCTTGGGCGTGGCGGTGCAGGAACACGGCAAGAGCGCGGTCGATGCGCTGATCGCCGAGTTGCCCAAGACCAGTGATCCTTCCTTGCGCAACGGCATTCTCGCCGGCCTTTCCCAGGTGGACGATCCGGCGTTGACCGAGCAGGTGCGCGACTTCGCCCTGACCAAGCCGGTCAAGGTCGGCGAAATGGGCATGTTGTTGATGGGCGGTCGTGACACCGCGACCCAGCGTGACGCGATGTGGAACTGGTTCACCGCGCACTACGCGCAGATCCTGGGTCGCACCGGCAGCTTCTCCGGTGGCCGCTTGCCGGCCCTGGCCGGAGCTGGCGGTTGCACCCCGGCGGAAGGCGATCGTCTGCAGGCGTTCTTCAAGGACCGCGCCAACGATGCGGCCGGTATCGCTCGCGGCCTGGCACAGACCAGTGAGTCGATCCAGCTGTGCAGCGCGTTGAAAGCGAAGCAGGATCCGACCAGCATTCTGCGCTGATCGAGGCCACAAACGCGCAGCCGGCACGGCAACGTGCCGGCTGCGTTTTTTTATGCGGCGCTGTTTCCGGTCGTATCGGCGGGCTCGGCAGGCAGGCAGCTTTCCATCCAGCCGGCGATGAAGGGCTCAAGCGCAACACGCGCCGGCAGTTTGATGCCCGCCTCGCGCACGAACGCGGCCGCCGACTGAACCAGCGATTGTCGGGACTGGCTGGAGGCCTGCCGAACCGCCGCCTGTTGCTGGCGCAATTGCACAATATGTGGCGAAGGCTGGCCGGGCTTGGCGAATTTCTGGTAACGCCGCAATGCGTCCGCGACCTGCTCGGTATCAAATGCCGCTTTCAGTACCGCCTTGCGCGCCTGCAGCAGTTGCATCAGATGGCGAGCCGCGGGGGACGGTCGAGTCTGGTCTCCATTGATCAGCAGCAGGCCGAGCAGCGAAGGTGGCCACGATGCCGGCACAGAGTTGCCCGCGACAAACTGTTCCAACTCCCTCAAAAAGCGGGTGTGGAGAAAGGGTTTCGGCGTGGTCATGGCAATTTGCGCTCGGAAAGCGGCGACGATACGTGCTTGAGCGGCCGGATGCCATGTGCGGTCCTTCGCGGCGGGTTTCATTCGTGGTCTGCGTTCACAACCGCCAGTGGTCAACGGCGATAAAATCCGGCTTCAGGCAAGGTCCGTATGACGCCATTCCAGCTGTACGGCACCGTTTCATTCCACATGTTCCATCGGCATCGCCTACAGGGGGTTTGATGATCGAGCTGGAAATCCAGGGTCTCTCGCAAAGTCGGGACGGCCTGCTCATCGAAGTGGGCCGTTTCATTCTGGCCAGTGGTTTCACCTTGCAGCGCCAGCGTCTGGTGCACGACCCGCACGGCATCTTGCTGACCATGGTGGTGCGCGGGCCATCGCGGAAGCAGCGTGCGCTGGAATCGGCACTGGAGAGCTACGACCGCTTCATCAGTTTCAACATCTCGCCGTTTGTCGAAGGAGAGTCGAAACCTCATTTTGCCGCGTCGGTGAAGCGCGCAACCTATCTGCCGCCGCCGGCACCGGAACCGATGAAAACAACGGTGCAACCGGTCACTGCCCCGGTCGCGGAGTCCACGATTTCATCCTCAGCGGAATCACTGACCACCGAGCCATTCACGACGGCGCCGATCGTTGCCCATCCGGCCGGGCCGGACGTGCTGCAAGTTGTTCCGCCAGCGGCTGTGGAGCCGGATTTCGAATTCATCCTGCCCACACCGAGCGCGCCGACGCCGCCACCGAGGGCGATGATCGAACCCCCTTCGTTCGTTGAGGTGGCGCCTTTGGAGCCTGATGAGACGGCTGTCGGGCAGGCGCTGCAATCACTGGAGCACGACTACCCGAAGATCCTGCCGAAGCTGCTCGCGCTCGGTGATTCGGTGCCCGAAGGTGCGCGCGAATCCTCGCTGGCCCTGGCTGGTCGACGAGTGGGCGGATGGCTGTTCAAGCGGGAATACGCACTGGACGATGGGCTGACCCTGGTCGATGCACTCGAGCGCATCGGCACGCCGGCATTGCGGGCGCTGGCGGAGGTCGATCAGCAAGGCGCGCAATTGCATTTGCCTGGCAGTCCGCTGTGCACGGAAGGACGCTCGGGCTGCAGCTTCTTCAGTGGATTCCTGGAGGGTTTGCTGGAGCCGGTGATCGCGCCGGCCAGTTTGTCGATCTTCCCGGTGTGTTGCCGCAGCTATGGCGCGGACGAATGCGTGCTGGCGGTTTCCGACTGACCGGCACGGTGATGTGATGTGTGAACCGTTCGCCAGATCGTGGGTGTCGCGGGCTTGCCGCCACGTCTCGTCGTCAATGGCTGGCCGGCAACTTGAAAATCGCGATGGCGTCTCCTGTCGGATACCCGAACAGGGAGTTTCCGCCAGCCGCGACGGCCACGTATTGCGCGCCGTCCACTTCATAGGTGATCGGTGGCGCGTTTACGCCGGCGCCCATATTGAAGTGCCATAGTTGCTGGCCGGATGCCGCGTCGACCGCGTCGAAGTTTCCATTGCCTTCGCCGAAGAACACCAGGTTTCCGGCGGTCGCCAGAGCGCCACCGACGAGCGGTTGCGGGGTGGGATGCTTCCAGGCGATCGCGCCGGTATCCACGTTCACGGCACTGAGCACGCCGTTCTGCACGCCGCCCTTGCTCATCTCGACATTGGTGTGCACGCTGCCTTCGCGAACTTGCCCGCGGACATACGCAACAGCAGATTCACCTTCCGTGGTGAAGTTCATCAGCAGATTCATGCCCAGAATGTAGACATTGCGCGTTTCCGGCGAGAAAGCCGGCGGCGACCATTCGGAACCGCCGAAAGCACCTGGCATGATCTCGACGCCTTTCTTGTCCGGCGGTGTGAACATGTTCTTGTTCATGAGCACGAACGGCGCTGATTTTCTGATGAGCTGACCCGTCGCGCGGTTCACGATGAAGAACCAGCCGACCTTCCCCGCCTCGCCCGCTGCGGGCACGGTCCGGCCGTCCTGCTTCACGTCAAACAGCATGACGTTGCTGGCCGCGTCGTAATCCCAGACATCATGCTTCACCTCCTGGTAGTGCCAGGCTATCTTTCCGGTTTTCGCGTCGAGAGCAATGATCGAGTCGGTATACAGGTTGTCGCCCTCGCGGGTTTTCCCGTAAAGAACCGGATTGGGATTGCCGGTGGAGAAGAACACCAGCCCGAGTTTCGTATCCACTGCCGGAGTGGTCCACACCTCACCCCCGCCATGTTTCCAGGTGTCGCCGGGGAACGACGCCTGGCCGGTGGCTTCCCAACGCCACAACTGCTTTCCCGCATCCGCGCTGTAGGCAGCGACGAAACCCCGTGTCGGCCACTCGCCCCCGGAACTTCCGATGATCAGCTCGTGGTTGTACACCTGCGGCGCCATCGTCTCGCTGTAGCCTTCCTTTGCGTCCGCGAAGGTTTTTTGCCATTGCAATGCCCCGTTCTTCGCATTCAGCGAGACCAGCTGGTTGTCGATGGTCACGAGGTACACGTTGCCATAGGCCACTGCGACGCCACGATTGACCGGACCGCAACACGTCTGGTTGAAGCCGATGGGCAGGGTTGTCTGCCAATAGAGCTCGCCCGTCGCGGCATTCAGGGCCATGATCTCCATCTGCTGGTTGACCACACCGGTCGTCACGTACATGACGCCGTGGACCACCACCGGGGTCATTTCGAAGCTCGTATCGGAGAACCCGGTCTGGACGATGGCGGCGGGCACGAGGCCACCCACGTTGCGACTGTTGATCTGTGTGAGCGTCGAATAACGCTGGTTTCCGTAATCATGCCCGTGTGCCAGCCAGTCCGAACTGTCTGCCGCGCTGTCCTTCAGCATCTGGTCGTTGACCGACACGGCCACCGAGGCGGGAACGCCGGGGCCCGTGGTCATCTGGGTGCTCGCGACCCTGCTGGCCTCTTCCGGCACGGTGGCATGCGTGACAGACGACTTCGGGTAAGGCAGCAGCTGCAGCTCGGCCATCGACTGGGCGGTGAGGTCGCGGGAACCTTCGGGGTATCCGTTCTGCGCCAGGATGTAGGCAAACACGTCGGCAGATTGCTGCGGGGTGAGGCTGCCAGGCTTGTTGAGCGGCATCTGGGTGGAGATGATCTTG
Source organism: Rhodanobacter sp. TND4EL1 (assembly GCF_054061035.1). NCBI lineage: Bacteria > Pseudomonadati > Pseudomonadota > Gammaproteobacteria > Lysobacterales > Rhodanobacteraceae > Rhodanobacter > Rhodanobacter sp. TND4EL1. Next base: position 588,822 of record NZ_JBSSDT010000002.1, read on the forward strand.
AACAGCGCCGCCGCGGACATCTTCGCCGTGTCCAGTGACGTGGCGAAATTCGACCCCGCCAGCGCAGGCCCCACTTTTCCCTGCAGCGCCGCTCCGTGGCACAGCGCACATTCCCCGGCGTACACGGTAGCGCCGCGCGACGCTTGAGTGCTTGTGTAGTCACCTGTCTGTGCTGCCGCTGCAGAGGCTGGAACCGCCAGGGCGATGAGCAACGAGAGAATCGTGCCGCACTTCAACGCTTGCCCACGTACATGCCACATTTTTCCATCCTCCAGAGTGCTGCCAAGGCGACTTCCGTTCGGTGTGGGTGATGGCTTTGGACAGTGCTTCCCTTGCGGCCATGTGCGGCACCCGCGATATGCCGCGGGCTGGCTTGGCCTATATCAGGTGCTTGATCGTTTTCTTGTGAATGGAGAGGGCGCCAGCCAGAGAACATCCACATCGGTTCAGGGTGAGGTCTGGTGCGTCGCACTGGAAGCATCGACGCGTTGTCGGATGAAACGCACGCTGTCGTCCAGCGCACTCGACTTGCCACGGAACGGGCGTGACAGCGACAGCAATATCGCTACATGACCGATGTCCGGGTACATCTTCACCTCGACCGGTTCGCCTTCGCGTTGCAGGGCCGCTGCCAGCGATGTTGCATTGCGTGGCCACACCACCTTGTCGCCGGTGCCCTGCATCAGAAGCATCGGGGGTTCGTCGCCATCGACGTAATGCACCGGTTGCGAGCGCAATTGTTCGGCATGGGTGCTGCCGAACATGTCGATGAAGTCCGCGTCGGTCAACGGCAGGAAATCGTACGGCCCGGCCAGGCCGATGAAACCATCGAGCTGTCGCGGCTGCATGCCCACGGCGGCGAGCCAGTGGGCGTCAGTGGCCAGCAGGGCGCCGATGTGGGCGCCGGCCGAATGGCCCATCAGGAACATGCTGGCGGGGTCGCCGCCATAGTCGGTGGCGTGCGCACGGGTCCACGCCACGGCGTGCGCTGCGTCCTGCATGAAGCCGTCCAGTCGGACCTTGGGCCACAGGCGGTAGTCGGGAATCACCACCACCAGGCCGCGTTGCGCCAGCGCCTCGCCGACCCAGCGGTACCACGGTCGCTTGCCGGACTTCCAGCTGCCACCGTAGAAGAACACCACCACCGGTGCATGGCGTGCGTCGCGCGGGCGGTAGACATCCAGTGCCAGCTTTTGTGTCGGGTCGTAGATCACGTCGCGCTGTATCACCACGTCCGGCGTCCCCGCGGTAGCGTTGAGGCTGCGGAACAGCGTGGCCTGGCAACCACCGAGCAGGCCGCTGCCGAGCAGCAATAGCAGTGTGGCAAGCAGATTGCGGCGAGGGGCGTGAGGTGTCGTGCCGGGCATTTGCAGGGGCATGCGTTTTCCTGTGCGTTTGGGGAGGCAGGGTTCAACCCCTTTGTCATGCGTGCTGCGTTGCATGGAAGTGGGCCCGGCTGCACATAGGTACGTGCAACGGACGCCAGAGGATGCAGGTCGCCATGTATGCCTGCTGTGTTCCACCTACACTGTGCCGGCCAGCAGGCACACAGGGAGAGATGCATGCGACATCGTTTGCCGGGATTGTCGGGATGGGTTTGGTTTGCCGTGCTGTGGCTGTTGCTGGCGGCGCCATTGGCGGCGCAGGACATTCCCCCGGCATTGCGCGACTGGCAGGGCTGGGTGTTGCATGACATGCCTCAGCACGACTGTCCGTTTCTCGCCAGCCAGGCGCCGGGAACCGGCAGTTGGCAATGCGCGTGGCCGGGTCGTCTGACGCTCGACACGGACAGCCACGGCGCCCGCTTCCACCTGGACGTGCATGTCGACGCGCCGAGCTGGGTGGCTCTGCCCGGCGACGTCAGAAGCTGGCCGCAACAGGTCATGCTGGACAAGCAGCCGGCCACGGTTTTGCAGCGCAATGGTCAACCCGTGGTATGGCTGACGTCAGGCGACTATTCCCTGAGCGGCATCCTGCCGTGGGCTTCGCGCCCGGCCCGCCTGCGCGTGCCACAGGCGATTGGCCTGGTCACGTTGAACGTTGACGGCGTGGCGGTGAACCGCATCGAGCGCCATGGCGAACAGCTGACCTTGGGCGAAGCCGCCGCCGCACAGCGTGCAGCCGATGCGCTGTCGCTGCGCGTCTATCGCCGGCTGGAAGATGGCCTGCCGGCGGTGCCGCCGCAACTGCCGTCCGCGAAGCCGGAGCCGCCGCATGTCTGATGTACGCCGGATGCTGATCGAAGCCACCGAACGCCTGGGCGAACGGCTGGATGCCGAGCTGCTGTTGCTGCAGGTGGTGCAACAACCGCGAAGCTGGCTGTTCACCCATGCCGACGACGAGCTGTCGATGGACGTCCAGATGGCTTTTTCAAGACTTGTCGAACGGCGCGTTTCCGGTGAGCCGGTGGCCTATATCGTCGGCACGCGCGGTTTCTGGACGATGGATCTGGAAGTGACGCCAGCCACCTTGATTCCGCGCCCGGAAACCGAGTTGCTGGTCGAGCTGGCCTTGCAGCGACTGCCTGTCGGCGCGGCGGTGCGGGTCGCTGATCTGGGGACCGGCAGCGGCGCAGTCGCGCTGGCGATCGCCAGCGAGCGGCCACAGGCTCAGGTGGTTGCCAGCGATGCCAGCGTCGCGGCGCTGGAGGTGGCGCGACGCAATGCGCAACGGCACGGCCTCGGCAATGTCACGTTCCTGCATGGGGACTGGCTGGCGCCGCTGGCGGGCCGGCGGTTCGAACTGATCGTGTCCAACCCGCCTTACATCGAAGCGGACGATCCCCATCTGCTGCAGGGTGACCTGCGCTTCGAGCCGGCCAACGCGCTGGCCTCGGGTGGGGATGGGCTGGACGACCTCCGCCGCATCATCGCCGACGCGACCGCCTGTCTGGAAAGCGGTGGCTGGCTGCTGTTCGAACACGGCTGGAATCAGGGCGACGCCGTGCGTGACTTGCTGGAAGTGGCGGGCTACCGCGACGTGTTCACCACGAAGGATCTCGAACAACGCGACCGCGTTTCCGGCGGACGCGTGTAGGCAAGTACCCTGCGCGCGGCGCCTTTCACGCCATGCCGCAAACCGTCGCACAGAGGCCGCGGTGCAATCAGCTGGCGTTGGCGACGACCGCTGCCAGTTGCGGAAAGCGTGCGTGAATCGCGTGCCGAATGCCCGGCAGATCCAGGCCCGCCATGGTCAGTACTTCTTCGCGACTGCCGTGTTCCAGGTAGATGTCCGGCAGGCCCAGATGCAGGATCGGCTGGGTGATGCCATGCGCGGAAAGACATTCGGCCACGGCGGAACCGGCGCCGCCGGCGATCGCGTTGTCTTCCAGCGTGACAAAGGCATCGTGGGTCTTGGCCAGTTCCACGATCATCGCCTCGTCCAGCGGCTTCACGAAGCGCATGTTGACCAGGGTGGCGTCGAGTTCGGCGGCGATCGTGGTGGCGGCGGGCAGCATCGCGCCGAAGCTGAGCAGGGCCAGCCCGTGGCCGCGGCGACGAAGGTCCGCCTTGCCGATCGGCAAGGTGTCGAGCTGCTCGCTGAGCGCGACACCGGGGCCGGTACCGCGCGGGTAGCGGACCGCGGCGGGGCCGGCGTACTGGAAGCCGGTGGAAAGCATCATGCGGCATTCGTTTTCGTCGGCCGGCGCCATGATCACGAAGTTCGGCAGGCAGCGCAGGAACGACAGGTCGAAACTGCCCGAGTGGGTGGCACCATCGGGGCCGACCACACCGGCCCGGTCGATCGCGAAGGTGACGTCGAGGTTCTGCAAGGCCACGTCGTGGATGGCCTGGTCGTAGGCGCGCTGCAGGAACGTCGAGTAGATCGCCACCACCGGCTTGGCACCCTCGCAAGCCATGCCGGCAGCCAGCGTCACCGCGTGCTGTTCGGCAATTGCCACGTCAAAATAGCGATCGGCGTATTCCCGGGAGAACCGCACCAGGCCGGAGCCCTCGCGCATCGCCGGGGTGATCGCCAGCAGCCGCGGGTCAGCCGCGGCCTGGTCGCACAACCAGTTGCCGAAGATGTCGGTGTAGGTCGGCTTGGCGGGCTTGTTCTTCTTGACCAGGCCCGCTTCCGGATCGAACGGGCCCACTGCGTGGTACTCGATCTGGGCCTGTTCGGCCGGCGCGTAGCCTTTGCCCTTGGTGGTGATCACATGCAGCAGTTGCGGGCCGGGCAGGTTCTTCACCGTGCGCAGCGCCTGCAGCAATTGCGGGATGTTGTGGCCGTCGATCGGGCCGGTGTAATGGAAGCCCAGCTCCTCGAACAGCGTCGAAGGCACGAACATGCCCTTGGCATGTTCTTCCCAGCGCTTGAACCAGCGGCCGACGAACGACTGCTTCGGGATCGCGCGCTTGGCCCGTTCGCGCAACTGGTTCAGGCGGCGGCTGGCCATCGCGCGCGCCATCATCTTGGTCATCGCGCCGACGTTCTCGCTGATCGACATGCCGTTGTCGTTGAACACCACCAGCATGTCCGGCTCGACGTCACCGCCGTGGTTCAGCGCCTCGAACGCCATGCCGGCGGTCATCGCGCCGTCGCCGATCACCGCCACCACCTTGCGATGGTCGCCGGCGTGCTGGGCGGCAATCGCCATGCCCAGTGCGGCGGAGATCGAGGTCGACGAATGGCCGACGCCGAAGGTGTCGAATTCGCTTTCCTCGCGCCGCGGAAACGGCGCCAGTCCGTCCTTCTTCTTGATCGAGGTGATCCGATCGCGGCGGCCGGTGAGGATCTTGTGCGGGTAGCACTGATGGCCAACGTCCCAGACCAGGCGGTCGCGCGGGGTATCGAACACGTGGTGCAGGGCCACGGTGAGCTCGACCACGCCCAGCCCTGCGCCGAAGTGACCGCCCGAACTTGCGACCGACTGAATCAGGTACTGACGCAGTTCGTCAGCCACGGCCGGCAATTCGTCATCCGGTACGCGGCGCAGGTCGGAGGGCGCTTCGATGGCCGCCAGGTGGGGGTAGCTGGAAAGATCGTTCATCTGCGTATTGTTGGCCCAGCGGCGGGACGGGGCAAGGGCGGCAGGGAAAACCGGGGTCTGGCTCGTTCAGGCTTGCACGCTGCCTAGACACTCGGAGCGCAACGCTCCGCGAAGTCCCAGTGAGGCTGAACCATGAAACCTTCGATCTTCCGCCGTTTTGCAGAGGCCACTGCGCAGGGCGCGGGAAAGCCGGCAGCCTTCTTGCTCGCCGCGGCCGTGGTGGTGGTATGGGCCGGCAGCGGTCCGATGTTCCATTTCGGTGATACCTGGCAGCTGGTGATCAACACGGGAACCACCATCGTCACCTTCCTGATGGTGTTCCTGATCCAGAACAGCCAGAACCGCGACACCGCCTCGTTGCAGATCAAGCTCAACGAATTGATCCGTGCCACCCACGCCAACAACGCCCTGCTCAATCTCGATGATCTGGACGAAGATGCCCTGGAACGCATTCGTGGTTACTACGCCACCATGGCAAAAACCAGGGGTGACGAGCTGGGCAAGCTTGAAAGCGTGCTGCGTGAGTTGCGTGAATGTGGGGAGGAGAGGCAGGAAAAGGAAGCCGCCGCCGAGTCGTCCGATAGCCGCAAAGCTGTGGACGGCAAGCGGCCCGCCTGACGGGCCTGGCTCAAGCGGCAATAGGGCGCCGGTCGCGTGGCAGTCGGCTGACCAGGAATTCCATCTGGTCGGCCAGGATATTGCGGTTGGACAGGATCAGGTGCTCGACCCAGCTGGGCCGGTAAGGCACCGCCAGCAGGGGCATGTTGGCCTGTTGCGGGGTGCGGTTGCTCTTCTTCAGGTTGCAGGCGAGGCAGGCACTGACCACGTTTTCCCATTCGTCCTTGCCGTGCCGCGAAATCGGCAGCACATGGTCGCGGGTCAGGTCAGCGCGGGTGAAGTGCTCGCCGCAGTACAGGCAGATATGCCGGTCACGGGCGAACAGCGCGACGTTGGTGAGTGCGGGTGCCGGATCGATGGCGTACTCGCGGCAGTGGCCGGTGCTGGCGATGATCGGGTGCAGCTGCAACAGGCTTTGCGCCCCGAGCAGGCGATTGTGGCCGCCATGGACGGTGAGGCAGGGATCGCCGAGTGTCCAGGCCACCGCATCCCGGACATACAGGCAAACCGCGTCCTGCCAGCTGATCCAGTCGAGGATGCGGCCGGTAGCGTCCAGCGACAATACGCGGGTCGCGTTGATATCGGCGCGACTTGGCACTTCCATCAGCATGTAAATCGTCCTTCAGCCAGGGGCGTCGAAAGATCGTTCAGGCAATGCATGGTGCTTGTCCTTGACCAGCATAGAACAATTTCGTTGCAATCCGCATGCTTGCCGCGCTTCCGGCGGTGTCGACAGACAGTCGCCGACGCGCTGGGGCGCTGTTATGATCGGCAGTCAACACAGACCCGACGCCGGGTTTGGTAGGGGCGCTTGGTGGTGACCCGGCACGGCGATGGGCAAGGGTGAACAACGTGGCTGAAGTTCTGTTCTACGAGAATCCGGTACCGCTGAACCGTACCGCACACAAAGATCTGCGCATGAAGGTCGTGCCGAACGTGAAGTTCGCCATGAATGCCCATTCCGTGCCGCTGACCGGGGTCGAGTTCGGCCTCGCCGCGCGCGACATGCTGATCGTGTTTGCCGGCAACAGCGTTGCCGACGCCGGCCCGGTTGCCCTGCTGGGCCTGCGCCAGAACGAAAACCTGTATGTCGACGCCGAAGGTCACTGGGCGCCGAACACCTACGTTCCCGCTTTCGTGCGCCGCTACCCGTTCGTGCTGGCTGAAAAGCCGGAAGGCCAGGAAGGCGATGACTTCACCGTGTTCCTCGACGAGAAATACGAAGGCTTCAACACCAGCGAAGGCGAGCGTCTGTTCAAGGAAGACGGCACCGACACCGAACTGCTGACCAATGCCGTGGGCTTCCTGGGCGACTTCCAGCAGAACGTGGCGCGTACGCGCTGGTTCATGGAACAGCTCAACAAGCATGACCTGCTTGAGCCGCGCAACGTGCAGTTGCAAAAGCAGGGCAAGGACGGCGAGCAGGGCAAGTCGATCAACCTCAATGGCCTGTTCGTGGTCAACGAGGAAAAGCTGCGTGCGCTGGACGAGAAGACCACCCAGGAATTCCTGCGCGAAGGCGTGCTCGGCTGGGTCTATGCCCACCTGCTGTCGCTGACCAACATCGATCGTCTTGCGCAGCGCCTCGATGTGCGTGAGCAGGCCGAGGAAGCGGCAGGCAAATCCACCAACTGATCGTTCCGTTCAGTTTGGCAGATACGAAGAAGCCGCCTCCGGGCGGCTTCTTCGTATCTGCTTTCAGCTCACCGGTTTGGCCAGGCGCAACAGATCGGGCGCGTAACCGGCACTTTCATACAGCGCCCGCGCGCGCTGATTGCCGGGGAACACGGCCAGCGTCACCAGCTGGCACTGATGCCGGGCCGCCCAGGCCTCGGCGTGCGCCAGCAGCAGCCTGCCCACGCCGCGCCGCTCGTGCGAGGCGGCGACCGCGATGTCCGAGACGTGGCAGTTGCTGCGTCCGGTGAAGAAGTCGGTGGTGCGCTGCAGGTGGATGAAACCGGCGCGCTCGCCATCGGCGTCTTCGGCCACGAACAGGTAGCTGTTCGGCGGCTGGTCGTCCAGATGCCGCAGCAGGTCATCGCGTATGCCCTGGAGGCATTCATGTCGACGACGCCACGGCGGCAGTGCAAAGTCCACGAATCGTGGCACCTGGGCGAGAATGAAGTCGTCGTCTTCCTCTTCGGCAAGACGGATCAGCAGGGCAGGGTCGGTCATGGACATGGGTCACGGTCAGCAGGACCCTGTCGTTTCTACACCTTGCCTTGCTACCTTGGTAGTCCCGGGTGGCACGGGTATATCTTGCAGTCACACCTTGCCATGAGTCGCATCCGCTGTGGCCGAATCATCGAACTCATCCATACAGGGACATGCTTCATGTCGACCACCCGCCGGATCCACATCCAGTCAGCTGCCGATGCGGCGCTTGCGCAGGGCCTGCGCGACATCCAGGGTGATCTGAAGCTGCCGACCGCCTTTCCGCCCGAGGTCGAGGCGGCGGCGGTTGCCGCGGCGGCCCATCCGCGCTGGCCGGAGCTGGATCGCAGCGAGATCGCCCTGGTCACGATCGACCCGGTCGGCTCGATGGATCTGGACCAGGCGATGTACGTCGAGCGTACCGATGGCGGCTATCGGGTGTATTACGCCATTGCCGATGTCGCCGCGTTCGTCAGTGCCGGCGATCCGATCGACCTGGAGGCACATCGCCGTGGCGAGACGCTGTACGGCGCCGAGACGAAGATTCCGCTGCACCCCAAGGCTTTGTCCGAGGACGCCGCCTCGTTGCTGCCGGATCAGCTGCGCCCGGCGCTGTTGTGGACGATCGACCTGGACCGCACCGGCGAGGGCATTGCCGTGGACGTGCGGCGCGCCAAGGTGCGCAGTCGCGCCAGACTCGACTACGAAGGCGTGCAGAAGATCATCGATGCGGGCAAGGCCGATCCGATGTGGGCCGTGCTGCGCGAGATCGGCGAGCTTCGGCGCCAGCGCGAGTTTTCCCGTGGCGGGGTGAGCCTGCCGCTGCCGGAACAGGAGATCAGCGTGGCGGATGGCCAGTGGAAGCTGGCTTTCCGCGCACGCTTGCCGCTGGAAGACTGGAACGAACAGATCTCGCTGCTCACCGGCATGGCCGCGGCGTACCTGATGGTGCAGGCGAAGGTGGGCATTCTGCGTACGCTGCCGCCGCCCGATCCGCACTCGATCGAGCGGCTGCGTGCCACGGCGCGGGCGCTGGCCATCGACTGGCCAGCGGGGCTGGATTATCCCGGTTTCATCCGCACGCTGGATCCCACCAACGACGTGCATGTGGCCATGCTTACCGCCTGTACCGCCGTGTTGCGCGGGGCGGGTTATGCGGTATTCAACGGCTCCTTGCCCGAGCAACCGCTGCACTCGGCGCTGGCGGCGGAATATGCCCACGCCACCGCGCCACTGCGCCGTCTGGTCGATCGTTACACCGGCGAGATCTGCGTCGCCTTGTGCGCGAAGCAGCCGGTACCCGAATGGGCGCTGGCGGCCCTGCCGGACCTGCCCGCCACCATGCAGGTGTCCGGTCGTCGCGCCGGCCAGTATGAAAGCGCGGTGCTCAACCTGGCCGAAGCCGTGGTGCTGGCGCCGCGCGTGGGCGAGGTGTTCCGGGGGGCAATTGTCGAGGTGGCGCACGATGATCCGCGCAAGGGTACGGTGGTGGTGCGCGAGCCGGCGGTCGAGGCCAGCGTTTCCGCTGCTGCCGCCCTGCCGCTCGGTGCCGATGTCACGGTGAAGCTGGTCGAGGCGGATCCGGTCAAGCGGATCACGCGGTTCGAGCAGATCAACGCCTGAGCGCGGCGCCGCCGGTCAGGGCGAGGGCTTTCGAATGGCCTGGGAGAAGTCATCGCCAGGCTGCGCATGTCTGGCCCGCTCGGTGATACGGCTGCGCTCACGCAGGACATCGACGGGTACGCTGCGGTCCACTGCGCCCACCTTGCGCAGGTATTCCGGCAGGTAGCCGGTGAGCAGCAGGCGGATGTCCCACGGCAGGCCGGGTTCGATCTGCCGGGTCATGTGGTAGACGATCGTGGTGCAGTTGGAGGTGATCGTGTTGTAGAACGCCGGCGTCGCCGCCAGCTTGTTGGCGGCGCGCACATAGGACAGGAACAGCGCGCGCATCGCGGGCTTGTCCATCTGCAACGGATACAGATAGTCATCCTCGCCACGCACGTTGGTGCGCACGCGAATGATGTCGCGCTCGTCGGCTGCCACCAGGGCCGTCTCGAACTGCTTGAAGAAGCCGCCGATCGGTGAGTATTGCTCGCCGCGCTCGCGGCGGATCTCCACCGAGAAGGCCAGGTGACGACCGTCGTCAAAACCGAACGAGATCATCGCGTGGGCAATCGCCTTGCTGCCCCAGTACGACAGCACGGCATCGGCCGTGGCGAGATGGTCGAGATCGTAATGACGGGTTTCCCAGCGTGCGTCGTAGTCGTCGTCGCTGCGCCAGGTGAAGTCACGCACATTGTCCAGAATGACCTGGTTGCCCTCGATGTGGCCGGTCAGCGGGCGGGAGACATCATCGGCCCAGTCGCGCAGATTGGAGGGCGCGATGCTGCTCCACCACCCCAGCAGCAACGCATACATCGCCACATAGGCTCCCAGCGGAAGCCAGCTGCGCCGCCCGATCGCCACGGCGGCGAGTGCGATCACGACCAGCGACCAGATCACGCTGCCCAGGACTTTCACCAGGGTGCCGCCCGGCAACTGGTACCACAGTGCCAGCGCACCCCACGCCCCCGAGCACAGCATGACCAGGGCGGCCAGCCCGGCCAGCACCATGCGTCCGATCATCTTGAAATTCTGCGTCACGTGTTTCCCTGCGCGGCGGTTCAAGGCGTCAGCGTGGGGCTTTGGCCGGGACAAGGCAATCCGCGTGCGGGTCATGACTACAATGCCGCAATGAGCGAACGGATTCCCTTCCCGGTGTCGGCGCGAACCCGCAACAAGGCGATGCGCTGGAGCCTGCTGGCCGGGGTGCTGTGCCTCAACGCCTGTGCGATGGTCGGGGTGAGTCAGGTCAAGCCGCACGATTACGCCAACGAACGACGTGCTGACGTCATCGGCGCCGGCCGCCTGAGTGACCGCACGGTGCAGGCGCTGAATGTGGTGGCGTTGACCACCGACACGTGCCAGCGCGAATTCACCGCCTGCACGGACACGGTTGCGCGCTCGGCCGGACTGGACGACGAGCAGCGGCTTTCGGCGCTTTCCGAGTTGTGGCTGGGCAAGGCCTTGGGCACCGATCGGGCGAAGGACAAGACGCCGATGGAGGCGGTGACGCTGGACGCGTATCTGCAGTCCGCGCGTTATGCCTACGCCTACCTGTTCTACACCGGCCGTCCGCTGGCCGAACGCGCTTTCGATCTGCGCCAGATGCAGGTGATCGGGTTTTACAATTACGCCGTGCAGCGCGCCGTCAGCCGGTTTTTCGAAGCCTTGCCGCAGCTGGGTGCGTCATGGACGCAGACCGAGCTGGCCGGATGGACGGTAGAGCGGCCGCAGACCGACCTGCATCTGGCCGATGGGGCGCGCGTGCCGGCCGAACTCATTCCGGCTGCCGGCCTGCGTTTTCATGGGGTGCGGAACGTCTACCGGCGCGATGGCTTCGGTTCGGACTTCATCGCGGTGGCGCCGCCCGAGGCGACCGGCCACGACGTGCCGTGGCGCGACCCCGAATACGTGTCGATGACCGGCGCACTGCTGTTCAACGGTGACACGCTGGCCGATGTGCTGGCGACGAAACAGGTGAGGCTGCTGGTGCGCGATCCGTACCGTGATGACACCATCACGATCGGCGGCCGCACCGTTCCGCTGGGCGCCAACTTCACCGCGGCCTATGGCGTGTGGCTGGCTCGCTCGGGTTTTGCCAGCCAGTCGATTCGTTCGCTGCTGGGCCGCGAAGGTGGTATCCAGACCCCGCGCGTGCTGCTGATGCAGCCGTACGATCCGGATCGCCTGGTGGTGGTGATGTTGCACGGCCTGGCCAGCAGTCCCGAAGCTTGGATCAACGTTGCCAACGAGGTGATGGGTGACGAGGAGCTGCGCCACAATTACCAGGTGTGGGAGGTCTACTACCCCACCAACGCGCCGGTCGCGGTCAACCTCGCCAACATCCGCAAGGCCCTCGACGCCACGCTGCATCACTACGATCCGTCCGGCAAGGCGCGGGCATCACACAACATGACGCTGATCGGACACAGCATGGGCGGCGTCATCGCGCGGTTGCTGGTGTCCTCCAGCGGCGACAAGCTGTGGAGCCTGATTCCGCTGCGCGCGAACCTGTCGTCGGCGAAGCGCGCCCGCTTCCGCCAACGGCTGAGCCGCTATCTGCAATTCACCCCGATGCCGCAGGTGAATCGCGCCGTCTTCCTGGCCTCGCCGCATCGCGGTACGCCCTACGCGCAACACCGGCTCGCCCGCTGGATCGGCAACCTGATCCGACTGCCCGTCGGCGTACTGAAGGAAATGGCCAGTCTCACCGAACTGGCCAAGAGCGACGGCGATGAAGGCAACAACGCCCCGTTGCTGCGCATTCCCAACAGCATCGACAACCTCAGCGACACCGACCCGTTCATCGTCGCCGCCGCCGATCTGCCGATCTCGCCGCGCGTGCATTACCACACCATCGTCGGGGTCTACAAAGAAGACGGCCCGCTTGCCGAGAGCAGCGACGGCGTGGTGCCGTACCAAAGCGCGCATCTGGCCGGCGCCGATTCCGAGCTGGCCATTCCGTCCTGGCACAGCGTGCAGGAGACGCCTGCGGCGATCCTGGAATTGCGCCGGATCCTGCGCCTGCAACTGGCGGCGGCTGCTGATTCCGCACCGTAATGGTCAGCAGGCAGGAGTGGCCAACGCGCCGGTGTGGCACCTGCCTCCCTCACCATGCTGTCGGGGGAGGGAGGCAGGCGGGATGTCAATGCACACCGAAACATGCCGGGGCCGGCGAAGGCAGGTAGCTGGTTGCGCCGACGCGGCGGCAGTGCGCCATCAGGCCGGCTTCGGCACACCGGGCCTGCTGCCAGTCCTCACGGGTGAACGCGAAGCTGTCGACCCTGCAGCCGCGCAGTTCGGCCTCGATCGCGCGCACGCGGCAATAGTCGAGATAGCAGTCGACTTCGTCGGCCAGTTGCGGCCAGGCGGCGTCGATCAGGATCGCGTCGTCGAGCCGGCCGACCAGCGGTGCGCTGGCGGGAATCAGCGCGTGATCACTGTGCGCGTAGTCGACCACCATGTGTGCAGGCCCCGCCGCGGCGCTATCCGGCTGCCAGACGGTGTCGGCCATCATCCGGTCCACCGTGGCGACCAGCCGCAGGCGTTGCTCGATGACTTCCGGACGCCGGTGGCCGGCTGAGCCGTCGATCAGCTCACGTGACGCCGTGGCCAACTGGTCGCTGTCGAGCGGGAAGTGGTGCAATTGCGCCAGCAATTCATTGAAATGGGCCAGCGCCAGGACCTCGGGCAGAAACCCGCCGATGAAGTGGCGACGGGCGGGACGGTCCAGCTGGGTCCACGAGGGCGACTGCAGGGCGGGCGAGAGGGGTTGCAGGCTGGCAATCTGGGTGTTCATGGCGGATCCTCCGTTATTGACGCCGCGGGATGCGGCGCAGCCACAGAATCCAACGCAGGGCGGTTGGGAGTCATGAGGGAAATGCACGGCTTGCATGAGCGAACGCTGAGGTTTATGTGATCGCCTGAGGGCTTTCCGATGGACCAGACCGGATCGGGCGTGCGCAGCAGGGGTGCTGCACCTTTTCGATTTGACACGATCGTGGTCGACCCGGCCGCGCACAGCCTGTTGCGGGCGGGGGTTTCCCAGCCGCTGGAGCCCAAGGCCTTCGCTGTGCTGCTGGTACTGCTGCAGCACTCCGGCGAGCTGGTCGGTCGTGACGACCTGCTCGACCAGGTCTGGGGTCACCGCCATGTCACCCCCGGCGTGCTGACCCGGGCGATCGCGCAACTGCGCCATGCACTGGATGACGACTCCCAGCAGCCGCGCTATATCCAGACCCATCATGCGCTGGGTTACAGCTTCATCGGCCACCTGGGCGGCGAGGAAGGCGTCCCGGTGCAGGCAGGAGGGGATGACCAGCCGGAGTCAGCGATCACCGACCTGCCGCTCGCCGTCGACGATTCGGCTATGCCGGCACGCCTGGATCCGTCCGACCCCGCGCCTGAGCGCGCGCCGGAACAGGAGCACGCTGGCGCGGATGTGGTCCTGCCGGTCGTCGATCCGCGTCCGGCACGTCGCCGGCGACGGTGGCTGGCGCTGGCGGCATGGCTGTTGCTGATCAGCCTGGCCGCCGCGTGGTTTCTGTGGAATCGGATCCCGGTGTCGCCGCGGCCGATCGCCGCGTCGATCGCGGTGATGCCCTTTACCAGCCTCAGCAGCCAACGCAGCGACGACTACTTCGCCGAAGGGTTGGCCGAGGAGATGCGCGATGCGCTGGCGGGAGTGAAAGGCCTGCGGGTGGCCGCATTCAGCGCGTCGTCAACGGGCACCGGGTACTCCGATGTCAAGGCGCTGGGCGCGCGCCTGGGTGTGGCGACCGTGCTGGATGCCAGCGTTCGCCGGGAAGGTTCACGCGTACGCATCACCGCCCACCTGTCCGACACGTCGACGGGGTTCACCCTGTGGAGCCATACCTACGATCGCGAGCTCTCCGACGTATTCGCCACCCAGAGCGAGATTGCCAACGAGGTGGTGCACGCGCTGTTGGGAGTCATGCCCGGCGAAAGCAACCTGTTGGCGAAGCGTCTGACGCCCACCCATAACGCGGCCGCCTTCGATGTCTATCTGCAAGGTTTGCAGATGCTGCATCAGACCAGCCGTCCCGACAGCACCGACAAGGCGATCGAACGGTTCGGTCAGGCGTTGAAAGAGGACAGCGGGTTCGCACGGGCACAGGCGGGCATCTGCCGTGCCGAGATCTGGCGCTTCGAAAGCAAGCACAGCGCGGAGGCGTTCAAGAACGCCCAGCTTGCGTGCCAGCGGGCGGTCGAGATGGACCCGGCATTGGCCGAGGTGGATCTGGCACTGGGCGACCTGTACCGGGCCAGCGGGGACTCCGGGCGCGCGTTGCAGCACTATCGCAGCAGCGCGCGGTCGCCGGCGCTGCAGATCCGTGCGCATATCGGCGAGGCGCAGGTGTACGCCGCGATGGGTCGGCATGATCTGGCCTATGCGCAATTTCAGCAGGCCTTGCAGCTTGGTCCCGACGATCCCGCCCTGCTCGCTCAGATCGGCTACCAGCAGTACCTCGATGGCGATGTGACGCATGCCGTTGCTTCCTACCGTCAGGCCGTGGGCCTGCAGCCGGGGGATGCCAACCTCTGGGGCACTCTGGGCGCGCTGTACATGGAGCTCGGCGACAACGCCGCGGCAGTGCAGGCATTGCAGCACTCGATCGGAATCGCGCCTGCGGCCGCCACCTTGACCAATCTGGGCTCCCTCAGATATCAGGCAGGCGACTACGCCGCGGCGGTCGATCTGCAGCGTCAGGCGACGGCGCTGGATCCGCAGGATTTCATGACCTGGGGCAATCTGGGCGAGGCCTTGCACGCCGACTCGGCCGCGAGTCCCGCCGATGTGCACAAGGCCTATGAGCAAGCGGCGGTGCGTGCCGAAAGCTATCTGCGGGTCAAGCCGGATGATGCCCGTGCGGTGGCTTCGCTGGGGCTCTATCGAATCATGCTGGGCGACGCGAGCAGCGCCCGAAAGCTGGTGAAACGTGCCGAGTCGTTGTCCGGCCAGCCCGGTGAAGTGGCGCTGCTGAATGCGGAAACGCTGGCTCTGCTGGGCGATGTCGGCGCGGCGCGCGAGCGGTTGGCGAGCGCCCGTGCGGCGGGCATGGCCGAGACCCTGATCGCAAGCAATCTTGTCTTCCGTCGCCTGGGCCTGCTTTCTCCGGTGAAAGCCGCAGAGCGCGGCTCCGGCACGGAATCACCCGTCCCTGGCGCGAGCAAGGGACACCCACCTGGAGGATGACATGGCCAAAAAGCCCAGTGAGCAGTCCGTCGACGAGCGCGGGCAGGAAGCTGTCACTTACTGCTTCGACCTCGACGATATCCAGAGCATCAACATCATGGCCGTGGCCATGGCTGTCGTCGTGCCGAAGCCACCGCCGCGATTTGCCGTGAAGATCGTGGTGGTGCCGAAGCCGCCGCCGGCGTAATCCGTGAGGGTGCTCAGGGGCGGCCCTCGTTGCCTCGACGAGGGCCGGCAGTCGCACCGGCTTTCATTCCCGCTCGGCGCTCGCGAGAGCACCGACGCGCGGGCATGCCATGCCTGAGTGCCCGTCAATGGCTCAGTTCGCCACCACCGGCAGCGCGATGTAACTGGCTTCATCGGGTGCGTGATACACCCGCTGCGTGGCCTTTTGATAATCCGTCGGCTTGGCCTGGAAGATGTTCGGCACGAAGGTCTGCGGGTTGCGGTCGTACAGCGGGAACCAGCTCGATTGCACCTGCACCATGATGCGGTGGCCTGGCCGGAACACGTGGTTGGCTGCGGGCAGAGCGAAGCGGTAGGACAGCGGCTGGTTGGCGGCGATCGGCTTCGCCTCGGCAAAGCCTTCGCGGTAGCGGCCGCGGAAGATGTCCATCGCCACCGCCAGTTGATAGCCCCCCATCTCGGGCTCATACGCGACCTGATCAGGGTAGACGTCGATCAGCTTGACCACCCAGTCGCTGTCTGTGCCGCTGGTGGAGGCAATCAGATTCACTTCCGGCGCGCCGCTGATGGTGATCGGCGCGGTGAGCACATCGCTGACATAACTGACCACATCGGTGCGACCGGAGGCCTCGCGCTGGTCGTCGACCAGCCACTGTGGCCAGGTGAGGGTGTCGTAGCCGATCGGCTGGATCGGGCGGGCGCGGAACGGCACCGGGTGGGCCGGGTCGGAAACGTATTCGTCATAACCGGCACCGGCGGCTGGCGCGGTGAAGCCGAGCTTGTTGCCGGCTTCCAGATAGAGCGGGCGGCTCTTCGTGGCGCAGCCTTCGGCGCAGGCGAGCGGCCAGCGATCCAGTCGCTGCCACTGGTTGCTGCCGGTCTGGTAGGCCGTCACGGGAGCGACATCGGCCTTCGGTGCGCCGTCCTTCAGGTATTGCGCCAGATACGGACGCAGGATCTTTTCGCGGAAGTATTTCGAGGTGTCACTGCCGAAACGCAACGCGCCCAGCGAGCTGCCTTCCTTGATCTCCTGGCCGTGGTTCCACGGACCCATCACCAGCTTGACCATGTTGCCGCTGCTGTCTTTCGGCTTGATCGCGCGATAGACGGCCAACGCGCCGTAGATGTCCTCCTGGTCCCACAGGCTGTGCACCAGCATCACCGGCACCTTCAGCGGCTGTCTGGCGAGCAGCTTGTCGACCGCCTGGTCGCTCCAGAAGCTGTCGTAGGCCGGATGCGCCAGCACCTTGTTCCAGAAGGGGAGCTGGCGCATGCCGTAGGCGTCGGCCAGCGCACCGGCCGAGCCGTAATGCATGAACAGGTCGTACTCGTCGTGGTAGTTGGTCCACCACTTGATCGCGTTGTCGCGGCTGGCGGTCTGCTCGTACATGTAGGCCATGTTCTGCTGGCGGAACGCACCGTGGTGGAACCAGTCGTCGCCCATCCAGCCATCGACCATCGGGTTCATCGGCACCGACACCTTCAACGCCGGATGCGGGTTGAACAATGCGATCAACGGTTCGAAGCCGTCGTACGAGATGCCCAGCGTGCCGACCTTGCCGTTGGACTCGGGGATGTTCTTCACCAGCCAGTCGATGCTGTCGTACGTGTCGGTGGCGTCATCCACCGGGGTGGGATTCAGCGGACCGTGCAGCGGCCGGTTCATCACGTAGTCGCCTTCGGAGCCGTACTTGCCGCGCACGTCCTGCACCACGCGGATGTAACCGTCCTCGACGATGATGTCGGCGACGTTGTCGTAACCCTGCAGCGCTGACTCAAGGTGGCCGCTCATGCTGAGGTGGGTCAGTGCATTCGCGTCGTACGGCGTGCGGGTCAACAGGATGCCGGCGTGATGGGCACCTTTCGGAATCAGGATGACGGTGTGCAGCTTCACCCCGTCGCGCATCGGGATCATCACCTCGCGCCGCTCGTAATCGAAGCTGGCGGTGGCGGGGACGAACTTCGCCGGCGTTTCACTGGGGTAGTCCGGGTATTTGGCCTGTGGTGCATCAGCGGCTTGCAGCATGCCTGCCGCAGTCAGCAGCACGGCAAACAGCAGGGGGCGGATGCCCGGAATGAACCGGCTCGAAGTCATGGGGGTCCCCTTGGTCTGTGTCGGTCCAGAGTAGACCGGTTGCCCCATCGCGCGCGACTGCGGGGTTTGGCAAGCCTGTTGCTTGAGTCACCGCATGAGCGACCTTGCCTACGACATCAGTTATCTGCTCGACACCGACGCGGCCATCGCCGAGGCGCCCGTGCTGCGCGTGGCCAAGGCACCGCCGCCGGCTGCACGAAGCCCTTCGGGCGTGGCGATGGCCCAACAGGCGCTGGCGCGCGAGTTGCTGGAAGTGGCCACGTTGCACGAAGACTGGATCAGGCAGTACCAGCGCATGTATGGCGCAGAGAGCGAGGGCCTCTGAGCGGCTTGGCGCGGCGGAGCAGAAGCTGACCCGCTTGGGCACTTCCCGTCATTTCCGGGAAGTCCGGCACACCGCGGGGATTTGCGGCCCTGCAGAAAAAGAAAAGCCCGGGAGCAGTGCCCGGGCTTTTCTCGTTCAGGCCGCTGTGGCGAATCAGGCGATGTCGGGCAGGCTGGCCACGCCTGCCTCGATCGCGGCCTTGTGCATCAGCGTGCGCGGCAGGATGCGGGCGAAGTAGAACGCCGCGGTGTCGCGCTTGGCCTGCTTGAACGCGGCCGACTGCGTGCTGGACTCGGCCGCCACCACGCTGCGTGCCCACAGGTAGGCGAGGGTGACGTAGCCGGAGTAGTACAGGTAGTCCGTCGCCGCGGCGCCGAGTTCTTCCGGGTTGGCCTGCACGCGCTGGGCCAGGCTCACGGTGAGGTCGCTCCATTCCCTGGTGGCGATGGCCAGCGGGCCGATCAGGTTGCGCAGCGCGGCATCGGCACTGTGCTGCTGGCAGAACGCGCTGATCTCCTGCAGGAAGTGCTTGGCACCGATACCCTGCAACTGGAGGATCTTGCGGCCAAGAAGGTCGGCCGCCTGGATGCCGGTGGTGCCTTCGTACAAGGTGATGATGCGTGCATCGCGGACGAACTGCTCCATGCCGTTTTCGGCGATGTAGCCGTGACCGCCATAAATCTGCAGCGCTTCCTTGGTGCATTCCTGTGCCAGCTCGGTTGTCATGCCCTTGGCGATCGGGATCAGGAAGGCGACCAGCTCGCCGGCCTTCTGGCGGGCGGCTTCGTCGGTGGCGCGATGTTCGATGTCGGTCTGCAACGCGGTGTACAGCACCAGCGCGCGCGAGCCTTCGACGAACGCACGCTGGGTCAGCAGCATGCGCCGCACGTCCGGCTGCACCAGCAGGTTGTCGGCAGGCTTGTCGGGGAATTTTGCGCCGGACAGCGAGCGCGACTGCAGTCGCTCACGCGCATAGTTCAGGCTGTTCTGCAGAGCGCGCTCGGCCAGCGCCAGACCCTGCACGCCCACGGAAAGGCGTGCGGCATTCATCATGGTGAACATCGCGGCCAGGCCCTTGTGCGGCTTGCCGATCAAATAACCCTCGGCGCCGTCGAAGTTCATCACGCAGGTGGAGCAGGCGTGGATGCCCATCTTGTGCTCGATCGCACCAGCAGCCACGGTGTTGCGCTCGCCCGGCGTGCCGTCAGCATTGAGCTTGAACTTCGGCACGATGAACATCGAGATGCCGCGGCTGCCTTCCGGTGCGTCCGGCAGACGCGCCAGCACCAGATGCACGATGTTTTCGGTGAGGTCATGTTCGCCGGCACTGATGAAGATCTTGGTGCCGCTGAGCTTGTAGACCGCATGGCCGTCCGCATCGGGGGCCGCCGGTGCGGCGCGGGTCTTCAGCAAGCCCAGGTCGGAGCCGGCCTGCGGTTCGGTCAGGCACATCGTGCCAGTCCAGCGGCCGGCCACGATCGGCGTCATGAAGCGTTCGCGCTGCCATTCCTCGCCATGCATCTGCATCGCGTGGGTGGCACCCTCGGACAGCAGCGGGTACAGGCTCCAGGCCAGGTTGCCGGACTGGAAAATCTCGGTGGTGGCGGTGCCCAGCACGCCGGGCAGGGCCTGGCCGCCGTAGGCCTCGGGATTGGTCAGGCCGGTCCAGCCGCCTTCGGCGAATTGCTTGAACGCTTCCTTGAAGCCCTTCGGCGTGGTCACCGTCCGGGAGGCCTTGTCGAACTGGCAACCTTCCGCGTCGGCCGGGCCATTGGTCGGCGCCAGCAACTGCTCGCTCAGACGCCCTGCTTCTTCCAGCACGGCGTCGAACAGATCACGGCTGTGCGCTTCGCCGTCTTTCAACGAGGTCAGCGTGGGTTCCGCGTCCAGCACATCGAACAGGGCGAAACGCAGGTCGTCGAGGGGAGCCTTGTAAGCGGTCATGGTGATTCCTTCGTTGAATGGTTGATCAGCGATACGTGTTGGCGATGCCCGGCACGGCCGAGATCCAGTCATTGCCGCTGAAGTCGAACGAGCGCGGCTTGTCTTCCTGCTCGGGTTTGGCGCGGGTGCTGCCACTGATGCGGTAGGCCAGCGAGCCGGCGCTGCCCTTGTCGGCAATGGCCTGCAACGCCTGGCTCATTGCGGTCGTGGGCAGCACGTCGATGCGGAGCACGTCGCCGGCCAGCTCCGGGATGTCCAGGTCGAAGTTCGCATGCAGGCGCACCGGCACGTTCTCGGCGATCTGCAGCTGGCCATCCAGCTCGGTGAACTTCATGCCGGCATAGCTGTTGTTCTGGATGCGGACGGTGAGCTGCCACTGGCCACTGGGCAGCACCACCAGCTGCTGAATGCTCATGCTGGGCGGAAAAACGCTCTTCTTGGCCGGGCCGCATGCTGCCAGGCCGAGCAAGAGGACAGGAAGGATCCAGCGCAACAGACGCATCGCAGTTCTCCAAACGATCGTTTGAATGCCGATTCTAACCGCGATTGGGGGGCAGCAGGCCAGCGGCGGCAAATCAACGCTGCGGAGAGCCGCCGAGGCACCGCCTCAAACCCCATGCGTGGTGATCGTGTCGTCTCATCCACGCGCAGCTTGCCAACGGTTTCGCGCGGATCCGCAAACGGGCATCATCGGCAACTTGTCTCCATCGCAGGGTTTCACCGCATGTCACGACGTTTTGTTGCGCGCCGCTCGCCGATCCACGGCAACGGCGTGTTCGCCACGGCCCCGATCGGCAAGGGCGAGGAAATCATCGAATACAAGGGCAAGTTGCTGAGCCATGACGAGGCCGAT
Source organism: Rhodanobacter sp. TND4EL1 (assembly GCF_054061035.1). Lineage (NCBI taxonomy): Bacteria > Pseudomonadati > Pseudomonadota > Gammaproteobacteria > Lysobacterales > Rhodanobacteraceae > Rhodanobacter > Rhodanobacter sp. TND4EL1. The sequence goes on from NZ_JBSSDT010000002.1 coordinate 609,809, forward strand.
GACTTGTACGGCGATGGTGGCGAAACGGGCCACACGTTCCTGTTCACCCTCAACGATGACTACATCATCGACGCCAACCAGAACGGCAACAGCGCGCGCTGGATCAACCACAGCTGCGCGCCGAACTGCCGCGCGCTGGTGGAGGAAAGCAGCACCGGCAATCCGCGCCGTGACCGCGTGCTGATCGAGGCGATCCGCAACATCAAGCCGGGCGAAGAACTGACTTACGACTACGGCATCGTGCTCGACGTGCCGCATACCGCGCGCCTCAAGAAGCTGTGGGTTTGCCTGTGCGGCTCGCCGAAATGCACCGGTACCCTGCTCAAGTCCAAGCGGTAGGCAAGCACGGAATTCCCCTTTTATACTCACCCGGCTTGCCCGCCATGGGGGAGGGCAGGGCCAGGGACGAACACCAAGGGGAAGGATGATGGAAAGCAATCCGTATGCCGCACCGGCAGCCGTGATCGACGATGTGCAGGCGTGGGACGCTTACGACCTGGAAAATCGCAAGGCGGGGCGCGGCAAGCGCCTTGGCGCTGCCTTGCTGGATGGACTGATCAGCGTGATCTGGCTGGCCCCGGTGGTCTGGGCCGGTTTCATGGCGGTCGACGTGAGGCGGGGCATCAAGCCCGCCGGACCGATGGTCGCGCTGATGCTGCTGGGCCTGGCCCTGATGATCACGATCATCGTGGTGAACTGCCTGATGTTGCATCGGAGCGGACAAACCATCGGCAAGCGGGCGCTGGATATTGCCGTGGTGCGTACCGATGGCAGCCAAGTCAGCCTGCCGCGTTACATCTTCCTGCGCGTCGCGCCGATGCTCGTGCTGGGCATGATTCCACTGGTCGGCAAAGTGTCCGGCCTGATTGATCCGCTGTTGATCTTCGGCAAGGAAAAGCGCTGCCTGCATGATTTGATCGCCGACACCATCGTCGTCGACGCTTGATGATCGACACCGTCCGCGAGATCGAGACGCCGGAAGGCGTTTCGCTGCGTCTGCGTGCGGCCGGCGCGTTGCCACGTGCGCAGGCGTGGATGGTGGACCTGCTGCTGCGTCTGGCCATGCTCTTCGTCGCGATGATTCCGCTCGCCATGTTTGGCAAGGGTGGCAATGGCCTGGCGATGCTGGTGATGTTCGCGCTGATGTGGGGCTATTCCGTGGTGTGCGAGGTGTGGCTGGGCGGGCAGACCCTGGGCAAGCGTGCGCTTGGCCTGCGCGTGGTCAACGCGGACGGCACGCCGGTGACCTGGCTGCCCTCGGTGGTGCGCAACCTGCTGCGCGTGGTGGATGCCTTGCCGGGCGTGTACGGGGTGGGCCTGGCCTGTACGTTGATCGATCCGCATGCACGTCGTCTGGGCGACATCGTGGCGGGCACCATGGTGATCCATGCCGCGGACCTGCCAGCCGGCCAGGACATTCCCGCGCTGGCGGCGCTGCCGCTGCCGATGGTGCTGGCCAGTGATGAGCAGGCGGCGCTGATCGAGTTTGCCGAGCGCGCCGGCCAGCTCACCGTGCAGCGCCAGGAAGAACTGGCCAACGTGCTCACGCCGTTGACCGGCCAGCGTGACACCGCCGCGATCCGCCAACTGGTGGCGCATGCAAACTGGTTGCTGGGGCGGGCATGAAGCAGGAACGTTTCGTCGCCTTGCACCGTGCGGAGTGGGACAACCTGGAGTCGTGGCTGGGCGCGCTGGATCGCCAGGCCAAACGCACCTTGCGGCAGGATCAGGCGCTGGAGTTTCCCTCGTCCTACCGTCGGGTTTGCCATCACCTGGCGCTGGCACGTGGCCGCGGCTACAGCCATGAAGTGACCGAGCGCCTGCAGCGCATCGTGCAGCAGGGGCATCGCGTGCTGTACCAACCGCCGGCACCGCGCTGGCATCGCGTGGTCGCCTTCCTGGTCGGCGGCTTCCCGCGCCTGGTGCGGGCGCAGTGGCGCTGCATGCTGGCGGCGGCGTTGCTGTTCTACGTGCCGGCGCTGGTCACTTTGTTGTTGATGCAGTGGCGACCGGAACTGGCCCACACGGTCTTCAGCAGTGCGCAGCTGGCCCAGTTCGAGAAAATGTACGACCCGGCCAACCCGCGCATCGGTCGCAGCAGCGGCACCGATCTGCACATGTTCGGCTACTACGTGATGAACAACGTCAGCATCGCGTTCCGCTCCTTTGCCTCGGGACTGGTTTTCGGCGTGGGTGCCATTTATGTGCTGGGCGCCAACGGACTGCTGATCGGCGGCGTCGCCGGCCACCTCACTGCCATCGGTTACGGCGCTCCGTTCTGGCGCTTCGTGGTCGCTCATTCCGCGTTCGAACTGACGGCGCTGGTGATTGCCGGCGGCGCCGGCCTGAAGCTGGGCCTGACCTTGCTGGCGCCAGGCCGCCAGCGTCGCGGACCGGCGCTGGTGGCTGCCGGCTGGATCGGTGCGCAACTGGCGCTGGGCGCATTCGCGATGCTGTTGATGGCGGCGTTTGTCGAAGCCTACTGGTCATCGATCGCGAGCTTGCCCGACGGGGTGAGGTTCGGCAGCGGTGCCGTGCTGTGGGTGTTGGTGCTGGGCTGGCTGTGGCGTGGCGGCAGGGCGGGCAAGCATGGAGCTTGAACGGATCAGCGTGGTGTTGCGTCCGCGGGTGACGCGCGAGGCGATCGATCTTGGCGCCGCGATGCTTCGCGCCAACGCGCGGGCCGTGTGGTCGGCGTGGTTCGCCTTCACCTTGCCGTTGTTCGTGGCATGCAACGCGCTGGGTCTGTTGCTGGACTGGCCATGGCTGGGCTGGCTGCTGATGTGGTGGCTGAAGCCGCTGTTTGATCGTGTGCCGCTTTACGTGCTCTCGCGTGCGGTGTTCGACCGCGCACCCAGCTGGCGCGAGACCCTGCATGGCCAGCGCCAGTGGAGTTGGCGCAGCACGATGGCCGGACTGAGCTGGTTGCGTATCGACAGCAGTCGCGCCCTGCGCCTGCCGCTGGACCTGCTGGAGGGTGCTTCGCGCCAGCAGCGGTCGGCGCGCTGGAAGGTGCTGCGTCGGCGCATCGTGGGTGACGTCAGCCTGCTCACCTATGGTTGCCTGCAATTTGAACTGGTGCTGTTCCTCAGCTTCTGGCTGTTCGCGCTGCTGCTGATCCCGCACGAATGGCGGCCGGAATCGCTGACCGGATTCTTCCGCGACGAAACGCAGCGCATGTCTTCCACGTGGATCGTGCTGGGCGCGGGCGTGGCGTATCTGGCGATGAGTGCGATCGAGCCGCTGTACGTCGCCTGCGGCTTTGCGCTCTATCTCAATCGCCGCACGCAGCTCGAGGCGTGGGACATCGACCTGGCGTTTCGTCGCATGCGCACGCGGATCGAGGCGCTGGGCAAGGTGCTGGGCATCGTGCTGCTGTGCGTGGGCCTGCTGCCGGGTGCACAGGCGCAGGGCGTCGGTCAGTCGGCGCCGAAGACGATCACCACGAGCGTCGACCAGGTCTTTGGCGCGTCATCCCCTGGCGACGAAAAGCGTTTCGCCGAAGCGGCCGCACAGGTGTATCGCGATCCTCGTTTTGGTGGCGAACACGCGGCGCGGGCGTGGCGACTCAAACATCCGGCGGCGGCGGAGCGTCAGGACACGCAGCCATTCTTCTCCGCACCCGGCCAGTGGCTGTCGGTGATCGTCAAGGGAATGCTGTGGCTGCTGCTGGTCGGTGCACTGCTGGCGCTGGTGGGGTTTGCCTGGCGCTGGCGAGGACGCTGGAACAGCGAGCCCGAGGCGGCGGCTCCGATGTCCCCGTCGCCGCTGTCATCCCGCGAAGAGGCGGAGCTGTCCCTGCCGGAGGATCTGGCCGGCGCCACCCGCGCGCTGTGGCGGGAACAGCGGCGACGCGAAGCGCTGGCCCTGCTTTACCGCGGTTGCGTGGAACGGACGGCGCAACTGTTGCAACTGCCACCGTCCAAAGATGCCACCGAGTCGGACTGGTTGCGCCGGGCCCGGGCCATTGAGGATCCGGCCCGTGCCCGGCGCGTCATGGCCATCGTGCGCACCTGGCAATTCGCGGCCTACGCCGACCGCTATCCGGACGATGCAACGATGGAGCAGTTGCTCGCCGGTTGGCCTGCGCAGGCCGGAGTGTCCGCATGAATCGCAAGACGCTGATCATCGGCCTGGTGGTGCTTGCGGTGTCGCTGCTGTTGCTTGCGGGCTTCTTCGCCACGTTCGAGCGCAAGGACGTCACCGAGACCGATCCCGCGCACGGCGAGGCACGCTACAACCGGTTCTTCGCCCTGCAGGAAACCCTGGGACGACTGGACCTGCCGGCTCATTCGCTGACCACGCTGGATCCGCGCCAGCTTCCCCTGAAGGGTGGCGACACCTTGCTGATCGGCGCCGATGCCAGCCGGGTGGACGTCGACGACGCCGCGCGAATCGCCGCGTGGGTGCGCGGCGGTGGTCACCTGTTGCTGTCGCCCGGTGCCGCGGCGGCTCTGCGCACGCCGATGTTCGATGCCCTCGGCCTGCTGGACCCGCACCCGGGTCAATACGCGTGCAGCGTGTTCCAGCTGGCGGGCAGTCACGACGATGACAAGGGCAAGCCGGGTTTGTGCGGCACCCGCTTCCGGCTTGCCGATGCGCGCGCCACGGTCGACGCCGCCATCGGCGACGCGACGGATGGCTATCTCTACGCGCGTACCCACCTTGGCAAGGGCACGGTCAGCCTGTTGGCCAGCTTCACCCCGCTCTCGCGCAATCAGCTCAAACAGGCGGCGGCGCAGCAGTTTGCCTGGCGTCTGCTGGAACCCAATCGCGGACGTGGCACGACCTGGCTGATCTATGCACTGGATGGCCCTTCGTTCCTGACGTTCCTGTGGACCAGCGCGTGGCCGGCGCTGCTGGCGCTGACCCTGCTGCTGGCCGCATGGATGGCGATGCGCAGCGCGCGGCTGGGTCCGTTGATGCCCGCGCCGGCGCTGCATCGGCGTGCGCTGCTTGAACATGTCCAGGCGGCCGGAGAATTCGTGTATCGCCGCGACGATGGACGCAGCCTGCATCGGCTGGCCTGCGACACCGTGCTGGCGCGCCTGCGCCGGCGCGATCCGGCCTGCGCCATGCTCAACGGCGAGGCGCTGTACGCGCGACTGGCCGAGCGCAGCTCGCTCGACCCGGTGCACATCGCGCAAGCCTTCCAGTCACCCGCGAACGCACAGGCGTTCCGCGCTTCCATCATCACCCTGGCCCGACTCAGGAGCCGCCCATGAGTACCGAAACCCTCGCCGTCCCGGCCACGCCGGCGCCCACGCTCTCGATTGCCGAGTTGGGCGAGCATGTCCGCGCGCTGCGCCACCAGGTCACCCGAGCCTTCATCGGCCAGGCCGAGGTGTTCGACCAGGCCCTGCTGGCTCTGCTGGCCAGCGGTCACGTGCTGATCGAAGGCGTGCCCGGGCTGGGCAAGACCTTGCTGGTGCGCGCGCTGGCCGCGTCGGTCGGCTGCACCTTCGGTCGCGTGCAGTTCACCCCCGACCTGATGCCGGCCGACGTCACTGGTCATGCGATCTACGATCCGAAGACCGAGCGCTTCCAGATCCGCCGCGGGCCGGTGTTCGCCAACCTGTTGCTGGCCGACGAGATCAATCGTGCGCCGGCGAAGACCCAGGCCGCGCTGCTCGAATCGATGCAGGAAGGCCAGGTGACGATCGAAGGTCGCCGCTTCGCGCTGCCCGAGCCGTTCATGGTGGTGGCCACGCAGAATCCGATCGAACAGGAGGGCACCTACCCGCTGCCCGAAGCGCAGCTGGATCGTTTCCTGATCAAGGTGCTGATCGGCTATCCCACTCTCGAAGACGAGCGCCGCATGGTGGCCAGCGTGGTCAACGGCAAGGTCGCCGCCGATCTCGACGTGTCGCAGGTCAGGCCGGTACTGAGCCAGGCGCAGTTGCTGGCCGTGCAGCAGGCAGTGGCGGCGATCCGCATGGATGCGGCGGTGACCGACTACGCCGTGCGCATCGTGCGCACCACGCGCGAGTGGCCGGGCGTGATTGGCGGCGCCGGTCCGCGCGGTGGGCTGGCGCTGGCGCGACTGGCGCGCGCGCAGGCCGCGATCGACGGACGCGACTTCGTCACCCCGGACGACGTGCGCGCGGTGGCCTTGCCGGCGCTGCGCCATCGCCTGCTACTGGCACCCGAAGCACTGATCGAACGGCAGCGGCCCGACGATGTGCTGACCGCGCTGCTGCACAAGGTCCCGGCGCCGCGCCAGTGATCCTGCCTCTCCACCCGCCCGCCCCCTGTAGGAGCACATCCTGTGCGCGATGCTCTCCGTCACGCCACCCGAAAGCATCGCCCACAAGCGTAGCGACGCACCAATGATTCGACCCGCGCCCGCGCTGTTGTGCCTGCTGCTCGGCTGGACCGTGCTCGGCGTGCTGGCCAGTCTCGGCTGGCTGCCGCTGTCCGCGTGGCTCGCCGCTGGCGGCGTGATCGCGTCGTTCGCCCTGCTCGATGGCTGGCGCCTGCGACGGATGAAGTCACCCGAGCTGCGGCGCGAGGTGATGCCGGTGATGCCGCTGGGTCCGCCCGCGACCGTCAGCCTGCACCTGCGAGGCGTCGCGCGACGCAGCCAGGTTTTGCACCTGCACGACCTGCATCCCGGCGGCTGGATGGTCAACGGCATGCCGCGTGAAGTGCGCCTTCCGCCCGGCAAGGATCTCCGGCTCGACTACACCGTCATTCCCGATGCACGCGGCCAGTTCAGCTTCGACGGGTGCCACGCCCAGTTGCGCTCGCCGTGGCGCGCATGGACGGAGCGCCGCGTGATCGGCACGCCATCGACCGTGCGCGTGTATCCAAACTTCGCTTCGCTGGCCGAGCTGGCCGGGCTCAGCGTGGAGCTGGCCTCGCGCAGCGTTGGCGCGCGGCTGCAGCGGCGCCGCGGCGAGGGCACCGAATTCCAGGAGCTGCGCGATTACCGGGTCGGCGACAGCCTGCGCAAGATCGACTGGAAGGCCACCGCACGCAGCAGCCGGCTGATCTCGCGCGAGTACCGCGACGAGCGCAACCAGCAGGTGGTGCTGATGCTCGATTGCGGCCGCCGCATGCTGGCCCAGGACGACCAGCTGGTGCACTTCGATCATGTGCTGAATGCGTCGCTGGCGCTGGCCAGCATCGCGCTGCGCCAGGGTGATGCGGTCGGCATGCTGGCCTGCATGGGGCAACAGCAGCGCTGGCTGCCGCCACAACAAGGCAGCCTGGGCATGGACATGCTGCTCGGTGCCGGCTACGACCTGCAGGCGCTGCCGCAGGCCACGGACTATCTGGCCGCCGCCAGCGCGCTGGCCGCGCACCAGCAACGCCGCGCGCTGGTGGTGCTGATCACCAACGTGCGTGACGAGGACGACGTGGAACTGCGCGCGGCGATCAGCATGTTGTCCAGGCGTCATCTGGTGATGCTGGTCAGCCTGCGCGAACTGGCGCTGGATCGTGCCGCCAGCGAACCGGGCACCGAACTGGAAGACAGCATCCGCAGCGCCGCCGCGATGCACTACCTGGCCGAACGCGAGCGCGTGCACGAAGCGCTGCGCCGCGAAGGTGTGAATACGCTCGACGTGAGTTGCAGCGAATTGTCCGGGGCGCTGATCGAGCGCTATCTGGCGCTGAAACGCAGCAGCCGGCTGTAGCCAGCTGCTGCGCCGCTACCATCGGCCGCGACGATCGATGAACTGACGCACAGCTGGGCGTCAGGCGCCTGCTCAGCGTTCTGCGTGTTCGACCGCGCCCGGCGGCTTCGGCGTACCGATCCAGCGCCCCGTCTGCAGTTGCTGGTCGATGGCTTTCGCCAATTGCTCGATGCGTGGTCGCACGGCATCGGCGGCCGCGCCGGTGCAACCGAGATAGAAGTCCACGCTGTGACTGCCGCGCGCATCGTCCACGGTGATCTTGATGCCGGGCTGGTCGCTCATCATCATCTCGCAGCCATCGTCGCGACTGGTGTAGCTGGGCCGCATCGCGGTGAAATCCGCCTGTGCCAGCGCAGCGTGTATCGCGGCGAGCTGGGCCGGCGTGGCTCGGCCAGCGGCCTGCGTGGTCTGCACGTGGGCATGCCCGGTGAAGCTCACCTGGCCGTCGGCTTGCGCAGTGACGCTGTAAGCCGGGCAGTTGCCGAAGCAGGTGCTGCGCTCGAGGGTGACGCTGGCTTCAGGCATGGGTTGTCCGCTGTCGGCATTCGCGCGCACCGCGCAGGCGCCAAGCCAGGGCAGCGAGCCGCCCAGCAGAACGCACATCAACCATCGAGCTGGCTTCATCGGGATACTCCGTGTCGTCGGGTCGGTCCAGCATAGCGGGGCGCGATGAACACGATGTGCGCGTCGCTCAGTCCTCCTCGACATGCGGCTTCCACGCCTCGCTGAGCTGCTTCTGCACGGTCGCCGGTACCGCTTCGTAGTGGCTGAGGTCGAGGCTGTAGCGGCCGCGGCCGCCGGTCATCGACTTCAGTTCCGTCGGGTAGTCGATCAGTTCGGCCAATGGCGCCTGCGCCTTGATCACCAGTTCGCCGCCGCGCTGGGTATCGGTACCCAGGATGCGCCCGCGTTTGCCGGCCAGGCCGCCGGTGACATCACCCACGTTGTGCTCGGGAATGGCCACCTCGACGTTGACGATCGGTTCCAGCACCGTGGGTTTCGCCTTGACCACCGCATCGAGAAACGCCTTCTTGCCGGCGCTGATGAAGGCCACTTCCTTGGAATCCACCGCGTGGTACTTGCCGTCGTAGACGGTGACGCGAATGTCCTGCAGCGGATAGCCGGCGACCGCGCCGTGTTCCATCGCCTGGCGCACGCCTTTCTCGATCGCGGGCAGGAACTGACCGGGAATCACGCCGCCTTTCACCGCGTCGACGAACTCGAAACCCGCGCCACGTTCCAGCGGCTCGATGCGCAGAAACACCTCGCCGAACTGGCCGGCGCCGCCGGTCTGCTTCTTGTGGCGATGATGCCCTTCGGCCCCGGTGGCAATGGTTTCGCGATAGGCGATTCGCGGCGGGTTGGCGTCGACCTCCACGCCGTAGCGCTCGCGCATGCGTTCCAGCATCACTTTCACATGCAGGTCGGACAGGCCGCGCACCACGGTCTCGTTGAGCTCCTTGTGATGCTCGACGCGAAAGCAGGGATCTTCCTCCGCCAGTCGCGTCAGTGCGTTGGAAAGCTTTTGTTCCTGGCCCTTGTGCTTCGGTTCCAGCGCCAGCCCGAACATCGGTGCGGGAAACGCCAGCGGCGCCAGGCTGATGCGATCCTCGTCGTGCGAGTCGTGCAGCACGGCATCGAAATGGATCTCCTCCACCTTGGCCACCGCGGCGATGTCGCCGGGCACCGCTGTCTCGATTTCCACGTGCGTCTTGCCCTGCACGCGGAACAGGTGCCCGACCTTGAACGGCTTGCGGCCGTCGTCGACCAGCAACTGACTGTCGCGGCGCACCGTGCCTTGCCACACGCGGAACACGCCGAGCTTGCCCACGAACGGATCGTTGACGATCTTGAACACGTCGGCGATCACGTGGGCATCGGGATCGGCGCTGACCGCCAGTGGTGTGCCGTCGGCACGTGCGAATGGCGGAGGGTTGCCCTCTGCCGGATTGGGCAGAAGGCGGGTGGCGACATCGAGGAATTCGCGGATGCCGGCCCCGGTGCGCGCACTGACGAAACAGATCGGCACCAGGTGGCCCTCGCGCAGGCACTGCTCGAACGCACCGTGGAGTTGCTCCGGTGTGAGTGCGCCTTCGCCGGCATCGAGGTAGCGGTCCATCACGCCTTCGTTGATTTCCACCACCTGGTCGAGGATGCGCTGGTGCGCCTCGGCCAGCGAGGAGAAGTCGGTGCCGCCTTCGGCGTGGAAGAAGCAGTCCAGCACGCGATTGCCGCGATTGGCGGGCAGATTCACCGGCAGGCATTCGCTGCCGAATTCGTCGCGCAAGGCATCGACCAGGGCGGGCAGCTTGGCGCCGTCGAAGTCGATCTTGTTGATCACCAGCACGCGAGCCAGGCCGCGTGCCTTGGCGTGCATCATCATCCGGCGCGTACCGTATTCGATGCCGTTGATCGCGCTGACCACCACCGCCACGGTTTCCACCGCGGACAACGACGCCAGCGTGGCGCCGCGAAAATCCGCGTAACCGGCGGTGTCGATCATGTTGAGGTGGCAGCCGCCGTGGTCGAGGTTGGCCACGCAACTGTCGATGGAGTGCGCGCGCGATTTTTCCTGACTGTCGCTGTCGGACACCGTATTGCCGCGCTCGACGCTGCCGGCGCTCTGGATCGCGCCGCCAGCGGCCAGCAGGGCTTCGAACAACGTGGTCTTGCCCACGCCGGCATGTCCGGCGAGCGCGATGTTGCGGATGCTTTCCGTGGAATACGTCACGATGCGACCCTCCCGTGATGGGGCGCGGATCGTGTCGGCATGAACCACGGCGCCGCACGAAGCCGCGCTTTTGGCGGCTGACGACAAGCGGGCCGTCATGATCGTCCTTGCTTTCGCGCAACGCGAAGTCAGCGGATCGGTCGGTCATGGCGGAGACACGGCGCAGTGCGCCGTCCGCCTAGACTTGAGCCGCTTGAGGCGTGGGTCAAGCTGCACTGCGGGGAACCGCGGCCAACCGCCGGTGGTCTCAAGCAGCGTCCAGCGTTCTCGCTGTGGCATTCCGGCCGGCGGCATCCCGTCGGCTCGATTCAGGCCCAGACCGGCATGCTGTCGGTTCCCCCCGCGCACGAGGTTCCGTCATCGTCCGTTCGCCGCTTGCCCAACGTGAGCTGTCGTTGTCAGTGGTGCCACCGCCGTCATCGTTGGTGGGCGGGCCGCTTTCCGCGGACCAGGCCGCCACGGCGGCACGGCACCGCCAGCGCTGGCGTGAGCCGTTGCGCGAACGCCGACAACACTGGCTGGCCCTGCTCGCGGCCTTGCTGCTGCACGGCGTGTTCGTGGTGGTGGTCTGGCAGCAGATGCGACCGCGGTGGGTGGCACCGGCGATCGCATCGACGGACGAGGTGTTGCAGGTCCGTTTCATCACCAGCGCTTCCGCACCCGCCGTGCCAGCGGCCCCGGCCATGCAGGCACCACCGCGTCCACGTGCGCCGCGAGCCTCGCATGAGGCGCCGCGAAAGAACGCGATGAGCCTGCAGGTGCCCGAGTCGCCACCGGCCGCCGAGGCCAGGCTGTTCGATGACAGTGGCCAACCCCTGCTGCCCGCGGCGGCGGCCAGTGCTGCGCCGGGTCCGGACTATGTGCAACATCTGCCGCAAGGCGATGCGCGGATCATGCAGCACCGCAGCCCGGTCACCTATCAGGCCACGCGCTTCGACAAGGACTGGGGCAGGAGCAACGCGGTCGACAGCGCGCTGCAGAAACTGGTGGACAAGACCACGGTCAAGAAGACCATCCGGCTGCCGCGGGGTGTGCGCATTCATTGCGCGATTTCGCTCGCCATGCTGGCCGGCGGTTGCGGCGGCGATCCGCCGGCCCCGCCGTCGGCGAAAGACGGCGATGAACGTCTGAACATGGCGCCGGCTCGCTCACTCGATGGACACGACCACGCGCCGAGGCCGCCCGGCGAACAGGCCTGCATCGAGATGTATCGCGCCGGCAAGCCGCTGGCCTGGGGTTGCCCGGTCGACACGCCAAACCGGGCGATCGATGCCGAGTTGCGCGATCGCGCCGCGAAACCCGTCCCGGGGCATTGAGCCGGAACGTCATCGGGCAGGGCGGCGGGCGAACTTTGCGCCAGCGTGATCGGTGATCGCTGTTGCCATGCGGAATCCAGGTCACGCCCGCTACACTCTCCGGATGCCCGAGACGCCACCACAACACGCCCGACGCGCTGCCAATCCGGCGCAGGTGATGCTGAATTCACCGCTGGCGGCGGCGACTCGTGCTCGCGTGTATCACCAGCGCACACGTCCGCGCCCCCGCGAACGCGTCTTGCGTATCGTGGCCATGGTCGGTGCCTTGCTGGTGCATCTGGTGTTTCTGTTCGGCTTTGTCCTCGGCCCCGCGTTTCAGGTCCTGCCGCCGCCCGAGCAGAAGCCGACCCTGCTGCAGGTGCGCTTGATCGAGCCCCCCGAGCCGCCGCCTCCACCGCCGGTGCGCGGCACGCCGCCGAAGGAGCGTGGGCCGCGACACCAGGGTCGCAGCGCCCGGCCGGCCCATGTCAGCGAGCGCAGCGCCAACATCGAAGCGGTGGTAACCCCGACGCCGCCCGCGGCAGCCGCGCCGCCGGTGATCGCCAAGGTGGCGAAGGCCCGCGCGCCCGCGCCGAAACCGGTGGCCGCGCCGCCGGTACCGGTCAGCCTGCCCAAGCCGGCGCCGACGCCCGATCTGCAGCCGGTTCCGTTGTCCGGTGAGCCGCCGGTAGTCGCCTTGCCCACGCCGGTGGTGCAGGTGCCGGTGCCGCCAAGGTTCCAGCCCGAGTCCGCGCGCAAGCCGCAGCTCGAAGGCAATCAGCCGATGCCGCCACCGGCATCACTGGCGATGCCGGAAGTGCCGCCGCAGGCGTCGCCACCGATCACCGCGCCCACCATGGCGCTGGATGCGAACGTGCCCAGATCCAGTGCGCCAGCCAGCGTCACGCCGATGCGGGCCGAAATGCCCGCGGCGCCACCGGTGCCCGAGCTGCAGCCGGTACCGTTGCCCGCACAGGTAGCGCCGACCATCAACCTGACGGCACCACTGAGCGCGCCGAGCCCGACCGTGCCGACCGAACGGCCACAGCTGCAGGCGCCGTCGGTCGAGGTGGCCGAGGCACGGCTCGAAGCGGTGCCACTGGCGCCGTCCGCGCCGGCGAACGTCGAGGCGCAGGCGCCCAGTCAGAAAATCGAAGTGACCGATGCCGCGCGTCAGACGGCTGTCCATCCCTCCATCGAGCGCCCCGAGCTCAGTGCGCCACAAGTCGTTGCGGCGGCCGCTCCTGACAGCGCGACGGCGAAGGCCGAGTCCTCGACGCCGGAAGCCAGTCAGAAAGCGCAGCAGCCGGCCCCCAGCCCGAACGCCACATCGCCCGGACGCGATGTCAGCCGCGCACCCGATGCGACGCCGCAAGGCAGCGATCTGGGCAATCCGGGCAAGCCGGATGGCGCGGTTCGTGAATCGACGGAGGCAAGCAGCACTGCCGCCTCGGCCGAACAGCCAGCGAAGAATCAGGGCAATGGCAAGCAGGCTGCCGCCGAGTCATCGGGCAAGAGCCCGTCGGGCAAGGATCGGATCGGCAAGGCGCAACCAGGTGGCAACCAGCCTGGCGCGGCGCAAGGTGTGCAGCAGGGGAGTCCGCAGGGCGAGCCGCAAGCCGAGCTTGGCCACTACGTGCAGCTGAAGCCGCATGGCGATACCCAGATCATGAATCACGGCTCGCCGAACATCGGCTACAAGGCGACCCGCTTCGAGCAGGACTGGGCGCCGGAAGGCGAAAGCTCGGTCGACACGGCATTGCGTCGTGCGGTCGAGAAAACCCGGGTGAGCCACACGTTCCACCTCCCGCGCGGCATTCGCATCAAGTGTGCGGTGACGCCGCTGTTGCCGATCGCGCTGCTCGGTTGCGGCAACCCGGATCCGCCGGCCAAACCGCTGGAGCAGAAGATCTACGACCGGCTGAACCTTGGCCCGGCCAACCCGGTGGCGACGCCGGCGCCGGCCGTCAGCAGCGCTGTTGCGCCGGCACCGATGGTGAAGTTCGACAACAGTGCCGAGTGCGCCGCTGCCCGGGTTGCCGGCAGCCCGCCGCCGCCGGGTTGCGAGGTGATCACGCTGCCGGTGAAACCCGCCGCGCCGGCGTCGTCTTCCAGCTCGTGGGTGCCGGCCAGCGATCAGTTCCACTAGGCCGGGCGACGGCCTTCGGCAATGCCCGGGCCCTCGTCGTGAACAGCGGCGTCGAGCGCCCGGGCAAGCGCGCCGATGAACGCGGCTACAGCAGCCGCAGCAATTCCTTCATCAAGGGCAAGCGGCGCACGCGTACCGCGCTCGCGCGGAAAACCGCATTGGCCAGCGCCGGCGCCGCGGTGGGCATGGCGAGAAAACTGGCGCCGCTGGGGTCACGGTCGCCGCCATCCACGATGATCACTTCGACGTCGTTCGGCAGTTGCGCCATGCTGGCCAGCGGGTAGTCCTTGAGGTTGTGCTGCTGGACCTGACCGCCCTTGATGGTGATCGCGGCATTCAAGGCGATCGACAGCGCATCCAGGGTGGCGCCGGCGACCTGTCCCTCGAGGCCGAGCGGATTGATCACGCGCCCCACGTCCACCGCGCAGACCACGCGCTGGATGGTCAGTTGCTCGCCCTGCATCGACGCTTCGATCGCATGCGCGACATAGGCACCGTCGACGTGCCAGCAGGCAATGCCCAGGCCGTTGACGGTGCGCAGCCAGTTCTTCCACTCGATGCGGTCGGCGACCAGTTGCAGCACGTGGATCAGCCGGCCGATGTCCAGCGTGCGGCCGTTGTCCAGCGGCAACTGGCGGACGTCGCCGAGGATCCGCAGGCGGGTTTTCAGCGGATCCTCGCGCATCTGGTGCGCGATTTCGTCGATGAAGCTTTCCACTGCGAAGGCGTTGCTGAGATGGGGCATGCCGCGCATCGGGCCGCGTGGTGTGGCCGACTGCAGTGCGTACCAGTCACTGCGGTAATTCGGTACCAGCAGGGCAGGCAGCTGGTCGGCCTGCAGCTCGGACGTCCACAGCTGGTTGTCCGGCACGCCGCGCATGGACAGTGCCGAAGCGCTCGCCATGCGCTGGTTCCACGCCAGCAACTGGCGCTTGCGGTCGATGATCGCGCCGAGCTGGTGCACGCTGCCGCTACGATAGAAGTCGTTGCGCAGGTCCTGCTCGCGCGACCACCACAGACGCACCGGCTTGTTGATCGCCTGAGCCAGCATCACGGCCTCGGCCACGTAATCGTGATCCAGCCGGCGGCCGTAACCGCCGCCTACCCGCGGTACACCGATGTCGATCTTGTCGGCGGTCAGGCCGGTCAGGCGCTGCACCACGACCGACGCCTTCTGTGGCGACTGGGTCGGCACCACGAGGCTGGCGTGGTCCTTGTCCAGCCGTACCAGGCAATTCATCGGTTCAGCGGTGGCGTGAGCCAGCCATGGCTGGAAGTAGGTCGCGTCCAGGCGACGCGCGGCTTTCTTGCCGGCGGCATCGACGTCGCCGATATCGCGCACGCGCGTGGTCGGTTCGTCCGTGCTGCCGAGCAAGGCCAGCGCCCGTTGCTCCAGCGCATAGCTGCTGCCGTCGGCGCCCGCGCCGGCCTTCCATTCCAGCTTGAGTTTGGCCTGCCCCTGCAGCGCGGCCCACGTGCTTTCGGCGATCACGGCCACGGCCGCGGCGATCACCGTGCTGCCCGGCGGTTGTCCGCGCTCCGGCTTCAGCTGCACCACCTTCAGCACGCCTTCGACGGCGAGCGTGTCGGTGGTGTCGATGCGCGCCAGGCTGCCGTCCGGCCATGGGCAATGCGACAACACGGCCACCACCGCGTCGCCGTAGAAATGATCGACGGCGTAGCGGGCCTGGCCAGTGACGATGGCGCGGGCGTCGACGTCGCCGGCGCCGTGGCCGATCAACTGGTAGTCCGCCGGGTTTTTCAGCGGTGGCAGCTGGCTCGGCAGGGCGATCTTGCTGGCGTCGGCGGCGAGGCTGCCATAGCTGAAGCGGCGACCATCGGGGGCGATGATCACGCCGTTCTCGGTGCGCAAGCGGCTGGCAGCCAGGCCAAGCCGGCGCGCGGCGGCCTGCAGCAGCAACCAGCGTGCCGCCGCACCGGCCTGGCGCAGGTCACGCCAGGCGGCGGGAATCGAGGTGCCCGTGCCGCCGACCTGATGGCCGTAAGTCCAGACCGGCTTGCCTTTCGCACTGTCGACGCCGAGGCCGAGTGGCACCACGCGAACGGTGTTCCAGTCCACGTCGAGTTCTTCGGCAAGGATGCGGGGCAGCGAGGTGGCCACGCCGGTGCCGGTGTCCGGATCGCGCGCGCCGATCAACACGCTGCCGTCTTCGTCGATCCGCACGTACGGCCCGAGGCCGTGGATCTTGTCGCCCAGCAAGGCCAGCGGCAGCGGCGCATCCGCTGCCTCGGCGACACGGATGCCGACCAGCAGCGAGCCGGCCGTGCCGGCGATCACCTGCAGAAAGCGGCGACGCGAAAGGCGGACGCCGTTGTTCGTTCCCTGGCTCATCGCTGGCCCGCCTTGCCGGCGGCGGCGCGCTTGATCGCGCGGCGCACGCGGGTCTGGCAGCCGCAGCGGCACTGGTTCGGCAATTGGTCGATGTCGCCGTCGTTCGGGTGCGGCTTGCGCCGCAGCAGGTCGACCCCCGCGATCAGCCAGCCGGGCGTGCAGTAGCCGCAGCCGATCGCGTCCTCGTCGATGAAGGCCTGCTGCAACGGATGCAGGCTGCCGTCGTTGGCGGCGAGACCCTCGACGGTGGTCACCGTCTTGCCGGCCAGCTTCGCCATCGGCTGGCCGATCGCGGAAATCGCCTTGCCATCGACCAGCACCAGGTCGGCACCGCTGCCACCGTGTTCGCCGGCGTACTTGGTGCCGGTCAATCGCAACACGTCGCGCAGGTACCACAGCAGCGGCATCTGCGGATCACCGGTGGGGCGGTAGTGCTCGCCATTGATCTGCAGGTCGATGCCGTCGCGAATCTTTTCCGGAACGATGCTGCTCTCCGGTGGGGTCGGCACAACCTGGGCTTGCACGGGCGCCATCCAAATCTCCTCGAGTCGATCCGCACATTGTGGCATTGCCGCCGCTTGCTAGGGAGCAGGCTGGCTGAACAGGCGGCGCCACATGAAGTAGACCGGCATGCCGGCCAGCATGACCAGCAGCACGATGCTCGAACTGAGCAGGTTGTCGAGCAGGGTGGCCACGACGACCGCACCGACGGCGGCGACAAACAACAGTGGCAACCACGGATAGCCCGGTACGCGGAACCCGCCGGCCGCGTCATCATGGCGGCGATACCAGAACAGGGTAGCCACGCCCACGGCGCAGGCCAGCCAGTCGCCGAAGGTGGCGTAGTCCAGCAGCTGGCCATAGCTGAATGCCAGTGCCAGCAGGATGGCCCAGCCGGAAAGCAGCAGCAGGGCGATGTTCGGCGTGCGCCAGCGAGGGTGCAGTCGGGCCACGGCACGGAAGAACAGGCCGTCTTCGCCCATCACCTGCAACACGCGCGCGCCAGCGACCAGGGTGATGTTGCAGAAGCCCAGCGTGGAAATGGCCACGCCCAGCGCGATCAGCTTGGCACCGACGGGCCCGGCGACCTGTTGCATCACGTCGGCAGCCGGCGCGCTGCTGGCGGCCAGACCGGCATGGCCAAGCACGGCGAGGTAGGCAATATTGACCAGCACGTAGGCGACGATCACCAGTCCCATGCCCAGTGCCAGCGCGCGTGGCAAGGTGCGCTGCGGCTCGCGCACTTCGCCGGCGAGGTTGTTGAGATAGGTGAAGCCGGAATACGCGAACAACACCGGCAGTGCGGCACCGATGAAACCCACGCCCTGGCGCGCCGGATCGGCCGCCAGCACCTGATCGTGACCCGCGCCGGCAAAAAAGAGTCCGCAAGCCACCAGCACCGCCACGGCCAGCAGCTTGAGCAGGGCGAACAGGTTCTGGATCTGGGCGCCGAGCCGGATGCCGAACAGGTTGATGCCCGTGACGAAGACCAGGGCGCCGATCGTCAGTGGCCGCGACCACGCCGGCGACAGGCCGAACAGCGGGGCGGCATAGCTGGCGAAGATCGTCGCCACCGCGGCGGAGGAGCCGGAGTAGATCACCAGCAGCATGGTCCAGCCGAACAGGAAGCCGGCCAGCGGGCCAAAGGCCTCGCGCAGGTAGACATACGTGCCGCCCGCCCGCGGACGACGTGCGCCCAGTTCGGCGTAACACAGCGCGCCGACCAGGGTGAGCAAGCCTGCGGCGACCCACATCAGCAGCAGGGCCAGGCCCGACTCGGTCCGTTGCGCGACAACACCTGGCGTCAGGAAGATGCCGCCGCCGATGACGCCGCCCACCACGATCAGGGCGGCATCCCAGGGACGCAAGCTGCGCAGGTAGCTGCCGGAGGGGTTGGCTTGGGGCATCGGTCGGGTCAGTTGGAGGGGCGCGACAGCATGGCGGTGGATCGCGGGTTCGGCAAGAAGAGCCGGCTCAATCGCTGGCGGGCAGCTGCAATGCACCGCGGACACCGATCACGCAGGAACCGCCGATGGTGACCGCGCCGGTGGCTGCCTCGCGGCTTACGTCGATCAGGCCGTCGCGACCGACTTCCCGGCCCTGGCTGGCGCGATAGCTCAAGCCATAGCCATCACGGTCGCCACGTGCGCCAAGCCAGGCCATGATCGCGGCGTTGGCGCTGCCGGTCACCGGATCTTCGGGCATGCCGTCGGCGGGACAGAAGGCCCGTACCGCCATCGCCGCCGCTCCCGCATGCTCATGCCCGAACACGCTGACTCCCACGGCCCCGTGCCGGATGCACAGGTCGGCCAGGGCGCCCATGTCGGGCACGAGTGCGCGGACCGTTGCCGCCTCGGCCAGGTTGCACAGGATCCAGCGCGGGCCATTGTCGACCAGCACCACCTCGTCGCTGGCCAGTTCCAACTGCAGTGCCCCGGCCAGTTCCGTGCGCAAGTCATCCGCCACCGCGTCCATGCGGGCGGGCGGCGCCTGCACGTGGATGATTCGGGTCGGTCCCTGGCCGATCACCTGCACCGGCAACAGGCCCGCGGCGCACTCCTGGATCAGCGCGGTCTTGCCGGCATCGACCAGGCCAGTCTCGATCGCCGCATACGCGCTGCCCACGCTGGGGTGGCCGGCAAACGGGAGTTCCTGCCGCGGGGTGAAGATGCGCACGCGGTAATCCGCCGGCGGACGGGTCGGCGTCAGCAGGAACGCGGTTTCCGAAAGGTTGGTCCAGCGCGCAATGCGTTGCATGGCTGCGCCATCCAGCTGATCGGCGCCGATCACCACGGCCAGCGGGTTGCCGTCGAACAGGCGACTGGCGAAGACATCCAGTTGCAGGAAGCGAAACGTGTCGGGCATGGTTGGCTGCGATGCTGTCGGTGGGTTTTGGATGATAGCGGCAGGTCGAAAGTCTCTGTGGGCACCGGTTTGGCAACGCGATATGAGCGCTGCCTCAAACGCGAAAGGCCGACACTGCCGTGCCGGCCTTTCGTGTCATGCGACTACCGCCGGGCGCTCAGAACACGCTGAGAAAGATCGCCAGGTTGCTCACGTCGAGCGTGCCGATGCCTGCGCCCGGTTCATAACGGCCCTTGCCGGCGTAGAACCAGTTGTCTCCGTTGCGGATGTCGTTGAATGCCGAGAACGGGCCGTAGCCGAAGATGTTCTGCAGGGCATACACCTGCGGGTTCCACAGGCCGATGCGGCCGTGCGTTGCCTGCCTCAACAGGGCGCTGATGCCGTTCAGTTGCGGCGCCACGAAACTGGTGCCGCCTTCGAACGTCAGCAGGCCCGAACCATCTTTCGACGAGATGAAGCTGTAGCCGGTTTCCGGATCGGCGTTCAGCGAGATATCCGGCTCGTTGCGACCGCGGTAGTTCGCTGGCAGGACGAAGTTGATGCCGTAGATCGGCGCCAGCAAGGTCTGGTTCTTCTCGCTCTTGCGTATTCCGGCGGTGAATTGCTGGTAGCGCGGCACCGGCCAGAACACGCTGACGCCGCCGCCCCCGCCGACCGAATAGAGCTGACTGGTCAGGTCCGCGCCGAAATTGGTCTGGAAGTACTTCACGATGTAATCCCAGCCCCAGACGCTTTCCTTGCTGAGCGAAGCGGTCGGCCCGCCACTGAAGCTGTAAGAGAACGGCAGCGTGGTGCCACCGGCGCTGGTGATGAGCGGATCGGATCCCGGCGCGTCGACGCTGAGCGGTGGCGGCACCGGATCGCTTGGCAGGCCACCGAAACTGCGGGTGGTGTCGTAGGCCCCGGCGTCACCGGAGGAGGCAAACATCGAAATGCCCTGGGCGGCAGCTTCGAGGAAGACCTGATGGAACGCTCGCAGTTCGTCGGTGAAATCGACGCCGCCATTCGATTCGGGGAAATAGAAGATTTCCGGCGACCCCCAGCTGACCGACAGGCTGTCGACCTGGTTGTCGGACACGGCCTGGTTGAACACGTCGAAAAAGCCGGCGTCGGTATTCGGCGCGTCATACACGATGATGTTGGCCCATGGCGCCAGACCGCCGGACTGTTCCACGTCCAGCGACGTCTCGCCGGAACCGGCACTGCTGCCCAGTGGCCCGCCCCCATCCACGTGGACCTGGGTGATCCGGTTCGGCTTGACGCCCAGCCCGATGGTGCTCCAGTAGGTGTATGCGTCAGCCGGCAGGAAGTTGGCCAGCGTGGCGATGCCGATCGTCGAGCCCTTGCCATTCACGCCACGCTGATACAGCGGGTTGATGTTGTAGCGATTGGCCACGTCGCCGACAGTGAATTCGCCGGGCGTGCAGGTGGCCGTGGGATTGCCCTTGCAGGTGGTGGCGGCCGGGGCCGCGCTTCTGGCCAGCGCGTTGGCACTGGGGCCAGTCCGCGGTGGCATCACAGCCGTCATGCGGTGCGAGTGATAGCGTGCCTCGGTGCTCAGGCCCGACGCCACGATCAAGGTGCCGGAAAGGGCGGCAGGAAGACTGGGTGTGGCGTTCGGCTGATGGAAGGTCGATCCATCGCTGGCCTGATAGTCGTGAATGGAGGTATGGAACGCCGCGTTGAACTGCCCGATCGTGCCGCCGACCTTGATCGCCAGATGATTGGGCAGCAACTCGACCTGGGTCAGCCCCTGCTGTTTCAGGAACGCTTGCACCCGCGCAATGTCGCTGGCTGTGGCGCCATAGCGGCTGGCAAACTGCGCCGTGGTGAGGAAGCGATGGAATGCCGGATTGCCGCGCGTCACCGTGCCGTAGACGAACGACTCCAAGGCGGCCTGGTCATGCAGACCCAGCACCAGCGTGACGTTGATCATCTGCCCGGGGTTGCTCGCCCCTAGGTCGGTCGGTGGGGCGCCGTTGCTGGCGAGACTGGTACCGGCATAACCACACAACAGCAACGCGACCGCGGCCGCGAGCGACTTGCGATGCAAGTTCTTCAACATGTCTGATTCTCCAAGGGTAGAAGCGGCCCTCTCGCGGGGCGCCGACGTCATGGGCGTGACGCCGGGCTTCGTCGCAGGCCGTAAGCCATCAGTTCCAGTGAACCCCACATCCACCGCGGCCCCTGAAGACCTTACCGCGCTGGTCTTGCGAGCCTAGCGCTGCGTGATGGGCGCTGGAAGTGTCGTGCGTGCGAAACATCTTGCGAATCCGGAGCGGCGTGCAGGCCAGCCTGGGCGCTTCGGGCCGGCGGTCGATTTGCGGCACAATAAGAGGGTTGTGCGTCGCCAACAGTCGTTGCCGACGCGACATTCCCTCGAATCAAAAGCTGCCGCCATGACCTCCATCAAGCAAGAAGACCTGATCCAGTCCGTCGCCGATGCGCTGCAATACATCAGCTATTACCACCCGGTCGACTACATCAAGAGCCTCGCCGCGGCGTACGAGCGCGAGGAATCTCCCGCCGCGAAGGACGCGATGGCGCAGATCCTGATCAACTCGCGGATGGCCGCCGAAGGACATCGCCCGCTGTGCCAGGACACCGGCATCGTCACCGTGTTCCTGAAAGTGGGCATGAACGTGCGTTGGGACGACGCCACCATGTCGCTGGAAGACATGGCCAACGAAGGCGTGCGCCGTGCGTACATGGATCCGGACAACAAGCTGCGCGCCAGCGTGCTGGCCGACCCGGCCGGCAAGCGCATCAACACCAAAGACAACACGCCCTCGGTGGTGAACATGTCGATCGTGCCGGGCGACAAGGTGGACGTGATCGTGGCGGCCAAGGGCGGCGGCTCCGAGGCGAAATCGAAGTTCGCCATGCTCAACCCGTCCGACTCGATCGTCGACTGGGTGCTGAAAACGGTACCGACGATGGGCGCCGGCTGGTGCCCGCCGGGCATGCTCGGCATCGGCATCGGCGGCACCGCCGAGAAGGCGATGCTGATGGCGAAGGAATCGCTGATGGAGTCGATCGACATCCAGGAACTGATCGCGCGCGGCCCGGCCAATCGTTGCGAGGAACTGCGCATCGAGTTGTACGAGAAGGTCAACGCGCTGGGCATCGGAGCGCAGGGCCTGGGTGGCCTCACCACCGTGCTCGACGTCAAGGTCAAGGATTTTCCGACCCACGCGGCCAACCTGCCGGTGGCGATGATCCCGAACTGCGCGGCCACCCGCCACGCCCATTTCGTGCTGGACGGTTCCGGCCCGGTGATGCTCGATCCGCCGTCGCTGGAAGACTGGCCCAAGCTCACCTTCGACACCTCCAAGGGCCGTCGCGTGAATCTGGACACCGTCACCCGTGAGGACGTGGCCAGCTGGAAGCCCGGCGAAACCCTGCTGCTCAACGGCAAGCTGCTCACCGGCCGCGACGCCGCCCACAAGCGCATGGTCGAGATGCTCAACAAGGGCGAGCCGCTACCGGTCGACTTCAAGGGCCGCTTCATCTACTACGTCGGCCCGGTCGATCCGGTGCGCGAGGAAGTGGTGGGCCCCGCCGGGCCCACCACCGCGACCCGCATGGACAAGTTCACCGAACAGGTGCTGGCGCAAACCGGGCTGCTCGGCATGGTCGGCAAGGCCGAGCGCGGTCCGGCGGCGATCGAGGCGATCAAGAAGCATCAGTCGGTGTATCTGATGGCTGTTGGTGGTGCCGCGTATCTGGTGTCCAAGGCGATCAAGGCGTCGCGCGTGGTCGGTTTCGCCGATCTGGGCATGGAAGCGATCTACGAGTTCACCGTGGAGGACATGCCGGTGACCGTCGCCGTGGATTCCGGTGGCACCTCGGTGCACCAGACGGGGCCAAAGGAATGGCAGGCGCGGATCGGTAAGATTCCAGTGATGGTGGTTTGACCGCTTCGCCTGAGCGAATTTCAAGATCAAACGCGTTTCGTCCTCCTGCGGAGGGCGAGTGAGTTTTCCCTGCGTGGCCAGAGAAAAGTCACCAAAAGAGAGGCCGCCCCGCCCCCGCGCTTTCCGGACCAAGGTCCGGACAGTCCGCGCCGGGGCTGCGGGGTTTGTCGACAGTCCATCCATGGACTGTCGACAAACTCGTTCGCATCCATGCGAACCACCCTGCGGGCCGTTCCTCCACCCCGTCGCCGCTGCAGAGGGGAGGGTAGATCAAAGGCAGCGCGCTGCTGCGCGCCAGAGCACGCTTCAGGCTTTGCTGTGCTGTTGATGTTGCTGTTGATCTTGACTACACCCCCTTGTGAGGCGGTGAGTCGTGGACGACAGGCCGGAGGGGCGTCGGCAGGGATGCCGGAGTCAGAGCAACGCAGGAGCAGTTGCCGGAGTCCTGTCGAAAGGCCCGGCCACGGCTCACAGACTTGTCGGGCGCAGCCCGGCAAGCGCCGAGGAGGGTGGCCTTCTCTTTACTCCGGGCATCCCGCCCTCCGCCCTTCGGGCCGGCTTCGCCGTTCGCGCCGCAGGAGACGAAACGCTCTTGATCTGACTCGATAATCCGTCGCTGCCAGAAAATCACCCCCGTAAAGTCATGCCTGACACCTTCAGAGCCCGTAGCCTCTGTCAAATTGGAAGTCTAAACGTCCAAATGTCACCCGCAATCGGACAGTTGCAATCGTCTTGCCGCAGCGCAACACTGGGCGGATGAATTTCACCGCAACCATGGCACCCTGACTCGTGACCTCGAACACACCTGCGCCACTCACCGCGGAAGCCCCCTGGATCGTGATGAAGTTCGGCGGCACCAGTGTCGCCACGTTGCCCCGCTGGCAGAACATCCGCGAGCTGGTCGACAGCCGTCGCGCCGAGGGCGTCCGGGTGCTGATCGTGGTTTCCGCCTTGTCCGGCATTACCGATGCGCTCAAGCAGTTGTGCCGGCTCAGTGACCGGGCCGAACGCCACCAGGCGGCGAAAGCGATCGTGCAGCGCCATTACGAGTTGCTGGAGCACATGCAGCTGGCCTTGCCGGACACGCTGAATGATCGCCTGGGCGACCTTGTTCGCCTGGCGCAAGAGGGCGCCGCAAGCCACGGCGAGCTGGCCTGGAAGGCCGAGGTGCAGGCGCATGGCGAGCTGATGTCCAGCGCGCTGGGCGCGGCGTTTCTCAGCCACAGCGGTCTGCCCACGCAATGGCTGGACGCGCGCGACTGCCTTGCTGCGATTGCCTTGCCGAACCAGAACGAGCGCACCCGGTTGCTGTCGGCGATGGTCGAGGCCCGGCCCGACCCCGCATTGAACGCGCGGCTGGCCGCGCTGGGCGACGTGTTCATCACCCAGGGCTTCATTGCGCGCGAAAGCCTGGGCCGTACCGTGTTGCTGGGTCGTGGCGGTTCGGATACCTCGGCCGCGTATTTCGGCGCGTTGCTCAAGGCGCAGCGGGTGGAGATCTGGACGGACGTGGCCGGCATGTTCACCGCCAACCCGCGTCAGGTGCCCGGTGCGCGGCTGCTGCAGCGGCTGGATTACGAAGAGGCGCAGGAAGTCGCCTCCACCGGCGCCAAGGTGCTGCACCCGCGCTGTCTGTCGCCGTTGCGCGAGCCGCGCGTGCCACTGCTGATCAAGGACACCAACCGGCCCGAGCTCGAAGGCACCGTGATCGGCCCCGAGGTGCGCGCGCACGCGCCCAGCGTCAAGGCCATCAGCGCGCGCAAGGGAATTACCCTGGTGTCGATGGAGTCGGTCGGCATGTGGCAGCAGGTCGGCTTCCTTGCCGATGTGTTCGCGCATTTCAAGACGCATGGGCTGTCGGTCGACCTGATCGGCTCGGCCGAGACCAATGTCACCGTGTCGCTGGACCCCACCGAAAACCTGCTCGATTCCGATGCCATTGCCGCGCTGGCCACCGACCTGGCCAAGGTGTGCCGGGTCAAGGTGATTGCGCCGTGCGCGGCCATCACCCTGGTCGGGCGCGGCATGCGCTCGCTGTTGCATACCTTGTCCGGCGTGCTGGCCGAGTTCGGCCAGTTGCGCGTGCACATGATTTCCCAGTCGTCGAACAATCTGAATCTCACCTTCGTGGTGGATGAGGAAGTGGTCGACGCGCTGCTGCCGCATCTGCACGATCTGCTGATCGGCGCCGGCGCGTTGCGCACCGACGACAGCGCGCTGTTCGGCCCGAGCTGGCAGGCCTTGTACGGCAGCGGGGAGGTGCTCGATGCGGCGACGGCCTGGTGGCATGAGGCAGAGCGCGAGCGGCTGTTGCAGATTGGCGCCGAAGCGACGCCGCGTTACGTTTACCACCTGCCCACCGTGCGCCATCAGGCGCGCGAGCTGAAATCGCTGGCGGCGGTCGATCGCCTGCATTACGCGGTCAAGGCGAACACCCACCCGGCGATTCTGGGCGTACTGGCCGAAGAGGGTTTCGGCTTCGAGTGCGTGTCGCCGGGCGAGTTGAGGGCGGTGATGGCGGTGGTGCCGGCAACCGCACCGCTGTTGTTCACGCCGAATTTCGCGCCGCGCCAGGACTACGCCTGGGCGCTGACCACCCGTGCCACCGTGTCGCTCGACGCACTCTATCCGCTGGAACACTGGGGAGAGCTGTTCCGCGGTCGCGAGATCGTGTTGCGAATCGACCTGGGCCGCGGGCTGGGCCATCACGAAAAAGTGCGCACCGGCGGCAGTGGCAGCAAGTTCGGACTGCCGTTCGATCAACTGGATGATTTCCTGCATCTGGCCGACGCCCATGGCGTGACCGTGCGCGGCCTGCATGCGCATCTGGGCTCGGGCATTCTCGATGAAGCGCACTGGGGCGACGTCTACGCCCAGCTGGCCAGCCTCGCCGAGCGTATCGGCAGCGTCAGCTTCATCGACATCGGCGGCGGCCTCGGCGTGCCTTCGCATCCGGGCGAGGCGCGGCTGGATATCCCCGCCCTCGATCGCGTGCTGCGCGAGGTCAAGGCGGCGTATCCCCACTATCAACTGTGGATGGAGCCGGGCCGCTATCTGGTCGCCGATGCCGGCGTGCTGCTGGCGAAAGTCACCCAGCAGAAAGGCAAGGGCTCACTGCGTTACCTCGGCATCGACACCGGCATGAACAGCCTGATCCGCCCGGCGCTGTACGACGCCTGGCACGAAATCGTCAACCTGACGCGATTGCACGAACCGGCCACCGCGCTGTACCAGATCGTCGGCCCGATCTGCGAGACCGGCGACGTCCTCGGCAGCGACCGCCGCCTGCCCGAGGCGCAGGAAGGTGACGTGATGCTGATCGCCCAGGCCGGCGCCTACGGCAAGGTCATGTCCAGCCCGTACAACCTGCGCGACGAGGCCAGCGAGGTAGTCATTGATGCCTGAAGCTCCTGCCTCCTCTCCCCTCCGGGGAGAGGATTGAGGTGAGGGGCCACGCCGCGACTGACCAACAACAAAGGAGCCTTTCAAGGATGAAACGCCAAAACGTCGACCGGGCGCGCGACCTGCGCCAAGCCATGACCGATGCCGAGCAGAAGCTCTGGTATCGGTTGCGCAATCGGCAATTGTGCGGCCACAAGTTCCGCCGCCAGCACGAAATCGACCACTACATCGTTGATTTCGTATGCAACGACGCCATGCTGATCATCGAGCTGGACGGCGGCCAGCACGTCGAGCAGCAGGAATACGACGAGCGTCGCACGCGATATTTGGAAGCGAAGGGATACTGCGTGCTGCGTTTCTGGAACAATGAGGCATTAATGAACATCGAGAGCGTGCTTGAGGTGATTCTGGAGGCTGCGACCAAGGCGGCCCCTCACCCCAACCCTCTCCCCAAAGGGGAGAGGGAGTCAGGTTCGCTGGAGAGTGAAGAGTGACAACAACCATGCAACCCCGCCTCACCCAGGTATTCCGTTTCACCCGTGCCAGCTACGCCGATGGCGTGGCCGAGCTGGGCTATGCGTTCGATGACGGCGAGGAGCTGGTCGAGCGGATCCGGTTTCCGCAGGCACCGGCGATTCCGGCAGAGCGCCGCGTGGCGTTCGACGCGGCGCTGAAGCTGCTGCACCTGATTGCCGGAGTCAGCTACTACAAGGCCGGCGTGCCGCCGAAGATCGAGCGGGTCGATGGCCCACTGGACGACGCGACGGCTGATCTGCTCGATGCGCTGTACCTGCATGGCCTGGCCGAGTTTGCCTATCGCAACGGGCTGGATTTGCGTGGACGCATCAGTTTTCCGCGAAGCACAACATCACCCTCTCCGAGAGAGGGGCGGGGTGAGGGCACGGCGCTGTCGCACGCCACCGCATTGAATTTGCCCAAGCGCACCCTCGTGCCGATCGGCGGCGGCAAGGATTCGCTGGTTGCCGTCGAGGCGATCAAGTCGATCGGTGGCGAGGCGACGGCGGTATGGGTCGGCAATTCCGCGCTGATCGCCGCCTGCGCCGCGCGCACCGGGTTGCCCACGCTGAACATCCAGCGCGAACTGGCCCCGGGTCTGTTCGAGATGAACCGGCTCGGCGCCTGGAACGGCCACATTCCGGTGACCGCGGTGAACTCGGCGATCCTCGCGCTTGCTGCGATCCTCTACGGCTACGACTCGATCGCGTTCGCCAACGAGCGTTCTGCCTCGGCCGCGACGCTGGAGTACGACGGCCAGCAGGTGAATCACCAGTGGAGCAAGGGTTATGTGTTCGAGCAGTTGCTTGGCGACTGGTTGCACACCCACGTGGCCAGCGACCTGGATTATTGCTCGCTGCTGCGCCCGTATTCGGAGCTGGCGATCACCCGCGCCTTCGCCAAGCTGACGCCGTACTTCGACGTGTTCTCCAGCTGCAACCGCAACTTCAAGCTGCTTGGCCCAAAGCCGGTCGATCGCTGGTGTGGGCAGTGTCCGAAATGCCACTTCGTGTTCCTGGCGCTGGCGCCGTTCCTGCCCAAGCCGCGGCTGCTGTCGATCTTCGGCCGCAACCTGTTGGATGACGAACATCAGGCGGCGGGCTTTGATGCATTGCTGGAATACCAGGATCACAAGCCGTTCGAATGCGTGGGCGAAGGCGCCGAGGCGCGCGCGGCGATGTACGCGTTGAGCCAGCGGCCGGAGTGGCAGGAAGATGCATTGGTTGCGCGTTTCCGCAGTGAAATCCTGCCGCAACTGGATGCCGCCGAACTGGCGATTGAGCCGTGGCTGGAGCCGTCACCCGAACAGCGCGTACCGGCTCGGCTGTTGCCTGCGCTGAAAACCATCGGTTGATGAACCTTGGCTCCGGCGAGAGAGAAATGCATGCGCATGGCTGAACTGGCGAATCGCCGCGTCGCGATCTGGGGTTTTGGACGCGAAGGACACGCCGTCATCCGCGCATTGCGTACGCGCCTGCCGGCGCAACTGCTGACCCTGTTTTGCAGTGCGGCTGAGGTCGACGCGGCGCGCGCATTCGATGCGGCACTCGAGGTGATTGCTGGGGAACCGGACGCCGCGACGCTGGCGCAGTTCGACGTGGTGGTGAAGTCGCCCGGCATTTCGGCGTACAAGCCGGCGCTGTTGGCAGCCCGCGCGCAGGGCACGCAGTTCACCTCGGGCACCGCGCTGTGGTTTGCTGAAAATCCCGACGCACGCGTCATCGGTGTCACCGGCACCAAGGGCAAGAGCACCACCAGCGCGCTGCTTGCGCACCTGGCGCGTTCGCTCGGCGTGCGCACCGCGCTGGCCGGCAATATCGGCCTGCCGCTGCTGGAGCTGCTCGGTCAGCAGGCCGATCTGTGGGTGATCGAACTGTCCAGTTTCCAGACCGGCGAAGCCGGCCCGCTGGAGCTGGGCGTGATCACCAGCCTGTACGAGGAACACCTGGACTGGCACGGCTCGCGCGAGCGCTACGTGGCCGACAAGCTGCGCCTGGCCGATGTCTCGCGCCAGCTGCTGGTCAACGCACTGCAGCCGGTCTTGCTGGCGCGTACCCACGAGCACCCGCAACGCCTGCTGTTCGGTCAGCCGGAGGGCTGGCACGTGACCGGCGACTTCATCCGGCGCGGCACGCAGGCCGTCTTCGCGATCGCGCAGCTGGTCGCGCCCGGCCTGCACAACGCACTCAACGCCTGCGCCGCGCTGGAAGCGCTGGAAGCGGTCGGCATGGATGCGCTGGCCGCCGCGCCCGCACTGGCCAGCTTCCGTCCGCTGCCGCATCGACTGCAGCCACTGGGCGAGCATGACGGCTGGCACTGGGTCAACGATTCCATCAGCACCACGCCGCTGGCCACGCTGGCGGCGCTGGAAAGCCTGCACGACCGTGCGGTGACCGTGCTGGTCGGCGGGCATGACCGCGGCCTGGACTGGACCCCGTTCGTCGAGGTCGTGCGCCACACGCCGCCGAACGCGATCATCTGCATGGGCGGCAATGGCGGCCGTATCGCCGAGGCGCTGCGGGCCGCTGCCGTCTCCTGTCCCTTGCTGCAGGTGGGCGATCTGGCCGCCGCCGTGAATTCGGCGAAGGCATGCACGCCGGCGGGCGGGGTGATCCTGCTGTCGCCGGGGGCGCCCAGTTTCGACCAGTTCAAGGATTACGCCGAACGGGGGCGCCAGTTCACGGCGCTGGCGGGTTTTGATGCGGCGGCCATTGCCGGCATCGACGGCCTGGGCATTGCACCGGTGCGGCCAGGCTGAACCGGCCGGCGGCCGCGGCGACCGTCCGGAAAAAGAATTTTCACCGGCGAGTACCCTAATCGCCTTCCGGGACACACTATAGGGGCAAGAAGGACGTTCCTGCCCAGGGCGCCCGTCCACTCCGTGGAGCAGTTCGTTGCTGACGCGCGATGCCACCGGCTTCATCCATCACGGCCACCGCAAGCGGCGGCCTGGCGGGCGGCTGCGCGCATGGTGACGCCCGAACTGCCAGCGGAATCGTCGACGGGGCAGGCCTCGGAGCATGCCCGCGAGTTTGCGGCATCGGCAATCCGCAGCTATCACGAGGACCTGCATCGTTTCCTGCGCCGCCGCGTCTGGCACGCGCAGGATCTCGATGATGTGGTGCAGGAGGTTTATCTGCGCCTGCTGCGGGTCAAGAACAGTGAGATGGTGCGCAACCCGCTGGCATATCTGTATGGCGTGGCGTCGCATGTGGTTCACGAGTTCAACCTCGGCAAGCACCACACCCGGATGGTGTTCGATTCGGCGGCGGTCGACACGATGATGGACAACCCGCAGCCCTCGGGGTCGCTGGATGCGGGCGGACATTTCGAGCGGCAGGTGAGCGAGGCGCTGGGCCAGTTGCCGGCCAACCGCATGGCGGTGCTGTTGCTGGAGCGACGCGAAGGCTTGTCGCACGCGGAGATCGCGCAAAAACTCGGTTTGAGCGTGCATACGGTCAAGAAGTACAGCGTTGAAGCGCTGGCGCATGTTCGCGCCAGCCTGGAACGCTGAGGAAGCATCGGTCACACGGACATGGCAAACAGGTTGCACATATGAAGATCTACCGCACATCGCAGCAGGAACAGATCGAGCGCGTTTCCCGCGAGGCGGCCGAATGGCTGCACGCCATGAAAGCCGATCCGGCGGTTTCCGAGTGCGCCGCGTTTGCGACCTGGCTGACCTCGTCGCCGGTGCATGCGCGTGAGATGCTGATGGCGCAGATGCTCGACCGCGAGTTGTCCGGTTCCAGTGTGCTCGACCAGTTCGATCTCGATGCCGTCGTGGCCAGGGCCAAGGCCGAAAGCAATGTGGTCACGCTGCCGACGCGTGCTCCGCGCGAGACAGTCGCCGCGCCGGTGCGTGCGCCGCGTCGCCGCACCACTCGCTGGGGGCGCGTCGCGGTCGTTGCCGCCGCCTGCGTGCTGGTGGTGGCGGGCTGGGTCGGCACGCGTCCTTTTGCGAACGCCGGGGTGGAGTACGCCACGGCCATTGGCGAGCACCGTTCGATCCATCTTGATGACGGCACGGTCGTCGCGCTGGCGCCGAGCTCGCGCATCAGCGTGAACTTCTCCGCGGGCCGGCGCCGCGTCAGCCTGCGTCAGGGCGAGGCCGAGTTCGATGTGGCGCACGATGCGTCACGGCCATTTGCCGTCTACGCCGGCGCCAACATGATTCAGGACATCGGCACCCGCTTCAGCGTGAATCGATTGCCTTCGGGCACCATCGTCTCCGTTACCGAGGGCAGCGTGCAGGTCACCAGCGATCACCTGGCCGCGCTGGACAGCGGGCTGGGCGAGTGGGCTTCCTCATGGTTGCCGGGCAAGCTGGCGGCGATCGAGCGGCCCGGAGTGAAAGTCGAGCCACTGGGCCAGGTGGTGCATCTGGTGGCCGGGCAGGCCGCGCACATCGCGCGCAACGGGAAAGCACTCACCCGCGGCAGCGTGGATGAAGAAAGTCAGGCGCCGGCCAATGCCAGTCGCCTCACCTTCCACGATGACACCCTTGCCGACATCGTTGCCGAGTTCAATCGATACAACGCCACCCAGATCGTGATCGACGGCGACGCCCTGCGCCTGCAGCGCTACAGCGGTGTGTTCGATGCGAACGACGCCAGCTCCTTCCTGCAGTTCCTGGATTGCTGCTCGCAACTGGCCGTGGTTCGCCACGTCGATCGCTGGGTGATCCAGACCCGCGGCGCGGACGCCATACAGCGCCGCTGAAGCGCCTGGACACGGCAGGCCCCGCTCTCGCCGCCATCCCACGCTGGACCGCGCATAGCCCCCAGAGTCACCGTAGTGCGGGCACTGCCCGCCAGCGCCTGCTCGACGGCCACCGAAGGCGCGCGGACGGTGGCCGCCCTGCTGCGACCGGGCGCTGGCGCAGCTATCCGTGGCCGGTAGCGGAGGGCTCGGTCATACGACGCCTGCGGCAAGCAAGGCCAACCACACGGGTGCGCATGCAGGCAACGGGTCGCGATGGAATCTCACGCGTAAAAAATATTTTTACGGACGAGTACCCTTTTTCATCTTCCCGGCACACAGGTTGTAACGAGGGGCCGGCTTCGAGTGACGCCGGTTTGACAACCAGACGAAATCGCAAAGGGGAAGTCATGCGTTCCATTCAGGTAAGTCGTCCAGCGGCGTTGGCCCAGGCAGTGGCCCTGGCGCTGGTATTTTGCGGCAGTGTGTCGGCACAGGAGCCAGTGAGCGCGGGGGCGCCCGCAGGTTCATCGCCGCAGATCAAGATGGAAAGTGTGAGCATTCCCGCGCAGCCGGTCGAAGCGGCACTCGATGCGTTCGCGGCACAGACCGGGCTGCAGGTGGTCTATTCCGGTCGCGGTGCGGTGCGCAATTTGCAATCGCCCGGCTTTACCGGTTCGGCGCCGGCGGATGAGATCCTGCGTCGCTTGCTGTCCTCGTCGGACCTGGTCGCCGAGTTCGTCAACAACCGCACGGTGGCCGTGCGTGCGCCGGGCGCCGCCGCCTCCACCCGAAGCACGCCGGCCGCTGCCGCGATGGCTGCTGGGGCAAGCAGCGACATGGCTCCTGCCAGTCCCGTCGGCAGCGCGCCGAAAATCGACAATCCTTCCACGATGGAAGCGGTGACGGTAATCGGCACCAACCTGCGCAATATCGACCCGGCGTCACCGGTAGTCATCATCGACGCCGAACTGATCGAAAGCCGCGGCTATTCCTCGATCGAGGATGTGCTGCGTCATTTGCCGCAGAACTTCGCCAGCACCAGCTCGACCAGCGTGGCACTGGCGGAGCGCGAATACGGCGATCTGTACAGCCCGACTTCGACCGTGGGCGCCAGCTCGGTCAATCTGCGCGGTCTGGGCAGCCGTTCGACCCTGGTGCTGGTCGATGGCCATCGTCGTCCCGGCTCGGCCCAGGCACAGGGTGGTTACACCGACATCTCCTCGATCCCGCTGTCGCAGGTCGAGCGCATCGAAGTGCTGAGTGATGGCGCCAGCGCGATCTACGGCGCCGATGCGGTCGCCGGCGTGGTCAACATCGTGTTGAAGAAGTCGTATGAAGGCACGGTGGTGCAGGCGCGTCACGAGAACTCCTCCAGCGATGCCGATGTCACCCGGCTGAGCCTGGCGCACACCTTCGGCTGGAAGGGCGGCAAGCTGACCGCCTCGGCGGACTTCCGCAAGACCGATCCGGCAAACATCAGCCGTTACATCCACGTCGGCCCGGATGGCCAGGGCGATTTCAGCGACCGCGGCGGCACCAATGCACGCAGCCCGAACCTGAGTCAGCCCGGCGCGGTGTTCGAGTCTGAAGACTACGGCATCGGTTACCACTTCCTGGGCATGCCGCTGGGCGTGATCCCCGGCGGGCAGAACGGCACCAATCTGCAGCCGGACCAGCTGATTCCGTATGACTATGACCATGTGCCGACGAGCTACGACGTGGGCCGCATCGGGCCGAAGATCCGCAGCAACGCGTTTCGCCTCATTGGTGACCAGGACGTCGGCAACGATCTGAAGCTGAGCTGGAACGTGGGTCAGACCCGCCAGAAGGACAGCGAGCACTGGCATCCGATTCCGTTCGATTTCAGCTTCCTCGAAGACGGCCAGACGACCTATGTGCCGACCACGAACCCGTACAACAACTTCGGCGAAGACGTGCTGGTGGGCTACTCCTACAGCAAGGAGTTTGCCGGCATGACCTTCACCCAGGAACAGAAGCAGACCAACACCGACTACAGCGTCGGCCTGTCCGGCAAGTTGCCGGTGGTCCGCGACTGGACCTTCGACCTCAGCTACAGCGGCGGCATCGAGAAGGGCCAGACCGACGCCTTGGGCGACATCACCGGTTCGCTGGGCGAGGAAGGCTACGCGCGCACGCAGGCGGTGCTGGATGGCCTGAACGTGTTCGGCGACGGCAACGATCCGTCCGTGGTGGCGGCCAATCGCGCGCTGCTCTCCACGTTGGTGGAGCGTTACCGTTACAGTTTCGAATCGAAGAACAACACGGTCGACCTGCTGACCCGCGGCCCGCTGTTCGAGCTGCCCGCCGGCAAGGTGCAGGCGGCCATCGGCGCGCAGTACCGCAGTGAGCGCTATCACTACCAGAGCACCATCGGCGGTCTGGCCGACTCCAACACCAAGCGTGATGCCACGGCGCTCTTCGCCGAAGTGGGCTTTCCGCTGTTGAAGGATGCCGCGTGGGCGAAGGAGCTGACCCTGACCGTGGCTGCGCGGCACGAGTCGTTCGACCAGAGCGGCACCAGCTCGTTGCAGAACGGTGCCTATCGAAATGGCGCCGACCTGGTTGCGCTCGGCGGTTTCGATCTGCAGTCGCTGGTCGGCACACCGCCCGGCGACATGCCGTACGAGACCGGTCCGGACACCCGCGTCAGCCGCACCTACGGCAACACCAGTACGCAGGCACGGCTGTCCTGGAAGCCGGTGAACAGCTTGCGTCTGCGCGCCACCTGGGGTCGGTCGTTCCTGACCCCGCAGCCGCAGCAGCAGTTCGGTCTGACCTATGTCGATGATGGCACCAGCAGCGTGATCTTTGGCGGCGCCCAGTTGCCGGCCGGCTACACCACGCTGGCCAAGCTGCGCGGACCGAACGCCAACCTCAAGCCGCAGATCGCCACGGTCAAAACGGTCGGCTTCGACTACACGCCGACGTTTGCCAACGGCCTGACCTTGTCGGCGACCTACAACGACACCTTCTTCGACAACTACATCGGTGCGCCATTGGCCGGCCTCAGCTACGCGCAGATCTTCGCCGACATCGACAAGCTGCCGCCGGGCACCTTCATCAAGGGCAACAACGGGGTGCTGTTGTGGGACTCGCGTGACGTCAACTTCCTCGGTCGCAAGTCGCGCAGCGTCGATACCACGGCGAGCTGGTACTTCGGCAACAGCCTGGGTGACTGGCGCGTGGAATTGAACGCGGTGCGCACCCTGCAACTGGAGGCGGAAACGCTGCCGTCGCTGCCGGTCACCGTGTTCTCCGACAGCGAGTTCGGTCCCAGCAAGTGGGCTGCCGATCTGTCGGTGGGTTGGGAGAACGGACCGTACTTCGCTTCGGCCGGCACGCACTTCACCTCGTCGCACCGGGTGCTGCAGCCTTTGTCAGCCGATCCCAACATCTACAACAACTTCACCCCGAACGAGAATCCGCGGCGTTCGTCGCCTTCGTACACCACCTTCGATTTCCAGGTGGGTTATCGCTGGCTGGGCAAGGACAGCTGGTTGAGCGGCAGCACCGCCCGTCTCGGCGTGCAGAACGCGTTTGATCGCGCGTTCCCGTTTGTGGACAACAGCTACGGCTTCGTTTCCAACCGGGTCGACGTGCGCGGCCGGGTGATCTACCTGGATCTGAAGAAAGAGTTCTGACGCTGCGCCACGCCCCGGCCAGCCCTTTGCGGGCGGCCGGGTGCGTGAGGTTTTGCCCGCCATCACGGCATCAATTTGTTTGAGGAGTCACCTGTGAAGAAGTCCGCTATTTTTCGTCCGCTAAGCCTGTTGGCCAGTGCATTGCTCGTTTCCGGTCTTGCCCTCAGCGGCTGCGGTCAGCAAAACGCGCCCAGTGCCGCGCCCGCGGCATCTGCCAGCGCCGCTGCACCCAGCGCCGAAACACCCAAGTCCGGCTTCGTGATCACCGGCTCGCTGCCAAGCCTGAAAGACGGCGATGAAGTCCGATTGCTGATGTATGACGCTTCCGCCGACACCCAGGACAAACGCCGCCCGGTGGCCACCACCAAGGTCGAGCACGGCAGCTTTCGCCTGACCGGCTCGGTGAAGCAGCCGCTGCCTGGCCTGTTGCAGGTCGGCCACGACTCCGCCGACATGATCGTGGAGAACGCGCCGTTCAAGCTGGTCAACACGGGTCAACAGCTGGTCGTCGAAGGTGGCCAGTACAACGACAAAGTTTATGGTTATCGCGCCTTGCCCGAATTCGTGGCCGCATTGAAGGCTCGCCGCGAGTTGAATCGCGAGGCTTTCAAGGGCGTCGACGAGCAGGACGAAGTGGCGATGAAGGCCGCGCGCGCCAAGACCAAGCATTCCCAGGATGCGGAGATCGCGATCACCAACGACTGGCAGGCCAAGGTGCTCGACAGCGATGCGTCACCGCTGTTGAAGCTGTTCGTGCTGAAAGACAACCAGGACTACCAGCGCTACGACAAGGCCAGGCGCGAAGCGATGCTGGCCGAATACGAGAAGGCGCTGGGCGCCGACCACCCGCTGGTGGTGGAGATGAACAAGACCGCCGCGGGCTATCGCAAGTACGAGCAGCTGCAGAGCGAAACCTCGGTCGGCAAGCATTTCAAGGACGTGATCGCGATCGACAAGGACGGCCACAAGGTCAAGCTTTCCGACGTGCTGGGAAAGAACAAGCTGGTGCTGCTGGATTTCTGGGCGTCGTGGTGCGGGCCGTGCCGCGGCGAGTTTCCGCATCTGGCCAAGGTCTACAAAGAGTTCCATCCGCACGGCTTCGAGATCTACGCCATCTCGCTGGATGACGACAACGGCGAATGGCTGAAAGCCTTGCGCGAGGAAGGCAAGGGCGATGGCATTCCGTGGATCAACCTGGTTGACCATGGCATCGATTCGAAGTCGGCCACCAGCTACGGCATCCTCGGCCTGCCCAGCAACTTCCTGATCAACAGCGACGGCACCATCGTCGGCGTCAACATGCGCGAGTGGGATGTCGAGCGCGAAGTGCGCGCGCAGGTGAGCAAGGTCGAAGGTGGTCACGGTGCGTAAGGTGATCGCCCGTCTCGGTGGCGTGCTGGCGTTGCTGCTGGCCGCGAGCCTGCCGCTGGCCGCCTCGGCGCAGCAGGGCATGGAGTCGCCCGTGCAGGCGTCACTGGTGTCGGCGGCAACCTCGGTGCAACCGGGTCAGCCGTTCACCGTGGCGCTGCGCATGCAGCACCAGACGCACTGGCACAGCTTCTGGAGAAACGCCGGTACCGGCCTGCCGACCAAGCTGAAGTGGGACTTGCCCGCGGGTTGGAACGTGGGTGCGATCGACTGGCCCACGCCGACCCTGGTGTTGGACAAGGAAGGCGCGATTTCCGGCCACGGCTACGTCGGTTTGCTGTACCTGCCGATGACGGTGACGCCACCAGGCGACGCGGCCGTCGGCAGCACCATCGAGCTGAAGGCCACCGCACGCTGGCTGATGTGCGACACCGTCTGCGTGCCCGGCAAGCAGGATGTGTCGCTGAGCCTGCCGGTCACCGCGCAGCCGACCGCGCCGGATGTGGCCACCGCCGAGGCGATCGCGGCGATGTCGATGCCGCAGCCTGCCACCGGCTGGCAACTGGCGGCCAGCAAGAACCGCCAGGAAGTCGTGCTGCACGTGGCCGCACCGGTCGACGTGAGCGAGTTGCACTTCTATCCCGACGAAAAATTCATCGCCTACAAGCAGCCGCAGACCGTGGCCAGCCGTGGCAACCGCGCGATGCTGAAAATCGCGCTGGACCCCGAGGAAGTCGTGCCGGCCGACGAACGCCTGCGCGGCGTGCTCGCCTACACCGATGGCAAGGGTGCGTACCGCGGCGTCAACGTCGACCTGCCGTTCTCCGCTGCGGCCGTGGCGGCGCAGGTCAGCGCGATGTCCGCCGATGACGCGGGCTCGTCGACCACGGCCGGTGCCACCGGCACCACCGTCAGCCTGTCGCTCGGCGTGCTGCTGCTGGCCCTGCTCGGCGGACTGATCCTCAACCTGATGCCGTGCGTGTTCCCGGTGCTGGGCATCAAGGTGCTGGGCTTCATCGACCAGGCCGGCAAGGATCGACGCAAGGTGGCCGCGCATGCGTGGTCGTTCAGTGCCGGCGTGCTGCTGTCGTTCTGGGCACTGGCCGGCGTGCTGGCGGTGCTGCGTGCCGGTGGCCAGCAACTGGGTTGGGGCTTCCAGCTGCAGTCGGCGCCATTCGTGTTCGCGCTGGCGGTGGTGATGCTGGTATTCGCGCTGAATCTGAGCGGCGTGTTCGAGATCGGCCTGCGCGCCACCAGCGTGGGTTCGAAACTGCAAACACGCAACGGCATCGGTGGTTCGTTCTTCTCCGGCATTCTCGCCACGTTGGTGGCCACGCCGTGCAGCGCGCCGTTCCTGGCGCCGGCACTGGGCGCTGCCTTGGCCTTGCCGACGCTACCGTCGTTCGTGGTGTTCACCGTCATCGCGATTGGGCTGTCGCTGCCGTACCTGTTGCTGTCGGTGTTTCCCGGCATGCTGCGCTGGTTGCCGCGACCGGGTGCTTGGATGGAAACGTTCAAGCAGGCGATGGCGTTCCCGCTGTATGCCACCGTCGGTTACCTGATCTGGGTGCTGGCCGGACAGGCCAGCGAGTACGGCCTGCTGAACGCCTTGATCGCGTTCGCCGTGGTGGCATTGGCGCTGTGGGTTTATGGCCGCTTCGGCAATACGGCCGTGCGCGCCCCGCGTCGGCACATCGCTGTCGTCGCCGGCGCACTGCTGTTCCTGCTCGGCCTGGGCCTTGGCTGGCCGCGTGCCGCCGCGCCGGACGCGATGACGTGGGAGGCGTGGAGTCCCGAGCGCGTCGCCCAGCTGCAGAAGGAAGGTCGCGGCATCTACGTCGACTTCACCGCGCGCTGGTGCGCCACCTGTCAGGTCAACAAGAAAGTGGTGTTCGGCAACCGCGAGGTCACCGACTACTTCCGTGACCAGCACATCGTGGCGCTGAAGGCCGACTGGACCAACGCCGATCCGCAGATCACCGAAGCGCTGGCGCAGTGGGGCCGCAGCGCGGTGCCGTTCAACCTCGTCTACCCGGCCGGCAGCGGCAGCGCCAAGCCGACCGAAATGCCCGAATTGCTGACCGCACGCATCGTGCTGGATGCGTTCCAGAAACCCGCCGGCGCAGCCCAATGACGCCGACATTCCTTGCTTCCCCCGCGCCCATCCGGCGCGCTTCACCGGAGAGTACGTTGCCCATGATCGTTTCCCGTTTCCTGTGCGCCAGCCTGGTGCTGGGCCTGTGCGCCGCCCCGGCGTTGCAGGCCACGCCGGTTCGCGCCGATGGCTATACCCACGTGCGTTCGCTGGGCGGCATCGACGAATACCGTCTCGATGCGAATGGCCTGACCGTGCTGTTGCTGCCCAGCCACGCCGCGCCCGTGGTGACCTATCAGGTGACCTACAAGGTCGGCTCGCGCAATGAAGTCACCGGTTCCACCGGCGGCACGCACCTGCTCGAACACCTGATGTTCAAGGGCAGCAAGCACTTCTCCAAGGAGCAGGGCAACAGCATCGACATTTACCTGGAGCGCGTCGGCGCGGGCTTCAACGCCAGCACCGGCATGGACCGCACCAACTACTACGCCACCTTGAGCCCCGAAGCGTTGCCCGGCTACATCGCCATCGAAGGCGACCGCATGCACGACCTGCTGCTGCGCGAATCCGACCGCAAGGATGAGATGACCGTGGTGCGCAACGAGTACGAACAGAACGAGAACGATCCGAACTCGGTGCTGGGCAAGCTGATCTGGGCCGCCGCCTACGAGGCGCACCCGTATCACCACCCGACCATCGGCTGGCGCAGTGACATCGAGAACGTCTCGATCGAAAAGCTGCGCAAGTTCTACAACACCTATTACTGGCCGAACAACGCCACCGTCACCGTGGTCGGCGACATCGACCCGGTCAACGTGCTGGGCCTGATCCGCAAGAACTACGGCAAGATCCCGCACTCGCCCGAAGCCATCCCCACCGTCTACACCACCGAGCCGGTGCAGCAGGGTGCGCGTCGCGTGATGCTGGAACGCGCCGGCGACACCGGCAGCGTCTCGATCAACTGGAAGTCGCCGGCCGCACTCGATCCGGACATGCCCGCACTGTCCATGCTCAAGCTGGTGCTGAAGCAGGGCAAGAGCAGCCGCCTGTCGCGCGCGCTGGTGGACACCTCGCTGGCCAGCTACGTCGATGCCAGCGCCAGCATGCTGCACGACCCGGGCCTGTTCGGCGTGGACGCCCTGCTCAATCCCGGCGTGTCGCACGAGAAGGTCGAGCAGGTGATGCTCGACGTGATCGAGAAGGTCAAGCGTGACGGCGTCACCAAGGAGGAGATGAGCCGCGTGCTCGGCCCGTACCGTGCCGACCAGGCCTACCGCCGCGACGGCACCGACAGCGCCGCCGGTGCACTCAACGAGTACATCGCGATGGGCGACTGGACCTTGTACGTGACCTCGCTGGAGCGACTGGAGAAAGTCACCCCCGCCGACGTGCAGCGCGTGGCGAAGAAATATCTCAACAAGAATCAGAGCACCACGGGCTGGTTCGTGCCGGAGGCGTCCAAGTGAGCAAGACCAAGATGAAGAACAACAAGTGGCTGGCCCTGGCGCTGTTCGTCGGCGCCTGCATGGCGGCCGGCGCGGCGAACGCCTCGATCGCCGAACGCGCCCAGCGCAGCAGCGTCGACGGCATCGACGTGGTGGTCTACCCGATGGACGTCAAGGACGTGGTGACCATGGCCGGCTCCATGCCGCTGGGCGACGCCATGGTGGCGAGCAAGTCGGCCAACCCGGCCGTGCCCGCGCTCACCGCGATGCTGTTGCAGCGGGGCACGACAAAGCATGACAAGTTCGCCATCTCCGAGGCGCTGTCGCAGATCGGCGCGCAAGTGGAGATCGACGCCGGCGCCACCAAGATCGACCTGTACGCGAAGAGCCTGAAGCAGGACACCGACACCGTGATCGGCCTGCTCGCCGAGCAGCTGCGCATGCCGGCCTTCGCGCCGGAGGAACTGGTCAAGGCGAAAACCCAGCTGAAGGCCGGCCTGACCGCGCGCGGCGAAGACGCCGATTCGCGCGCGTGGGAAGCCCTCGCGCTGTCGATCTTCCCCAGTGGCAGCCCGAACGCCCCGGTGCCGCGCGAAGCTCAGCTCAAGGCGATCGACAGCGTCACCATCGAGCAGATCAAGGCGTTCTACCAGAAGTACTACGGCCCCGCGCACATGACCCTCGTGTTCACCGGCGACGTCGACCAGGCGGCGGTGAAGGCCTCGTTGAACAAGGCGTTCGGCGGCTGGAAGGGCGGTGTGGACTTCGTGCGCACCACCAGCGGCACGGTCAAGCCGGCCGAGCCCGTGCAGTCGATTCCGATGAAGGACAAGGCGGCGGTCAGCGTAATGTGGGCCGAAGCCACCGGCATGCACACGAACGACGCGGACTATCTGCCGCTGAGCGTGGGCGTCAACGTGCTGGGATCGGGTTTCACCGGCCGTCTGATGGCCACCGTGCGCGACAAGCAGGGTCTGACCTACGGCATCAGCTCCTCGCTGTTCGGCAGCGACATCGTCGATGGCGGCTTCCTGATCAGCACCAGCTTCGCGCCGGAACTGCTCGACAAGGGCCTCGCCAGCACGCAGCAAGTGCTCAACACCTGGTGGACCGGCGGCATCACCGCCAAGGAACTCGATGCCCGCAAGGAAGCCCTGATCGGTCGCTTCCAGATCCAGCTCGGCACCACCGATGGCATGGCGGCATCGATCCTGGCCACCATGGAACGCGGCCGCAGCATCGACTGGCTCGACCAGTACCCCGGCAAGGTCAAGGCACTGACCGTGGACGAGATCAACGCGGCGATCCACAAGCATCTGGACCCGAAGAAACTGGTGCTGGTGAAGGCCGGAACGTTCGCGGAGAAGTGATTCCGCTGCGCTTTGCCTGATGAAAAATCGAAGGCCGCTGTCCGGAAGGATGGCGGCCTTTTTTGTGCGCGCCTCTTTGGCGATCGTCGCATGCGGACACTTGTTGGAGCGACTTCAGTCGCGATGCTCTTGCTGGATTCAAAGCGGAGAACTCAGGCTTTGACCAACGCGTGCCGTTTGCACTTGATCGACCTGCCAGCCTCGGGCTCAGAGGCGATTGGCCGTTTCGACGGCTTCACGGTGGCTCTCATCCACCACGTGGGCGCGGTCGATCAGCGACACGCGTGAGTACATTTCGTCATCGACCTGCTTGAGCTCCAGAAACCGGCTGTTGCTGCCCAAATCTTGTGCTGATCTGCGTGCCCCGGAACGAGTGCATGACAAAACCGGTCGACGTTGACCGGGCCACCGGCCAGTATGGTCAATTGCAAGGCCACGTCGACCGTCGCAAACCGACCCGTTGCGGACCTTCGCGAACGGCCGCTTCGCGGTAGTCATATTGGTTAGGTAGCTGGCTCTCTCTTCCTGGCCGATCCTC
This sequence comes from Rhodanobacter sp. TND4EL1, assembly GCF_054061035.1. NCBI lineage: Bacteria > Pseudomonadati > Pseudomonadota > Gammaproteobacteria > Lysobacterales > Rhodanobacteraceae > Rhodanobacter > Rhodanobacter sp. TND4EL1. The sequence goes on from NZ_JBSSDT010000002.1 coordinate 651,859, forward strand.
GACTGATGGCTTCCGGCCGCACGACACAGCATGTTCGGTTTTCGTTGCCCATTCAGGCAGTTGTACTGGCAAACTAGGCGATAGGTAAAAGACGGCGAAAGGGACAGCACATGGGACTGATGGATTTCTTCAAGAGCAAACCTGCCTCCCTTCCAGGCACGGTTGCGCCAGAACGGCCTACGCCCTCCGCAGAGGAATACCCGCTCGCCGCTACCCTCGCCATCAAACATGAAGGCGAGTTTCAAACCCTGCTTCGTGCCGAGATGACAGAAACGCCGGAGGATGTATTCGCTCGACATACCACCGAGGTAAATGAAGCAACAAACGACCTACCTCGCATCGAGCAAGCTCGTTTCAAAACGACTTATCACCAGACTCGAATAGAACTGTCGCAGGCCTCGACGGCCTCATCCAAAGCCAAGTTTGCCAAAGAGATGCCACATATCGCGGCGGCAATGAAGGAAGGCGCCCTGTTTGCCGCTGCCATCGAACGGGGTGACGATGTGCCCTCATGGGCGAGAGATGTGTTCGAAAGAGGGCGAGCCGACGCTCTCGCCCGTGTAAATACCGTTTCCGAAGTGGAACGCAAGCAGATCTATATTGAACGACACACACAATTTGATGAGTGGTGCAGATCAGTCGTTGACGAAGAGCGCCGTTGGATCAGTCGTTCGCTGTATGACGCGGGCGAAGGGAGGGGCGAAGACCAAGCTCAACAGGCGCAATTTGACGCTGCTAGGGCGGCCGCACCACCAGCGCCAGTCAAACCGGCCTCTTACCTCAACGACACTTCCTTCTGGGACCATCAGGTTTCCACCATCAAATTCCTCGCCGGTGACCTCGGCAAAGGCAACGGTTACTTGCTCAACAGCGGCAAGGTGCGCATTCCTGGCGGTGCCAAAGATTTCCACATGTTCGCCGTGGCGGCGGTCGAGGCAGCTTCCGAAGAGAGCGTGAAGCGCGTGGGTGGAGCTATCGGCTGGGGCGTTGCCGGAGCCAGCCTGTTCGGGCCGGCCGGCTTCATCGTGGGCGGACTTCTGGGAGGTCAAGGCAGAGACGTCACGTTCGTCGGCACGTTGAAAGATGGCAAACGTTTCATGGCCACGGCGAAGTCCGATGTCTACACGAAGTTTTTAGCAGCGTCCTTCAAATAGGTTCGCATCACGACACCACCCGCAACTCTCTGCAGTTGGTGGTGTATCTCGGCGACAACATTCCTCGATTCATTGTCCAGTCGTGGTGGTCTTTCCGAATAAAGGGGACGTGGCTAATTAAGTCTCGCTGTTCGCTCAGACTAGCCGTGGCCTCCCACGCGGACGATAGGTAGCGGCACGCCCCAAGGTGGTTTCCACCATTCGCTGGAAGCGCTCGTCACCGAGTGCACGCTCTTGGTTGGCATACGCGCGAAGGTGCTGCAGGTCATTCGGTGCGATGCCTGCGTCGAGCCATCGTTTGTATGCGATAGCGCGTTCGGCCTGATCGCGTCCCATGGCAAGGTAGAGCGGGTGGGGTGTCATGAGCGGATCGCGCGCTCGGGCCAAGTGGGTGTGCACGCTCGACCAGCGATAGTTTTCCGCTGCGTGGACCATGGCGGCGCGTACCGGGTTGAGCTCGATGTAGCGCATGACCGTCAGCAGGTAGCGCTCGCTCTGCACCAGGCACGATTTGAACCGCCCTTGCCAGAGCGCGCCACAACGCCCGTGCCGAAGGTTGAAGGCCTGCACGTAGGATTGCCCAATCCAGCCCATCGCGCGTGAGAGTCTTCCGACGGAATCCGGTGTAAGCAGGAGGTGGAAGTGGTTGTCCATCAGGACAAACGCATGCAGAGCGATGCCGTGGTCGCGAAACGCTGTGCGCAGCAATCGTCTGAAATGGTAGCGATCGTCCGCGTCGAGGAAGATCGCGCCTTTGTTGATGCCTCGCTGCGTGACGTGCAGTGGTGTTCCAGGCAATTCAAGGCGCGGCAGTCGTGGCATGGTTGTCGTCGGTAGAGAGCCTGCGGTTACTCTGCACTGAGTGGCTCATCCGAGCTGTCGGCCTCGTGGCCGTGACCGAGTGGGGGAGGGCTTAATTAGCCACGTTCCCTTTTTTCTGGGTTATCGGGCTTCCCCCGTGCCCTGATGTAGCTGGCTCAGGCGACGATCTTCATCGCGCTGAGCATATCCCGTTCGTCAGGACGCAAGGTCAGCACGGATACGCCGGACGCGGTAACGGCAACCGTGTGTTCGAATTGAGCGGAAAGCGATCCGTCTCTCGTAACCACGGTCCAGCCGTCAGCTTCGGTTTTCACGCGTCGCCCGCCTTGATTGAGCATGGGCTCGATGGTGAAAACCATGCCTTCGCGCAGCGCGAGGCCTGTTCCCGGCTTGCCGTAGTGCAGAACCTGCGGTTCTTCGTGCATTTCGCGACCGATGCCGTGCCCGCAGTATTCGCGCACCACGGAATAGCCGTGTTGTTTGGCGTACCGCTCGATGGCAAAGCCGACGTCGCCGAGGCGCGCGCCCGGACGAACGGCCCGGATGCCCTTCCACATGGCGTCGTAGGTGATCCGCACCAGCTTTTTTGCGGCAGGGTGGACGTCACCCACGAGATAGGTCTTGCTGGAATCGGCGATGTAGCCGTGCTTTTCGAGCGTGATGTCCAGATTGACGATGTCACCGTTGCGCAACACGGTCGACGGCGAAGGCACCCCGTGGCAGACCACCTCATTGACCGAGGAATTCAACGCAAACTGATAGCCGTACTGACCCTTGCTGGCGGGTCGGGCTTGCAGATCCCGGACAATAAATTGCTCCACCACAGCGTCGATCTGAAGTGTGGACATGCCGGCCAGCGGCGTCCGATCCAGCATCGAGAACACAGATGCCAGCAGTCGGCCTGATTCGGCGAGCAACGCCAGCTCGCCAGGTTGCTTTGTCATGCTTCAGCCGCGCTCAGTGGCCGAGCCGAAACACCTGCGGACTTGAGCTCGCGTTTCATGATCTCGTTGAACCCCAGCGTCGGGTTGGTCTCGCACAGCATGCCGACCCTGATCCAGAACGCCGCTTGGGCATTGATGGAACGGCACGAAACCTTCGTGGCCCTGCGAACCTGATCGTGCAAATCGTCGTCTATGTTGACAATGCCCATGGAATGCCTCGTTTATGAAGCATGTATGCTACATATACGTTCCATAAGTCTCAAGAGGGGTTTGCTGCAAGGGCCTCACCAGAGCAAGCGTTCCTGACGTGGTGACGCATGACTGCGATCGAAGCGTCGTAAAAGAAACGTATAGGTTGCTTTTAGGAACTCATGGGTTATATTCCTCGCCACTCCAATTGCTCTCAGGAATGACCATGGACACCGAGCCGCTTGATATCACCGACCAGATTGTGCGGCGCGAGCGCCGTGGCATCTGGCTGGCCTTGGTCGTCATCGTCACGCTTGGCGGCGGTGCCGTCATGCAGGTGTTGGGTTATGACACGCACCTGACGCATTGCATGACGCTTGCGGCGCTGGTGATCGTCATCGGCGTGGTCAGCGTTGGCGCCGGCGGCGCGATCTGGCGCAAGGGGCGGCTTGCCGAAGTGCGACGAGCGGTACGTGGGGATGAGTTCCGTCGCGCGGCGATTGATCGTGCCTGCCGGTATGCCTTCATTCTCACCATGGCGGCGATGTCGCTGTATGCGATGGTGTCGGAGTACTGGCCGCTGCCGGTTCTTCCCTCGGCCATTGTTGCCAGCTTCGTGGTACTTGGCGTACTGGTATTCTTGGGGTCCTTCCTGGTGCTGGATCGGCCCGAATGAGCGAGGAAATGTTGACCAATCGCTTGAAGGTGCTGCGTGCCGAGCGCGTGCTGACCCAGGCTGATCTGGCTGAGCTCACCGGGACGACGCGCAAGTCGATCAATGCGATCGAGACCGGCCGCATGGTGCCCTCGACACTGCTGGCGCTGAAGCTGGTGCGTGCCCTTGGTGTACCGCTGGAAGCTGCGTTCGGCTTGGGGCGTTGATGGCGCGGTCCAGTCATCGCTGACGCCGTGATCCTTCCAGCTTCCGTCAGTCCTCGCCACGGTTTCAGCGGCGCGCCGCCTGCGTTATGGCAAGGAGTATGGCCCGCTGCAGGAGCTTCCATGACACGCCACCTTGTCGAGTTTGGCGTTGCCTGTGTGGGGTTGGCGGCCAGTCGCGCCGGGCACGCTGTCGAGCTTGCCGGTATGGCACTGAATCAGCCGGTCACGATGAGCGAGTGCGCGCTGCGCCGCAGCCAACGGCGTGTGTTTCGGCATGCTCTGGCGCCACCGTGCCGACGACATCAACATGAGTTCGGTGTGGTTGTGCTCGCGTAACGACCTCATTGCCAACCTCGGGGTCATCGCGGCCGCGGCGGCGGTCTGGTTCACCGGGACGCGCTGGCCGGACATCATCGTGGGGGTTGCCATCACCGCGCTGTTTGCCAGATCCGCTGCAACCGTGTTGGTCGGGGCGTCACGCGAGCTGCGCCGGTTGCCGACTTGAAGATCAGCGTTGGCTTTGACCGACATGCGCCTTTGCTTGATCGATTTGCCAGCCGCTGACTCAGAGGCACCTGGCCGTTTCGAAGGCTTCACCGCGGCTCTCGTCTCCCACGTGGGCTCGGTCGATCAGCGCCACGCGTGAGTACATGTCGTCATCGAACGGCTTGAGCTTCCGACTGTTGCTGGCCATACGCCGTGCTGATCGTCGGCGGGCCATCGAGGGTGCTGGATCGACGGGCCAGGATGTGTGTCAGGGGATGTTCCCGGACGAGACGCTTCCGACTCAGGAGCGCGCATAGCGCGCACGCGGCTCGTTCACGCGTTTGTGGTCGTCGAGGCTGATGTGCTCGCGCAACCAACTGGCGAACTCGACTTCGGACAGGCTGCCTTCGGCGAGGGCGACGTACAGCGGGTACAGTTCGAGATCGTCGGCGTGCAAGGCTGCGCTGTTGAGCATGATGAAGACTTCGCAAGCCACGGCTGCCGTGCGCTTGTTGCCATCGACAAAGGGATGGTTGCGCGCCAGGCCGAAGGCGAGGCTCGCGGCAAGATCGGCGAGATCGGGCGGCGGGTCACCGTAGGCATGCAGTTGCTGCGGGCGTGCGAGTGCGGAATCCAGCAGGCTCTCGTCGCGCACGCCCGTGCCGCCGCCGTGCTCGGCGAGTTGACGTTCGTGGATGGCGATGGCGAGCGGTCGTTCGATCCAGATGATCATGGCCGTCACCTACTGCGCCAGCTTGTGCAGCAAGGTGCGCCGCTTGCGCATGACCTCCTCGGCCACCTCCATCTGCTTTGCCAGGGTAGGGTCATAAGTGGTGAGGCGGATGCCGTCGGGCGTTTCCAGCGCGAACAATTCGTCGCCTTTTTCCAGGCGCAGGCGGGCCAGCAGGTCACGCGGCAGGATGACGCCGGCCGAGTTGCCGATGGTGGTGATCTTCAGTTTCATGATGACTCCGAGCCGGGTTATAACGTCTGTTATACGTCGGTCATGGTCTGAGCGCAATATTCGCTTCGAGGAAGATGACGAAGGTCCGTCTGTGGCCTGGTGCGCCTGGATGACGCTTGGTTTTCGGGCTCAAAGTTTCTTCGCGGCTTCGGCGGCCTCGTAGTGGCTTTCGTCGCCAAGGTGCGCCGGGTCGACCAGGGACATGCTGGAAAACATTTCGTCATCAAAACGCTTGGCGTCCAGGAACCAGTGCTCGCCGAGCCATGTCTTGTGTTCGTCGTCGGCGGGCAGGCGGGATCATCGGTTGATGGACCAAGCCTGGCTTCGACGAGGGTGATCAGTTGGTCGAAGGTTTCCGGGCTCAGCAGGATCGCGTCGATTCTTACGGTCTTTCCGTTCGCGAGGTAGGCCGCGAGCGCAGCGTTTGGCGTGCCGCCGAAGCTGACCGGGCGGACGATGCAGCCCGCGGGGCTGCACTTGGCGTGGGGGAAGATCGCCGTGACGTCCTTTTGCGTCATGCCCAGCTTCAGGCCCCTGATGTCGGGCGCTGTCTGCGCGGGGAAGGGAGCGGGCCTGCGCGTTTCGGCAGCGTGCGTGACATGGAAAGCGGCAAGCAGCGCGGCGGCGGCCAGGCAAGTGGCGAGGCGTTTCGTCATGCTTTTCTGGATTCCTCGGTGATGGCTTGCGGCCATGCAGCGCCTGCAGGCCGCGGGCACGAAGTGTAACGGGGCAGGGAGTCGCACGAGTCCGCATGGAGAGGCGGAGGAAACCCGGACAGGCACATGCGAGCGGCCTAGTCCATGAAAAGGCCACCCGACAGGCCGCCATTGCGCCGATGTCACGCGCAGAATGGGTCGGTCGGATTTTCCGTGCAAATGAAACGTTGGCCGAGCGCCACGAAGGATGCGTGTCATGAAGTTGTGGACGATTGCCTTGGGCTGGTTGTTGGCATGCGTCGGCGTTCAAGCGGAGACGGTGGGCTGGCAACCGGCGGCAGGGCACGTGCAGACGCCGATCTGGCCGGGTACGGCGCCCGACCTGAAAGCAGTCCCCGGCGAGGAGACAGTCACCGTAAACAGCAAGCACCTGATTGGCGGCCTGCCGGTGACGGCCGTGACCAATGTGACGCGGCCGACGATGACGGTGTATGTGCCCAAGGGGAAGAACACGGGCGCGGCGGTGGTGGTGATCCCGGGCGGCGGGTTCCAGATTCTTGCCATGGACCTGGAAGGCACGGATGTGTGCGACTGGCTGACCGCGAAGGGCATCACCTGCGTACTGTTGAAATACCGCGTGCCGGGTATTCCCTACGAATGGAAATGCGACTGCCGTCCGCACAATTTCGAGTTGTCGGTGCCGTCGTTGCAGGACGTGCAGCGAACGATGCGGCTGGTGCGCTTTCATGCGTCCGAGTGGAAAGTGGACCCGCACAAAATCGGAGTGCTCGGATTCTCTGCGGGCGGTTTCCTGGTGGCGGAGATCAGCACGAATTTCGATCGACACCTGTACGCGCCAGTGGATGCAGCCGACAAGGAGAGTGCGCGTCCGGATTTCGCGATGCCGATTTATCCCGGGCACCTGACCAGGGGTGATGGCAAGTTGAATCCGAATGTTCCGGTGTCCGGCAAGACGCCGCCGACGTTTCTTGTGCAGGCCGAAGATGACTACGTGGATGGCGTGAATCAGGCGCTGGTCTATTACACCGCCTTGGCCAAGGCGCATGTGCCGGCGGAAATGCATCTGTATGCGCATGGCGGGCATGCATTCGGTTTGCGTCCGACGAAACTGCCGATCACCGGTTGGTCCGCGCTGGCGGATGCGTGGCTGCGGACGATCGGGATGGTTCGCGACTGACGCATGCCTGGTTCCGCACGGGCGTCGGGGCGGTCACTTCGCCCAATGCGACACCCGGCTACTTCTCGACAAGAACATCGGTGTCCTCGCCCATGCCGTGCATGCCGCCCGGCTCGATCGCGGTGACATGTCGGGGATCACCCGAGCGATAGACGTTGGCATAAATGGTGGTGGCGATGATGCCGGTGCCGCAGTCGAAGGTGAGGCTGCGGTCGGTGTGCCCGCTGGCGATGTCGACCAGTCGCAGGGCGACCATCGATAGCGGACACTCCGCGGAACTCCGATAGACACCGAGCAGCAGATGCTTTTTCGTGTGGTGCCACATCGGTATCTCGACGATGCCTTCGAGCCTGGGCTGGCCGGAGTCGGTGTCATCCAGACTCGCCGTCTGGCGCAGGCTGATGGGCAAGACGTTTTTGTGGTTTCGCCACTCTCCCGTTGCGCCGGTGCCTGTAACGCTCAATGCGATGGGGCAGGGAACCGGATGCGCCGCTGACACGGCAGGCACGACCGGCGACTCGCCGAAGGATGCCGGCTCGGCCGCTTCGCACAGTTGCATGTGTCCGTCCGCCTGCCGCTTGCCCTGCAGAATGATCGGCACGCGGTAGCGGTCGTAGTAGTAGCTGCCATCGACCCGCCACTGACCGGGTTGGCCGTGATTGAGGTCACCATGGGTTTGCAGCGAGACATGCACCGGTTGCCCGCCGATGGTGCCGACGTAGTTCCTCACTTCGTACCAACCCGCCTGGGCCAGGGATGGGGCCAGTGCCGCCAGCAGAAATGCCGCGGGAAAGGATGCCTTGATTGCCATGAGCCGCTCCCGTGATATCCCGTCGGTTGTGCCGCTGTCGCCAGGGATCCGAGGTTGCCGTGATCCAGCGTTGGCGTAAAGGACTGATCGCGGTCGCCGCGGATGCGCTCTGTCAAATCAGATGGTCAGCTCGCCCGGTGCCAGCGGTCGGCACGCGTTGCGGGGCACTGCCGCTTTATCGCCAAATTTACCCGTGGAGGATTAGCCTTGGCCGGCTTGCTCGCCCGGGGCGAACAACAGCTCCCTCCCTGCCATGGAACCCCAGACATGTTTGATCCCAGGAATTTCAGAATCGACGACCAGGTCGCGGTCATTACCGGCGCCGGCGCCGGCATTGGTCGCGCGATTGCCGAGACCTTTGGTGCGGCAGGCGCGGCCGTGGTGGTCAGCGATCGCGATGTGGAGGCCGCTGCCGCGGTGGCCGAGGCGATCGTGAAGGCGGGCGGCAAGGCGGTCAGTATGCCGTGCGACGTCACGAAGGAAGAAGACCTGGCGCGGCTGGTCAGCGACACCGTGGCGAAGTTCGGCAAGCTCACCGTGCTGGTCAGCAATGCCGGCGGCGGTGGTCCGAAGCCGTTCGACATGCCGATGGCGGACTTCCGCCGCGCGTTCGACCTCAATGTGTTTTCGCTGTTCCGGCTGGCGCAGCTGGCGGCGCCGGAAATGGAAAAGGCCGGCGGCGGTTCGATTCTGGCGATCACCTCGATGGCCGGCGAAAACAAGAACAAGCGCATGGCGTCTTACGGTGCTTCGAAAGCAGCGACGAATCACCTGATCCGCAACATCGCGTTCGATCTGGGGCCCATGGGCATCCGCATCAACGGCATCGCGCCGGGTGCCACGCGTACGGCGGCGCTGGAGTCGGTGCTGAACGATGACATCGAGAAGGGCATGCTGCTGCACACGCCCATTCACCGGCTGGGCGAGCCGCAGGACATGGCCAACGCGGCGTTGTTCTTGTGTTCGCCCGCGGCGGCCTGGATCAGTGGCCAGATCCTGACGGTGTCGGGTGGCGGCGTGCAGGAACTCGACTGAAAGGGCTGGCCATGAGCAAGCGGCTCGTTGCGGCCACCATCGCCTTCCCGCTGGCCGGTACGACCGTGGCGGCACAGGTTCCCCTGTCGGCGCAGGCCTCCAACGCGATCACCATGGGCTGGATGCAGGGCTTTTCGTCGGCCTCCAACCCGGTGGCGGTGAGCCCGGCCAGCGATCCGACCTCGCTGACGGTGTATCGCGTTGTCGCCGACTACCTGATGGCGCAAGATGCAGCGCCGGATCTGGTCGGCCCGGAATGGGTGGTCGAGGACATCGCCGATCGCGGCGTGATCGACAGCAGTCACGCCAGCCTGCAATTCATGCCGGACGGGCGCGTGGTCGGCAGCGGCAGCTGCAACCGGCTGATGGGTAGTTACACCCGCAACAAGAGCGCACTGTCGCTCAAGTCGGTCGGCACCACCAGGATGGCGTGCCCGCCTGCGCTGATGGATCAGGAGCAACGCCTGCTGGCGTTGTTGCCACGGGTGGTCAGCTACACGATCGACGGCAGCGGCGCGTTGATCCTCACGAGCCGCGACGGAACATCGATCACCGCGCGGCGGCCGTAGTCGGTTCGGGCGGGCCGGATCAGAATCCGGCCCGCCCGGGTTTCCACCGTCAAACGACGCCGGCTTGCATGCAAGGCGTCGCGTTGCGAAAGCGCTGAATGCCGCGAACGTCCACCGGCGCATGAGCAGTCCTCACGATGGCGATGGTGTCGGGAATGTTTCGACGCCTCGGGGCGCAGCTTCTTGGTGTATTCCGGCTGCAACAAAACAGTCAAGTCGACTTCCTAGACTCGATGGGCTTAACCACCCGCCTCGATCCAGGACGATTCGACATCATGACGTCACTCTTGCATGCACGCTCTTGCGCCCGCCGTGTAGCCCCGCGCAGGCAACCGCTGGTTGCCGCGATCAGTCAGCACTACCGCCTGGCGTTCTGGTGCGCCTCTTCGTTGCTGATGGTCGGCACGGTCAATGCGGGGACGGTCGATGGTGTGCCGGATGCCGCGATGACGGCGAGCAGCGCAGCGAATGTCGCCGAGGCGAAACAGTTGCAGGAAGTGGAAGTGCGTGGCGTGGCTGCTTCCGCGATCAGCCAGGCCCCGACGCAGAGCGAGCTGGATGCCATCCAGCCGCAATCCATCATCGGTCTGGACTACATCAACAACTACGTCGCACCGACGGCGGATTACGCCAGCATCGCCAACATCGCGCCGGCTGTGAGCAACATCAGTCCGGCCGGTCCGGGGCTGGGCGAATCCAAGCAGATGACCCTGCGCGGATTCAGCGACAACCAGTACAACGTCAGTTATGACGGCATTCCGTTCGGTGACACCAACGACTTCAGCCACCACACCAGCAGCTATTTTCCGGCCAAGATGATTGGCGAGGTCAGCGTCGACCGCGGCCCCGGCAGTGCCGGCACGCTGGGTGCGGCGACGTTCGGCGGCACCGTGGCGCTGCGCTCGAAGGATGCGCGTGACACGTTTTCGTTCATCCCGACCTTCAGCGCCGGCAGCTATGGCACCACGCTGACTCACCTGGAGCTCAACACGGGCCGCATCGACGAGCTCGGTGGCGGCAAGCTCATCGCCAGTGTGCAATACAACAACACCGACACCGCGAACACGCATTCGCCGATGCGGCGCACCACCGGTTACCTGAAGTACGTGCAGCCGGTGGGCGAGCACACCGAAATCACCTTGCTCAGCAACTACAACACGATCCACTTCAACAAACCGAACAAGGGTTCGCTGACCCAGCAGCAGATCGACACGCTGGGCCGCAACTTCGGCCTCGACACCGACCGCAGCAGCATCGACTGTGATTGCTACAACTACCAGGACAAGAACACCGACATGGAGTACCTGGGCGTCCACAGTGACCTCAGCGACACCTGGCAGCTCGACAACAAGCTGTATACCTACGCGTACACCAACGGCAGCCACGAAAGCGCCTATGTGGGCACCAAGAGCTCGAAGACGGCGATGGGTGGCTATTACAAGGTCAACAACTACCGCGCCTGGGGCGACACGTTCGAGTTGGCGCATACCGATGAGCAGGGGCAGCTACGGCTGGGCGGATGGTACGAATACACCGGCAACGATCGTTCCAGCGTGGCGCTGGACTACAGCCGGGGCGGCACCATCGACGTCAAACCCGGCGACAGCCATTCCTACGCTCCCTACAAGTACACGATGAACGATCGCCTGCGCACCACCCAGCTGTATGCGGAATACGCATGGCAGGCCAGCGCAGCGCTCACCATCACGCCCGGCGTGAAGAACGTCGGCTTCACCCGCTACATCGATACGCCATACAACCAGGGCACCAAGTTGCCGCTGAAGTACGACCAGACCTGGCGCAAGACGCTGGGCTACCTCAGCGCCAACTACCGCCTTGGCGATGACTGGAGCATCTACGGGCAGGCCGCACAGGGCTTTCTTGCGCCCAATCTCAACCAGTTCTACGTGCCCGACCCGCGCCTCAACCGCGCGCGTCCGCAGCAGACGATGAATTACCAGTTCGGCACGGTGTACAAGACGGATCGTTTCAACGCCGCCGCCGACGCGTTCTTCATCGACTACCGCCATTACCCGCTCACCGCGGTCGATCCTGTCACCCACGACGACATCTACGCCACGGCCAAGGGCGCGCGCATGCATGGCGTGGAAGCGGAAGCGACCTATTACGTGGGCAGCGGCGTGAGCTTGTATGCCAACGGCTCGCTGCTCGATGCGCGCTTCAAGCGCTCCCACCTGGACCTTCCCAACATCCCGGACAGCACCGCGGCACTGGGCGTGAACTACGTGCGGGACGGCTTCTTCGCGGGGCTGAGTGGCAAATACATCGGTGCGCAGAAGGTCTACAACGGCGACTTCAACCCCGACGATGCCGCCTCGGTCACCGCCACCAGCAACAGCGGCGGTTTCTGGCGCGCGGCGCTCAGCCTGGGCTATGGCCAGAAGCTCACTGGCTCGTTCATCAAGAGCTACAAAGTGAAACTGCAGGTGGACAACCTGCTGGACGCCAGCCAACAGGTCGCCGACTCGGTAAAGAAGGGTGACACCTATTATCTCGTGCTGCCCGGACGGAGCTGGTTCGCCTCCGTGTCGCTGGCACTCTGACATGGACCGGAGCGCCTGCATGATCATCAAACTCGTACGTCTGTGTGTCGTGGTGCTTGGCCTGTCGACCGTGAATGTCGGGCACGCACGCACACCGCAACACTATCTCAGCGACGCCCAGTTGCATCAGGCCGTGGCGGTGCTGCCGGCACCGTCGGCACTGGGCAGCGCCGAAGACTCCGCCGATCGCACGGTCACCTTCCAGGCCTACACCACAAGGACGGCAGAACAGGCGGCGCTGGCGAAGCACGAAGAGGAGTTCGGGGTGTTCTCGTTCGCCGCCGTGCTGGGCCCGGATTTCACGGCGCAGCGGCTGCCATCCACCGCCGCGCTGTTTGCCGAGGTGAAGAAGGAAGCGAACCTTGCCAAGAACGAAGCCAAGCAGACCTGGCATCGCGAACGCCCCTGTCCGGTCAACTCGTGCCAGTGGGATCCGGAGGGCGATGCCGCCGACTGGAAGAACCGCGACTACGGTTATCCGAGCGGACACAGCACGCGTGCAACGGTGTTTGCGCTGCTGCTTGGCCACCTGCTCCCGCAACGTGCGGCGGCGCTGGATCAATACGCGCGAGCGGTCGGCTGGCGGCGCGTGGTGCGCGGGGTGCACACACCGCAGGACATCTTTGCCGGCCGCGTGTTGGGACAGACGCTGGTGCGCGATTTCCTGTCCAGTCCCGCCATTCGCCACGATCTGGATGCGGCCGCCCGCGAACTGGAGGCGGCCGGCTTCCGCACCGCGATGCCGGCGGGAGGGAATACATCCGCGGGCGGTTGAGCGGAGGTGGGGACGCGATCAGGCGCCACCCGTGTTGCACAGCGAATCGGTGAGGCGGGATCGAGGCGAATCCCGCGTGCCGCCACCATCCCCGCGAAAGCGGGGTACGGACAAAGAACTGCCCTGCAACGCGTCCGCAGAAGCTGTTGCGGGGTAGCTGGCCGATTCACGGCCAGAATGGCGTGACGGAATGCGTGCGCGCCGCGAATCGCCATTGAAAGTGTGGGTATGGCGTCTTTCTGACGGCCAGGTCCGCGTCAGCGCACCCAGCCTTCGGTCTTCATGATTTTTGCGCCTGCTTCGCTGGTCAGGAAGGTCACGAACTGCCTTGCGGCAGGATCGGCATCCGGTGCCAGCGCGACGTTGACGTCGCGCCAGATGGTGCGCGCATCGGAAAGGCGTACCAGGTCGGCCTGCTCCGGATGCGCGATCGGCCAATCCGGCCAGGTGATCCAGGCGTCGGCGTGCATGCCGACGAAGGCCTTGTAGGACGCGCCGCTGCCCTTGCCGAAGGCGACGATATGCTTGCGAAAGCGCTTCACGTCGTCGAGTTTTCCCATGCGGCCGGCGACGTCTTCCCACACGCCGGTGCCCGAGGTGTTGGCGACGCCGGCACCTTCGGTGACGACGATCCTCATGCCGTCCTTGAGCAGATCGTCAAAGCCCCGGATGCCCTTCGGGTTGCCTTTTTGCACTGCAATGATCGCGGGTCGGATGTAGATCGGCTCCACCGCACTGGACGAGAACGTCGTGTACGTCTCAAGCATGGCGGTGATGTCTTCCTCGGCCGTGCCCCAGAGGATGTCGGCGTCCGCCTGGGCCTTCTTGGACCAGGTGGGCTCGGGGCCTGCGGTGATGACCACCTGGATACCCGTTTTCTTCTTGAACGACTCGGCTACTTTGCGGAACGCGGTGTCGGGGCCGCCGGCACCGTACAGCCTGACGACGCCGTCTTTGGCGTGGTGGACGATGGCTGGATCGGGCACCTCGTGCGCCAGCGCCGGCAAGCAAAGCGCCAGCGGCAGGCATGTGGCAAGCAACTTGGACATGGCAAGTTTCATCAACTTTCTCCTGATCACAGGCTGGGTTCCCCATGCGGGAGTGAGACGGGATTCGAGGGCAGCGTGATCAGAAAGGAAGACGTCGCATCCGCCCGGGTTATTCCCCGGCGGTGCTGACTTTTTCGATGGCGCGAACGTTGATGGCGTGGCGAACCGTGGCGTCGATCTTCTTTCGACACCCGCGCGCCGGGTTGCCGTCAGCCGGTGGAACTATCCGGGCAGCGTCTGCAGCTGATGGAAGTCGTCGATCTCGAAACGCGGATGAAGGGCACGGCATGCCGCCGGATCCCCGTGCCCATAGGTTGCCCAGCAACTATCGATGCGGGCGTTGTTGGCGAACGCCAGGTCCGCGGGCGTGTCGCCCACGAACAGCGCTGACGCGTTGTCGGCCAGCTCGAAGAACGGGCGAATGCGCCGTTCGAAAAGATCGGGGGCGGGCTTGGGTGGCAAGTCCGCCTGCTCGCCGAGCACCAGATCGAAATGGTCCAGGATGCCCAGGTTTCCCAGTGCCGCACGCAAGGCCGCTTCGCCCTTGTTGCTGACCACCGCCGTCCGCATGCCGTTGGCGCGCACGGCATCGAGGCAGCGCCGCACGCCGGGGTAGAGCGTGGTCCTGCGGGCGCTGTCGCGGGCATAGCGTGCCCGGTAGTTGCCGATGGCGTCATCGACCCGTTCCGGTGAGTTGGCGCCCAGCTTTGCCAGCAGCAGTTCGAAGGTTCGCGGCAGTGCCGCGCCGGTGGCGACGACCTGCTCTATATCCGCCACATCGATGTTTCCCGTCGGCCCGAGAAGGTCGCCCAAGGTGTCGTGCATGCACAGCAGCACGGCCTTGCGCGTATTGGCCAGCGTGCCATCGAAGTCACAGATCAAAAGCTCGTGACGCATGGGCGACCTCCCGAAAATCGGGGCACTATAAATCGTGACGGGGCACTTCCGATGACCATGTCGACGGGATCAGGCAATCCCGGCAAGCCGCCTTGGCCACGGCATGCCGGTCTTGTCGTTACAGGAACATGCCGCCCGATGCTTCGATGCGTTGCGCATTGATCCAGCCGCTGCCGGAGGCGAGCAACGCTGCCACGACACCGCCGATATCATCTGGCAAGCCCGCACGACCCAGGGCAGTGTTGCTGGCGACCAGCGCATTGAGGCCCGCGTTGTCGCGCACGGCACCGTCGCCGAAATCGGTTTCGATGGCACCGGGAGCGAGCGTGTTCACGCTGATGCCACGCGCACCCAACTCTTTCGCCTGATAACGGGTGAGCACTTCCATCGCGCCCTTCATCATGGCGTAGGCGGCGTAGCCGGGGAGGGCGAAACGGGTCAGTCCGGAAGAGACGTTGAGGATGCGACCGCCATCGGTCAGCAGTGGCAGCAACGCCTGCGTCAGGAAGAATGGCCCTTTGACATGGATCGCGACCATCTGGTCGAACTGCGCCGCCGTGGTGTCGGCAAACGCGGCGGTGGTGCCGGCGCCGGCATTGTTGAGCAGAAAGTTGAACTGCGTGCGCTGCCAGTGATCGGCCAGTGTTTCGCGCACCTGGTTGGCAAACGTCGGGAACGGGTCGCTGGAAATATCCAGTGGCAGGGCCACGGCCTGACGACCGAGTGCTTCGATCTCTGCGACGACCTGCTGCGCCTCGTCGGCATGACGGCGGTAGGTAAGCATGATGTCGGTGCCCTGGCGGGCCAGTGCCAGCGCGGCGTGGCGACCAAGGCCGCGATTGCCGCCGGTGATCAGGGCGATGGGAGAGTGGGTAGTCATGACGGTTCCTTGATTGATTCGGAGACGTGGGGAGGCGCGTCTCGCGCCGGATCGTCAGACTATTGATTTGTCATTTGCTCATAAACAATCTAAAAATGATTTTACTGTTCAGGCATAAATAACAATCTCCCATGCACGACATCGATGCCATGAAGGTCTTTGCACGCGTCGCCGAACGCGGCAGTTTTACTGGCGCAGCCACGGATCTGGGCTTGCCCAAGGCCAGTGTCTCGATCGCGGTCCAGCAACTGGAGGCGCTGCTCGGCACCCGTCTGCTGCACCGGACCACGCGGCGTGTCGAGCCGACTCAGGACGGATTGGCTTTTCTGGAGCGCTGTCGCGACATGCTCGACGACATCGACGAACTGCAGTCGATGTTCCGCGACGACGAATACGATTTGCGCGGCCGCTTGCGCGTGGATATGCCGACCACCACGGCACGCCTGTTCGTGCTGCCACAGCTGCCGGCCTTTCTGGGCGAGCATCCGGGGATCGAGCTGGAGTTGAGTTGCGCCGACCGGCGCGTCGATCTGGTTCGCGAGGGTTTTGATTGCGTGTTGCGCGTGGGCGCCCTGGAGGACGTCGACAACCTCATCGCGCGACCGCTCGGCGTGTTGGAAATCGGCACCTTCGCCAGCCCGGATTATCTTCGGCGCTACGGTGAGCCACGCCATCCCGACGCTCTGGAGGGTCATCGCATGGTGCATTACGCGCAGAACTTCGGCGGCCAACCCGACGGCTTCGAATACGTCGATGACGAAGGCATGCACGTGCGACCCATGCCCGGCGCGCTTACCGTCAACAACACCGACAGCTACCAGGCAGCCTGCGTAGCCGGATTCGGCCTGATCCAGGGTCCGACAGCAGGCATGCACTCCCTGCTGAAAAGCGGCAAGCTGAAGGAAATCCTGCGCGACTATCGCGCCATGCCGATGCCGGTGACGTTGTTGTATGCCCACCGTCGCCATCTGCCGCGTCGCGTGCGTGTGTTCATGGAATGGCTGGCTGTGCAACTGGCGCCATTTCTCCGTTAGCCCATCGACATCACGCGTGCGCACACGCCGGATGCGGGGCGTGTTGATGAGCCTGATGATGGCGCGCCGCTCGCCCGGCACGGGAGGTCGTCGCCAACGTATGGACGGCCCATGGCAGGCAACTCCACGGCGTCCATCGCAGGTTCGGTTCCGCGAAACAGTGGCAACGCGACCATCAAATGGTGGAGGGCCGCGAGGCGTCGTCGATCACATGCACATCGGAGCTGTCGGCGCGGCTGACCAGGGCGTAGTTGTAACCATTGCCTGACCAGTACGCCGCGGCCAGCTGTCCCTCGCGGCGTTGACCCCGCGCAAGCGGGCGCGCGCTGGGCGAGGGCGGGCGGATGTAGAAACTGATCGCATTGCCCTGTGAGTTTTCATACAGCACCATCGCGGCCGGACCGGCCTCGGTGGCAAGCAGGCGTCCACCCACGGGGTGAAAGCCCGCGCGGTCCAGTTGCGGCAAGGGTGCGGCGTTTTGAAAATGACTGTCCAGCCATGCCTGCAGATCACCCGGATGCTGTTGCGTCGCGTCGAGTTGCACGTTCTCGCTCATCGCAAACATCCGATACGCCTGCAGGGCGTCGGCCATGGGTGCCGCGCCTGTCGGCGTGGTCAGGTTGCGCGCCTGCCACCCCCCCAGGCCGCCCACGCCAAGCGTCAGCACCAGCATCGCCGCCATGGCCAGTCGGGCACGCATGCGCCCGCGACGACGCACCCGGATCATGGCCGGATCGAGCCTTGGCTGCCGCGTTGGCTCGGGCAGACCGCCGAGGGCGGCACGCAGTTGCTGGGCATCGCGCTGCCACCCGCGGACCTCTTCGGCGCGCTCGGGGTGGCGTTCCAGCCAGGCTTCCACGCGCACGCAGCCGGCATCGTCCAGACGGCCATCGATGTAGGCATGCAGGTCGGCTTCGTCAACGAAGGAGCGTGTTTCGTTGCTGTCGTTCATTTGAGTATCCGTAGGGCGGGAGTCTTCGACACTTCACCATCACCGAGCCGGCGCAGCGCCGCGCGTGCGCGCGACAAGCGCGACATCACGGTACCGATCGGTACCTCGAGCAAGTCGGCCACCTCGCGGTAGCTGAGGCCCTCCACCGAGATCCACAGCAACAGATGGCGTTGCTCGTCCGGCAGGCGTTCCAGTGCCTGCACCACCGATTGTGCGACCACTTCGCGTTCGGTCGATGGTTGTTCCTGTTCCTGACTGTTTCGAAAGAGCTCGAGCATGCTGGCGTAGCGACGCGCGCGACGTTTCCCGTCCAGGAATTGCCGGTACGCGATGGCGAACACCCAGGGCCGCAAGGCGGTCTCGTCGCGCCGGCTGCCCCAGCGTGACAACGCGCGCTCCAGTGAGGACTGGACCAGGTCATCGGCGCTGGTGGGGTCGCGGGTGAGCCAGCGCGAGAAGCGGCGCAGCCGTGGCATCAGTTCACGCAACTGATCGTCTATGTCGTGGTCGAGCATGGCCGGATGACCCTCTCTCGGTGTGGCGGATGCAGTGTAGACGCCTCTGCGCGCGGAATATTCCGCAACTCAGGGAATAAACCCCGGCGTGGAGCGTCCCTCATGCACGACCCGACGCTTTCATGGCGACGGCGCGGCTTCGCAGGGCTTCCAGCCTGCTTGTCGGCCATCGGATCAAAAAACTCCCCGAACCGCAGGAATTGGCATGCTCTTGAGCAAGAAATCATCGACTTCACGGCGTCTGCAGCAGGCGCTGATCGGCTCTGCCGTGGCACTGGCGCTTGGCATCGGCGCCGCCCGCGCCACCGAGCCGGAAAACCTGTTTCCCGCCCCGGTCTATGTGACCTTGCAGACGAGCGGCGCGGTGGAAGGCCTGCCGGCGGGCAACGCCTGGGCCGGTTTTCCCGGCGCGCATTACGACACCATCAGTCATGACGGCACCCGCATGCTGGTCAGCAGCAAGGATCAGCCGGAGGCCTATCTGCTGGACGCGCGCAGCGGCAAGAAGCTCGCCACCTTCGAGATCGGCCCGACGCCGCAAGGCGTGGCGATCAGCCCGGATGGTCAGTGGGGCATGGCCGTCAGCGCCGGTGGCGGCACGGTGGCGGCGATCGACATGCGCAGACAAAAGCTGGTCAAGTTGATCGCCGTCGGCAAGGTGCCGCACAACGTGCGCTTCACCGAGGATGGCAAGCTCGCCTACGTCACCTTGCAAGGCGGCACCGGCGTGGCCGTGGTGGACATGAGGTCGCTGGAGAAAGTCGATGAGATTCCGGTGCCGGGTATCCACGGCCCGCACAACCTCGATCTTTCCGCCGATGGGCACACGCTGTGGGTGCGCGATCTGGTGGGCAAGGTCGCCGCGATCGATATCAAGTCGCGCAAGGTGCTTGCGGTGATCCCCGTCGGACTGAGTCACGGTGGCATCGACGTGATTCCCGGCGGTCGTTACGTGTTCACCGGCGCGATCGCCGACCACGTCGTCGACGTGATCGATCCGGCCACGTTCAAGGTGGTCAAGCGCATCGAGGTCGGGCAGGGGCCGCATGGTGTTCGCGCCAGCCGCGATGGGCGCTGGCTCTACGTTGGCGTCACCGGCACCGACAAGATCGCGGTGATCGACACCACCACGTTGGAAGTGGTCAAGCAGGTGCCGACGCAGGGCAAGTTGCCGTTCTGGCTGACCGTGGTCGGCAACGACTGATCCAACACAACCTTTTGCGGTTGGTGCGGTTTTCAGCTCCCCGCGCCAACCGTCTTTTTCATCGTCATCGAGGACAGCATTTTGAAAGACTTGCTTCATACATCGTTCTCTCGTCGCACCATGTTGCGGCATCTGGTCGTGGCCGGCGGCGCCGTCGCTGGCCTTTCGTTGCTGGGCTGGCCCGCCCCAACGCGGGCCGACGCTCCCGCCGCATCGGGCACTGCAAGCAAGGCCGCACTGCAGTACCAGGATCATCCCAAGGGCATGTCGGCGTGTGTGAACTGCGCCAACTTCATACCCGGCAAGGACCCTGATGCCGCGGGGCGTTGCGTCATCGTCGCCGGAGACATCAGCCCCAAGGCCTGGTGCCTGGCGTATGCCGGAAACGGTTGAGAGGAAAGTCGTTGTCGACGTGTGTTGCGCGCCGACATCGACGCCATCGCGCCACTCGACATCAAACCCCATCCCTGCCCAGGCGCAGGTCTTGTCGAATTGTCCGTCCATCCTGAACGGCGTACAGCCCTTCGTCGCCGGATCACGTCAGGTGGAATATCCGTCGGGCAGAAAGGCCCGCGCTGATCAGGCGCTGATTCTTGCCGGAGAAGCCTTATGAAGAATATGTGGAAAAAGGCGTTGCGTCGTCGCGGAGGACACTGGTGTGTGTGCCTGTGTCTGTGTCTTGCGAGTGTCTGCGCGAGCGCGCACGAGGCGCATCAGCAAGCTGGTCACGCCCCCTCCGCTGCGCAGGGCATGTCTCGTGCCGCCAGCACCCCGCCGGTCTTTGTCGCCAGCACCGAGAAGTCATTTTCCGAGCTGATGAATGACGCCATGGTCGTCATGGATGACGGCATGCAACGCGCGCCCATGAACGGGAAAACCGATCACGATTTCATTGAAATGATGATCCCGCATCACCAGGGCGCGGTCGACATGGCCAAGGCGGTGCTGCTTTACACCAAGGATCCCGAGATCAGGAATATCGCTCTGGGGATCATCGCCGAACAGCAAACCGAGATTCACGTCATGCAAGCCTGGCTGAAAAGTCACCCGGGTTCCTGACTTCTCGCGCACTTTCACAAACCCATCTCACAGGCACACCATCATGAAAAGAACTTCCGTCTTCTTCGCCATGGCCGCCGCCGGACTGTTTGCCAACGCCGCGATGGCGTTGCCGACAGCACGCGACCGTGTCTACACGGCCGACCAGAACAGCAATACCGTGTCGGTGATCAACCCGGCCACCAACATGCTGGTCGGCCAGATTCGCCTGGGAAATGAGCGGCCGGACCTGCTTTCGCCCTTGTACAAGGGCCAGATCAACGTTCACGGCATGGGGTTTTCTCCCGATCACAAGACGCTGATCGTCGTTTCCAATGGATCCAACTCGGTCACGTTCATCGACACGGCCACCAATAGAGTCAAGGGCACCACCTATATCGGGCGTTCGCCGCATGAGGGTTTCTTCACGGCCGATGGCAAAGAGGTTTGGGTCGTGGTTCGGGGCGAGGATTACATCTCGGTCATCGACCCGAATACCTACAAGGAGACACGTCGCATCCAGACCGATCTGGGGCCGGGCATGGTGATCTTTCCGCCGGACGGGAAGCTCGCCTTCGTGGTGTCGAGCTTCACGCCCAAAGTGGACGTGGTGGATGTCAAATCCCACAAGATCGTCAAGCGTATCGACGTCGTCAGTCCGTTCTCACCCTTTCTCCAGTTGACCCCGGATCATGGCGAGATCTGGATGACGCACAAGGACGTGGGCAAGGTGACCCGCATCGACACCGGGACATTGAAGGTGGACGACGTCATGGATACCGGCTTCATCACCAATCACATTTCGTTTGCCACGGTCGGCGGAAAAGTGCTGGCGTACGTCACGGTGGGCGGCGAAAACGTCGTCAAGGTGTACACCACCGACAAACCGGCGAAACTGGTCACGACCATTCCCACCGGAGCGTTGCCGCATGGCATATGGACGTCCGACGACAGCAGTCGCATCTATGTCGGTCTGGAGAACGGTGATGCCGTCGACGTGATCGACACGTCCAGCAACAAGGTGGTGGCGAGGGTTCCGGTGGGTCAGGCGCCGCAGGCACTGGTGTTCATCTCCAATGTCGTACCCCACGGCGATGGTGCGACCAATCTGGTATCACGCGTCAACACCGATCCGGTCAATATCCCGCTCAAGGCCGTCAAGGAAAATGGACGCGGCTTTGTGGTGCTGCGCAATCTGGGTGTGCTCGATGCGCTTGAAGTCAATCTGTTCGCACTGAAGCCGAAAACGGCCTACAGCGTGTATCTGGACGGCACGAAGTCGGTGGCAGCCAGCTTCATGACCGATGAAAGCGGCAAAGCTGCCGGCACGATGATCGGGCCGATGCGACGCAAGGTCCAACCCGGCAGCAAGGCTCGCGCACCGGAAAACCGCATTGTTGTCATGGAAGGCAGCGCACCGGTCGATGTCAGCACGGCCGCCCTGGTCAATGCCCGGTAATCACGGCATGAGCTGATTGGCTACGCGTTGCACGTCGCGCCATCCATCCGTTCGCCCCGGGTCCCGCCCGGGGCGAACGGCAACGCGCAGAGCAACCCGCGGATTCTCCTGCGCGCCACTGGGCCGAGTGCATCAGTTGCCCGTCCTTGCGCGCCCGATGAAGCCCAGATGGGTAAGCCCGAATCCGGCCTGGTATTTGAGGCCATAGCCGAGCGAACGGTCAAAACCGATGTGAGCCATCCAGATGATGCCGGCTGTGGCTGCAACAGACGCCGACAGAAAAATGCCCGCTGCCAGCAACGCCAGGGCACCGATATATGAATGCAGGGAGTTGTACGACACGGCACCCGCTCGCGGCCCGGCCAGATAGCCAAGAAAAGACAGGTCGGGAACAAAGAAACACAAGGCGAAGATGCCCCAGCTGCCACCAAACTTCGCATAGGCCAGAAGACTGACCACGAGAACGCACAGTCCTTCAAGACGGATCACAGTCCGTACGCCACCTGACACCGCATCTGCCATGACACTTCTCCCTGGTCTGACGCTGGAATTGAACGACCGCGCAGCCGTCCATACTGAACGAGTAAAAAGAGACTTCCCCTTGCGGCCTCCGGGGCCATGACGGTATGGCGATGCCACCGTCAGCCAAAGAGGACGTTTCCACGAACACCATGGCCATGCACGCGCACCTGGCGAAGCGTGCGTTTCCGGTGATGCGCACAGCACCAGCGGGAATCACGTGGCAGGCATCACGACGCAGCCTGTCTCATCAACTTTCTCCCGGTCTGGATCTGACCACCATGGCGCGAGTGGGGGCAATCTTCGAGGCAGCGTGCTCAAGAGTAAAGACGCTCCCTCAGCACACTTTATTCCCGCACCGAGGTGCTTCTGGCGACGGCGGCCAGCGCCCGGTCGGCTTGGCTCTCAATGTGGTGAAGCGCCGGCTTGGGCGGGGAGGGATGCCTCGCGAAGATCCGCCGCATGCGCTGCGCTTCTGCCGTGGAAAAGTTCAGAAAATTCGCTGGAATCCGCTGTTGAATTGCGCCGGGTTGGTATCGCCCGCCTCACGGCTCACGCGGTATGCATGGTGCGTCGCGCACGCAGTTGCGGCCAGAGCGCTTGGCTTCGTACTGGGCTTCGTCGGCGTCGCGCAGCAGGAGTTCTGCGTCACCGTCGGCGTCCAGTCGGCGGCATGCGACACCCGCGCTGACGGTGATGCTGCGCGTCGTTCCGTCGGGTCCGTGCAGCGGATGACGTCCCACTTCGGTGCGGATCGTCTCGGCCAGCGCATGCGCGGCGGGCAGGTCGGTGTTGAACAACAGGCAGGCAAACTCCTCGCCGCCGTAGCGGGCGAGCACAGCGTTGCTCGGCAGGCAATGGCTGATGGATCCGGCCACACTGCGCAAGGCGTGGTCGCCGGCCAGATGCCCGAAGGTGTCATTGACGGCCTTGAAATGATCCACGTCGAGAAAGATCAGCGCAGCGGTCGCGCCGCGGTGCTCGCCATGGACAGCCTGCTGCAGCGATTCCATCAGCCAGCGTCTGTTGAATACGCCGGTGAGCGCATCGCGGCGGGCAAGATCGAGCAATTGGCGATTGGCGCTGTTCAACTGTGCCGTGCGTGCATCAATGCGTTGCTCCAGCGCATGCTGGCGCCGTCGCAGCCGGTGCTCATGCCTCCGCACCAGGGCGTAGACGATGAGGCAGGCAAGCGCCGCGAACAGCAGCCGGGCCCATCCGCGCTGCCACCACCACGGCTGCACGGTGATCGGCAACAGGATCGGGGTGCTGACATTGCCGGCATAGTCGCGTGCCTCGATATGCAGCGTGTAATCGCCCGGTGGCAGCGCGCCGATCTCGCGAAAGTTGTCAGTGGTCCACGCGCCAGGTGACTGACTGAAACCTTCCAGCCAGGTACGGAAACGTGACTCGTCGTCGTGCTGCCAGGACAGCAGGGCAAAGTCCACGCGCAGGTTGTGATGGCCGGGCGGAATGACGATATCGCCGTCAGCGATGGTGCGTTCGTCGACGCTGGTACGGACCAGCTTGAGCGGCTTGGCTTCGTAATCCGCTTTCGCGCGGTCGGGTGCATGCACCATCAGGCCGCCCAGCGTGCCGGTCCAGAACCGCCCGTGCGCATCGATGAACTGCGCGTCGGGATTGCACTCGTTGTTGACCAGGCCATCGCGGACGGTGAAGACCTGTGATTGGTAGTGGCCGGCATCTGGTACAAGCAGCTGCACACCGGAATCGGTGCACAGGTAGATGCGCCCGCCGGGATCAGCCAACGCCCCGTCGACGGTCAGATCCGGCGGCGCAGGCAGATCGGCGGGCAGGGTACGCGGATGCAGCGGGTCGCTGATGTCGACGCGGATGATGCCGTGGCGGACACTGCCCAGCCACAGGATGGGTCGTCCCCGCGCGTCGGGAATCAGTTGCAGGCCGATCAGGTTCAGCCCCGGCAGGCCGATATCGTGGCCCAGCAGTACCCATTGCTTTCCATCGAAGCGGGCCAGTCCCTGATTGCTGGTGGCCCACAGCCACGCATCTCCATGAGCCGTGGTTTGCGCGAGCAGTTTCTCCACCGACCAGTTGCCCACGGCAGCTTGCGGACGGAAAGACGTCCAGATGCCGTCACGCATTCGATAGACACCCGAACTGTCGGTGGCAAACCATTGCTCCACGTGGCCATCGATGTGGCGGCTGAGCATGTCGTTCAGACGCTGACCGGGTTGGCGCGGCCAGGGTGTGGTGACTGGCTCGAAGCGGGTTTCGTCCGTGACCCGCAGCAAACGGCCAGCGCCGGTGCCGAGCCAGACCGCGCTGCGGCCTTGCTGATCGTCGGCACGCGCGATCATGGTCACGTTGGCGTCTGCCAGTTGGCCGTTGGCCTTGTTGAAATAGCGCCAGCCACCATGCGTGTACAGGCCCAGCCCGTCGCCGTCGGAGCCGACCCATAGTCGTTCATTGCCCGGCGCGTCGGTATCGACCAGCACGCTGAGTACGCCGGTCTGCGACGAGCCCAGCAGTGAGACGGTCTTCCATTTGCTTTCGTCCACGATGGTGCGGGCGACACCGTCCTCGGTGGCCGCCCACAAGACGTAAGTGTGATTCGGGCTGCGCCAGGTGCTGACGCCGCGGATGGCATTGGACTGCAAGCCGTAGCGCCGGTCGAACACCTGCACCTTGTCGCGATAGATCCGGATCAGGCCGTTGCGCGACGAGGCCCACACGGCCTGGCCGCCATCCGCGGTCGGCGTCTGGACCATGTTGTAGAGCACGTCGGTGGGCAGTTCGCCGGACGCCACGCTCCAGTGCCGCAGGCCGTGCTCGTCCAGTCGCCACAGTCCGGAGTTGAAGACCGACACCCATAGCGCTTCGTGCCCGTCATGGTTCGTGGCCAACAGGTAGGCCAGACCGTTGCCGACGTCGAAGCTCGGTGCGCTGAAGCGCTGCCATGGGCCGCCGCCCTCGCGATACCACAGACCATCGCTGACCGAACCGGCCCACAATCGCTCGTGGCCGAAAAGATGATGGGTTTGTGCCAGTGTCAGGAAACCGGCGTGCGGCAGTTGCGCATTGCCCGGGTCGGCCTGCCAGCGGCCGTGCTCGCGGTAGAACAGTCCGGCGCCCGGGCTCACTGCCCACAGCCGTTTGCTGCCCTGGTGATCGGTCTCCACCAGCCGCCGGATCTGCGTGCTGGTGAGGCCATCGTCCGCAGTCTCGATATGCCAGTGCTTGCCGTCGTGACGTGCCAGGCCAAAGGTGCTGCCGCAGGCCCAGAGCGTGCCGGCATCGTCGACGAACAACTGGCTGATGTAGCCGGACAGCGCGGGGTCATCGAGTGGGTGCCAGCGCTTGCCGTCATACCAGGCCAGGCCGTGCGGCGTGCCTGCCCAGACGATGCCCTGGCGATCCGTGCGGATGGTGACGGCGACCGGGTCCGGCAGGCCGTCACGGGTGGTGAACGTGGTGAATGCCGGGGCGCCGAGATCGAACAGATCAAGCGGTTTGGCCTTGGGCGAGATGTTCGCATGCAGCGGTGCCGCCAGCGGGACGAGCACCATCAGCGCCGCCATGGCCAGTCGCATCAGCCAGCCCGATCGGTTCCCCATCAATCCCCGTTCCTGAAGCACTTGCTCTATGGACCGCGCCGATGGGCGCTTCATTCCCAGAATAGCATCGATGGTTTGCGGGGCCGGGACGTCACGATGCAAGAAGGCCGCACTTTCGTGCGGCCCTCCTGGGGTGTCAGGTGACTACCAGATCTTCACCCGATCCTTCGGCGCCAGGTACAGCTTCTCGTCCGGCTTCACCTTGAACGCCGGATACCACTGGTCGAGATTGCGCACGGTTTCGGCGCGGAAGTCGCCGGGGGCGTGCACGTCGGTGGCGAGGCGCTGACGCAGAGCCGCATCGCGGATCTTGCCGCGCCAGGCCTGGCCGAACGCGATGAAGAAGCGCTGGTCGCCGGTGAGGCCATCGATCACTGGCGCCGGCTTGCCGTTCAGTGACTTCTGGTAGGCCAGATAGGCGATGGTGAGGCCGGAGACGTCGGCGATGTTTTCGCCGAGCGTCTGCTTGCCATCCACATGCAGGCCGGGCAGGGCCTGGTACTGGTTGAACTGTTCGACCAGTTGCTGTCCGGCAGCCTTGAAGTGCGCAAGATCTTCCGGTGTCCACCAGTTGTCCAGCTTGCCCTGGGCATCGAACTCGGCGCCGAGGTTGTCGAAGCTGTGGCTGATTTCGTGGCCGATGATGGCGCCGATCGCGCCGTAGTTGGCGGCGGCGTCAGCCTTGGGGTCGAAGAACGGCGCCTGCAGGATCGCGGCGGGGAAGTTCAGTGCGTTCTGCAGTGGCAGGTTGACCGCGTTGACGGTCTGCGGCGTCATCCACCACTCGCCCTTGTCCACCGGCTGGCCGAGCTTGGCGCGCTGGTGTTCGTACTCGTATTTTTCGGCGCGCAGACGGTTGCCGAGCGCGTCATCGGCACGAATATCGAGCGAGCTGTAGTCGCGCCAGGTTTCCGGATAGCCCACGCCCACGCGCAAGGTGTCCAGCTTGTCCTTGGCCTTGGCGCGGGTGGCCGGAGTCATCCAGCTCAAGGTGTCGATGCGGTCGCGGAACGCGGCGACCAGGTTCTTCACCAGTTGCTCGATCTCTGCCTTGGACGATGCCGGGAAGTACTGCTTCACGTACAGCTGGCCAACCGCATCGCCGAGCTCGGTGCTGGTGGCGCCGACGGCACGCTTCCAGCGCGGCTGTTGCACCGGCGTGCCCTGCAGGTCATGCACGTAGAAATCGAAATTCAGGTCGGCATAGGCCTTCGGCAGCAGCCCGGCGGCGTGGTTGATGGTGTGGAAGGTGAGCAGATCCTTCCACGCCTGCAGCGGCTCGCTGGCGGTCAGCGCGGACAGGCCGCTGATCGCGCCGGCTTGCCAGGCGTCGATCCGCGACTGGTCCTGCAGCCCGGCGGCCTTGAAATAGGTGGCCCAGTCCAGCCCCGGTGCCTTCGCGGCGAAATCCGCCATGCTCCAAAGGTTGTTCGCCTTGTGCACGTCTTCGCTGTCGATCAGGCTGGCCTGTGCCTTGGCGATCTTCGTCTCCAGCGCAACGATGGTCTTCGCCTTGGTCTGCGCATCGGCGATGCCGGCCTGCTTCAGCAGCGTCGCGACATAGGTGAGGTATTTGCCGCGCGCCTCGACCATGTGCGGATCACTGGACAGGTAGTAGTCACGGCTGGGCAGCCCGATGCCACCTTGCAGCAGGTAGGCAACGTGGTGGGAGGGATCTTCCAGCCCCTGCGTGACGAACAGGCCGAACAGATTCTGCGTGTGGTAGTTGGTGGCGTTGATCGGATCCACGTCGGCGCGCAGGCGACTGCCCAGCACGCGGGCCAGATCATCACGCGAGGCGATCGCATCGATCTGCGCCAGCTCGGGCTTGATCGCTGCCAGGCCGTGCTTTTCGATGGCGGCGGTGTCCATCCAGGCCGCGTAGTAGTCGGCGATCTTGCGCGCATTGCTGCCGGCGGCGGGATGGCTGGCGCCGGCGTTGCGGATCAGGTCGGCCGTGTGTTTCTCGGTCAGCTCGAAGATCTTCAAAAAGCTGCCGGTGCTGGAGCGGTCGGCGGGGATCTTCGCGGTCTTCAGCCAGTCACCGTTGGTATAGCGGAAGAAGTCGTCGCCGGGTTTGACGCTGTGGTCGATGCCCTTCAGGTCGATCCCGATCGGGTGATCAATCGCCGTGGCGGCCCATGCCGGCGAGCTGCACAGGATCGCCGCACCAAGAATCCATCGCATGTGTTGCATGATCGCCTCCATCGGGGAAAAGTCCCACGATAGTGCGCCAAGCGGGCTTTTTCTGCATGTCCTCCGCGGCATGGGCCATGCCGGTTTGTCGAGCAGCGCGGGCCGGTCCGGTGACTTCGGTGCCGGCCCGCGGGGAAGCCGGCGTGTCAGCGCAGGGTGTAACCGGCCACGCGCCAGACCTTGTCGCTGTCCAGGTGGAACGAGATCAGCTCGCGCACGGGCTTCTGCGCCTTGGCGAAGTGGGTCGCGTAGCTGACGTTGACGTACAGGCCGGCCGGCACCTTGCCGCCTTTCGATGCGGTCCGGGTGATCGACTGCAGCTTGCGCCCGCTGGCGATGCCGAGCCTGGCGCGATCGGCGCCCACGCTCTGCACGAAGTCGGCCCGCTGGATGATCTGCCGGGTCACGCTGGAGGACTGGTCCCAGACCTGGCCGAACTGGCCCTGGTCTACCATCTGCGCGATACGCAGCGAGGCTTGCGTCATCTGGGTGTTCTGCTTCTCCAGTGCGGCCTTCTGCGCGGGCGTCAACGTCGTTGCCGGTGGCGTTGCCGGAGCTGCCGGTGCTGGCGATTGCGCCAACGCGCCGAGCGAGGCGCCAAGCAGAAGGGCGGTCAGCAGGGTCTTCTTGAGCATGCGGTGAATCTCCATTGGGATGAGCGACGAGCGTGGATTCGGCCGATCGGTTGGTCGCCCAGCTTGCATGATGCGGGTCGTCGGCGTCGAGGGTTGCCTCGCGACTATTTCTCGATGCGGTAGTTCAGGCTGGCGCGGCTGAATTCGGTGGCCTGCTGGGCCTCGAAATTCCAGCGCTTGCTGAGCCGGTAGCGCAGGGTGATCACCTCGCCCGGCTCGAACAGGCCGACGCCGTAACTCAGGTACAGCCGTGGCGAGAGGTATTTGCCCACGGTGAAGGCGGAACTGCCGCCGAGCGCCTCGTTGCTGGAAACCCCGATGTCGTCCACGCCCAGCTTGGAGCCGATGCTCTTGGCCAGCAGGTCGCCCGCGGCCGAGCCCAGCGCCTGCGCCGCGGCGCCGACCATGTCGCCTTCGCCACCCTTGACCTGGGACAGCGGCTTGCCGGTGACGAGATAGGACAGCGCGTCGGACTGTTCCATCACCGGGTTGGAAAACACCGTGAGAATCGGCCGTTGCGCCGTACCGGAAACCAGCAGGCCCACTTCCTGGCCTTCGTCGATGGTCGCGTTGGGATTGAGCTTGCGCACGGCGCGGATGTTGAGGCCCGGGTTGTCGATCGGTGTGCTGGCGAAAAGCAGCTGGCCACGCTGGATGGTGAGATCCTGGCCGTAAGCCCGGTAGGTGCCGTTGACCGCGATCTGGCCCTGACCGACAGTGGCGCGACCGGGATGTTCGATCACCGTGAGCAGGCCGCTCACTCGACCGTTCAAACCCATCCCCACGATATGTGTCTTGCGTCCCAGGTCGACCTTGACCACCGCACTGATCGGCAGCTTGCTGGCCGCTTCCTGCTGCTGCTTTTCATCCACCACGACCACGTCGGACGAAGCCTGGGTGGCGCCGGCGCCGGGCAGCTTTTCGGCATTCACATCCGCGCTGTCGATGCCGAGCGAGCCGCCGATCACGATGCCCTTGGCATCCTGCTTCAAGGTGAGGTCGGGTGAGATGACCGCCTTGGCCGCGGGAATATCGACGGCGGTGAATTGACTGCCCTTCAGACTGAGCGAGGTCTGGCCGGTGGCGCCCAGTCCGGCCGTGCCGTTGATCGTCACGCTGCCGTTGCCCGACTTCACGCTGCCCTGGACCAGGAACTGCCGGGCATCGCTGGTGCTGACGGTGAGCTGGCCCTGGCTCAGCTTGAGCCCGGCGGAGGGCAGCTCCGCGGAGAAATTCGTGACGTTGGCCTGGCCGAGGATCGCCGGTTGCTTCAACGTGCCGCCGAAGCGGAAGCTGCCGTTGGCGCCGCCCTTGACGTTCGCCACCTCGGTGCTGAACAACTCGACGAAGGCGAGATTGTTCAGGCGCAGATCGAGTTGGCCGCCAAGCGTCTGCCGGGCGCCGCTGATGGTGACCTGGCCGTCCAGCCGCCCGCCGTCATCCAGTCCGGCATGGGCCTCGATCCGCTGGCTGGTCGTGCCCAACTCGGCATCCACCCGCAGCTGGTTGTAGTGCAGCAGCGGCTGATCGGTGCGATCGGTGTAGCTGATCGTGCCCTGGGCGGAATTGAGCGAGGCATTGCCGCTGAGTGCGCCGGCCGCACTGCGATGGAGCTTGCCGCTGCCTTGCAGGGTGCCGTCGGCGCGCATCGGCATGTCGGCATTGCCGGTGGCGTTCAACAGCAGGGCCAGCGGCAGTGACTGCAAGCGGTAGCTGGCGTCGAGGTTGCCGGGCTTGTCCTGCTTCGCGGTGACACACAGTTGCGGCTCACCGGCGCTCAAGCACAGTTCGGACAGGCTCATCGCGCCGCCGTTGTAGGCGAGCTGGGTCGGTTGCAGCAGACGCCACGACGGCATGCCCTGCGGCTCCAGATTCAGTGTCGACAGCGTGCCTTTCCATGCCTCGCCTTTCAGCGATCCGTGCAGGTCGAGTCGCCCCGACAACTGCGTGCCACGTGCGTCCAGTTGCAGGCGATGATCTGTCTGGCTGCCCTCGGCCAGCAGGTTCATCTGCTGGAACAGCAGGCCTTGCAGATACACGTTGCTGGTCCGCAGATCGATCTTGCCGGCCGGGTGACTGATATCGGGCAGGCCGACTATCACCTGCAAGGTGTCGGCCTTCCGTGCCTGCCAAGAAAGCGCCTGACCGTTGAGCTGGCCGTTGATGCTCAGCCTGGGCTGTTTGCCCGCGATAGTGAAATGGCCGTCCAGACGCCCGCCAGCGTCGGGCAACCAGTCGCCCAGCGAGGCGACCGCCAGGGTCAGATCGATGTTGTTGCTGTTGCCCGGCTTGCCCACGACACGGATGCTGCTGCGCGCCGAGCCCAGCTCGAGCTGACCGTCCACCACTTCGTCCGGCGACAGGTGCAGCTTGCCACTGCCGCTGACGGCGCGATCGCGCAGCTTGCCACCCAGTCGCCGAATGTCCAGGGTGGCATCCGGGCCTTCGCTCGGCAGGCTGCCCTGGCTGGCGATGTCGAAATCCAGTGCCCCGTTCCAGCCGGCGAACAGCGCGCCGGGGTTGAGCTTGTCGGCGGTGGCCTCGATTTGCCATCCCAGCGTGGGTTGCAAGGTCAGCGTACCGTGGGCCTGAAGGCCGCCCTGCGCCTGTTTCAAGGCCAGCGTGCGCAGCTGGACCAGCTTGGGTGAGCCTTCCAGATCCAGCGTCAGCGCGGCGAGTTTGCCCGGCTGACCCAGGTGGATGTTGCCGGTCGCCTGATACTTCTCCACGCTGCCACGGGCCTTGAGCTCACCGTCGCTGGCCAGTTCTTGGCCGGCCAGTTCGGCGGGAAGCACCAGATCTTTCCAGTGCACGTTCAAGTCGGCACTGAGCGGCTGGGCAGCGAGCTGAATCGTGCCGCTGGCTTCCACGCTGCCCTTGATTTGCGGCGAGCCGAGCGTGAGCTGTTGCAGGTCGAGCGTGTGGAAGTCGTGGCTGAATTGCGCGCGCAGCGGTTGCAGCAGGAACTGGTAGTCGTTGAGATCGAGCTGACCGGTGAGCGTGCCGCTGTAGCGGTCACCGTGGCCTTGCACGGCGATGGCCAGCGCCTTCAGTGAGCTCTCGCCCAGCAAGGGCTTGGGGTCGAAGCGTGGTGCGTCGAGCTTGCCGGTCCACGCGTAATCGCCGCTCTGGGTCAGAGCCAGTTGCAGCTGGGCCGAAGTCGGTGCGGTGAGTCGGATGTCGAGCTGCGCGTGCTTGCCGTCACTGTGTGCATCGAGGCTGCCGGCGTAGTCGGTGTCGCCAACCTTCCAGGCAAACGCCGCCTTGCCGTTGCCGTGGTAGGGCGTTCCCAGCGCCAGCAGGCCGTCCAGGTCGACGTGGCCATCCGGGGCCTGCAGCACCAGCTGACGCACCTCGATGCCCTCGTTGGTCCAGCGGCCGGCGAGGTCGAGTCGGTCCGAGGCGAAGACCGGCTTGCCCGCCTGACTTACCTTCACGCTGCCCACGTGCGCGCGATCGAAGATGATCTGGAGCGGCGGTTGCAGTGAGAAACTGCCGGTGTCTTTCTTGTCGGCGCTGGGCGCGGGCAGGCTCACCTGGACGCCATCGGCATCCAGCGCCAGCACATGGACACGCTTCACCAGCAGCGGCCACAAGCGCAGATCAAGGCGGGCCGTGGCCAGCTGGACGACCGTGCCCTTGCCATCGTCATAACGCACGCCGGTGAGGTCGAGCGGGCCGGCCAGGCGGCCGTTCGCCTGCTGCACCCGCAGCGCGCCGTCGGTTGCCGCTTGCGCGCGCGCCAACGCGAAACGCAGGCCCGCGCCGGTGTCGAGCAGCCACCACAGAGCCGCCGCCATGAGCAACAGCAGCGCGGCGAATCCGATGGCGATGCGCTTGACCCACTTCATGCTGTCCGTCTGCTCCTGATTGATTTCCAAGTATCCGTGCCGCTGGTTCGAACTACGAAGCCCGTTCCTACAGATCCGGTCCGATCACCAGGTGCAGCTGGATCCCGTGTGCGCGGTCGTCGTGGATCGGTGTGCCCAGGTCCACGCGGATCATGCCCACCGGCGAACGCCAGCGAACGCCAAGGCCTGCGCCGATCTTCGGACGATAGTCGGTGCCAGTGAAGGCATTGCCGCTGTCGACGAAGGCGGCCATGCCCCAGTTGCGCGTGAAGTAGTGTTCCACCTCGGTGCTGGCGACCAGCAGATTGGTGCCGCCGATCACGCGGTCGGCGCTGTTGCGGGGACCGATCGACTGGTAGCCGTAGCCCCGCACCGAACGGTCACCGCCGGCGAAGAAGCGCAATTGCGGTGGCAGCGCGGTGAAATCGTCGGTGTGGGTGATGCCGAAGCTGCCGCGCAGGATCAGCCGGTTGCGCTGGCGCTGGCCGAATGCACGGATCCACTTCGCGTCGGCGGTGAACTGGCTGAAGCTGGCGTCGGAGAGCAGCGGCCCCGCGGTGCTGCGCACGGCCAGGTTGATCAGCCAGCCGCGATGCACGAAGTCGGGGTTGTCGGCTTTCTTGCGGGTCAACGCCGCCTCTGCGAACACCAGCGTGCTGCGCCCGTGCTCGATGCCGGGGGTATTGTCCGGCTCGCCGCCGCGCTTGCCTACGGTGAATGTGCCGGACAGCGCGTGCAGACCCAGGGTTCGCGTCCAGCCATGCCACTGGCGCGTTTCGTTGCCGACCAGTTCCAACGTGCGCGATTGCGAGGTCGCGGTATTGGCGTCACGGAAATTGGCGCCGAAGTTGTAGCTGCGCTGGTTGTCGCCGGGCATCGGTATCGAGTACAGCGTGGACAGGGTTTTCAGCTTCTGCGCCACCACCAGCTCGTTTTTCCACTTGTGCCCGCGCCGGTTGACCCAGCGCCGCTCGACGCCGCCACGCAGGCCGAAACCGGTGTCGGTACCGATGAACGGGCCGCCGGTGTAGATCGAGCGCTTGGCCGGCGCCAGTTGCACGGTGACGTCGACCACGCCGTCTTTGGCCTCGTCGATGTCGGGCAGCACGTTGACCACCGAAAAATAGTCTGCGCCGTTGAGCGCCTGCTGCAAGGCCAGCAGCTGGTCCTGTTCGAAATAATCACCCGGCTTGAACGGCACGTAGCGGTCGAGGAAGCCGTCGTTGAACTGCGAGCCCTCGAACTTCATCTGGCCATAGCGGAAGCGCGGCCCGGCCTGCCAGGCCAGCTTGACCACCGCGCTGTGATTCGCGCGAGTCACCTCGACGCGATGGGTGACGAGCTTCGCATCGAGGAAGCCGTTGGCGGTGAGCTGAGCGCTGAGCGCGTCGCGCGCTGCTTCGTAGGTGCCGTGGTTCAGCGGCTTGTCCTTGAGTCGCTCGATCGCGCGCCTGGCGCGGCGCAACTGGCCGATCTTCGAGGCCACGTCGTCGAGTTGCACATCGACGCGGGTGACCTTCACCGGTTCACCGGGTTTCACGTGCAGGCTCACCCGCCAGTCCTTGCCGAGTTGCTGCAGGTCGCCGGTGACCGTGGCGTCGTAGTAGCCATACGGCTGCAGCGCCGCCTTGACCTGATCCGGTGCATGACCGTACAGGCGTCGGACCTGGGCGTCGCTTACGTCGCGCTTCGCATACTGGGAAAGCTCCACGGCGGAGACTGCAGCGGCCTTGAGCGGGTCGTCGATGCCATCGACCACCAGTTGCACGCCTGCGTGCGCCTGTGATGCCAGCAGCAGGGACAACAGCACTCCGGTACGTCGGCTGAGGCGGTGGCCGGGGTGACGCATGCGTTGGGTTCCGTCCTCGGGGGCATATGCGGGGAAGGGGAGCTTACCCAACTTTATGTTGGCTTCGTATGAATCCCGGCGCCAAGCGGCCGTGCGATCCGCACCGGATCGCTTGTCCTGAACACCGCCGGATCAGCCGGCCTTGTCGCCGGCCTTGTGTGCAATCCATGCGCCGGTCACTGCCGATACGTACGGGATCGATTGCGCCGCGAGGATGAACATCCACAAGGTGCCCTCGATATAGCGCGTACCGTAGCCCAGCGCCATGCCGAGGATGCACAACGCCAGCGCGATGGCCATCAGGCCTTCCTCGCGCACCGGCGCGAACGCGGCGAAATTGCTGCCGCCCAGGCGCCGGCTCTTGGCGGTCACCACGAACGAGGTCTTCTCGCGGGTCAGCCCGTGCAGGATGCCGCGGGCGATCGCGTGGCTGAGTCCCATGCTGGCCAGCGAGGCCATCAAGGTGTCGTACCAGCTGCACGGCACGCGGGCGCGGTACAGCACGATGCCGAAGATTGCCTTGGCGAAGAAGAAGCCGATCACCGGGATCAGGAACAGCTGCATCGGCAGGCTGAAATATTGTGGATACGCGATCATGCCCGCGGTCCAGAACAGTGCCATCAGGGTGAAGACCAGGTGCAGCGCATCGGCGAACCAGCTGAACCAGCCGGTGAGGAAGTGGAAACGCTGGCCGGCTGAAAGTGGCCCTCGCTGCGTCATCCAGCTCCAGCGGCCCTTGAGGATCTGCATCGCGCCGAACGCCCAGCGGTAGCGCTGGCTCTTGTATGCCTTGAAGTCGGCCGGGGTCAGGCCCTTGCCCATCAGTTCATCGACGTAGACCAGCTCGTAGCCCGCATGCATCAGGCGCAGGCCCAGCTCGGCATCCTCGCAGATCGTCCATTCCGACCAGCCACCCGTGCCTTCCAGCGCGGTGCGCCGGACCATGGTCATGGTGCCGTGCTGGATGATCGCGTTGCGCTCGTTGCGATGGTGCATGCCGATGCGGAAGAAGCCGTCGTATTCCCACGCGGTCATCCGGCGGAACGCGTTGTGCTCGAACTCGCGGTGCGCCTGCGGGCACTGCACCACCGCCACCTTGGGGTCGTGGAAATAGCCGGTGAGGGTGGCCAGCCAGTCGCTGCGCACTTCGTAGTCGGCATCGATCACCGCCACCACGTCGGCGGCCGGATCGGTTTCCTTGAGGCCGAAATTCAGCGCACCGGCCTTGTAGCCGGGCCACGGCTCCAGATGGAAGAAGCGGAAGCGCTTGCCCAGCTTCTCGCAGTAATCCTTCACCGGCTGCCACACCGCCGGGTCCTTGGTGTTGTTGTCGATCACCAGCACTTCGTAGTTCGCGTAGTCCAGCGCGGCCAGCGAATCCAGCGTGATGATCACCATCTCCGGCGGCTCGTTGTAGCAGGCCAGGTGGATCGACACGAACGGCTGCTTTTCCGGCGGATCGGGCGTCAGCATGCCGGCGTGACGCATCCACTTCGGCCGCCACAGCACCTCGGTGAACTCGAAGCCATTGATCAGCAGGATCGCCAGAATCGCGATCTGGGCCGGGAATAGCAAGGTGAGCATGGTCCAGTCGACCCAGCTCAGGTAGAAGTTGAACGGCAGCGTGGCCGACCAGGTCAGCAAGCCGGCTGCCAGCTGGATCAGCATGCAGAAGAACAACCTGCCCATCAGCTTGAAGCGGCTGAAACGGCGGGCAAACAGAATCATCGGCAGCAGCGCCAGCAGGCTGGCGGCGATCGCCTTCCACGGCCAGGCGGTGTCCTCGGTGACCGGGCCGGTCAGCGGGAACTTCATCTGGCGGTCGGCATTGAACATGCCCCAATAGGCGCCGGTACGACCTTCGCCCAGGTTTTCCTTCCACGGCTGGTCGAACGCCTCGAGCAGGAAGTAACTGATGTGCTGCTGCTTGGCGACGTTCATCCAGTCACGGATGAAGATCGCCTCGTTCGACACGGACGGGTCGGCGTATTCGTGGCGGTCGCCGTTCGACGGCCAGCCGATCTCGCCGACCACGATCGGCTTGCCGGGGAAGTGCTGGCGGATCTGGTCATACGCTCCCAGCGCGGCAGGCACCGCGTCCTTGCGCGCAATGCCATTCCAGAACGGGAACAGATGGATGGTGATGAAGTCCACGTGCTGGGCCAGCTCGGGGTACTTCAGCCAGATGTAGTCCGGTTCGGCGATCGACACCGGCTGGTGCACGGCGGCGCGTACCCGATCCAGGTACGTCATCATCTGTTCCGGCGTGAGGTCGTTGCGGAACAACACCTCGTTGCCCACGATCACCCGGGTGATCGTGTCCGGGTACGCGCGTGCCTTGGCGATCAGCAGCTCGATCTCCCGTTCGTTGTTGTCCAGCCGCTTGTCGATCTCGGCGCCGGCCATCACCTTCAGGCCTTCCTTCTGCGCCAGCCGGTACAACTGCGGGTTCTGCTGCATCGTGTACGTGCGCACCCGGTCGCTGTACTTGTGCAGCAGCTTCAGGTCGCCGGCGATCTCGTCGTCGCTGGGGTAATCCTGTTTGAACGGGCTCTGATAACGCTGGTACACGTTCATCGAGAAGCCGCCGATCTTGCCGTGCCAGTCGTCGGGGCCGTGCGGCAGGTTGCCGTACCACCACAGGCCGATGTTCATCGCCGCCACGATCAGTGCGAGCACGATGGCGGTGAGCAGGGGATACCGACTGTTGTGGTTTGCTGCAGTGGCGCTCAAAAAAATCCCCGGAGGATGCCTGCGCAATAGGCGTAAAGCTTGGGGAGCTTAACCAATCCATGGCACCGGGCTCAATGAATATTGACGGGCACGGTCAGCGAAAGGTCAGCCGCCAGCGCGCCGGGGTTCCCTGTACGCGAGCGTTCTGCGCCATTCCGGGGGCTGGTCAGGTCGGCTGCGTACTCTGTTGCGTTAGAGTGGTGAATCAATATTCGGCCCCATCGATGTTGCGGTGACCTCCCGCACCCGGCTGCGGAACACGACTTTCAGGAATTTTCTTGCGACAGCTCACCTGGCGTTTCTTTCTGCTGGTTCTGGCTTTCCTCAGCCTGAGCCGGCTTGGCCTTGCCTTGTGGTGGTGGGCAAGGGTGCAGCCCATGGGCGGGTTGTGGCCGGTGCTTGCTGGTGGGCTGCGGATTGATTTGAGCCTGCTGGCGATGATCTGCCTGTTGCCGGCGCTGCTGTCCCCGTGGCTGGGGGATCGGCCTTGGGCGGCATGCATCACGGCGTGGTGGTATCGGGCATGGTGGATGCTGTTGGTGTTGCTGGAGCTGACCACGCCGCAGTTCATCCGGGAGTACGACACCCGGCCGAACCGGCTGTACGTGGAGTATCTGAACAGCCCGCACGAGGTCTCGGCGATGCTCTGGCATGGCTACAAGGGCGTGTTGTTGTTCGTGCTGGCTGGCCTGCTGGTGCTTGGTTGGCTCGGATTCCGGCTATTGCGCACGAAGCTGGTCGATGCACCGATGCGCCTGCGCTGGCGCGCGGTGGTGAGCGCGGCCTTGCTGGCGCTGCTGCTTCTCGCCGCCCGCGGCACGCTTGAGCATCGGCCGTTGAATGCCTCGATGGTGGCGTTCAGCGACGACGCGATGGTCAACACCTTGCCGCTGAATTCCCTGTACAGCGTGATCGACGCGATTTGGAGCATGCAGAACGAGCGCTCGGCAGCGGCCCTGTATGGGTCCATGCCTGAAGCGGAGATGCAGCAGCTGGTGCGCGAGGCGTCGGCGATGGATGGGCCGATGCTCGATCCCCGGCATCCCAGCTGGCATGTGCAACACGCCGCGAAACGACCGGCTCAGCCGCTGAACCTGGTCATCATCGTCGAGGAAAGCCTGGGCGCGCAGTACATCGGCACGCTGGGCGGACAGCCGCTGTCGCCACAATTCGATGCGCTGGCCAAGCAGGGCTGGCTGCTGGCGCGCACCTACGCCACCGGCACGCGCTCGGTGCGGGGCCTGGAGGCGATCAGCACCGGCTTCCTGCCGACCCCGGCCGAAGCGGTCCTGAAACTGCCGCGCAGCCAGCGCGATTTCTTCACCCTGGCTGGTCTGCTGGGCGAGTTCGGCTACCACTCGCGCTTCATCTACGGCGGCGAGGCGCACTTCGACAACATGAAGTCGTTCTTCCTGGGCAATGGTTTCGATGAGGTGATCGATCAGCCGAAGTTCGCGGTGAAGCCCACCTTTGTCGGCTCGTGGGGCGCGTCGGACGAGGACATGTTCAACGAGTTGCACCACCGCTTGATGCAGGGCGGCACGCAGCCGCAGTTCACCCTGGCTTTCAGCGTCTCCAACCATACGCCGTGGGAATATCCGGCCGGGCGGATCGATGCGAGCGATCCCGCGGCGAGCGTGCAGAACACGGTGCGATATGCGGATTGGGCCATCGGACGCTTCTTCGCCCAGGCCAAACGGTCACCCTACTGGAAGAACACGGTTTTCCTGATCGTGGCCGACCACGATGCGCGGGTATTCGGTGCCAGCCTGGTGCCGGTGCGGCACTTCCACATTCCCGCGCTGATTCTGGGTGCCGGCGTACCGGCGCAGCGCGACGAACACCTGGTCAGTCAGGTCGATCTGGCGCCCACGTTGCTGTCGCTGATCGGCATCAGCAGCGTCAATCCGATGCTGGGTGCCGATCTGACACAGCACTATCCGGGCCGCGCGATCATGCAGTACGGCGACAACTACGGGTATCTGAAGGGCGACCAGTTGCTGGTGTTGCAACCGGGCCAGCCCGCGGCCCAGTTTCATTACCAGGTGGACGATGAAAAGCTGACGCCCGTCCCGGTGGACCCGGCACTGGACCGGCAGGCGCTGGCACATGCCTTGTGGCCCAGTTGGGCGTACTTCAACCAGCGGTATGGTTTGCCACCGAAGTCGATCCAGCCGGCACCTGCCCCGCCGGCGACGGTGCTGAAACCAATGG
The DNA here is from genome assembly GCF_054061035.1 of Rhodanobacter sp. TND4EL1. Lineage (NCBI taxonomy): Bacteria > Pseudomonadati > Pseudomonadota > Gammaproteobacteria > Lysobacterales > Rhodanobacteraceae > Rhodanobacter > Rhodanobacter sp. TND4EL1. The sequence goes on from NZ_JBSSDT010000002.1 coordinate 691,529, forward strand.
AGCCGGACAAGTGTTGCGCGACGCGCCAGCTGTAAACGGACAAACCCGGCTCCAGGCCGGGTTTGTCCATGCAGGCAAAGCTGCCGCGATCAGCGCAGCAGCGAGCGCAGCATCCATGCGGTCTTCTCGTGATCCATCAGGCGTCCGGTGACCATGTCCGCGGTACCTTCGTCGCCCGCATCGTTGGCCGACTTGATGGTTTCGCGCGCCGTTGCCGCGGCGATTTCATGGCCTTCGACCAGTTGGCCCACCATCTCCTTCCACTCCGGCACGCCTGCCTCCTCCTTGATCGAGCTGAGTTTGGCGAACTGGCTGTAGGAACCCGGCGCGAACACGTCCAGCGTGCGGATGCGCTCGGCCACTTCGTCGGCAGCCAGCCACAACGCGTTGTATTGGGTCTCGAACATCAAATGCAGGCTGTTGAACTGCGGACCGGTGACGTTCCAGTGGAAGCTGTGCGTCTTCAGGTATAGCGAGTAGGTGTCGGCCAGCAGTTTGGACAAATGCCTGGCGACCGCTTCCCGGTCCTTCTTGCCGATACCGATGGAAATGGCCATGTGCTGCTCCTTCCTGGGTGGTTGATGCGATGAATCCACAGTAGCGGGTTGAGTTCTGCCGGTGAAATGAATCCTTCGTATGCCGCCGATAGCCAGCGACTATCAGGCTCGCGGTCGTCAGCAGCTATCATGTGCGGTCCGATGAACGACAGCCCTCCGCCCAAGCCCGATTCTTCCGCCGATCCCGGCCTGCGCGATCTGCGTCGGCAGCTGGATGCGGTGTCCAGTCGCGACTTCGGCCGCCTGCTGGGGCGCTGGCGCACGCTGTCGCGCCGTCCTGACGACAACAAGCTTGCCGCACTGGTGGCCGATATTCAGCGCTCCGCGGCCAAACGCCGCGCGCGGGTGGCGGCCAAGCCGAAGATCACCCTGGACGAATCGCTGCCGATCAGCGCGCGCGGCGAAGACATCGTCAAGCTGATTCGCGAGCACCAGGTGGTGGTGATCGCCGGCGAAACCGGCTCGGGCAAGACCACCCAATTGCCGAAGCTGTGTCTGGCTGCGGGCCGGGGCGAAGCCGGCATGATCGGCTGCACCCAGCCGCGCCGGCTGGCCGCCCGTTCGGTGGCGCGTCGCGTGGCCGAGGAACTGGCTACGCCGCTGGGCGAGATCGTGGGTTTCCAGGTGCGCTTCAACGATCAGGTGTCCGAGCGCAGCCTGATCAAGTTCATGACCGACGGCATCCTGCTGGCCGAAACCCAGGGCGATCCGTGGCTGAGCGCCTATGACACCCTGATCATCGACGAAGCGCACGAGCGCAGCCTCAACATCGACTTCCTGCTGGGCTATCTCAAGCGGCTGGCGGTGAAGCGACCCGAGCTGAAGATCATCGTCACCTCGGCGACGATCGACACCGCGCGCTTCTCCGAACACTTCGGTGGTGCACCGGTGGTCGAGGTGGAAGGGCGGGCGTATCCGGTCGAGCTGCGCTGGCGGCCGGTGAATGATTCTGTAGGAGCGCATCCTGTGCGCGATGGCTCTTCGCCAAACTCGCAGAAAGAGCATCGCGCACAGGGTGCGCTCCTACAAGGGCAGCGTGGCGGTCTGCAGGAAGGCAGCGCCGAACATATTGCGGCCACGCTGGACGAAATCACCGACGACGACCCGCGCGGTGACGTGCTGATCTTCCTGCCTGGCGAGCGCGAGATCCGCGACGCGCACCAGCTGCTGTCGCGCCGGCAATATCGCGAAACAGAGATCATGCCGCTGTACGCGCGGCTGTCCGCTGGCGACCAGGATCGGGTGTTCAAGCCCGGCATCAAGCGCCGCGTGGTGCTGGCCACCAACGTGGCCGAAACCTCGCTGACCGTGCCGCGCATCCGCTACGTGATCGACACCGGCACCGCGCGGGTCAAACGCTACAGCCAGCGCAGCCAGCTCGAACGGTTGCATGTCGAACCGATCTCGCAGGCCGCGGCCGACCAGCGCAAGGGTCGTTGCGGCCGCGTCGGGCCCGGCATCTGCTACCGCCTTTACGGCGAGGCGGATTTTGCCGGTCGCGCGGCCTTTACTGATCCGGAATTGCTGCGCTCGTCGCTGGCCAACGTGATCCTGCGCATGCTGGCGCTGAAGCTGGGCGAGGTCGACGACTTCCCGTTTCTGGAAGCGCCGGACCCGCGGGTGATCGCCGACGGCTTCCGCCGGCTCACCGAGATTTCCGCGATCGACGAGGCGCGCAAGCTCACGGATATCGGTCGCCATCTGGCGCGCCTGCCGATCGACGTGCAGCTGGCGCGCATGCTGGTCGAGGGTGAAAAGCTCGGTGCGCTGCGCGAACTGCTCACCATCGCTTCCTTCCTCAGTATCCAGGATCCGCGCGAGCGCCCCTCCGACGCCCGCCAGCAAGCTGATACCGCACATGCGGTGTTCGCCGACCCCAAATCCGATTTCGTCGGCGTGCTGAACCTGTGGCAGGCCTATCACGACGCGCACGAAGAGTTGACCCAGTCGAAGCTGCGCGACTGGTGCTCGCGGCATTTCCTCAGCTTCATGCGCATGCGCGAATGGCGCGAATTGCATCGGCAGCTGTTGCTGGTGGTGGGGGAGTTGGGGTGGCTTGTTGCTCCTTCTCCCCCTCGGGGAGAAGGCTGGGATGAGGGGGCGGGGTCGCGAAAGACTCCACGAGTTGGTGCCATAGAGGTTGGAAAGAAAAGCAAAGGCAGGGAAGCTTCGGGCGAGCACCCGCCCCTCACCTCAATCCTCTCCCCGAAGGGGCGAGGAGGCGAACGCCAGGAGCGCGCTATTGATCAACAAGCTGCGACGGATCGCCTCCTTGAGGCGGTTCATCGCAGCTTGTTGGCCGGTCTGCCAACCCAGGTCGGGCGCAAGGACGAGAAAGGCGTCTACCAGAGCACGCGCGAGCGCAAATTTCATGTGTTTCCGGGTTCGGCGCTGGCCAAGTCTCCGCCGAACTGGGTGTTCTCCGCGCAGATACTCGACGTGGGCGGGCGCGTGTGGGGCATGGCCAATGCGCGGGTCGAACCGCTGTGGGTCGAACAGCAGGCGGCACATCTGCTGCGCACACATTGCCGCGATGCACACTGGTCGAAGAAGCGCGGCTGCGTGGTGGCCTATGAGCAGGTCAGCCTGTTTGGATTGGTGCTGGTGGAGAAGCGTCCGGTCACCTTCCAGCAGCAGGATCCGGCCTTGGCACACGCGATCTTCCTGCGCGAGGCGCTGGTCCGTGGTGACATCGAGAGCAGGGCCGATTTCGTGCGGTCCAATCAGCGCGTACTGGAAGAGGCGCTGGGCATCGAGGCAAGGCAGCGCCGCGAGGGACTGATCCGCCACGAAGATGACCTGGTCGCGTTCTTCGAGGGCAAGCTGCCTGAAGAGATCGCCAGCAGTCGTGCGCTGGATGCGTGGTATCGCAAGGCGCGTCCGGCCGAGCAGGCTGCGCTGCGCTGGTCGCTGGACGACGTGATGGTCGGTGGCGCCGGTCTTGATGCGAAGGCTTTCCCGGCCACGCTCGACCTTCCTCCACAAAAATACAAGCTCGAGTACCGCTTCGTTCCCGGCGATGAAGCCGACGGTGTCACGCTGCATCTGCCGCTGGCGATGCTGAACGCGCTGCCCGCGGCACGTTGCGAATGGCTGGTGCCTGGCCTGCTTGCTGAAAAGGTGGCCGAACTGATCCGTGGCCTGCCGAAAGCGCTGCGCCGCAACTTCGTGCCCGCGCCCGACTTTGCGCGCGCGTTTGTCGAAGCCGCATCGCCGCGCGACGAACCGTTGACCAAGGCCTTGGCGCTGTTTCTGAAGCGCGCCACTGGCGTGACCATCGAGGCGAGCGAGTTCGCCGCGGTCGAGCTGTCGCCGCATTTCCTGATGCGTTATCGGCTCCATGATGAACGTGGCAAGACACTCGCAAGCAGTCGCGACCTGGCCGAGCTGCGTGGCCAGTGGGAAGGACAGGCGCGCGAGGCGTTCTCGCTCAAGACCGACATCGAGCTGACGCGCGAGGACGTGGCCAGTTGGGACTTCGACGCCATCCCGGCCCAGGTGCGCTCCGACGGTGGCCTCACCGCGTTTCCCGCACTCGTCGATCTCGGCGAAACGGTTGCGCTGCGCGTGTTCGAACGCAGCGACGAGGCCGGTGCTGCCCATCGGCAAGGCGTGGTGCGGCTGCTGCGAAACGCCCTGGCCAGTGACGCCAAGCAGGCGCGACGCCGGCTGCCGATCGGCAATGCGCTGGCGCTGAAATATGGGCCGCTGGGCGGCGTGGACGGGCTGCGCGAAGACCTGCTCGAAGGCGGCTTCCAGGATCTGCTGGAACGTCACGAACTGGATGTGCGCACGGCCGCCAGCTTCGAGGCGTTGCGCACGCAGCTGTCGCGCGAGCTGTCCGGCGCCGGCGTTGAACGGTTGAAGCTGGCCGAACCGATCATCGAGGCCCAGGCCGAGATGAAGCCCTGGCTCCAGCCGCCGCTGCTGGGTTTCGCCCGAGCCAGCTACGACGACATGCGCGAGCAGGTCGATGCACTGCTCACCCCCGGATTCCTGCGCGACCTCGCGCCTTCACGACTGGCGCACTATCCGCGTTACCTGAAAGCGATACGCCTGCGCGGCGAGCGGCTGCGCCAGGATCCGGCGAAGGATCAGCAACGCCTGTTGCAGGTGATGCCTTACTGGCGTGCGTACCTGCAACACCGGGCTGCCGGTACCGATCCTGCGGAGCTGGCCGAGCTGCGCTGGCTGATCGAGGAGTGGCGCGTGTCGCTGTTCGCCCAGGAGCTGAAGACCGCCGAGCCGGTCTCGGCCAAGCGCCTGGCGAAGGCGCTGGCGGCACTGGCGTGAGCGCCTGCCCGCAGGGGCAGGCTGATCAATTCGCCGGTTGTACCCGGCCACTGGTGTTGTAGCCCTCGATCTTGAGCATCCATCCACCGAGCACGCCGGCCTTCACGGTAGCCACGGGGCTGTCCATGGGTCTCGTCAAGGTCAGCGAGCTGTCGTCGCTGATGCGCCATTTCTGGCCGTTCTGAAGGACGATCACACTACCGGGTCGCCATCCCGTGAAGCGTCCGGCAATCGGGCTGACGACGATGCGACTGGCCTTCTTTCCAGCGCCCGCCACCTTTTTCTCCGAGGAGGCCGTACTGCGACTGGCACCCTTGTCGGCTGCCACGCTGGCCGAGGAGACCGCGGAGGCCGGAACCGCGGAGGCCAGCTCGGTGGCATGCGTGGCCAGCCATTGTTCCAGGCGGGCGAGTTCGGCCGGGCTCAATTTGTCCAGTCCGGCCTGATTGAATTCCGCGGATCCCATCTGCTGCTTCAGCACGATGGCTTGCTGGGCATGCAACGGCCCGCAACCCAGCCACAGCGCAAACAAGGAAGGAATCAACAAGAGCAGGGGTGCTTTCATGGTGCGAGTCCTGGTGGCGACGTGTCGCAGGTGAAGGTTGATTCTGCGGGGTAAGCTGGTCTTGCGCCAACTCTTGCTTGAACATGTTCGCCAGAGGCCGCTCGTGCGAGACCTGCGGCGTCACCAACAAACGTGGAAAATCGTGTCATGGTTCAAACCGCTTCCAGCGCCGCCGACAACCTTCGGTCATGGCGCGATCGTGCCGCCGGGCTGCCGGCTGTGCTGGTCGAGGCGCTGGATGCCTGCGCTTCGCGCACCTTGAATGAAGCCGAATGCACCGACGTGCTGGACCTGCTCGGCATGCTGGGCTGTGACGCGCAGACCCAGGCGGCGGCGCTGTGGTTCGCGCTTGCCCGTGCCGATCCGACGCTGTGGCAGGAGCGACGCACGACCTTGCCGGCGGAGTTGCAACGTCTGGTGGACGGCCAGCAAGCGGCTGAACAGGTCTGGGCATTGCATGCGCAGCGGCCGCCGCAGGGCGCGGCCGAAGGCTTGCGGCGTCTGCTGCTGGCCATCGTGCGCGATCTGCGCGTGGTGTTCGTGCTGCTGGCACGCCAGCTCGCACGCATGCGCGCCGCTACGCAGCTGGCCGATGAGGAGCGCCAGGCACTGGCACGGCTGACCCGCGATATCCACGCCCCGCTGGCGAACCGGCTTGGCATCTGGCAGTTGAAGTGGGAGCTGGAAGATCTGGCGTTCCGTTACCTGCAGCCGGATGTCTATCGGCGCATCGCGAAACTGCTGGATGAGCGACGCGCGGATCGGGAGGCGTTCATCCGCGAATCGCTGGATGAGCTGAGTCGTGCGCTGGCGGCTGCCGACATCTCCGCCGACCTGGCCGGACGGCCCAAACACATCTATTCGATCTGGAAGAAGATGCAGCGCAAGTCGCTGGATTTTTCCGACCTGTACGACATCCGCGCGGTACGCATCCTGGTCGGCAACATTACCGATTGCTATGCGGCGCTGGGCGTGGTGCATGCCCGCTGGCCGCACTTGCCGGGCGAGTTCGACGACTACATCGCGCGGCCCAAGGCGAACGGCTACCAATCGCTGCACACCGCGGTGATCGGCCCGGCCGGCAAGACGCTGGAAGTGCAGATCCGCACGCACGAGATGCATCGCGCGAATGAGCTGGGCGTGGCGGCGCACTGGCGCTACAAGGAAGGTGGCAGTGGCGATGCCGAGTTCGAGGCCAAGATCGCCTGGATGCGCAAATTGCTGGAGCCGCGAGGCGACGACGACAGCACATTGGCGTCCGACCTGCATACCGAACTGCTGGAGGATCGGGTCTACCTGCTGACCCCGAAGGGTGAGGTCTTCGATCTGACGCGTGGCGCCACCGTGCTGGATTTTGCCTATCTGGTGCACACCGAGGTGGGCCACCGTTGTCGCGGCGCCAAGGTCAACGGCCGCATCGTGCCGCTGACCTTCCAGCCGCAAAGCGGCGACCGGGTGGAGATTCTCACCGGCAAGGTCGCCGACCCCAGCCGCGACTGGTTGTCGCCGCATCACGGCTATCTCAACACCTCGCGGGCGAAGGACAAGCTGCGCAACTGGTTCCGCAAGATCGCCCAGGAAACCAATCTTGCGGTCGGTCGCGGCATGTTCGAGCGGGAGCTGAAACGGCTGGCGCTGACCACCGCCGATGTGGGCAAGCTGCCTTCCCATTTTCATCTGAAGAACCAGGACGAGCTGCTGATCGCGCTGGCGCTGGGCGAGATCACGCCGGGCCAGATTGCCCGCGTGGTGCAGGAGGCGGCCCATGCGGCGGAGCCGGCGGTGACGCAGTCCAGCACGCCGGTTGCCTCGCGCCACACCACGCTGGACCACAGCGCGCTCAGCATCGAGGGCATCGGCAACTTGCTGACTACGCTGGCGCGCTGCTGCCAGCCGTTGCCCGGCGATCCGGTACGCGGTTTCATCACCAAGGGGCGTGGCGTATCAGTGCATCGCGCCGACTGCGGCAGCCTTGCGCGACTGGCGCGGCGCGATCCGGACCGGGTGATCGAGGTGAGCTGGGGCAGCGCGGCGGCACAGGCGTACGAGGTCGACATCGAGCTGCGCGGCTACGATCGCAAAGGCCTGCAGAAGGATGTCACCAGCGTGATCAGCAACGCTGCCACCCATATCATTGCCTCGTCCAGCCGGCTGTTCGTGCAAACCGGTGAAGTGGAAATGCGTTTCACGCTGCGCGTGCGGGACTTCGAGCAGTTATCGACCCTGCTCGGCAAGCTGCTGGCGCTGCCCAATGTGATCGACGTGCGCCGCATTGGCGTCGGCTGAATGACCGCGCAATGCCCGCTGCCATCCGGGCCGGCGGCCAGCGGGGCAATGTTAAGCTGCATCGACAATCTTTGCAGCCAATAACCATGAGCGGACGCCGGGACCAGCACGACGCACATCCACCGATTCGCACCGAGCCGACCATCGGCGATCTCGGTCGGCTGGACGAGCCGCGCGTTCGCACCCCGGATGATCTTCCGCAGGTGGCGGTCGAGCCGCGCACGACACATGCCCGGATGTCACCACCGTCACGGGCCAGGACACGTCGCGGCTGGCTGGTGCCGGTGTTGCTGTTGATCGTTGTCGCCCTGCTGGGTGCGCTGTGGATCAATCAGACCCGCCTGCGCAGCATGGTGCCGCGCACCGACTTCAACACCTTGCTGGGCCAGGCTCAACAAGCACTTCAGGACGGACGTCTGGACGGCCAGGACGGTCACAGTGCGCGCGAGTTGTTCCAGGCGGCCGCCGCGCTGGAGCCGGACAACAATCGCGCACGTGACGGCCTGCGACGGGTCGGTCAGGCAATGCTGGCGCAGGCAGACACCTCATTGCAGGCAGGCAGCCTGGCTCAGGCAGACACCTCATTGCAGGCAGGCAGCCTGGCTCAGGCGGCACAGCAGGCGACTGTGGCGCGCGAGCTGCTTGGTGGCGGCAGCGACATCGACCGGCTGGATCGCGCGATCAGCAGTGCGCGCGCACGCCAGGTGCATACCGTGGACCTGGTCGATCAGGCGCAGCAGGCCCTGGCGGCAGGCAAGCTGGATGGGCCGGACGGTGCGGGCGCGCTATATCGGCGCGTACTGCAGGCCGATCCCGACAACGCGGTGGCTGTGCATGGGCTTGATCAGGTCGGCTACGCACTCGCGGTCGACGCGCGCAAGGCGATCGATGCGAAGGACAGTGAAACCGCCAATGCGCGCATAGAACAGCTTGCCGCGTTGCAACCCAACAACGGCGCGCTGCCCGCCCTGCGTGCGCTGCAGGCACAAACGCGCAAGCAGGACAACAATGCGCTGGCGGCCGAACTGAAGGCCGGCCAGGAAGCGCTGCGCGCCGGGCGCATGGCTGGCACCGGCGACGATAGCGCGCTGGCGCACTTCCAGGCCGTGCTCAAGCTTGATCCCGACAACGCACAGGCCCACGCGGGTCTTGGCAATGTGGCGCAGGCGCTGACGGTGCAGGCGAACGCAGCGATCGATGCCGGCGACAACGCGCAGGCAGCGCATCTGCTGGAGCAGGCCCGGCAACTGGCGCCGAAATCGGCCGACCTTGCCGCAGCGAAGGCACGCCTGGACAGTGCGGCGAATGCCGACGCTTCCCGTTCCGGCAACGCTGTCGCCGATGAACCTGCCGGCACCGACGAGGCGACGGTGCCGACCGTACTGACGCCGCAACAGAGTGCCGCGGTGGCGCGCCTGGTCCAGCGTGCGCAGCAGGCAACGAGCCATGGCGACATCATGATGCCGCCCGGCGACAGCGCTTATGACCTCTATCGGAGCGCGCTGGCGATCGACGGCAACAATGAGTCGGCGGTGCATGGGCTGCAGGCCTTGCCGGGGAAAGTTCGGCAGCAGTTTGAGCAGGCACTTGCCGAAGGCAATCTCGCCAAGGCCGGTGACATGCTGGCCAACCTGGCCGAACTGGCGCCCGGTGATGCCACCCAGGCAGCGCTTGGCAATCGGCTGGCCAGTGCGTGGCTGGACCAGGCCGAGCAGCAGCTGGGCCGCGGCGACCGCGGGGGCGCCAGCCAGTCGCTGCAGCGCGCGCGCAAGCTGACGCCTTCCAGCCCGCGGGTGCAGGATCTGGGCGCCCGACTTCAAGGTGGCGGGTGAGCTGCGCATGACGGTATTGGTGATTGGCGCCAGCAGCCAGATCGGGCGATTCCTCTTGCCGCGCCTGCTCGCCAGCGGCGAGCCTGTGGTGGCTTTGAGCCGGCAGTCGCAAGCGGTGTCCGCGGGCATCCACTGGCTGCGGGGCCGGCTGCCCGATCAACCGCCACCGCTGCCACCGTTGTCGGCGATCATCAGTTTCGGCCCGCTGGCGGGCTTGGCCGATTGGCTGGCCCATGCACCACTGCGTGATGCACCGCGGGTGGTGGCTACCAGTTCGATGAGTGCCGAAAGCAAACGCGACTCGCGGGTTCCCGCAGAACGGGAAATTTCGCGGCAGTTGCGCGACGGCGAAGCGGCGCTTGCCGCTGCCTGCGAACGCCACGGCAGCGCGTGGACGGTGCTGCGCCCCACCCTGGTGTATGGCGCGGGTCTGGACAAAAGCCTCACGCCGATGGCGCGGCGCGCGATGCGCACGCGAGTGTTCCCGTTGCCGGCCGGCCGCGGGCTGCGTCAGCCTGTGCATGCGGACGATATTGCCCAGGCCACGCTGGCGGCGCTGGAATGTCCCGCATCGGCGGGGCGGATCCTTCCCATCGGTGGTGGCGAGCGTTTGCCCGCTGCCGAGATGTTCGCGCGAGTGCGTCGCAGCCTTCCGGTGACCACGGTGCCATTGCCATTGCCGACGTGGCTGCTGCGTGCGGGCAGGGCGGCGCTGCCACGCCTGCGCGGTCCGCTGGATCGGCTGGAAAGCGACCTGATCGCGGACAATACGGAGCTGCAGCGCGTGCTGGGTATCCGGCCACGAGCGTTCCAGCTCGATGCCTCCATGTGGATGTCGCCCGTGTAAGTTCGCAAATTGCCCGCGTTTTGCCCCGAAACGCGCAGCCACGTTCATATGCCCGCCGGGTGGCAGGCCCTATCATCGAACCACTCGACCGCCGGATTCCGTCACGTTGAATGTCCTCACCCGCCTTCGTTGGATCGCCAGTCGCAGCTGGCCCTGGTTGCGCATACCGTTCTGGATCAGCATGGGACTGCTGGTCGGTTTCGTGCTGCCGTACACCCTGGTGTTGAACAAGCGCGTGCAGGATCGCTTCAACGAACTGGTCTTCGCGGTTCCGACCCGTGTCTACGCGCGCCCGTTGCCTCTGTCCGTGGGCGAGCCGATGACCTCCTCGGCGCTGGAGCTCGAACTCACGTTTGCCGGCTACAGCGAAGACAGCAAGGGCCAGGTCGCCGGCAGCTGGCAGAAAGAAGGCCTGCGCTACACGATTTCGTCGCGCGGTTACGCCGGCCCGGATGGCGGCGAGCTGCCCAAGCGCATTCGCGTCACGCTCGGCAGCGGCACGGTCAAGGCAGTGCAGGACGCCGGCAGCGGCAAGACGATCGAGCTGGCCCATCTGGACCCGGCACGCATCGCCACGCTCTACGGCGCCAGCCAGGAAGAGCGTCGCTTCGTGCGTCTGACCGATGTTCCGCCCTTGCTGGTGAGTGGCTTGCAGGCCGTCGAGGATCGCGATTTCAATCACCACATCGGCATCGACTTCAGCGCGATCGCGCGCGCGGCGTTTGCCAACCTGCGCGCCGGACACACTGTGCAGGGCGGCTCCACGCTGACCCAGCAATTGGTGCGCAACCTGTTCCTCAGCCGCGACCAGAATTTCACGCGCAAGATCAACGAAGCGTTGATGTCGTTGCTGCTGGAGGCGCATTACAGCAAGGGACGGATTCTGGAGGCGTATGTCAACGACGTCTTCCTCGGGCAGCAGGGCAACCAGGCCGTGCATGGCTTCGCTGCCGCGTCGGAGTTCTACTTCGGCCGCCGTCTGGAAGACCTGCGGCCACAGGAGATCGCGCTGCTGGTAGGCATGGTCAAGGGGCCGAGCTATTACGATCCGCGCCGCGCGCCGGAGCGCGCGCTGACCCGGCGCAACCTGGTGCTGAAGGAATTCTTCGAGACCAACCTGATCACCGCGGCGCAACTCAACGCGGCGCAGGCCACCCCGCTGAACATCGTCAGCAACGGTCAATTGCCGCACAACCGCTTTCCGGCGTTCATGGACCTGGTGCGCAAGCAGATCACCGCCGATTTCGACGAGGACGCCTTGCGTGAGGGCAATCTGTCGATCTTCACCACGCTCGACCCCGCCGCCCAGCTGTACACGGAACAGGCGATCACCAGCACGTTGAAGGGCTTGGGCAAGCGCGGTGACGGCGTGCAGGCGGCGGCGGTGGTGACCAATGCACACACCGGCAGCGTGCTGGCCGTGGTCGGCAGCAAGATTCCGGGTGATCCCGGCTTCAACCGCGCGCTCGATGCGCGACGACCGATCGGTTCGACGATCAAGCCCTTCGTCTATCTGGTGGCGCTGACCCAGCCCGAACGCTGGAACCTGGCCAGCCTGATGGATGACAGCCCTATCAGCATGCGCCAACCTGATGGCAGCATGTGGACGCCGCAGAATGACGACCACCGCAGCCACGATCCGCTGATCATGGTCGACGCGCTGGCGCACTCGTGGAACCTGGCAACGATTCATCTGGGCATGAGCGTGGGGCTGGGGCGGATCCAGTCGTTCCTGAAATCATTCGGCATCGGCGACATCAACCCCAGCCCGTCACTGTTGATCGGCGCGCTGGACCTGGCGCCGCTGCAGTTGACCCAGTTGTATCAGTACCTCGCTGCCGATGGACATGCGTTGCCCCTGGTCGCGGTGCGTGGCGTGCTGGATGGCAACGGGCGCACGATCAAGCGTTACCAGGTGCAGGGCGGCCCGGGCGAATATCAGGAGGCGGTGCGGCTGACCACCTGGGCGATGCAGCAGGTGGCCGAGTACGGCACCGCCAGTGCACTCGGCAATTCCGCACTGGGCTCGCTGCACGCCGCCGGCAAGACCGGTACCAGCAACGACATGCGCGATAGCTGGTTTGCCGGTTTCACGGGGGAACACCTGGCCGTGTTCTGGATGGGGCGCGACGACAACAAGCCGACCACTCTGTTTGGTGCCAGCGGTGGCTTGCGCGCCTGGCGTGATCTGTTCGCCAAGCTGCCGACGCGGCCATTGTCCGGGGCGCCGGGCGCCGGGCTGCAAATGGCATGGCTGAACCCGGCCACCGGCAAGCGCACGGAGCCGCAATGCGAGGGCGCGCAACAGGTGCCGGTGATTGCCGGCAGCTTGTCCGCCGACACCGAAGGTTGTTTCTGGCAGAACCTGTTCGGTGGCAACGACAGCGCGCCGCCAGCGGACACCTCTGCACCACCCAACGGAAACTGATCATGTTGTTTCGTCCCCGATATCTGCTGCTGTCCCTGAGCATCAGCAGTCTGCTCGCTGGCTGCGGCATGTTTGCCACCGCGCCGCCTCCGCCGGCGCCGACACCGCTGCCGGCCTACGACCAGGTCGCCGCGATCCGGGCGGCGGGCGAGCGTGAAAAGTCGATCATCGCCGTCAATCCCCTGCGCGACCCTGGCGTCGATGCGTTGCAGGATGCGGCCAGTCGCGATGAGCAGACGGGCCACTACGCCGAAGCGGCCAGCAAGCTCGACCAGGCGCTGAAGCTCAATCCCGACTCGCCGGAGTTGTTGCAGGAGCGGGCTGAAATCGCGGTGCGGCTGAAGGACTTCCCCACGGCAGAACGCCTTGCCCACCGTTCATGGTCGCTGGGTCCGCAGTTGGGTCCGCTGTGCGCGCGGAACTGGCAAACCATTGTCGAAATGCGCTTGCAGGCTCGCGACGAGGCGGGTGCGGCCACCGCACGCAAGTGGGTGGGGCAGTGCCACAAGGCGGGCGTGCCGCGTTACTGAGTGCCAACCACGCAGAAATGTAGCCAGCGAGGATCGCTCAGACCAGCGTCGCCAACACCAGCACGATGCCGACAATGCTCACCGCCCAGACCAGCGTGCGCAGGTAGGGAGTGCCGGCGACATACACCGGCAAGTACGCCAGCCTGGCCCAGAAGTAGAGTTGCGCACCCAGCAACGTCATGCCGCCATGGCGCTGCAGCACGACTGCAAGCAGCACGGCCGCGGCGAACAGCGGAAAGGTTTCGAGGAAATTGTTGCTGGCACGATACAGGCGCGCAGCGATGCCCGTCAGCGGCTTGGGGGCGCCGTCGCGAGCGCCGACGGCCCAGGTCAAGCCGCGCTGGCTGACTGACCCCGTCGCGGCCAGCGCAATGTGCACCAGCCCCAGCACCACGCTCCAAAGCAGCAAGCTCAGTTCGGTCATCATCGTGCGTTCCCCTCGGTTGGTGTCGCCATGGTGATTCATTCCGTCATCGCACGCCATCAGATCTGCATGGGCGGGTATGCCGCGCGCGAGTGCTGGGCGATACTTCGGAAATGATGGAGTTTGAACAAAGCGATCTCGACGATCTCGACAGCTTGTTGGGCGCCGAAGGTCCGTTCGCCCGCGAGCTGCCCAATTTCGCCCCCCGCGCCGCCCAGCAGGTCATGGCCCGCGCGGTGCAGCAGGCCATCGAGGGCCGTGACACGCTGATTGCCGAGGCGGGCACCGGCACCGGCAAGACCTATGCCTACCTGGTGCCGGCGTTGTTGTCGGGTGAGCGCGTGATCATTTCCACCGGCACCAAGGCGCTGCAGGATCAGCTGTATTTTCGCGACCTGCCCAAGGTGCGGTCGGTGCTCGACGCACGACTGAAGACGGCCCTGCTGAAGGGGCGCGCCAACTATCTGTGCCTGTACCGGCTGGACCAGACGGTACGCGAAGGTGCCAGTTTCGAGCAGGCGCAGGCGGCGAAACTGGCGACCATCCGCGCGTGGTCGGCGAGGACCCGTCGTGGCGACCGGATGGAGCTGGCCGAGGTGCCGGAGGAATCGCCGCTGTGGCCGCGGGTTACCTCGACGTCGGAAAATTGCCTGGGCGTGGAGTGTCCGTTCTACGACGACTGCCACGTGTTCAAGGCGCGCCGCGAGGCGATGGAAGCGGATGTGGTGGTGGTCAATCATCACCTGCTGTTCGCCGACCTGGCGCTGAAGCAGGAGGGTTTCGGCGAAATCCTGCCCGGTGCGGCGGCTTTCATTCTCGACGAGGCGCATCAGATCCCGGAGCTGGCCGGGCAGTTCTTCTCGCAAAGCCTCAGTGCGCGCCAGCTGACTGACATGGCCAGGGATGTGCTGACCGAATGCAACGGCATCACCGGCGCGATCGGCCTGTTGCTGGAACCGGTCGAAGCCTTGCAGGATGCCTTGCGCAAGCTGCGGCTGGCGATGGATCCGCTGCCATCGCGCGGCGCATTCGCGCTGCTGGACGATCGCGCCGAGGTGCGCACTGCGCTGCACGACCTGCGCGAACTGCTGGCGACGCTGGCCGAACTGCTTGCCTCACAGGCCGAGCGTTCACGCGGTTTCACCAACCTGCACGAGCGTGCCGAGCTGTTCACCGAGCGGCTGGATCGCATTGTCGAATCGCACGGCGAGCAAGACGTGCGCTGGTATGAAACGTTTTTGCGCGGCTTCGCGTTGTACGCCACGCCTCTGGATCTGGCTGCGCCCATGCGCGGTTTGCGCGAGCGGACCCAGGCGGCGTGGATCCATACCTCGGCGACGCTGTCGGTGGCCGGCAATTTCGATCATTTCGCCCGCCAGCTCGGCCTGGATGAGCCGCGGACGTTGAGCCTGGAAAGTCCGTTCGATTACGCGCGGCAGGCATTGTGCTATCTGCCCGCCGGCTTGCCCGATCCGAATGCACGCGATTACACCGATCAAGTCATCGAGGCGGTGCTGCCGGTGCTGCACGCCTCGAATGGGCGCGCGTTTTTGCTGTTCACGTCGCATCGCGCGCTGCGTCGCGCCGCTGAACTGCTGCAGGACAAGGTGCCGTGGCCGCTGTTCGTGCAGGGCACCGCGCCCCGGCCGCGATTGCTGGAGGAGTTCCGCGCCAGCGGCCACGGCGTGCTTCTGGGTGCAGCCAGTTTCTGGGAAGGCGTCGACGTGGTCGGCGAAGCGCTCAGCGTGGTGGTGATCGACAAGCTGCCGTTTGCCGCCCCCGATGATCCGGTGCTGATGGCGCGCCTGGCCGCACTGGAACAATCCGGCATCAACCCGTTCATGGGCTGGCAGGTGCCCAGCGCGGTGATCGCGCTGAAACAGGGTGCCGGTCGGTTGATCCGCGATGTGCACGATCGCGGCGTGCTCGTGCTGTGCGATCCGCGCCTGACCGGCAAGGGCTACGGCAAACTGTTTCTGGCCAGCGTCCCGCCGATGCCGCGCACGCGCGAACTGACCCAGGTGCAGGCATTCTTCGACAACCCGGAAACAACCCCGTAGGAGCCTGCTGGCGGGCGATGCCCTGTTTCGTGAATCGCAAGAGCGTTCGCCCGCGAGCGGGCATCTGCAACAATGCAACAACGACAAGAGGGGAACGGGCATGGCCAAGGTCACCGGACTGGGCGGCATCTTCTTCAAATCACGCGACCCCGCCGCACTGTCGGCGTGGTACGCAAAGCATCTCGGGCTGACCGTTGAAGACTGGGGCGGGGTACGCTTCAACGAAGACCAGCAACGCCCGGGCTACACGCTGTGGTCACCCTTCGCCGCCGACAGCGATTACTTCGGCGCCGGCTCGCAGCGGTACATGATCAACTTTCGCGTCGATGATCTCGACGCGCTGCTGGCGCAATTGCGTGCCGCTGGCGTCGAGGTGGACGAACGTGTCGACCAGAGCGAATTCGGCCGCTTCGGCTGGATCACGGACCCGGACGGCACGCGGGTCGAACTGTGGCAGCCGCCCGGGTAGCGCTCGCGGCCTGAGCAAGTCCGCAGATCCATTCGGCGCCAACCGCGGATGGAACCGCCGGAGTTGTCCGGCATAGCGCTAGCCGATCTTGAGCCGCTTGTGGCGAAGCGCGAGGCAGGCGGATTCCGGACGTCATAAAATGCACCAGCCCACCGGACAGCGAAGCGGCATGTGAACGACATGATTCATCCATAGACCCCATGGGATTGCCTGCGCCACCGCCTGAGGGCGGGGTGAAAGGGCGATCCGTCGGTTCAACGCGTCGCGGCTGATCAGGCCGCGCGCATGCATGGAGAATCCCCGCATGCCGGATGCACGCATTCGCGTTTCCCGCCTCGTATTTTCATGGCCGGACGGCACACCCGTGCTGGATGGTCTGTCGTTCACGCTGGGCCCCGGTCGTACCGGGCTGGTGGCGCCGAATGGCGCGGGCAAGAGCAGCTTGCTCAAGTTGCTGGCCGGTGAACTGCAGCCGCAGGCCGGCCAGATCGATGTCGACGGCGTCATCGGCTATCTGCCGCAGAGCCTGCCGCTGGATGGCCATGTCACCGTCGCGCAGGCGCTGGGCGTTGCCCCCAGGCTGCAGGCGCTGGACGCGATTCTGGCGGGCAGCGCCGAGCCCGCGCACTTCGACACCCTCGACAACCAATGGGATCTGCGCGAGCGAATCGAAGCGACGCTGGCACGTGCGGGCCTGCCCGACATGCCATTGCAGCGGCGGTTGGACACGTTCAGCGGCGGCGAGGCGATGGCGCTGAGACTGGCCGCGCAAATGTTGCGCCGGCCGGACGTGCTGTTGCTGGACGAGCCGACCAACCATCTGGATCGCGCGGCGCGGCTTCGGCTTCATGCGCTGTTGCGCGAGTGGCCGGGCTGTCTGCTGGTGGCCAGCCATGATCGCGAGTTGCTGCAGGGCATGGACCAGATCGCCGAACTGACACCGTCCCGCTTGCGTCTGTACGGCGGCGGTTTTGACTTCTATCGCGAGGTGGTGGAGATCGAACAGGGGGCCGCCGAACAACAGGCGCGCAACCTGCGCAGCGAACTGAAGCGTGAGCAACGCGACATGCAGCAGGCTCGCGAACGCGCCGCGCGGCGTGCCGGCAATGCCCAGCGCAACCTCGCTGACGCCGGCCTGCCGCGCATCGCCGCCGGTATCCGCAAACGCTCCGCCCAGGTGTCGGCGGCCCGGGTCGACAGCGTGCATGGCGACCGGGTGGAGCAGGTTCGCACGCGCCTGCGCAGCGTTACCGAGTCACTGGCCGAAATCCGTTCGCTGGATCTGGCCCTGCCAGCGACGCGGGTGCCGGCCGATCGCGTGCTGTTCGCCGGCGAAGGTTTGCGCGTGCGACGGGGCGGCCGCGAGCTGTTCGGCCCGGGCGGCCTGTCGCTGACTGTTGTCGGCCCGCAACGCATCGCCTTGTGTGGTGCCAACGGTGCCGGCAAGTCGACCCTGTTGCGGATGCTGGCTGGCGCGTTGATACCCGACGCGGGCAGCATTCGGCGGGGCCCGGGTCGCATCGCCTGGTTGTCGCAACGCCTCGACCTGCTCGATCCCGCACGCACCGTCATCGACAACTTCGCCACCTTCACGCCCGACATGCCCGCCCAGCAGCGCGCCAATCTGCTCGCCCGCCTGCAGTTTCAGGGTGATCGCATGTATCTTCCGGCCGCCACGTTGTCCGGCGGCGAACGCCTGCGCGCGGTGCTTGCCTGCGTGCTGCACGCGACACCGCCAGCGCAGTTGCTGCTGCTGGACGAACCCACCAATAACCTCGACCTGGACAGCATCACCTTGCTTGAGGAGGCATTGCCGTACGAAGGCGCGTTGGTCGTGGTCAGCCACGACGAGGCGTTCCTGGCGGCAATCAGAATCGACCAACGGCTGCAGCTGGTGGATGGCCGACTCGTGCAAGAGCCTTGATTCGCGCAGTTGAGACGCGTGCTCAAGGGTGCGTCAGCCGAGCTGAGGCGAGATGCCTTTTGGAAAGGCTGGTCTGCTCGAAAGCGCCGGTGTGCCGGCCCGCCCGGGAATAAAAGGCTGCGGCGGGCGTCTACCTGCATTCCCCGGATTTCCACAGGCTCCTCCGTGAATTTCGATATCGGCCAAGACGCGACCGTCCGCTCGCTGCTGAGCCTCAAGTTGCACGACTGGTGCGCGCTGGGCATCGCCAATCGCTTTGCCTGGCGCTGCTCGACCGCCACCGTGCTGCTGCCGTTCTTCCGCCACCACGTGGGTCGGCGCCATCTTGATGTGGGCGCGGGTACCGGCTTCTATCCGGCCAGTGCCCGGCTGCCCGCTTCAACCCGGGTCACCCTGCTGGATCTCGATCCCGACAGCCTGCGTGCGGCGCAACGGCGACTCAAGCGCGGGTCCACGCAAATCGTTCGGCACGATGTGACGGTGCCGCTGCCCGGTCGGGTGGGCCGCAGCATGGACTCGATATCACTGTTTCATCTGCTGCATTGCCTGCCCGGAACGATGGCCGACAAGGCGGAGGTACTTGGCCACCTGAAGTGGCACCTCGCTTCTGATGGCGTGCTCTACGGCGCCACCATCCTGGGCGACGCCGCCGATCACAACAGTCTTGGTCGCCGGTTGATGGCGATCTGCAACCGCAAGGGCATCTTCGACAACCGGCATGACACCGTCAAAGCATTGGAACTGGCGCTGCGCAAGCACTTTGCCTACGTCCATGTACGCGTGGAAGGCACGGTGGGGTTGTTCGAAGCGGCCCATCCCGTAGCTTGAGCGAGGTCATTCATGAAACAGCGTATTTCCACCGCCCCCGAGGTCAGGCCGGACTGGCGGGTTACCGGCTGCGAGCGACGTGTCGACCCGACCTGGGACGCGCGTGACCGGCCGGTCGATACTTCCCATTCGCGCCATGCTTGCTCGCCGGTTGCGCCTGATCCATGGGCGGACGAGATCACGGCCCGGGCTCGGGCGGCGCTGTCGGTGAGCAGCGCCGGGCTGGATCACGGCGCGTTGCCCGCATCCGCGAACGACGGACCTCCTCCCGTACGTGTGGAACCTGTCACCACCTTGCTCGACGTGCTGAAGGCCGCCGTGCAGATCGAGCCCGATCCCGTCGAGGCCGGTCTATGGTGTCGCCGCACCCGCATTGCGGAATTCGGAGATATCACGGCGGCCGAGCTGGTTTCGCTGGGTCGCGCTGACGAAGTGATCGGCTTTCTGCATGCCGTTCGCGACGGCGCACGCGACTGACCGGGCTGCCGTCCTGCCGTGGTGGCAAGCGAGCAGTATCGGCAGCGCCTATTCCAGCGCGGCGCCGAAGCGCTCGCGGCGCGGCAGGTAGTGGTGTTTCGGGTCAAGCGAAATGACCACATGGCGGGCACGGCCGACGATTTCATTGCGCGGGAAGAAGCCGAAGTAGCGTGAATCCATGCTGTTGTCGCGGTCGTCGCCCAGCAGCAGATACTCGCCTGCCGGTACCTGCACCGGCCCGAAACTGCTGGCCGGGCTGGGGCGACGGTCCGACAGGCGGATGGCGTGGCGCACGCTGCCGTAGCGTTCGGTTTCGTAGTGCGCCGGATCGCGCAGGTCATCGTGGATGCCTGTGTAGCGGCTTGCCGTATAGACGGCTGGGCGGCCGTTGATGAACAGCACGTTGCCGCGCATCGCCACCTCATCACCGGGCAGGCCGATCACCCGCTTCACCAGCCGTTCGTTGGCGGCCGGCGAATCCAGCACCACGATGTCGCCGCGTTGCGGGTCGGCCAGGTGCATCAGCGAAACGTGGGTCAGCGGCAGGCGCACGTCATAGGCCAGCTTGTCGACCAGGATGCGGTCGCCGATGCGGATGGTCGGCTGCATCGAGCCGGTCGGCACCACGTTCCAGTCGGCCACCGCGCTGCGGAACACCAGCAAGCACAACATGAAGGTGATGAAGCCCTTGTTGCGGGTCAGGAATCGCGCGATCACGTGAATGGCATTCGCCCGTTCGAGTCGGCTGGTGTGCCTGTTCTGGCAATGACCGCGGCGGCAGGCTGAAGTTTCATTGTCATCCCGCTGCCATCCTGTGGCCGGCATAAGGCCCGCGCTTGCCCGCGTTGTCGCCGCCTCTGGTGGTGTAGTCGACACTTCATTCCGGGTAAGGATGGTGCGATGGGTTCATGGACACGGACGGTGACGGCCAAGGTATTGGGTATCGGCATGCTGGCCTTGCTGATGACGATACCGCTGATGCAGGTGAGCGGCCTGGTGCGCGAGCGCCAGCAACTGCGGGCCAGCGCGATCGCCCAGATCGCGCAGGGCTGGGGTGCGCGCCAGGTGCTGGGCGGCCCGGTGCTGGTGGTGCCGACGCTGCGGCAGGAGACGTCGACCGGCGCCACCACGCCGTCATGGCACGCAGGCAGCGAGACGGTGCTGGCGGATACGTTGAAGATGGACGTGGCAATGACCGTGGAAAAGCGCGGCTACGGCATCTACAGCGCGCCGGTGTTTGTCGCCACGGTGAAGCTCGGCGGCCAATTTCGTGCGCAGGACATCGCACAATTCCGCCGCGACAGCGACGCCCCGTGGCAGGCGGGCAAGGCCGAATTGCGTCTGCCGATCGGCGACTTGCGCGGGCTGCAGGAAGTAAGCGACCTGCGCATCAACGGACAGCCGGCGCGCTTTGAGTCCTCGGCCAGCCGGCTTGGCCCGTGGCCGAACGTGGTGGTGCCGATCGACCTTGACACGCTGGGCGATCAGCCACTTGATGTGCAGGTCAGCCTCAAGCTGGCCGGTACCGAAGCATTGCAATGGCTGCCATTGGCGCGCAGCACCGACGTGACCGTGCAGGCGCCGTGGAGCGACCCCGGCTTCATCGGCGCGGCGTTGCCGCTGGAACACAGCATCGATGCCGCCGGGTTCAGCGCGCACTGGCATCTGCTCGATCTCAATCGCAGCTACGGCCAGCACTGGAATGACGCGACCGGTGGCATGGACAAGACCCTGCAGGCCTCCACTTTCGGCGTGCAGCTCTACCAGCCGGTCGACGTGTACCAGCGCAACGTGCGCGCGGGGAAATACGGGCTGCTGTTCATCGCGATGACCTTCGTGGCGTTCTTCCTGTTCGAAATCCTCAAGCGCCTGCGCGTGCATCCGGTGCAATACTTGCTGGTCGGCGCGGCGCTGGCCACGTTCTACGTGGTGCTGCTGGCGCTGTCCGAACAGATCGGCTTTGGCCCGGCCTATGCGTTGGCCGCCACGGCGGTAGCGGTACTGGTGGGCGGATACGCCACGGCGGTACTGCGTGCGCGGCGGGCCGGGCTGTTGTTGGGTGGCGTGCTGGGGCTGATCTACGCGATGCTCTACGGGCTGATCGCGGCCGAGCAATACGCGCTGCTGATCGGTGCCCTGGTACTGCTGGCGATGGTGGCGCTGATGATGTATCTGACCCGCGGTATCGACTGGTATGCGTACGCTCCAACCGCAGCCGAGCCGGCAGCCGCTATCATGGACAAATCATGAACCTGCTCGCGATCGAAACCGCCACCGAAGCCTGCTCCGTCGCCCTGATCCACGGCGATGAACTGATCGCGCGCAGCGAGATCGCGCCGCGCCGGCACACGGAACGGGTATTGCCGATGGCCGACGAATTGCTGGCCGAAGCCGGCATCGGCCGCCACGCACTGGATGCCATAGCGGTCGGCCGCGGCCCCGGCGCGTTCACCGGCGTGCGCCTGGGCGTGTCACTGGCACAAGGCATGGCCCTGGCGCTGGATCTTCCGGTGATCACCATTTCCTCGCTGGCTGCACTGGCGCTGGAAGCGCCGGAGGAAGAGGGCGCCGCGATTCTCGCCGTGATCGACGCGCGCATGGGCGAGATCTATGCCGCCTGCTACCGCCGCGACGACAACGGCGGCCTGATCGCGCTGGACGAGGAGCGTATCTGCACCCCTGACACTCTGGTGCTGCCGGAGGCGGACGCCTGGCAGGTGGTCGGCAGCGGTTGGGCTACCTATGCCACGGTGCTCAGCCAGTGCCTCACCGGCACGCTGCATTCGGCCGATGGCCTGCGCTACCCGCAGGCTGCCCATGTCGCCGAGCTGGCGCTACGTGAGTTCAATGCCGGCCACGGGCAGGCGCCCGAGTTGGCGCTGCCGGTCTATCTGCGCGACAAGGTGGCGTTGACGCTGGTGGAGCAGGGCAAGGCATAGTTGACGGCGGGCCAGGCTGTGCGGCCGGTTCGGTCCGAGTTGATCTGATCCATTCGTTTTGATCCGTTCGCCCGACGGGTGCTTCCTG
Source organism: Rhodanobacter sp. TND4EL1 (assembly GCF_054061035.1). Lineage (NCBI taxonomy): Bacteria > Pseudomonadati > Pseudomonadota > Gammaproteobacteria > Lysobacterales > Rhodanobacteraceae > Rhodanobacter > Rhodanobacter sp. TND4EL1. The sequence continues at coordinate 714,076 of NZ_JBSSDT010000002.1, forward strand.
CCCCGCCGAATCCAGGCATGGCAGCTTCCGTGAATGGCGGTTTCTCCGGCTTCACCTGGCGGAAGTGCCATGTCGACGTGACGATGCACTTCACGCGCCGGATGGCATGCTGACGCCTTGAGGTATGCGGCCAGCCGGCTGATTGCCCATCCGTTCACACAGACGCCGCCGCTCCTGCACGGCTTTCCCGGGTCCGGATGACGAGGCGGTTGGTTACAATCGTGAGTTGCCTCCACGTCTGACTCTTTTCCTGAGCCTCCGAATGAACAGCCCCGCGCAAACACCGCTTCGCCCTGTTGGTAAACGCTCTGCAGGGCCGCAGGGCACTCAGCTGTTTTCCGCGGCGGAATTGCGTCAGTACGCCAGTGAAGCGGAGCTCGGGTCAGACGGGCGTGCCAGCGTCCACGAGCCGGTGCTCGAAGGCATCAGTGCGGGACTGGAGGGTCATCGTTTCTCGCTGCGCTCGGGCCGGCAGACCATCGGCCGAGCCGGCAGCAACGACTTTGTCGTCGACGATCCGAGCGTCTCGTCTGGCCACGCCTGGATCATCAACCAGCACGGTCACTACGTCATCATGAACACGCTCTCGACCAACGGCACGTTCGTCAACGACAAGAGCATCCATGAAGCGATCCTGAAACACGGTGACCATATCCGGCTGGGTCAGGCAGAGTTTGTGTTTCTGACCCGTGAGCGCGGCATTGGCGGCACGGTGCGCCTGCGCTGGGTGGTGACCGGCGTGCTGGTGCTGGCCGGGCTGGGTGTCCTGGCCTGGTGGCTGGTTTGATACGCACGCCGTGAGCGAAGCGACCATGCCGCAAAAGGTGGGCCGCTACCGCATTGATGGTGTCCTGGGTGAAGGCGCAATGGCTGTGGTCTACGCCGGCTTCGACCCGGACATTGGACGCCAGGTGGCGATCAAATGCCTGCATCGGAAGATCGCCGCCGACCCCGCCTATCGCGAGCGGTTTCTGGTCGAGGCACGGGCCGCCGGCCACCTCACTCATCCGCATATCGTTACCCTGTTTGACGTCGGGGAGACCGACGACGGCCGCGCCTACATTGCGATGGAACGCCTTTCGGGCGAGACCCTGGCCAGCCGGGTGGAGCGGGAGGGGTTTCCGCCGCTGCCGGCGATGATCGAGTTGATCACGCAGGTCGCCGGTGCACTCGACTATGCCCACGCCCACGGTGTGATTCACCACGACATCAAGCCCGAGAACATCATGTTGGCCGACGGCTGGCGGCAGGCCAAGGTCAACGACTTCGGCATTGCCGATCGTCGCGGGGGGCTGGGCGACAGCCACCGTCCGCGCACCGAGATTGCCGGTACCCCGGCATACATGGCGCCCGAGCACCTGCGCGGTGAGTCCACTGATGCGCGCACCGATCTGTTTTCGCTGGGTGTGGTGCTCTATTGGCTGCTTGCCGGCAAGTTGCCGTGGCCGGATACCGCTGACATGCGTCAGTTGATGCTGGAGCGCCAGCGGTTGCCGCGGCCGGCAATCCAGCCGCGTGATCCGTCCACCCCGTCGATTCTGCTCGATATCGTGCACACCTTGCTGGCTCCGGAAGCTGCGGCTCGCTATCAGCGCGGCGCCGAGGTTGTGGATGATTTGCGACTGGCTCGCCGCGAGTGCGAGCGGCAGACCGAAAAGCCACTGGCTACTCGAATCATCTCGCTGCGGCTGCGCTGGGTCGGTATCCTCGGCACCATTTTGAGTGTGACCTTGCTGTTGGGATTGGCCGCCATCCACGCCAAGCAGAACGCTGCCATTACCGGTCTGGCACGGGACTTCGGCAGTTCGTTGGGGCGCATGGTTGCCAGCGAGTCGGCCGAGGATCTGCTGCTCGGCGATCGCGCCGCCACCCGTGCGCTGGTCGAGGACATTGCCCGCAACCAGCAGATTCACTATCTGGCCGTGGCTGATCGTCATGGCGAAATCATTGCCAGTACCCAGGCCGATCAAGTCGGTCAGAAGCTGCCCGTGCTGACGGGACAGAGGGCGTTGACGCAAGCGGGTAATATCGCGAGCTATCGGGGCAGCATCGTGAACGGCAAAAGTCTGGACGAAATGCTGCTGTTCGATGTGCCGGTTCATTACCAGTTGGCGACGGTGGGCGAGTTGCGTCTCGGAGTCAGCGACGCACCACTTCGTGCCGCGCAGAAAACCACCTTGTGGGTCATCATTGCCGTGCTGCTGGCCACATTGGCCGTGGTGGTGGGTGCCGCCTGGTGGATGTCGCGACGACTGCTGACCCTGCTGGATCTGCTCGGCAATGCGTTGCTCAAGGTGGCGCGGGGTGATTTTCGCTACCGTATCCGGCTGGTTCGCCGTGATGAGTTGGGGCGGTTGTTCGCCACCTTCAACCTGATGAACAGTGCGCTGCAGGCCCGTCCGCAGCGCTCCCGGCAGCCCGTTGCACCGCAGGCGGCAACCGCGGACATCACACGACCTACGCAAATCCTGTCTGCCGCGGTGCGGGACGACGATACGCCGTGGACGCACGGTTGACCGGACACACCAGGTCGCCCCCGTTTCAGAGTTGCTTGAGTCGGCGCTTGAGTTCGAGTGCCCGGGTTCGATAGACCACGGCCGGCTCGTAGTGCGGATCCATCGCCAGTACGCGATCCCACAGGGCGATAGCCGGATCAAGGCGCTGGTCGCGATACAGCACGATCGCGCGTTGGTGGAGCGAGGCTGCAAGATCCTTGCGCAGGGACACGGCTTTGTTTCCGTCTGGCGCCAATTGCGGGTCGACAGCCAGCGCCTCGTCGAGCCGTGACAGCGCCTGTTCCTTGTGGCCACCGTCGAGCAGCGCCACGCTTTCCCGTTGCAGGCGTTTTGCCTTGGTTGCGGGTGATTCCCTGGTGGTTGGCACGTCCCGCCCGATGGTTGGCGAGATGCCGATGGTCGTCTGCGCGGATGTGGTGCGGTCGGGGCCGGTTGCATTGGGCGATACGATTGCGGTCGGCATTGAACTGCGTGCGGCGGTGGTCGGCACTTGCACCGTGTCGCCGACGCGCAGCAGCGACGGATTGGTCGAGCCGTTGTAGCGGGCCAGGATCAGAAACAGGCTGGCGTCGTCCAGGTAGCGGGCGGCCAGCGTGCTGTAAGAGTCACCTGCCTGCACCACATGAGGTTGCGACTTGCGGCCAAGCCATTGTTCGGGATTGGTGGTCAGCTGACGCAGCATGGCCTGAGCCGGCCGATCACCGGGATGCTGTGCAAGATACCTGCGCAGCGCTTTTTCGCCCTCTGCGTAGTCACCGTGTTGAAGTTGATTGTTGACGATTGCGGCGAACGAGACGTCACCGCCAGCATGCGCCGCCCGCGCTGCATCGGCGCGGCTGACCTCCGTGGACTGATGCGTGGACTGCCCGCCGACCCGTGACTTGAGCTTGTCCATCTGCGCACAGCCGGACATGACCAGCGTGATCAGGAGCGCCGCGATGGGCACGGGTCCTGGCAGTTGCCGGCGATGGTCCGGTGATCGTGTCACTGTCATGCGTTCTGCTCCATTCGGCCTGACTGTCAGGCCATTACATCGCGTTGATGGCGAGTCGTGCTGCCGGTCACGCCAGACCACAGCCGGTGACTGCATCGCCAGAGCCACTCTTTCCAGCCTGTCCGGGCGAGGATCAGTGCCACGTTGTCACCATCCTCCCCGCCGCGTTCCAGCGCTTGCGTCAACGCCTCGCGCAGGGCGCGGCGCTGATTGCGCCGACGCGTGAATCGCCCCAGATCCTGCGTCGACAGACTTTCCCATACGCCGTCGCTGCACAAGGCGAACGTCTGTCCGGGGCGCAACAGGGCGCCACCGTGATCGACCTGGGGCGCTTGTGCTCCGCCCAGTCCTCGCAACAGCTTGTGTTGCTCCGGATCACTGCCCAGTTGACTGGCCGCCAGTTCACCACGGCGTACCCGCAGCTGGGCCACGCTGTGATCTTCGGTGCAGTCCAGGCAGCGCCGGCCCCGAAAGCGGTACAGACGGCTGTCGCCGACGTGGGCCCAGTACGCGCGGCTGCCCCTTGTCAGCAAGGCCACGACGGTTGAATGTGGTTCCCCATAGGCCAGGCCACGCCCTCGGCGACGCAGTTCGGCATGAGCGTCCTGGCACAAGGTTTCAAGAAACAGCGCGCCGGGCTGGTCGCGCCACAGACCCTGCTCCCACAACCGGCGGGCCACGTCGATGACGCCGGCAGATGCGAGCTCGCCAGCTCCGTCGCCACCCATGCCGTCGGCCAGTACCAGCAGGCGCGCATCCTGCTCGGGATCATGCAGACAAATCAGATCATCCTGCTGCGTCGGGCGGCCGCCGCGCGCACGTCCGGCCGCGACCAGCGGCAAGGTGCGGGTCTCGAGATCCTTGTCCATCGTTCAGCGACCCCTGATCATGGCGGCCGTACCGCGGAGGCAGGCCTGCATCATTTCTCGCGCATTATAGCTTTGGTGACTTCTCCGCCGTGGCGCATCGCCGCGCGTGCATCACTCTCACGAACGAAAACTGTGACGCACCATGGATCTGGATGGATTGATGTCGGAGTCGGCCGGGAGTCGGCGGCTGCAGAGGACTACCTGTGGCCATCCCGATCTGGCCATCCAGCTCGCCGGGCGGGTGCAGGCTCACGGAGATGCCTATGGTTGTGCCGGCCGGCACGTCCATTCCGTTTTGTCTGCGCGACATCGGTGGCGTTGACGCTGGTGGAGCAGGGCAAGGCCTGACGGATGTCGCTGGTCAGGTTTGTGCGAGCTTCTCGTGCATGCGCTGGTAGTCCTTGCGGTACTTTTTCGCCAGCGCTGACTTGGCGGGTTCATCCAGAATCTTCCCCGCAAGCTGGAAGAAGATTCTTTCCTCCTCGCGCAGATGATCGTGCAGTTCCTTCGAGAGTTGGCGCACCTTGGCCATCCAGCTGCGGCCGGCGTGGTCGGGTGTCTGCAGGTCCGCCACGATCTCGTCCATCTTGTGATGGTCGGCGAGCGCATCGCGGGAGGAGTCCAGCCCCCGGTCATCCATCAGCATCGGCGCATACAGGTAGCGTTCTTCCGCGGCTTCATGCGCCGCCAGTTCGATGCGCAGCTGGGTGAACACTTCCACCCGGTGTTCGCCAACTTTCGAGAGCGTCAGTTTTCGCATCAGCGAGCGCTGAATCTGGTGGCTTTCGCGAAGGGCTTCGAAGATGTTGTCGGTCATGCGCAAATTCCGTGGAAGGGTGAAAGCGAAAGTCTTCTGCGGTTCGTGGCGCGAACCAAGGTTCGACTTCAATGACGGTCAAGCTGATCACTTTCCTTGTCGAGAACGCGTATGTCCCATGGCTGCCTATCGCCAGAGCGGGGCGTAGGGCGGGCACTGCCCGCCGTTTTCCGGTGAGGTCGCACGGCTGGAGTCGGCAGACAACCCTGTCGCCGGTCGTTGCCCATGCATCCGCGATCTCGAGTCGGGGTTGAATGCGACGAGCGGGCAAAGAGCGCGACAGCTCGCTCGTTGCTCGCCACTCACTGCTGTCAGAGCTGTCCGATCACCAGTTGCACCAGCAGGCTGCTCACCGCCACGGCGATCCACACGCCCAGTCCGAGCAGGATGGGCCGGGGTCCGCTGGAGATCATCTTGCGGACGTTGGCCGACAGGCCGATCGCGGTGAGTGCCACGATGATCAGGAATTCGGCCAGGATGTGCAGCGCGGGCTGGATCGCGACGGGAATCAGGCCGGCGGTGCGCAGGGCCGAGGCCACCAGGAACCACAGGATGAACCAGGGGAAGATGCTGGCCAGGCTGAACTTGCCGGTGCTGCCGGCGGCGGCATGCTTGCGCTTCTCGCGAGCGGCGACCACGAAGGCCATCACCAGGCAGACGGGAATGATCAGGGTGGCGCGGGTCAGCTTGACGATCGTGGCGTAATCACCGGCGGCGTGGCTGAAGCTGTAGCCGGCGGCGACCACCGAAGAGGTATCGTTGATCGCGGTGCCGGCCCACAGGCCGAAGCCGAGGTCGCTCAGATGCATCAGGTGGCCGAGCAGGGGAAACAGCAGCACGGCCACGACGTTGAACAGGAAGATGGTGGAGATCGCAAACGCGGTGTCGTGGTCGTCGGGGCGGATGATCGGCGTGACGGCGGCGATCGCCGAGCCGCCACAGATCGCGGTACCCACGCCGATCAGCACCATCAACTTGTCATGCACGCCGAGCCAGCGGCCGAGTCCCCAGGCGGAGAGGAAGGCCACGGTCATCGTCACCAGGGTGACCGAAAGCGACTCCAGGCCGGTCTTCGCCACTTGGTCCAGGCTGAGTCCGAAGCCCAGCGCAATGATCGACCACTGCAGCACCTTCTTGCCGGCAAACGCGATGCCGGGCGAGAAACGTGCACCCGGCGAGAGCAGGTTGCCCACCAGAATGCCGAGCACGATGCCGATCACCGGTCCGCCAATCAGCGGCGCCCAGCGGCCGAGCAACCAGGCCAGCAGCGCGATCGCGATGGCCAGCAGCAGGCCGGGCGCGCGTTGCCGAATGAGGTTGGGCGAGGGTGAGGTGGCAATGGTGGACATGATGGGCTCCTGTGATGGCCGCCATTGTCCGCTCGCACAACGATAAGTAGAACTTGGAATGTGTGATCGGTCGTATAAGATAGGCTGATGATCAATATCAGCCCGCGGCAAATGGATGTATTCGTGCAAATCGCGCTGCTGGGCAGCGTGCGCGCGGCTGCCGAACGCTTGTACCTGACCCAGCCGGCCGCCAGCATGGCGCTGGCGGAAATGGAGCGACAGCTCGATGCGCCGCTGTTCGATCGCGAGCGCGGCCGCCTGCGTTTGAATGCACGTGGCCGCGAATTGCTGCCTCTGGCCCAGGAACTGCTGGAGCGGCATGCCGAATTCGGCCGACGCGGGCGCGAGGACGGTGCCGAACTGGGCGGCGAATTGCGCATCGGAGCCAGCAACACGGTCGGCAATTATCGGGTCGGTGAGCTGCTGGGCGGCTTCGTGCGCGCGCACCCGCAGGTCGCCATTCGCCTGCGCGTCGCCAACACCGAGGCGATTGCCGCCAGCATGCTCGATCACAGTCTGGACATCGGTTGCGTCGAAGGCCCGGTGACGCATCCGCTGCTGGAAGTGCGGCCGTGGCGCGACGATCTGCTGGTGGTGTGCGCGCCGCCGGAACATCCGCTGGCGCGCAAGCGGAGTTTGAAACCCGCCGATTTCGCCGGTGCGCGCTGGGTGTTGCGCGAACCCGGCTCGGCCACGCGCGCCACCAGTGAGCGCGTGCTGTCGCAGCTGCCAGCGGGCGAAACCGTGCTGGAACTCGATCAGATCGAAGCGATCAAGCAGGCCGTGGTCGCTGGATTGGGCATCGCCTGTCTGCCCGCCGTGGCGGTCACCGACGCACTGGCGACCGGACGATTGAAGGCGTTGAAGACGCCGTTCCTCGATTTGAACCGCAAGCTGTCATTGTTGCTGCACCGACAGAAATATCGCGGTGCGCTGCTGGACGCATTCCTCGAAAACATCGGTTCAGATCGCGCAGAGTAAGCGTGGCGCCACGACGTCAGGGCGGCAGCTGCGGATGACATTCCGCGCGTCAGGCCGCGGTGCTGCCCACGATGTGGTTCAACATCGTTTCGGCCTGCTCGTGGGTATGCGCGCGCAGCAACGGGGCCAGGTGGCGGCGCAGGTTGGCGTGATCAAGCGTGGCGAGGCGGTCGCGCACCAGCAGGATCTGCGCCGGGTGCATGCTGAATTCGTTGAGGCCGAGCAGCAGCAGCAGGGCGGTGAAGTTCGCGTCGCCGGCGATCTCGCCGCACAGGCTGACCGGCTTTTTGGCGCGACGGCCGGCGCTGATCACGTGCGACAGCAACCGCAGCAGGGCCGGCTGCAGCGGGTTGTAGATATTCTCCAGAGCATCGTTGCCGCGGTCGGCGGCCAGCACATACTGGGCCAGATCGTTGGTGCCGATGGCCAGGAAGTCGGCATGCTCAAGCAGCGCGCGCACGTTGATGGCCGCGGCCGGCACTTCGATCATCGCGCCCAGTGGCAGCTTTTCCGGAAGGTCGACGTTCTCGCGCTTGAGATCCTGCCGCGCGAGCTTGAACAGCGTGCGCACCGCGATGAGTTCGTCCGGCTGGGTCACCATCGGTACCAGCACGCGCACCGGGCCGTAGCAGGCGGCGCGCAGGATCGCGCGAATCTGCGTGGAAAATACCGAGGGATAGCGCAGCGACAGGCGTACACCGCGCACGCCGAGTGCGGGGTTGTCCTCACCGCGCAGGCTGAGCCCGGCGGCGTCGGCTTTGTCGGCGCCCAGATCCAGCGTGCGGATGGTGACGGGAAGGCCGCCCATGCCCATCACCAGGTCGCGGTAGGCGATGAACTGTTCGTCTTCCGAAGGCAGGCCCTTGTGCTTGAGGAACAGGAATTCGGTGCGATACAGACCCACGCCATCGGCGCCGCGCGCGCGCGCCATGGCCACGTCGGACGGGGTTTCGGCATTCGCCAGCAAGGCGATCTCGACGCCGTCACGGGTGCGCGTGGGCGCATTGGCCAGTTTGGCCAGACGACGTCCCTCGATCGCCGCCTCGCGCTGCCAGGCGCGATAGCGCGACAGGTCCTGCGCGGTCGGATGGACGATCGCCTCGCCACCTTCGGCATCGAGCAGGATCAGGTCGTCGTCGTGGATGTTGGACAGCGCATCGCGCGTGCCGACCAGCATCGGCAGGCCGAGGCTGCGCGCCAGGATGGCACTGTGCGAGTAGGCACTGCCGGAACTGGCGACCACGCCGAGCAGGCCGTTGCCGGCCAGCTGCGCCATGTCGCCGGGGGCGATGGAATCGGCCACCAGGATCTCGCCCACCCGCGCGGCCAGCTTGCGTTCTTCCGGGCTGGTCTGCCGCTGCAGCGCGGAGATCACCCGGTTGATCACCTGTTCGACGTCTTCCTTGCGGCTGCGCAGGTAGGGGTCGTCCATCGCCTCGAACACCGCCGAGAGGCGATCGCGCTGCTTCTTCAGCGCGGCGCCGGCGCGGTAGTGGCCGATCCGGATCAGGTCGTCCAGTCCGCGCAAGAGCTCCGAATCGTCCAGCAGCAGACTGTGTGCGTCGATGAATTCGTTGACTTCGCGAGCCAGCGCGCCATGCAGGCGGCTACGCAATTCACGAAGTTCCTGGCGCGCCATGTCGAGCGCGCGGTGAAGTTCTGCCAGCTCGCCGTCGATCTCGTCCTCGCCCAACGGCCGGGTGTCCACCGCGTAGCGACTGGGTTGCACCAGGCGAGCGCGGCCGAGCGCCATGCCATGTGCAGCGACCGTGCCGGGCAGGACGTGTCTCACGGGTGGCTCCTGGTTTCTCCGGGAACGGGGCGTCGGGCTGGGGGAATCGCCCACAAGCGGGCACGCACCTGCCGGCGGTTCATTGGCTGTTGCGCGCTGCCGGCCTTGTCGAATGCCGGATCCCGACTTTCAGCCGTTGGCTGGCTGCTCATGCCGATTCCCATGCAAGTCATGCCCCCTCGTCGAACTTGCGCTCGAACAGGTCGGCCACGGCGGCCACGGCCGCGGCCTCGTCCGGACCGTCCGCACGAACCGTCAACGGGCTGCCCAGGCCGGCGGCCAGCATCATCACGCCCATGATGCTCTGGGCGTTGACTTCGCGACCCTTGCTGACCAGCCACACGGTGGATTTGAAACCCTGCACCAACTGCACCAGCTTGGCCGAGGCGCGGGCATGCAGCCCCAGTTTGTTGGAGATGACAACTTCTTGTTCAAGCATGAATGGAGTTACGCATGGTCGATGAATATTCCCCCGCGGCCACCGCTGGCGGCAATCTCGGCCAGTTCGTCCAGCGGCTTTTCGGCATAGTTGAGTACACGCAGCAGCATCGGCAGGTTGAGGCCGGAGACGCAGCGAAGACGGACGCCGAGCGCGCCCAGTGACAGACCGATGTTGCACGGCGTGGCGCCATAAAGGTCGGCCAGGATCAGCACGCCGTCGCCGTGGTCGAGTTCGCGCGCGTGGTGCGCGGTCAGCGTGCGCATCACGTCCGGATCCGCACTCGGCGGCACTTCCACCGCCGCCACCCGCAGCGGCAGCTTGGGCATCACGTGGTGCGCAGCCGAGATGATCGCCTGGCCGACCGCTTCGTGGGTCATCAGCAGCACGCCCACGCTCATGGCGGCGATGTCGTGAAGGTGGAGAAAAGCATCATGTTCATTCCAGCTCACGATGGAAGGTGAGCACACCTTCGCGGCTGTCACGATAGTACGCGGCCAGCTTCTCGACCAAGTAAACCGAACGGTGTCGACCGCCGGTGCAGCCGATCGAAATGGTCACGTAGCTGCGGTCGTCCTGCTCGAAGCGGGGTAGCCAGGCGTCCAGCCAGCGCGCGGTGTCGAGGAAGTATTCGGCGACCAGCGGCTGATTTTCCAGATACTCGCGCACTGGCGCGTCCTTGCCCGACAGCGGGCGCAGGTGGGCCTGCCAGTGAGGATTGGGCAGGCAGCGTGCATCGAACACGAAATCGGCGTCCAGCGGCAGCCCGCGCTTGAACGCGAACGACTGGAACATCACGGTCAGGCCTTCGGTGGCCTGGGCATAAGCGGTGGCCACCAGCCGGCGCAACTGGTGCACGTTGAGGTCGCTGGAGTCGATCACTTTTTCCGCGATCGCCATCAGCGGACGCAGCAGCTTGCGCTCCTCGACGATGGTGTCAGCCAGCGATACACCCCGATTGGCCAGTGGATGGCGTCTGCGGCTTTCCGAATAGCGCTTGATCAACACGTCGTCGCGGCAGTCCAGGAACAGCAGGTGCACCTGCACGCCCGCTGCCGCCAATTCGGACAGGACGGTCGGCATGTAGGCGAAGTCGGCGCCGCGGTTGCGCACATCGACGCCGACCGCAATGCGCCGGTGCTTGCTGTTGCCCTCGATCACCGCATTGACCAGCTGCGGCAGCAGGGCCGAGGGCAGGTTGTCGACGCAGTAGAACTCCAGGTCCTCCATCGCGCGCAAGGCGACCGTCTTGCCGCCACCGGACATGCCGGTGAGCACGATCAGATGGATCTCGTGCGGATCGACCTGCGGGTTCAGCAGCGGAGTATTTTCGTTCATGCATTCACCAGGGTGGCAGCCGGCGCAACTGGTGCGCCTGGCGGTCAATGAAAGTCTGGGCCGGGTCGATGCCCTTGCTCTTCAGTGCATGGCTGCGCACCGCGGCCTCGACCAGCACGGCCAGGTTGCGGCCGGAGGCGACCGGCAAGGTGATTTTCGGCACCTGCACATCAAAAACCTCACGGTGGCCGATGTCGCCGGTGAGTCGGGTCAATGCGTCGATGTCCTCGCCGTCACGCAACGGCTTGAGGTGGATCACCAGTCGCAGGTATTTGGACGTCTTGACCGACATGTGGCCAAACATCTCGCGCACGTTGAGCACGCCCAGGCCGCGTACTTCCAGCAGATCCTGCAGCAGTTCCGGGCAGGTGCCATCGATCACGTCCGGCGCAATCAGGGTGAACTCGGTGGCGTCGTCGGCGACCAGGCGGTGGCCGCGGCTGATCAGTTCCAGCGCCAGCTCGCTCTTGCCCGAGCCGGCTTCGCCGGTGATCAGCACGCCGATCGAGAACACTTCCAGAAACACGCCGTGCAAGGTGACCTTGGCCGCCAGCATGCGCGCCAGATGGTATTGCAGGTAGGTCAGCAATTCGTGGCCACGCTTGGCACTGATCCACAGCGGGGTGTCCGTTTCGTCGGCGACATCGCGCAGGTCGGCCGGGATCGGCTGGTCCTTGGTCACGATCAGCGCCACCGGCTGATAGGCAGCGATCTTGTGCATCACTTCCCAGCGCTGGCGCGAATCCAGTCCGTCGAGGAAGTTCAGCTCTTCCGAACCGATGATCTGCACCTTGTTGGGATAGATGACGTTGAGGTAACCGATCAGCGACGGCCGGCGTGCCTGGGCCACGCCCGGTTCCAGCACCCGCGATTCCCCACGCATGCCCGACACCCAGCGCAAGGCCATGCGCTCGTGGACACCGTCGTAGAGTTGTCGTGCGCTGATCCGGTCCAAGCCTTCGGTCCCTGTGGTGTTTTCGGGTGCTGCTTCGGGTTGCCCGGCGGGGCTTCGCAGCGGCGTGGTCATTGTGCCAGTTTGGGCGGATACGCGTGTTCAGAAAAGGAAACGGCCCGCGCGTGGCGGGCCGTTTCGGGTGAGTGGGGAGGTGGAATCAACCGTATTGGCGTTCTTCACGCGCTTCGCGCTGGTGCTTGTCAGCGACTTTCTCGCGATGCTTGCGCAACTGGGCGACCAGCTTGTCGAACAACACATCGATCGAAGCGTACATGTCGGCCTCGGTGGCTTCGGCGTGCAGGGTGGCGCCCACGGTGTTGAGCGTTCCATCCGCGCGCTGCTGGAGCTTGTCGACCGACAGCACGATCGCAAGACTGATCAGTTTGTCGTCGAGGCGGGTAAGGCGGTCGAGCTTGGCCGTGGCGTGATCGCGCAAGGCCGGGGTAACTTCAATCTGCTGGCCGCTGAGTTGGAATTGCATGGGTCGCCTCCTCTGGTGGTGCAGTACCGCGTTTCGTCGCGGCGGGGTTGGATGTGACGGGCCGAGGCACCGTCACATCGTCAATCCATCTGTAACAGGTATGGGAGCGTTTTTCCGTTAACCAAGTTCCCGCGCGAGGGATGCGGACGTTCAGCTTGCGCGCTGGCGTTCGTTGGACGTGGGAATGCGCAAACCTTCCCGGTACTTGGCCACGGTACGGCGGGCCACCTGGATGCCCTTGCGCTTCAGTTCCTCCGCGATGGCGAGGTCGGACAGCGGTTTGCGCGGGTCTTCCGCCTCGATCAATTTGCGCAGCATGGCCTGGATCGCGGTGGCCGAGGCGCTGCCGCCGTCCTCGGTGGACACGCCGCTGGAGAAGAAGTATTTCAGTTCGAACGTGCCGCGCGGCGTGTGCAGGTATTTGCGGGTGGTGACGCGGGAAATGGTGGATTCGTGCATGCCCACTTCCTCGGCGACCTCGCGCAGCACCAGCGGGTGCATCGCTTCCGGGCCGTAGTCGAGAAACGCGCTTTGCCGCCGCACGATCGCGTCGGCCACCTTGAGCAGGGTTTCGGCACGGGATTCCAGGCTCTTGATCAGCCAGCGCGCTTCCTGCAATTGCCCACGCATCCAGCTGGCATCCTCGCCTCGCGCCTTGGCAATCAGGCCGCAATAATGCTGATTCAAGCCCAGTCGGGGTTGCGCATCCGCGTTCAGGCTGACCCGCCAGCGTGGGCCGTCGCGCAGCGCGTAAACGTCCGGCGCCACGTATTCCACCGGCGTGGTGTCCAAGGCCGCGCCGGGGCGAGGATCGAGGCTGCGGATCAATACCGCCGCGTCGGCCACCTCGTCCTCGCTGGCGCGCAGGCGCCTTGCCAGCCGGACGATATCGTTGCGCGCCAGCAGGTCCAGTTCGCTGTCCACGATGCGCAATGCCAGATCGCGGTGCGGCGTGTCCGGATCAAATTGCTGCAATTGCACGCGCAGGCAATCGCGCAGGTCGAGGCTGGCCACCCCGGCCGGATCGAATCCCTGGATCCGATGACGCACCGCCTCGATCTCCGCGATGCTGGCGTCGAAACCGGCGGGCAAGGCGGCGATGACAGCGTCCAGCCCGTCGGTCACGTAGCCCGCGGGGTTCAGTGCATCGATCAGCACGGTGGCGATCAGATGCTGCCGCGGATTAAACGACGCAAGATTGAGTTGCCACAACAGGTGTTGCTGCAGCGTTTCGGGTACGGCGTTTTGCGGTTCGAAGTCTTCGTCGCCGCGTGAGCTGGCACTGTTGCCGGAGCCATTGCTGGAGAAATCGATCGGCGCTTCCGCGGTGCGGCCGCTTTCGGACCAGTCACTGCCGTCGTTCTCGTCGTTGCTGCCTGCCGCTGCCACCGATTCGGCACTGGGATAGTCGAATTCAGTGCTGCTGATTTCCGGAGATTCTTCGTCCTCGGCTTCCTCGGCAAACTCCAGCAGAGGATTGCTCTCGGCGATCTGCCGCAATTCGGCTTCCAGTTCCAGTTGCGACAACTGCAACAGGCGAATGGCCTGCTGCAATTGGGGCGTCAGCGTCAGCTGCTGGTGGAGGCGAAACTGTAATGCGGGTTTCATGCCAGCCGGGTCGAAAGGGGTCAGGGACATCGTAACCCGGGCCCGCAGACACGGCCATAGCCCGGCGCCGAAGCCTGATGTTGTCGCGACAGCTTTTCAGAGCTTGAATTCGCGGCCCAGGTAGACCTCGCGCACTTTCTCGTCCGCGAGGATGTGCGCCGGCGTGCCGCGCGAGAGCACTTCACCCTCGTTGAGGATGTAGGCGCGGTCGCAGATGCCCAGGGTTTCGCGCACGTTGTGATCCGTGATCAGCACGCCGATGCCGCGTTCCTTGAGGTGCCGCACGATGCGCTGGATCTCGCCCACCGAGATCGGGTCGACGCCCGCAAACGGTTCGTCCAGCAGCATGTAGCGCGGATTGGCGGCCAGTGCGCGCGCGATTTCGACCCGGCGTCGTTCGCCGCCGGACAGGCTGACGCCTTTCTGTTCGGCGATGTGGGCGATCTTCAGTTCGTCCAGCAGGTTTTCCAGTTCGGCATCGCGTTGCTGCGACGTCAGGCCCTCGCGCAGTTCCAGCACGGCCATGATGTTGTCGGCCACGCTGAGTCGTCGGAACACCGAGGCTTCCTGCGGCAGGTAACCGATGCCGAGTTTTGCGCGGGCATGCATCGGCAGGCCGGTGATGTCGCGCTTGTCCAGCTTGATGCTGCCGGCATCGGCTTCGATCAGGCCAACCACCATGTAGAAGCAGGTGGTCTTGCCGGCGCCGTTGGGGCCGAGCAGGCCGACCACTTCGCCCTCGCGGATCGAGAAGCCGAACTCGCGCACGACCTGGCGCGACTTGAAACTCTTTTGCAGACCTTCGGCGGAGAGCATCGGTTACGGCTGTCCCTGCGGGGTCGGTTGGGCCGGAGCTGGCGTCGAGGTGGCAGCTGGCGTGCCTTCCGCGGGTTTTGCCTTGGGCTTGAAGGTCATGTGTACCAGGCCATCGCCACTGCTTTCGCCAGTCATCTGGCTGGTTTCGGTGTTGTAGGTGAGTTTGTCGCCGTGCGCGTCGCCACGACCTTTCTGCGTGATGGACGCATGGCCGGTGAGTACCGCAATGCCCTTGAGGTTGTCGTAGTCAAGCGTGGCGGCATCGCCGAGCACCAGGTTGTTGTTCTCGTCCAGTTGCTCCAGATGCGCCGGGTTGCCGGTGATCACCACGCGACTGATCTGGCTGTCGGCGTCGAAATAGACCTTGGCCTGGGCGCCGGTGGCTTTCAGCGTGCCCTGGGTGATCACCACGCTGCCGGTCAGCGTGCTGATGCTGTTGGGCTTCTGGAAGCCGTCGAAATGTTTCGCGCCGACGTGCATTTCCTGCTGACGGTCGCTCTTTTTCGCCAGCGCAGGCTGGGCCGCCAGCAGGGCGAGAACGGCAATGCCGAGCGCGAACCTAGCGCTTGCGCGGCGGGAAGATGGCATGAACGTCATCGAGCAGCTCCAGGTGTTTGTCGTTGAGGTCGGCACGCATGCCGATACCGCTGATTCTAGTGCCGCCTTGCACCATCTGCGCCGGTGCGGCGGTCTCCAGCCGATTCTGCTTCGGCCAGGCGGTGATGTCGGCGGTGGTGATCTGCGCTGCCGGCGCGTCCTGGAAGGCGGCCCGGTGCATGTCGACGGGACCTTGCAGTTTCAGCTCGGTGCCACTCTTGTTGACCCAGCCATACAGCGACTGACCTTCCCAGTCCGGTACGCCATCCTGCTTGGCCGGCAACTGGAAGGTGGGGGAGTTGAGGTACAGCGAGTCGTCGCCTTCGCGTCGTTCCAGATGGGGTGACTGAAGGTGGAAACTCGGTTGCCCGTCGACGTTGAACTCGGTCATGCGGGCGTTGGTGAGGGTATAGCCGGAACGGGGCGGGCCGACGAAGTCGTTGGTTTTCGGCGCCGGCCCGAACCACCACAGGAACAGCTGGGCCACACCGGCGGCCAGTGCGATGGCGATGGTCGCGGCCGGCAGGCGCCGGTCGCGCAGCCAGAGTCGCAGACTCACAGCCAGCGCTCCCGTTCGGCGTCGCTCT
This sequence comes from Rhodanobacter sp. TND4EL1, assembly GCF_054061035.1. Taxonomy (NCBI): domain Bacteria; kingdom Pseudomonadati; phylum Pseudomonadota; class Gammaproteobacteria; order Lysobacterales; family Rhodanobacteraceae; genus Rhodanobacter; species Rhodanobacter sp. TND4EL1. Next base: position 730,215 of record NZ_JBSSDT010000002.1, read on the forward strand.
TGCCTTGGGCGTGCAGGATCAGGTCGCAGGCTTCGCGTGCCGCGCCCATGCCGCCGCCGCGGCTAGTCTGCCAGTGCGCCGCTTCAGCGACCCAGGGGTGGGCATTGGCCACCGCCACCGCGAGGCCGGCGATGTGCATGGGAGGCAGGTCGGGCAGATCGTCGCCGACGAAGGCGGCCTGCTCCGGCACCAGATGCAGAGCGTCCAGCAGTTCGCGCAGGCAGGCGCGCTTGTCGCTCTGGCCTTGGTAAACGTGGCTGATGCCCAGTTCCTCCGCGCGCAGCGCCACCGGGTGGCTGATCCGCGCGGTGATGATGGCCACTTGCACGTCGTTGGCCTGCAGGCGCTTCAGGCCCAGTCCGTCGTGCACGTGGAACACCTTGGTTTCATGGCCGTCTTCGCCGTACCACAGGCGCCCGTCCGTCAGCGTGCCGTCCACGTCGAACACGGCCAGGCGAATTTTCGCGGCGCGGGCGAGGATGTTCTCGGAGAGATTGGCGGGATAGCTTTCGGGCACGGGTTCAGGCACGGGGTCTGCGGAGGAAGGTCAAAAGCGAGGCTTGTTCGATTTCGCGGATGCGTCGAGACGAATCCGCATCAGACCACACGTGCACGGAGCAGATCATGAATGTTCAGCGCGCCGACCACGCGTTGTTCCTCGTCGACCACCAGCAGCGCATGGATCTGGTATTTCTCCATCAGCTGGGCCGCTTCTGCCGCCAGCTTGTCGGCGCCGATGGTCTTCGGTCCGCGCGTCATCAGTTCAGCCACGGTGGCGCCCCGCAGGTCGACGCCTTCATCGTCCAGCGCGCGGCGCAGGTCACCGTCGGTGAACACGCCGAGCAGGCGCTGTTCGGCATCGACCACGGCGGTCATGCCCAGGTGCTTGCGGGTCATCTCGACCAGGGCGGCGGTAACGCCGGCATGGGAGGGGACCTTCGGTACGTCATCGCCGGTATGCATCACGTCGCTGATGTGCAGCAGCAGGCGCCGGCCCAGTGCACCGGCCGGGTGCGAACGGGCGAAGTCGTCGGAGGTGAAGCCGCGCGCTTCGAGCAGGGCGATCGCCAACGCGTCGCCCCAGACCAGCGCCACCGTGGTGCTGGTGGTGGGCGCCAGACCCAGCGGGCAGGCCTCGCTGGAGATGCTGCCATCGAGGTGTACGTCGGCCTGGCTGGCAAGAGAGGAGGTGGGGCGTCCGGTGATCGCGATCAACGGAATGCCCTGGCGCTTGATCACCGGCAGGATCAGCAGCAGCTCGTCGGTCTCGCCGGAATAGGACAGCGCCAGCACCACGTCCTGCGGCAGGATCATGCCGAGGTCGCCATGGCTGGCTTCGCCGGGGTGCACGAAGAACGCCGGTGTGCCGGTGGACGCCAGCGTGGCGGCGATCTTGCGCCCGATATGGCCGGACTTGCCCATGCCGCTGACCACCACGCGCCCGGTGCAGCCCAGAATCAACCGGCAGGCTTCCACGAACTCCGGTCCGATCCGCGACTCCAGTGCCTGCGTTGCCGCCGCTTCGGTGGCGATTACCGTGCGGGCGCTGCGGGTGATGCGGTCCGGATCCAGCAAGACGGGGGCGGACGAAGCGGTGCGTGCGTTCATGAGGACTCGGTAAAAGACGGGCCGGGAGGGCCGGAAGGCCGCAAATGACGGGCCGATTTGGCCTGCCGCGCAGCCGGTGTCATTTCTGCGCCAGCGTATTTCCATTACCATGGCATCTTCGCAGTTTAACGTCATAAGCCAGCCCAATGGATTCCGATCGACCTGGAGTCCGCCTTCCGGCTGGCCGACCTACCGCATGGAACACTTTCCGATGGACTCCAGCCGCATCCAGGCGATGATCGAACAAGGCCTGCCTGGTGCCCAGGTGGAAGTCAGCGGCGCCGACGGCGTGCATTTCGAGGCCACCGTGGTCGCCAGCCAGTTCGCCGGCAAATTGCCGCTGGCCCGGCACCGGCTGGTATATGCCACGCTCGGCGAGCTGATGGGCGGCGCCATCCACGCGCTGGCACTGAAAACCCTGACCCCCGAGGAAGTCGCGGCGCGCCATTGATGGCCGCAGCCGCTTTCCTTTTCACGTTTCATTGAAGGACTTTCGATGGCCAAGATCCTGATCAGTGGCGGCACGCCGCTCAATGGCGAGGTCGCCATTTCCGGCGCCAAGAATGCCGTGTTGCCGATTCTCGCTGCCTGCCTGCTGGCCGATGAGCCGGTCAGCATCGGCAACGTGCCGCACCTGCACGACGTCACCACGTTCATCGAGCTGCTTGGCCAGATGGGCGTGCGGCTGGTACTGGACGACCGCATGAAGATGCATGTCGATCCGCGCACCACCAGCACCTGCGTGGCGCCATACGATCTGGTGCGCACCATGCGTGCATCGATCCTTGTGCTGGGTCCGCTGGTGGCGCGTTTCGGTGAAGCGGAAGTGTCCTTGCCGGGCGGCTGCGCGATCGGCTCGCGTCCGGTCGACCAGCACATCCGTGGCCTGCAGGCGCTGGGCGCCGAGATCACGGTCGAGAATGGCTACATCAAGGCGAAGGCGAAGCGGCTGAAAGGCGCCCGCATCGTGATGGACATGGTCACCGTCACCGGCACCGAGAACATCATGATGGCCGCGGCCCTGGCGCAGGGCACCACCGTGCTCGAGAACGCCGCGCAGGAGCCGGAAGTGGTCGACCTGGCGCATTGCCTGATCGCGATGGGTGCGCAGATCGAGGGTGTGGGCACGTCCACCATGGTGATCCACGGTGTCGAACGACTGCACGGTGCCCAGCACGACGTGCTGCCCGACCGCATCGAAACCGGTACCTATCTGGTGGGCGCGGCGATGACCGGTGGCAAGGTGCGTGCGCGGCATGCCCGAGCCAACACGCTGGAAGCGGTATTGGCCAAGCTGGAAGAGGCCGGCGCGCACATCTCCACCGGCGACGACTGGATCGAGCTGGACATGGGCGGGCGGCGGCCGAAGGCGGTCAACATCAGCACCGCGCCGTACCCCGCTTTTCCCACCGACATGCAGGCGCAGTTCACGGCACTCAACTGCGTGGCCGAAGGCACCGGCGTGGTGACCGAAACGGTATTCGAGAACCGCTTCATGCATGCGCAGGAACTGCAGCGATTGGGCGCCAACATCCAGCTCGAAGGCAACACCGCGGTGATCCAGGGCGTGTCCGAAATGAGCGGCGCGCCGATCATGGCCACCGACCTGCGCGCCTCGGCCTGCCTGGTGCTGGCCGGTCTGGTCGCCAAGGGCGACACGATCGTTGATCGCGTCTATCACATCGATCGCGGCTACGAGAACATCGAAGAGAAGCTGGGTGTGCTCGGCGCGAAGATCCGGCGCCTGCCGAACTGACCCGTTTGATCATCGCGTGGGCTGGACGTCATGAAACGTTATCTGCGATTGAAGGACGTTCCCGAATTGCACGCGGTGGCTGCAGCGGACCGGCGGGCGTGGTGGCGCGAGGCAGTGAGTCGCAGCAACACCGCCCGCGGCATCTGGCTCACGCTGCCGCTGTTCTTTGTCTGTATTTCCGGCATCGACGCGATTCGCCGCTGGCTGGGTTACGACGGCGAACTTCTGCATTTTGCCGGACTGTTTGTCGGCAGCATGCTGGGAAGCCTGATCAATGCGTACTGGCTGATACAGCCGCGTGCCAGAGAATGGCTGCAATCGAACCTGACTTCTCAGTCCGAACAGCCGAGCCAGTTGTCGTCGCAAGCGTGAAAGCTACTGCTGGTGGTAACTCACCAGTTCCAGCACCAGGTCGCCACCGTCGTGCTGCGACAGTTTCACCGGTACCGGGTAACGGTCCGGTGCATACCACGCGCTGAAACCGCGGTCGGCGTCGGTTCGGTCGATTCGTTCGGCGTCGAAACTGCCGGCGGGAACCTTGATCGCTTCCTTGCCGGTGACCTTGAAATTCTGTGTCTGCACTTCCTGTCGCACCGCCACGGGCAGCGAAACCTGCTGCTTGCCGTCGCGAAGCGCGAACCCGAGCGCCAGTGCCAGGGTGTTGCGCTCGACCATGCCGGGCCGGGCCGGGTAATGCTGCGCGCCCTTGCCCTCGTCGACGCTGACCTGGTTTGTCGCCCAGTCGACGCTCAGATGGCGCTGCTTCTGTTTCACCGCCGCCTCCATCTGGTAGTCGTAGCTGATCGCTTCCGGCACGTCATTCTTCCAGCGGAAACGCGAGGATTCGTTGACGCTGGCGCCGAGCAGTGCCGCCAGTCCGCCGGTGCCCTTGACGTCCTTGCTGTAGGTCCACTGGCCGTTACCGGCCGCACGCAGCTGGACTGTTGCCACACCCATCGGCTGGCCTCCCTGCAACACGTTGTAGGTGGCGGTGAAGGCACGGGGCGCGGTGGTGGCGCCGGCCTGGTTGCCAAACAGCAGGCCGAGGCCGAGCAGGGGAGCGAGCAGGAATCGGATAGTCATGCCGCTGAGTTTGCGCATGCGGGACTGAACCTGATTTAAGGCAGCAGGCCGTGGTCACCGAGTTGCAATGGCATCGACAACCGTTGGCCGTCAAATCGCGGAGCCTGGCCGTCCCATTGCAGGCGACCGCTGGCCAGTTCGGCCAGCACAGCCGGCAGCAGGCGATGCTCCAGCGGCAGCAGACGCTGCGCCAGCCCCTGTTCGTCGTCTTCGGGGGTGATCGGCAGGCGTGCTTGCGCGATCACCGGGCCGCCATCGAGTTCGGCGGTGACGAAATGCACGCTGGCGCCATGTTCGACGTCACCGGCCTCGAGGGCTCGGCGGTGGGTATGCAGGCCGCGATACTTCGGCAGCAGGGAGGGGTGGATGTTGATGATGCGGCCTACCCACGGACGCAATGCCTCGCCGTCGAGAATGCGCATGAAGCCGGCCAGCACCAGCCACTCGGCGCCGCTGGCGGTGATGCGGGCGAACAGGTCGAGGTCGAATGCGCGTCGGTCCGGATAACTGCGTGGATCCAGCGCGAGGGTGGGGATATTCGCCGCTTCGGCCAGTCGCAGTGCGCCGGCGCCGGCCTTGTCGCTGCCTACCAGGACGAAGTCGATCGGGAGTTCGCCCCGGTCTCGCGCGTCGAGCAGTGCGGCCAGGTTGCTGCCGCGCCCGGAGGCGAGCACGGCGACTTTGACGGGCGTGGCCGGCACGGAACCGATCAGCCGATATGCACGCGTTCGTCGCCCTGCGCGGGCACGATCTCGCCGATCAAGGAGCTGGCCAGGCCGTGCCGAGTCAGCAGGGCGGAAGCATCGGCAACGGCGTCGCGCGGCAGGATCACCGTGAAGCCGATGCCGCAGTTGAACGTGCGCCACATTTCCTCGCGCGCCACGTTGCCCTCGCGCATCAGCCAGTCGAACACCGGTGGCAGCACGATGGCCGACGCCTGCAACGCGATGCCCAGGCCGTCGGGTACCACGCGAATGATGTTTTCCTTGAGGCCGCCGCCGGTGATGTGGGCCATGCCGTGGACCTGCTCGGGCAGGGCGCGACGCAGCTCCAGCATCGGCTTCACGTAAATCGTGGTCGGCGCCATCAGCGCGTCGCCCAGCTTCATGCCGTCGAGATCGAGGTCCAGCGGGGCTCCGGCGCGATCGAGGATCTTGCGGACCAGCGAATAGCCGTTCGAGTGCGGACCGCTCGATGCGACACCGAGGATCACGTCGCCGGCGGCGATCGCTGCGCCGGTCAGCATCTGCGACTTCTCCACCGCGCCCACGGTAAACCCTGCCAGGTCGTATTCGCCCGGCGGATACATGTCAGGCATCTCGGCGGTTTCACCGCCGATCAGCGCGCAGCCGGCCAGCTCGCAGCCGGTGGCAATGCCGCCGACCACGGCCGCGGCGGTATCCACGTCCAGCTTGCCGGTGGCGAAATAGTCGAGAAAGAACAGCGGTTCGGCGCCCTGGACCAGCACGTCGTTGACGCACATGCCGACCAAATCGATGCCGATCGTCTCGTGGCGGTTCAGCATCTGCGCCAGCTTCAGTTTGGTGCCCACGCCATCGGTGCCGGAGACCAGCACCGGTTCCTTGTAGCGCCCGGATAGGTCGAACAGGCCGCCGAAGCCACCCAGTCCGCCCATCACCTCAGGTCGCAGGGTGCGCTTGACCAGCGGCTTGATGCGTTCGACCAGCGCATTGCCGGCATCAATATCGACGCCTGCGGCGCAGTAGGTGAGGGCGTCAGACATGGCGAAAACCGGGGTGGATGAAACGCGGAAGTTTAGCAGCTTGCAATGGGTTGCCGTCTGCCCTGAGCGGCTCCGGCAATGACTGCGATGGACGCTGGGGCGACTATTGGGCAGACTTCCCGGGAGATTTCCCCTGAAGATGCCCGCACCCATGCGCCTTTCCCGCCTGCTGATCGTCACTTTGCTGTTGGCTTTTGCCGCCTTGCCGTCCTTGCACGCCCAGGTCGCCGGTTCACCCTATTCGGTGGTCGTGCCGGTGGCGGACACCAGTGATGCGCAGCGCGATCAGGCGTTTTCCACGGCGTTGGGTCAGGTGCTTACCCGCGTCGCCGGAGGGCAGGATCTGCGCAGCAACGCCGGTTATGCCGATGCGCTGGGCAAGGCCGCTTCGCTGGTGCAGAAGTTCCAGTATCAGCGCGCCGCCACCGGCATGGTTCTGAATGTCGATTTCGAGCCGGGTTCGGTCCGGCGACTGGTCTCGAAGCTTGGCGTGCAAAGCGCAGGCATCAAGCCGCCGGTGTTGTTGCTGGTGAAGGACCGTGCCGGCCATCTGATGGATCGATCCGCGCTGACCAGCCTGGCGGCCGCTGCTGCGGCGCGGGGCACCGAGGTGGCGTATCCGGATGCGGCGCACAAGCTTGACCCGGCCAAGATTGCGGCGGCCGATCCGGTGGCACTGGCCACGGTCAACCAGCAATACCGCACGGGCCTGGTTTTGCTTGGCAAGCTGCATGGTGACAGCGCCGACTGGACACTGATTTCGGGTGGTCAGGCGCAACATTGGAGCGGCCAGGGCGCCGACACGGGCACGCTTTTGGGCGATGCCGGCAAAGGGTTGGTCGATCGCCTGGGCAAGCAGCTCAACGTGATCGGTGACACGCCGAGCGAGGGCAAGCTGTGGGTCAGCGGCCTGAGCAACGCGATGGCTTATGCCAACCTGATAGCCGCCCTGCAGAATGATCCGACCGTGAAGCAGGTGCTGACCCTGGGGGCGGAGAATGACGGGGTGCTTCTGGACGTGAAAGCCACCATTCCGATCAGCGCGCTGGCCGCGAACCTCGCCGCCGGCGGCCATCTGTTGCTGCAGGGTGAAGCGCATCCGGGTGCGGACGCCAACCTGCGCTGGTTGCGTTGAGCCGGATGCGAGTCCCTCGCACAACCCCGCGCGTCGATGTGCGGACGCTTGAGGCGGACATCCATCACTTGCAGGGGCGTGTCGGGTGAATCACGACAAGGAAATCTCGCGTCGCTGGCAGTTGCTGGCCATCGTGGTGGTGTTTGGTTATCTGGTTTGGCTGCTCGCGCCGGTACTGATGCCGTTCGCCGTGGCGGCGATGCTGGCCTATCTGGGTGATCCGCTGGCCGACCGGCTGGAAGGTTTCGGGTTGAGCCGGATGTGGGCTGCCACGATCGTCTTCGTGGTGATCATGGTCGTCGTCGTGGGCGTGCTGCTGCTGCTCATTCCGCTGATAGCCCGTCAGGTGGAAAACCTGATCAGCAACTTGCCCCGTTATGGCGATTGGGCGCAGAACACCGTGTGGCCGTGGCTGCAAGCCCGGTTGCACCTGGATCCGCATACCTTCGACAGTGACCGGCTGCTTGCGGCGATCAAGGAACATATCGGCTCGATTGGCGGCGTGGCCACCGTGGTGATCGGCAAGGTCTCGCGTTCGGGCCTGGGCATCGCGATGTGGTTGACCAACCTGGTGCTGATTCCGGTGGTGGCGTTCTACCTGCTGCGCGACTGGGACCGGCTGGTGGCGAAGATCGACACTATGCTGCCGCGTTCGATCGAGCCGACGATCGCGCATCTGGCGGGTGAAGCGGACAAGATCCTGGGCGCGTTCGTGCGGGGCCAGTTGTTGGTGATGCTGGCGCTGGGCGTGTTCTACGGCGCGGGTCTGGGCCTGGTCGGGCTATCCGTGGGCTTGTTGATCGGCCTGGTGGCCGGTCTGCTCAGTTTCGTGCCGTACCTGGGATTCATCATCGGCTTCGTCGCGGCGATCATCGCCGCGCTCGTGCAGTTCGGCGACTGGACTCATGTGCTGATGGTCTGTGGCGTGTTCGCCGTCGGCCAGCTGCTGGAAGGTTATGTGCTGGTGCCCAAGCTGGTCGGCGACAAGATCGGCCTGCACCCGGTGGCGGTGATGTTCGCGGTGCTGGCCGGCGGCTACCTGTTCGGCTTCCTGGGCGTGCTGCTCGCGCTGCCGGCGGCATCGGTGATCATGGTGCTGCTGCGCTACCTGCTTGAACGCTATCGGATGAGCGAGCTGTACAACGAGGAAGGGCCGGAGGATCCGGTGATCGCCGAGGTCGACGTCACCGTGCATCGTGATGGCGAGGTGCAGACGGATGCCGTGGGCATCCCGGGCGATTCGTCCACGCCATGATTCCGCAGTTGCCGCTGGCGCTGCGCTGGCCACGTCGTCAGCGCTTCGAACACTTCCATGCCGGCGCCAATGCGCCCGCCCTGGCGGCTGTGCGCGCGCTGGCGCTGCAGCCCGGGTCGCCGTGGGTTTACCTTGCCGGCGCCGCCGGCAGCGGCAGAAGCCATTTGTTGATCGCCGCCTGTCACGCGGCCAGTGGCACGGGTCGCACGGTGCAATACCTGCCGCTTGCTGCACTGGCCGATCCGGCAACGGCGCTGCGCGGCGTGGCTGGCAGCGAGTTGCTGGCACTGGATGACTTGCAGGCGATCGCGGGAAGTCGCGACGCCGAACACGCCTTGTTCGATCTCTACAACCGGGCCAGGGCGGAAGGCACGGCACTGCTGTTTGCCGCCGATGCCACGCCGACGCAATTGGCGTTGGGCCTGCCGGATTTGCGCTCGCGCCTGGGCGCCTGCACCCAGTTTGCGTTGAAGGCGCTGGACGATGCCGAGCGCCGTGAAGTGCTCAAGGCGCAGGCGGCCTTGCGCGGCATCCAGCTCGACGACGTGGTGCTGGACTGGTTGTTCGCCCGCTACGCCCGTGACCTCGGTGCGCTGCTCGATTTGCTGGACCGACTGGACCAGGCCTCGCTGGCGGCACAGCGCCGGATCACGGTGCCGTTTCTGCGTGAATTCCTGCGCGACGCCGGTGAAGACCGGTCGGCCTGAAACAAAAAAGGCGCCCGCAGGCGCCTTTCCCGGATGAGGACAGCTCAGGCCTTGAGCAGTGCCGGCGTGGCCTGCTGCCCGATCGCGTCGACCATGGCCTTGGCCACGTTGAGGTTGCCGGCGATGATGTTGCCGCTCTCCGGAATGCCGTCACGACCGGCGAAATCGCAGTAGCGACCACCGGCTTCGTGCACCAGCAGCACGCCGGCCGCCATGTCCCACGGCTTCAGGCCGATCTCGAAGTAGCCGTCGTAGCGGCCGGCGGCGACGTAGGCCAGGTCGAGCGCGGCAGAGCCGGAGCGACGGATGTCCTCGGCCTGGCCAAGGATCGCGCGGGTCATGTCCATTTGCGGCACCAGGTGTTCGCGCTGGCGGAACGGGAAGCCGGTGGCGATCATCGCGCCGCCCAGGTTCTCGCGCTTGCCCACGCGCATGCGGCGATCATTGATGTACGCGCCGTCGCCCTTGCTGGCGGTGTACAGCTCGTCGCGCAGCGGGTCGAACACCACCGCGTGAATCGGCACGCCTTTTTCCAGCAGTGCAATGGACACGCTGAAGTGCGGGATGCCGCGCAGGTAGTTGTGGGTGCCATCAAGCGGGTCGATCACCCAGGTCAGCGGGCCCTTGCCGGTCTGGCCGCTTTCCTCGGCGAGGATCGCGTGGTCGGGGTAGGCGCGGCGCAGTTCCTTGATGATCTCCGCTTCGGCCAGCTTGTCGACTTCGGAGACGAAATCCAGCTGCTGTTTCTCGACGATGTTGAGGCCGTCGATGCGGTTCATGTAGCGCAGGATGATGTTGCCTGCGGAACGGGCGGCGCGCGCCGCGATCGTGACGTGTGGTCGGGCCATGGGTTTCGACTTTGGAAGAGAGCGGGTTTGCGGCCGGGAATTCTAGCAGAGGCGAGCCCCGGCCGCCCTTGTCCACTATCCTTGTCGACCCCAATAGCCAATCCCTGCCGCGCATGACCGATCTCCACGACCTCGCCGCCCGCATCCGCTATGTATTGGTGCGTACCTCGCATCCGGGCAATATTGGCAGTGCGGCGCGGGCGATTCGCACCATGGGTTTCGAGCGGATGGAGCTGGTGTCGCCGTATCGTTTCCCCGATCCGGAAGCCAATGCGCTGGCCGCCGGTGCCGACGACGTGCTGGAACGTGCGGGCATCCACCGCGAACTGATCGAGGGTCTGACCGGCAGTAGCCTGGCACTGGGTCTGTCAGCGCGCCGACGCGGAGTGAACCTGCCGGAACTGTCGCCGCGCGAGGCAGCGCAGCAGGTGCTGGCGGCGGCCATGCGTGGCGAACAGGTGGCGCTGGTGTTCGGCAACGAGCGAACCGGGCTGGAGAACGAGGAGCTAGCGCGCTGCCACGCCATGGTGCGGATTCCGAGCGTCGACGATTTCAGCTCGCTCAACCTGGCACAGGCGGTGCAGGTGATGGCCTATGAAATTCGCCTGGCCATGCTGGGCGACAACCTGCCCGAACCGCCGCCGGAACATGACGAACCCCCGGCGGATGCGGGACAGATGGAGCAGTTCTACCGTCACCTGGGACAGACGCTGGACGACATCGAGTTCCACAAAGGGCGTGAACCGACCACGATCATGCTGCGCCTGCGCAAGCTGTTCCAGCGGGCCCAGCCGGACGAACGGGAGTTGCGCGTGCTGCACGGGATCCTCGCCGATGCGCAGCGGATGGCCGGTTTGGCGAAGGGCCGGTAGTCCTCAGCGGCGTCGCTCCTACATTTCGTCATCGGCGGGTTCCAGCGAGGGCGCCGGCGTCACCAGCAGCTTGTCGATGCGGGCGCCGTCGAGATCGACCACTTCGAAGCGGATGCCGTGCCAGGCGAACACCTCGCCGGTCTGGGGTATATGGCCCAGCGCCGTCATCACCATGCCGGCGACGGTGCGGAAGTCGTGCTCATCCTCGCCCGGCAGCTTGCCGATGTGCAGCAGTTCGCGCAGGTCGTCGGTGGGCAGGCTGCCGTCGACCAGCCAGCTGCCATCGGCACGCTGCATGATCGGGCTGTCGTCGTTGCCGGTGCCGTGCCCGATCTGGCTGGCGCCGACCACGGCAGCGAGCAGGTCATTGACGGTAACCACGCCTTCGATGTCGCCGTACTCGTCGACGACCAGCGCCAGCGGCGTCTCGGCGTCGCGGAATTCCTCCAGCAAATCCAGCGCGCGCGCTGCGGCGGGCACGAACAGCGGCTTGGACAGGTGTTCGAACAATTCCGGTTTGCCTTCGGCAAAGCTGTGCAGCAGGCTTTTGACCTCGACCACGCCCACCACGTCGCTTTCATCGCCGCGATAAACGGGATAACGCGAATACGGCGTATCGCGCAGTACCTCGACGTTCTCCTCACGGGTGCCGGCAATGTCCAGCCAGGCGATGCGCATGCGCGGCGTCATCACGCTGTCCACCGTGCGGTCGCCCAGCCGCAACACCCGATTGACCATGTTGTGTTCGTCCGGATCGAGCACGCCCTGTTCGGCGCTCTCGGCGACCAGTAGGCGAATCTCTTCTTCGGTGACCACGCCGCGGCCTTGCTGATTGACCCGCAGCATGCGCAGCAGCAAGTTGCTGGACACGTTGAGCAACCACACGAAGGGCGCGGTGATCCGCGACAGCACCAGCATCGGATACGCCACGTAGGTGGCTGCCCTTTCCGGTGAAGCGAGCGCCAGCCGCTTGGGCACCAGTTCGCCAATCACGATCTGGATGAAGGAGATCAGCACGAAGCCGAGCACGATGCCGATGACATGTGCGTAAGGCAGCAACCAGCCGAGGCGGGCGCCTTGCAGCAAGGCGGCGATATGGCCACCCAGCGCATCACCGGCAATCGCACCGGTGATCAGCATGACCAGGGTGATGCCGACCTGCACGGTCGACAGGAAGTGTTCGGGAGCTTCGGCGTGCCGCAGCGCCAGAGCCGCCTTGCGGCTGTTCCGGGCCATCTGCTTCAGGCGGCTCTTGCGCGAAGCCACCAGAGCCATCTCCGACAGCGCGAAGAAACCGTTGCACAGGGCCAGCACGAGGACGAGCGCGATTTGGGTCAGCATCGCGGTAATGATGGGGGAGGGTGCATGGCCACAGTGTAAGTGGTGTTGACCCTTCACATCACCCCATCCGGGCGCGTGCGTTGATGCAGGGCAGCACGGCAGTCCTGTAACATCCCCGTTATTCTGTTATCTCAGGCATGGCCCGCATGTTTTCACTGCAGACGATTTTCGGCAAAGGCGACAAGTTCTACGGCTTGCTGGAACAAAGCGCCGAGACCGCTCACGAAAGCGCCAAGGCGCTGCATGCGCTGTTGACCAAGCCGGGCGCCGAACAGGTGATGGCCGCTTTCACGGTGACGCGCGCGCGCGAAAAGGAACTGGCCGCCCAGATCAGCGAAGGGTTGGTCAATACCTTCGTGACCGCGCTCGACCGCGAAGATATCGAGGCGCTGAACTCGGCGCTGTACAAGATTCCCAAGACGGTGGAGAAATTCGCCGAGCGTTACGAAATCGTGGCCGATCGCCTGGTCGGCGTGGATTTCGCCCAGCGCGCGCTGGTGCTGGAGCAGTCCAGTGCGGTGGTGGTGCAGATGGTGCATGAGTTGCGCCGCGGGTTGCGCATCGATTCGGTGAAGAAGCTGCAGGATCGCCTGCAGGCGCTGGAATCCGAGGGGGATCGCATGCTGCTGGCGCCTTATCGCACACTGTACGTGGAAGGCGGCGACGTGATGCGCGCGGTGTTGGCGAAGGATCTGTTCGAGCTGATTGAAAAGGCCATCGACAAATGCCGCGACGTGGGCAACATCGTGTATTCGATCGTGCTGAAGAACTCCTGAGGCCACGCCCGTGACCCAGCGCATTGCACTTCGTCCGGCATGGCATGCCACCCCGTGTGACCTCCCGTCCTGCTGTGGTGAGCGCGCATGAGTATCGTCATTGCGGTGGTGGTAATCGCGCTGCTCTTCACCTATATCAACGGTTTCCACGACACCGCCAATTCCATCGCCACCGTGGTGGCCACCAAGGTGCTGACTCCGGGCCAGGCCGTGCTGATGGCGGCGGGCACCAACTTGCTCGGCGCGTTCATGGGTACGGCAGTGGCCGCGACCATTGCCTCGGGGCTGATCAATGCCGGCGTGATCGAGATGAGCTCGCAGTTGCTGATCTGCGCCCTGCTGGCAGCGATCGTGTGGAACCTGATCACCTGGTGGCTGGGCCTGCCCTCAAGTTCCAGTCACGCACTGGTCGGTTCGCTGGTGGGTGCGGCGATCGCTGCGTCCAGCAACAATTTCAATTCGGTGATCTGGGTCGAGGGCAGCGTGCTCAAGGGCGCCGGCGTGATTCCCAAGGTGATCGTTCCAATGGTGCTGTCACCGCTGGCCGGCTTCATCATCAGTTTCCTGTTGATGGGCGCGCTGTACGCGCTGCTGGCCTGGTTTGCGAACCGCCAGGGTTGGTTGCGCCGGTTCGGTCGCACGCCTTTCGTCAATTCGTTCTTCGGCAAGGCGCAGATCCTGTCAGCCGGTGCGATGGGCGTTGCCCATGGCATGAACGACGCGCAGAAAAGCATGGGCATCATTGCGCTGGCACTGGCCGGTGGCACCGCGGCGCACCAGTTCGATCAATTGCCGAACTGGCTCGGTTTCCTGCGCATCGACGGCAATCCGGCTGGCGGCTTTGTCATCCCGGTGTGGGTGAAGGTGGTGTCCGCCTTGACCATGGCAGCCGGCACGGCCGGTGGTGGCTGGCGGATCATCAAGACGCTGGGCCACAAGATGGTCAAGTTGCACCCCATCAACGGCTTCGCCGCCGAAACCAGCTCGGCCGCGGTGATTCTGGTGGCGTCGGTATTCGGCATTCCGGTCTCGACCACGCACAACGTGTCGGCATCGATCATGGGCGTGGGCGCGGCCAAGCGCTTCAGTGCCATTCGCTGGTCGGTGGTCGAACGCATGGTGTGGGCGTGGGTGCTCACCTTGCCGATCACCGCGTTGCTGGCTTACGGCCTGGTGTTGCTGTTCCGGCTGGTGGACTGACTCCGGGTTCGCCTAGAGCGAATCGCTGTTGGTCGCGATGAGCTGTTCCAGCTGGTCGCCCAGCGCGCCCAGTTCATCGACCAGACGTTGCAACTCCGCCTGATCGAGGAACTCGTAGGGGCGGTTCTCGCACAAGTGCAGGTAGGGCGACCCATCCAGGTCGGCGACCGCGAGAAAACCCGTGCGCTGTTGCCAGTTGAAGCGCAGGCATCGATTGGGATCGGTGCCGGCAAGCGGGCCGACCGGTGTGGAAATGCGCAGGTAGCGACGACCAGCCTCGTCTTCCAGTTCAGCCAGGTAGATGCCCTGAAAACGGTCTTGCGCCAGTTTCAGGTCGAAGCTGATCAGGTAAGGATCGTTGTGGCGCAGCTCATGCAAGCTGCCCACGTGGGAACGCACGGCTTCGAAGTGGCGCATTTGCGGCTTCCGCTGACGAAGATCGGAAGCTACTCTGACATGGATCCCCGTGCGTCGCGTGAATACATGAATGATCCGGCTGCCCGTATCTATGCCGCCATTGCCGCCATACCGCGGGGGCGTGTCGCCAGCTATGGCGCGATCGCCGCCCGGGCCGGGCTGCCCGGTCGGGCGCGCATGGTCGGCCGGCTGCTGGGGGAAGTGCCCGAGGGCATGGAGCTGCCGTGGTTTCGCGTGCTGCGTTCCAGCGGGCGCATCGCCATGCCTCCGGGGAGTCGCGGCTTCCTTGAACAGTCCCGCCGGCTCAAGGCCGAGGGCATCGAGGTCCGGAATGGGCGCGTGCCGTTGTCGCGGTTCGGTCTGGATGCCGATCTGGATCACGCGTTGTGGGGCATGCCGGACAACTGAGCCGTGACCGTCTGACGCTGGATCACCGGTGTTTCCGGCGGGCGCGCAGGTCGGTTTTGGTAGCATGCGTCGATGAATTCCAGTGCACTCGACATTCTTCAAAGCGTTTTCGGCTACCCCAGTTTCCGTGGTGAGCAAGCAGCCGTCGTCGACCACCTGAGCGAAGGCGGGGACGCGCTGGTGCTGATGCCCACCGGTGGCGGCAAGTCGTTGTGCTTCCAGATTCCCGCCCTGGTGCGCCAGGGCACCGGCATCGTGGTGTCGCCGTTGATCGCGCTGATGCAGGACCAGGTCGATGCCTTGCGCGAGGCCGGCGTGGCTGCCGCGTTTCTCAATTCCAGCCTGGCCGCGGACGAGCAGCGTGAGGTTGAACGGAAGTTGCTGGCGGGTGAGCTGAATCTGCTTTACGTGGCGCCCGAGCGCCTGCTCACCCCGCGCTTCCTGACCCAGCTCGAGCGCACCGAAGTGGCGTTGTTCGCGATCGACGAAGCGCATTGCGTGTCCCAGTGGGGCCATGATTTCCGCCCGGAATACCGCGAGCTGGCCGTCCTGCATCAGCGTTTCCCCGAGGTGCCGCGGATTGCCCTCACCGCCACCGCCGACCCGCGTACCCGCGAGGAAATCGTGGAACGGTTGTCACTGCAGGGGGCGCGGCAATTCGTCTCCAGTTTTGACCGTCCCAACATCGGCTATGGCGTCGGCCTGCGTCACAACGCGAAGCGGCAGCTGGGCGAATTCCTGCTTGGCCACGAGGGCGAGTCCGGCATCGTCTATTGCCTGAGCCGGCGGAAGGTGGACGACACCGCCGCCTGGCTGGCCGAGGCTGGCATCGAGGCCTTGCCCTATCACGCCGGCCTGGATGCCGCGACCCGTGCGAAGAACCAGCAGCGCTTCCTGCGCGAGGACGGCGTGGTGATGGTCGCCACGGTCGCCTTCGGCATGGGCATCGACAAGCCCGACGTGCGTTTCGTGGCGCATCTGGATTTGCCGCGCAGCATCGAGGGCTACTACCAGGAAACCGGCCGCGCCGGCCGCGACGGCTTGCCGGCCGAGGCGTGGATGATCTACGGCTTGTCCGATGTGGTCACCATGAGCCAGATGATCGCGCAGTCCGAATCGGCCGACGAGCGCAAACGGGTGGAGCGGCAGAAACTGGAATCGTTGCTGGCCTACGCCGAGGCGATCGATTGCCGCCGCCAGATGTTGCTGGGTGCGTTCGGCGAAACCTATCCCGGTCCGTGCGGACATTGCGACAACTGCATCGCGCCGCCGAAGACCTGGGATGCCACGGTGCCGGCGCAGAAGGCACTGTCGGCGGTCTATCGCACCGGCCAGCGCTTCGGCTCCGGTCACGTCATCTCGGTGCTTCGTGGGGAAGAGACCGAGCGCGTGCTGAGCCTGGATCATCATCGACTGAGCACATTCGGCATCGGCTCCGAGATGGACGACAAGCAGTGGCGCTCGGTATTTCGCCAGCTGCTGGCCGCCGGTCTGCTGGAGGCGGATGCCGAAGGCTACGGTACCCTGCGCCTCACCGCGGCCAGCCGCGCCGTGCTCAACGGCGGAAAAAGCGTGAAGCTGCGTGAGGACGCGCGGCCCGAGCGTGCCACCCGGCGTCGCCGCGACAGCAAGTTGATCACCGGTGATCCCCGGCATGGCGGCAGTCTCGGGATCGAGGCGTATGAGCAGCCGATGTGGGATGAATTGCGTGCGCTGCGCACCCAGTTGGCGAAACAGCAGGGCGTTCCCCCGTACGTGGTGTTCCACGATGCCACCTTGCTGGCCATGCTGCGTGCGCTGCCCGCCAATGAGGATGAGCTGGCCAGCGTCAGCGGCGTCGGCGAGGCCAAGCTCAAGCGCTATGGGCGCGACTTCCTGGCCGTGATCAACGCTGCGGAATAGCCGGTTCGGCAACGGCGCTTCGCCCACTCCGTTCCCCCCGGCTTCCTGGGGGCTGCCTTGCGCGTGTTGAATCGGGGGCGTTGTTGTGCAGCATGAAACCCGTTGCGAGCCTGTTCTGGCGTATTTGAAAAACAGGCTTGGCGAATCATGACAGCGCTGTCATAGTGACCTCCGGAAGCGATCGGTGGAGGGGCGGAGCGAGTGCGGGCATGGCCCTTCGCTCCTGCATACGTATTCAGCCGGACAGCACCACATGCACATCGCAGAATCGGCTGCGATCACACGCCATGACGTTGGGGAAACGCAATGAGCACAATGGATGCAACAGGCGACGGGCTGGGGCGGCACGCCACCGCGCGAGTGGTACTGATTTCCGCCGCCGCCGCCCTTGGCGGATTCCTGTTCGGTTTCGATACGGCCGTGATCAACGGCGCGGTCGATGCGATTCGTGGCAGCTTCACCCTGGATGCGGCGCAAACCGGTTTTGCGGTGTCCTGCGCGCTGCTGGGCTCCGCGCTGGGCGCCTGGTACGCCGGCATGCTGGCGAACCGGTTCGGACGCGTGCGCACCATGCAGGTCGCGGCCGTGTTGCTGGTCGCCAGCGCGATCGGTTCGGGCCTGGTCACCGCGGTATGGGACCTGATCATGTGGCGGCTGGTTGGCGGCATTGGCGTCGGCGTGGCCTCGGTGATTGCGCCCACTTACATTGCCGAAGTGTCGCCGGCTTCCATCCGCGGCCGGTTGGGATCGATGCAACAGTTGGCGATCGTGCTGGGCATTTTCGCCGCGCTGCTCAGTGACGCCTGGTTGTCCGGCACGGCCGGCGGTTCCAGCCAGCCGCTGTGGTTCGGGCTGGCTGCATGGCGCTGGATGTTCCTGGTGGCGACGTTGCCGGCACTGATCTACGGCCTGCTGGTGCTGGGCGTACCGGAGTCGCCGCGCCACCTCGTGGCCAAGGGGCGCATCGATGAAGCGCGCGTGGTGCTGCGCAAGGTGTTGAACATGCACAGCGAAACGGCACTGGACAGCAAGCTGCACGACATCCGTGAAAGCCTGCATGCCGAACACAAGCCGCGCCTGAGGGACTTGCGCGGCAAGGCCGCCGGACTGTTGCCGGTGGTGTGGATCGGCATCCTGCTGTCGGTGTTCCAGCAGTTCGTGGGCATCAACGTGATCTTCTACTACTCGTCCACGTTGTGGCATTCGGTGGGTTTCAGCGAGGCCGATTCGTTCACCATCACGGTGGTTACCTCGATCGTCAACGTGCTGGTCACCTTGGTGGCCATTGCGCTGGTCGACAAGGTCGGACGCAAGCCGCTGCTGGTGGTGGGTTCGGCGGGCATGGCCATCACGCTGGCCGCGATGGCCTGGTGCTTCTCGCAGGCTACCGGCACGGGCGCCGAGCTGAGCCTGCCCGGTTCGGTCGGCATGGTCGCGCTGGTCGCGGCCAATGCCTACGTGGTGTTTTTCGGGGTCAGCTGGGGACCGGTGGTGTGGGTGTTGCTGGGCGAAATGTTCCCCAACAACATTCGCGCCACGGCACTGGCCGTGGCGGCCGCCGCCCAGTGGCTGGCCAACTTTGCCATCACCAGCACGTTTCCGGCACTGGCCGAGATGGGTCTCACCTTTGCCTACGGCCTGTATGCCGGGTTCGCGCTGCTCTCGTTGTTGTTCGTGCTGTCCGGCGTGCGCGAGACCAAAGGAGTGGAGCTGGAGGACATGCACGCATGAGCATCGGTCCGCAGCAGTGGGTTTGCCCGGTGCACGAGGCACGGCAGGCCAGATACGACGCGCGGCGCGCAAACCGGCTAGGATTCGAGGGCGATGGCGTTGCGCCATCGCGGGGATCACAGGCGGATTGCGCTGCAGATGAAGGCCAAGGCCACTTCGATCGATATTGCTCACCTGGCCGGGGTCTCCCAGGCCACGGTGTCGCGCGCCTTGCGCGGCAGTCCGCTGGTCAATGAAGAGACGCGGCGGCGCATCCAGGCCGCCGCCGAGCAGCTCAACTACAAGGTCGACAAGAACGCGTCGAACTTGCGCAAGATGCACTCCGGCACGCTGGCGCTGCTGTTTTTCGAAGACCCCACTGCCGACGAATCGCACATCAATCCGTTTTTCCTGTCGATGCTCGGCTCGATCACCCGTGCCTGCGCGCTGCAGGGTTATGACCTGCTGATCTCGTTCCAGCAGTTCTCGCACGACTGGCATGCGGACTTTGCCGACAGCAAGAAGGCCGACGGCCTGATCCTGCTCGGCTATGGCGACTATCTGGCTTATACCGACAAACTGGAAAAGCTGGTCGACCAGGGCACGCGCTTCGTGCGCTGGGGTGCGGTCCTGCCGGACCAGCCCGGCGTGTCGATCGGTTGCGACAACTTTCGCGGCGGGCAGGCCGTCGCCGAACACCTGCTCGAGCGTGGCTGCCGTCGCATCGCGTTTCTCGGCGACGCGTCCAGTCATTACCCGGAATTCTTTGGCCGTTACCGCGGCTATGTGAAGGCGCTGGAGCGGGCCGGAGTCGAGATCGATCCCGCGCTGCAACAGAATGCCGAAAGCACCGAGCACTCGGGGTACGAGGCGATGCGCGGACTGATCCTGAATGAAACCGGCTTCGACGCGGTATTCGCCGCCAGCGACCTGATCGCGATCGGCGCCATGCGGGCGCTCAGCGACCACGGCCTGCGCATCCCCCAGGACGTGGCGCTGGCCGGCTTCGACGACATCGCCACGGCCAGCTTCGTCAACCCGCCGCTGACCACCGTGTTGCAGGACACCCGGCAGGCCGGCGAGGTGCTGGTCGACAGCCTGCTTCGTCTGATTCGCGGTGAGCAGGTCGACAGCGAAGTGTTGCCCGTGAAGTTGATGGTGCGTCGGTCCAGCTTGCGCTGAGACGCCCGGATTCGCGCTCGTTGCGGTCCATGCATGTGATCCCGTAGTCTGCAGAGGCTGTCCGGATTCGCGTGACGGAATCGAGAGCGCCATGGAACGCAATGCGTCCGAGCTGGAATTTCATCAGGTGTTCGAACGCATCACCGATGCGTATGTGGCGCTGGATCGGGATTGGCGCTGCACTTGCGCGAACGCGAAAGCATGCGAACTGTTTGGTCGCTCCGCCGAAGAATTGATGGGCCGGCATCTGTGGAGCGAGTTCCCCGGCGGTCATGACGGGGCTTTCCAGCGGGCGTGCGAACAGGCGATGGCCGAACAGCAGTCCGTGCAGGTGGAAGCGTGGTACCCGCCGCACAAACGCTGGCTCGAAAACCGCATCTATCCGTCGACGGATGGATTGACCCTCTATCTTCTCGACATCACCGAGCGCAAGCGGACCGAACAGACACTGCTGCAGCACCAGCGGATGTTGTCGCAGGCGCAGCAGGTGGCGCATATCGGCAGCTGGGACTGGGATATTGTCAATAATCAGGTGACCTGGTCGGCCGAGTTGTACCGCATCTACGGCGTGGAGCCCGAACGGCATGCCGCGACCTTCGAGGCTTACCTGGCTCTGGTGCATTCGCAGGATCGCCAGCGCGTGCGACAGACCATCGAGCAGGCCTTGCGAAGCCACCAGCCATTCGAATTCGAGGAGCGCATCGTGCGTGCCGATGGCTCGGTGCGCACGATGTTGAGTCGTGGCGCCGTGGATCTGGATGAGTCCGGCCGGGCCATCCACATGATGGGGGCGTGTCAGGACATCACCGAACGTCATCGCACCGAGCAGCTTGAGGCAGGCCAGCACGAAATCCTGGCTGGCATTGCCGGCCAACACCCGCTCGCGCAAAGCCTGGCGCAGATCGCGCGCCTTCATGAAGCGATGAACCCGGATGCACTGTGCTCGATCCTGTTGCTGGATGAAAGCCGCCGGCACGTCATCGACGGCGCCGCGCCAAGCCTCCCGACGGAATACAACCAGGCGTTGAATGGTCTGGAGGTGGGTGAAGCGCAGGGCTCCTGCGGCACCGCCGCATGGCGCCGTGAACGGGTGGTGGTGGCCGACATCGCCACCCATCCGTATTGGGAGAACTTCAAGTCGCTGGCGCTGGTGCACGGACTGAAAGCGTGTTGGTCGACGCCCGTGTTCGATGGCAGCGGCCAGGTGCTGGGTACCTTTGCGGTGTACTTTCGCGAGCCGCGCGAACCCCGGCCCGAGGAGCTCTACAGCATCGACCGGATGTTGCCGATCACCGCCATCGCGATCGAAAGCGAACAGCGGAATCGTCGCCTGCGTGAGCGCAATCGGTTCTTCGACATGTCGATGGAAATCTTCTGCATCGTCGACCCGAAGTCGCAGCGGCTGGTGCAGTTCAATCCCTCGCTGCCACGCGTGACCGGCTACTCCGCCGAGGCATTGAAGTCGCACAGTTATCGCGACTTCCTGCGGCTGGAAAGTGATGTATTCGATGTCGATCCGATGTCGCAACTCGATGCTGCCGGCCAGCGGATACATGATTTCGTCACTCGCTGCATCTGCTCCAACGGCAGCGAGCGTCAGCTGGAGTGGGCGTCGTTCATCGCCCAGGACGACCTCGTTTATGCCGTGGCGCGCGATATCACCGACCGCCGACGCATCGAAGCGGAGCTGGCCTATGCATCCAGTCATGATCCGGTCACCGGCTTGCCGCATCACCTGTTGCTGGAGCACGCGCTGGCGGAAATCCTGCGTCACACGGTCGTCCCGGCGTCGGTGCTGGTCATCGGGCTGGACCGCTTCCAGTTGGTCAATGCCTCGGTCGGTCACCCCACCGGCGACGACGTATTGCAGCGCCTCGCCATTCGGCTGCAATTTGCGCTGGGTGGGCGGGGGCGGATCTCCCGATTTGCGGGCGACGAATTCGTGGTGACGGTCGCCGGGTTGTCCCCTGTCGGCGTGCAGGAACTGGCCGAACGTCTGCGCGCCGCCGTGGCCGAACCCATCGAGGGTCACGATTACCGCCTGCTGCTGACCGCCAGCGTCGGCATCAGCCATTCGCCCGAGCACGGCAGCGATGCGAAGATCCTGCTGCGGCGTGCGGAAGCGGCGATGCATCAGGCCAAGAAGGAGGGGCGTGATCGCGCGTGCGAATTTTCACCGATGCAAATGCAGAAGCTGGAGGACAGTCTGCTGCTGGGCAACCACCTGCGCGATGCCGTCCGGCTGGGCGAGCTGACGCTTCATTATCAACCGCAGCACGGGGCTGTCAGTCGTCGGCTGACCGGTTTCGAGGCGCTGCTGCGCTGGAACAGCCAGCAGCTTGGAGAGGTGCCTCCGGATCGCTTCATTCCGATCGCCGAGGCGCTCGGCCTGATGCCGGAGATCGGAGAGTGGGTACTCGACGCCGCGTGCCGACAGATGCGCGAATGGCTGGATCGCGGCCATCGCAATTTCACCGTCGCGGTGAATGTTTCGGCCCAGCAGCTGCAGCGTCCGGGCTTGGTCGCGCAGGTGGCTGGCGCACTCCAGCGTTACGTGGTGCCGCCGGCCATGCTGGACATCGAGATCACCGAGAGTTCGTTCATGGAGAACGTGTGGCGCGTGCAACGCACGCTGGCCGAATTGAAGGCGCTGGGCATCGGGCTGTCGCTGGACGACTTCGGTACCGGCTATTCCAGCCTGGCTTACCTCAAGCAATTCCCGATCGACAAGCTGAAGATCGACCAGAGCTTCATTCGCGGCCTGCCGGATGACTCCGCCGACGCCGCGATCGTGCGCACCATCATCACCGTGGCCCACGAGTTGCACATGAGCGTCGCGGCCGAAGGCGTGGCGACGGCAACACAGGCGGATTTCCTCGTGGCTGCAGGCTGCGACGAGTTGCAGGGATATCACCTTGATCCCGGTCTGCCCGCCGCCGAGGCGGAAGCACGACTGGCTGCCGCGCACGTCTAGCCGCTCAGGCAGTACACGTACGTGTGTCAGGCACGGTTGCTGGATCATCAAGCCAGTGCGAAACGATGGCTTGGCCTGCCCTGGCAGCCAAGGGTCGGGATGCAAGTACCCGCGAGCGGGCACCGGAGCAACGTCTCTTAACCGGTGGCTTCGCCTGTTTCGTCCGGCTGCGCCAGATCCTTCAGCAGCTGGAAGATCTCGCGGTAAGCCTTCGGCGGCTTGTTGGGTGTGTCCTTCTCCACCCGGGCCTGACGCACCAGCGACCGCAGATGCTGGCGGTCGACGTGCGGGTGTTCGGTGATCAGTTCGGACAACGCGTTCTCGTCCTCGGCGATCAGGCGGTCGCGCATCGCTTCGAGGCGATGCATGGCGGCGGTTTCCTGGCGCTGCTTTTCGCGGTTCTCACCCAGTTCGGCCCGCACGGCGGCGAAATCGGCGTCGTCGTAGCGACGCATGACCTTGGCCAGGAAGGCGAGCTGACGCTTCTTGGCGCCATGCGAGGGCGTGCGGCGGGTGATGTCGATTTCGTGGCGCACGTCGTCGGGCAACGGCAATTTGGCCAGGCGGCTGGGTTGCAGATCGACCAGTTGCTGCGCGAGCACCAGCACGGCCAATGCATCGCGGCGCTTCTGGGTGCGGCTGGGGCCGTAGTCCGCCTCGTCGAGTTCGTGTTGGTTGCGGCTGCGGCTCGGGCTCACGATTTCATTCCAGAATTAAAGGTGGATCAGGTGTGTGGCTTGCCGCGGCCCGGCGCACCTTCGGCAAGTGCTGCGTCGACTGGTGCCGGATCGGCCTGCTCCAGCGCGAAGCGGAGCAGTGGCTCGCCATCCAGTTCGACGGTTTCGCAAAACATGGTTGCCGGGCGCACCCACAGCCCAAAGTCACCGTAGAGCGCCTGGTAGACCACCAGCGGCTCCATCGTTTCGCTGTGTCGTGCGGTACCCAGCACGCGGTAGCGCTGACCCTTGTAATGACGATAAATGCCGGCGGCAGGTTGCATGGACGTGCTCCGCAGCTCTTTCAATTCGCGTTGACGCCCCCAGTTCGGGAGCCGGCGGTCGCGAACCGCTTATTCTACCTGCCAAATACTCAGGAATGCCCAACGTGAGCGAAGTTGCCATCAGCCAGACGCCGGACCGCAGTGAACAGGAACTCGAACGCCTGGCCGATCTTGCCGGCGACGTGATCCGCCGCGCGCGGTCCGCCGGCGCCAGCCAGGCCGAGGTGGCGGCCAGCATCAGTAGCGGACTGAGCGTGAATGTACGGCTGGGTGAGGTGGAGACGGTCGAGCACACGCGCGACCGGGGCTTCGGACTCACCGTCTATTTCGGCGGGCGCAAGGGGTCGGCCAGTACCGCGGATCTCCATCCCGATTCGATCCAGGCGACCATCGATCAAGCCTGCGCTATTGCCCGCTTCACCGAGGAGGATCCCGCCGCCGGGCTGGCCGATGCCGCGCGCATGGCCACGTCATTCCCGGATCTGGACCTGTGGCATCCATGGTCGATTGACACGGCGCAGGCGATCGAGCTGGGTATCGCGATCGAGGACGCCGGTCGCGCCCATGCGGGCATCACCAATTCCGACGGTGCCAGCGTGCAGGCCGGGCAGGGCGTGTCGGTATATGCGAATTCGCATGGGTTTGTCGGGGTCGAGCGGGGCACCCGACATTCGCTGTCGTTGGCGCTGATCGCCGGTGACGACGAGGGCATGCAGCGCGATTACTGGTACGACAGCGTGCGGGCCGCCGGCGATTTCATGAGTGCGCAGACCTTGGGCGACAAGGCGGCCGAACGCACGCTGGCGCGCATGGGCGCGCGGAGCCTGTCGACGCGGCAGTGTCCGGTGCTGTTTGTACCGGAACTGGCGCGCGGCTTGATCGGGCATTTGCTCGGTGCCGTCAGCGGCGGGTCGCTGTATCGTCAGGCCAGCTTCCTGCTCGACCATGTCGGCAAGCCGGTGATGCCGGCGTGGCTGAACATCAACGAACGCCCGCATCTTCCGCGTGGCCAGGGCTCGGCCAATTTCGACGCCGAGGGCGTGGCCACCGTGGACAGCGCGCTGATCGAAGGCGGCGTGCTGGCGCGCTACATGCTCAGCAGCTATTCGGCGCGCAAACTGGGGCTGTCCTCGACAGGCAATGCCGGTGGCATCCACAACCTGATCGTGGAGCCGGGCGCGGACGACGGTGCGCGTTCCGATTTTGACGGCATGCTGGCGCGTCTGGGCACCGGTCTGCTGCTGACCGAGGTGATGGGACAGGGCGTGTCCACGGTCACCGGCGATTATTCGCGTGGCGCTTCGGGCTTCTGGGTGGAGAACGGCAAGATCGCGTACCCGGTGGAAGGCATCACCATCGCGGCCAATCTGCGTGACATGTTCACCGGGATTGTTGCCGTGGGCAGCGATGTGGACGTCCGCTCGCACCTGCTCACCGGTTCCATCCTGCTCGACCGGATGACCGTCGCGGGCGAATGAGGCCGGGTCGGCCTCCATGTCGGAAGTCCACTCGGCAAAGCGTGCGGATGCTTGTTAGGATCAACGACACCGGCAATCGACCGGCGAGTCGTTGACGCAGGTTCCCCTTGCAAGGAGATGCTCATGAGCGTTCCACCCGAATCCGTCATCCCGCCCCCGCCGCCCACGCCCGTGGGGGGCGCTCCCTCCGCCGAGGAACGGCAGTGGGCCATGTTCGCCCATCTGTCCGCCTTGATCGGTGCACTTCTCACCGGCGCGCTCGGCGGCGGCTGGGGCTGTTTCATCGGTCCGCTGGTGATCTGGCTGATCAAGAAAGACACCATGCCGTTCGTCAGTGATCAGGGCAAGGAAGCGCTGAATTTCAACATCACCGTGGCCATCGCCTTCGTGGTCCTGTTCGTGTTGTCGATCATGACCCTGGGTATCGGCCTGATCATCGCGATCCCGCTGTGGGTCATCATCGGCATCGCGTGGCTGGTGCTGACCATCGTTGCCGCGATCAAGGCCAACGAGGGCGTGCTGTATCGCTACCCGTTCACCTTGCGACTGGTGAAATAAGGCCGCTGCAAGGCAACCAGAAGAAATGCGACCCTCGGGTCGCCTTTCTTTTTCAGTAGTGTCGATGCGCCGCGTACAGGGCCAGTTCGCGCAGGCCGGAGGCGTGTTCACCCAAGGGGGCGATCGCTGCCAGCGCGTTGTCGGTGAGTTCGCGCAAGCGCGTCCGTGAGGCGTCGAGGCCGATGATCGACGGAAAGGTGGGCTTGTCGGCGGCGGCATCCTTGCCGGCGGTCTTGCCGATCACCGCCGATTCGCCTTCCACATCCAGGATGTCGTCGCGTACCTGGAACGCCAGGCCGACGTCGTGGGCATAACGGTCCAGCGCCTGCAGAGCAGTCGCATCGGCGCCGGCGGCGAGCGCGCCCAGTTGCACCGACGCACGGATCAGCGCGCCGGTCTTGCAGGCGTGCATGTGTTCCAGTTCGTCCAGGCTCAATGACCGGCCGACGGCGGCGAGGTCGAGCGCCTGGCCGCCGGCCATGCCTTCCGCGCCACAGGCACGGCCCAGCGCATGCAGCATGGTGATTCCCGTGGCCGCATCGGTCTGTCGCAGACTGGCGCTGGCCAGCAGTTCGAAGGCCAGCGCCTGCAAGGCATCGCCGGCGAGGATCGCCATGGCCTCGCCAAAAACAATATGGCAGGTCGGGCGGCCACGGCGCAGGGCGTCGTCGTCCATGGCCGGAAGGTCGTCATGCACCAGCGAATAGGCGTGGATCAGTTCCACCGCACACGCCGGGGCGTCCAGGTGCGGACTATCGTGGCCCAGCGCCTGCGCAGCGGCGTAGACCAGCAGCGGACGCAGCCGCTTGCCGCCACCGAGCACCGCATAACGCATCGCGCGATGCAGTTCGGCAGGGGATTGCTCGGCCGCGGGCAGGTGACGATCCAGCGCCTGTTCGGCGCGCTGGATCAAGGACTGCAATGCGGGCCCGAGTTCGGCGTGATCAGAGTTCGGATTCAAACGGTTGGGCGCCGTCGGGGGCATCGGGATCGAGCAGCAGGCGCACGCGCAATTCGGCTTGTTCCAGCGATTGCTGGCAATGACGGAACAGTCCGATGCCGCGCTCGAACGAGGCCAGCGAGTCGTCGAGGCTCATGTCGCCGCCTTCCATCTTCGCGACCAGCTGTTCCAGCTCATCAAGCGAGTGTTCGAAGTCGGCCACGGGCGGGGTCTTGCTGGTTGCGGGAACGGTCTTGGCCATGGCCCGCAACGCTAACGCAGCAGGCCTCCGGAATCAATCGGCACGTCCTGTCGGATGCCGCGACGGTGAAGCAAAACCGATGACCATCACCGTCCCGGGCGCCAGCGCGGCACGCCGGCATGACGAAAAATTTCCATGCCGTGCTGGCTGACCCAGCGGTCAGCGACGGCAATCAATTCATGGCCGTCATACAGCATCGGACAGGCCTGGCGCTGCCACGGCGGCAGTTGTGCCTGCTGGAAAAGATCGCGCAACTCGCGCGTGTGCGGATCCCCATCGGGCTTGATCCGTTCGCCGCCACGGCGCAGTTGCACTCGCAGGGGGTGGACGAGCCGCGCAGCGGGGCCGCGCAGCGACAATTCGCCACCATCGGGCAAGGTCAGCGGCTCGCCATGCCAGTCGACCTGCCAGCCGTCGGGGAACTCCGGCGCGACGGGCAAGGCCCATAACCGCTGCTTCCAGATATGCAGTTCGGTGTCGTCCCAGCGCACGCAGGGCAGCCGGCCCGCACGCGCCGTGCATTGCTTTTCGATCTGCCGGCGCTGCGCCGTGGTGGGTGCGGTACGGCCCCGTGCATGCAGCCAGTGATCGAGCAGCGGCTCGCGCAGTGCGGGCGGCAGCGTCAGCCAGCCGGCGGCATCCAGGCTGCCAAGGATCGGATCATGCAGTTCGGCGAACGCGGCCAGCCACTGCGTGCGCAACGTGTCGGCCGCTGCGCGGCTGAGCGCAGCGCTGTGCAGGATCGAATCCGCCGCCTGCGGCCAGTAGCGGATCAGTGACGGCAGAATGTCATGACGCAGGCGGTTGCGCGCCAGCCGGGTGTCGGCATTGGATGGGTCATCGATGCAGTCCAGCCGATGGGATGCGACGTAGTCATGCAGTTGCTGCCGCGACAGGTCCAGCAAGGGGCGCCACAGCTGGCCGGCGCCGAACGGGCGCAGTACGCGCATGCCGCCCAGCCCGTCAGGGCCGGCGCCGCGCAGCAGTTTCAGCAACACGGTCTCGACCTGATCGTCGCGATGATGGGCGAACAGCAGGTATTCGCCTTCCTGCAATCTGGTGGCAAGGGCCGCATGCCGCGCCTCGCGCGCTTCCGCTTCCAGGCCGTTGCCACTGCCCCGTCGCACCTGCACGGGCAATAGCTCGCAGTTCACGTCGATCGAGCGGCAAAAGTCCTGGCACTGTGCGGCCCAGCGAGCGCTGTCGGCGTGCAGGCCGTGATCCACGTGCAGTGCGCGCAGACCGCGCGCCCGCACTTGCGTCAGCTGCGCCAGCGCATGCAGCATCGCGCTGGAATCGGGGCCGCCACTGAAGGCGACACAGAGTGGCGCCGGCGGGACGCTGGCAAGCGCAGCGAGCAGGTGCTGCTGCAGCGGGGGGGTCATGGTGAATGACTCATTTTTTCGCCGCGCGCTGGCGCACGTAGATGTGTTTGCCGTTGCCGATCTGGCGCTCCTCGGCGTCGAACAGGCCGATGCCCTTGATCAGCCCGCTGAGCTTGGCGTAGCCGTAGTTGCGCGAGTCGAAATCGGGTGACTGCTTGTTGACGATGCTGCCGATCGCGCCAAGCCCGGCCCAGCCGGTTTCGTCGGAGGCCGCTTCGATCGCGTGGCGCAACAGGTTCATCAGGTGGGTGTCGCCGCGCAGCTCCTTGGCCGTGCGCTGCTTCGGAGGGGCTTCGGTTTCGGCCGTGTTGGCCGACGCGTTGGCGAGCACCTCGGTATATATGAACTTGTCGCAGGCGGTGCGGAACGGCTCGGGCGTCTTGCGCTCGCCGAAGCCGTAGACGGTCCGCCCCGATTCGCGGATGCGTGAGGCGAGGCGGGTGAAGTCGCTGTCGCTGGAGACGATGCAGAAACCATCGAAACGCTCGGTATAAAGCAGGTCCATCGCGTCGATGATCATGGCCGAGTCGGTGGCGTTCTTGCCCACGGTGTAGCGAAATTGCTGGATCGGCTGGATCGAGTGACGCAGCAGCACTTCCTTCCAGCCGTTGAGATCGGGCTTGGTCCAGTCGCCGTAGATGCGCTTGACGTGGGCGGTGCCGTATTTGGCGATTTCCGCGAGCAGGCCTTCGACGATCGCCGGACGGGCGTTGTCGGCATCGATCAGGACGGCGAGTTTGTCGTGGGCCATGGCGGGCTCCGGCAGTCAGAAGGTGCTGCCGATGTTACCGCCAAGTGGATGAAGGTCGCGGTGGTGACCGCGGCCTTGCCTCATTCCTGATATGCGCCGTAACTGCGCAGGCGCTTGTAACGCTGTTCGAGCAGGTCCTTGACCGGCATCGCCTCAAGCTCGTCGAGCTGCTTCAGCAGCACGGCCTTCAGCCGGATCGCCATCGAGCGCGGGTTGCGATGGGCGCCACCCAGCGGCTCGCGCACCAGCTTGTCGATCAGGCCCAACTCCAGCAGGCGTGGCGCGGTCATGCCCAGTGCCTCGGCGGCGTCCTTCACCTTGTCGGCGCTCTTCCACAGGATCGAGGCGCAGCCTTCGGGCGAGATCACCGAATAGGTCGAGTACTGCAACATGTTGGTGCGGTCGCCCACGCCGATCGCCAGTGCGCCGCCGGAGCCGCCCTCGCCGATCACGGTGCACACGATCGGCACCTTCAGCTCGGCCATCTCCAGCAGGTTGCGCGCGATCGCCTCGCTCTGGCCGCGCTCCTCGGCACCGACGCCGGGGTAGGCTCCGGGGGTGTCGATCAAGGTGAGCAGGGGCAGGCCGAAGCGCTCGGCCATTTTCATCAGGCGCAGCGCCTTGCGGTAACCCTCGGGACGCGGCATGCCGAAATTGCGGCGTACCTTGGTCTTGGTGTCGCGGCCCTTCTGGTGACCGATGATCACCACCGGCCGCCCGTTGATGCGACCCAGACCGCCGACGATGGCCGCGTCCTCGGCATACATGCGGTCACCGGCAAGCTCGTGGAATTCCTCGCAGATGACGCCGATGTAATCGAGCGTGTACGGCCGCGCCGGATGGCGCGAAAGCTGGGTGGTCTGCCACGAGTTGAGGTTGCGGAAGATCTCGGCGGTCTTGATCTTCAGCTTCTCGCGCAGGCGCCCAACTTCGTCCTCGATGTTGAACGCCTGGCCATCACTGGCATGGCGAAGCTCTTCGATCTTCGCATCCAGTTCGGCAATGGGTTGTTCGAAATCGAGGAAGTTTGGGTTCATTCGCTGCAATTCATGGTACTGAAGCGGCTCAGTATACCGTCCCGCAGGAAAACGCGAGAACGCCGCCGTATGGCTGCACCGGCTGCCGGGTGCGGGCGATTGCGCTATCGTCCGGACACCCCAGACACTGCACGAGCTCGATCCGACCATGCCGATCAAACCGACCATCGACAACGCCAAGCTCGACCGCATCGTGGCGGAAGCGCGGCGCGCCGCCGAACAGCGTGAACTGGGCTACCGCGAACGCGCGCTGAAGATGTATCCGTGGATCTGCGGCCGCTGCGCCCGCGAGTTCACCCGTGCGAATCTGCAGGAACTGACCGTGCACCACCGTAACCACGATCACGATTTCAACCCGGCGGACGGCAGCAATTGGGAGCTGCTCTGCGTGTATTGCCACGACAACGAGCATTCGCGGCATATCGACCACGTGCGCGGCGGAGTGATGGCGGTGGAGGAAGCGCCGCCGGCTACCGGCAATCCATTCGCGGACCTGAAGGCGATGATGGAGCGCGGCAAACGGTAGGAGCGCGCTGGTGGGCGATGCTTCTGCTCGGATGCACGATGAACGATCACCTCAAGAGCATCGCCTGCCAGCGGGCTCCTGCGGATGGTGTGGCTCAATCCTGCTGTTTGACAATGCGCAGGCGGGCCGCCTGCACGCCGGGCAACGCACGCACTGCGCGCAGCAGTTCGGGAATGGCCTCGACGCGCCAGGCTTCACCCAGTTCGAGATCGGCTTGGGCACTGCGATTGCGGTAGCCGTGCAGGGTCACGCTGGCGCGGCCGCCACGGTAGCCAGACAACGTGTGTTGCAGTTGTTCGATGAAGTCAGGACCGATGCCATTCAATTTCAGTTGCAGCAGACGCGCGTGCTTGCGGCAGGCGTCCGCCAATGAAAGCGCGCTGCGCGCCCGCAACTGGAAGCCGCCGCCGGAGAAATCGTCGATGCGCAGACCGCCATCGACGATCAGCATCTGGTCCCGGGTAAGCAGGGGCGCCACCTGCTGGTAAAGCTCGCCGAAGAAGCTCACCTCGATGATGCCGCTGCCGTCTTCCAGGCGCACGAAAGCGTCGCTGTCCCCGCGCTTGCGCACGGCGGTGACCATGCCGGCCACGGTCCACGGCGTGTCGGGTCCGCGGCGGAAGCGATTGTTGTCGCCATCGTCGTTCTTGCGCGGCTTCGGTGGCTGGTAGCGGTCCACGATTTCGCCCAGCGGACAGGTCGACAGCTGCGCCAGTTCGTCTTTCCACGGATCGGTGGGGTGGCCCGACAGGTAGTGTCCGAGGGTGTCGCGCTCACCTTGCAGCTTCTGTTCCAGCGGCCATTCGGCCACGGTGGGAAGGTCGATCGTCACCACCGGCGTCGCGTTGCCCATCGCCGCGCCGAACATGTCGTTCTGGCCGGACTGGCGGTCGCGCAGATGCTGCTCGGCCGCCTTGATCGCGTTGGGCAACTGCAGCATCAGGCTGGCGCGGTTGGCCGCCAGTGCGTCCAGCGCGCCGGCCATGATCAGCGCTTCGAGCACGCGCCGGTTGAGCTTGGTCGGATCCACGCGCCGGCAGAAGTCGGCCAGGTCCGTGTACGGGCCGTGGGTCCGTTCGGCCACGATCGCCTCGCAGGCACCTTCGCCGACGCCCTTGATCGCGCCCAGTCCGTACTGGATGACCTTGGGCTCGATGGCGACGAACATGTACTGCGATGCATTGACGTTCGGTGGCTGCACGACGATGCCGATCGCGCGCGACTCGTCCAGGAAGGTCACCACCTTGTCGGTATTGTCCATGTCCGACGAGATCGTCGCGGCCATGAATTCGGCGGGGTAGTGCGCCTTCAGCCAGGCAGTCTGATAGGAAACCAGTGCGTAGGCGGCAGCGTGTGACTTGTTGAAGCCGTAGCCGGCGAATTTTTCCATCAGGTCGAAGATGGAATCGGCCTTCTCGCCGGTGAGGCCATCCTTAGCCGCGCCCTCGCGGAACTTGGCGCGTTCCTTCGCCATCTCCTCGAGCTTCTTCTTGCCCATCGCGCGGCGCAGCAGGTCGGCGCCGCCGAGCGAGTAACCGCCGACGATCTGCGCCATCTGCATGACCTGCTCCTGGTAGACCATGATGCCGTAGGTCTCTTTCAGGATCGGTTCGACGCGGGGATCGGGATATTCCACTTCCTCGCGGCCGTGTTTGCGCGCGACGAAGCTGGGAATCAGGTCCATCGGACCGGGGCGGTACAACGCCACCAGCGCGATGATGTCCTCGAAGCGGTCGGGCTTCGCATCCTTCAGCATGCGCTGCATGCCGGAGGATTCGAGCTGGAACACGGCGACGGTCTGCGCCTTTTTCAACAGGTCGTAAGGTTTGGGATCGTCCAGCGGCAGCTTGGAAATATCCAGCGCTTCCTCGCCTGACTTCGCGCGGCGCAGATTTATCGCCTTGACCGCCCAGTCGATGATGGTCAGCGTGCGCAGGCCCAGAAAGTCGAACTTGACCAGGCCGACCGCCTCGACGTCGTCCTTGTCGTACTGGGTCACCACGCCGCCGCCGCCGGCTTCGCAGTACAGCGGTGCGAAGTCGGTCAGCGGAGTCGGCGCAATCACCACGCCGCCGGCGTGCTTGCCGGCGTTGCGGGTGAGGTTTTCCAGGCTCAGCGCCAGGTCGATCAGCGCATGCGCGTCTTCGTCCTGCTCGTAGGTTTCGCAGAATTCCTTGACGACGCGATCAGGCTCTTTTTTCGATTTCTCGGAGCGGCCCAGCGCGTCGGACAGGGTGAGATCGAGCGGACGCGGTGGCACCATCTTGGCCAGCCGGTCGACCTGGCCGTAGGACATGCTGAGTACGCGACCGGAGTCGCGCAGCACGGCCTTGGCTGCCATCGAGCCGTAGGTGATGATCTGGCTGACCTTGTCGCGGCCGTACTTCTTCGCGACGTACTCGATCACCTCGTCACGGCGATCCATGCAGAAGTCGATGTCGAAATCGGGCATCGACACGCGTTCGGGATTCAGGAAGCGCTCGAACAACAGGTTGAACTGCAGCGGATCGAGATCGGTGATCTTCAGCGCCCAGGCGACCAGCGAGCCGGCACCGGAACCGCGCCCGGGGCCGACCGGAATGCCGTTCTGCTTGCCCCAGTTGATGAAGTCCGCAACGATCAGGAAGTAACCGGGAAACCCCATCTTGATGATGACGTCCAGCTCGCGTTCCAGGCGCGCGTCATAGTCGTCGCGGCTGTGGCCGGCAGCCAGTGGCGCGAGTGTCAGGCGTTCTTCCAGGCCCTGGCGCGACAGTTCACGGATGTGGCTGTTGAGATCGTAGCCTTCGGGCACCGGGAAGTCGGGCAGGAAGTACTCGCCGAACTTCAGTTCCAGGGTGCAGCGCTTGGCCAGTTCGACGGTGTTTTCCAATGCCTCGGGCAGGTCGGCGAACAGCGCCGCCATTTCCTCCGGCGTCTTCAGATACTGCTGGTCGCTGTACTCGCGGGGGCGCTTGGGATCGGCCAGCACGCGGCCCTGATTGATGCAGACACGTG
This sequence comes from Rhodanobacter sp. TND4EL1, assembly GCF_054061035.1. NCBI lineage: Bacteria > Pseudomonadati > Pseudomonadota > Gammaproteobacteria > Lysobacterales > Rhodanobacteraceae > Rhodanobacter > Rhodanobacter sp. TND4EL1. Next base: position 764,067 of record NZ_JBSSDT010000002.1, read on the forward strand.
CCTCGTGCGAGCTGAAGTCGTCCTGCTTGAGGAAGCGCACATCGTTGCTGGCCACCACGGGCAGCTGAAGCTCACTGGCCAGCGACAGCGCGGCGGCGTTCCAGTTTTCCTCACCGTCGCGACCGCAGCGGGTCAGTTCCAGATACAAGCGATCAGGGAAGAGACGGCTCAGTGGCTGGAGCCTGACCAGCGCCGATTCGTTGCCCTGGCCGATCGCCAACCGGGCGACCTCGCTGTCGCGACCGAGCAGAGCGATCAGGCCATGGGTCGCCGTGGCGGTGAGCCAGGTCGCATCGACCAGGGCGCGCCCGCTTTGCTGGCCTTCCTGCCATGCGCGCGATACCAGTCGCGACAGATTGAGGTAACCATCGCGGTCCTGACACAACAGCGTGAGCCGCCACGGACGCGGGTCGTCTGTTGATGAGATCCACAGGTCGCAGCCACCGATCGGCTTGATGCCGGCGGCGCTGCAGGCCTTGTAGAACTTCACCAGCGCGAACATGTTGCTGTCGTCGGTCAACGCCACCGCGGGGATACCATCGCGCACGCAAGCGGCGACCAGCGCCTTGATGCGGATGGTCGAGTCGACCAGCGAGTATTCGCTGTGCAGGTGAAGGTGGGTAAAGCGGACGGTCATGCAGATTTACGCGCTGAGTCCATGCAGGCTACCCGGCAGCCGAGGCAGCGGCAAGATTGACTTCCGCGCGGTTTGCACGAAACGTGCTGGCGCCTCGTGCAAGCCGCGCCTGATGCGTGGCGACGGCTGCCGTGGCCGCCGGCTGTTCGAGCAGCAGCGCGTTGATCTCGCCGACCAGCGTGTCCAGCATGTCCGCACCGTAGCCGACATGGATATGCGCGATGGTGCCGTCGCGATGCAGCATCACCATCACGGGAATGCCGCTGACCCCGTAGGGCTTTCCGATCTCGCCATCGCGATCCCAGGTGAGCAGCAGTTCCGGCAGGCTCCTGCGCAGCACGCGCGAGGTGCGCACAAAAGTGTCGCGATCCTCTCGATGATTGATCGCCACCACCTGCAGCGGCAGTCCGCGCTGCGTGGCCAGCGCCTGCAACTTGGCCAATACCGGGATTTCCTCCATGCAGTAACCGCACCAGGTGGCCCAGAAGCTGATCACCACGACCTTGCCACGCAGCGACGAAATGGTCACGTTCTCGCCGTGCTGCGTGGTGCCCAGGTTGTCCGGTGGCCTGTCGCGCGATTGAAGTGGTGGCATGCTGCCGGCAGTGGCGCTGCAGCAAAGCAGCAAGGCAAGCAGTGCTGTCGCGATTCTGCGCATGTGTGTCGCTCCCCCGAGTCAGTCGCCAGCGTAGCAACAGGCAGGGGAGCGAGGAAGCGGCAGCGCGGCATGGACCAATCGCCGGGAAGCCGCAGCTCAGCGGACGAAGAACCGCTCGTCCTTGTCGGTGGTGTTGAGATAGTGGTCCAGTGCCGGCACCCGCAATGGCTGCAGGTTGTAGTCGGCATGCGGCACGCGATTCTCGTCGACCTCGTCCGGTGTTGTGGCGGGACCTTCGATGAGCGCGGCGATGGGCAGCCTCGGCGCGGCTGGTTGGGTTTGCGGATGCATCATGACGGGACTCCTTCGATCTTGATGGTCGCGTATGAGTTCGCTGCTGAGCATACCGGCGAGTCAGGACGGGCCGGTGTGACTGGCGCATCCGTGCTGTGGGGCTTCCCTGGGACTAAGAATGCGCGCCCGCGAGGAAAAGTGGCATAGACGAATGGCCTAGCTGAATCAATCTCATCAGGATGTGCGATCAGAACAATCTCGCCTGATCCAGCAGCAGGCGTACCGGGGCGAAGCTGCGACGGTGCTGCGGGCAGGGCCCGAGCCGTCGCAGCGCTGCCAGATGTGCTGGCGTGGGATAGCCCTTGTGCACGGCGAAACCATAACCGGGATGCAGTTGTTCCATCGCCACCATGAGGCGATCACGACTGACTTTTGCCAGGATCGACGCGGCGCTGATCGCCGGTTCCAGCGCGTCACCGCCGACGATTGCGCGGCCAGGGCAGGGCAGGTCCTTGGGCAACTTGTTGCCGTCAACCCATGCTTCGTGTGCGCCAGGCGCGAGCCCGGCCACCGCCCGGCTCATGCCGGTCATGGTCGCCTGGAAGATGTTCAGGCGATCGATTTCGTCCGGCTCGACCAGCACGACGCACCAAGCCACCGCCCGCTCGATGATCAGCGGATAAAGGGTTTCCCGTTTTGCGTGGCCGAGTTTCTTCGAGTCGTTCAATCCGGCAATGGGACGATCCGGATGGAGGATCACGGCGGCGACCGCAAGCGGGCCGGCCAGCGGTCCGCGTCCGGCTTCGTCCACGCCGGCGACGAAAAAGCTGCCCGCCACCGGTGCGGCTCCCTCGCTGAGACGGGATCGGCACGGCGCGAGTACTTCGCTCACGAGTCGTGTGCCCCGGTGCCGACTGCTTTGGCGTCGATCAATTCGGCGATGGAAGCCGCAGCGCGGTCGCCGGCATGGCCATCCAGACCACCACGCAGTACCTGGTGCAGGTGTTCGAATGCTGCGACCACGGCGCCGCGTCGCTCACTGTCCTTGAACAGTGCCAGCGTGGCGGCGGCCAGCTTTTCCGCCGTGCAGTCGTCCTGCATGAGCTCCGGCACCAGCAGTCGGTCGCCCATGTCGATGCCGCTGGCGCGGGCGAGGATGTTCGGCAGCGAATAGACGTCGGTTTTCAACATTTTGAGTGCCCGCGCAATGCGGTAGCTCATCGGGGCCACCCGATAGCCCACGACCATCGGTCGCTTGGCCAGCATGGCTTCCAGCGTGGCGGTGCCTGATGCCAGCAAGACCACGTCGGCGGCAAGCATCGCCTCGTGTGCGTGACCGTCCAGCAGGATCGGCGGGTTCTCGCCCTGGGAGGCATGGGCGAGCAAGGCGCCGAGCTTCGCATGCACCTGGGCATTGGCGGCGGGAATCACCACACGCAAGCCGGGAATGGCTGCGGCTACGCGGGTGGCCGCCTCGATGAAGGGCTGACCCAGCCGAGCCACTTCGGACAGCCGACTGCCAGGCAACACGGCCAGCACCGGCGCCTGCTGTGGCAGTTGCAGCGCATCACGCGCACCCACACGGTCGGAGACCAGCGCGAAACGATCGGCCAGTGGATGACCCACGAAGCGCGCGTCGATGCCGTGCCTGGCGTAGATCGCCGGCTCCATCGGGAACAGGCAGAGCACACGATGGGCGCTGCGGCCGATCTTCTCGGCACGCTTTTCCCGCCATGCCCATACCGACGGGCTGACGTAATGGACCGTAAGCAAGCCGGCGGACTTCAACCGTTGCTCCACCCCGAGATTGAAGTCGGGTGCATCAATGCCGACCACCACGTCCGGCTTCTGCTCAAGCAAACGGGCAACAAGTGTCTTGCGCAGCCGCAGCAGTCGAGGCAGGTGGCTGATGACCTCGCTGAAGCCGAACAGCGACAGCTCGCGAATGTCATACCAGGACTCAAACCCCTCGCCCTGCATGCGGGCGCCGCCGATGCCGATGAAACGTGCCTGCGGATAACGCAGTCGCAAGGCGGCGATCAACTCGGCGCCCAGTTGGTCACCGGAATCCTCGCCGGCGAGGATGGCGATGGTGGGTGCGGCGGAGGCAGGGGGCAGGGATTCGGGATTCGGCACGATACTCACGGTTGACGAATGATTCGCACAGGATGACGGATCAGGGCCGACGGCGGATGAATTCGAGCTGGCTGGTACACGGCATCATCTGGATGGTGCCCGGCAATTCCCCGTCCCGGCAGGTGGTTCAGCGGGCCAGTGCCCGTTCGCTTTTGTCGACAAATTCGAGCATGGCGCGCACGTCCTCGCTCTCGCGCGCCTGTTCAACCAGCTTTTCGCGCGCTTCGGGCAGCGACAGGCCGGCCATGTACAAAGTGCGGTAGGCGCGCTTGATGGCGGAAATGCGCGGCGCGTCGAAGCCGCGACGTTTCAGGCCTTCACTGTTGATGCCGCGCGGACGGCCGTGCTGCTCGTTGGCCATCATCACGAACGGCGGCACATCATGGCCGACCAGACAGCCCATCCCGATGAACGCGTGCGCGCCGACCTTGCAGAACTGATGCACGCCGGAATAGCCGGACAGAATGGTCCAGTCGCCGATGCTGACGTGCCCGGCCAGTGCCGAGTAATTGGAAAACACCACGTTGTTGCCGATCTGGCAGTCGTGCGCAATATGCACGTAGGCCAGCACCCAGTTGTCGTTGCCCAGCCGGGTGATGGCACCACCGTCGCCGGTGCCACGGTTGATCGTGGTGAATTCGCGGATCAGGTTGCGATCACCGATCACCAGCTCGGTGCGTTCGCCTTGCCACTTCTTGTCCTGCGGATCGCCGCCGAGCGAGGCAAACTGGTTGATACGGTTGTCGCGGCCGATTCGGGTCGGCCCCTCGATCACCACGTGCGGTCCGATCACCGTGCCGTCGCCGATTTCCACATCGGCACCGATGACGCTGTACGCGCCGATGCTGACATTGGCGCCGATGATGGCGGACGGATCAACCGCTGCAGTGGGATGGATCATTTGCCGGACCTCGCCGCGCACATCAATTCGCAACTGGCGACCTCCTTGCCATCGACCAGGGCGCGCGCGGCGAAAATGCCCATGCCGCGCATCAGCCGTTTCAGGCTGACCTCCATGCGCAACTGATCACCGGGAACCACCGGCGCGGTGAAGCGCGCGTTGTCCACCTTGACCAGATAGAACAGCGGGCTGACCCTGTCGCCCTTCATGTGGCGGCTGATCTGGGTCAGCAGGCCGGCCGCCTGCGCCATCGCCTCGATGATCAGTACCCCGGGCATCACCGGGTGTCCCGGAAAGTGGCCCTGGAAGAACGGCTCATTGATGGTCACGTTCTTCAGCGCGACCACGCTGATGTCGGGCACGATCTCGACCACCCGGTCCACCAGCAGGAAAGGGTAACGGTGCGGAAGCAATTCCTGGATCTGCTCCACGTCGATGGGCAGGGTCGTGAAGTCGCTGTTTTCACTCATTGTCGCTGTCCTTCTCAAGCGTCGACAGTCGACGCGCGTACTCGTCCAGATGTTTGAAGCGTGCCGCATTCTTCCGCCATTGGCGGTTGTCCTGCAGGGGCACGCCCGATGAATATTCGCCGGGCTCGCGGATCGAATGCGTAACCAGGCTTTTGGCCGTAATGGTAACCCCGTCGGCCAGTTCCAGATGGCCAAGCACGCCGGCGTTGCCGCCGATCATGCAGTAGCGACCGATCTTTGCACTGCCGGCAACGGCGGCGCAGCCGGCCATGGCCGTGTGCGCGCCGACGTGGACGTTGTGCGCGATCTGGATCTGGTTGTCCAGCCGCACGTCTTCTTCCAGCACCGTGTCATCCAGCGCGCCACGATCGATCGTGGTATTCGCGCCGATCTCGCAGTCATCGCCGATCCGCACACCACCGAGTTGCGGCAGCTTGACCCAGGCACCATGAGCGGACGCGCTGCGATCGAAGGCCAGCCCGAAGCCGTCCGAGCCGATCACGGCGCCGGGATGGATCAATACTCGTCGTCCAAGCGTGACCCGCGTGACCAGGGTCACCCGTGCGACCAGCCGGGAATGCGCGCCCACGGTGCAGTCCTCGCCGATGATGCAATGCGGTCCGAGTACGACGCCGTCTTCAATCACCGCACGCTCGGCAATCACGCAACCCGGACCGATGCTGGCACTCGGGCTTATCCGTGCGTCCCCGGCGACGACGGCGCTGGGATGAACGCCCGGCGCAGCTGTCGGCATCTTCTCGAACAGCGCCGCGAGTTTCGCGTAGGCGACGTAGGGGTCGGCGGCGAGCAGGGCCGTGGTGGGAGACGCCGCCAGATCGGCCTCGCGCATGACCACCACGCCGGCGCGCGTGGTGGCTAGTTGGCTGGTGTACTTGCTGTTGGAGAGGAAGCTGAGCTGGCTGGGGCCGGCGCCCGCCAGGGTGCCGACGCCGTCGATCAACCGCGTGTCATCGCCGCTGATGACCAAGCCGATCCGCTCCGCCAGCTCGGCCACCGTGTATGGGATTGTGCTCATGCTTGCTCCGGAACCCGCCGGCCATTGTAGAGGGTGACGCCGCGGCATGCAGTCGACCCTTCCGACAAAAGAAAGCGCGGCGGGGCCGCGCTTTCCGATGTCGCCTGGGCTCGACTCAGAACTGGCTGCCGAAGGTGAACTGGATCCGTTCTTCGTAATGGCGGTCGGCATCCTTCGAGCGGAACGGCACCGCCAGGCTGATGATCAGCGGGCCGATCGGCGCCTGCCACTGCAGCGACACACCGGTCGAGGCACGCAGCTCGGACGCATCGAAGCTCTTGTAATCCTTGTACACGTTGCCGACGTCCATGAACCAGGACACGCGTGCCGTGTTGACGTCCTTCAGGAACGGCAGGGGAATGAAGACCTGGGCCGTACCCAGCACCTTGAACGCGCCGCCGATCGGCTGGGCGTAATAGGCGCCGCTGTTGCACATGCCCTTGGCATCCGGTGTGCTGCCGTCGATGCAGACGCGCGGGCCCAGCGTGTTGTCCTGGAAGCCGCGCACGTCGCGCACGCCGCCGGCATAGTAGTTCTGCCAGAACGGCAGGTCCTGACGCATGTCGGTCAACACATGGGTGGCGTCCTGGGCGGTGCTGGCCGTCTTGAGCGCCTGGTAGGCGTCGTCGGTGAGGCCGTTCTTGCCATAGGTCTTGCCGTAGCCCACCTGGCCATCCAGATACAGCACGAAGCCCTTGCCGATCGGCCAGTAATGGTTGAGCTCGGTGGTGAGCTTCCAGTACTGCACGGTCGAGCCGGGCAACGCAACGTCGGTCGAGGCCGAGATCAGGCCGCCGCGGGTCGGAGCCCAGTAACCGTTGCGGGTGTCGTGGTTCCAGCCCAGCGTACCGGTCCAGGTATGGATGGTCTTGTTGCCGATCTCGTTCTGGTAGTCGATCAGCAATTGAGGGCTGTAACCCGGGTACAGGTTCACCTTGTTGCTGCTGATGCCCAAGCCCACGCGCAGGCCATCGGTTTCGCTGATCGGAATGCCCAGGTACGAGGAGAAACTCTTCGCGCTGGTGGCGTAGTTGGCAAAGTCGGTGTTGCCGTAGTCGGTCTTCGAGTACGACGCGCTGTACCCGATGCCGATGCCGCTGTCGGTCAGATAGGGGTTGTAGTAGTTCAGGCCGAGGCGGGTGTAATAGCTGCTGCGCTCGCCACTGATCGAGAAGCTGTCGCCGGTGCCGAACAGGTTGTTCTGCGAGACCGAGGCATTCAGGATGATGCCCGAGTACTGCGAGTAGCCCACGCCGAACTGCATGCTGCCGGCGGATTGCTCCTCCACCTTCACCGTCACGTCGACCTTGTCCTGGGTACCCGGCACGCGTGTCTTGTCGATGTTGACCGTCTTGAAGTAGCCCAGTCGCTGCAGACGCACTTTCGAGCGGTCAATCGCCGCCTGCGAATACCAGGAGCCTTCGAGCTGGCGCAGTTCGCGGCGCAGCACGCCGTCTTCGGTGCGGGTGTTGCCCTGGAACACCACCCGACGTACATACACGCGCTGGCCGGGCTCGACGTACATGGTCAGGTCGACCGTGCGCTTTTCCTTGTCCAGCTTCGGAATCGGGGTGACCTTGGCGTAGGCGTAGCCGATGTTGGACAGCACCGCCTTGATCGCCTTGCTGCTGGCCTCGATGGCGCCACGATTGAAGGTGTCGCCGTCCTTCACGAAAACCAGCTGACGCATGGTCTCTTCCGGCAGGATCAGGTCACCGAGCAGCTTCACGTCGGTGACTTTGTAGATCTCGCCTTCCTTGATGCTGGCGTCGATGTACATCGAGCGCTTGTCCGGGGCGATTGCCACCTGGGTGGAGTCGACGCCGAAATCGGCATAGCCGCGATCCATGTAGTAGGACTGCAGCTTCTCCAGGTCACCGGACAGCTTCTCGCGGGAGTACTGGTCATCCTTCGAATACCAGGACATCAGGCCGGTGGTATTCGATTCGAAGCCGTCGCGGATCTGCTTGTCGGTGAACGCGTGGTTGCCCACGATGTTCAACTCCTTGATCTTGGCGGCCTTGCCTTCGCGGATCTCGATCTCGACCGCGACGCGATTGCGATCCAGTCGGGTCACGTGCGGCACCACCGACACGTTGTACTTGCCGCGGTTGTAATACTGCCGGATCAGCTCCTGCTGCACGTTGTCCAGCGCCAGCCGATCGAACGTCTCGCCCTCGGTGAGGCCGATTTCCTTCAGGCCCTTTTTCAGGTCGTCGGTCTTGATGTCCTTGTTGCCGCGCAGGGTCAGCTTGGCGATCGAGGGTCGTTCGACCACCTTGATCACCAGGATGCTGCCTTCGCGGTCCATTTCGACATCGCTGAAGAACTTGGTCTGGTACAGCGCGCGGATGGCACGCTGGGCACCGTCGTTGGTCAACTGGTCGCCCTTGTTGACCGGCAGGTAGTTGTAGACGGTACCGGCGGAAATCCGGCTGAGGCCGTCGATGCGGATATCCGACACCACGAAGGGATCGAACGCGAACGCATTGGCGGAGAGGGAGGCAAGCAGGATCAGCGCGGCGATACGCTTCATCGTCGATTCCGTTGGGTTATTTCGATGAAGCGGCCAGCGCGGCCGCTCCGAACAATGCATGAGACAGGGAATTACCCCGGCCCGAAAAAAGAACCACTCCCTGCCAGGGCAGGGTGCATCCGGAGACGCCATCGCGGCGCGCCGTGGCTGATGCAGCCACGCGTGTCGCCACGATGACGCTTTCGCCGTGCGTGGACATCACGACGGCAGCATGCGGTGGATGTCGTTGTAGAAAGCCAGCCCCATCAGGGTGAACAACAGGGCGAGACCAATGTACTGTCCCACCACCATCGTCTGTTCACTGACCGGGCTGCCCTTGACCAACTCGACAAGATAATACAGCAGGTGCCCGCCATCCAGGACCGGGATCGGCAGCAGGTTGAGGATGGCCAGACTCAACGAGACCAGGGCCAGAAAATTGAGAAACCAGGGCAAGCCCATGTTGGCGGACTGATTGGCCACCGAAGCGATGCCGATCACGCCGGACAGATTGTTGGTGGAGGCCTGGCCGCTGACCATCTTGCCGATCAGGTTGAACGTCTGCGCCGTGTTGCGCCAGGTAGCCTGGAGCGAGGCCGAGAACGCCTTGACCGGACCATAACGAAGGGTGACCTGTTCCGGACCGGCGCCGTTCACGCCGATGATCCAGTTCATCGGCTGACCTTCCAGCGATTCGTGGCGAGCATCCACGGCCAGCTGCATCGGCTTGCCGTCGCGTTCGATCACCAGCTTGAGGTGGGGCGATTTCTCGGCCTCCATCGGCACCAGCTTCTGGAACGCGGCGTAATCGGTCACTGGCAGGCCATTGATCGAGACGATCCGGTCGCCGCCTTCCATGCCTCCCAGCGCCGCCGGCTTGCCGGGCAGCACGGTGGCGGCGATCGCGGGCGAGGGCGCGAGTTTCAGGCCCAGTTGATCCAGGTATTTGGCCACGCCTTCGCCAGCAGGCAGCTCATTCAGCGGCAACACCAGGGTCCGTTGGCGGCCATCGGTGCCGCGCACGGTCATGGGCAGCGGCGAGCGACCCAGCAAGGCGTTCACCACGCCGTCCATCGCATCGGTATACGTGCTGACATCATCGCCGTTGACGCTGAGGACGCGGTCGCCCGACTGGATGCCGGCCTTGGCGGCGATGCTCTGCGGCGTGGCGGAAACCAGCGGAGCGACATCCGGACGGCCCAGCATGAACATCAGCCAGAAGGCGGCAATGGTGAAAATCAGGTTGAAGCCCGGGCCTGCAGCGACGATGGCAATGCGCTTCCACACCGACTTGCCGGTGAATTCCTGCGCTTGCAGGGCAGGGTCGACATCGCCCTCGCGGGCATCGAGCATCTTGACGTAGCCGCCCAGCGGAATCGCCGCGATCTGGTACTCGGTGCCGTCGCGCCCGATGCGCTTCCAGATCGCATTGCCGAAGCCCACCGAAAAACGCAGCACCTTGACCCCACAGCGGCGCGCGACCCAGTAGTGGCCAAACTCATGGAAGGTCACCAGCACGCCAAGCGTGACCAGCAGCCAGAACACCGAGCCGAAGAAGGAAGTCATCAAGTACCAGGGCAAAAAGTTATCGGAGCAAGAATATCAGCAAGCATTGCGCAGGACGCGGCGGGCCGCCTCCCTCGCCGTACGGTCGCGTTCACAAAGCGTTCCAACATCGACCACGGCTTGCGGCGGCAGTTCCGCAAGTACCGCTTCGACCACGTCGGCGATCGCCAGGAACGGCAGCGCGCCAGCAAGGAACGCCTCCACCGCCACCTCGTTGGCCGCGTTCAGCACGGCCGGCGCGTCACCCCCGGCACGCAAGGCCTGGAATGCCAGGGCCAGGCAACGGAAGGTGGCGAGATCGGGCTGTTCGAACTGCAACGGAGCGCAGTGGGCCAGGTCCAGCGAGGGAACGCCCGATTCGATCCGTTCGGGCCAGGCCAATGCATGGGCGATGGCGGTGCGCATGTCGGGATTGCCCAGTTGCGCCAGCACCGAGCCGTCGACGTACTCCACCATCGAATGGATCAGGCTCTGCGGGTGCACGACCACGTCGATGACCTCGGCGGACGCCGCGAACAGGTGATGGGCCTCGATGACCTCCAGTCCCTTGTTCATCAGCGTGGCCGAATCGACCGAAATCTTGCGTCCCATCACCCAGTTCGGGTGTTTGCAGGCCTGTTCCGGGGTGATGCCCGCGAGTTCGGCACGGGTGCGGCCCCGGAACGGGCCGCCGGAAGCGGTCAGGATCAGGCGGCGCACACCGCTGCGGCCAAGGTCGGGACGTCCGCCGGGCAGGCACTGGAAAATCGCGTTGTGTTCGGAATCGACTGGAATCAGGGTGCCGCCACCGGCTGCCAGGGCCTTCAGCAACAGCGTGCCGGCCATCACGATGGATTCCTTGTTGGCCAGCAGCAGCCGCTTGCCGGCACTGGCCGCGGCCAGCGTCGAATCCAGCCCCGCCGCGCCCACGATCGCCGCCACCACGGTATCGCACAGCGTGCCGGAGGCTGCGGCGGTCAACGCCGCATGGCCGCTGGCCACCTCGCAATGTACGCCGGCAGCCGCCAGGCGACGCGCAAGTTCGCCTTCCAGCGCCGGGTCGGCGATCACCGCCAGCTCGGGCCGATGCTTGACGCACAGGTCGGCGAGAGGCTCGACCTGGCGGTGCGCGGTCAGCACCGTGGCGCGAAAGCGCTGCGGGTGCCGCGCGATCACGTCGAGCGTGCTGCCGCCGATTGAGCCGGTGGCGCCTAGAACGGCAATTTGATGCATGTCAGATATCCAGCAACATCAGGCCCGCGGCGAACACCGGGAGAGCGGCAAACACGCTGTCCAGTCGATCCATCAAGCCGCCGTGGCCGGGGAAAATGCTGCCTGAATCCTTCACCTGGGCATGTCGCTTCATCAGGCTTTCCAGCAGGTCACCCACGATCGATATGGCCACGGTGACGGCGGCCAGCAGGCCGAGCCCCAGCAGGGAGGCGCCGCGCACCCCGAGCAGCCAGCCGCCGACGTCGGCGACCAGTACGCCGGCGACCATCGCGCCGTAGGCACCGGCCCAGGTCTTGCCGGGGCTGATCTGGGGTGCCAGTTTGCGCTTGCCGAACGTGCGGCCGCTGAAATAGGCGCCGATATCCGAAGCCCACACGATCAGCAGCGCCAGCAGCGTCCACCAGTGGCCGTGCGGCAGACGGGCATGGATGCTGGTCAATGCGACCCAGGTCGGAAAGATCACGAGAGCGCCGGCCAGCAGCTTCAGTGCAAGATTCTCTTGCGTCGGCGCCGCAGCGAATGCGAAATGACGCAGCCACAGGCAAGCCACTGCCCACCATGCCACGCCCGTCGCCAGCAGCCATGGCGTCCACGCCGTGCCTTGGGAAAACCAGAGCAACGCGAAAGTGCCGGCTGCGGCAACCAGTAACAGGATGCGGGCGGAGCGGTTCTTCAGTCCGCTCAGCTGCGCCCATTCCCACCAGGCGCCGAGGAATGCCAGCGCCACGATCACGCCGAAGATGCCGGTGGGCGGCAGCAGGATGATCAGGATCGCCAGCGGCGCGAGCACCAGGGCGGTGAGAATGCGCTGAAGCAGCATGGGAATCCTCTAGGAAACGGGGGCGAGCTGCTCGCCGGTGCGACCAAAGCGGCGCTCCCGGCGGGCATAGTCTTCGATGGCCCGGCGCAGGCAAGCCTGGTCGAAATCGGGCCACAAGGTATCGGTAAAGTACAGCTCGGCGTAGGCGACCTGCCATAACAGGAAGTTGCTGATGCGGCATTCGCCGCCGGTGCGGATGAACAGGTCCAGTGGCGGCAGCTCGGCCAGGCTCATCCCCTGGCTCAGTCGTGCTTCGTCGATGTCGCCCGGCTGCAGCTCGCCGCGCGCCACCGCCTCGGCGGCCAGTCGGCTGGCCTGCACGATGTCCCAGCGGCCGCCATAACTGACGGCGATATTCACCTGCAGCTTGTCGTTGCCGGCGGTACGGGCCATGGCGGCCTGCATGCGTTCACGCAGGTTCGGCTCGAAGGCGTCGAGGTGGCCGATGAAGCGCAGCCGCACGCCGTGGCCGTGCAATTCGTCCACTTCCTTGTCCAGCGCACGCACAAACAGGCTCATCAACGCGCCGACCTCGGCCGGCGGGCGCTGCCAGTTCTCACTGGAAAACGCGAACAGGGTGAGCGCCTGCACGCCCTCGCGCAGGCAGGCTTCGATCACGTCGCGCACGACCTTGCGGCCTGCATTGTGGCCGAAGCTGCGCGGACGATGCCGGGCCTTGGCCCAGCGCCCGTTGCCATCCATCACGATGGCGATGTGGCGCGGCACCTGCACCTGGGCGGTTTCGGCGCCGGGCATGATGGGCTTGATGACGCTCAGAGCGCCATCAGCTCCTCTTCCTTGGCCTTGACCACGGCATCGACGTCCTTGACCGCGCGATCGGTGAGCTTCTGGATCTCGTCGTCCGCGCCGCGATCATCATCTTCGGTGATCAGCTTTTCCTTGAGCAGGTCCTTGACCTGTTGCAAGGCATCGCGGCGCACGTTGCGGATCGCGATCTTGGCGTTTTCGCCCTCATGACCGACACGTTTGGCCAGCTCTTTGCGGCGCTCTTCGGTGAGCGCAGGCATGTTCAGACGGATCACGGTACCAGCCGTGGTCGGCGTGATGCCCAGGTCAGAGGCCATCAGCGCCTTCTCGATCGGCGCCACCATGGTCTTTTCCCACGGCGTGATCAGGATGGTGCGGGCGTCGGACAGCGATACCGAGGCGACCTGCGCCAGCGGCATGTCCGAGCCGTAGTACGACACCTTGATACCGTCCACCAGCGACGTGCTGGCTCGGCCAGTGCGGATGCGGGTGAGGTCGTGCCTGAGCGATTCGATGCTCTTGCCCATGCGGGTCTGGGCATCGTTCTTGATGTCATTGAGCATGTGTGCTTCCCGGTGGATCGTGCAACGTTTGATTATAGCAGTGGCGGCCAGTGAGGCTTGTTGCGCCGCATTCAGCCGTTGTCGACCAGGGTGCCGATGGATTCGCCCTGCATGATGCGCATCAGGTTGCCTGCCACGGTCATGTCGTAGATGCGCAGGGGCATCAGCTGGTCCCGGCAGAGCGCGATCGCGGCGGTATCCATCACCGCCAGTTTGCGTTCGATCACGTCGTCGTAGCCGAGCCGGTCGTAGCGGGTGGCGTCCGGATGCTTGGCTGGATCGGCGGTATAGACGCCATCGACCTTGGTCGCCTTCAGCAGCAGGTCGGCACCGATTTCCACCGCTCGCAGCGCGGCAGCCGAATCGGTGGTGAAGAATGGGTTGCCGGTGCCTGCGGCGAACAGCACGATGCGGCCTTTCTCGATATGACGGATTGCGCGGCGGCGGATGTAATCCTCGGCCACGTCGTGGATCTGGATGGCACTGGTCACGCGTGCAAAGCCCCCGCGCTTTTCGATCGCATCCTGCATCGCCAGCGCGTTCATCACCGTGGCCAGCATGCCCATGTGGTCACCGGTGACCCGATCCATGCCTGCGGCGGCGAGGCCGGCGCCACGGAAGATGTTGCCGCCGCCGATCACGATGCCGATCTGCACGCCGGTCTTCTGGACTTCGATGATTTCGTCAGCCAGCCGACCGATGACCTTGGGGTCGATGCCGTAGTCTGCCTCGCCCATCAGGGCTTCACCGGAGAGTTTGAGCAGGATGCGGCGGTACTTCGGCTGGATGCTCATGGGATCTCCGGATTGTGTGGGGTAAACCGGCTTATTGTAGCTGCAGCCGCTTCGAAGCGGGGTGTTCGCTGGCGCTCCCCGCCAGATTTTCCGTGAAATCGGGAAAAGAATATCTCGATGGGATGCCCGCTCGAACAATTCGGCATGGATCGCCAGCGCCGAATCGTGCACGTCATTCAGCGGCGCCGTCTTCCGCGCCTTCCTGTGGTTGCCGGGTTTCGACATGTGCACCGGTTCTTCGCGGTGCCACGACGGGACGTCACCCTGGTGGTACTGCCATCGTGGCGGGCGGCATCCGCAGTCATGCCATCACTTCGCGATGAAGTTGCTCTGCAGCGTGATGGTTGCCAGCCTTTTGACAGTTTGCGCCGGTGCGGGCTTCGCTTGTCGCGGCGGCATCATCGACGTGAATCCGGATCGGTCGGCGATGGCATGGGCGGGCGAAATGAAAAAGGCCGCGATTGCTCGCGGCCTTTTCCACAGCGGGGACCTACCGGGGACTTAGCCCTGCATCGCCTTGGCCACTTCGGCCAGGTAGTCTTCCTGCACTTTCTCGATGCCTTCGCCAACGGCCAGGCGGGCGACCGAGATGACGTCGGCGCCTTCCTTCTTCAGTGCGTCGGCCACGGTGACGTTGGTGTCCAGCACGTAAGGCTGGCCCAGCAGGGTCACCTCGGAGACGATCTTCTGGACCTTGCCCGAGATGATCTTCTCGAGGATCTCGGCCGGCTTGGCCTTTTCCTTGTCGGACATCAGGCTCAGCGCGATCTCTTTTTCTTTGGCGAGGAATTCGGCCGGGACGTCTTCGGCGCGGATGTGCGCCGGGTTCATCGCCGCCACGTGCATCGCGATACCCTTGGCCAGCTCTTCGGAGCCGCCCTTGAGCGCCACCAGCACGCCGATGCGGCCGCCGTGGGTGTAGCTGCCGATCACGCCATCGTTCTTGACGACCGCCATCCGGCGCACGTCGATCTTTTCACCGATGGTGGCGATCAGGGTCTTGGCGGCTTCCTCGACATTGCTGGCGCCCGGGTAAGCGGCGGCCTTCAGTGCGTCGATGTCGGCAGCGCCGGAATTCAGCGCCACGTCGGCGACGGTGTCGCTGAACTTCAGGAAGCTCTCATCCTTGCCGACGAAATCGGTTTCACAGTTGATTTCGACCAGCACGGCCTTGCCGGCGCTCTGGGCAGCCACGATGCGGCCTTCGGCGGCGACGCGGCTGGCTTTCTTGTCAGCCTTGGCCAGGCCGGACTTGCGCAACCACTCCATCGCGGTGTCGATGTCGCCGTTGTTCTCGACCAGCGCCTTCTTGCATTCCATCATGCCGGCGCCGGAGCGCTCGCGCAGTTCCTTGACCAGTTGGGCGGAAATATTGCTCATCGGTAGTCCTCTAATGCTTTTATGGCGCGACGCCGGGCAGGCGGCATCGCGCGTGAGTCCGGGCGGGGCGGACGGCGATCGGTGACCGCCGTCGCGGCAATTACCTGGACGGTGCGCCGTCGTTGCGCGAACCACGACCGCCATCACGGCCGCCATCGCGACGCGGGGCGGGCTTGCGCGGCGCGGCATCGCGGCGCGGACGGTCCACCTTGGCGACCGGGTTGCCTTCCTCGTCCAGTTCGACGAAGTCGTTGCCGTCGCCCTGGGCGGCGGCCGGCGCGGCGGCCTTGCCTTCGAGGATCGAGTCGGCGGCGGCACGGGCATACAGCTGGATCGCGCGGATCGCATCGTCATTGCCCGGGATGGCGTAGTCGACCAGTTCCGGGTTGTAGTTGGTGTCGACCACGGCGATCACCGGGATGCCGAGCTTCTTGGCTTCCTGCACGGCGATGTCTTCGTGGCCGATGTCGATCACGAACAGCGCGTCGGGCAGGCGATTCATGTCCTTGATACCGCCCAGCGAAGCCTGCAGCTTGTCGCGCTCGCGACGACGGGCCAGCACTTCGTGCTTGACCAGCTTGTCGAACGAGCCGTCGGTTTCAGCCGCTTCCAGCTCCTTCAGGCGCGAAACGGACTGCTTCACGGTGCGGAAGTTGGTCAGCATGCCGCCGAGCCAGCGCGAGGTCACGAACGGCATGCCGGCGCGCGCTGCCTCTTCGGCCAACGGCTCACGGGCCGAGCGCTTGGTGCCGACGAACAGGATGGTGCCGCGCTTCTGCGCCAGGCCCGACAGGAAATTCATCGCGTCGGTGAACAGCGGCAGGGTCTTTTCGAGATTGATGATGTGGATCTTGCCGCGGGCGCCGAAGATGTACGGTGCCATCTTGGGGTTCCAGTAACGGGTCTGATGACCGAAATGGACGCCGGCTTCCAGCATCTGACGCATGGTGACTTGTGCCATGGGTGTCGCTCCGAATTGTCGGTTCCTCAAGAAGGAACCTGGGGGTTGGGACCTCCACGCATCCCCGGCTTCGACCGCGACTTGCCCGAATTTGTTGGTGGGCGAGGCGCAGCACCCCGAAGGCGGTGCCGATGCGTGTGTGGCGTTGGTTTGGGTGTTGTACCGCGGAGGGTTACAATCCCGGTTCGCTTTGCACCACTGATCACCGAAACGGATGCGTCAGCCCTGCAAAACTCCGAAATTGTAGCCGGTTCGCCGGCAGCGCGGCAAGTTGCTGGATTTCAAGGGCTTCTGCCGCCACATGAGTGGAACCGATGGCCATTACCCTGAAATCCCCCGAAGACCTTGAAGGCATGCGCGTCGCCGGCAAGCTGGCCGCCGAAGTGCTGGCGATGCTCAAGGAGTACGTCAAACCCGGCGTCACCACTGAAGAGCTGGATCGCCGCGCCTACGAGCACATCGTCAACGTGCAGAAGGCGATCCCGGCCAACGTCGGTTACCACGGCTTCCCGAAGACCCTGTGCACCTCGGTCAACCATGTGATCTGCCATGGCATTCCGAATGAGGGCAAGGTGCTCAAGGACGGTGACATCGTCAATCTGGATGTCACCGTGATCAAGGATGGCTGGCACGGCGATACCAGCCGCATGTATGTGGCTGGCACGCCGTCGGTGCTGGCCAAGCGGCTGATGGACACCACTTTCGAGGCGATGATGCGCGGCATCCAGGCGGTTCGCCCCGGCGCGACGCTGGGTGATGTCGGGCATGCGATCCAGCAGCATGCGGAAGCCGCCGGTTTCAGCGTGGTCAAGGAGTACTGCGGTCACGGCATCGGCAAGATCTATCACGACGAGCCGCAGGTATTGCACTACGGCAAGCCTGGCACCGGCGTGGAGCTGAAGAAGGGCATGACCTTCACCATCGAGCCGATGATCAACGCCGGCAAGCCGCAGACCCGTCAGTTGCCCGATGGCTGGACCGTGGTGACCAAGGATCACTCGCTGTCGGCGCAGTGGGAACACACCATTGCCGTGACCGACGACGGTTTCGAGATCCTCACAGCCTGGCCGGATGCGTAGGAGCGCACCCTGTGCGCGAGCTTCTTTCCACGTGACGAAGACCATCGCCCACAGGGTGCGCTCCTGCGGTGAGGTCGGTCGGCGAGGCAAACCGACGTTCTTGTCCCGTCGTACCCAATCCCGTCGATGAGCGTCATGCTTCCCCCCTTGCCGCGTCTGCCAGTGGCGGTGCCGCGTTCGGGCGTATCCACCGATGCGCGGCGGGCCCTGCGACAATTGCTGGGCGACGTCGACCGGGCCCTGGCCACCGCGTTTCGTGACGGCGCCGATGCCAGCGCGCTGGCGCGGCGTCGGAGTGAATCGGTGGCCCGCATCGTGGCGCATGTATGGACGGCCTGTCTGGGCGAGGTCACCGACACGGCGTTGTTCGCCGTCGGCGGCTTCGGTCGCGGCCTGTTGTTCCCCTGTTCCGACGTAGACCTGCTGGCTCTGGTGCAGGCGCCGGAACCGGCGCGGCTGCGGGCATTCGAACAGTGTTTCGCCACGCTGTGGGACATCGGCCTGAAGGTCGGCCATGCGGTACGCGAGCCGGATCAATGCCGTGCGCTGGCCGCACAGGAAGCGAGCGTCTTCACCAGCCTGCTCGATGCACGGCGGCTGGCTGGTGATCCGGTCATGGAAAACGTGCTGCGAGCGATCGTCGATGATCCGGCGTTATGGCCACCACGCGAGTACCTGGCCGCTCGGCTGGCCGAGCGCGATGCCCGCCACGCCCGCTACGACGACACCGCCTACAACCTCGAGCCCAATCTGAAGGACGGGCCGGGTGGCTTGCGCACGCTGGATTCGCTGCGCTGGATGGGACGGCGGCTGGCGCATGCCAATGATCTGGCCGACATGGTCACCGAAGGCTTGCTCGACCCGGCCGAACAAAGCGTGCTGGAGGAATCCGAGGCGACTCTTCGCCGCTACCGTTATGCGCTGCACCTGGAGGCCGGTCGCGCCGAAGAGCGTCTGTTGTTCGACTATCAACGCGGCCTGGCCGAGCGCCTGGGCTTCGAGGACGAGCACGCCAAGAATCTCGGCGTCGAGCAGTTCATGCAGGGTTACTACCGCGCTGCCAGCCAGGTGGACCGACTGGGTGTGCAGGTGGCCGAGCGGTTCGAAGAGATGCTGGAATCCCCCGGTGAGGCGCTGCCGGTAGGCGAGGCCTTCGTGCGCTACGGCACGCGGCTGGCGGCCGTCGACCCCCAATTGTTCATGCGCCGTCCGGCAGCACTGGTGGAAATTTTCATCGCCCGGCTGGATCAACCCGGCCTGGTCGGCTTCACCGCAGACACCATGCGCCGCATTCATCAGGCCACCGCCGTGCATGGTGATGCGCTGGCGGATGATCGCGAGGTGCTGGCGGCTTTCCTGCAACTGCTGCGTCGAGGCGCGCCGGCGGTGGAGGCCCTGTGGCGGATGAACCGGCACGGCCTGCTGGCCGCGATTCTGCCGGCCTTCGGCAAGGTGTTCGGGCGCATGCAGTACGACCTGTTTCATGTCTACACGGTCGACGAACACACCTTGCGCGTGCTGCGCAATCTGGCCCGTTTTGCCCAACCTGCCGCGCAACAGGAATTTTCACTCGGTTGCGGCATATGGGCCAGCCTGCCCACGCCCGAAGTGCTGTTGCTGGCCGGTTTGTTCCATGACATCGCGAAGGGGCGCGGTGGCGATCATTCGGTGTTGGGCGAGGAGGAGGCACGGGCATTCTGCAGCCGCCTGGGTTTGCCGCCTGCTGATGTCGAAAGGATCGCCTGGCTGGTGCGCCATCATTTGCTGATGAGCACCACGGCGCAGCGTCAGGACATCACCGATCCGGACGTGGTGCACCGTTTTGCCGAGGCGGTGGGCAATCGCGAACAGCTGGGGCAGCTCTACTTGCTCACGGTGGCCGACATCATCGGTACCAGCCCACGCCTCTGGAATGGCTGGAAAGACCGCCTGCTGGCTGATCTCTACACCAGTACGCGTTATGCACTGCGCAGCGACGTCGAGTTGCCGCGGGACATCGGCGAGCGGGTGCGCGACTGCTCCGAATACGCACTGGCGCTGCTGCTCGATCAGGGGCTTGCCGAGAAGGACGTGATGCGCGTGTGGGCCGAATTCCCGCAGCTCAGTTTCCTGCGCCATCGGCCCGAGCAGATCGCCTGGCAGACGGCAGCCATCCTGCAGGCGAACGGCGCGGTGCCGCTGGTCGCGGTGCATCCGCTGTCGGTGCGCGGCAGCACCGAGTTGTTTGTCTACACGCCCGATCGCGACGGACTGTTTGCCACGGTGACCGCGATGCTGGACCGCTTGCGCTTCTCGGTGATGGAGGCGCGCATCCTCAGTTCACCGACCGGCATGGCGCTGGATACCTTCCTGCTGCTGGATGCGGACAGCCAGCAGCCGGTGAGTGCGGCCCGGGCGGAAGAGCTGCAGCAGCGGTTGCAGCGGGCGCTGGCCCAAGCGACTGGCGTGCAGCCGAGCAAGCGCGGCATGTCGCGTCATCAGAAGCACTTTCAGATGACGCCGAAGATCAGCTTCCACGCTGCCGGCGATCGCACCCAGCTCGCGCTGGTCGGTACGGATCGCCCCGGTTTGCTTGCCGCCGTGGCACAGGTCATGTCGAGCTCCGGCGTGCGCGTGCACGACGCGCGCATCGCCACGTTCGGCGAACGGGTGGAAGATTTCTTCCAGCTGACTGATCGCGGCAACGCACCACTCGATGCGGCTGCAAAGCAGCGGTTGCTGCAGGCCTTGCTGGAGCGGGTCGGTCCCGCGCCGGCTTGAGCGAGGGCTCCGCGTTATCATCACGCCTGCTGCATGCCGCAGTGGCCACTCGTCTTCGTCATGACCTATCTGTTGATCAAGTCGCTGCACCTGCTGTTCGTGATCGCCTGGATGGCGACGGTGTTCTACCTGCCGCGGATTCTGGTGAATCTGGCCGAAAGTGCCGGCGAACCGCCGGTGCAGGCACGATTGCAGCTGATGGGGCGTCGTTTGTACAAATTCGGCCACAACATGTTCGGCATCGCCTTCGCGTTCGGGCTGGTCCTGTGGCAGGGCTGGCGGGTGTTTCCGCAGAGCCTGCCGAACGTGACCGCGGGCATGCACTGGATCGACGCCAAGCTGACTCTGGTGGCGTTGTTGCTGGCCTATTTCATCTGGGCCGGGCGCCTGCTCAAGAACAGCGCGAAAGGAGTGGCACTGCCATCTTCCAAGGCGCTGCGCTGGCTCAATGAGCTGCCGGTGCTGCTGCTTCTCGGTGTGATCTGGCTGGTGCTTGCCAAGCCGTTTTAGAGTGAGGGGGAGCGAGAGGTGAGAGTTGCTCCGATCCGGCAATTCACTCACTTCTCACTCCTTGACGTATTCCCGGTACCAATCGGCGAAGCGCGCCACGCCTTCCTCGATCGAGGTGGACGGCGCATAGCCCACATCGCGGCGCAGTGCCGACACGTCGGCCCAGGTGTCCGGCACGTCGCCGGGCTGCATCGGAAGCAGGCGTTTTTCCACCGTGCGGCCGAGGTTCTGTTCCAGCAATTCGATGAAACGCATCAGTTGCACGGGCTGATCGTTGCCGATGTTGTAGACCCGGTAAGGCGCGTTCGATGTGCCGGGGTTGGGCCGTTCCGCGTTGTAGGCCGGATCCGGCGCGGCCGGCTGGTCGAGCGTGCGGATCACGCCTTCGACGATGTCGTCGATATAAGTGAAGTCGCGACTGTGGTTGCCGTGGTTGAACACGTCGATCGGTTCGCCACGGCTGATCCGGTCGGCAAACAGGATCGGCGACATGTCCGGTCGCCCCCATGGCCCGTACACGGTGAAGAAGCGCAGGCCGGTGGTGGGGATGCGGTAGAGATGGCTGTACGTGTGCGCCATCAACTCGTTCGCCTTCTTGCTGGCGGCGTACAGGCTGACCGGGTGGTCGACCGCATCCTCCACGGCGAACGGCATCTTTCGATTGGCGCCGTAGACCGAGCTCGACGAGGCGTAGACCAGATGCTCGACGCCGCCGTGGCGGCAGCCTTCGAGGATGTTGACGAAACCGGCCAGGTTGCTTTGCACGTAGGCGCGCGGGTTCTGGATCGAGTAACGCACGCCGGCTTGCGCGGCCAAGTTCACCACGCGCTGCGGCTTGAACGTGGCGAAGGCATGATCCACGGCATCGGCGTCGGCGAGGTCGGCACGCTGGTGGCTGTAATTCGGGTGGTCGATGAAGTGCGCCAGCCGCGCTTCCTTCAGTGCCGGGTCGTAATAGGCGTTGTGATTGTCAAAACCATGGACCACGTCGCCGCGCGCCAGCAGGCGCCGGGCAAGTGCGGCGCCGATGAAGCCGGCGGTGCCGGTAACCAGGATGCGCATGGTTCGATTTGACCAAGGTGAGGCTGAGTTGCTCATTGTAACGGGGTGGCTCATCGCCCCGTGCCGGGTCGATATTTGCTAGCTGACTGGAAGGGAAATGCCTGCGAATTTGTGGGAAAAATCCCTATTGCAAGCGCTCGTAATTTGAGTTAGCTGTCAAATTTTGTTACACTCCGCGGCTTCCAAATTCACCCTCAAACCTGGGCCGGCATGTGCTTCATGTCCTCGACCCTGGCGTTCTTTTGCCCAGTGTTTGTTTCCGCTGCTTCGTCATGAAGCACCGCGATCCCTGCCGGATTGCCGCGACCAGACCCAGGCCAAGGAACCATGCAGAAAATAAGAATAGAGAAGCTCAGCAAGATTTTCGGCCCGCATCCGGAGAAGGCCCTGCGCCTGCTCGATCAGGGTGCGGACAACGCGGACATTCGCAAGACCGGTCATGCCGTCGGCGTGGCCGACGTGACGTTCGATGTGGAAGAGGGCGAGCTGCTCGTCATCATGGGCTTGAGTGGCAGCGGCAAGTCGACGCTGTTGCGTTGTCTCAATCGGCTGAACTCCTCCAGCCGAGGCAGCATCTTCATCGACGGCGAGGACATCACGCGCTTCGACCGTGAAAAATTGCTCGACCTGCGTCGGCGCAAGATCAGCATGGTGTTCCAGCATTTTGCGCTGTTTCCCCAGCGCAGCGTGGCCGACAACGCCGCCTACGGGCTGGAAGTGCAAGGCATCGCCCCGGCCGAGCGTCGTGCGCGGGCGGTCGAGGCGCTGGAACTGGTTGGCCTCAAGGGCTGGGAGGACTCGCTGCCGAGCCAGCTCAGCGGCGGCATGCAGCAGCGCGTGGGCCTGGCCCGTGCGCTGGCGGTGAAGTCGGACATCCTGCTGATGGACGAGGCCTTCAGCGCGCTCGATCCGCTCATCCGTCGTGACATGCAGCAGGAGCTGGCTTCGCTGCAGCGGCGCATGAAAAAGACCATCGTGTTCATCACGCATGATCTCGATGAGGCGCTGCAGATCGGCGACCGCATCGTGCTGATGAAGGACGGCCGGGTGGTGCAGATCGGCACGCCCGAGGAAATCCTCAACAAGCCCGCCGATGCCTATGTCGAGCGTTTCGTGGAAAACGTGGACATGTCGCGCGTGCTGACTGCGCGCAGCGTGATGGGTCGAGCCCGCGAGCTGGCGTTTCCGCAGGACGGTCCGCGCACGGTGTTGCGCAAGATGACCGAGGGCAGCGACACCAGCATGCTGGTGGTCGAGCGTGACCACACGCTGGTCGGTACGGTCACCCTCGATGCACTGGAAAAGGCGGTGAAGGACGGCGTGGGCAGCATTGCCGAGCTGATCCAGCGTGACGCACCGACCATCGATCCGGACCTGCCATTGACCGACATCATCAACTTGATGGCCGCATGGCCGTATCGACTGCCAGTCGTGGATGGGCAGCGCAAGCTGCTCGGTGTGGTGACCCGGCCACGGGTGATCAATGCGCTGGCCCAGAACACCCCGACGGAGGTCGCCGCATGATCGCGCTTGTACCGAAACTGCCGCTGGCCCAGGGCATCGACACCGCACTGGATTGGCTGACCCTGCATGGCGCCTTCATCACCAAGGCGTTCAGCCACGTCGTCTCGATCCTGATCGATGCGCTGGTGGGCGGCCTGTTGTGGTTGCCGCCGTGGTTGCTGATTGCCGCCGTGGCGCTGCTGGCGTGGCGTGCCGCCGGTTGGCGAGTGGGGCTGTTCAGCCTTTTCGGACTGCTGCTGTTGTGGAATCTGCGACTGTGGTCGGCCACGGTGGAAACCTTCACGCTGGTGCTGATCTCCACCACGATCTCGATCGCCATCGGCATGCCGTTGGGCATCGCCGCCGCGCTCAGTCGGCGCACCTCCAAAGTCGTCATGCCGATTCTGGATTTCATGCAGACCATGCCGGCCTTCGTCTACCTGATTCCGGCCATTCCATTCTTCGGCCTGGGTGCGGTGTCGGCCAGCGTGGCCACGGTGATTTTTGCCACGCCACCAACCATCCGGCTTACCGCGCTGGGTATCCGCCAGGTGCCCGGCGATCTGATCGAGGCGGCCGATGCCTTCGGTTCCACCCGTCGCCAGAAGCTGTTCAAGGTGCAGTTGCCGATGGCGGTGCCGACCATCATGGCCGGCATCAACCAGACCATCATGCTGTCGCTGTCGATGGTGGTGATCGCCGCGATGATCGGCGCCGGCGGACTCGGCGGCAAGGTGTGGCAGGCGATCCAGCGACTGGAGCCGGGCAAGGGCTTCGAGGCCGGCATCGCCATCGTGATCCTGGCGATGATCCTCGATCGCGTCACCCAACGCATCGGCCGCCCGCAGCCGAACAAAACCGCGAAGTGATTCGCGGCCATACCAAGTATTCCAAGGGAGATTTCATGAGCAACAAGACATTCCGACTTCGCACGGCGATTGCCGTCGTCCTTGCCACCGGCCTGCTGGCCGGCTGCGCACCTTCCGGTGGCGATACCGCAGGCAGCGCCACGGCCACGTCAGCCACGGCTTCCAGCGAGACGAAGGAAGTGCGGCTGGTCTACGTCGAATGGGCCAGTTGCACGGCCGCCACCCATGTCGCCAAGGCGGCGCTGGAGCAGCAGGGTTTCAAGGTGAAAGCCACCTCGGTCAGTGGCGCGGCGATGTATTCCGCGCTGGCCCACGGCGATGCCGATGCCACGGTGTGCGCGTGGCTGCCCAGCACCCACGCCAACTATTACGCCAAGGCAAAGGATCAGTTGGTCAACCTCGGCCCGAACATGACCGGCACCAGGATCGGCCTGGTCGTGCCCGACTACGTGACGATCGATTCGATCGACGAGCTGGCCGCGCATGCCGACCAGTTCGATAACCGCATCGTCGGGATCGATCCCGGTGCCGGCGAGATGGGCATCACCCATGAGGCGATCGACGCGTACAAGCTGCCGCTGAAGCTGATCGACGGCAGTGGCGCCACCATGACGGCGGCGCTGAAGAGCGCCATCGACAACCAGCAATGGATTGTTGTCACCGGCTGGACGCCGCACTGGATGTGGGCGCGCTGGAAGCTGAAGTACCTGGCCGATCCGAAGGGCAGCTACGGCGGTGCCGAAGACATCGACACCCTGGCGCGCAAAGGCCTGCAGCAGGACATGCCCAAGGCCTATGCGGTGCTGGATGGCTTCCATTGGACGCCGGAGCAGATGCAGCAGGTGATGGCGGCCGATCAGGCGCCGGATGCCGATTCGGAAAAGAACGCCAGGGACTGGGTCGACAGCCATGCCGAGCTGGTCTCGGGCTGGGTGTCGGGCAAGTCCTGACCCTGCAGCCGCCCGCGGCGTGTCCGCGGGCGGCTGACGCAGGGGAGTGCATGCTCCCTTGTCTGGCGTCGCCCATCGCGTGCGGACGCCCATAAAAACTGAGGAATCATCCGATGAAATTCAAACCACTCGCGCTCGCCGCGACGGGAGCCCTTGGCCTGTGCCTGGCCCATCCTGCCCTTGCCGCCACCAGCACCACCGTGCCGGAGCAGCCGACTACCGTGGCGCAGCAGATCGCGCAGATGCAGGCGCGCATGAACGAGATGCAGAAGCAGCTCGAAGCCCTGCGCCAGCAGCAGGCTGAAGGCGTACCGAGCACCGACGTGCCCGTGCAGAAGGTGGCTGCGGCCAGCGCGGCACCGGCGAAACAGGCTGACGGCATCAAACTGGGCGGCGCGGTGCGTTTCCAGTACAGCAACGAAGGCTACGACAAGGCCAATCGCCGCCGTGGTGGCGACGGTGACTTCGACATCTTCCGGCTCGATCTGAAAGGCAGCATCGGCGATGTCGAGTTGTCGGCGCAGTACCGCTGGTTCCAGTACATGAGCGCGGTCCAGCACGCCTGGGTCGGCTACAAATTCAACGACAGCTCCGAGGGCCGGCTGGGCCTGGTCAAGCTGCCGTTCGGTGTGCAGGCGTTCGACTCGCACAATTACTTCTTCAGCTCCAACTACTACCTGGGTCTGGAAGACAGCTATTTCATGGGTGCGAAGTACCTCTTCACCAGCGATCCGTGGAACGTGCAGCTGGCGTTCTTCAAGAACGACGGCATGGGCGGCGTGGATGGCTACGTCAGCAATCGCTCGGACAGCTATACCTACAACGTGGTCGGCTATCGCGACGCCACCGAGGGTATGTTCGATGATCCGGCGCATCCGATCGGCACCACGGATACGGTTGCTGCGCGCGCGGCCTACACCTTCCGTCCGGGTGCCGAGACCAGTGTGGAAGTCGGTGCTTCCGCCCTGCATGGCGGCCTGGTCGACGCGGCGCACAGCGTCGGGCACTACGGTGCCTACGCGCTGCACATGAATGCCAACCATGGTCCGTGGAATCTCCAGTTGCAGGCTGCGCATTACGACTATTCGGTGCAGGACGCCACGCGGCTGGCGGTGGGCGCGTACCACTTCTACGACAGCATCGCGGCCAAGGCCACCAGCTATACCGGCAACCTCGCCTACAAGTGGCCGGTATCGTGGGGGCCAGTCAGTGAGTTGACGTTCTACAACGACTACTCGATGGTCGGGCACAAATCCGGTGGCCTGCCGCACACCTGGATGAACGTGACCGGCGTGTCCGTGGCGGCCGGCGGCCTGTTCACCTATTTCGATTTCGTCACGGCACGCAACCAGCCATTCATCGGCGGCAGCATGGCCGGCGACGGCGGGGTGGAACACCGCTTCAACATCAACGTCGGCTATTACTTCTGAGTTCGTGCGTGCTGCCGCCGAGATTGACAGCCGGGTGGCGTCGAAGTAGTTTTTTCGTCTACCCATCTGTCTTGGTGGCCCGCAGGCAACTGCCGGTCGAGTGTGCGACATGGACACTACGAAGCTTCCCCGCTGATTTGCACCCAAGGCCGGATCGAACGAGGGCGCCTGGCGCCCTTTTTCGTGGATGGTGGCTCGCTTGCAGCGACGCCCGGCTACACTTAGCAGTCATACTTTGCTTCTTGGTCCGCCGTCGTGGCGGATCCTCCAGGTGTTCCCATGATTGAAATCACGCTACCCGACGGCAGCAAACGGCCGTTCGATCATCCCGTCACCGTGCAGGACGTGGCCGCCTCGATCGGCGCCGGTCTGGCCAAGGCCACCCTGGCGGGCAAGGTCGACGGCAAGCTGGTCGACGCCAGTTTCCCGATCGAACACGATGCCAGCCTGCAGATCGTCACCGAGAAGAGCCCGGAGGCGCTGGAGATCCTGCGCCACTCCACCGCGCACCTGATGGGGCAAGCCGTGCAGCGGTTGTTTCCGGGCGCGCAGGTCACGATCGGCCCGGTGATCGACAATGGTTTCTATTACGACTTCGCCTACGAGCGCCCGTTCACCCCGGACGACCTGCCGAAGATCGAGGCGGAGATGCACAAGCTGGTCGCCGAGCAGTTGCCGGTGACGCGCAGTGTGAAGTCGCGCGACGAGGCGGTGGCGTTCTTCCGCGACCTGGGCGAAAACTACAAGGCCGAGATCATCGAAGGCATTCCGGCCGATCAGGATCTGTCGCTGTATTCGCAGGGCGAGTTCACCGACCTGTGCCGCGGCCCGCACGTGCCGAACACCGGCAAGCTGCATTCGTTCAAGCTGATGAAGGTGGCCGGCGCCTACTGGCGCGGCGATTCGAACAACGCGATGCTCAGCCGCATCTACGGCACCGCGTGGCTCAATGACAAGGACCTGAAGGCCTACCTGTTTCAGCTGGAAGAGGCCGAGAAGCGCGACCATCGCAAGATCGGCAAGCAGCTTGATCTGTACCACCAGCAGGAAGAAAGCCCGGGCATGGTGTTCTGGCACCCGAACGGCTGGGCGATCTGGCAGCAGGTCGAGCAGTACATGCGCGGCGTGTACAAGAAGAGCGGCTACCAGGAAATCCGCTGCCCGATGGTGCTGGACGTGTCGCTGTGGAAGCGCTCGGGCCATTGGGACAACTACGCCGAGAACATGTTCTTCACCGAGTCGGAGAAGCACACCTTCGCGCTGAAGCCGATGAACTGCCCGGGTCACGTGCAGGTGTTCAACACCGGCCTGCACAGCTACCGCGAGCTGCCGATCCGCTACGGCGAGTTCGGCGGCTGCCATCGCAACGAGCCGTCCGGTGCGTTGCACGGCATCATGCGCGTGCGTGCGTTCACCCAGGACGACGGCCACATCTTCTGCACCCCCGAACAGGTCGAGGCGGAAGTCACCGCGTTCCATTTGCAGGCGATGAAGGTGTATGCCGATTTCGGCTTCACCGACCTGGCGATCAAGCTGGCCCTGCGCCCTGAAAAGCGCATCGGCTCGGACGAGTTCTGGGATCGCACCGAGGAAATGCTGCGCAACGCGCTGCGTGCAGCCGGGGTGGAGTGGGAAGAATTGCCGGGCGAGGGCGCGTTCTACGCGCCGAAGATCGAGTACCACCTGAAGGACTCGATCGGCCGTGCCTGGCAGGTCGGCACCATGCAGGTCGATTTCATGATGCCGGAGCGTCTTGACGCCGAATACGTCGACGAACACTCGCAAAAGAAGCATCCGGTGATGCTGCACCGGGCCATCGTGGGCTCGATGGAGCGCTTCATCGGCATCCTGATCGAGCACCATGCCGGCCTGTTGCCGGCATGGCTGGCCCCGGTACAGGCGGTGGCGTTCAATATCACCGATGCACAGGCCGATTACGTCCGCGAAGTGACGCAAACCCTTGTCGACAAAGGTTTCCGCGTACAATCGGATTTGCGCAACGAGAAAGTCGGCTATAAAATCCGCGAGCATACGATGCAGAAAGTGCCTTACCTGCTCGTGGTCGGTGACCGCGAGAAGGAGACAGGGTCCGTCTCTGTGCGTACACGTTCCGGTGAGGATCTCGGCAGTATGCTGTTGAGCGAGTTCATTGAACGACTGGAGACCGAAACCCGGCGCTGAGCGCCTGGCGGTCTGTTTCATTACTTCTTCTGGAGGATCGTGGTATCGCAACCACCGACAACAAGGGCAATCGTCGTAACCTGGAAATCCGTGTGCCGCGGGTGCGTGTCATTGGCGCGGATGCCGAACAGCTCGGTATCCTGACCCGTGACGAGGCGCTGGCGCTGGCACAGGAAGTAGGCATGGATCTGGTCGAGATCCAGCCCAACGGCGATCCGCCGGTCTGCCGCATCATGGATTACGGCAAGTTCAAGTTCGAAGCCCAGAAGAAGGCGCAGGCCGCCAAGAAGAAGCAGAAGCAGGTCGAGATCAAGGAAGTGAAGTTCCGTCCGGTCACGGACGTGGGCGACTACCAGATCAAGCTGCGCAACATGCTCCGCTTCCTGGAAGAGGGCGACAAGGTCAAGGTCACCATCCGTTTCCGCGGTCGCGAGATGTCGCATCAGGATCTGGGCCAGAATCTGGCCAAGAAGATCCAGGGCGATATTGGCGAAAATGGCCAGGTCGAGTCGTTCCCGCGCCTGGAAGGGCGCCAGATGATCATGATGATCGGCCCGAAAAAGAAATAAGCCGCTGACACCTGCGGGTGTCGCGTCATGTGGGAGCGCACCCTGTGCGCGATGGCTCTTCGTCGGTCCGACAGAAAGAGCCATCGCGCACAGGGTGCGCTCCTACTGGTATCGGAGCAGCGAACTCCGTATAATCGCCGGCTCGACCCGCCTGGATGGGTCGTGCACCGATCATGGCAGGACGGAAAGCGTGACCCTCACGGGATCACCGCCAGATCAGTCAGAAACCGGGACGTCCGCATTCGGAGCCGTCCCACACAAGGAGCAGTTCCATGCCCAAGATCAAGACCAACCGGGCGGCAGCGAAGCGTTTTCGCAAGACCGCGTCGGGCAAAATCAAGTGCGGTCACGCTTACCGGTCACACATCCTGACCAAGAAGTCGACCAAGTTGAAGCGCGGCCTGCGCGCCAAGAATCACCTGAAGGCGTGTGACGCCCCGGGTGTTGCCCGCATGCTGCCGTACTAAGACGAGGAGATAAACCATGGCTCGTGTAAAGCGTGGCGTTACCGCCCGTCGTCGTCACAAGAAAGTTATCGGTCGTGCCAAGGGCTATTACAACGCCCGCCGCAAGGTCTTCCGCGTTGCCAACCAGGCCGTCATCAAGGCTGGTCAGTACGCGTACATCGGCCGCAAGCAGCGCAAGCGCCAGTTCCGTGCACTGTGGATCGTGCGTATCAACGCCGCCGCGCGCATGTTCGGCCTGTCCTACAGCCGCCTGATCAATGGTCTGAGCAAGGCCGGTATCACCGTCGACCGCAAGGTCCTCGCGGATATCGCCGTGCACGACATCAAGGCGTTTGAAGTGATCGCCGAGAAAGCGAAGGCCAGTCTGGCCGCTTGATCGTCGGACGCTGCTGCGTCAGAACGATATGATGTAAAGCAAGCGGGGAGGAGGCCAAAGCCTCCTCCCCGTTTTTGTTGGCGGGATTCAGGATTCGGGATTCGGGATTGGCAAGAGCACCAGATGCAGCCGTTCCGAGTCACCTGACCTCAATCCCGGTTCCCGAGTACGTACCGGAATCGCATCGATGGATGATCTGGATAGTCGCGCCGCTCAGGCGCTGGCGGAAATCGACAAGGTCGACACGCTGGAGGCGCTCGACGCACTGCGCGTGGGCTTGCTGGGCAAGAGCGGCATCGTCACCGCCGCGCTGAAGACGCTCGGCGCACTGGCGCCGGACGAGCGCAAGGCCCGCGGTGCCGAGGTGAACAAGGTCAAGGAGCAACTGGCCGACGCACTGGCTGCCCGCAAGAGGGTGTTGGAGCTGGCCGAGCTGGACCGTCGCCTCGCGTCGGAAAAACTCGATATCAGCCTGCCCGGGCGCGACGGCGAGCGTGGTGGCATCCACCCGATCACCCGTGCGCTGGAGCGCATCAGTGCGATCTTTGCGCGGCTCGGCTACCAGCGCATGGACGGCCCGGAAATCGAGGACGACTGGCACAATTTCGAGGCGCTGAATTTCCCGCCGCACCATCCGGCGCGCGCCATGCACGACACCTTCTACTTCGGCGATGGTCGACTGCTGCGCACGCATACTTCGCCGGTGCAGATCCGCTCCATGGCCGGTCGCCAGCCGCCGATCCGGATCATCGCGCCGGGCAAGGTCTACCGCAGCGACTCGGACCAGACCCATTCGCCGATGTTCCACCAGATCGAGGGCCTGCTGATCGACGAGACGTCCAGTTTCGCCGACCTCAAGGGCACCCTGGCAGAGTTCATCCGCGCATTCTTCGAGCGCGATTTCGAGATGCGTTTTCGCCCCAGCTACTTCCCGTTCACCGAGCCATCGGCCGAAGTGGATATTCGCTGGGATGCCGAAGACGGCTCGACGCGCTGGCTTGAGGTGCTCGGCTGCGGCATGGTCCATCCGAACGTGCTGAAGAATTGCGGCATCGATCCGGAGCGCTACACCGGGTTCGCCTTCGGGCTCGGCGTCGAGCGCTTCGCGATGCTGCGCTATGGCGTTTCCGACCTGCGCGCGTTCTTCGAGAACGATCTGCGTTTCCTGAAGCAGTTTGCTTGAACGGGATTGGGGATTCGCGAGAGCCGTGAGCTCCCGTCCTTCCGAATCCCGAATCTCGTCTCCCCAATCCCGGAACTCAAACCATGAAATTCTCCGAGAACTGGCTGCGCGAGCTGGTCGAGATCAAGGCCGATCGCAACACGCTGGCCCATGCCCTGACCATGGCCGGTCTGGAAGTGGAAGAGCTCACCCCGCTGGGCGATGACCTGGCGGGCGTGGTGGTGGCCGAAATCATTGCAGCGGAAAAGCACCCCGAGGCGGACCGGTTGCAGGTCTGCAAGGTCGATGCGGGGCAGGGCGAGCCGGTGCAGATCGTCTGCGGCGCGCCGAATGCGCGCGTTGGCATCAAGGTGCCGCTGGCCACGGTCGGTGCGAAGCTGCCCAACGGTATCGCAATCAAGGCGGCCAGGCTGCGTGGTGTGGAGTCGTTCGGCATGCTGTGTTCGGCCAA
Organism: Rhodanobacter sp. TND4EL1; assembly: GCF_054061035.1. NCBI lineage: Bacteria > Pseudomonadati > Pseudomonadota > Gammaproteobacteria > Lysobacterales > Rhodanobacteraceae > Rhodanobacter > Rhodanobacter sp. TND4EL1. The sequence continues at coordinate 796,108 of NZ_JBSSDT010000002.1, forward strand.
AGAGCTGGGCGTCGATGCGGATGCCTCGGGGCTGCTGGAGTTGCCGCTCGATGCGCCGCTGGGTCAGTCGCTGGCGGACTACCTGGGTCTGCCCGATGCCAGCTTCGAACTGAAACTGACGCCGAACCGTCCTGACTGCCTCGGTCTGGTTGGTTTGGCACATGATGTGGCAGCGTTGTTCGGCAGCGCAGTGAAGGTGCCGGCACAAGCCCCGGCTCCGGTGACCGGGCAGGCTCGTCGCGGCATCCGCCTGGAAGCCGGCAAGGATGCGCCGCGCTATCTTGGCCGCGTCATTGAAGGCATCGATCCGACCGCGCGCACGCCGCTGTGGTTGGCCGAGCGCCTGCGGCGCGCGGGTTTGCGTTCGATCAGCCCGGTGGTCGACGTCACCAACTACGTCATGCTCGAACTGGGCCAGCCACTGCATGCGTTCGACAACGACACGCTGGATGGCGACCTGGTCGTGCGCCATGCACGCCCCGACGAGACGCTGAAACTGCTCGACGGCAATGACGCGAAACTGGATGCCGGTTTTGTGCTGATTGCCGATCAACAAAAGGCGCTGGCCGTGGCCGGGGTGATGGGCGGCTACGATTCGCGCGTCACGGACGCGACCCGCAACATCTTCCTGGAATCCGCGCACTTCGCGCCGGCAGCGATCATGGGGCGCGCGCGCAAGCTCGGTTTGCACACGGACGCATCGCATCGTTTCGAGCGCGGGGTCGATCCCGAGCTGCCGCGCCGCGCTCTGGAGCGCGCTACCGAACTGCTGCTGACGATCACCGGCGGCCAGGCCGGCCCCGTGCTGGTCGCCGAAAATTCGGCCGATCTGCCGCAGCCCACTCCGGTCACCTTGCGTCGCGCGCGCCTGCGCCGTGTGTTGGGCGTGGATGTGGCCGATGCCGAAGTGGTCCGCATCTTCACCGCGCTGGGCATGCAGGTGGTGGCGGCGGCCGACGGCTGGCAGGTCACGGCGCCGAGCAGCCGTTTCGATATCGAGCGCGAGGAAGACCTGATCGAGGAGGTCGCGCGGATCTTCGGATACGACAACATTCCCGTAGCGACGCCTGCCGGCGCATTGACCCTTGCAATTGAGCCGGAAGCACGCATCAGCGAGCTGGCCCTGCGTGAGCAACTGGCGGCGCGTGGCTATTACGAGGCGGTCAACCTGTCGTTCGTCGCCGCCGATTTGCTGGCCAGCTGGGGATTCAACGAGCGACTGGTGCCACTTCTCAATCCGTTGTCTTCCGACCTGGCGGTGATGCGACCATCGTTGTTGCCTGGTCTGATCGAGGCCTTGCGCCACAACCGCGCGCGCCAGCAGGATCGCGTGCGGCTCTTCGAAGTCGCCCGCGTGTTTGCGGCCGGCGATCCCCCGATGGAAACCCCGAGCCTGGCCATCGTTGCCTGTGGCAATGCGCGTTCCGAGCAATGGGGCGAGGCGTCGCGTCCGCTGGATTTCCATGATCTCAAGGGCGACCTCGATGCACTGATCGCCTGGGGCGGCGAGCCGCAGCGATGGTCGGTGCATGCCGATGGTCTGCCGGGTTGGCTGCATCCGGGGCGGGGTGCGCGGGTCGCGCGCGATGGCGAGACGGCAGGTTATCTGGGGGCATTGCACCCACAGCTGGCCAAACAGCTGGACCTGGGGCCGGACGTGCATGTGCTGGAATTGGCATTGGCGCCCGTCCTGCAGCGTCGACTGCCTCAGGCCAGGGCAGTCGCCCGTTTCCCCGCGGTACGCCGGGACATCGCGATGGACGTACCCGAAACGGCGTCCTGGTCACAGATTGAACAGGTGGTTCGCAGCACGCTGGGCGAGCGGCTGAAGGAGCTTCGGTTGTTTGACCGTTACAGTGGCAAGGGGGTCGAAGCTGGCCGAAAAAGTCTCGCTATGGGCTTGATTTTGCAGGACGCTTCACGCACCCTTACTGATGACGACGCGGACCGTTGCGTACGAGAAGCGATAGCTGCGTTGGAGCAAACATGCAAGGCAAAGTTGCGAGGATGAGATGGCGCTGACCAAGGCAGAAATGGCCGAGCGGCTGTTCCTCGATGTGGGCCTCAACAAGCGTGAGGCGAAGGAATTCGTGGACGCCTATTTCGAGGTGGTTCGCGGAGCGCTGGAAAATGGCGAGCAGGTGAAGTTGTCCGGTTTCGGCAATTTCGATCTGCGGCTGAAGAACCAGCGGCCAGGGCGCAATCCCAAGACCGGCGAGGAGATCCCGATCTCTGCCCGCCGCGTGGTGACGTTCCGACCGGGACAGAAACTCAAGGTAAGAGTCGAGGGCTATGCTGGATCAAGGGAATAACACCGAACTGCCTGCCATCCCGGCCAAGCGCTACTTCACCATTGGTGAAGTCGGCGAGTTGTGCGGTGTGAAGCCCCACGTCTTGCGCTACTGGGAGCAGGAGTTTCCTGCGCTCAATCCGGTCAAGCGTCGCGGCAACCGTCGCTATTACCAGCGCCACGATGTGCTGATGATCCGCCAGATCCGCTCGCTGTTGTACGACGAGGGTTTCACCATCACTGGCGCGCGTGCCCGGCTGGAAGGCCCGCAGGCGCGGATGGAAGCGAGCATGTCGCACCAGATCGTGCGTCAGGTGCGGATGGAGCTGGAAGAAGTACTTACCCTGTTGCGTCGCTGAAGGCTTCCGAACACGCTGCGCAAGCTGTTAGACTTGCCAGCTTGCCGTATCGTCGGGGCGTAGCGCAGCCTGGTAGCGCATCTGCCTGGGGGGCAGAGGGTCGTCGGTTCGAATCCGGCCGCCCCGACCAATTCGGTAATTCATTACGAAAAAAGCGCCCTTGGGCGCTTTTTTCGTTGGGAACGGGGAACAGCGGCAACAGCGTTCAAGCTCTCCCGTTCCCGTTCCCGTTCCCGCCCTCAATACAGCACCCGGCTGCGCAAGGTTCCCGGGATCGCCGCCAGCTTGGCTCTCAGTTCATCGGCCTGGGCCGCGTCCGCGCTGACATCGATCACCACGTAACCCACTTCGCTGTCGGTCTGCAGGAACTGGGCGTCAATGTTGATGTTACCGGCGGAGAACAGTTCGTTGATGCGCGACAGCATGCCCGGCACGTTGCGGTGGATGTGCAACAGGCGACGGCTGTGCGGGTGCTCCGGCAGGGTGACCTCGGGAAAATTCACGGCGGACAGGGTTGAGCCGTTGTCGCTGTAACGCACCAGCTTGCTGGCGACCTCGATGCCGATGTTGTCCTGGGCCTCCAGCGTGCTGCCGCCGATATGCGGCGTCAGGATGACGTTGTCCATGCCGACCAGGGGCGAGACGAACGGATCGTCGTTGCCTTTCGGCTCGGCCGGAAAAACGTCCACTGCCGCGCCGGCAAGATGGCCATCGCGCAGCGTCGCGGCAAGCGCGTCGATGTCCACCACGCTGCCGCGCGAGGCATTGATCAGCATGCCCCCTGCGCGCATCTTCGCCAGTTGCTCGTGACCGATCATCAACTGCGTGGCCGGGGTTTCGGGCACATGCAGGGTGACCACATCGGAACGTTCCAGCAATTCATCCAGGCTGGCCACGGCGTGAGCATTGCCCAGCGACAGCTTGGCCTCGATGTCGTGGAAAAGCACACGCATGCCAAGGCTTTCGGCGAGCACGCCGACCTGGGTGCCGATATGGCCGTAGCCGACGATGCCGAGCACCTTGTCGCGCGTCTCAAAGCTTCCGCTGGCCGATTTCGACCAACCGCCGCGATGGCACTGTGCGTTCTTCTGTGGAATTCCGCGAAGCAGCATGATCGCCTCGGCAATCACCAGTTCGGCCACGCTGCGGGTGTTGGAGTAGGGTGCGTTGAATACCGGTACGCCCGACTTGCGTGCTGCGCCCAGGTCCACCTGATTGGTGCCGATACAAAAGCAGCCCACCGCGATCAGCCGCTTGGCGTGACTGAGCACATCGGCGGTAAGCTGGGTGCGTGAGCGCAGGCCGACGATATGCGCATCGCTGATGCGTTGCTTCAACTCATCCTCAGGCAGCGACTTCGCATGCAGTTCCACCTGGCTGTAACCCGCTCGGCGGAACACGTCCACCGCACTGGCGCTCACCCCTTCCAGCAGCAATACCTTGATGTCCTGGCGGGGATAGGAAGTCTGCATGGGTTGTTCCGTAGTCGAGGGGCCGGTTCAACCAGAGTAGGCGAGGATTTGCGGCACTGCAACACTGGACGTGATCGAAGGCGGCTGGCAGTCTGTGCGGACATTTGGAGCCATGCATGTCCGATTCCCGTCTTGCCGATCTTTCCCGTCGCCTTCCTGACTTGCGTCTGCTTGCGGAGGCTGCCGATCTCGAGCATTACGGACGCGACTGGACCCGCCGCTGGACGCCGGCGCCCCTGGCGATCGCGTTTCCGGCGACGACCGGGGAAGTACAGGCGGTCGTGGTTTGGGCGAACGAGCATGGCGTGGCGATCGTGCCTTCCGGCGGTCGCACCGGTCTGTCCGGTGGCGCGGTGGCAGCAAGCGGAGAGCTTGTGCTGAGCCTGGAGCGCATGAATCGGGTATTGGAATTCAACGCGGTCGATCGCACGCTCACAGTGCAGCCGGGGATGATCCTGCAGCATGTGCACGACATCGCACGCGAACATGGCTTGCTGTATCCGGTGGATTTCGCTGCGCGCGGATCGTGTTCAATCGGCGGCAACATCGCCACCAACGCGGGCGGCATCCGGGTGATCCGTCATGGCAATACGCGCGAATGGATCGCCGGACTCAAGGTGGTCACCGGTGGTGGCGAGTTGCTTGAACTCAATCGGGGCCTGATCAAGAACTCCAGCGGCTATGACTTCCGCCAGCTGATGATTGGCTCGGAAGGCACGCTGGGTATCGTGGTCGAAGCCACCTTGAAGTTGACCGATCCCGCACTGCCATCGCAGGTGATGCTGCTGGCGCTGCCGGACATGGATGCACTGATGCAGGTGTTCGCGCTGTTCCGCGAGCGGCTGGCGTTGCAGGCATTCGAGTTCTTTACCGACCACGCCTTGCGTCATGTGCTGGCGCACGGCGCCCAGCAGGCGCTGGAGGGTGACCATCCCTATTACGTGGTCACGGAATTCGATGCCGTGGACGAGCGGATGCAGGAAGCAGCGCTGGCCGCTTTCGAGCAGGCGCTGGAACAGGGCTGGGTCAGCGACGGGGTGATTGCACAGAGCGAGGCACAGGCTACCGCCCTGTGGCGGCTCAGGGAAGGGATCACCGAAAGCCTCGCGCCGCGGCGGCCGTACAAGAACGATGTGTCCGTGCGGGTCAGTGCGGTGCCGGCGTTTCTGCACGAGATGCAGGCGTTGCTCGCGCGCGAATATCCGCAGGCGGAGGTGGTCTGGTTCGGTCATATCGGTGACGGCAACTTGCACATCAACGTGTTGCGTCCCGAGCAACTCGGCGAAGACGAATTCATCGTCCAGTGCGAACACGTGACCCGGTTGCTGGCGGCAACCTTGCAACAGCACGGCGGCAGCATCTCGGCCGAGCACGGCATCGGCCTGGTCAAGCGCGCCTATCTTGAAAGCACGCGCAGTGCGGAGGAAATCGCGCTGATGCAGGGTGTGCGCAAGGTGTTCGATCCGCGCGGCATCCTCAATCCCGGCAAGCTGTTCGCGGCCACCTGAAAGCCTGAGAGTCGGTGCCCGTGCTAGGCTTCGAGGCTTGTCCGTCGCTCATGAGGAGCCGTCATGCCTTCGTCACCGCTGCGTTCGCTGTATCCGGAAATCGAACCCTTTGACAGCGGCATGCTGCAGGTTTCACCGCTGCATGCGTTGTACTACGAACAAAGTGGCAACCCGAACGGCAAGCCGGTGGTGTTCCTGCACGGTGGTCCAGGCGGTGGCACGAATCCGAAGTGTCGGCGTTTTTTTGACCCGGCGATCTACCGCATCGTGTTGTTCGACCAGCGTGGCTGCGGCAAGTCCACGCCGCACGCCGAGCTCACCGACAACACGACCTGGGACCTGGTCGCCGACATCGAGCGGGTGCGCGAGCACCTGGCGATCGATCGCTGGCAGGTCTTCGGCGGCTCGTGGGGCTCGACCCTCGCGCTCGCCTACGCGCAGACACATCCGGACAAGGTGACCGAGCTGGTGCTGCGCGGCATCTTCATGCTGCGTCGCGCCGAGCTGGAATGGTTCTACCAGAAGGGTTGCGATGCCTTGTATCCGGACGCGTGGGAGACCTACCTCCAGGCGATTCCCGAGGTGGAGCGGGGCGACTTGATGAGCGCCTACCATCGACGCCTGACCAGTCCGGATGCAAAGGTGCGCACCGATGCCGCGCGCGCCTGGTCGGTATGGGAGGGGGCTACCAGTTTCCTGTGGCAGGATCCCGCGCATATCGAATCCAGCGGCGAGGACGAGTTTGCCCTGGCTTTCGCGCGCATCGAATGCCACTACTTCGTCAACGGCGGTTTCTTCGAACACGACGAACAGCTGCTGCGCAACGTTGATCGCATTCGTCACATCCCTGCCGTGATCGTGCAGGGGCGCTACGACGTGGTGTGCCCGCTGCGCAGTGCATGGGATCTGCATCGCGCATGGCCCGAAGCCGATCTGCGCATCGTGCAGGACGCCGGCCATTCGGCATTCGAGCCGGGCAACATGCACGAACTGCTGGAAGCGACCGATCGCTTCGGAAGTCGAGCGCCCTAGGCGCTCCACCTTGTTCCTCGCCCCGCCGGTGCACGACCGGTCGACCTGACGCGGCGCAAATCGGCAGTCCTGCCGATTTGCCTGCCCGCGGGAGGGCCGTTCTAGTCGTTCGTCGGCAACTGCTTGGTGCCGAAGATCTTGTCGCCGGCATCGCCGAGGCCGGGCAGGATGTAGCCGTGTTCGTTGAGGCGTTCGTCGATCGATGCGGTATAGATCTCGATGTCGGGATGAGCTGCGGTGATGCGCTCCAGCCCTTCCGGTGCGGCGACCAGGAACAGTCCCTTGATGCGCTTGCAACCGGCGGCCTTCAACATGTCCACCGCGGCGATGAGGGTGCCGGCGGTGGCCAGCATCGGGTCGACGATCAGTGCGATGCGCTCGTCCATGCGGCCGCTGAGCTTTTCGTAATAAGCGACCGGTTGCAGGGTGCGTTCGTCCCTCTGCACGCCCACCACGCTGACCTTGGCTGACGGAATCATGTCGAGCACGCCAGGCAGCATGCCCAGACCGGCACGCAGGATCGGCACGATGGTGATCTTCCTTCCCTTGATCCGGTGGACATGCAAGGAGCCGGACCAGCCTTCAATCTCTTCCTCGATGGTTTCGAGGTCCTTGGTGGCTTCGTAGGTGAGCAACGCGGCGACCTCGGAGGCCAGCTCGCGGAACTCCTTGGTGCTGATGCCGGCACGACGCATCAGGCCCAGCTTGTGCTGGATCAGCGGGTGGCGGACTTCGACGATCTTCATGGGCAACTGGCTTCAATGGCGGCGCGCGGCGCAACAGCCAGTGAGCTTAGCGAAGCTCCGTTGCCCACGCACGCATGACCTGCGTGGGCAACGGGCGGTTTGGCTCAGTGCGTGGCAGCGGCGCCCGCGTCGCCCTTGAGGCAGGAGCTCATGAACGTCTTGCGCTCTGCGCCCTTGAGCGCCTTGGTCTTGGCATCGACGTTGCAGGCTTTCATTTTTTCCTGCTGGGTGGTCTTGGCCGACGGCGTCGCCGTCATGCTCTCTCCCTTCAGGCAGGAGCTCATGTAGGCCTTCCGCTCGTCGCCCTTCTTGCCGACGGCCTGCTTATTGCAGTCCGCCATGCGCTGCTGCTGGGCAGTGCGTGGCTTGGCCGGCGCGGCGGCCCCGGCTTGTGGCGTGGCGGCAAAGGTAGCGCCAGCAAAGGCGAGTGCGGCACTGATCGCAAGCAAACGTAGTGATGTCGACATCGTTGAGTCCTCCCTGGGTAACCGGCTGATGCCGGCTCGGCCAGTCTATGCAGGGAACTCCTCCGCGTCTGCACGCAAGATCTTGCGTGCATGAAATATTCAGCTGAATCCAGCCGGGGTGCCGGACGACACCCGTGTGGGGCAAGCCAGCGCATGGGGGCCGCCCGCAACAAAAGGCCGCGCCGGAATGACCGGCGCGGCCTGCGCAGCGCAACAACCTGCAGGTGGGATCAGGCCGCTTCGGCCTTCGCCTTGCGCGGACCTTCCAGCAAAGCCTTGCGAACGTGGAACACGATCAGGTCGATCTCGGCGCTGGTCACCTTGAAGTGCGGCGTGAAGCGCAGCGAGTTGGTGCCGCCATGAATCACGCCGATGCCATGCTCGCGCAGGTATTCCTCGGTCGAGCCGGCGCCATAGCACTTGTACTCGGGAGCCAGTTCGCACGAGAACAGCAGGCCGGTGCCCTGCACCTTGGTGATCAGTCCGCCCAGCTCGTTCTTCAATGCGTTGAACTTGTCGACGAATTCCTTGCCGCGTTCGCGGATGTTGCTGCGCACGTCGTCGCTGAGTTCGGCCATCGTGGTCAGCGCCACGTCCAGTGCCCGCGGATTGGCGGTCATGGTGTTGCCGTAGATGCCCTTGCGGTAAAGCTCGGCGGTATGTTCGGTGACGGCGAGCACGGACAGCGGATACTGACCGGCGTTGAGCGCCTTGGAGAACGTCTCCATGTCCGGCGGCGGCAGATCCTCGAAACCGGGGTAGTCCACGAACGACAGCACGCCGTGGGTGCGCAGGCCCGCCTGGATCGAGTCGATCAGCAGCAGGCTGCCGTGCGCCTGGGTCAGTTCGCGCGCAGCCTTGTAGAACTCGGCCGTCACCGCCCGGCCCGGGTCACCTTCACCCATCACCGGCTCAAGGAACATCGCCTCGATGAACCAGCCATGCTGGTCGGCGTCGGCGAAGGCCGCTTTCAATTGGGCCACGTCATACGGAGCCACGGTGATCACGCTGTCTTCGTGGCGGTAGCTGGCCAGGTTCTGCTGGTACGCCTTGCGGCTGGAATCGGAATACAGCGCCGGCTTTTCAGTGCGGCCGTGGAACGCGCCCTTGACCGCCAGCCGCTTGATCGTGCGACCGGCGTAACGGCCGCCCTCGTCGGTCATCGCCTTCGCGTTGACGTCGGCAATGCGGCAGGCCAGGGTTACCGACTCGGAGCCGGAGTTGAGGCACATGTAGCGGGCATAGGGACTGCCGCCACGGTTGCGACCCAGCTCCTTGTTCAGCGCCTTGGTGAAGCGCAGCTGCGCCACGCTCGGCGACATCACGTTGGCCATCACCTGCGGGCGGCCCAGGGCAGCCAGAATCGCGGCATCGTTGTGGCCGAAGCCGAGCATGCCGTAGCCGCCGTTGTCGTGCACGACCGCGCCCTTCAGGGTGACGATCCACGGACCGCGTGCGGAAGCCGGCAGGTACGGGTTGATCGCGTCATCGGGATAGAAGTTGACCAGGCCCGCCTGCGCCTGGGCCAACTGCTCGCTCTCATCGAGCTTGAGGAAGTCGCCGAGGTCGGCGCGCAGCTCGTGGTGCCGGGCAACCGCCTCGGCAATCGCCTGCACCAGCAACGGGTCGTTGGCCGCCATGCGCTCGATGCTGGCGTCGTCCAGGCCGGTGGTACGCGGCTTGCCGCCGAAATCGCGCAGTTCGCGCAGCTGATTGATCACACCCATGATGAATCCTCCGTAGCTCTGCCGGGCGGCAACGTGTGCCGGATGGCGGATTGGTGAATGCGTGACGAGAAACGCGGGCTGATGCGCGTTTTTCAATGAATTCATGCGTTTGAGTCGCCATGGTTGACGCTTTCGGGCGACCTTATCCCCCAGAGGATACCTTGCGGCGTCAGCTGCCGTAACCCCGTGGAGCGGGTGACGGCTGTCATTCCGGATGGCTGACGGGCACTACTGCTGTCATTGGGCAGAGGCGCGCAGCATGTCGGCACACAGGAGGATTTCCCATGCTGCCAACCCACCCACCCGTCGCCTGCCTTGACGGTGCCGTCAAGCGATATGGGCCACTCACCGCCCTGGATGGGGCTGATCTGCAGGTTCGCCGGGGCGAACTGCTGGCGCTGCTTGGTCCCAATGGTGCCGGCAAGACCACGGCGATCGCCTTGCTGCTGGGGCTTGTTCGCCCCGACGCCGGCAGCGCGCAGCTGTTCGGCGAGGACCCGCAGGCGATCGAGCCGCGGCGGCGCATCGGCGTGATGCTGCAGAACGCCGAGTTGCCACCGACGCTGCGGGTCGGCGAGTTGTTGCGACTGACCGCCAGCTACTACCCGACCCCGCGCCCGCTGCAGGAATCCGCGGAACTGGCCGGCGTGTCCGACCTGCTCAAGCGCCCCTACGCGAAGCTCTCCGGTGGCCAGCAACGACGTGTCCAGTTCGCGCTGGCGCTGTGCGGTCGACCCGAGCTGCTGTTTCTCGACGAGCCCACCGTGGGCATGGACATCGATGCGCGCCAGCATTTGTGGTCGACCATTCGTCGGCTGATCGCCGAAGGTTGCGCCGTGCTGCTCACCACGCATTATCTGGAAGAGGCCGAGGCATTGGCCGATCGGGTCTGCGTGATGTCGCATGGCCGCATGATCCATGAGGGCACGGTCGACGAGTTGCGCGCGCGGGTCGCACTCAAACGCATCCGCTGCCTGAGCACTCTGTCGGTCGACACAGTCCGCAGCTGGCCGGAGGTCAACGAAGTGCGTCGAGAGAACGAACGCCTGCACATCACGGCGGCCGAAGCTGAAGTCGTGGTGCGCCGCTTGTTCGCCGCCGACTTGCACCTGCGCGAGCTGGAAGTGCAGCGCGCCGGCCTGGCCGAGGCCTTCACCGAACTCACCCGCGATGCCGACCAGGCATCAGATACCGACCAGCGCGAGGCCGCCTGAGATGGAAACCGTCATGTCCAACGAATCGATCGCGCCCGTGATGCCGCGCAGCCGCGTCATCGGCGCCTATCTGGAAGAAGCGCGCAGTGAATGCCTGCGCTACATGCGCAATCCGGGCTTCATGGTTCCGATCATGCTGTTCCCGGCACTGTTCTATCTGTTTTTCGCCGTAATGATGGGCAAAGCCGGGGGGGCTGATGCGGCGCGCTACCTGCTGGCCAGCTACGGCGTGTTCGGCGTGATGAGTCCAGGCCTGTTCGGTTTCGGTGTGTCGCTGGCGCTGGAGCGCGATGGTGGCCTGCTGACGTTCAAGCGAGCGCTGCCGATGCCCTCGGGCGCGTATCTGCTGGGCAAGATGCTGATGGCGATGGTCGCAGCCGCGGTGGTCATCCTGCTGCTGCTGGCCATGGCTGTGTCGCTGGGACACGTGAGGCTGAGTCTGTTTCAGGCCGGTGCCATGCTGCTTACCGGCACGTTGGGCGTATTGCCGTTCTGCGCGCTGGGCATGTTCGTCGGCACGCTGATCAAGGGCCAGGGTGCGCCCGGTGTGCTGCAATTGATCTATCTGCCGATGTCGATCGCGTCAGGCCTGTGGTTTCCGCTGTCGATGCTGCCGAAGTTCCTGCAGCAGATCGCGCCGGTATGGCCGAGCTACCACCTGGACAGGCTCGCCTTGGCGGCGGTGGGGATGAATCAGGGGCCGCTGACGGGCCATGTGCTGGTGCTGCTGGGGTTCACCGCCGGCTTCCTGCTGCTGGCGGCGCGCCGCCTGCGTCGGCACGGTTGAAGTAGCATGCGATGCATTCCGCAGTTTCAGCGAAACGCCACGCCATGATGCCCGCCTTGATTGCCCGATGGTTCGTTCCGGCCCCGGACTCCGCCGTGGCCGACGACCTGCGCCGCGGCAAGTCGCCGTGGGCCGACAGCGTGCACTTGCTGTGGTCGCTGTGGATCTTCATCACGCCGATATTCGATCACGGCTTGCGCGGCTACACGCTGAGCTGGCTGCTGTTCACGCTGGTTTCCTACCCGCTGTTCCTGCTGCTGTTCGCGAAGGTCCAGCTGGCTCCGCGGAAGACCGCCCATTTTTATGCGTGGGCCATGGCGGTGCTGTGTTTCGGCCTGATGCGCTGGTATCCCAGTGGCCTCAGCTATTTCGTGTATGCCTGCGTAATGCTTGGTCATTGCGATCGGCGCCAATTCCGCAGCTACGTCCTGCAGGTATTGGCGCTCAATGCCATCTATGTGGCATTGGCGTGGTGGCTCGGTTATCCGGCTGCCTTGCTGGTGATCATGCCGGTCACCGTGTTCGTGATCTGCATCATCGTCACCGTCGAGCAGCTTCACCACGAAAAGGATGCGGCGCTCAGCCTGTCCCATGACGAAGTGCGCCGGCTCGCTGCCACCGCGGAGCGCGAACGGATCGGGCGGGATCTGCATGACTTGCTCGGCCATACGCTGTCGCTCATCACGCTGAAGCTGGAGCTGTCGCGCAAGTTGTTCGATCGCGATGTCGAGGCAGCCAGGCGCGAAGTCGAAGAGGCCGAGAAAGTCGCGCGACTTGCACTGGCCGAAGTGCGCAGCGCGGTCACGGGCATCCGCGCTACCGATCTTGCGGCCGAACTCGCTTCCGCCCGGCTGCTGCTGGAGTCGTCGCGGGTACATCTGGAATACAGCGCCGCGCCAATCGACATGCCGGCGGAGATCGAACGGGGACTTTCGCTGGTGCTGCGCGAAGCGGTGACCAACATCGCCCGGCATGCGGCCGCCAGTTCCGTGCAGATTGACTTGCGTCGCGAGCAGGCTGCCGTGTGCATGCAGATCAATGACAACGGTCGGGGCGGCATTGCCACCGACGGCAATGGCCTGAGCGGCATGCGCGAGCGCGTGCGCGCCCTGGGCGGGAGCCTCGGGGTGGAGTCGCCGCTCGGTGGCGGTACGCGGTTGCGGGTGGTGGTGCCGGTGCCGGTGCTGCGCCTGGTCGAGCCGTCACGCAGCTCTGCCGTGGCTCCGGCAGAGGCCCGCAACTCACCCCGTTATCCTGCCGCCTGATCGGGCGCCTCGGTTGCCAGCGGCTTTCCTTTTTTCATAGACAGGTACTTCCATGATTCGCGTTTTGCTGGCCGAAGATCAGGCAATGGTGCGCGGCGCGCTGTCGGCACTGCTCACGCTGGAATCGGATATCGATGTGCTCGGTTCGGCTGCCGATGGCGAAGCCGCCTGGCGCGACATTCAGAGGCACCAGCCTGACGTGCTGGTCACCGACATCGAGATGCCGGGCCTGACCGGGCTGGAGCTGGCGCAGCGCATCCAGCGTCAGGCCCTGCCGATCAAGGTGGTCATCGTCACCACGTTCGCGCGGCCCGGCTTCCTGCGTCGCGCGCTGGATGCGGGCGTGTCCGGCTATTTGTTGAAGGATGCGCCTGCCGAGAATCTCGCCGAAGCCTTGCGCACCGTGCATCGCGGCGGCCGCGCGATCGACCCGCAGCTGGCGTTGGAGGCATGGTCGGAAGCCGATCCGCTGAACGACCGCGAACGTCAGGTGCTGCGTCTGGCCGGCGAGGGGCAGTCCGCGGGTGACATCGCCACGCATTTGAATCTCTCGCACGGCACCGTGCGCAACTATCTGTCCGAAGCCATCGGGAAACTGGGCGTGGCCAACCGCATCGAGGCCTATCGGCTGGCGCGGCAAAAAGGCTGGTTGTAGGCGCTCAGCTGTTTGGCGCAGCCTCCACGTTGCCGGGCCCGGTGTTCGTGGCGATCCATTCGTCACGCCGCGTGATGCCGCGTGCCGTCCACGCCATGGCGGCGGCTCGCGCGAGCATGAAGCCGAGAAACGCCAGCCACAGCCCGTGATTTCCCCATGGCCGAAGCTCGGCGGCCAGCAGCGCGAAGGTCATGCCCGCAAGCAGCATGGTGTTGCGCATCTCGCGAGCGCGACTGGCGCCGACAAACAGCCCGTCCAGCAGATAGCTCCACACCGCGACCAGCGGCAGCGCGGCGAGGTAAGGCAGGTAGGGGTAGGCGGTGATGCGTACCTGGACGATATCGGTTTGCAGATCGATGAACGTGTGCCCGAACACGCCGAACAGGATCGCGAACAGCACGCCGCCCAGCAGCGACCAGCCGCCCGCGACCACCAGCGCCCGATGCAGCGCCAGGCGATCGCCGCGGCCCAGTGCATGCCCCGTCAGCGCCTCGACGGCATTGGCCAGGCCATCCAGCGCAAACGAGACCACCAGCAAACCATTGAGCAGCAGCGCATTGGCCGCCACCGTGCTGCCGCCGATGCGTGTGCCCAGCACGGTCACGGCAAAGAAGACACCTTGCAGCGCGAGGCTGCGGATGAAGATGTCGCGATTGACTGCCAGCAGCGGTTGCCAGCTCGCCCAACGACGCATCACGCGAGCCTGCAGCTGACCGGGGTAACGGCGCAGTTGCCCCGCGACACAGCCCAGACCGGCCAGTGCACCGCTCCATTCGCCAATCACCGATGCCAGTGCGATACCGCTGACCTGCCATTTCAGGGCCAGCACGAAGACCAGGTTCAACACGATATTGACCACGTTGGTGACCACCGTGACCCGCAGGGCCATGCCCGCGTTCTGCATGCCCAGATACCAGCCGATCAGCGCATAGCTGACCAGCGCTGCCGGCAAACCGGCCAGGCGAACGTGCAGGTAGGCAAGCGCGAAGCCGTCCAGCGCAGCCGACGGCTTCATCATGTTCAGCACGGTTGGCAGCAGCGGCCATGCCAGCAGCAGGACCACGCCGGCCAGGGTGATCGCCATGGCCAGTGCCTGCACCAGCACGCGGCGCAGCGTGTCGCCGTCGGAGCGACCGGTCGCCTGCGCGGCGAAGCCGATCGTGCCCATGCGCAAAAAGCCGCAGATCCACACGGGCAAGGCGTACACCGCGCTGCCCACCGCCACCGCGCCGAGCTGCTCGGCATGCGGCAGGTGGCCGGCCATGATGCTGTCGACCAGCGACACCAGTGGCACGGTCAGGTTGGAGGCGATCATCGGCGCGGCCAGCCGCCACACCCGGCGGTGCGTGGGCCGATGATGCCAGTCGCGGCGCAGTGAATGCATGAAAAAGCCGTTGCCCAGGTCGCGGCATTCTCCCATCCGGCGCGGGCCGTTGCCCATGCCGGCGCAGGTGGGGGAGGATGCCAGCGGCCGGCCACTGCGGGATAATGCGCGCTTGTCCGTGGATCGCGGGCGTCCCTTGAGCCGATTTTGAAGAAGTCCGATTTCGATTTTGAGTTGCCCCCCGAACTGATCGCGCAGGCGCCGCTGGCCGAACGTTCGGCCAGCCGCATGTTGCTGCTCGACGTGGCGGCGCAGACGCGGCAGGACCGCATGTTTCGCGACTTGCCCGACTTTCTGCGACCTGGCGACCTGCTGGTGTTCAACGACACCCGCGTGCTGCCGGCGCGGCTTTACGGGCGCAAGGAAACCGGTGGCGCGGTGGAGATCCTGATCGAGCGGGTCACCGGCGCACACGAGGCGGTGGTGCAACTCGGGGTCAGCAAGAAACCGAAGGAGGGCGGCCGGATCGAACTGGCCGATGGCAGCCATGCCGTCGTGCTGGGGCGCGATGAAGGCTTCTTCCGGCTGCGCTTCGAAGCGCCCGAGCCACTGGAAAAACTGCTGCTGAAGCTGGGCGAGATGCCGTTGCCGCCGTATATCGAGCGGCACGCCGATGCCAGCGACATGGAGCGCTACCAGACCGTGTTCGCGCGCGAACCCGGCGCCGTGGCCGCGCCGACCGCCGGCCTGCATTTCGACCAGGCAACCCTGGACCGCTTGCACGAGCGCGGCATCGATTTCGGCTACGTCACCCTGCATGTGGGTGCCGGCACCTTCCAGCCGGTGCGCGCCGACAATCTCGAAGACCACCACATGCACCGCGAGTGGCTCAACGTCGGTGCCCATCTGATCGGCCAGATCCGCCGCACCCGCGCCAACGGCGGCCGGGTGATCGCGGTGGGCACCACGGTGGTGCGTGCGCTGGAAAGCGCCAGCAAGGACGGCGAGCTGCATCCGTTCGCCGGTGAAACGCAGATCTTCATCTTCCCCGGTTACCACTTCACCAGCATCGACGGCTTGCTGACCAACTTCCATCTGCCGCAGTCGACCCTGCTGATGCTGGTCTCCGCGCTGGCCGGGCGCGAGTACATGTTGGAGTCCTATCGCCACGCCGTGGAACAGCGTTACCGCTTCTTCTCCTATGGCGACGCGATGCTGATCCTGCCGCACGGCATCAAACCCGCGATAATGGCTGGATGACCTCCCTCCAGTTCGACCTTCACGCCACCGATGGTGCCGCCCGCCGCGGTCGTCTCACGTTCGCCCGCGGCACCATCGAGACGCCGGCCTTCATGCCGGTGGGCACTTACGGTTCGGTCAAGGCGATGACGCCGCGGGACATCCGCGAAGTAGGCGCGGAGATCATCCTGGGCAACACCTTTCACCTGTTCCTGCGCCCGGGCCTGGAGATCATCGAGAAGTTCGGCGGCCTGCACAAGTTCATCGGCTGGGACAAGCCGATCCTCACCGATTCGGGTGGTTTCCAGGTGTTCTCGCTGGCACACAAGCGCAAGATCACCGAGGAAGGCGTGACGTTCGCCTCGCCGGTGGACGGCTCGAAGGTGTTCCTGTCGCCGGAAGTGTCGATGCAGATCCAGAAAACGCTGGATTCGGACATCGCGATGATCTTCGATGAGTGCACGCCCTATCCGGCGACCGAGAAGGTGGCCTCGGATTCGATGGAACTGAGCCTGCGCTGGGCTGCGCGCTCGCGTCGCGCGTTCGATGATCTGAAGAACCCCAACTCCCTGTTCGGCATCGTGCAGGGCAGTGTCTACGAGAATCTGCGCCAGCGTTCGGCCGCGGGGCTGATCGATATCGGCTTTGATGGCTACGCCGTAGGTGGCCTTGCCGTGGGGGAGCCGGAGGCCGAGCGCAACCACGCGCTGGATTTCACCGTGCCACTGCTGCCCGCGGACAAGCCGCGCTACCTGATGGGCGTGGGTCGTCCCGAGGACATCGTCGAGGCAGTGCGTCGCGGCATCGACATGTTCGACTGCGTGATGCCCACTCGCAACGCCCGCAACGGATTCCTGTTCACCGCCGAAGGCACCTTGCGCATCCGCAACGCGAAGTACGCCACTGACACCCGCGTGATCGAAGAGGGCTGCGACTGCTACAGCTGCAGCAACGGGTTCAGTCGCGCCTATCTGCGCCATCTGGACCGTTGCAACGAGATTCTCGGCAGTCAGCTGGCCACCATGCACAACCTGCGCTACTACCAGCGTCTGATGGCGGGCTTGCGCGAAGCGATCGCCGGACAGACCTTGGAAACCTTCGTGGCGGAGTTCTACGCCCGCCGCCAAGGTGCCGGCTGAGCTGTGCGGGGACGGGGTCAGAGTCACTTTTCGCTTGCGAAAAGTGACTCTGACCCCGTGTGGGAGCCCTTGCGGCGCCGCGTGGCACGCTCGGGGGGTGCATGGCATAATCGGGAATCTTTTCTCAGGCGCTCTGTCGAAAACGTCGATGGCGCCCCAACTTGCGAGACAAATTCATGATTTTTTCGATCTCTCCCGTGCTCGCCCAGGCTGCGCCTGCGCAGCCCGCCGGTGGCGGCATGTCCATGATCATCATGATGGTGGTGCTGTTCGGCCTGATGTATTTCATGATGATCCGCCCGCAGGCGAAGCGGCAGAAGGAGCATCGTGCGCTGATCGCCGGCCTGGCCAAGGGTGACGAAGTGGTCACCAACGGCGGTATTGCCGGTCGCGTCAGCGAAGTGGGCGAGACCTTCATCACGGTCGAGATCGCGGCCAACGTGATGGTCAAGGTACAGAAGGGATCGGTGCAACAAGTGCTGCCGAAGGGCTCGCTGAAAGCTGTCTGACGAAAGCGTACCGGACGCCGCCAGGGGGCCTGGGCGGCGTCTTGCGATGTGGCCATTCCCGATTTTTGCTACCGCTGCGGCCTGGTGCCGCGGCTTTGATGGATTCAAGGCATGAGTGATTTTCCTCGCTGGAAGTACGCGCTGGTCGCGCTGGTGATGTTGTTCGGCGTGATTTACGCCTTGCCGAACGCCTTCCCGCCGGTGCCCGCCGTGCAGGTCATGGCGAACCGCGACGCGCCGCCGATCAACGAAGCCATCCAGCAAAAGGTGGAAGCAGACCTGAAGGCGAAGAAGATCGCCGTCATCGACGTGTTCGTCGAAGGTGACCACCTGCTGGCCACCTTCGCCAACTCCGATGTGCAGAAGAGCGGTCTGGACGAAATCAAGACGCTGCTGGGCGACGGTTACACCGTGGCGTTCAAGCTGCAATCCAACGTGCCGCACTGGCTGGGTGCCATTGGCGCCCGCTCGATGCCGTTGGGCCTGGACCTGCAAGGTGGCGTGCACTTCCTGATGCAGGTCGACCAGAAGGATTCGATCGAGAAGCAGGAAAACAGTTACGCCGACGACGTGCGCAGCCTGCTGCGCCAGAAGAACATCCGTTACGAGTCCGTGGTTCGCAACGCCACCGCGGGTCAGGGCATCACGGTGATCCTGCGGTCCGCCGCCGATCGTTCCACCGCTTCGGACGCGATCGCCAACGAATACACCGATCTCAACGTGTCCGACGGCCCCAGCACGGGCGATCGCTTCGTGTTGAACGTGGTGATCAAGCCGGAAAAGCTGCGTGAACTGTCGCGCAGTGCGATCACCCAGAACCTCGGCACGCTGCGCAACCGCATCAACGTGCTGGGCGTGTCCGAACCGTTGATCCAGCAGCAGGGCGAAAGCCGCATCGTGGTCGAACTGGCCGGCGTGCAGGATCCGACCGAGGCGAAGAAGCTGATCGGCGCGGTCGCCACGCTGCAATATCGTCCCGGCATCGGCCAGCCCGGCGATGCGCGTGCGGTGGAAGCCGCGCGCACCGGCAATATCCCGCCGGATGCCAACCTGTATTACATGCGCGGCGACCATCGTCCGGTGCTGGTGAGCAAGCAGATCATCGTGACCGGCAACCAGTTGGTCGATGCTTCGTCCGGCATCGACCAGCAGAGTGGCACGCCGAAGGTGGATGTCACCCTGAATGCCGCCGGCGCTCGCAAGATGGGCGACTTCACCAATGCCAACGTCGGCAAGCCGATGGCGGTGTTGTACGTGGAGCAGGTGTACGAGACCAAGCTGGTCGACGGCAAGGAAGTGCGCGTTCCGAAGGTCACCGAAACCGTGATCAACGACGCGACCATCCAGGGTGCCTTCAGCAACAAGTTCCAGACCAGCGGTCTGGGCACGCCGAAGGAAGCCTCCGACCTGGCGCTGCTGCTCAAGGGCGGCGCATTGGCGGCGCCGATGGACATCGTCGCCGAAGGCGTGATCGGTGCCAGCCTGGGTCAGGACAACATCAACAAGGGCTTCAAGGCGGTGATGCTCGGCCTGGCCCTGGTGCTGCTGGCGGCGGCGGTCTACTACAAGCTGTTCGGCCTGGTGGCTGACATCGCGCTGTTCTTCAACCTGGTGATTCTGGTCGCGGTGATGTCGCTGATCGGCGTGACGCTGACCATGCCTGGCGTGGCCGGTATCGTGCTGACGCTGGGCATGGCCATCGATGCGAACGTGCTGATCTGCGAACGCATACGCGAGGAGTTGCGCAACGGTTCCAGCCCGCACGCCTCGATCCGTGCCGGTTACGAGAAGGCCTGGTCGACCATTCTGGACGCCAACGTCACCCACCTGATCGCCGCACTGGCGCTGACCACGATGGGCAGCGGCGCGATCAAGGGCTTCGGTGTGACGCTGATGATCGGCATCCTGACTTCATTGTTCACCTCGGTCACCTTGACGCACGCGTTCACCGCGGCGATCCACGGCAACCGCAAGCTCAAGACGCTGTCGGTCTAAGGAATACCCATGGAAATTTTCAATCACGACAGCAACATCCACTTCCTGGGGATGCGCAAGTACACCATTGCGATCGCCATCCTGCTGATGGTCGCCTCGATCGCGCTGATCGCGACGAAGGGCCTCAACTACGGTCTGGACTTCACCGGCGGCGTATCGATGACGGTCGACTACGACCAGTCGGTGGAGATCGCGGACGTCCGCGCGGCGCTGGAAAAGGGCGGGCTGGACGGTGCGATGGTGCAGAGCCTCGGCGGCACGCGCGAGGTTTCCATCCGCATGCAGACCAAGGATGTGCCGGAAGCCGCCGATGCCAGTGGCAAGATCAACCTGGATCGCGTGGCGGCCAACGTGACCAAGGTGCTGCAGGCCTCGCGACCGGACGCGAAGCTGAAGAATCCCGAATTCATCAGTGCCGAGGTTGGCGCCGAACTGCGCAGCGACGGCACCGTGGCCGCGGTGTTCGTGATCCTCGGCATCATGGCCTACCTGTGGATCCGCTTCGAGCGTCGCTTCGCGATCGCCGCGGTGGCCACCGAAGTCCATGACGTGTTGGTCACGCTGGGCATTCTGGCACTGGTGCAGCGCGAGTTCGACATGACCGTGCTGGCCTCGGTGCTGGCCGTGATCGGTTACTCGATCAATGACAAGGTGGTGGTATTCGACCGCATCCGCGAGCTGTTCCGCCTTGCGCGCAAGGCCGAGCCGGAAGAAATCCTCAACCGCTCGATCAACAACACCTTGTCGCGAACCATCATCACCTCATTGTTCACCGCGATCACCATGGGCGCGCTGTTCTTCTTCGGCGGCACCGCGGTGCACGGTTTCGCCGTCACCATGCTGATCGGTATCGTGGTCGGCACGCTGTCGTCGATCTTCGTCGCCAGCCCGATCCTGCTGTGGCTGGGCGTGTCGAAGAAGGACCTGATGCTGGTGACCAAGGAAAACCCGGAACTCGCCCGCCGCCCGTAATCGCGGCTCGGCAGGCACTCCTGGAAAGGCCCGGCATTGCCGGGCCTTTCCTTTTCTCCGATGACCTGCGGTGGAACCTTTTCCGGGAAATCGGTGAACAAGCGACCTACATCTTTTCCCGCAACGGTCGATAAGCGAGGATCGATCCTGCGCTGGAAGTAGCATGTTTGTGGTTCTTGGTTCTTTGGTGGTGCTCATCAGCGTGACGGGTGGTTACCTGCTGTCGCACGGCAAGCTGCTGGCGCTGTGGCAGCCGTACGAACTGTTGATCATCGGTGGTGGTGCGGCGGGTGCGTTCCTTGCGGCAAGCCCGGTCAGCGTGGTCAAGGCGGCGGTGCGCGACATGTTGGGTCTGTTGAAAGGGCCGGCCTACCGCCGACAGGACTATGTCGACCTGCTCGCGCTGCTCTATGACATCTTCAGCCTGACGCGAAAGAACGGTTTGCTGAGCCTGGAGTCGCACATCGAAGATCCCGCCAGCAGCGAGGTTTTCTCGGCGTACCCGCGTCTGTTGGCGGAGCATCATCTGATCGAATTCATCACCGACTGCCTGCGACTGATCGTTGGCGGCAGCATGAATCCCCAGGAACTGGAACAGCTGCTGGACGTCGAGCTGGAGGCTCACCATCAGGAAGCGGAAGCTCCGGCAATGGCGGTCATGAAGTGCGCCGATGCGCTGCCCGGATTCGGCATTGTGGCGGCGGTACTCGGCATCGTGACCACCATGTCGCAGCTCGGTGGCGACACCTCGAAGATCGGCGAACATATTGCCGGCGCACTGGTCGGGACCTTCCTGGGCATCCTGCTTTGCTACGGCTTCGTGGGGCCGCTGGCCTCGGCCATGGAAAGCCGGGCGCAGGAGGATGGCAGGGCCTTCGAGTGCGTGAAAATCGCGATGATGGCCAACCTGCGTGGCTACAACCCGATGGTGTCGGTCGAGTTCGCGCGCAAATCCCTGTCCGGACAGTCGCGTCCGAGCTTCCTGGACATGGAAGGTCACCTGAAGAGCGTCCGCGGTGGTGGCGCATGAGCCAGGAGTTCGAGCAGGCCGTCATCATCCGTCGGGCCCGACGCAAGAAGCCGGGTCATCATGGCGGCGCGTGGAAAGTCGCGTACGCGGATTTCGTCACGGCCATGATGGCGTTCTTCCTGGTGATGTGGCTGATCGGCGTGGGCACCCGCGAGCAGAAGGCAGCCATTTCCGAGTACTTCAAGAACCCCAGCATGACGCCCGGCACGGCGACGGTGGCGCCGCCTGGCAAGGCTGGCCCTGGCGGAGCCAGCGACAGCGTCATTGCGCTGGGCGGCGCCATGGACTTGCCGCGAGGTCCGGGTGATGCCCGCCGTGGCGTGCCCGTGGTGAAGCACGATGTCGAGGCGGCACTCAAGCAGGCGCGACTGGCTGACAAGGCACGTCTTGATGAGTTGATGAAGCAACTGAACGCGTCCATCCAGAGCAGTCAGGCGCTGGCCCCTTTCAAGGATCAACTGCTGCTGGATATCACGCCGGAAGGTTTGCGCATCCAGATCGTGGACAAACTCAGCCGGCCGATGTTCGATCTCGGCAGCGCCAGCCTGAAGCCGTACACCGTGCAGATCCTGCACGAGCTTGGCCGGTCCATCGACGGCGTTCCGAACAAGATCAGCATCTCCGGTCATACCGATGACGCGCCGTACTCGGCGCAACGCAACTACAGCAATTGGGAGCTGTCCGCCGATCGGGGCAATGCAGCCCGCCGCGCCTTGCTGGCCGGTGGTCTGACGGAGGGCAAGATCTCCCGCGTGCTGGGCCTGGCGGCCTCCGTACCATTCGACAAACAGCATCCGGCCGACCCGGTCAATCGACGAATAAGCATCATCGTGATGACCGACCAGGCGGAGAGCGCGGCCCGGGCGCAGGAGCTGGCGGGCAGCCAGGAGATCGTGCCGGCATCGCCGGCACGCGGCGCGTCATCCGTGGTGACGACTGGCGCAGGTCTCGCGGTTGCCGGAGCATTGCTTCCCCCGTTTCCCGCAACGGTTCATGGCGTCAACGCGGCGGGTGCCAATGCTGGTGGGCCTATCCCGGTGTCGAAGCCCGCTTCGCCTTAAGCCGGCGAGGCCGAACGCAGCCGCGCATCGATCTGCGCGAGACGCTCGGGTGTGCCCACGTCTGTCCAGCAGCCAGAGTAATGACTGCCGGCGACCACATGTCGCGCAATGGCCGGCTGCAATACCTCGCGAAGCTTGAATGACGGGGGCACGGCGCCGGGCGCCTGGCCTGCAACCGGCTTCCACCCGGCAAGCAGTTCGGGGCGAAACACACCGATGCCGCTGAACGTGAGTTTCGGGGCACCAATGGCGTCCAGCAGACCGTCCTCGTCCAATGCGAAATCTCCTTCGAGGTGATGGCCGGGGTTGTCCACCATCAGCAGATGCGCCAAGCCACGTGGCTGAGCCGGCAATTGGGCGAAATCGGCGTCGCACCAGATGTCGCCGCTGATCGCCAGGAACGGTTCGGGCCCGAGCAACGGCAGGGCATTCAGCATGCCGCCACCGGTTTCCAGTGGGGAAGGACCCTCGTAGGCATAACGTATGCGCAACCCCCAGCGGGAGCCGTCGCCCAGTGTGGCGGGGAATTGTTCTGCCAGATGCGAGGTGTTGATCACGACGTAATGCACGCCGGTGGCGGCCAGCTTTTCCAGATGCCACACGATCAACGGCTTGCCCGCAACGCACAACAGGGGTTTGGGCGTGTGATCGGTCAGCGGGCGCATGCGCTCGCCCAGACCTGCCGCGAAAATCAGCGCATGTCTCATGCCGACACCGCCTGGCGCAGGTCGCGTTCGCCCACTTGTCGACGCAGGAAGGCCACGAAATCGGCCAGCTCGGGATAACGCGATGCCACGTCGATCACGTAGTCGTACACGCGCGGCAGATCATCGAGATAACCGGACTTGCTGTCGCGGTAGTACAGCCGGCAGAAAATGCCCAGCACCTTGATATGCCGTTGCAATCCGATCAGGTCGAACCAGCGCAGAAAGCGTTCGCGGCCCACCGCCGGATCGATCACGCCGGCATCCAGCAGGCGTGCGCGATGGGTTTCGGCCCACGCCTCGACGCGCTCGCGGTCCCACACGATGTAGCAGTCGCGCAACAGCGAAGCCAGGTCGTAGGTGATCGGGCCATGCAGCGCACCCTGGAAGTCGATGATGCCCGGGTTGTCGTGCGCGGTGATCAGCAGGTTGCGGCTGTGGTAGTCGCGATGCACGAAGCAGCGCGGTTGCTCCAGTGCGCTCTTCAGCAACACGGTGAAGGCCGATTCCAGCACATCCCATTCTTCGCACGCGGGCACGCTGCCGAGATGCCGTTGCAGGAACCACTCCGGCATGATCTCCAGCTCGCGTTGCAGGAACACGTGGTCATACGGGGGCAGATCACTGGCGTCCACGTCGCGCTGCATGCGCAGCAAGGCAGCCATGGCGTCGCCGTAAAGCGCATCCACAGTGTCGCCGTTCAGCGCCGGAAGATAGAGCCGGGAGCCGAGATCCTCGATCAGCAGAAAGCCCTGGGCGAGGTCCTGCGCGCGTACGGCGGGCACGTGCAGGCCGGCACGCGACAAGCGTCCACCGATCTCCAGCCACGGGGCGGGGTCTTCCTGGGCGGGCGGCGAATCCATCACGATCCAGCTTTGCCCCGCATGCGCCGTGCGCCAGTAGCTGCGAAAGCTGGCGTCGGCCGACGCGGGTTCGAGCGTCAGCGACGCGTCGCCGAGGGCATGGCGGGTCCAGGCAAGGCGGCTGGTGGCGCGGTCGGGAGTCTGGGTCATGGCAACGTTGGGCAACGGAATCGCCCCAGCTTAACGAGCTGCCGCCGTCGTGACGAGATCGGTGGCATGCCGTCATTGACCGCGGCACTTCGAATCAGTACCATTTTAGTCCCGATTCAAAAGCCTCCCGCTCGAGCGTCCCATGCTCCGTGTCAGCCGACTGACCGATTACGCCACCGTGGTGATGACCTGCATCGCAGTGCACCCGACCGAGGTGCTGAGCGCGGTGCAGATCGCCGACGAGACGCGGCTGGAGCTGCCGACGGTGAGCAAACTGCTGAAGGCGCTGGGTCACGCGACGCTGGTGGAGTCGTTTCGCGGGGTCAATGGTGGCTACCGGCTGGCGCGGTCGGCAAACGACATTTCACTGGTCGAGATCGTCGAGGCGATCGAAGGTCCGATCGGCATGACCGAATGCAGCGTGGCCGATGGCCAGTGTGATCGCGAAGCGCAGTGCGGCGTGCGCGGCAGCTGGCAACGGGTCAACAACGTGCTGGACAACGCGCTCCGTGCGGTGAGCCTGGCCGACATGCTGAAGCCACAACCCGCCCGGCCATCACGCCGGGTTGCCGCGGTCGCCGTAAGCGACATCGCGATGCCCGCCAGAATCCGCCGGGTCACCACCGAATGAACAAAATCATGAACGAACAGAGCAGCACCGCCACCACGTTGCGCGACAACGCGGCCGTCGCCGAGGTCCTCGGTCGCAGCTACAGCGCCGGCTTCATCACCAACATCGAGATGACCGGCTTGCCGCCGGGCCTGGATGAAGGCACGGTGCGCGCGATTTCCGCGATCAAAGGCGAACCGGAGTGGATGACCGAATGGCGGCTGGATGCCTTTCGTCACTGGCTGACCATGCCCAAGCCGGACTGGGCCAAGCTCAACATCGATCCGATCGATTACCAGGCGATCAGCTATTACGCCGCGCCGAAGGCCGGTCCGAAGTCGCTGGACGAAGTCGATCCGGCGTTGCTGGAAACCTACGAGAAGCTTGGCATTCCGCTGCACGAGCGTGCGGCGCTGGCAGGCGTGGCAGTGGATGCGGTGTTCGACTCGGTCTCGGTCGGCACCACCTTTCGCAAGCAACTGGCTGCGGCCGGCGTGCTGTTCTGCTCGATGAGCGAGGCGATCCGCGAATACCCGGAGATCGTGCGCAAATATTTGGGCAGCGTGGTGCCCACCGGCGACAATTTCTTTGCGGCGCTGAACTCGGCCGTGTTCTCCGACGGCAGCTTCGTGTTCATTCCCAAGGGCGTGCGCTGCCCGATGGAACTGTCCACCTACTTCCGCATCAATGCGCAGAACACCGGTCAGTTCGAACGCACCCTGATCGTGGCCGAGGAGGGCAGTCATGTGTCCTATCTCGAAGGTTGTACCGCACCCAAGCGCGACGAGAACCAGCTGCATGCGGCCGTGGTCGAGCTGGTGGCGCTGGAAGGCGCGCAGATCAAATATTCCACCGTGCAGAACTGGTATCCCGGCGACGAGAACGGCGTCGGCGGCATCTACAACTTCGTGACCAAGCGCGGCGACTGCCGCGGTGACGATTCCAAGATCAGCTGGACCCAGGTGGAAACCGGTTCGGCGATCACCTGGAAATACCCTTCCGTGGTTTTACGCGGCGACCGCTCGGTCGGCGAGTTCTACTCGGTGGCGCTGACCCACCACTTCCAGCAGGCCGATACCGGCACCAAGATGATTCACCTGGGCAAACACACCAAGTCCAAGATCGTCTCCAAGGGCATCAGCGCCGGGCGCAGTTCCAACAGCTATCGTGGCCTGGTGAAAATGGAAAAGGGCGCCGAAGGCGCGCGCAACTACACTCAGTGCGACAGCCTGCTGATCGGCAAGAAATGCGGTGCCCACACCTTTCCGTACATGGAAGTGAAGAACCCCACGGCGATCGTCGAGCACGAGGCCACCACCTCGAAGATCTCCGACGAGCAGATGTTCTACTGCCGTGCGCGCGGCATCTCGGAAGAAGACGCCGTGTCGATGATCGTCGACGGCTTCTGCAAACAGGTCTTCCGCGAGCTGCCGATGGAATTCGCGGTGGAGGCGAAAAAGTTGCTCGAAGTGTCGCTGGAAGGAGCGGTGGGATGAGGCTGGCTGCCGCCCTGTTTGTTCTTGTCGCGTTTCCACTTGCGGTTCAAGCGGGTGACGCTGACGGCGACTTCATCCAGTGCAATCCGCAGGGTTCACAAACGGAACTGAACGCCTGTGCGGGCGCGGAGTTTGGCCGCGCCGATGCCGAACTCAACCGCGTCTGGAAGGCGATCCAGGCCAGGTACGACGATCAGCCAAAATTTCTGGCCCAATTGAAAAAAGCCCAGCAGGCGTGGCTGGTATTTCGGGATGCGGAAATGGCGGCGAAATTTCCGCTGGCACCCGGTGAGCGAGCAAATGTGCAGTACGGGTCGGTGTTCCCGATGTGCGAGAGCGGGTTCAAGGCCAGGCTGACCACGCAGCGTGTCGCGCAGCTGAAAGTCTGGCTGGACGGCGTGGAGGAGGGCGACGTCTGCAGCGGCTCGGTCAAGTTGAAAGACCAGTTGCAGTGAGTCCCACCAACGCCACACCTGTCCTGCTTCATTCCATGCGCGACCACGACGTATGTCACATGCTGCGCTGAGTCGCGAACGTTCGATCACGAAAACGCGATGCTCCAGCGAACCATTCAAGAGTTACTTGTCAGGCAATCTCATGACCATGCTGAAAATCGAAAACCTGCACGCCCGCGTCGAGGGCAAGGAAATCCTCAAGGGGCTCAGCCTCGAAGTGAACGCGGGCGAAGTGCACGCGATCATGGGGCCGAACGGTGCGGGGAAATCCACCCTGGGCAATGTGCTGTCCGGTCGCGACGGCTATGAAGTGACCGCCGGCACGGTCACCTACAACGGCATCGACCTGCTGACACTCGAGCCTGAAGCGCGCGCTGCCGCCGGCGTGTTCCTGGCGTTTCAGTATCCGGTGGAAATTCCCGGCGTCAACAACACCTATTTCCTGCGCGCGGCGCTGAACGCACAGCGCAAGCAGCGCGGCGAGAAGGAACTGGATTCGATGCAGTTCCTCAAGCTGGTGCGCGAGAAGCTGAAGGTGATGCAGATTTCCGACGAGCTGCTGCATCGCGCCGTCAACGAGGGCTTCTCCGGTGGCGAGAAGAAGCGCAACGAGATCTTCCAGATGGCGGTGCTGGAGCCGCAACTGGCGATTCTCGACGAGACCGATTCGGGCCTGGACATCGACGCGCTGAAGCAGGTAGCGCAGGGCGTCAACATGCTGCGCTCACCCGAACGCGCGTTCCTGATGATCACCCATTACCAGCGCCTGCTCGATTACGTGGTGCCGGACTTCGTGCACGTGCTGGCCGATGGTCGCATCGTCGAGAGTGGCGACAAGTCACTGGCGCTGCGGCTGGAGGAGCAGGGCTACGCGGGCATCAAACAGGGAGCGGTGGCATGAGCCAGACGGCCACGCTGCCGTTGCTGGAGTCCTTGCTCGATGCGCCGTTGCCGGCCAGCGGTATCGCCTGGCTGGATGCGGCGCGACAGGACAATCGCGAGGCGTTTGCGGCCGGCGGGCTGCCCGATACACGGGTCGAAGCGTGGAAGTACACGGCGCTGCGCGGATTGGCCCAGCGTCGCTTCACGCACGGCGACGCGGCCGCCCAGGGGCGCGCCATCGATGCCTCGCTGCTGAGTTTGCCCGGTGTCGAGGGCATGCGACTGGTGTTCGTCAACGGCGCGTTTCGTGCCGACCTGTCGACGCTCGGCGCTCTGCCCCCCGGGCTCGTGCTGCAGTCGCTTTCGCAGGCGTTGCTGGACGACGCCGAACCGCTGCGCTTCAGCTGGTCGCGATCCACGGCGAACGTGTCGGGAGCGGCTGATGCGTTCGCGCGAATCAACGCGGCCAATGCTGCCGATGGGATGTTGCTGCGGGTGGCCGCCAACACGACCATCGAGCAGCCGGTGCACCTGGTCTTCGTGGGTGCCGATGGCGAGTCGGAACTGGCCTGGCACGTGCGCAACCTGATCGAGCTGGGCGAGGGAGCTTCGCTCACGCTGATCGAACAACACCTGGGCGGCGGCGAGCAGGCGCAACTGGCGACTTTCGTCAGCGACATCGATGTGCGCGAGGGGGCGAAGCTTCACCACCTTGTGCTGCAGAATGCGGCGCCGGCAGCGAACCTGATTCGCCACAGTCATTTGCGCGTGCATGCGCGCAGCGAGGCGACCGTGCACATGGTCGAGCTCGGTGGCGCGCTGGTGCGCCATGACCTGCAAGTCGGGTTGCTGGGCGACGAAGCGAGGCTGACCACGCGAGGCGTGTTCATGCCGCATGGCCGTCAGCACATCGACACCCAGCTGGCGATCCGCCATCAGGCATTGAACACCACGTCCAGTTCGAACTGGCGGGGCGTGGCGAACGACCGCGCGCGTGGTGTCTTCCGCGGCGCCATCGTGGTGGCGCCGGGTGCCGATGGCAGCGACGCCAGCCTCAGCAACAAGAACCTGTTGTTGTCGCCGGGTGCCGAGATCGATACCAAGCCGGAGCTGGAGATTTACGCCGACGAAGTGCAGGCCGCCCACGGCGCCACGGTCGGTCAGCTCGACGAGCGCTCGCTGTTCTATCTGCGCTCGCGCGGCATTCCGCTGGCCGAGGCACGCGCCCTGCTGACCGCCGCGTTCTGTCGCGCGGTGCTGGATGACCTGCCGAACCCCGAATTGCGCGAACATCTGTCCGCTCTGCTGATCGCGCAATTGCCTGGCGCCTGATCCACGGCGCCGCGAAGTAGATCGAAACCCGGAAAACCCTCTCCACCGCGGGGAGAGGGTAGGGGTGAGGGGCCACGCCGACGTGCAGCTTCATCGAAGCAACGCAGTAACCATGCCACTCTCGCGCCAAACCTCATCGAAGCGAACACGCCATCATGAACGCCCAAACCAGCCCACCCACGGTCTTCGACGTCCAGCGCATTCGCGAGGATTTTCCGCTGCTGGCGCGCACGGTGCACGACAAGCCGCTGGTATATTTCGACAACGCGAACACCAGCCAGAAGCCGCTGTCGGTGATCGAGGCGATGAACACCCACTATCGCGAGCACAACGCCAATGTGTCGCGCGCCGTGCACCAGCTCGGCGAGGAAGCCACCGCCGCTTACGAGGGCGCACGCGACAAGCTGGCGGCCTTCATCAACGCGCCATCGCGCGACGAGTTGATCCTCACGTCGGGCACCACCCAAGCCACCAATCTGGTGGCCTACAGCTTCGCCTTGCCGCGACTGCAGGCGGGTGACGCGATCCTCACCACGGTGATGGAACACCACGCGAACATCGTGCCGTGGCAGCTGGTGGCCCAGCGCTGCGGCGCCACCGTGAAGGCTGCGCCGATCAACGAGCGTGGCGAACTGATCGTCGAGAAGTACATCGCGATGCTGACGCCGGAGGTGAAACTGGCCTGCGTCACCCAGGTCTCCAATGTGCTGGGCACGGTCAACCCGGTGCGCGAGATCGCGCGCGAGTGCCGCAAGCGCGGCATCCCGCTGCTGGTTGACGGCTCCCAGGCGGTGCCGCACCGACCGGTCGACGTGCAGGCGCTGGGTTGCGATTTCTATGCACTTACCGGACACAAGATGCTCGGCCCCACCGGTACCGGCGCGCTGTGGGCAAGGCGGGAACACCTGGAGGCGATGCCACCGTTCTTCGGTGGCGGCGAGATGATCCGCGAGGTGCGCTTTGACGGCACCACGTTTGCGGCGCCACCGCACAAGTTCGAGGCCGGCACGCCCAACATCGCCGGCTTCGTGGGCTTGGCGGCGGCGATCGATTACTACCAGTCGGTGGGCTTCGAGGCGATTCACGCGTGGGAACAGCAGTTGCTGCACTACGCCACCGAACGCCTGCGCCAGATCCCCGGCCTGCGCATCATCGGCGAAGCGGCCGAGAAGGAGCCGGTGATCTCGTTCCTGATCGAGGGCACGCAGGCCACCGACCTGGCCACCCTGCTGGATCTGCAAGGGGTCGCGGTGCGTTCGGGACACCATTGCGCGCATCCGCTGATGCAGTTCTTCGGCGTGCCGTCCACCTTGCGTGCCTCGCTGGCCTTCTACAACACGCGGGAGGAGGTGGACGCCTTCATCGTGGCCCTGCTCAAGGTACGCAAGCTGCTGATGTGACCCCGGGCCGGCGCGGGCGAGCATGGCTCTTCCGGCCCGCGCAAGGCATCATGGTCGCCAGCTTCCATCGCGTAACCTGCCCATGTTTGCTTCCTTCCCCTACGTACTGCGCATCCCGCTGGCGATGTTGCTGCTCCTGCTGAATATCCTGGTCCACGTGCTGCCGTTGTTCGCGCTGGCACTGGTCAAGGTGATCGTTCCGCTGGCCGGCGTGCGGAGCTTTCTTTCGCGCGTGCTGGTCGGCATCGCGGAAAGCTGGATCGGCGTCAACAATTTCCTGTTCAAGCTGTTCACCCGCATCCAGTGGCAGGTCGACGGATTGCAAGGCCTGCGCCGCGACGGCAATTATCTGGTGCTGTGCAACCATCAGAGCTGGGTGGACATTCCGGTACTGCAGAAGGTGTTCAACCGGCGCATCCCGTTCCTGCGTTTCTTCCTCAAGCAGGAGCTGATCTGGGTGCCCCTGCTGGGTCCGGCCTGGTGGGCGCTGGATTTTCCCTTCATGAAACGCTACTCGCGGCAAACCCTGTTGCGTCATCCCGAGCTGCAGGGCAAGGATCGCGAGGCGACCCGACGTGCCTGCGAGAAATTCCGCCACATGCCGGTTTCGGTGATGAATTTCGCCGAAGGCACGCGCTTCACCCAGGCCAAGCACGACGGACAGTCCTCGCCGTACCGTTACCTGTTGCGACCGAAGGCCGGTGGCGTGGCCTTCGTGCTGGATGCCATGGGCGAGGCGCTGCATGCGATTGTCGACGTCACCATCGTCTATCCGGAGGGCCCCTGCACGATGATGGACTTGATTGCCGGTCGCGTGCACGACATTCGTGTCCACGTGCGTGAACGTCCGATCGATGCCGGGCTGATCGGCAGCTACGACGACGACGTGGCGTTTCGTGGCCGCGTCAAGGCCTGGATGAATGGATTGTGGAGCGACAAGGACGCGCAGGCGGCAAGCATGCAACGGGTGGCGGAAGCCGCGTCGACGGGAGACTGACATGCGCATTCTGATCGTGGGTGCCGGTGCCACTGGCGGCTATTTCGGCGGACGCCTGTTGCAGCATGGGCGCGACGTGACCTTCCTGGTGCGCGAAAGGCGGGCGCAGCAACTGGCGCAACATGGCCTGATCATCCGCAGTGCCAGCGGCGACGCCGAACTGGCCGCGCCACCGACCCGGCTGGCCAGCGAGTTGCATGAGCCGTTCGACCTGATCGTGGTCAGCTGCAAGGCGTATGCGCTGGAACAGGCGATCATCGACATCGCGCCGGCAGTGGGGCCGCAGACCGCAATCCTGCCGGTGCTCAACGGCATGCGGCAGCTCGATCTGCTGGACCAGGCCTTCGGCTCGCAGCGTGTGCTGGGCGGTCAGTGCGTGATATCCGCCACGCTCGATGCGCAAGGCGTCGTGCAACACCTCAATCAAATGCACAGCCTCACCTTTGGCGAACGTGATGGCAGCAACTCGCCACGGATGCGGGCAATCACCGAAGCCTTCGCCGATGCGGGTTTCGACTCGCGGCCGAGCGATACCGTCGTGCAGGACATGTGGGACAAGTGGATTTTCCTGGCCACGCTGGCCGGCATCACCTGCCTGATGCGCGGCTCGATCGGCGAGATCGTGGCCGCCCCCGGTGGACGGGCGGCGGCGCTGGCCCTGCTGGAGGAGTGTCGGGCGGTGGCGGAAGCTTCCGGCCATGCGCCGGACGAACGCGTGCTGACCCGTGCCCGCGGCATCCTGGGGGAAGCGGGTTCGCAGCTGGCCGCCTCGATGCTGCGCGATCTGCAGCAGGGTTATCTGATCGAGGCCGATCACGTGGTCGGTGACATGCTGGCGCGTGCCGAACAGGGTGGTGGTCAAGCCGCGCTGCTGGCCACCGTTTACGCTCATCTGAAGGTTTACGAAGCCGGGCGGGCACCGGCTTCCCGCCGCTGATCCTTCTTCGTCAGCCGCGCGGCGACATGGCTCGCATGAACGGGCCGCAGAAAAAAGCCGCGGCCCTGCGGCCGCGGCTTGAGTGGCCTCAGACGCAGCGGGTTACCAGATCTTCACCTGCGTCTCGTCATCACGCACCATCGCGTCGCCGCGCTTGCACTGGAACGCCTTGGCAAATTCCGGCATGTTCGACGGCGCCCCGATGGCGCGGAATTTCGCCGGGGCGTGCGGGTCGGTGTTGAGCAGGGTCAGTTGCGCCTCGGGACGGATATTGCCGCGCCACACGCGGGCCCAGTTGAGGAAGAAGCGCTGGTCCTGGGTGTAACCGTCGATTTTGCTGGCGGCCTCGGCCGGATTTTTCGCCAGGGCCATCTGTAGTGCGGTATAGGCCGCATTGAGCCCGCCCAGGTCGCCGATGTTCTCGCCCATGGTGAGCTGGCCATTGACGTGCTTGCCGGGTAGCGCTTCGTAGCCGTCGAACTGTGCGCCGAGTTTTGCCGTGCGTGCTTCAAAGGCGGTGCGGTCGGCGTCCGTCCACCAGTTGACGTTGTTGCCGCTGGCGTCGAACTTGCTGCCCTGGTCGTCGTAGCCGTGACCCATCTCGTGGCCGATCACCGCGCCGATACCGCCGTAATTGATCGCGTCATCCGCGTTGGCATCGAAGAACGGCGGCTGCAGGATCGCTGCCGGGAACACGATCTCGTTCTTCTGCGCGCTGTAGTACGCGTTCACCGTCTGCGGCGTCATGCCCCATTCGTCGCGATCCACCGGCTTGCCGATCTTGGCCACGCGCCAGGCGTAGTTGAACTGCCGCGCCGCCTGCACGTTGGCGTAGAAGTTGTCCGGAGTGAGGGTGAGTCCGGACCAGTCGCGCCATTTGTCCGGGTAGCCGATCTTGGGCACGAAGGTGGCCCATTTCTGCAGCGCCTTCTGCTTGGTCGCGTCGCTCATCCACTCCAGTTGTTCGATGCGCGTGCGGAATGCCGCGCTGAGGTTCTTCACCAGCTCCTCGGCGCGCTGTTTGGAACTGGCCGGGAAGTTGTCAACCACGTACAGCTGGCCCAGCGCCATGCCCATGCTGCCATTGGTGGTTTCCAGCACGCGCTTCCAGCGCGGCTGCATTTCCTTCTGGCCGTTGAGCGTCTGCTGCTCGAAGGCAAAGTCTTCGTGCTGGAACGGGGCCGACAGATACGGCGCCGCATTGGAGATCGCGTGGTAGCGGAAATACGCCTGCCAGCTGCTGGCCGGCACGTCGTCCAGCATCTTCTGCATTTCGGCGAAGAACTTCGGCTGCGACAGCGAGAAGCCCTTGGTGACGTCGGCGCCCTGCGCCTTGAAGAAGGCGGCCCAGTCG
Source organism: Rhodanobacter sp. TND4EL1 (assembly GCF_054061035.1). Lineage (NCBI taxonomy): Bacteria > Pseudomonadati > Pseudomonadota > Gammaproteobacteria > Lysobacterales > Rhodanobacteraceae > Rhodanobacter > Rhodanobacter sp. TND4EL1. The sequence goes on from NZ_JBSSDT010000002.1 coordinate 830,079, forward strand.
AAGCCCGGCGTGACCTTGTCGGCCTCGGCGATGCTGACGAAGTGGTAGCGGTTTTCCGGCTTGCGCATTTCCACGCGCGGCAGCGACGCCGCCGCGAGGCGCGTCTCGAAGCTCAGCACGGCGGCTGCCTGCTTCTTCGCGTCCGCCTTGCCGATGCCGGTCAGTTCCAGCATCCTGGCGATATGCGCCAGGTACGCGGTACGGATCCCGGCGAAGTCCGGCTTGCTGTAATAGTCGGTGGTCGGCAAGCCCAGTCCGCCCTGACCGGCATAGGCAATTTCCTGGTTCGAATCCTTGAAATCCGCGTTGCCGCCAAAGCCGAACAGCACGGGTTGGCCCTGGGCGTAGCTGTCGCGGATGTAGGCGGCCACGTCGAAGCCGCTCTTCACTGCGTCGATGCGCGCCAGCGTCGGCTTGATCGGGTCGAAGCCGGCCTTGTTGATGGCCGCCTCGTCCATGCCGGAGGCGTACAGGTAGCCGATCTTCTGTTCGATCGAGCCGGGCTTCGCGCTGGCCGCTTGGTTGGCGGCATTTTCCACCAGCTTGCGCTGCACCTTCAGGCTGTCCTCGCGCAGCGCGTCGAACGAGCCCCAGCGCGTGCGGTCGTTCGGGATCGGATGGGCGGCCACCCATTTCGCGTTGACGAAGCCGTTGAAGTCGTTGCAGGCGTTGATGCCGGTATCCAGTTCGTGGACGTCGAACACGGTGGAGGGCGCAGCGGTCGCGGCAGTCCCCAGTGTCATGGCGACCGCGAAGGCCAGCGGCTTCAGATAACGATGCATATGGAATCCCCTTTCATGAGCCGCGCCGGGTGGACCCCGACGATGTCGGGTGAGCGGCATGAATCGGCAAACGGTCAAGCTCGCAAATGGGGGCGATGGCGCACAGTGTCGAAGGTCATGTTTGCGTCGCGGCTGCTTCAGGTCATGGTCGACGGCGGGGTTGCGTCTTATCATTCCGCGATGAATACGCAGATCCCCGCCGTTTTCCGCACCGCCGTCACCGCCGACGTCGATGCCATCGTCGCCCTGGTCGAGTCGGCCTATCGTGGCGAGTCCGGCTTGCGGGGCTGGACCACCGAGTCGCACCTTCTCGACGGCCGGCGCACCGACGCCAACGATGTCGCCGAGGTGATCGGCCGACCCGACAGTCGCATCCTGCTGGCCGAACGCGACGGCAGGCTGCTGGCCAGTTGCCATGTGGAACGTCAGGGCGAGTCCGGCTATTTCGGCATGTTTGCCGTCGATCCGGCCGAGCAGGGCGGTGGCCTGGGCAAACAGATGCTGGCCGAGGCCGAACGCATCGCCCGCGACGAGTGGCACTGCCGCGGCATGCGCATGACGGTGATCGTGCAGCGCGAGGAACTGATCGCCTGGTACGGTCGACGCGGCTATCGCCGCACCGGCGAGTTTCAACCCTTCCCTTACGGCGACGAGCGCTTCGGCATCCCGCGCCGCGACGATTTGCGTTTCGAAGTGTTGCTCAAGGCATTCGGCGAGGTGGCGGCGTGAACGGCTGGGTGAAAGTGGGCACGCGCAGCGAATTTCTGCCGGGCGAATACAAGGTGGTGTGGGATGGCGACACGCCGATCGCGGTGTACAACATCGATGGCGCGCTGTACGCGGTGGAGGACACCTGCACCCACGACGGCGGTGACCTCGCCGGCGGCGAGGTGTTCGGCTTCGAAGTCGAGTGTCCACGACACGGTGCGCGGTTCGACGTGCGTACCGGCGTGGTGACCAAACCGCCGGCCTACGAGCCGATCGCGAGCTTCCCGGTGCGCGAGGAAGACGGCGCCATCTGGACTCGCGACGACCGCTGATATCCTGCGATGCCGGGGTTTGCCGGTAACGATGGGGCAGGGGGAGCCATGAACAACCGTTGGCGGGCGGTGTGGGTATTCGTCGTGTTGTGGTTGCTGTACCAGTCGGCCGAAGGCGTGGGCGGGCGCTGGTTGCACAGCCGTCCGGTGCAGGCTGGCCTGATGCTTTCATGCGTGGCCCTGGCATGGCCGCTGTCGCGCTGGCTCGGCTATCGCGGTTACGGCGCGTACGCGCTGACCCGGCGCCACGGCTGGCAGACCTGGTTGCCGGCCGGTCTGCTGCTGGCGGTGCTGGCGAAGTTCGCTGCGGTATGGCTTGGGCTGACCTGGGGTGTATACGCACCCGACATGCAGGCAACTTCCGGGGGCCTGGCCAGCCTGCTGCCCGGGCTGCCATTGCTGCTGATTTCCACTTTCGTGGCGTCCCTGGCCGAGGACATCCTCACGCGCGGCTTCTGGTATCGGGCCGCCGACATCCGCTGGCGCGGCGGGGTGGTGTTCGTGCTGGCTTCCAGCGCGATCTATGTACTCAACCATGTCTATCGTCTTGCCGACGGGCCGCTTGAGTGGCTCACCTTGTTCTGTTTTGGCCTGGCCTATGCCGCCGCACTGTCGCGCAGTGGCAGCCTGTGGGCGGCGCTGGGCCTGCATTGGGGCTGGAACCTGGGCAACGGACTGGTGGACGCGTTGCTGCCGGCGACGGTTGTCGATGCGCGGGCGGCTCCCTTTCTCTCGATCGGCGCGCACCTGCTGATGCTGCTTCTGATCCTGGCTTTGCCGAAGTCGCGACCCTTCGCGGTCGGCGCGCAATCGCGGACGCGGTGAAGCCAGGTGCACATCATCCTGGTGGAAGAAAGCGTGCAAGCGCGAGGTTGCGATCGAGGCCCCATCACGCCGGACCGACCGCAAATGGTCGTCAGCGATGGTAGATGAAGGCGAGCGACTCGTTCCATTGGGAGCGGGAGCCGAAACCTGTCACCAGCGGGCTGTTGCCGGCAGCACCAAGCAGCTGTCCGTAAGCCACGGCGAGCGCGAAGCCGGTATGTTTGCTGGTGGGCATGAACAAATCGTATTCCAGTGAAGCAAGCTGGCTGCCGGCGCCCGGACGCCACGGCCGGACTTGCAGCGTGTCTGCCTGGGCCGGGCTGATGCCGAAGAAGCGATTCATCGCTGCGCCGTTCATCGCCTGCCAGCTCAACTGCAGCGAATGTTGCAGCAGTCCGGTCGGCGGCAGATCCCACTCGGCATAGAGCTTGAGGTATGCGCCGGCGCCAGCGGTGTCGTGGCTCAGGTCGACGCCGGCGTCGATCTGCCGGGCAAGCTGCCATTCCAGATAACCGCCCAGGGTCAGTCGTGGCGACAGCGGGGCGATCTTGTGGCGCAGGACGCCGAGATCGGCGCTCTCGCGGCCCCACTGGTAGTCACCGTAGATGCCGCCGTGCAGCACGTGCCCGCCGATCAGGTCGAGCTGCAGTCCATCCTGGGTCGACAGGCTCAGGTGGCCGGGAATCTCGATGTCGATGAAGGGGATCAGTTGGGACCGCGAGGTCCTTGCGCCGGTCCAGTCTGGCAGATGGGCGACGCCGACGCCGCCGGCGAAGGTCGGCTCGCTGACAGTACTGCCGATGCATGCTGAAGCCCAGGACAGGCAGATCAGCATGCCGGCAACCGCCAACGGGCGAGGGCTTGGCATCGGGAGCCGGAGCATTCGGGACATGTATCTTTGGGGCACGGGACGCAAGTCTAGTGGCTGGCGTATCGAAGCGGCACGCTGCGATCGCCTGGCGCTCAGCATCCGTTGTGGCGCGCCTGCCGATGACCGTGAAGCACGCGATTCGGCAATCGCGGGATGTCCATGCGGCCAGCCCCTAAGCGTTTTGCAAGCCAGTTGCGTGATAGTAATGGCCCGGTTCCGGCGTTCGCTGGCTGGAGTTCAACCGCGTCGTGACACGAAGGAGGTCAGGTGCACATCATCCTGGTGGAAGACGATCCGCAGCTGGGCGCAGCGATCCAGCGCGCACTGGAACGTCTTGCCTATACGGTCAGCTGGCTGCGCAACGGCCGCGAGGCGCTGATCGCGTTGCGTGACGAGACGGCCGACCTGGTGCTGCTGGATCTGGGCCTGCCCGGCATGGACGGGCTCGAGGTGCTGGTCGAAGCTCGGCGGGCGCACGTGAGCACGCCGATCATCGTGATGACTGCGCGCGACGGCTTGCAGGCGCGCGTGCACGGGCTGGATGCTGGCGCGGATGACTACCTGATCAAGCCGTTCCACCTGGACGAGCTGTGCGCCAGGATCCGCTCGTTGAGCCGACGGGCGCAGGGTCTGGCAGTGAACCGGATCGAGGTCGGCGCGCTGGCGCTCGATCTGGGCACCTCGCAGGTGACCTTTCGCGGCGAGCCGATCGAGCTGACCCGGCGTGAATTCGCGCTGTTGCAGATCCTGATGGAGCGTGCCGGCAAGCTGGTACGCCGGGAAAGCTTGGTCAACTCGCTGTATGGTCTGGACAACGTGGTCGGCGACAACGCGCTGGAGGTACTGGTGCATACGCTGCGCAAGAAGCTCGGTTACGACGCGGTGCGCACGGTGCGCGGGTTCGGTTACATGATTCCGCGGGAGGTCGAGTGATCCGCTCAAGCCTGCGCGGCCGGCTGCGCTGGCTGATCATCCTGGTGATGATCGCGGTGCTGCTGCCGCTGGCAGTGCTCAGCTTCCGGCGCACCATGCAGGAGGTCAACGAACTGTCTGACGGCAGGCTGGCGCAGTCGGCCCGCACGCTGCAGGTCATCATCGGAGAGGAGGGGGCCGAGGCGCTGCGCGGCGAGGATCAGGGCGACAAGCTGGTGCCGATCGAAGTCCCGGAAGCGCCGGCCGTGCAGAGGCGCCGGTATTCATTTGAGTCCGAAGTCGGCTTCCAGGTGTTCGACGCCTCCGGCCGGCTGATCATGGCCACCACCAATCTTTCCGCATTGCCACCTCCTCGCCCCGGCGACGCGAATTTTCGCGACATCGACGCCAGCGGCTATCGCTGGCGGCTGTTCACTCTCCGCGATGATGTCGATGGCGTGGTGATCCGTACCGGCGAACGCTACGACAGCCGTCACGACATTCTGCGTGCACTGTGGTTCGACCATGCCTTGTCGCTGCTGATCGGCTTGCCGCTGCTGGGGTTGCTGGTGGGCTGGGCCGTCAAGCGCGGACTGCGTCCGCTGGAGTCGCTGACCGGCGCGCTGGGCTCGCGCCCTCTGGGCAGTCGCGAGCCGATTGAGCTGGAACATGCGCCGCTTGAATTGCGTCCCGTACTGGATGCGCTGAACGGACAACTGCAACGTCTCGCCGATGCACTGGAGCGCGAGCACCGTTTCAGTGCGGATGTCGCGCATGAGTTGCGTACCCCGCTGGCCTCGATCATGTTGAACATCGAAAGCGCCACTGCGACCAGCGATCCGGTGGAAGCGACCACGAGCCTGGCCGGTGCGCGACACAACGTGGCGGCGCTGGCGCGACGGGTCGAACAGCTGCTGGCACTGGCCCGGCTGGAATCCGGCACGGCCATGGAGCAGTGTCGGTCGATTGATCTGGTCGGCGTGGCCGTCGACGTGATCGAGGAACTGACCCCGGTGATCGCCGAGTGCGGCGCGGAGCTGGGCTTCACCCACGACAACCCCGCGGTGTGGGTGCGTGGCCACGAGGCGGCACTGGCGACCTTGCTGCGCAACCTTGTCGAGAACGCCATGCGTCATGTGCCGGCGGGCGGCCAGGTACAGCTGTCGCTGGGACAGGACGCGCAATTCACCATCATCGATGTGGCCGACGACGGACCGGGCATTCCGCCGGAACGGCGCGCGGCGGTATTCGCCCGTTTCCATCGTGAGGCCACCGGGCGCGGCGAAGGCTACGGCCTGGGCCTGTCGATCGTGCAACGGGCGGCCGAGTTGCACGGCGCCAGCATCGAATTGCTCGACTCGCCGTTCGGTCGCGGGCTGCGGGTGAAGGTGAGCATTCCGCGCACCAGCTGACAGGGCTCCGGGCGAGCGTTCCCGGTCGCCACCGAAGGGCTCAGGGAAGCTAAGCGCGATCAAAGTTTGCCGTGCCAAGGTGAGTTTCCCACCCATGAAAGGAAGGCATGCTCATGCGCAAATTTCTCATCTCCACCCTGTCGCTTTCACTGCTGCTCGCTGGAAGTGCCATGGCAACCGAGCCCGCGCAAGCGGCCAATCTGAGTGCCCAGGCCAAGATCTCCATGACGCAGGCGCGGCAGATCGCGCTCAAGACCTGGCCAGGCAAGGTGGTCAAGCAGGAGCTGGAGCAGGAGTCGGGTGGCAGCGGTCTGCGCTATTCGTTCGATATCCAGTCAGCCAAGGCCACGCATGAAGTCGGCGTGGATGCGAAAACCGGCAAGGTGCTGGAGAACTCGGTAGAAGGCGCGGACAACGATTGAGCGCGATGCACCAGGCGGCCCGGTCGAGGCAAGTGACCGGGCCGCCGCCGCGTTTCGCCCAGCCGCCCATGAAGCCCCGACTGAAAACCCTTTATCACCGCGCTTTCGACGCCGGCATCGTGTTGAAGGGGCTGGATGGCCTGCTTGAGGTGATCGCGGGAATCACGTTGTTGCTGACCACCCAGCCCGCCCTGATGGGGGCCGTGCATTGGCTCACGCGGCGGGAGTTGATCGAGGATCCGGCTGATCCCGTCGCCAACTTCCTGCGGCATGTGGTGCAGGGGTTGCCGGTTGGCAGCCGCCATTTTGCCGGCGCGTATCTGCTCGGTCATGGCATCGTCAAACTGGGCCTGGTGACCGGGTTGTTGCGCGGTGCACGATGGTCCTACCCGGCCGCCATCGGGATCCTGATCGCCTTCATCGGCTATCAGGGTTATCGCTGGATGCAGCAGCCTTCACTCTTGCTGGCCGCTCTCACCGTGTTTGATGTCTTCATCGTTTTGCTGATTGCCGTCGAATGGCGGTCCCGCCGTGCCGTGGCATGAGCTGCCGCCTTCGCTTCCCGCCTGTCGATTAACCTGATTCTCACGGCTCGATAAGCGTATTGAAAGCGAGACGCGTCATGCTGGTGCCATGAACCTCTTTGCCACCATTCGAGCTCTCGTTGCCGCGCCGTCACTGGCTGCGGACTCCCGGAAGGCTGCCATTTCGTGGGATGCGCGGGGGCGTGGATGGGCGGCATCGGTCCTGCGCCGAAGATTCCGCCGGGTCGGCAACGCCTTGTGCGAACCCGGCGGACTGCCCGGCGTCGGCATTCATCGGGTGCTGGTGTGCCGACCAAATCACCGGCTTGGCAATAGCGTGTTGATCAGTCCGCTGATTGCGGAAATCGAGACGCTTTACCCGGGCGCCGAGATCGACATTCTGGGCAGCTACGCCACGGAATGCCTGTATGCCGACCGCTTCAGCGTGCGCAACGTGTTCGTGTTGCCCGGGAAGATCGCCCGTCATTTGTGGCAGTCGGCGGGGGTACTGCGTGCCCTGCGGCGCTGCCGCTATGACCTGGCCATCGATGCCTGCAACGGCTCCCAGTCCGGACGCATCGTGCTGGCGCTGGCACACGCAAAATACAAACTGGGATTTCCCGATCCGAAGTTGAATCCTGTATCGGCGTGGCATGCCCTGGCGTGGCCCGCTCATCTGGCGCAACGCAGCGTGTTCCTGCTGCGTCAGGCGCGAGCGGGTTCGAGCGCGCGGGACTATCCGCCACTCAACCTTGATCTGACGCCCGAGGAAAGACATGCGGCGGCCCAGGCCATGGCTCGACTCTGCAGCGGTTCGTGTGAACCAGGCGCGCCCACAGTGGCGATTTTCCCCAATGCGACCGGCGCCAAGTGCTACGGCGAAGACTGGTGGCGAAGCTTCGTGGATACCTTCCAGTCGCTGTGTCCGCAGGTGCTGCTGATCGATTTGCTGGCGGCGCATGGTCGCTCGCAACTGGGCTCAAGGTTGACCCCGTACTATTCGCAGAACCTGCGCCGGCTGGCCGCCATGACGGCCTGCATGGATGGCGTCATCAGCGCCGACTGCGGCGTGATGCATCTGGCCGCCGCCAGCGGAACCCCCACACTGGGATTGTTCTCAGTCACCGATCCGGCCAAGTACGCGCCCTACGGCGGCGCCAATGCGGCGCTGGACACGCGCGGCATGGATGCCGTGGGGGCGGCGACCGCCGCCGCGCAATGGTGTCGCAGCATGTTGTCGGTGCGCGCGAATGCCGCGAGGGTTTCGGCCCTGCTCGATCCGGTGGCCTAGATGCAGCTTGCCATGGCATGACCCACCTCACGCAGGGCGTGGGATGGGTCATGCATTGTCTGCGTTCCATCGGGTCAGTCAGTCCCGGCTGTTGGTCGCGACGATCAGTGCCGCCCCACCGTCAGGATGCTGAAGCTGTCTGGCTCAATGGCATGTCGACCATTCGGCTGCAGGGTGGTGCCGAAGCGCGCGGCGGAGAGATAAAGCCGATGCAGCTTCGGATCCAGAGCCAGCGTGCGCGCGCTGACCTGGCTGGGGATCGTGGCGCTGACGTGGTAGTGATCCGCATCATCCTGGTGCACGGCGGTGATCGTGCCGCTTTCGCCGTTGGAGCTGTAGATCGTCGACGTGGTGGCATCGAACACCACCGCGTCGGGACCTTCACCGATCGGCACGCTGGCGACCTGATGACCGTCGAGCGCATCGGTGACGGCCATCACCTTGTTGTCGCACACCGAAAACAGACGGTGATGGCGGGTATCGATGGCCAGCCCGCTGGGTGATTCGCACGGCGCCAGCGGCCACACATGCAACACCGTGTTGCTGGCGGTATCGATCTCGACCAGCTCGGACTTGTCCTCGATGTTGTTGTAGATGTGACCGGCGCCGTCGGACACCGCGAACTCCGGCTTGCCGGGCAGGACGATCGTGGCGATCACCGCGCCCTTGGCCGGGTCGATCACGCTGGCCGAGTGGCCCTTGCCGTTGAAGGTCAGCACATGATGCGAGGGCTGGTCATAGACGATGGCGTCCGGCTTCTCGCCGGTGCCGCTGATGGTCGCCACGGTCTTGAATGTGGCGAGGTCAAACTCGGTCACCGAGGCGTTCTTGCCATTGCTGGTGAAGCCGCGCTGCAAGTCATCGGCGATCGCGATGCCGTGCACGCCGGGCGTATTGGCAATCGTGCCGACCTGCTTGTGCTGATCGACATCGATCACCAGCACGCGATCGCCGCGGCTGACGAACAGGTGTCGATGTGGTGCGTCGAAGCTGAGGTAGTCCCAGCCGCCCGGGCCGCCCAGCGGCAGGGTCGACAGCAGCCGCGGTGCAGGAGTGGCAGGCGATGCCGCGTTGGCGGCAACCGGAACGGTCAGCAGCAACAGCGAGGCGGGCAGGAGGGAACGAAGCAGTCTTTGCATGGCAGTCACCTTGGAGGAGGGCTAAGGGGAATCAGCCTGCGAGAGCAGGCCCGTTTGAATCCGGGTTCGAGGACGGCTTGTCGCGACGACGCAGCAAGGCATACAGCACCGGCATCACCAGCAGCACCAGCGGCAACTGCAGCAACATGCCGGAAATGATCGCCACCGCCAGCGGCTGCTGCATCTGCGAGCCCTGGCCGAGCGCCAGCGCCAGCGGCAGCAGGGTCAGGATCGCGGCGAGGGTGGACATCAGGATCGGGCGGGTGCGGTGCTTGCCGGCTTCGTGCAGGGCACCGTGCAGGGCACCGTGCAGGGCGATGTTCTCCTCGGCATCCTTGAGTTCGGAGAAATAGAAGATCGCCACCTCGGTGACGATGCCGACGATCATCGTCATGCCCATCATCGAGGAAATGTTCAACTCGATGCCGGTCAGCCACAGCCCGGCGAACACGCCGGGCAAGGCCAGCAGCGGCATCGCCAGGATCGCCAGCGCCACGCGGAAGCTTTCGTACAGGAACAGCAGCAGGGTGAACACCAGCGCGATCGCCGCCAGCATCACGATGGTCAAACCGCGGAAGGCCTGTTGTTGCTGTTGATAGACGCCGCCGAGCTGGTAGAACAATCCCTTTGGCAGCAGCCCGGGTTGTGCCAGTACTTTTTTCACGTCGCCAATCACCGCGCCGAGGCTGCGTCCGCTGATGCGTCCGGTCACCGCCACCATGCGCTTGAGATTGTCGCGGGTGATTTCCGGTTGCCCTTGCACTTGCTGCAGCGTGGCCACTTGCGACAGCGGAAACAGATGGCCGTCCGCGGCGCGGATCGGCAGCGCCGAAACCTGGTCGAGCCGCTGGTGCGCGCCGTCCGGCAAACGCACCCGCACGCCGACCACCTTGCCGTCGACCGGCAATTGCGCGGCGACGGTGCCGTCGATCGCCGCGGCGACCTGATCGGTGACCGCAGTCGGATCAAGCCCCTGCAAGGCGGCCTTGGCCGGGTCGACCTGCACGGTCAGCGCATCGCCCGCCGGGTTGATGCCGTCCAGCACGCCGACCACGCCGTTGATCTTGCCGATCGCGGCGGCGACCTTGCCGGCAGTGGCATCGAGCTGGTCAGGGTTGTCGCTGTAGAGTTGCACCTCGATCGGTTGCGGCACTGCCACCAGGTCGCCGATCAGGTCTTCCATCAATTGCGCCAGATCGATGTCCAGCCCCGGCACCTGCTTTTCCACGGCGGTGCGCACCTGGGTCATCACGTCCTCGGTCGAGGGCCGCGAGCCGCTTTTCAGACGCACGAAGAAGTCGCCCTGGTTCGCCTCGGTGAGACCGCCTCCCAGTTGCAGGCCGGTGCGCCGCGAATAGGTGTCGACGTAGGGATTGGCGCGGATGATCGTCTCGACCTGGTTGAGCAGGCGATTGGTTTCCTCCAGCGAGGTGCCGGGTTTGGACAGGTAGTCGAGGATGAAGCCGCCTTCGTCCATCTTCGGCATGAAGCCGGTGTTCACCCGGGTAAACGCAAAGCCGCCCAGCAGCAGCAGCGGCACGATCAGCAGCAGCATCAGCAGTGGCCGTTTCAGCCAGCGGTCCAGCACGCGGTGATAGCCGTCCATCATCCGCGTGGTGAAACGCGACGGCGGGTGCTCCGCCAGGTGACGCTGGTCCAGGAAGCGCTCGGCCAGCAACGGCACGGCCACCCAGGTCAGCAGCCAGGAAATGATCAGCGCGCTGGCCATGGTCAGCGACAGCGCCTTGAAGAAGGCGCCGGTGACGCCGGACAGGAACGCCAGCGGCAGGAAGATCACCACGGTGGCGGCGCTGGAACCGGTCAGTGGCCGGGTGAACTCCCACGCGGCGCCCGCGATGCGCTCATGCACGTGGCCTTCGTCCTGGTGGAGCCGACGCATGATGTGTTCCAGCATCACGATCACGTCGTCGATGATCAGTCCGACCGCGGCCGCCATGCCGCCCAGCGTCATCATGTTGAAACTCATGCCGAGCACGCGCAGCAGCAGCACGGTGATCGCCAGCACGGCCGGCACCACGATCAGCGCGATCAGGATCACCCGCGTATTGCGCAGGAACACGAACAGCACCAGGCCGGCCAGCACGATGCCGATCAGGATCGCGTCGCGCACGCTGCTGGCCGCGCCGGTGACCAGTTGGGTCTGGTCGTACCAGTTGGCCACTGTCACCCCCGCCGGCATCTGCGGCGCGAAGTCGGCCAGGCGCTGCTTCACCTCGGCGGCGATCTGCACGCTGTTGCCCGCCGGCTGCTGGTAGACCTGCAGCAGCACCGCGTCCTGTCCGTCGGCATTGACCCGGATCCACTGCGGCACATGGCTCAGGCTGACGCGAGCCACGTCGGCCAGTCGCACGATGCCGTTCGGGCCCGCGCGCAACACGATGTTGCGCAGCGTATCGACCGTCTTCGGCTGGTTGTCGGCCAGCAGCAGGTACAGCTTGTAGTGATCGGAGACCCGGCCCATCGCCTGGATCGTGGCCGCATGGCTGACCGCGGCCGACACTTCGGCCAGACTCAGGTCCAGCGCACGCAGCTTGCCTGGATCGACGTCCGCATGGAACTCGGCCACTTCGCCGCCCTGCACGTCGACGTGGGCGACGCCGTTGATGCCGCTGAGCAGCGGACGCAACTGGTATTCCGCCAGATCATGCAGCGCCGTCGGCGACAACGTGTGCGAACGCAGGCTGTAGGCCAGGATCGGAAACGTGGTGGGGTCCATGCGCCGGGTCGCCACCTGGGTGCCCGCCGGCAATTGCGGCAGCACCTGGCTCGCCGCGCCATTGACCTCCTGCAACGCGGCGGCCATGTCGGCGCCCCAGTCGAAGGTGATCGCGATATCCGCGCTGCCACGGCTGGTGGTGGAGCGCACGTCGCGCACCCCGCGCACCCGGCGCACCGCTTCCTCGACCGGCGTGGTCACCTCGATCGCCATCTGGTCGGCCGGGCGATCGCCCGCATCCAGGGTCAGCTGCACGCGCGGAAAGGCCACGTTCGGAAACAGTGCCACCGGCATCAGGAAGGCGCTGGCGATGCCGCCGAGCGCCAGCATCAGGGCGAGAAACAACAGCGAGCGCCGATGCAGTTGCATCCATGCAGTGAGGCTCACTTGGCCGACTCCCGCACCGCATCGCCATCGTTGAGTTCATACACGCCCAGCACGACGACCCTGGCCTTCGCGTCCAGCGGTCCGTCCACGCCCACCGGGTCGCCTTGCGCGCTGCGCAGGGTCACCGTGACCCGCTTGGCATGGCCGTGCTCGACCTGGAACAGATAGTCGCCGTGCTCGTCATGCAACACGGCACCGCGCGGTACCGCCCATGCGGTGAAGTCCGCGGCGTGGATCCGCGCATCCAGCGGCGCGCCCGCGATCAGGCTGGCGCTGGCGGTGGCCGGCAGCTCGACCTGGGCATTGAGCAGGTGGGTCTGCGGATCGATCGACTGGCCAACCATGCGCAGCGTGCCGACAAAGGTTTCGCGTGAGCCATACACCGGCTGCAACTGCACCGACATGCCCGGACGCAGCCGCGCGCCATCGTCCGGCTGCACGCCGAGCAGGGCGAGCAGGGCCTGGGTAGGCGTGAAACTGAGCAAGGGCGCGTTCGCTGCCACCCGTTCGCCCAGGCCGACCTGCAAACTGGTGACCACCCCATCGGCCGGCGCATCGACGGTTTCGCTGGCCGCACCACCACCCAGCGCCCGTTGCGCTTCCAGCGCCGACTGCGCGTCGGTCAATGCCTTGCGCGCGGTGGCCAGTTGCGACTGCGTGGCCAGCCGCTGCGACGCCAATTGTTCGGTGCGCTTGAGCTCACCCGTGGCCAGGGTCAAGGCGGCTTGGGCCTGTTGATACGCGCTGCGCGCCGCCGCATCCGGAGCGATGGTCAGCAGTGGCTGGCCGCGCTTCACGGTCTGTCCTGCCGCCACCTGCAGCGCGGTGACCTGGCCGCCGTGGGCGAGACTGATCGAGCGTGCATGTTGCGGATCGCCCGCTGCGCTGCCCCAGGCTTCGATGCTGTCGTGGAAAGTCTGTTGTGTCGGCGTGGCGGTGGTCACCACGACTTCGCCTGCCGCGGCGGCGTCACCTTCATTCGGTGCGGCCTTGCTGCAGCCGAGCAACAGGCCGCACAGCAGGGTCATGCATGGCAGGGCCATGCGCGGCAGGGAAAGAATGGCGGGACGATTCATGGTGTGGATGCTTGCGTGGAGGCGGAATGGGGAGCGGCCAGGTCGGTGTTGCCTAGCAGCGCTTCCAGCGCGATCGACTGTTTGGCGCGCTCCAGTTGCACGCTGCGCAGGTCGAGATCGGCGGCCAATGCATTGCTGCGTATCGCCAGATACGTGGGCCAGTCCAGCATGCCGGCCTGCCAGGCAAGCTCGGCGGAAGCACGCGCCTGATCCAGCTGCCGCGCATGCGCGCTGAGCGTGGCGAGTTGAACCTCCAGCGTGGCCAGGTCGCGGCTGATCCGCTGCATGTCACTGCGGGTGCTCAGCACCCGTGCCGCATAGTCGTCATGCAACTGCTGGCGGGTGGCCCGCTCGATCGCGATATTGCCGCGGTTGCGAACGAACAACGGCAGGGTGATGCCGATACTGAGTCCATTGGTGTAGACCGCACTGGTGTCGCGTGCGGTGTTGAAGCCGATGTTCAGTGCGGGGAACTGGGCTAGGATCGCGCTGCGCACCTTGGCCTGCTGCGACTGGTAGCCAGCCTGCAGGGCCAGCAGGTCCGGCCGCCGCCGCGGCAGGTCGTCAAGCGCGGCCTGCACTTGCGCCGGCGTGGGCTGGCTGAAATAAGGCGGGCCGACCAGATCGAGCGTGGCCGTCGGTGCCAGTCCCAGCAACTGGTGCAGATCGCTTTGCGCCTGATGCAGCGCGATCGTGGTATCGGCCAGCCGTTTGTGCACATCGGCTTCGGCATTGAGGCCGGCGCTGGCGCTGTCATAGGTGAGGTTGCCCGCTTGCAGCGCGCTGCGGATGTAGCCGCTGACTGTGGCAAGCGCCGTCTGCTCGTGCTCGAGTCGCGCTTGCTGCGCGCGCAGATTCACCACCTGGTCGAACAGCAACCGCGCCTGCGCCACGGTCTGCCACTCGGCCCACAACAGGTCGAGATTGACCTGGCTGGCCTGGCTGCGCGCCGTCGCCAGGCGCGAGGAACGGGTCAGCAAGGCCGTGATGTCTTCGCTCAGGCCCAGGCTGTAGGCCGTGCTGAGGCCGGCGCCGGCCTGGCGTGGAAAATCCGCCGACAACGCCAACTGCGGATCGGGCAGCAGGCCGGCGGCAAATGCCTGCGCCCGCGCGATGCCCAGCTCGTCGCGCTTGACGCGCAACGGTGGGCTGTTGGCCACGGCGAGCATCGCCACCTCGGTGACGTCCAGACCATCGGCAGGATCGAACCGGTGCGTCGCCAGGGCGGGCAGCGGCATGGCCGAGGTCGGTGCGGTGAGTTGCGTCACGCTGGCGGCGCCGGCACCGCTGTCCAGCGGCAAATCGGCATAGGTGGCGCAGCCGGACAGGCTCGCCAGCATGGCGAACATCAGACCGATACGGCGGCCATCGCGGCGCGATGCTCGATCCGGCATGCCTGGCGCAGAGCGACGGCGCAGGCACAAGATGGGCTGGTCAGTCGGGACGTGCTTGTCTTCGGTCATTTGAAATGATGGATGAAGCCGACCTGGAAACCGCCCGGCAGCCAGCCAATGATCAGGGGAGAGTGTCGATGCGAGGCCCACAGGCCCACCCCGGTGCCGATCGCCGCACCGACCAGGACATCACTTTGCCAGTGACCCCGGGTCTTCACCCTGGCAATGGCGTCGTAGACCGGCAGCAGGGCCAGCGCGTACACCGCCGGGTGGTCCTGGCCGTAATTGACCATGAACGGAGTCACCGCCGCCGAGATCGCCGCCACTTCGCCACTGGGGAAGCTTTGCGCATGAGTGCCGGCGAAGAAGCGATTGGGATCGCTGGTCTGCGAGGGACGTTCGCGCTGGAAGGCGTACTTGAGTCCGGTTGTGCCAAGGCTCGTCACCGCGAGCGCGTCCACGGAGCGCCAGAAGGTGTCGCCCAGCTTGTCCTGGTCACCGAATACCAGCGCGCCGCCGACGACCGTGGTGATCGTGCCGTAGATCAGCACCTTCTGATTGGAGCGCTTCCAGATACCGGTGTTGTCGTAGTGGATGCGATGGTCGATACCCAGCGGGCCGCCGGACGCGAGGGCGCTGCCTGAACCAAGCAGGGCAAGGCAGAACAGCAACGATGAGACGGCGCGCATGATTTTCTCCCGGGTAGCCGGTACTAGCCTGGCTTGCCCGTCGAAGCTACGCGCACCAGCTTTCGGTTTGCTTAGACGCTGGCCGGTGGGGCCGCACGCGGACCCGGGCCACAGGAAAGGAGCTGGAAAGGCAGCCTTTCTAAGCTGGGCACCATTGCTGCTGATGTGAGTGTCGTGATGCCCGTGTCTGGCTGGACCATCCTGTGTGATTTCGACGGCACCATTTCCGTCGAGGACGTGATCGACTCGCTGCTCGATCGCTTTGGCCGTCCCGGTTGGGAAGTGCTGGAGCAGGACTGGCGCGCCGGTCGCATCGGTTCGCGCGAATGCATGGCCGGCCAGGTCGATCTGCTGCAAATGACCCGCGCCGAACTTGACGCGCATCTGGGCGAGCTGTGGATCGATCATGCGTTTCCGGGCTTCGTGGCCAAGGCGCGCGAGCTGAACGTGCCGATCCGGGTGGTCAGCGACGGGCTGGACTACGCAATCCACCAGATTCTCGGCCGCTATGGGCTGGACGATTTGCCGCTGGCGGCGAACCACCTGGCGCCGGCCGAGCCACCAAAGCAGTGGCAGCTGACCTCGCCGTTTCAGGCCGAGGGTTGCCGCAGCGGCACGTGCAAGTGCGCCTGCGTGGCGCAGGCCCGCACCACCGGCGCGAAGACCTTGCTGATCGGCGATGGTGCCTCGGACTTCTGCGCGGCCGACCGCGTTGACTTCGTGTTCGCGAAACACCGCCTGATCGAGCATTGCCGTGCCACCGGCATCGACTACGTGCCGATCACCGGCTTCGAGGATGCGCTGGAGCTTCTGCCCAAGTTGCTCGACGGCAGCCTGCTCAGCCACGGCCACCACGCGCCCGCGTTGGCCTGATCACGCTTCACCTCGCTTTTTGATCTTCCCCTTTCCGCCTTATCCCGGACGATTCCCCATGAAAATCGACAAGACCGCCGCCGGTTTCATCGACGACGCGCAACTGCTCGCCGACGAAGCCAAGTACAGCTCCTTCGGTGACACCGTGCATTACGTGGATCCGCCGAAGATCTTTCGCCATGGCGAAGGCAGCTACATGTTCGACACCGCCGGCACGCCGTTCCTCGACTTGCAGATGTGGTACTCGGCAGTCAACTTCGGTTACGGCAACCAGCGCCTCAACAATGTGTTGAAAGAGCAGATCGACCGCCTGCCGCAAGTCGCCAGCCAATATCTGCATCAAACCCGCATCGAGCTGGCCAAGACGGTGGCGCTGGATGCGAAGAAGAAATTCGGCCTGGATGGCCGTGTGCATTTCAACGTGGGTGGCGCGCAGGCGATCGAGGATTCGCTGAAGATCGTGCGCAACGCCAGCAACGGCAAGAGCCTGATGTTCGCCTTCGAGGGCGGCTACCACGGCCGCACGCTGGGCGCCTCGTCGATCACCTCGAGCTACCGCTATCGCCGCCGCTTCGGCCACTTCGGCGAGCGCGCGATGTTCCTGCCGTTCCCGTATCCGTTCCGCCGCCCGAAGGGCATGACCGCCGAGGAATACTCCGACAGCTGCGTGAACCAGTTCGCGCGTCTGTTCGAGACCGAATACAACGGCGTGTGGGATCCCAAGACCAACCAGTGCGAATACGCCGCGTTCTACGTCGAGCCGATCCAGGGCACCGGCGGTTACGTGATCCCGCCGGCGGGCTTCTTCCAGGGCCTGAAGAAAGTGCTCGACAAGTACGGCATCCTGATGGTGTCCGACGAAATCCAGATGGGTTTCTGGCGCACCGGCAAGCTGTGGTCGATCGAGAACTTCGGCGTGACGCCGGACATCGTGGTGTTCGGCAAGGCACTGACCAATGGCTTGAATCCGCTGTCCGGCCTGTGGGCACGCGAAGAGCTGATCAATCCGACGGTGTTCCCGCCGGGCTCGACCCATTCCACCTTCAACTCCAACCCGCTGGGCACCGCGCTGGGTCTGGAAGTGATCAAGATGGGTTACGAGCTGGACTACGAGACCACGGTGCCGAAGAAGGGCGCGCATTTCCTCGAAGGCCTGCGCGACTTGCAGAAGAAGCACAAGGAAATCGGCGACGTCGACGGCCTCGGCCTCGCCCTGCGCGCGGAGATCTGCACCGACGACGGCTTCACGCCGAACAAGGCGCTGCTCGACAAGATGGTCGACATCGGCCTGGCCGGCGACCTGGAGCACAACGGCAAGAAGATCGGCCTCGTGCTCGACGTGGGCGGCTGGTACAAGAACGTGATCACCTTCGCGCCGTCGCTCGACATCACCCATGAAGAAATCGACCTGGCGATCAGCTTGCTCGACCAGTTGCTGACCAAGGCCAAGAAGGGCTGATGTCGGTCACGCGCAGCTCTTGCGCAAAGGGAACCCGGCGATCGCTCGCCGGGTTCTTTTGTGTGTCACCGCGGGAAACGCTTTCAGAGTGCACGCTTGAGCACACAGGGTGGGCAGGGGACGCCGACTGTGGCAGCACGTCACCGCACAGAGCGGCGGGCAGTGCCCGCCCTGCGGGGTTACGGCGCGCGCTTGAGCGCCAGCACGGCGTTGAGGCCACCGAACGCGAACGAGTTGGAGATTGCGGCGCGCACCGGCATTTCCCGCGCGACGTTGGGCACGTAATCGAGGTCGCAGGCCGGGTCGGGCTGGTCCAGGTTGGCGGTGGGCGGCACCACGCCGTCGCGCAGGGCGCCGATCACCGCGACCAGTTCCAGCGCGCCGGAGGCGCCCAGCGCATGACCGTGCATCGACTTGGTCGAGGACACGGCAACACGGTCGGCGTGCGCGCCGAAGGCGAGGCGGATCGCGCGGGTTTCGGTGACGTCGTTGGCCTGGGTTCCGGTGCCATGGGCGTTGATGTAGTCGACATCCTCCGCAGCCAGTCCGGCGTCGGCCAGCGCCTGACGCATCGCCGCGGAGGAACCCTCCGCGTTGGGCAGCACGATGTCGGTGGCGTCGGCGGTCATGCCGCTGCCGGCCAGCTCCGCCAGGATGGTGGCGCCGCGTGCCTGCGCATGTTCCATCGATTCCAGCACGAAGATGCCGGCGCCCTCGCCGAGCACCAGGCCGCGGCGATTGGCGCTGAACGGCCGGCAGGTGTCGTCGGCCAGTACGCGCATCGCTTCCCACGCGCGCAGCGCGCCGTAGGTCAGGCAGGCTTCGGTGCCGCCGGTGATGGCGACGTCTGCCAGACCCCAGCGGATCATCTGCGCCGCCTGGATGATCGCGTGGTTGGCCGAGGCGCAGGCGCTGGCTACGGCGAAGGTCGGCCCGCGCAATCCCCAGGCGATGCTGATCTGGCTGGCCGAGGCATTGGTCATCAGCCGCACGATGGTCAGCGGATGGGTGCGGCTGGCGTTTTCGGCGTACAGGCGCCGGCTTTGTTCGTCCTGGGTGGTCTCGCCGCCGACGCCGGTGCCCACGATCACCGCCGTGCGCAGGCCCAGCGCGTCGGTGCCGAAGTCCAGTCCGGACTGGTCAATCGCTTCGCGCGCCGCGTGCAGGGCGAATTCGGAAGTGCGATCGAGCAGGGGCAGGGTGCGCTCGTCGATACCCGTCGCCGGGTCGGAACTGGCTGGCACCTGGGCGGCAACTTTCACGCGCAGGCGGTCGGCATCCGGGTGCTGCAACGGCGCGATCGCGCTGCGACCTTCACGCAGGCCTTGCCACAAGGTTTCGGCGCCGATGCCGAGCGGGCTGATCGCACCCATGCCGGTAATCGCCACGCGACGCTGCGAAAGTTGGGACATCAGTGCGATCCTTCACTCGCGGCGGCCTTGTCATCCAGCCCCTTTTGCACGGCGTCGAGCAGGCTTTGCACGGTGTCGCTGTCGAAGTTGGCGCCTTGCTGGTCGGGGAAGCTGATGTTGAAGTGTTCCTCGATGTCGAAAATCAATTCGATCGCCTCCAGCGAGGCCACGCCAAGGTCCTTCAGGGTCGACTCGGGCGTGACCCGGGCGACCTCGACCTTGGCTTGCGCGGCGATGAGTTCAAATACCTGCTGCTGGATCGCTTCATTCATGGCGGCGAAATCCCTGGTGGTTGGCGATGTCATGTCCGGATCAGTCTAGGGTGGTTGTCTTACTCATGCCTTTCATTGCACAACTTGAACCCGATGCCCTGCTGGACCACTTCAGGGCGCACCCGCCCGCCGGCTTCACGGTGGACCGCTCGCCGCAGGGCATGCCCGGCTTCGTGGCGCCGTTCGACCTGCTGACCACGGCCGACGACGAGCTGCGGCGGCGCGTCACCGGAATGCCGGGATATCGCTGGTGGGGCGGCCTGCTGCGCTGGCGCACGCGCTTCGCCGGCACGACGGTGTCCGAATACGCGCCGATGCCGTCAGGCGTCGCGCCCGCCGTTCTGGCGCGCGATTTGAAGACCGCGTGGGGACGGCAATGCCGTTTGCTGATCGTGAAGGACATCGCGCTGGATTCGCCCCTGCTGAATGACGCCGGCAACACCCACGCGCGCGAGCTGGCCCGGGCGTGCGAGGCGCAGGGCTTCGTCTTGCTGGAAGGTCAGGCGCTGGCCTGGGTGCCGATCGACTTCGGCTCGAACGACGAGTACCTGGCACGGCTGTCGTCCGGCCGGCGCAAGAACATCAGGCGCAAGCTGCGCTCGCTGGACGATCTGCAGATCGAGGCGGTGCGGACCGGTGATGCACGCTTCGATGACGACGCCACCCTGGCCGCGTTTTACGCGCTGTTCGACAACGTCTACGCGCAAAGCGAAACCCACTTTGATCGCCTCGGTGCGGACTTTTTCCGTGCGGTCATGCGCGATGGCGCAAGCGGCGGCGTGATCTTCGTCTACCACCACGCGGGGCAGATGATCGGCTGGAATCTCTGTTACGAATACGGTGGCAAACTGATCGACAAGTACGTTGGCTTCGCCTACCCGCAGGCACGCGATCACAACCTGTACTTCGTCAGCTGGATGCACAACCTCGACTACGCGCGTCAGCGCGGACTCACCCATTACGTGGCTGGCTGGACCGACCCGCAAGTAAAGTCCTTCCTCGGGGCCAGCATGACCTTCACCCGCCATGCGGTGTATGCGCGCAATCCGCTGTTGCGCCTTTTGTTGCGCCGCGTGGGCAGGCATTTTGAAAGTGACCGCCAGTGGCAGGCCCGCGAGGAGGGCATCGATGACCGAGCTTGAACATCGTCCGGTGGTGCTGGACATCGACACCTCGGTCGGGCCGCTGCGCGACCGCCTGGTCTTGCCGCTCGAGCACTGGCAGGAGTCGATTCGCTTCGGCTGCTCGCTGGCGACCCTGCGGCGCTTCCGCACGATGCTGGATGAGCTGTTGCCCGCCCGCTACGGCACCGTCTTCACCGGCAGCGGCGACTTTCACCATCTCAGCTGGCCGCTGATCGAGCGGCTCCATGTGAACGAACCGTTCCAGGTGGTGGTGCTCGACAACCATCCGGACAACATGCGCTTCCCGTTCGGCGTGCATTGCGGTTCGTGGGTGCGCCGCGTGGCGATGTTGCCGCAGGTCAGCCACGTGCATGTGCTGGGCATCACCTCGACCGATATCGGCGCCGGCCATGCGTGGGAGAACTACCTGACCCCGTTGCGTCGCGACAAATTGAGCTACTGGAGCATCGGCGTGGACACCGGCTGGTCGCGCCGGCTCGGACTGGCGCATGCGTTCCACGGTTTCGACACGCCGCAGGCGATGGTCGATGCCTTCGTCGAAGCGCAACGCAGCCAGCGCGGGCCGAGCTATCTGTCGATCGACAAGGATGTGTTTGCCGCCGAGGTGGCGCAGACCAACTGGGACCAGGGCCGGCTGCTGGCCGAGCACGCGCTGGCCGTGATCGGCAGCCTGCAGCAGGGGCTGGTCGGCAGTGACATCAACGGCGAGGTTTCGCACTACCACTACCGCAGCTGGTGGAAGCGGCGGTTGTCGGCGATGGACGAACAGCCGCAGATCGATCCGGCGATGCTTGCCGAGTGGCAGGCGCAGCAACACGCGTTGAACCTGCAATTGCTGGCGGCGATTGCCAGCGTTTCCGGCTGAGTCAGGCCAACACTGCTTCCAGCGTGCGACAGATCGTGTCGAAGTCGTGGTCGTCCAGCCAGAGGCTGTTGCTGATGCTCATGCTGCGTGCGGCGAAGTCACGTGCACGCGATACGTCCTGCATCGGCACGATGGATGACAGATAGGCGTAGTCGGGCAGCGCGTGGATGAACAGGCGGCTGACTCCCATACCGGCGGTCCACAGCTGCGTCAGCGCGGCATCGCGGCGTTGCTGGTCAGGCAGCAACAGCAGCAGGAACGGCCAGTTGCCCTGGGCGCCGGCTGGATCATCCATCACCTGGATGCCGTGGATCTGACGCAGTCGTGGCAGACGCTGTTGCGCCTGCGCGGACAGCTGGTCGAGAAACGCCGGCAGACGTCGGGCAGCCTGCGCGCCGACACCCTGGCGCCAGCGGCCGACCCGATGCAGCGGGATGGTCAGTGGAAAATCGTCGCCCACCGCCGCGACCGGATCACCGCGTCGCAGCGCGCGCCGCAATGGACGGCCATAGGCCAGTTGCAGTCCTCCCGGGCGGTACAGCGAGGCGTAGCCCAGCAGTTCAATGCTGCGTTGCCATTCGCGGACAAGACTGCGTGGCACGATGCGCGCGGCCGTGTGCGCGAGGTGCTCGCCCAGTGCTGGATCGTGCGCCAGCAAAAGCCCGCCTTCGTAGATCGACAATCCCTTGCCGGCGGCCAGACTGAAGAAGCCGATGTCGCCGGCCATGCCGACGCTGACGCCGTCGCTGCGCGCGCCCAACGCTTGCGCGGCATCCTCAATCACGTACGCGCCGACGCTGCGGGCGACGCTGAGCGCGTCCTCGACAGCGGCCACGCGGCCGGCCAGATGGGTGGGGATGATCGCCAGCGTGCGTTCGTCGCAGGCCGCGCGCAGGGCAACGGGATCCATGTCGTAGTGATCGGGGCGCAGATCGCACAGCTGCAGTTCGAGCCCGGCCGCATGCACGGCAATCGCCACCAGCGGACAGGTGAACGCCGGCACGACCACACGGCGGCGTTGCGGGTGGCGTTCGCGCAACGTGGTCAGCGCGATCAGCAGGCACGCGGTGCCGGAACACTCCAGCTGCAACGGCGGCGTACCCAGTTGCGCCGCGATATCGGCGGCCAGCGTTGGTGTACCGGGGCGCAGATCACCCAGTCGCAGCGGCAGGCCGGCGGTGGGTGGCAGTTCGTGGCGTCGACGGAGCAACATGGGCGCAGCGTAGCGGAGCGCTCAGGCTTCTGCCGGAGCGGGCTCCGCCTCGGGCTCGTGTTCGCGGCTTTCCGCCAGGCCAAGGCAGACGATGCCCGCGATGATCGCAATGGCCCCCAGCACGCGGGCGAGCGTGAGGTGTTCGTCGAACAGCCAGATCGACAGCAGCATCACCGAGACCACTTCCAGATGCGAGGCGGCGAAGGCGGGTCCGATCGGCGCGTGTTTCAGCAACGCCATCCAGGTGAAGAACGCACCGACGTAGCCGATCACCGCACCGTAGATCCAAGGCTGGCCGAACACGCGCAGCAGCCATGCCACGCTGGCCTGCACCGGCAGCGCCTGGGTGCCGGCATATTTGAAACTGATCTGCGCCAGCGTGTCGAAGGCCATCAGCAGCAGGAAGCCGAACAGGTAGAAACGCTTCATCCGGCCAACCCCACGATAGCCACGCCCAGCGTCACCAGCGCGATGCCGATGACGCGCAACCGGGTCAGTTTCTCACCGAACAGGAAGCGTCCGGCCACCATGATCGCCACGATGTTGATCGAACCCAGCAACACGCCCTCGGACAATGGAATCAGCGACAGGAACGCGATCCACACCAGAAACTCGATCACGTAGCAGGCGACGCCGAGCCACAGCCACGGACGAGCTGCCATGTGTTTCCAGCGTGCCAGCCCGTCGCCCGCCGCGGGGTCGCCGGCGGCGGCCTTGAAGGCGAGCTGGCCACCGGTGTCGAGCACGATATTGAGCAGCCACAGGCTGACCACCAGGGCGGAGAGGGAGCCGGTCACGGACATGCTCAGGCAGCGATGCGCTGGGTGGTGCCGGCCGCGACCACGCGATCGAAGAACGCGGCCGAATGATCGATCAGGGTGCGCCGTTGCTTGTCGATGGTGATCATGTGGTAGCTGTCGTCGAGCAGCAGCAGTTCGGTGCGGGCGTTGACCCCGCGGACCACCAGTTCGGCATTCTTCACGCTGGCCACGTCGTCCTCGCTGGCGTGTGCCACCAGGCAGGGCGCGGTCACTTGCGGCAACTGGTGGCGCACTTCGGCGGCGAGACCATACATCTCGGCGAGCGAATACCACGGGTTGCCGGGCAGGCCGGCGGCGGCGCTGTCGCCGCTGAGCATCGCCGTGCTGACCTGCGCGCGCAGGCGCTCGTCGCGGATGCCATACGGTGGTTGTTCCATGAAGCTGCGGTGGCGACCGATGCCGAGTTTCTTCAACAGCGGCAGCAGGAACGACAGGCGAGCCATGCGCGGAATGCTCCAGCCGTCGTAACGGAAGGTCGCGCCATACACGCCCACGCCGGCGATCTGTTGCGGTCGATCCGCGGCCAGCTTCAGCGCCAGCAGGGCGCCCATCGACAGGCCGCCGACGAACAAATGGTCAACCTTGGCGAGCATCTCGTCGGCCGCCGCTTCCACGCTGGCGTACCAGTCGCGCCACCCGGTGGCGAGCAGGTCCTCGGCGTTGCCGCAGTGTCCGGCCAGCTGCATGCCGTGCACCGTGAAGCCGGCCTTGTTCAAGCCTTTGCCGAGCAGCCGCATTTCCATCGGCGTGCCGGTGAGGCCGTGGATCAGCAACACGCCGCTGCGGCCACCCTCGAAAAAGAAGTCGGTTTGCTGGATCACTCGGTCGTCCTGAGTTCTGCGCGGCGAGCTGGAAGTGCTCGTCATTGTCTGCTGGAGAGAGTGCCAGAACGCGGTTTCCTCAGTCTTTCGGGCGTGTGGTGGCAGTGACTGGCTTGGCGCCGAAGCGCACGATCACCCGCTGGCCGATACGCAGGTCTTGCGGCTGGTCGAAGGCGAGCACGCATTCCACGGTGCGGGCGTTGGCGCGAACCTGCGGATCATTCTCGAGCTGGGCCGGGCCGTAGACTTGGCCGATGCGCAGCACGTGCGCTTGCCAGGGGGCGTGCTTGTCGGCACTGTCGGCCACGATTTCAGCGGGCATGCCCGGCTGGATCGCGCCGACGAAGCTTTCGTTGAGTTCGGCGCGAACGATCCGCGGCTTGTTCGGCAGCAGCACGAACAGCGGCCCCGCGGCAGGGGACACACTGGCGCCGGGCTGGGCGGCTACCCGGATCACCTCGGCATCGAACGGCGCAAACAGGCTGCGCTGCTTCAGTTCGTAGCGGGCTTCGTCCAGCTTCTGGCTGGCGATGTCGGTGGTGGCACGGTTGGCCTGCCGATCGGCGTCGAGCACGGCGGCGGCCTCGCGTGCGTCATCCGCGCTCTGGCCATCGCCCGCGCCGGCGGCGACCGCGGCAGCGAGGCGTTGCGCACGCTGTTTGGCCGCGGCCTGCTTGATGTCGAGCAGCTTCGATTGCGCCTGCGCCTGTTCCAGATCCGCCTGGGCTCCCGCCACGGCAAGCCTGGCCGGCTCGGTATCCAGCGTGGCCAGCAGCTGTCCTTGCTTGACCTGTTCGCCCTCGTGCACCGCAACCGTGGCCAAGATGCCCTCGCGCGGCATGGTGAGATTGAGCAACCCGCCTTCAATGTCGATCCGGCCACGGGCCACCGCGGCATAGGTGGATGCGCTCTGGGTGGTGCCCGCTGGCGGCGCATCGGCGGCGGAGCAGCCGGCGAGCAGCGTGGCGCCGGCCAGGGCGAAACAACCAAAGCGGATCCGCCGTGACAGGCGCCGGGATGGAGCGGAGGCGTGCGGCTTCATGATGGGGTTTCCTCGGAATCGGAAGGTGGCGCCCGGTTGCGCCGGTCGCTGAGGATGCGGCCGTCTTCCATCGCCAGCACGCGGTCGGCGTGCACGACCAGGCGTGGATCGTGGCTGACACACAGCACCGTGGTGCCGTGCGAGTGTGCGATGCGGTGCAGGAGGTCGATGATGATCTGGCCGTTGGCGGCATCGAGCGCGCTGGTCGGCTCGTCGGCGAACAGCAGTTCCGGTTGCTTGGCCAGCGCGCGGGCGATCGCCACGCGTTGCTTCTCTCCACCGGACAGCTCCGAAGGACGCAGCCGCATGCGTTGCGCCAGCCCGACTTCTTCCAGCGATTGCTGCGCGCGCCGACGCGCCTCGCTGCGGGTGAGTCCCATGTGGTTCAGCGGCAGCTCGACCTGCTCGAACGCGCTGAGCGCGGGGAACAGATTGAAGCCCTGGAACACGAAGCCGGTATGCTGCAGGCGGAAGCGCTCCAGGGCGCGCAGGTCCAGCTGACCCAGGTCGCTGCCGAGCGCATGCACCTGGCCGCCATCGACCCGCTGCAGGCCGCTGAGGATCGCCAGCAACGTACTCTTGCCGCAGCCGGAGGGGCCCGAGATCAGGGTCAGTTCGGCCGCTTCAATGCCCAGCGAGAGCCGGTCGAGCACCTGCGTGCGCTGGTGGCCGGAGACGAATGCCTTGCTGACATCGCTGGCCTGCAGGGCCGACGGACGTGCCGGGTTGATGGCGTCGCTGGAAGGCATCGTGCTCATCTCAGCAAGGTGGCCGGATCGGCGCGGCGCAGGCTGCGCATGGCGGCCAGTCCGGAGACGGCGGCCAGGCCCATGACCAGTGCGATGCAGATCAGCGCGGCCGGGACGCTCAACACCACCGGCACATCCTGGCCGCGCGCAAGCAGCAGCAGCACGATACCCAGCACGCTGGCTCCGAGCAGGCCCAGCGCACCGACCCAGAAGGCCTGTTCCAGCACCACCTTGCGCAACGCACCCACACCCACGCCGAGCGCATTGAGGGTGGCGTATTCACGGATCGAACCGTTGACGGCGGCGATCAGGGTCTGGCTGGTGATCGCGGCGCCGACCAGGAAGACGATGCCGGCAAGGAACATCACGCCGGCGCCGGCGCCGGTGTCGAACAGCCAGTAGTGCACCGATTGCCGTGCAAAGTCGCCGGCGCTCCAGGCCGTGTACGGGCCGAACGACGTCGCACCGCGCAGGCGTTGCGCCACCGCGTCGGCCTGGTTGGGGTCGCGCAGGCTCGCCACCAGGTAGGTCGGGCCGTTGTCGGTCACGTCATTGTCGAGTTGTCGGGCGGTATTCAGCGAGCACAGCACGTTGACGCCGCCCAGTGCGCGCAGCCCGCTGCTGATGCCGACCACGTGCACAGGATGGCCATTGATGGTGGCGCTCTGGCCAATGTCGACGCCCAACTGGTCCAGCGCGGAACGGTCGATGATGATGGCGTCCGGTTCGGCCAGGCGGGCGCGCAGTGCGGGCGGCAGAGCTTTCGAGAACATCAGGCCGTCAGCCGCCGGGTCGATGCCCGAGACGAACACCGACACACCGCCGGTTTCGCGTGGCCCGCGCCAGTCGCCGTCGACCCACAGATACGGTTCGACCCGCTGTACCTGCGGGTCCATCAGGATGTGCGACTGGATATCGGCGTCGATCGAACGACCCAGCCCGACGCTCTGGGTGCCGGGATAGCCGACCCAGACATCGGCGGACGAACCGGTGACGTACAGGCTGGTGCTGCCGAAGATGCCCAATACCAGGGCGATCTGCAGCAATTGCAGCAGGCCGGCAAAGCCGACCGCCAGCATCGCCGGCAGGAAACGTCGCCATTCGTAGATCAGCGTCTTGCGAGCGAGAGCGACCATCAGTGCGTCGCCTCGGCAGCCGCGTCGGCATGCACGGCTCCCTCCGTCTCGTCCGGATCGCCAGCGGCGGGCAGCGGTGCGCCGCCAAGTGCCTTGAACAACGCGACGTAGGCAAGGTCATGCCCGGCACGTGCCTCGGCCAGGTCGATGGCGGCCTGGTCCACGGCGAGCTGGCTTTCGTTGCGATCGAGCGGGCTGGCCAGTTGCAGCGCAGCCCGCTTTTGCATCGTTTGATCGGCCCGTTGCAATGCCTGCCAGGCCTGCAGGCTGTGCTGTTCGCGCAAACGTTGCTGCTGCACGCTGCCGAGCGCGGTTTGCACTTCGCCCACGCCCTGCAACACGGCCTGCCGGTAAGCCAGCACGCTGGCTTTCAACTGGTGATCCCTGGCGTGTTCCTCAGCCAGCCGGATGCCCCAGTCGAACAGCGGAATGCTTATTTCGGGTCCGAACGATTCAATGGCGTTGGGTGTGGTGGTGTGGCGGCGATTGTTGTTGATGTCGGTGGACCAGTCGATCGAGCCGCCGAGACCGATGCGTGGGAAGCGATCGGCATGGGCGGTGGCCAACTCGCCCGCCGCGGTCAGCACGTCGGCTTCGGCACGGGCGATCTCCGGTCGGCTGCGCAACAGGTCGGCCGGGGCGCTGTCGATTTTCCAACTGCCCAGCTCGGGCAGTGAGCCTGGCTGCAGCGTCGCCGGGTCGGGATGGTTCTGGCCGAGCAGGACGGCCAGTCGCCATGCGCTGGCATGGATCGCCTCGCGGGGCGCGATGAGCGCCGACTCGGCCTGCGCAAGCGCGGCCTGTGCCCGGTCGGTCGCGTCGGGCGCGGTCAGCTGGAGCCGCTGCCGGGTCTGCATCAGCTGCAGCGCATGCCGGCGCGACTCACTGATCCGCTGCAACAGCTGCTCTTGCTGCTGCGCGGTGCGCAAGTTGATCCATTCGCGTACCACCTCGGCCACCAGGGTTACGCGGGCAGCCCGCAGGTCGGCGATGCCGGCGTCGAGCTGGCCCTGTGCCTGGCGCCGGGTTCCCTCGGCGCGGCCGAACAAGCCAAGCTCCCAGCTGGCATCGAAGCCGATCAGGAAATACGAGGCACTGGCGTCGGGATCGATCACGTCGTTGGTGCTGACACGCAGCGCCGGCAGGTAGCGTGCGCCGGAGCGCGAGTGGATGGCGCGCACGGCACGCAGCCGTTCGACGGCCTGTGCGAGGTCGAGGTTGTCAGCCAGCGCGCGCTCGACGAGGGCGTCAAGCGCGGGATCGTTGAAGTTGCGCCACCAGCTGTGCAGGTCGACGGGGTGGGCCGAGCTGCTCGCGATCTCACCTTGCCATTGTGCGGGGATCGGCGGGTCCAGCCGCGGCAGCGGTGCGGCGCAACCGCCCAGCATGGTGAGCGCGGCGGCAGATAGCCAGAGCCGCCAGCGATCTCTCCATGCGGTCTTGGTCAGTCGGTGTGGCACGGTGCGCGAATTCCCTGGGATGTGTCCGTGGGTTGGCATGATTGTGGCAGGGAAATCTTTCTTTCCACTTTGCAATGATACCGAGCAAAGGGTTCATGCCGGTTAACTGCCTTGAAGGTTGTCGTCCATGTGTGGGGCGTAATGCGAGGCAGTCGGGGGAAAACACACCTCCACACGCAGGCCGTGCGGCTCGACCCGTTCGCAAGTCAGGCTGGCATGGTGCCGCCTGGCGATGCGCTTGACGATGGCCAGGCCCAGTCCGCTGCCTTCCTCATTGTTGCCGGCAGCGCGGAAAAAACGTTCGCTCAAGCGCGGCAACAGCTCGGCCGGCACACCGGGGCCGTTGTCCTCGACACTGAGACTGGTACTGCCATCGGCGTGCCCGCGCAGCTTGACGGTGACCACGCTGCCGCGGCCTGCATAGCGCACCGCGTTGTCGATCAGGTTGTCCAGCAGATCGCTGAGGCTGGCGGCGTCGCCGATGATGGGCCGCGCCTGGGGGGCACCTTCGTAGCCGAGATCCACGCCGGCCCGGATCGCTTCATGAACGCGCTGCGCCACCGCTTCGGGAATCAGTCGGGCCAGATCGAGCAGCCGATTCTCTCCGGTGTCCAGTGTCGGTGCCTGCGCGCGGGTCAGTGCCAGCAATTGCGTCGAGGTTCGCGTGGCCCGCCGGGTCAAGCGCTGGATGTGCTGGAGTGCGTCGTTCACCGTTTCGGGTCGCGGGTCCGCCAGGGCGTGCTCGACGTGCAGACTCAGGCCGGTCAGCGGCGTGCGCAACTGGTGGGCGGCGTCGGCGATGAACCGGTCGTGCAGCGCCAGCATGTTGCGCAGGCGACCGAACAACGCATCGATGGTCTGCGTCAGCGGCTGGATTTCCGCAGGTACATCGTCAGCGTCGATGGGGGTCAGTTCGTGGCCGCGCGCGGCCAGCCTCGCGGTCAGCGGATCCAGCACGCGCAGGCCGCGACCCACGCCGAACCAGACCAGCGAAAGCACGCAGACGATCAGCAAGGTCTGCATCACCGTCGCCAGCAGCAGGATGTCACGGGCCTGCTGGTGACGGTCATGCAGGGTTTCGGCAAAGGTGATGATCAAGTTGTTGCCGGGGTCCTGGATGGCCGCGACCTGCACGGTGGCGGCTCGCAACGGACGCTTTGCCAGATGCGTGTCATACAGCGTCGGACGCGCCCCGATTGGCGGTATCTCTGCGGGTTGAGGCAAGGCGCCATTGCCCGCCAGCAGACCGCGCCGCTTGCTGCGCACGCTGAAATAGCTGCGGCCCGACGGATCGTATTCCAGCAGGAAGCGCGCCTGCGGCGACAGTTCGTCGCCCGGTTGTTGATCGCTCACCATGGTGGCCAGTGTCTGCGCGTCTTCGCGCAGATCCTGGTCGTGCACCCGGTTGGAATAGGTGAGTGCCACGCCGTAACTCAACATCGCATCCAGCAGCAGCAGAATGCCCATGGGCACCAGCAACAGCAGCAGCAAACGCCGACGCAGGCTGGGTCGGAAGGAATGAGCACGAGGCGATTTCATGGAGAAGGGTTTCCTGCTTCGTCCACTTCCTCCAGCAGATAGCCAAGCCCGCGGATGGTGCGCACGCCCGTGCCACTGGCGCGCAACTTGCGGCGCAGACGATGGATGGCGATGTCGAGCCCGTTGTCGGTCAGCTCCTGGTCCCATTCGCACAGGGCGGCCACCAATTGCGCCCGGCTGGTCACCCGATCGGCACGCAGCGCAAGCGCCTCCAGCAGACCGAACTCGCGCGCGGTCAGCTCCAGCGGGGTCTGTTCGATCCAGGCGCGATGACCGGGCAGATCCACCCGCAGTCGGCCCAGCTGCAGTTCCGGCTTGCCCTGGCTGCTGGCGCGTCGGAGCAGGGCGCGCACGCGCGCCTCGAATTCGGCCAATGCAAACGGCTTCACCAGATAGTCGTCGGCGCCCAGGTCGAGTACGCGGATGCGTTCGGCCAGACCATCGCGTGCGGTGATCACCAACACCGGCATGCTGGTGCCGCGGCTGCGCAGCCGCTTGAGCACCTCGCTGCCATCAAGCCCGGGCAGGCCAAGGTCCAGCACCAGCAGGTCGTAATCGTGGTCGCGCAGGGCCGCGTCGGCCAGATTGCCGCGCGCGGCATGGTCCACGGCGTGACCGCCATGGCGCAACGACGCACAGATGCCCTCGGCGATGGAGGAGTCGTCCTCGGCCAGCAGAATACGCATCGGATACTCCCGAGGTGGATGAATGCAGCGTGCGGCCGTGCGTCACGGCCGCGAGTAGTTGCGATTGATTCTTGTTTACGGTTTAATGCCGGATATTCAGGGCGATCGGAATGCAAGATTCTGCGCTCATCCAGACCCTGCCTGTGCGCCACAGTTCCCGGCGCAACCGGCGGCGCGCGAAACACGGACAACCATGGGTCAGCTGCAAAATCCTGCCGAACCGCTTCAATTGCAACGCCGCGCGTTCTGGATGCGGCAATTGCACCAGTGGCACTGGATCAGTTCGGCATTGTGCCTGATCGCTCTTTTGTTGTTCGCGCTTACCGGCATCACGCTGAATCATGCGGCGCAGGTCGAGGCTACACCCCAGGTGAGCCATCGCCAGCTGACCTTGTCGACGTCGCTGCGTGCGGCGATCGCCGGCGATGACGAGCGCAAGGCGGCGCTGCCTTCTTCCGTGGCTGCCTGGCTGGACGAGAAGCTGCACGACCATGTCGCTGGTCGCACGGCGGAGTGGTCGGCGGACGAGATCTACCTGTCATTGCCGCGCCCTGGTGGCGATGGCTGGCTCAGCATTGATCGCGCCAGTGGCGCCGTCGAGTACGAGCTGACCCGGCGTGGTGCGATCGCCTATCTCAACGACCTGCACAAGGGACGTCATGCGGGCGCGGCCTGGAGCTGGTTCCTCGATGTCTTCGCGCTGGCCTGCCTGGTCTTCGCGATCACCGGCTTGTTCCTGCTGAAATTCCACGCCACGCGGCGCACCTCCACCTGGCCGCTGGTGGCGCTGGGTCTGGTGTTGCCGGTACTGCTGGCACTGATCTTCATCCATTGAACGGAATGTCCCCATGCGCCGTGTGTTGCTTGCCTGTCTCGTCCTGATCATCACCAGCCCGCTGGCGGCGGCCGAGCTGAACCTCACGGTGCAGATTCGCGAACAGAAAGTGGCCGAATACCACCGGCCGTACGCCGCGATATGGATCGAGCGCGCCGACCACAGCGTGGCCGCCCAGTTGGCCGTCTGGTACGCGCAGAAGGACAGCAAGGAAGGCGCCGGCAGCAAATGGTTGCCCGACTTGCGCCAGTGGTGGCGGCGCGGTGGCCGCGAGATCTCGCTGCCAGTGGACGGCGTGTCCGGCGCCACCCGCCCGGCTGGGCAACACCAGCTGAAATTCGCCAGCGGCCAGGCGCCGCTGGGCACCTTGGCTGCAGGTGATTACACCCTGGTGGTCGAGGCTGCGCGCGAAGTCGGTGGACGCGAGGTGGTGCGCGTGCCGTTCAGCTGGCCGGGCGCCGCCCCGCAACACCTGGCGGCGCAGGGCAGCAGCGAACTCGGCGCGGTCAGCCTGGACATCAACCCATGAACCCGACCCACACCTTGCCTGGAGCGAACATGCACAAGCGCACGCTGAAATGGATCATCCTTGCCGCCGCGATCGCCACGCCACTGGCCGCGTCGGCGCACAAGATGTGGCTGCTGCCATCGGCGACCAACGTCGCCGGCGCCGATCCGTGGGTGACGGTGGATGCGGCCATCTCCAACGACCTGTTCCATCCCGATCACCACGCCGCATCGCTCGACCAGTTGGTGATCACCGCGCCGGATGGCCAGACGGCCAAACCGGCCAGCGAAGCCACCGGCAAATTTCGCAGCGTGTTCGACCTTCAGTTGACCCAGCAGGGAACCTACAAGCTGGCGCTGGTCAATCAGGGCCTGTTTGCCAACTATGAAATGGACGGCCAGAAGAAGCGCTGGCGCGGCACCGCAGACGAACTGGCGACGGCGATTCCCAAGGCCGCGAGGAACGTCCAGGTGACGGCGTCCAGCACCCGGGTGGAAACGTTTGTCAGCAACGGCAAACCGAACGACGCGGCGTTGAAGCCCAGCGGGCAGGGACTGGAACTGGTCCCGCTTACCCACGTCACCGATCTGGTCGCGGGCGAGCCGGCCCGGTTCCAGCTGCTGCTGGACGGCAAGCCTGCTGGCGACCTCAAGGTCACCGCGATCGCCGGTGCCACGCGCTACCGCAATGCGCAGGATGAGCTGAGCGTCCAGACCGGCAAGGACGGCAAGTTCCAGTTCACCTGGCCGCACGCGGGAATGTACTGGATCAACGCCTCCGTCCAGGACAACCACAGTGGCACCAAGCTGGCCAGCAAGCGGCGCGCGTCGTACACGGCCACGCTTGAGGTGTTGCCCGAGTAAGCGTGATGTCGCTTCCACGTCTGGCCGTCTGCCTGTCGTTGCTGTGGGTGATCGCTGCGTCGGCCGTGGCGGCGCCACTGCCGCAGCTGGCCGGCCGCACCATGGGCACCACCTGGTCGGTGCGACTGCTGCTGCCGCCGTCCCGCTCGGTGCAGACCCTGCAGCACGGCATCCAGGCCGAACTGGATCGCGTCGACGGGCAGATGAGCACGTACCTGCCGCAGTCGGATCTGTCGCGCTTCAACCGCGCGCCGGCAGGCAGCTGGCAGGCCCTGCCCGTGGAGTTCTTCAGCGTGTTGCAGCATGCGTTGCAGGTGGCGAAGGACAGCGACGGCGCTTACGACCCCACGGTCGGACCACTGGTGAACCTGTGGGGCTTCGGTCCCGACCGGCGAACGCGCCAGCCGCCCACGGATGCGGCGATCGCTGCAGCGAAGGAACGCGTCGGCTGGTGGAAGCTGAAACTGGATCCGGTGACCCGTCGCGCATGGCAGCCGGGCGGACTTGAGGTGGATCTGTCCGCCGCAGCCAAGGGTTATGGCGTCGACCAGGTCGGTCGCTACCTTCAGCGGATGGGCGTGACATCCTGGCTGGTCGAGGTCGGCGGCGAGCTGAAGGCACGCGGCCGCAAGCCCGACGGGTTGCCCTGGCGCGTCGGGATTGAACGACCGGACGCCGCGGCAGGTGCCGTGATCAACGCGGACGAACTGGTGGAAACGATCCAGCTGGTCGATCGGGCAATCGCCACTTCCGGCGATTACCGACACGTGTTCGAGGATCACGGGCAGTTCTATTCGCATCACATCGATCCGCGCAGCGGCTATCCGGTGGAGCACGAGCTCGCCTCGGTCAGCGTGCTGGCCGACGACTGCCTGCAGGCCGATCCGCTGGGTACCACGCTCAGTGTGCTCGGCGCGGAGCGGGGCATGGCCTACGCTCGCCAGCATGGTCTGGCCGTGCTGACGATCGTGCGCACGGCGCAGGGTTTCGAACAGCGCATGTCACCGGCCTTTGCCGAGGAGCTGCGACCATGAATCCGCTCGAAGCGATGACGGCGAAACGTGCAGCGGTCAGCAGTGCGCTGCTGCTGGGTGCGTTCGGCCTGCTCTGCGCGCTGCTCCTGCTGCTGCAGGTGGATGACCTGACCTGGCGCGATCCGGGCAGCAAGCGCTGGCTGGCCTGTGCGTTGGTGACCCTCGCGTGGTTCGCCCTGTCTGGCTGGCTGCGCTATCGGCGGGTGCCGGTCCGCGGCAAGCCGACCGGGCTGCTTGATGTGGCGGTGACTCCGGCGGGCGCGGGCGCCGCCCATGCTGCCGGTGTCGCGCGTGCCGTGCCGGTGGACGTCGCGGTACGGGTGATCTACGCCAGCCAGACCGGTTTCGCCGAACAGCTGGCGCGACAGACCCTGCAGAGCCTGCAGGCTGCCGGCATCTCGGCGCGCGTCGATGGCATCGACAGCATCACGGTCGACCAACTGCGCGAATCCGGGCGCGTGCTCATCGTCGCCAGCACCACCGGCGACGGTGAGCCGCCGGACATGGCGCAGGCCTTCAGCCGACTGTCGATGCAGAAGCCGGCAGCGCTCGCCGGTTTGCGCTACGGCCTGCTTGCGCTGGGCGACAGCGATTACGAAGATTTCTGCGGCTTCGGCCGGCAACTCCAACGCTGGCTGCAGGCCAGTGGGGCACGGGCGCTGTTCGATCCGGTGGAAGTGGACAGTGAGGACGAAGCGAGCCTGCGCCACTGGCAACATCACCTGGCGATGCTGACCGGTGTCAGTGATCTGCCCGACTGGCAGGCACCGAAGTATCAGCGCTGGCGCCTGACGGAACGTCGCCTGCTCAATGCAGGCAGCATCGGCGAGCCGTGCTTTCACCTGGCGCTGCAACCGTGGCATGGCAGCGCGAACTGGCAGGCCGGCGATCTGGTCGAGATCGGCCCCCGTCATCCGGCGCAGCGGGTGGCGGCCTGGTTGGCGACGCAGGAACTGGATGGCCGCGTACCGGTGTCGTACGAAAAGGAGCGATTGCCGTTGGCTGACCTGCTGGCACGCAGCCGGCTGCCCGACGCCGATGAGGTCGACGGGCTGGATGCGCAGGCGGTTGCCGCACTGCTGCAGCGCCTGCCACATCGGGAGTACTCGATTGCCTCGCTGCCGGAAGACGGCGCGCTCCACTTGCTGGTGCGCCAGATGCGTGGTCGGGGTGGCTACCTCGGCCTGGGGTCGGGCTGGCTCACCCAGCACGCGCCCGTCGGCACCGAGATTGCCTTGCGCGTGCGCAGCAACCCGAACTTCCGTGCCCCACGCGATGGACGGCCGATGATCCTGATCGGCAACGGTACCGGCCTGGCCGCACTGCGCGCCTTGCTGAAGGCACGCATTGCAGCTGGTCACCGGCGCAACTGGCTGTTGTTCGGCGAACGACACGCGGCACACGACTACCTCTATCGCGAGGAGATCGAAGACTGGATCGCGCAGGGCCGGATCGAGCGCGCCGATTTTGCGTGGTCGCGCGACCAGGCCGAACGCATCCATGTGCAGCAGCGTTTGCGCGAGGCGGGCGGCGAACTGATCCGTTGGGTCGACGCCGGCGCGGCCATCTATGTCTGCGGCAGTCTCGACGGACTCGCCCCCGGCGTCGACGAGGTATTGCACGACGTGCTGGGGGCCGCGAAGGTCGACCAACTGCGCGAACAGGGGCGCTATCGGCGCGACGTGTACTGACCAGGCAAGCCCTGGTGCGGCAGGAACTTTCGCACGCGGCGCATGACGAATGGCCTATGTCCCGTTTCCCCGACGGGCGCAATCTGTACGAATTGTCCAGGGGAGTGACAACATGCGGCCAGTTGCACGCAAGTGGGGATATCTGTGTGCCGTGACCTTGTCGGTTGCGGCGTTGCCGGTGATGACGTTGGCGCAAACACTGGCGCCGGCATCGGCCAGCACGACGGCAAGCGCGCCGGCCAGTGCCAGTTCGGTCGTTGCCGACATTCCGTTCGTTTCGGCCGACGCGGCCAATTTTCAGGTGCCCAGCGCACCCGATGCATGGGGCGGACCGCGCGGCGATCATCCGGCGACCCTGTCCGACCAGGTGGTGAGTTACACCATCGAGGCCACGCTGGATCCGACCACGCACACGGTCGACGCCAAGCAGACGATGACCTGGCGCAACCGCAGCAACCAGCCGGTCAGCAAGATCTACCTGCACCTGTATCTCAATGCCTTCGAAGGCCCGGGCAGCACCTTCTTCACCGAGCGGCGCATGTTTTCCGGCAGCGGCCACTCGCGCGGCAACGCCAGCCTGAAGAAAGGCGAGTGGGGTTACATCGAGCTGCACAAGGTGCAGCAGGGTGGCCAGGACGTGAGCTGGCGCTTCGTGCATCCCGATGGCGGTCCGAAAACCGACCACACCGTCGTCGAACTGGACCTGCCGCAGGCGGTGCCGGCGCAGGGTACGCTGAGCCTGGATATCGATTTTCATGATCAGCTGCCGCGGGTGGTCGAGCGCACGGGCTGGTTCGGTGACTTCCATCTGGTCGGCCAGTGGTTTCCGAAAATCGCCGTGCTGGAACTGGCTGGTGAACGCGGTGCCACCGCGCCGCGCTGGAACGCGCACGAATTCCATTTCCAGAGCGAGTTCTACGCCGATTACGGCAACTACGACGTCAAGCTGACCGTGCCAAAGGGCTACACCGTGGGTGCGGTGGGTGAAGAGCAGGGCACACCGGTGCCCGACGGCGACAAGGTCACCCACCATTTCGTGCAGACCGATGTCGAGGACTTCGCCTGGGTCGCCGCGCCGGGCTACAAGGTACAGCACACCACCTGGAACGGGCCGGGCAGTCCCAAGGTCGATGTGCAGGTGATTTATCCGCCCGAATACGAAGCGAGTGCGCAGCCGGTACTCAAGGCCAGCACGGATTCGCTGACTTATTTCTCCGACACGCTGGGCCCGTACCCGTACAGGACGGTCACCGCCGTGGTGCCGCCGTACAACGCCGATGAGGCCGGTGGCATGGAGTACCCGACGTTTTTCACCGCCGAGGGTTACAACAAGATCACGCCGGACACGCTGAGCCAGTACGGGATCGATTTCGTCACCATCCACGAGTTTGGCCACGGCTACTTCATGGGCATCCTCGGCTCGAACGAGTTCGAGGAGCCGATGCTCGACGAAGGCATGAACGAATACTGGGACGACCGCATGCTGGTGGATCGCAAGCAGGATATCTGGAGCACTACGCCCCTGCTGAGCTGGCTTGGCATTGCGCCGCGTCTGAATCCGTTCGAGGCCGAGCGGAACTTCGGTGTTGCTTTCATCGACACACCATCTGATTCGCTCGATTCCAATTCGTGGGACCGGATGTCCAGCAACAGCTACGGTTCGGTCTATTCACGCACTGCAGCGGCCATGCGCACGCTGGAAAACCTGCTCGGCCGCGAGGCGATGGGCAGGGCGATGAAGCTGTACTACGAGCGCTGGAAGTTCCGCCACCCGGATGCGGCCGACCTGCGCGATGCGCTGGCCGAAGGCTCGGGCAAGCCGGAACTGGTGAATGCGATCTTTGCCTCGCAGGTTTATGGCACCGACAAGGTTGACGCCAGCGTCGTCTCGATCGAGAACGAGGAGCAGGTACCGCGTACGGGCACTGACCTGCGCGACGGCAAGCGCATCACGCTGATCGCGAAGGACGTCGACAAGCAGATCGACGATGCCCGGGCGGCATGGAA
Organism: Rhodanobacter sp. TND4EL1; assembly: GCF_054061035.1. Lineage (NCBI taxonomy): Bacteria > Pseudomonadati > Pseudomonadota > Gammaproteobacteria > Lysobacterales > Rhodanobacteraceae > Rhodanobacter > Rhodanobacter sp. TND4EL1. Next base: position 868,011 of record NZ_JBSSDT010000002.1, read on the forward strand.
GAAATCCAACAAGGACGCCAAATACGGTGGGCCGTATCCGTGGCTGTCGACGATCACCGTTCGCCGCACCGGAGCCGCTTTGCCACGCACCGTGCTGATCAAGTTTGCAGACGACAGCAGCGAGACGGTGCAGTGGGCTGACGCCAGCCGCTGGAAGCGGATCACTTTCACCAAACCGGTCAAGGCGGTATCGGCGACCGTGGATCCCGGGCAGAAGATCCTGCTGGACACGAACACCTTCAATGACAGTCGGACTATCAAGGCCGATGGAACAGCCTCGCGTCGCTGGAGTGCGGACGTCGCCTCCTTCTTTCAGACCGTGTACGCCTTGATGGGGACGTTGTGATGAAGACTGGACGGAATTCTCGCCGGGTGGACTCGGCTGCGCTGATGCGTGCGCCCTTCGCCGCCCTGCAATGGCGATTGTTGTTGCTGTGGGTGTTGCTGTTGTTGTTGCCGACGGCCGTGGTGAGTTTGCCGTTGTGGCGGGCATTGAGTGGTGCGCTTGACCATTCGATCCACGTGCAGGAGTGGGCCACCCGACTCAGTTCGACGATGGTTGGTGACGCCATGACGGTGCTGAATATCCCTGTGTGGTTTGGCAGTGTGGCTTTGCTTGGCACGTTGCTGACCGCGCTGCTGTCGCCCTTCCTCAACGGCATGGTGGTCGGCACGGGTCGCGCCGGTCGCACGCTGGGTTTCAGCCATCTGCTTCAGTGCGGCATCGTCGAATATGGCCGCATGTTCCGGCTGATGCTGTGGTCGATCCTGCCCTACCTAGTGATGGGCGCCCTGATCGGCGTGGCGATGCACATGGCCGATGCCGCCGGCGACAAGGCCGTGCTGCAATCGCAGGCCGAGCGGGCTGCGCACCTGGCGTTGTTCGTTGCCGGCGTGCTGTTCGTGCTGGCGCAGTGCATCGTCGAATCCAGTCGTGCCGCGTTCATGGCGGACAGCGGGCTGCGTTCGGCCACGCGTGCCCTGGGCCGCGGCTTCATGCAGTTGCTGCGGCGCCCGCTCAGCACCTTGCTCAGCTACCTGCTGATCAGCGTGATCGGTTACGCGATTGCCATGGCGATCGGGATCGGACGTGTGCATACGCCAGCCGTGGGCGTCGCCGGACTGATCATTGCCGTGTTGCTCGCTCAACTGGTGGTGCTGGTGATCGGTTGGGTGCGCGTGGCACGACTGTTCGCGCTGGCCGAGGTGGCGCGTTCGCTGATTTCATCGCGCACAGGCAGTTCGCGCATGGGCGGCGGGTTGCCACCAGCGCTTTGATGCCGTCGCGGAGGGCGGTCATGCCCTCCGCGACCCATCTGCAATCAATCGGGGTTTCCGTTGGCTTGCCGCGGCGCTCGCGGCGGCAAGCCGTGGCTCTCAGCCGTAGGCGCGGCGATGCTCGCGATGCGGCGGGTAGTAGGCAAACACGTGGCTGTGGCTGCCGTAGAAGTCCATGTCTTCGATGTGCTCGCCGCCCAGTCGTTCGGCTACCCGGTCGGACGTTTCGTTGCCGATTCGCACCAGGCTGATGACCCTTGGCGCGTGCAGATGATTCCAGGCAAATTCCAGCACGGCATTGCCCGCTTCAGTGGCATAGCCGTGGTGGCGATGCTCGGGCTTCAGCATCCAGCCCATCTCCAGGCCGGGCCAGCCTTCGGGATACATCAGGCCGGCGCGACCGACGAACTCGCCCGTATCCTTCAGTTCCAGCGCCCACATGCCGTAGCCGCGGAGTTGCCAGTGGCCCAGCAGCATGGCCAGCGAACGCCATGCATTGGTGCGGTCCAGCGGCTGGCCGTCGCCGATCCAGCGCGTGCTCGCCGAATCGGCAAGCATCGAGGCGTAGTCGTCGAAATGGCGTTCGGTAAGCGCAGTCAGGCGCAACCGCGCCGTTTCAATAGTTGGGATATCAAACATCACGATCAGCGGTGGGCGGCAACCAGCAGTTCGGCCAGTGCATGAGTGCTGCTGGCGAGACTCTCTTGCCAGGACAATCCGGTGATTGTCTCACCTGTGACCGAATCGACAAAATCCTCGGCCTCGCCGGGCGGCAGCAGGTGCCGGTAGTCCACGGTGATTTCGGTGCCTGCAGGCAGGTCGGCCAGCGCGAACACGAACCCGAGGTGCCACAGGCCGTTCGGTACGAAACTGTGGTTGATGTAGCACTCGTCCGGCCAGTCGGGCGACAAGGTGTAGCGATCCTCGAACCAGCGGGCGCTGGCGTGGAACTGCGCGCGCAATGCCGGGTCAGCCATTATGTCGGCGTGGCGGAAGGTCTGCGTGATGCCGTCCGGCGCGGTGAGAATGCTGCCGCGTGCCACCGCTTCGTCCAGAAACAGCCCGTTGCCGGCTCCGTGGATGGCGGAAGCGGCGATGTGATAGCGCGGCAGGATCATGATCGGGGCAGCTGGGGGGATGGCGCGCGAGTGTAACGCAAGCGGCGCGACCCGCCGGGGTCGCGCCGCCTGGTCTGGCGCGTTGCGCCGGCCTATTCCTCCGTGGCGGCCGACTTGTCCCCTTCAGCGGCTTTGGCCGGCGCTTCCGTCTGGGCAACCGCCTTGGCTTTGTCGCCTGCGTCCAGCTGGATCGCGGCACGGTTGCGCTCGATCGTGGCCTTGCCGATGCCCTTGACGTGTTTCAGGTCATCCGCCTTTTTGAACGGACCGTGGGCCTCGCGCCAGGCCACGATGGCCTCCGCCTTCGACTTGCCGATGCCGTCCAGCGACTTGGCGATGGTGCTGGCATCGGCCTGATTGATATTGACCGGGGTAGCCGCCAGCAGCAGGCCGGGCAGCGCCACAGCCAGTGCAAGTACGACGGCGACGAGTTTGTTGAGCATGTCCTTTCTCCTTGGGCGGTGGTGACGGCATCCGGGTGCCGCCGACGCACTATTGCGCCGCGACGGGGCGCGCGCAGTGGGAATTCGCGTGTAGTCGGCGTGCGCGATCCTCGCCGGTGGCTGTGGGCGGCTTCCGAACCGCTGTCGGAGCGCGTGAGGCGCGCTGTTACAATGGCGCCCTTGTTCGCCTGCTGGAGTGAGACTCATGGATACTGCCCGCCTTTCGAATTTTGTCAGTGGCTTGTGGGACGACGAAATCGTGCCGCAGCTGGTTGAATACATTCGTATTCCCAACAAGTCGCCGATGTTCGACAAGGACTGGGTGGCGCATGGCTACATGGATGCGGCGGTCAAGCTGATGGAAACCTGGGCGCGCTCCAAGCTGAGCCAGCTGCCCGGTGCCACGCTGGAAGTGGTCCGGCTGGAAGGGCGCACACCACTCATCTATATAGAGGTTCCCGGCCAGGGCGACGACACCGTCATGCTGTACGGCCATCTGGACAAGCAGCCGGAAATGACCGGCTGGGCCGATGACCTCGGCCCGTGGAAGCCGGTGATCAAGGGCGACAAGCTGTACGGCCGTGGCGGCGCCGATGACGGCTACGCGATCTTCGGTTCGCTGGCCGCGCTGCTGGCGTTGCACGAGCAGGGCATTCCGCACGCGCGCTGCGTGGTGATGATCGAAGCCTGCGAGGAGTCGGGCAGCTACGACCTGCCGTTCTACGTCGATCACCTGGCCGAGCGCATTGGCAACCCCTCGCTGGTGGTCTGCCTGGATTCCGGCTGCGGGAACTACGACCAGCTGTGGCTGACCACCTCGCTGCGAGGCATGACCGGCGGCAACCTCAGCGTGCAGGTGCTGGAAGAGGGCGTGCATTCGGGCGACGCGTCTGGCGTGGTGCCGTCCAGTTTCCGCATCCTGCGCGAGCTGTTGTCGCGACTGGAAGATCCGGAAACCGGCACGATCAAGCCGAAAGAACTGTACGTCGACATTCCACAGCAGCGCATCGACCAGGCCAAGCTGTCGGCCGAGGTGCTCGGTGACGACATCTACGACAAGTTCCCGTGGGTCGACGGCATGCAGCCGGTGACCAGGGATCTGGCCGAGCTGGTGCTCAACCGTACCTGGCGTCCGCAGCTGGCGGTCACCGGCATCGGCGGCATTCCCGACCTGGAAAGCGCCGGCAACGTGCTGCGTCCGTTCACCGCGGTGAAGCTGAGCCTGCGCGTACCGCCCACGTTGAGCGGCGCCAAGGCCGGCGAGTTCGTCAAGCAACTGCTGGAAAAGGACCCGCCGTACGGCGCCAAGGTCAGTTTCACGCTGGAGAAGGACGGTTCGGGCTGGAACGCCCCGGCGTTGTCGCCGTGGCTGGAGAAAGCGGTCAGCGACGCCTCGCAGAACTACTTCGGCGCGCCGGCCACCTACATGGGCGAAGGCGGCAGCATTCCTTTCATGGGCATGCTGGGCGAAAAATTCCCGCAGGCGCAGTTCCTGATCACCGGCGTGCTCGGTCCGCATTCCAACGCGCACGGTCCCAACGAATTCCTGCATATCCCGACTGGCAAGAAGGTCAGCATGGTGGTGGCCGAAGTGGTGGCGCGCCATCACCAGCAGGGCAGCAAGGGCTGATCAAGGCGACCCGGGAGTGACCTCCGACAACAGCTGGCTGGCCGACAACTGGGCGCAGATCCGGCGCCGGGTCGATGCGGCCTGCCACGAGGCGGGGCGCGACCCGGCCGAGGTCGCCATCCTGCCGGTGAGCAAGACCTTCGGTCCGGACCTGATCCGTGCCGGCGTGGCGCTGGGCATGCGCCGCTTCGGCGAGAACAAGGTGCAGGAGATCCGCGACAAGGCGCCGTCGCTGGCGGATTGCGGCGTCGACTGGGTGATGATCGGCCACCTGCAGACCAACAAGGCGAAAGACGTGGCCCGGCTGGCCAGCGAAGTGCAGTCGCTGGACCGGCTGGAGCTGGCCGAAGCACTGGATCGGCGGCTGCAGCACGAGGGCCGCGCGATCGACGTGCTGGTCCAGGTGAAGACCTCGGTCGAGCCCAGCAAGTACGGACTGCCCGCTGAACAGCTGCCCGCTTTCCTGAACGCGCTGGGTGCCTTCGACAGTCTGCGTGTCCGCGGCTTGATGACCCTGGCGATTCATTCCACCGAAGCGGACGAGGTCCGCGCCTGCTTCCGCTTGCTGCGCCGGCTGCGCGACCAGTCCATGGCGCAAGGTCATGATATTCCAAGACTATCGATGGGAATGAGCGGTGATTTTTCGCTGGCGATCGCCGAGGGTGCCAGCGAAGTCCGGATCGGTACGGCCATCTTTGGTCAGCGTTCCTATCCGGACTCCCATTACTGGCCCGAATCGACGGTTTGACAATAATCATCCGCAAAATCAGGTGCTTGAGGAAAGTGTGCGCGCGATCCCGATTTTTCGGAACGGCGGAGTTCAGTTAACCTCAATCCAACATCTACACGCCATCTTCTTGTTAAGTTCACTCCTTCGTCACGTCGTCGGCTTCTGCTGAGCGGCCAATACTGTGAACAACAAGGGATTTTTCCCAGCATGTCTTTCAAGCACCTGACTGCCGCCACCGCGCTCCTTTCCGTGCTGCTGGTTTCCGCTCCCCTTCAAGCCAAGTCACTCGCTCCTCTCGCCTCGGTTGCAGGCAAGACGGTCACCACGGCTTCCGCCCTGGTCAATGACTCGGTGGTTGCCCGCTTCAGCGCTCCGATGCTGGACCAACTCCCCACCTTCAATCCCACGGCCGGTCTGGCCCAGGCCGTGGTCCCGGACGCCGGTACCCTGTTCGTCGGCAAGGTTGCCTTGGCGACTGACTCGGCCCGCCCGGATCCTGCGGATGAGGAGAGCGCCGCCGCAGCCGCGGTGAGCGCCAACATCACCGACCTGCGCAAGTCGCTGCTGGCAGTGGCGATGGGCCTGCGTGACACCCGCTATGTCCGCGGCGGTCGCGATCCCTCTACCGGTTTTGATTGCAGCGGTTTTGTCCGTTACGTGTTCGCCCATGCGGTCGGCATGCAGCTGCCGCGCAACTCCGCTTCGCAGTTCCTCGCCGGCCTCAAGGTCAAGCGGGCCGACATGCAGCCGGGCGACCTGGTGTTCTTCCGTACCCACGGCAAGCGCGCCATCTCGCATGTGGGCATCTACATCTCGAATGGTCGATTCATTCACTCGCCGACCACCGGCAAGTCCGTGGAAATTTCCAGCCTGACCCAAGGCTACTGGGCCAAGCGGTTTGCCGGCGCCAAGCGCCCGGAAGCCATGGCACAAGTTGCCAACAAGGGCTGATTCCGACTGCAACGTTTTCCGTGAAGCCGCCGAAAGGCGGCTTTTTTCTGGCAGCGACGTATGAACGAAAACCTTGCCGGGCGGTCAGCATCCGCAGTCGCCACCGCCTTGCCGAGGCGCTTACTGGAATTTGACGATGTCTTTTGATTTGCCGCCCGTCACACGCAACCTGCTGATCGCCAATGTCGCGGTGTTCCTGCTGCAGCAGGTCATGGCGCAGATGATGCTGATGAATTTTGCGCTGTGGCCACTCGGATCGGGCCTGTTCGGTGTGTGGCAGATCGTCACCAGTGCCTTCATGCATGGCAGTGTCACCCACATCCTGTTCAACATGATCGCGCTGTACATGTTCGGCGGCACGATCGAGCGTACCTTCGGCACGCGCAATTTCACCATTTACTACTTTGTCTGCGCGATCGTCGCCTCTCTGCTGCAACTCGCCGTGCTGTGGTTCTTTCCACCTGCGCAGTACGGCCCCACGCTGGGTGCCTCGGGCGCGATTTTCGGCTTGCTGCTCGCCTTCGGCATGCTGTATCCGCACGAGAAGGTGTTCCTGATCTTTCTGCCGATACCGATGCCAGCGTGGCTGTTCGTGATTCTTTATGCCGCCGCCGAGCTGACCATGGGGGTGACCGGCATCGAGCCCGGGGTGGCGCACTTCGCCCACCTGGGCGGAATGTTGGGAGGCATCGTGTTGATCCAGTACTGGCGCGGGCGCCTGCCGTGGAAGCCGAAGCGACGTCTGCTGCGCTGAAGAGACCACGCGTTGCGGATATCACGACGGCGCAGGGCGGGCACTGCCCGCCGGCTTGCGGCCGTCGTGGTGAATCGGGAAGATCCGCGGCGGGCCGTCTCCGCCCTGCGTCGATGCCGACGTGTGGATGGGGAATATCAGCGCAGTGAGAGGAAGTCCGCGCTGACCACGAAGCGTACCGCGTCCAGGCGCAGGCGCGACTGCGGCAACGCGGCCAGTAACGCGGTCCGCTCGGCGACAACCGCCGAGATTTCAGCTTCGCTGACCGAAGGATTCACCGCGCGCAGCGCCATCAGGCGCGACAGCTCGGCATCCAGCGTGGTCGTGGCCAGTTCGGTGGCTTCGTCGACGCGTGTCTTCGCCTGCGTCCCGGCCAGCGCCTCCGCCCGCTCCAGCATCGGGGGAACCAGCTTGCCGAGAAACTTGCGGTAGCGCATGACTTCGATGTTGCGGTCCGGTGCCTTGCGCAGTGCGATCTCGCTGGGCTCGAAATCGGCACGTTCACCCAATCGGGTGTCCACCGTGACCACGATCGGCAGGATCGGCAGAAAGCGCTCGGCGTCCAGCTTCCGATCGGCCACGCATTCCAGCAGAAACACCGTCTGCAGCAGGGCGCTGCGCGGCGGCAGGGCGTCATCAACCATGAAGGCCGCATTGCCCTGTTCCCCGGACAGCGCCAGATCCAGCGCGCCGGCGACCAGCGGATGGTCCAGGCGCAACAGCGGCAGCTCTTCGCGAGCCAGCGCCACGTCGCGGGAGAATGTGACCGATTGTGGGCCGTCGGCGAAACCGGGCAGGGCATCGGTGGACAGGTATTGCGGGTCCAGCAGCAGCACCTGGCCGCCCAGTTCTTCGGGGTGGATGCCGAATGCTTCCAGCAGATGCTGCACGAACGCATCGCGACCCGGGTCGTGATCCTCACGGGCGAAGGCCTGCTGCAATTCGTCGGCGTGCAGATCGCGACTGGATGCCAGTTCCAGCAGGTGATCGCGACCGCCCCGAATCAGTTCGGCCATCTGTTCATGGCTGGCCCGGGTTTCAGTCAACAGGGCGTCCAGCTCCTGGTCGCGGTTGTCGTCGCCACGGGCATGTTCGTCGGCCAGCTTGGTCAACGGCTCACCATAACGCCGCAACAGCTCACGACCGTCGGCCGGACTCATGCGGAAAGCGTCAACGCCCTCGTCGTACCAACGCGCCAGCACGTGCTGGGCGCTGTCGGCCACGGCGAGGATATGGATATTGATGTCGTGCTTCTGACCGATTCGGTCGAGGCGGCCGATGCGCTGTTCGAGCAGGTCCGGATCAAGCGGCAGATCCCACAGGATCAACCGGTGGGCGAACTGGAAGTTGCGTCCTTCCGAGCCGATCTCCGAGCACAGCAGCAGGCGCGCACCGTCGGGCTGGGCGAAATACGCCGCGTTGCGGTCGCGCTGGATGATGCCGAGGCCCTCGTGGAAGCGTGCCACGCCGACGCCGCTGCGCGTGCGCAGCACTTCTTCCAGTGCCAGTACCTTGGCCTGGCTGCGGCAGATCAGCAGGAACTTGTCCTGCGGATGGCGCTCGAGCAGGTCGATCAGGGCGTCGACGCGCGGGTCGGCCGCGTAGTCGATTTCGATCAGTGCCGGCGGCTGCTGGATGTCGGCATGGAATTCGGCCAGCAGTTCCTGGCGCATATTTTCATCGACGGTGTCGGCATCCAGCAGATGCCACTCGGGCAGGCGCCTGGGAAAGCCGCCCACGCCCGCGCGGTTGTTGCGGAACATGGCACGACCGGTACCGTGGCGGTCGATCAGCGCGGCCAGCAGCTCGCGGGCGTTCTCCGGCTTGGTCGAGTCAGCCAGTTGGGCGGTGAGCGCCTGGTCGCCGTGGAAGGCCTTGGCCAGAGCCGTGCGCTGGGCGTCATCCAGCGGCTGGCCATCAAGCAGCCGGTCGGCGACTTTCGACAACGACTGGAAGGTATCGGCCTCGGCCAGGTAGCCGTCCAGATCGTGATAACGCTGCGGGTCGAGCAGGCGCAGGCGGGCAAAATGCCCGCTGCGGCCCAGTTGTTCGGGCGTGGCGGTGAGCAAGATCACGCCGGGGATCGTCGCGGCGAGTTGTTCGACCATGCGGTAGCGCGGACTGACCGTCTCCGGGGTCCACGCCAGGTGATGGGCCTCGTCGACCACCAGCAAATCCCAGGGCGCTTCCAGCAGCTGTTGCGCGTACTTCGGCGAGCTTTCCAGAAAGCCGAAGTCCGCGATCACCAGTTGCTCGTCCTCAAACGGATTGCCCGCGTCGCCGGTCGGATCCTCGCCGGAAGGCGACAGTGCCTCGCAACGCTCTTCGTCGTAGATCGCGAAGCTCAGGTTGAACCGGCGCAGCATCTCGACGAACCACTGATAGACCAGTGTGTCGGGCAACAGCAGCAGCACGCGCGAAGCGCGGCCGGTGGCCAGCTGGCGAGCGATGATCATGCCCGCTTCGATCGTCTTGCCCAGACCCACTTCATCGGCCAGCAGGACGCGGGGCGGGCGGCGCGCGGAGGCGATGCCGGCTACGCGCAGCTGATGCGGAACCAGGCCGATGCGGGCTGCACCCAAACCCCACATAGGCGAACGGCGTGCTTCGGCACGCCGTTTCAGACCTTCCAGACGCAATTCGAAATGGGCCACCGCGTCGGTGCGACCACCGATCAGACGGTCGTCCGCCTGGCTGACGCTCTGTTCGTCGTCGAGCTGACCTTCGTGCAGTTCACGACCTTCGCCACGGTAGATCAGCAGTTCGTCACGAATTTCCACTCGCTCGACCAGGAACGCGATGCCCTTGCCGGCCACGCGCTGTCCGGCGCGAAATTCGGCGCGAAGCAGTGGCGCCGAGTCGATGGCGTAGGGACGCAACACCCCGGCCTTGGCGAACAGCACCTGCACGCCGCGACCTTCGACGCGCAACACGGTGCCGAGGCCGAGCTCGGGTTCAGCAGAGGAGATCCAGCGTTGACCAGGAACAAACATGTTTCAGCCGCGTTGATGCAGGGGGCCGACAATTATCCGCTCCGCAGCCCGCGGTGGGAACCATTGCGTGCGCCTTGCCGCTCGGACGGGTCGCTCAAGTCTCTGACCACTGGCGCAACAGGTTGTGATAAACGCCAGTCAATTGCAGTACTGCGGCGGCATCGGCGTCGGATCGGGTCAGGCTCTGGATCGAGGTGTCGAGTTCGAACAGCAGGCGTCGCCGGCTGTCGTCGCGGATCAGGCTTTGCACCCAGAAGAATGACGCCAGACGGGCGCCACGCGTTACTGCCGTGACGCGATGCAGGCTGCTGGAGGGGTAGATGATCAGGTCACCGGCAGGCAGCTTCACCTCGTGGTCGCCGTAGGTGTCGCTGACGATCAGCTCGCCGCCGTCGTATTCGTCCGGCTCACTGAGGAACAGGGTGCACGAGACATCACTGCGCAGTTGTGCGTCGGCAGACAGCGCCATCACCGCGCCGTCGACGTGGAAGCCGTATTCGCCGCCACCTGTGTAACGGTTGAAGCGCGGCGGCAGGGTACGCAGCGGCAATGCCGCCGCGTGGAACAGCGGATTGCCCGCCAACGCGCGCAGGATCAACTGACCCAGTTGCAAGCGCAGCGGCGAGGCATCCGGCAACTGCTGGTTGCGCTTTACCTTCGCGCCTTGCGCCCCGACGGTTTCGCGACCATCGGTCCAGTCCGCCGCCTCCAGCTCGGCGCGGATTGGGGCGACCTGTTCGCGAGTGAGTACGTTGGGAATGTGCAGCAGCATGAGTCACCTGCGAATAGTGGTCGTGCGATCAATGTGCAGGAGCGAGCTCTTCGCGACGTGCGGTCGAGGCATCGCGCACAGGGCCCGCTCCTGCATCGTTGTGCCGGTCAGAAGCGGATGTTCGCCGTGAGCATTGCTGCTCGGGGCGTGCCCGGGGTGTAACGGTAGCCGCTCTTGTTGATCGCCGCGACATAGTCCTTGTCGAACACGTTGTACAAGTTCAACTGCAGGTCGAAGTGCTTGTTGACCGGGTAGCTGGCCATGGCATCGAACACCCAATAGGCCTCGGTGAACGCCGGCGTGCCGACCGCGCCGTCGGTGCCGCGCTTCATGTCACCGGAGTACCGCGCGCCACCGCCGACGGTGAGATTGAACGGCAGGTGGTAGGTGGTCCATGCGGTGAAGGCACTCTTCGGTGTATAGGCCAGGTCGCTGGAGCCATCGTTGGCGACGGCCTTGCCGCTGACCACCTTGGCATCCATGGTGGTGTAGCCGGCGCTGACCGCCCAGCTGTCGGTGAGCTTGCCGACCATGCTCAACTCGATGCCCTGCACGCGCTTCCTGCCGACCTGGTAGTACTGCAAGTCGACCGGGTCCTGCACCAGGTCATTGGTGACGGTGGTGCGGTACAACGCGCCGGTCAGCAGCAGCTTCTCGCCGAGCAGGTCCCACTTGGTACCCAGTTCGACGGTGCGCGCCTTCTGCGGATCGAAGTTGGGGTTGTCGGCACTGTTGGCCGACGCACTCAGGGTGAGCGTGTTGCCACCGGGCGGTTCCTGCGACACGGCGAAATTCGCGTAGATGCTGCCGTTCTCCGTCGGCTTGTACAGCACGCCCACTTTGTAGTTCGGCAGGTTGCCGGATTTGCTGCTGTTCACGCCGGGCACCACGCTGCCAGCCGGCAGGGTGCCGCAGACGGGCGCGCCGCGGCTGCCGCATAGCACCGTGCTGGTGAAATCGGTCTGGTAGTGGTCCATGCGCAGACCCGCGTTGACCTGCCACTGGTCGTTGAACTTCAACGTGTCGAACAGATAGACGGCCTGGGTATGGGTCTTGCCGGCGCTGTTCGCACCGGTGCGCCCCTGGATCAGGCCGCTGACGTCGGCGTTCGGCTGGTACAGGCTTGCGGCCGGCCAGGCGCTGCCATCGAGCGCGGCCAGGCCGATGGTGCTGGCCTTTTCCTGGCTCAGTTCGATACCGGCGCTGAGATTGTGGGTGACTGCCCCGGTTTCAAAATTGGCGGTGAAGTTGGTCTGGTTCGTGATGATGCTGTTGGTCTGATCCTTGAACGTCGGATTGCTGCGCGCGAGGGTCCAGGTCGAGGGGTCGTTGACATCGGGTGTCACCAGGTTCGCGGTGTTGCCCATGAACGACGTCAGCAGATAGTCCTGGTGGGTGCGGCCCCAGCGCGTGATGTTGTGAAGTGCCATGTCCAGCGAGAAGTCGTGTTCGACGATCACCGTGAACATGTCCGCCTTGACGTCGTCATGGTCGGACGTGGTGCCGTAGAAGTTTCGCGGGTCGACCGTCGGCGCGTGGGTGAGGAACGGGCGGGTCGGGTCGGGGCTGCTGTAGCCGGGCAGGCCGATGGTTGGCACGCCGCCGTCGGGCAGGTTGTTCTGCTGCACATGCAGGAAGTCGATGTAGACGCGGGTCGGCGTTTTCAGGCCGAACGCCAGCGACGGCGCAATGCCCCAGCGGTTGGCCTCGATCTTGTCGCGGCCGGGCGAGCCGCTGTTCTGGCCCATCACGTTCAGGCGAAACGCCGATGTGGCGCCCAGGGTCTGGTTCCAGTCGGCGGTGGCACGCTTGTGCTGGCCGCTGCCGTAGCCGATCGAACCGGAAATGCCGTTGCCCAGTTGCGGTTGCTTGCTGGCCAGGTTGACCGAGCCGGTGGGCGCGGTGCGGCCGTAGTCGGTGCCGGCCGGACCCTTGGCCACTTCCACCTGTTCGATGTTGAACACGTCGCGCGAAATGGAGCCGAGATCGCGCACGCCGTCAACGAAGATGCTGCCGGAGGTGTCGAAGCCACGCATGTAGATGCTGTCGCCGGTGCTGGTGCTGCCGTTTTCTCCGACGTAGAACGTGCCGACACCCGGGCTGTTGCGTAGTGCCTCGGTCAGCGTGGTGGCACCTTGCTGCTGGATCAGCTCCTTGGTGATCACGCTGATGGTCTGCGTGGTATCCAGCAGCGGCTGGGTGTATTTCGGTGAGGACAGTTTGTCGACGCGATAGTCATTGCCGGTGATCGCTTCCACCTTGACGCCGGGCAGGTTCTTGGCATGGGCCACCTGCATCCCGGAAAAGTCGGCCGGGGTGGTATCGGTCGCCGCTGCGGGAAAAGCGAGTGCCAGGCCGGTGAACAAGGTTGCCGCTTTCAGCGCGCCGGTCGTCGAAGTCTGCGTGTGCGAACTGACGGGGTGCTTGCGCGATTTAATCGGTGTCATGGGAACTCCGTGGTAAGCAGGATTTGCATGCGGGCAGGGCCTGGCGGGTCTGGCGTATGCAATGTCTTGCAGTGCTGGATGCAGGTTTTTCGAGTCAGCCGGAAGCGCGCAAGTGAGTGCTGCGTCCGCCGGCAATCAAGCGTTGGAAAATTCGTTTGCGATCCGGCTGGTCGACTCTGTGGGAGGGAGGCCGGAAGATGCGCATGGTATTTTTAATGAGAATGATTTGCAATACACGGTCGACGGTGCGCTCGGTCGAAACCGAGGGGCGCGACAGAAATGCAGCAACAAAAAGGCCCCGCATTCGCATGCGGGGCCTTCGGTTTGAGGTCGCGGTGAACGGCGACCGATGCGGCTACCGACTTACCAGATCTTCACCTGCTTGTCGGCCGGACGCACCATCGCGTCGCCGGGCTTGCACTGGAACGCGGTGGCGAACTGCGGCATGTTCGACGGGGCACCCATCGCGCGGAACTTCATCGGCGAATGCGGATCGGCGTTCAGATAGACCATCTGCGCCTTTTCGCGGATGTCACCGCGCCACACGCGACCCCAGTTGAGGAAGAAGCGCTGGTCTTCGGTGTAGCCGTCGATCTTCTTGTCGGCTTCGGCCGGGTTCTTTTTCAGCGCGGTCTGCAGCGCGTCGTAGGCGATGTTCAGGCCGCCCAGGTCGGCGATGTTCTCGCCCAGGGTCAGCGTGCCGTTGACGTGCAGGTCCGGCTTGTCGGCCAGCGGTGCGTAGGCGTTGAACTGGTCGACCAGTTTGCCGGTGCGGGCTTCGAACTGCTTCTTGTCCGCGTCGGTCCACCAGTTGACGTTGTTGCCGTCGCCATCGAACTGGCTGCCCTGGTCGTCGAAGCCGTGGCTGGCCTCATGGCCGATCACCGCGCCGATGCCGCCGTAGTTGATCGCGTCATCCGCCTTGGCATCGAAGAACGGGGCCTGCAGGATCGCGGCCGGGAAGTTGATCGTGTTGTCGGTCGGGTTGTAATACGCGTTGACCGTCTGCGGGGTCATGCCCCAATCCTTGCGGTCGGTCGGCTTGCCGATCTTGGCGATGTCGTAGTCGTAATTGAACTTCGACGCCGCTTCCATGTTGGCGTAATAGTTGTCCTTGGTGATGTTCAGGCCATCCCAGTTGCGCCAGGTTTCCGGGTAACCGATCTTCGGCAGGAACTTGGACCACTTGTCCAGCGCCTTGGTCTTGGTTTCCGCGCTCATCCAGTCGAGGTTCTCGATGCGCGTCTTCAGCGCGTCACGCACGTTGGTGACGAGCTCTTCCGCACGGGCCTTCGCCTCGGGGGTGAAGTACTTGGCCACATACAGCTGACCCAGTGCCTGGCCCATGGCGCTGTTGACCGAGCCCAGCGAGCGCTTCCACTGGGGCTGCTGCTGCGGCTGGCCGCGCAGGGTCTTGCCGTAGAAATCGAACTGGGCGTCAACGAACGGCTCGGACAGGGCGGTGGCGGCACCGGAAATGGTGCGTGCCTTCAGGTACGCCTTCCATTCGTCGAGCGGTGCACTGGCCACCAGTTTGTCGAACTCGCTGAAGAACTTGGGCTGCGACAGCGAGAAGCCCTTCTGGATGGTCACGCCCTGCGCGGTGAAGAACGCGTTCCAGTCGAAATGCGGGGTGATCTTGTTCGCTTCGGCGACGGTCACGAAGTGGTACTGGTTTTCCGGCTTGCGCATTTCCACGCGCGGGATGGAGTGCTGGGCCAGGTCGGTTTCGAACTTCATCGCCAGTGCGGCCTGCTTGCTCGCGTCGGCGGCACTGCTGCCCGTCATCTCGAACAGCTTGGCGAGATATTTGACGTAGGCGTCGCGCACGTCCTTGTTCTTCGCGTCGGTGTAGTAGTCCGGGGTCGGCAGGCCCAAGCCACTCTGTTCGGCGTAGGCGATCTGGACTTTCGCGTCCTTGAAGTCGGCACCGGAGCCGAAGGCGAACACGGCACCATCGCCCTTGGCGAAGGACTGGTTCAGCCATGCCGGGATGTCCTTGTCGGACTTCAGCGCGTCGATGCCGGCAAGGTCAGGCTTGATCGGGTCGAAGCCGGCCTTGTTGCGTGCGTCCATGTCCATGCTGGAGTGGTACAGCCAGCCGATCTTCTGGTCGATCGAACCGGCCTTGGCGCTGTCGGCATTCTTTTCCGCGTTGTCCACCAGGTCGTGCTGGTCGGCCAGGCTCTTTTCGTGCAGCACGCTGAAGGCGCCCCATACGGTCTGGTCGGCCGGAATCGGATTGGCCGCCACCCACTTGGCGTTGACGAAGCTGTTGAAGTCCTGGCAAGCCTGCGCGCTGTCGCCGAGTTCGCCGACGTCGAAGATGCTCTTGCCGAGATCGGCCGCGGCGGTGGTGCTGGCAGCTGCCGGGGCGGTGCTGGCCGGAGCCGGCGCCGGGGCATTGGTCGCCGCTTCGTGCTTGCCGCAGGCGGTCAGCGCCAGGCTGACGGCGAGTGCCAGTGCCACGGGCTTCAGATACTGCTTGGTCATGGATGTCCTTGATATCGGGTGAAAAACGGAGGTGCTTGTCTGGTGTGCTTGTGTGGCCGCGCCTGCAGCTTTCGCCGGGCACGCGGACATACACCCGCTCACGCTAGGCCAAACGTCATGGGTCAGACAGTGTCAAAGGTCAGGGGCTGGCGGTGCCCGGCGACGCGATGAAAAAGGCCCCGCATATGCCTGCGGGGCCTTGGGTATTTCAGGTCGCGGTGAACGGCGACCCTGGCGCGTGGTGGATTACCAGATCTTCACCTGCTTGTCGTCGCCGCGAACCATCGCATCGCCGGGTTTGCACTGGAACGCGGTGGCAAACGCGGGCATGTTGGACGGGGCACCCATCGCGCGCAGCGAAGCCGGAGCATGGGGGTCGGTGTTCAGGCGCAGCAGCGCCTGCTTCTCGCGGATGTTGCCGCGCCATACGCGGGCCCAGTTGAGGAAGAAGCGCTGGTCCTCGGTGTAGCCGTCGATCTTTTTGCCGGCTTCTTCCGGGTGGTTCTTCAGGGCCATCTGCAACGCGTCATAGGCCACGTTCAAGCCGCCCAGATCGGCGATGTTCTCACCCAGGGTCAGCTTGCCGTTGACGTGGGCGTCCGGCTTGTCCTTGATCGGCGTGTAGTCGTTGAACTGCTGCACCAGCTTGGCGGTACGCGCGTCGAACTTCTCGCGGTCGGCCTTGGTCCACCAGTTGACGTTGTTGCCGGCGCCGTCGAACTGGCTGCCTTCGTCATCGAAGCCGTGGCTGGCTTCATGGCCGATCACCGCGCCGATGCCGCCGTAGTTGATCGCGTCATCCGCCTTGGCATCGAAGAACGGCGGCTGCAGGATCGCGGCCGGGAAGTTGATCGTGTTGTCGGTCGGGTTGTAGTACGCGTTGACCGTCTGCGGAGTCATGCCCCATTCCTTGCGGTCGGTCGGCTTGCCGATCTTGGCGATGTCGTACTCGTAGTTGAACTTCGACGCGGCTTCGAGGTTGGCGTAGAAGTTGTCCGGCACGATCTGCAGGCCGGTCCAGTCACGCCACTTGTCGGGGTAGCCGATCTTGGGCAGGAAGGTATCCCACTTGGCGATCGCCTTGGCCTTGGTCTCGTCGCTCATCCAGTCGAGGTTCTGGATGCGTGCCTTGAGCGCATTGCGCACATTGGTCACCAGCTCTTCGGCGCGGCTCTTGGCTTCGGGAGTGAACTCCTGCTTCACGTACAGCTCGCCCAGCGCCATGCCCATCGAACCGTTGACCGCGCCGAGCACCTGCTTCCAGCGCGCCTTCTGTTCCGGCTGTCCACCCAGGGTCTTGCCGTAGAAGGCGAACTTGTTGTCGCGGAAATTCTTGCTCAGCGCGTCGGAGGCGTCGTCGATGGTATGGAAGCGCAGATAGGCCTGCCACTGGCTGACCGGGGCGCTGGCCAGCAGCTTGTCGAACTCGGCGAAGAACTTGGGCTGGGACAGCGAGAAGCCCTTGTCGATGGTCACGCCCTGGGCCTTGAAGAAGTTCTCCCAGCTGAAGTGCGGGGTGATCTTGTCCGCTTCCTTGACGCTGACGAAGTGATACTGGTTTTCCGGAGTGCGTAGCTCGACCGGTGCCAGCGAGGCGGCGGCCAGCTTGGTCTCGAACGCCATCACCTGGTCGGCCTGTTTCTTCGCGTCGTCGGCGGACACGCCGGTCAACTCCAGCGTCTTGGCGATGTAGTCGAGGTAGGCCTTGCGCAGGTCCGCCTGCTTGGGATCGGTGTAGTAGTCCTTGGTCGGCAGGCCCAAC
Source organism: Rhodanobacter sp. TND4EL1 (assembly GCF_054061035.1). NCBI lineage: Bacteria > Pseudomonadati > Pseudomonadota > Gammaproteobacteria > Lysobacterales > Rhodanobacteraceae > Rhodanobacter > Rhodanobacter sp. TND4EL1. Next base: position 885,382 of record NZ_JBSSDT010000002.1, read on the forward strand.
CCGGCCTGGAAGGTGTAACCGATCTGCGTTTCGGCGTGCTTGAAGTCGGCACCGGCACCAAACTGGAACACTTGCATGTCGCCTTGCGCGAAGCTCTTGTCCAGATAATCGACCACGTCCTTGCTGTTCTTCAGCTGGTCGATCTCGGCCAGCTTCGGCTTGATCGGCTCGAAGCCGGCCTTGTCGATGGCGGCGTCGTCCATGCCGGACTTGTACAGGTTGCCGATCTTCTGCTCGATCGAGCCGGCGGCAGCCTGATCGGCACCCTTGGCGGCGTTCTCGACGATCGTGTGCTGGGTGTTGAGGCTGTCTTCGGCCAGCTTGTCGAAGGCGCCCCAGCGGGTACGGTCGGCCGGGATCGGATTGGCCGCAACCCACTGGCTGTTGACGAAGCCGTTGAAGTCGGCGCAGGCGTTGATCTTCGGATCAAGCTCGCTGACGTCGAAGATGCTCTTGCTGCTGTCCACGGCGGCGGTGGTGGCGGCTGCGGCGGGCACGGTGGTGCTGGCGGCCGGAGCCGGCGCCGGCGCGGATTCCTGCTTGCCGCAGGCGGTCAGGGCAAACGCCACGCTGATCGCCAGCGCGATGGGCTTCAGATACTGCTTGGTCATGGATGTCCCTCTGTGTGGTGGATGCCGGCAGCTCGCCGGAAAGCTTTCATGATCGCGCCCCGCGTTTCCCCGGCGGCCGTCAAGGCCGTCGACGCTAGGTCAAACGTCATGGTGCGCACAGTGTCATAGGTCAGGGGTGAACGGGGTAAGGCATGGCCGGCAAAGCCTTCAGCTGGGCGGCATCCAGCCGCAACACCGGGTATTGGCCCACCCCCTGCGCGGCATACCAGGGCGAGCGCTGGTAGAACCAGTTGAGCCTTGCGTAGCTGTCGGCGGCAAAGGCGGGGTCGTCGTGCAGCTTCTGCTCGAAGGCGGTCTTCAGTGAAGGATTCTTTGCCATCATCTCGCGCGCCAGTTTTTCCAGGACGCGCGGTTCGCCGTATTCCTTGGCTTCGAACGTCGCGTCGAGATAGCCCCAGTGCAGCAGCGAATCCGGTGCCTGCGGTTCAAGCAGGTTGATGGCCACGTTGGCGGCACGCTCGTCCATCGGCACGATGACGGAGCCGGGTGGCAGGGTCACCTGGCGTGACACGGCATGCAGGGTGAAGTCGCGCAGCATCAAGTGGCCTTCGAACGGCCTGGTTGCCCAGCGCGGGTCATCCAGCTGATAGCCGGTCGCCTGCACCGATACCGGCGCCTGCGCGCGTCGGTAGACGATGCCATGCGCGTCAAGCTTGTCGATCACCGTGGTCCACTGCGCCGGCACCACATACGCGGCTGGCGGCGTGATGGAGATATCCGGCAGCAGGCCGTTCCAGTTGGGGATGGTGTATGTCCTGGGCTGGCTCGGGTCGTACTGGATCCACTCGCTGTTGGAGATGTCGCTGTGGGTCAGGCTGAAAGCAAAGCCCTTGAGCCGATACGGCGTGGATGCCGGGTCGCCCTTGAAGGTCAGTGCCACCTGCGCGTCAGGCCGGGCGGCGCGGGCGATGGTGTCGGCATCGGCCTTGGCGGTGGCGGCGAGCAGGGCGGCAGGATCGCGGTTGATCTGTTCGAGCATCAATTCGACCAGGTCGTACACTGCGTGCACGCGGTTCGCATACGGCTTCAGCATGTGCGTTTCGATCAGCAACGCGGGGCGGTTCTGCAGCGCGGCGTAGCCGGTGGAGAAGCGCGGTCCCGAACCGAAATTCTCGATGCCTTTGCGCGGATCCCGCCCATCCTTGAACTCCAGGTAGATCGAGGCGAGATGGCCACGTTTCTCGTATGCCGGCATCGCGTGGTTGACGATCGCATCGTGCTGCCAGGCGCTCACGGCCGGATCGAGTTTGTGCGGATCCTCGGTGTACCAGGTCAGGTCGTATGGGTAGTCGGCGCCGTCGGTGGTATGCACGTCGACCAGGAAGTCCGGCAGCCATTTCTGCCACAGCTTCAGCCACGCGCGCATTTCCGGCGCGTCGGCCTTGACGTAGTCGCGATTCAAATTGAGGTATTGCGACTGGCCGCGGTAACCCATGTTCGCCGGGCCGTTCTGGTTGATGCGGTGATACGGGTTCGAATTCTCGTGGCCGTCCACGCTGAACACCGGGATGTAGACCAGCACCACATGGTCGAGCAGATGCGGGTATTTGCCGGTGATGGCGATATCGCGCAGCAGCATCAGCCCGGCGTCCTTGCCCTCGATCTCGCCGGGATGGATGCCGGCCTGCACCAGCACCACCGGCTTGTGCGCGGCGCGCGCACTGGTCGGGTCAAACGTACCGTCGGCGCTGGCGACCACCACCGTCATCGGCCGGCCCTCGGGCGTGGTGCCGAAGGTTTCCAGATGGATCATGCCCGGCGCCGCTTGCTGCAGCCGCTGCAGGTACGCCAGCGTGTCGGCGTAACTCGGCGTGGTGCGGAAGTGCGCCGCTTCGGCCGGCGTGGTCCAGTCGGTCGCTGCGTGGGCCGTCATGGCCACGAGGCCCAGCAGGGAAAGAAGCAGCCATCGATACATGAGAGATCCCCGCAGGAGCGCACCCTGTGCGCGATGCTCTTGGTTCAGGCAGCTGGAAAAAATATCCCGCACTGGGTGCGCTCCTACGGATTTTCGGTCGGCAGGCGGCGCGGTGCCGGCAGGGTATCCGGCGCCACCGCGCCGCCGGAAATGATGAAGGCCATTGCCTGGTCCATGGTCCAGTCGGTGGGCGTCAGTTCGTCGACCGGCACCAGTTCCAGATAGCCGCCGGTGGGATTGGGCGTGGTCGGGATGTACACCGCCGCCATCTCGCGGCCGGTGCCTTCCTCAACCATGATCCGCGTGACGAATCCCACCACCTTCATGCCGCGACGCGGGAAGTCGATCAGCACCACCCGCTGCATGCCGCTGGGCTTGTTCTGCAGCACCGCCATCAGCTTCTTGGTGCCGCCGTAGATCGTCTGCACGATCGGAATGCGCGCCAGCAGGCCGTCGAACGCGCCGAGGAAGCGCTGGCCGATCACCCGGTTCGCCACGAAGCCGAGCAGGTACAACGCCAGCAACGTGATCAGCAGCGCCACGATGAAGGTCAGCCACTCCATGTTCAGGGATTCGGCGGTGTGCGGAGCCACCAGCGCCAGCGTGCCCAGCAAACCCGCCACCAGCGGCGCACCAATGCCGGCCAGCAAACCGAGCACGAACTTGAACACCAGCCAGGTCACCCACAACGGAATGAAGGTCAGCAGGCCGGTGAGCAGGTAGCGTTTGACGCGCAGGGGAGGCATGGCAAGTTTCGGCTCGAGGTGGAAGCGTCATTGTAGGGGACGGCGAGGGTCACCCACGGTGATGCGGCGATACCAGCGCCACGATGCGCTTCCAGCCACCAGCAACCACACCAGCGCGCTAATGTAGACGCCGACGGCGGGCACGACCAGCAGGAAGTCGAGGCCGAGCGCATGCGCCAGTTCCCAGGTGCCGACCGTGTACATGCCCAGCGGAAACACGATGTCCCAGTCGTCGACCTCGTAACGCAGCGGCACATGGCGCCACAGATATCGCCACAGTTCCAGCATCATCAGCAAGGGAATCCACCACGTGGCGGTGGCCCAGAAAAACAGGGTGAAACCCTTCACGAATGGAACGATGTCATGCAACGCGCCCGCGGCGGGCATCTGCCGGACCAGCAGGCTGCCGGCGAGCGTGGTGATCGCCAGTGCGCCCATGTTGATCCAGTACGGCGGGGTGAACTCACGCGCACGCATCGGAAAGAAAACCATGCGATACACCACCAGGGTGATGATCAACAGGTAGAGTGCCGCGCCGAGCAGATACAGGCACAGCGCACTGAACAGTCCCCCGGTATCGGAGGTCGGCTCGTCCAGCAGGGTCAGCAGTACGGCCAGTGACTGCGTCGCCACCACCGCGACCAGCCAGCCGCCGTTGATGCTGCGGGTGAAGCCGGGCTTGATCCGCGCGGTGATGGTGGCGGCGAAGAACAGGTAGATCAGCAGCGCCCACGACAACGCGCCGATCACCGCCAGCACCCGTGCCAGATCCGGCCACTGGACCAGCGTCACGCACTGGGCGCCGAGCACGCAGGTACCGGCGGTCAGGGTGAGGAAGCTGGCGCCCCGGCCGGGATCGATGAAGTCGGCGACCAGTTCGCGCCGAAAACGCAGCAGCCGCCAGCCGCTCAGCAGCAACAACAGCGGCCATGCCAGCAGGTTCATCACGAACAACGCGCGAGCAAGCATCGGCATGCCGTGCTGGTCGAGATCGATCGACACGATCCCGGTGGCCATTACCAACGCGAAATGCCCGGGATTGAGCGTCCGCGCGCGGGATGACAGCAAGTGGATGACTTTCATCGCAGCCTCCATGGCGAAGGGGCGGATGCAGGCATTATGGCGCCGCCGTGATTTTTTTCGCCGGCATGCGAATCATGGGTTGAACAGCAGGGAATATCGACGTCCATGACCTCCACCAAACACCAGCATCGCTTCGAGTCGCTGCTGCAGGAACATCGCCGGGTCGTCTTCAAGATAGCCGGCATGTACAGCCGCAGCGCCGCCGACCGCGACGACCTGGTGCAGGAGATCAGCACCCAATTGTGGCGCTCGTTCGGCAACTATGACGAGGCGAAGGCGAAATTCTCCACCTGGCTGTACCGGGTCGCGTTGAACGTGGCTATCTCGCAGGCCCGGCGCGGCCGCTGGTCGGAGGCCGATCGCTTCGAGCCGCTGGAGGCGCATCACCTGGAAACCGTCGGCGGCGGCGAGCCGATTGCCGAACAGGACGAACGACTGGCAGCGCTGCATGCCTTCATCGGCCAGCTTGATCCGCTCAATCGCGCGTTGATCCTGCTGTACCTGGAAGACCGCCATTACAGCGAGATGGCCGAGATTCTCGGCCTCAGCGAAACCAACGTGGCAACCAAGATCAGTCGCATCAAACAGAAACTGCGCGGCCAGATGACCGCTGCGGAAACCACTGGAGCATGACCATGGAACTCGATGAACTGAAACAGGCGTGGGCGCGCATGGAGATTCGCCAAGAGGGCATGGAGGAATTGCTGCGCCAGGACTTCCGCGATCGGCGCATGGAGAAGTCGCAGGTCTCGATCCGTCGCACGTTGTGGTGGCTTGGTCTGGAACTGGTCGGATGGATCGCCTTCGTGGTCTGGGTCGCTTCGTTCTGGGTGGCTCAGCGACATACCCCGCACCTGCTGCTGATCGGGCTGCTGCTGCACGTTTACGGCATCGCCGGGATCTGGTCGTGTGCCACGCAATGGTTCCTGCTGGCGCGGATCCATTTGTTCGATGCACCCGTGCTGGTGTTGCAGCGACGGCTGGCGCAGCTGAGACGGTTCCGGGTCTACAGCACGCTGGCGCTCGGCTTGCCATGGTGGTGCCTGTGGCTGCTGGTGCCGCTGGTGGCGGTGATGGATTTCACCGGCGTGGATCTTTTCGCGGCGGGCGCCGGCTGGATCTGGGCCAACATGGCGGTGGGGCTGGTCGGCATCGGCATCAGCGTGTGGCTGGCGCGCCGGGTGGCCGGACGGCCGATCCGCTCGCCGTTCCTGCAGCGCATCGTCGATGACATGAGCGGTCGCAACTTGCTTGCTGCCTCGCGACAGCTGGACGAGATTGCGCGCTTCGAACGGGCGTGAGGTAGGACCCGCCTCGCAGCATCGATCCGCAGGGTGACATTGTCGGACGGTTGTTTCGGATGAGGTGCGGGAAGTGCCGCGGCCAGTATTCGCCCTGCGGGGCAGCGGCGCTTCTCAGCGGGCCTTGGGCTTCAGTCGGACGTAGATCTGCTTGCGCACGACAGCGATGACCTTGCCCGAGGCGGTGGTCACTTCCGTCTCGAACCAGCGCAACACCTTCTCGCCGCTGGCGGCCGCTGCGCGCAGTTCGTCGACCACGACCGGTTCCAGCTTGAAGTGGGCGTGGACGTCTTCGTAACCCGGTGCGACGAAGTCGATCGAGCCGGCCTTGTCCCACACGTAGTAATCGCGGCCGAGCTGGTGCATGGCCAACAACATCCAGAACGGGTCGACCATGGCAAACAGGTTGCCACCGAACTGGCTCTTCACGTAGTTGCGGTTCCACGGCCGCAGCCGGAGTACCACCTTCGCCTCGGTGTAGTCGTCGCTCAGTGACTGCAGGCGGATCGCGTTGAACAGGAACGGTGGCCACAGATTGAGCAGGCGGCGGAAGGTCGAGGCGCGCATGGAGGGGATTCGCAGGAGCGGGGGGTCGACCGATCTTACCCGAACGTACGCTGCAGTACGGAATGCGTATCGTCGTAGGCGGACATTGTTCGCCGTGCTGGTGTCGCCGCAGAGCGAAAGCTGGCGGACGGTGTCCGCCCTGCGCTTCGCGCGAGTCCGGCTCCTAGAACAGCATCGACGCCATGCGTCGGCGATAGCGGCCGACCAGCTCGGCATCGTCGAGAGTGGCAAAGGCGGCGAGCAGGCGCTTCTTGCCCTGACCATCGTTCCAGTCGCGTGCTTTCTGCAGGATCAGCAGGAACTGGTCCAGTCCACCGGCGGCATCGCCTTCCAGCAGCAGCCGCACGCCAAGCTGATCGTGCGCTTCCCAGTCTTCGGCATTGGCCTGCACCCGTTCCTGCAGCTGGGCCAGAGCAGGCGCGTCTTTCAGGGAACGGGCGAGGTCGAGTTCGCTGCGCAAACGCACGGCGCGCGCATCGGTGGCAAGATTGGCGGGCAGCGCACCCAGCTCTGCCTCCGCCGCTTCAATCTGGCCGTTTTGCATCAGCGCCAAAGCAAGGTCCAGCTTCAGGCCGGGCTTTTCCGGTTCGGCTGCGATGGCTTGCTGCAGCCGGTTCACCGCTTCCGCAGGAGCTTCCGGGGCTACTGGCGCATCGTCCGCAGCGGCCGGCGCTTCCAGCGGCTGCACATGGCGCAGCAGGAATTCGCGCAACTGGCCTTCGGGCAGGGCGCCGGAAAAGCCGTCCAACACCTGACCGTCCTTGACCAGCATCACGGTGGGGATGCTCTTGATGCCGAACATGCCGGCCAGCTCCTGCTGGCTGTCCACGTCGACCTTGCCCAGACGGAATGCGCCATTGAATTCGGCCGCGAGCTTTTCCAGCATCGGCCCGAGTGTCTTGCACGGCTCGCACCAGGTGGCCCAGAAGTCGACCAGGATCGGGGTGGTCAGCGAGGCCTGCAGCACTTCGGCTTCGAAAGTCTGCTGGTTCACGTCGAAAACATGGGAAACGGTAGCGGCATCAGACACGGGAAACTCCAGCTCGGCGGATGTCGTTTCAGATCAGGGTTCCGACCCAGCATATCAAGCAGCGCGTTCACGCCAGATTTGCGAGAATCCCCGGATTGTCACGCCGAAGCAAGGCACCCAGTGCATGAGCAAGCGCTCACCCGAAACGCTGTTGATCTGCGAGCACTGCGACACGGTTTACCGTCGGCGCGTGCTGGAGCGTGGAGAGGTGGCCCGCTGCGAGCTGTGCGCGGCGGAGCTCGAGCGTCACCACGTGCTGAGCGTGAATGCGATGCTGGCCTTGATCCTGACGGCCGGGATCGTGTTCGTGCAGGCCAACATGTGGCCGATCGTCACGCTGGGCCTGGGTGGCCAGCACAGCAGTACCACCTTGTGGGGCGTGATCATCGCGATGTGGCGCGAGCACTCCCAGGTGGTGTCGGTGCTGGTGGCCACCACGCTGTTCTTCTTTCCGTTGCTGAAGATGACCATGCTTGGCTGGCTGCTGTGGTTCGCGCGCTCCGGCCGTCGGGCACCGGGCTTCGTCCCGCTGATGGTGGCATTGCATCGCCTGGGTCCGTGGACGATGAGCGAGGTGTTCGTGATGGGCGCGCTGGTGGCGATCGTCAAGGCACACGCCTATTTCGAGGTCGCCGCCGATCCGGGCATCTACGCCTACGCCGTGCTGACTCTGCTGATCACCATTTTCGCCGGCGTGGACTTGCGCCAACTGTGGGATGAGGATCTGGAGGTGGCGGCATGAGCACCCTGCCACGCGCCAGCGAGCTCGGCCTGATCGCGTGCACGGTATGCGGGCTGGTCTGCCGCAACGTGCCCGGCGACGCGCAGCTGGACGGCGATGGCGTTGACGATGCCATGGCGTGCCCGCGCTGCGGTTCGGTGCTGCACCGACGCAAGCCGAACAGCTACGCCCGGACCTGGGCATTGCTGATCGCCGCGTTCCTCATGTACGTCCCGGCCAACGTGCTGCCGATCATGCGCACGGCCAGCCTCAACGACGTGGACGACAACACCATCATCAGCGGCGTGGTGGAGTTGTGGCGCGCCGGTTCGCCGAATCTGGCGATTATCGTGTTCACCGCCAGCATCGTGGTGCCGGTACTCAAATTCCTGGCGCTGGGCACCTTGCTGGTCAGCAGCCAGCAGGGCAGCGCCTGGGCACGGCCGCAGCGTGCGAAGCTGTATCGGCTGGTCGAGTTGATCGGTTACTGGTCGATGCTGGACGTTTTCGTGGTGGCATTGTTGACTGCGCTGGTGCGCTTCAGCGTGTTGAGCCGGGTGGAGCCATTGCCCGGCGTGATTTTCTTCGGCCTGACCGTGGTACTGACCATGTTCGCCTCGATGAGTTTTGACCCCCGCCTGATCTGGGACGGCAAGGATTCAGATGACTGACGAAACGCAAACCGGGGCGAACCCGCCAAACGATCCGGCTGACGATGCCGCCTTGCCGCGCCCCGTGGTGAAGCGGCGGCGTTTCAACGCGTCGCTGATCTGGCTGATTCCCGTGCTGGCGGCGGTGGTCGGGCTGTCGCTGGTGATCAGCAACTGGCTGCAAGCCGGCCCGCAGGTCGTGATCAGCTTCCAGAGCGCCGAAGGCCTGGATGCCGGCAAGACCCCGGTGAAATACAAGAACGTGGTGATCGGCCGGGTCAACAAGATCCATCTCAGTGGCGATCGCAGCCACGTGCTGGTCAACGTGGCGCTGGAGAAGAGTGCCGAAGGTTTTGCCACCAAGGACACCCGGTTCTGGGTGGTGCGTCCGCGTATCGGGCTGGGTGGCGTGTCCGGCATCGACACCTTGCTGTCCGGCGCGTTCATCGGTGCCGATGTCGGCAATTCGAAGGAATACCAGGACGAGTTCAAGGGGCTGGAAATTCCTCCGCCGGTGACCCACGGCGCGCCGGGACGAAGCTTCACCCTGCGCAGTGACGATCTTGGTTCGCTGGATATCGGCTCGCCGGTCTATTACCGGCGCATCCAGGTCGGCCGGGTGGTGTCGTATCAACTGGACAAGGACGGCAAGGGCGTGTCGCTGCAGATTTTCGTTGATGGCCCGAACGACAAGTTCGTCACCCGTTCCTCGCGTTTCTGGAATGCCAGCGGCGTGGATGTGTCGCTGGGCGCGAACGGGCTCACCCTCAACACGCAGTCGCTGGCCACCGTGCTTGCCGGCGGCGTCGCGTTCCAGGATCCGCCGGGCCCGCATGACGGTACGCCGGCGCAGGAAGACGACGCCTTCAAATTGTTCGGCGATCAGTCCACCGCCATGGCGCCGCCGGACGGTACGCCGCACTACATCCGCATGCGCTTCGAGCAGTCCGTGCGCGGGCTGGCTGTGGATGCGCCCGTGGAATTCCTCGGTATCAACATCGGCAAGGTGGTGTCGGTGCGGCTGGACTATGACGAGCAGAAGCAGCGCTTCCCGGTGCTGGTCGGGGCGTTGGTCTATCCGCAGCGACTGGGTGCCGCTTATGACAAGCTCGAGGCGCTGGCCAAGGCGAATGGCGAGAATCCGGACCTGTCACAGATGATCGGGCGCCTGGTCGGGCATGGCCTGCGTGCGCAGGCGCGCACCGGCAACCTGCTCACCGGACAGTTGTACGTGGCGCTGGATTTCGTGCCCAAGACCCCGAAGGTGGCGTTTGATCCCAGCGAGAAACCTCTGACCATCCCGACCGTGCCGGGCAGTTTCGACAAGCTGCAGGAACAAATGGCCGAGATCGTCGACAAGATCGACAAGATTCCGTTCGACAGCATCGGGCACAATCTCGACCAGACCCTGGCCGGCCTCAACGCCACGATCAGGCAGGTAAACGGCCAGACGCTGCCCGCCGTCAAGGACACCTTGCATGGCGTGCAGCAGACGATGGGTTCGGCGAATGACGCGCTGGCCAGCGACTCGCCGCTGCAGCAGAACCTGGGGGCGACGCTGGAACAAGTGCAGCGCATGGCCCGTTCGTTGCGCGTGCTGACCGATTATCTGGGCGGGCACCCGGAATCCCTGATCCGCGGCCGACGCCCGGATGCCGCGCCGGAACCATCGAACATCACCACGCCGGCCCCGCTGCCGGCGCAAGGGAGCAAGCCATGATTCGTCGCGCAGCAAGGGTTTCCGCCATGGTGGTGATGGGGGCGCTGTTGACGGCCTGTGCCTCCGCACCGCTGCATTACTACACGCTGGTCGCTCCGGCGGATGTTTCGGCCAGCGGCATGGCCGCAACCGATGCGCGAGCGCTGCCGTTCGAAGTGCTGCCCGTCGGCATTCCGGCCCAGGTTGACCAGCCGCAACTGGTGGTGCGGGAGGGCGCCCAGGGCATGGCCGTACTCGGCAGTGAACGCTGGATCGCGCCGCTGGGTGACGAAGTGCGCAGTGCCTTGTCGGCCGATCTGGCGCGCGAACTGCACAGTCAGGACGTCAGCGGCTTGCCGGCCAATGACAAGCCGGTGCTGCGGATCAAGCTGGATGTGCGCCGGTTCGAATCGCAACCCGGCGGACAGGCGCTGATCGAGGGTGCCTGGAGCGTGCGTTTGCTGCACGGCGCCGCTGCAGCCACGTTGGCGTGCACCAGCCAGGTCAGCGAGCCGGTGGGGCCGGGCTATCCGGCGCTGGTGCAGGGGCACCAGCGTGCCATCGCGCGTCTTGCCGCCCGGATCGCGGTGGCCGGGCGTGCATTGGGCGCGGGACAGGCCGCGACTTGCCCACGCGACTAGCGTTCACTGCTTGGCGACCGGCCCGTGCTGGGCTAGTCTGATCAGTTCCCTCAAGCCGGCTTTCGTCGGCTCGCAACCACCGCATACGGCAGCATGATCATGCAGGACACCCAAGCCCCGACCACTCCCGATCAGGACGAAAACGGCTATCGCCCGCAGGCCGTCGAGGCCGCCGCCCAGCATTACTGGACCGCGCAGCGCGCGTATGAAGTGGTTGAAGACGACACGCGGCCGAAGTTCTACTGCCTGTCGATGCTGCCGTATCCGTCCGGCGCGCTGCACATGGGCCACGTGCGCAACTACACCATCGGCGACGTGATCAGCCGCTACCAGCGCATGCAGGGCAAGAACGTGTTGCAGCCGATGGGCTGGGACGCGTTCGGCCTGCCCGCCGAAAACGCGGCGATCAAGAACAATACCGCGCCGGCGAAGTGGACCTACGCCAATATCGAGCACATGCGCAGCCAGCTGAAATCGCTTGGCTACGCGATCGACTGGACCCGCGAGTTCGCCACCTGCCGCCCGGAGTACTACCGCTGGGAACAGCTGATGTTCACCCGCCTGCTGAAGAAGGGCATGGCGTACCGCAAGAACGCGGTGGTGAATTGGGACCCGATCGACCAGACCGTGCTGGCCAACGAGCAGGTCGTCGACGGCCGCGGCTGGCGCTCGGGCGCGGTGGTCGAGAAGCGCGAGATTCCGCAGTGGTTCCTCAAGATCACCGATTACGCGCAGGAATTGCTGGATGGCCTGGACACGCTGCCGGGCTGGCCCGATGCGGTCAAGACCATGCAGCGCAACTGGCTCGGTCGCAGCGAAGGTCTGGAGATCCGTTTCGACGTCAATGACGACGAAACGCCGGTCGAGCCGATCAAGGTGTTCACCACCCGTCCGGACACGCTGATGGGCGTGACGTTCCTGTCGATCGCGGCCGAGCATCCGCTGGCCCAGTACGCGGCACGGTCGCGTCCGTTGCTGGCCGACTTCATCGCCGACCTGCGCCAGGGCGGGGTGTCCGAAGCGGAACTGGAAACGCAGGAAAAGCGCGGCATGGATACCGGCCTGCGCGCGGTCCATCCGATCACTGGCGAGGCATTGCCGGTGTACGTGGCGAACTTCGTGCTGATGAACTACGGCACGGGCGCGGTGATGGCAGTGCCCGGGCACGACCAGCGCGACTGGGAATTCGCCAAGCGCTACAGCCTGCCGATCAAGATGGTGGTGGTCGACCGCAGCGTGCTTGATGCGGTGCGCGAAATCGGCCATGACCTGTCCAGCGGCCTTGGCGCGGATTCGATGGGTGCGGCCCTCGGTGGCGGCCATGCCGATGCCTACGAAACCCGCTCCGCGGTGCAGTTGATCGAGGATTTCGAGCAACGCGTCATGGAGCAGTGCGCATTCACCGAACGCGGCATTCTGGTCAATTCGGGCGAGTTCGACGGGCTCGATTTCCAGCAGGCGCTGGATGCGCTGTCCACGCGTTTCGAAGCCGAAGAGCGTGGCCAGCGGCGGGTGAATTTCCGGCTGCGCGACTGGGGCGTCAGCCGCCAGCGTTACTGGGGTTGTCCGATCCCGGTGATTTACTGTCCGAAGTGCGAGGCGGTGCCGGTGCCGGAAGACCAGCTGCCGGTGGTGCTGCCCGAGGACGTGGCCTTCAGCGGCGTGCAATCGCCGATCAAGGCCGATCCGGAGTGGCGCAAGACCACCTGTCCGCAGTGCGGCGGCCCGGCAGAGCGCGAGACCGACACGTTCGACACCTTCATGGAATCGAGCTGGTACTACGCGCGTTACACCAGCCCGGGTGCCGATGCGCAGATCGACGCGCGCGCCAACTACTGGCTGCCGGTCGACCAGTACATCGGTGGCATCGAGCACGCGATCATGCACCTGCTGTATTTCCGCTTCTATCACAAGCTGTTGCGTGATGCAGGCATGGTGAACTCGGACGAGCCGGCACAAAACCTGCTGTGCCAGGGCATGGTCATCGCCGACACGTTCTACCGCGACAACGCCGACGGCTCGAAGGACTGGATCAACCCCGCCGCGGTCGAGATCCGTCGCGACGACAAGGGCCGCGTGAGTGGTGCGGTGCTGAAGGCCGATGGTCAGCCGGTGAAGATCGGCGGCACCGAGAAGATGTCCAAGTCCAAGAACAACGGCATCGATCCGCAGATCATGGTGGACAAATACGGCGCCGACACGGTGCGCCTGTTTTCGATGTTCGCCGCGCCGCCGGAGCAGTCGCTGGAATGGAGCGAGGCCGGCGTCGAAGGCATGGCCCGCTTCCTCAAGCGGTTGTGGCGCGAAGTCACCACGCATGCCGCGAATCCTGACCATCCGGTGACCGACCCGTCGGCTCTGGATGCCGGACAGAAGTCGCTGCGCCGCCAGCTGCACCAGACCATCCAGAAGGTCAGCGATGACTTCGGTCGCCGCCACGCGTTCAACACCGCCATCGCCTCGCTGATGGAGCTGCTGAATGCGCTGGGCAAGTTCAACGACCAGAGCGAGCAGGGCCGCGCGGTACGGCATGAGGCACTGGAGGCGATGGTGCTGCTGTTGAACCCGGTGGTGCCGCATGTCAGCCACGCGTTGTGGCAGGTGCTCGGTCACCCCGAAAGCGTGCTGGAAGACCAGTCGTGGCCGCAGGTGGACCAAGCCGCGCTCGTGCGCGACACGCTGACCCTCGCGGTACAGGTCAACGGCAAGTTGCGCGCTACCATCGAGGTTGCAGCCGGCGCGTCGAAGGAAGAATCCGAGGCGCTGGCGCTGGCGCAACCGCCGGTGGCCCATTTTCTGGAAGGCCTGACCGTGCGCAAGGTCATCGTGGTACCCGGCAAGATCGTCAACATCGTCGCAGGATGAAATCCATGATCTCAATGAAAGCGCCACGCCTGTTCCGTGCTTCACTGCTGCTGGTGCTCGCGGTGGCGCTGTCTGCCTGCGGATTTCATCTGCGCCAGAACGCGAACCTGCCACCACAGATGCAGCGGGTCCACCTTGCCGTCAGTGGCGGCGGCGAACTCGAGCGCCGGCTGACCCGCGCCTTGCAAACCTCCGATGTCACGGTCGAGGACAATGGCGGGCCGGGCATCGCCGAGCTTCGCGTGCCAGTGGCGGTCTTCCGCACCGAAACATTGAGTGCCGGTGGCTACGTGCAAATCAGCGAGTTTGCAGTGCGTTATCACGTCGAGTTCGAAGTGGACGACGCTGCCGGCCACGCGCTCTTGCCGCACCAACGCATCGACATGTCGCGCGAGTACAGCTACGACGCCAGCAACACCGTCGGCAATGAATCACAGGTGCAGGAACTTCAGCGCAGCCTCAACGACGACATGGTGCAGGCCATCCTGTTCCGTCTGCAGGCCGCCAGCAAACACCAGCTGGCCGAGCCGGCCAGCGCTGCCAGCACGCACTGATGCCGCTCAATCCCGGCCAATGGCAGAAGGCGCTGGCCGCTGATCACCTGCAGCCGGTGTATTTGCTGGCCGGCGAGCAACTGCTGGTGCTCGAGGCTGCCGATGCCTTGCGCGCGCAGGCGCGCCAGCTTGGCTACAGCGAGCGCGAGGTGCTTGAGGTGGGTCAGCATTTCGACTGGAACGACCTGGCCCGTTCCGGTGCCGCGATGTCGTTGTTTGCCAGTCGTCGATTGATCGATCTGCGCTTGCCCACCGGGCGCCCCGGTACCGAGGGTGCCAAGGCGATCACCGCGTTCTGTGCCGATCCACCGCCGGACGTTACCTTGCTGATCACCGCGATGGAGTGGAGCAACAAGCACGACGGTGCGTGGAGCAAGAAGCTCGACGCCAGCGCCACCATGGTCGTGTTCAACGCGCCACGACCGAACGAGTGGATCAGCTGGATCACCGCACGACTGGCCTCGCGCCGCCTGTCCGCCTCGCCGGACGCGGTGGCCCTGCTGGCCGAGCGGGTCGAGGGCAATCTGCTGGCCGCCGCGCAGGAAATCGACAAGCTCGCCGTGCTGCATGGCGAAGGGCGCATCGGCGCGGCCGACATGGAAAACCTGGTTGCGGACAGCGCCCGCTACGACGTGTTCAAGCTTACCGACGCGGCGTTCGTGGGCGACGGCGCACGCGCGCTGCGCATCCTTGCCGGGTTGCGTTCGGAGGGTGACGAGCTGCTTGCGTTGATGGGCTGGCTGGTCAATCAATTGCAGTTGGCCTTGCGCCTCGCGAATGCGCCGGATCTTGCCGCCCAGTTTCGCGCCGAACATCTGTGGCAGGCGCGCGAGAATCTTTTCCGTCAGGCCTTGCGCCGCGCCCCGCGTGAGCACTGGCTGCAGTGCCTGGCCCGTGCCTCGCGCATCGACCGCATGGTCAAGGGCCGCGAGCAGGGCAATCCATGGCAGGAGGCCGAACGGCTGATCGCCGCGCTGGCCGAACCGCGTGCTGCCCGCGCGCTCGCATGACCGCGTCTTCCCCTGCGTGCAGGGGAGGGTGAAGGGATGAACCTCTTGTCACAAACCACCAGCAAGCCCCTGGCGCTATTTGGCGGCACCTTTGATCCGGTGCACCTGGGTCATCTCAGCGTGGCGTGGGAAGCGGCCGAGTTGCTGGACGCCGACGTACGCCTGCTGCCGGCCAGCGTGCCGCCGCATCGTGCTGCGCCGGTCGCCTCGGCGGCGCAGCGCGTGGCCATCCTGCGTGCTGCGCTGCAAGACCAGTCGCGGCTCACGCTGGACACGCGCGAACTGGAGCGTGCCGGTCCGTCCTGGACCATCGACACCTTGCAAGAATTGCGCGCGGAGCAGGGCGATCGCGCGCTGGTATGGCTGGTCGGTGCCGATGCGTTTGCGAACCTCGCCACATGGCACCGCTGGCGCGAACTGTTCGACGTGGCGCATATCGGCGTGCTGAGCCGGCCCGGCGTCAGCGCCCGTCTGCCTGACGAACTGGAAGGCGAAGTGGCGGGGCGGCGCGTGGCCGATGCCGCGGACTTGCGCAAGCTGCCCGCTGGCAAGGTCATCGATTTGGCGGTCACCCCGCTGGAAATTTCCGCCACGCGCATTCGCGAACTGCTCGCCGCCGGACGTGACCCGCGCTACCTGCTGCCGGCCGGATTGTTCGATGACGATCGCTTGTTGCGTCCCTACCGCAAGCCGGTTTTGTAGACGGCGTACTCATTGCGCGGTGGTTCTTGCTTCACGGTGCCCGCTTTACGGCGTTGAAAGGCTTTGAGGTCGGGTGATTGCCCACACGC
Source organism: Rhodanobacter sp. TND4EL1 (assembly GCF_054061035.1). NCBI lineage: Bacteria > Pseudomonadati > Pseudomonadota > Gammaproteobacteria > Lysobacterales > Rhodanobacteraceae > Rhodanobacter > Rhodanobacter sp. TND4EL1. The sequence goes on from NZ_JBSSDT010000002.1 coordinate 901,587, forward strand.
TGTTGGTTTCGCCGATGCGGCTGCGTCGCGCCGTGGCGCGTGCCAATGCAGCAAAACCGATCGCCAGCGCCAGTGCGCCGATGTCGATCGCAAACAAGGCCCCATCGCCCGCGACGGCGCTGCACCAGAACCATCCGCCGGTGGCGGATCCGTGCGCGAGTGGCACCAGTGCGGTGACGATCGCGGCCAGCCACAACAGTTCCTGCGCGGCGCGTATCGGCGCACGCCACGACGCCCACAACACGCACAGCGCCCAACTGCCAAAGCAGATCCAGCGTTCGCCCGCAGCCGCGTTCCAGCCCAGCCACGGCAGCAACTGCGCGGCGACGAAGGCCGCGGAAATCGCCACGCACACGCCGATGCAGATACCCACGGTGGCGCGCGCCATGATCAGCGAAGAGCGCCCTTGTTCGGTCTTCCGGCGTTTGCGTCGCGATTCGATCCACAGCAGGTTGCCGGAATAGAACAGGAACGCGCCGCCCAGCCCGAGCAGGAAATAGAGCCACGGCACCGCGACGTTGCCGTAGTCGCCGAAGTGCAGTGCGTACACCGCGGCCAGCGTCGCGTGATTGGCGTCGCGCGAGCCGGGCAACTGCGTGGCAAGCAAGGCGCCACTGGTGGCATCCAGCGCCACGGCACCGGCACCGAGTCCGCGTGGGCCGGCGCCGGTGATCTCGACCACGGCGTGGGCGTCGCCGGCGTGCGCGAGTTTCAGATAGCCGGGGACGAAACCGCTGACGCCCTGATCCTGCGCCACCTCGATGGATCGTGCACGCCAGCGCGCCAGCGGCAACAACGGCCGGGCGAGGTCGGCCTTCTGCACGATGGGCGCGGTGTCCATGACCGCCGCCGAGGCGGCCATCAACTTGTCGTCATAGAGCAGCGGATTCAGCGCCAGCATCAGCACGAACAGCAGCGACAGCAGCGCGCCGGTGACCGCGAACACGATATGGAACGGCAGGCTCAGCACGCCGATCACATTGTGCGCGTCCTGCCAGAAGCGCTTCAGGTTGCGCCCGGGACGCAAGGCGAACAGGTCCTTCATCAGCCGCGGCAGGTGGATCACGAAGCCGGATACCAGTGCGATGCCGTAGAGCAGGCTGACGATACCCATCAGCCAGGTGCCGGCGATCGGGATGCCCAGCGTGTAGTGCAGTTCGTTGACCAGTTCGGGCAGGCTGGCGCCGGGACGCTCGACGCTACCCGCCGGGTGGCCCGGCGTGGCAAACAACCATTGGCCCTGGCGATCCTGCCAGTAAGCGGTGGGCTCGGCCAGTTCATAACCGGGGAAGGTCATGCCCAGGTGCTCGCGGGCTTCGGGGTGTTGTGCCAGCACCTGGTCGAGCAGATGCTGGGCGTCGGCCAATGAACTAGTGGCCATCGGCTGCGCGGCCGCCCATTGCTGCAGTGGCTGATGGAACACGGTGATCGCGCCGGCATAGAACGCCACGAACAGCGCGAACCCGGCAACCAGCCCCACCCACGAGTGCAAGGTGGTGAACGTGCGCAGGGTGGCGGGCTTCAGTTTCATGCGGGCGATCTCAATGAACCCAGCCGGAGGTCTGCAGCAGCCACAGCAGAACCAGCCCCATCAGCGCCAACGCGCTCAGCCAGCTCCACGCGCACTTGCCGCTGGGGAAGCGGAACGCCGCACAGATCACGCCGACCCACAGCGGAAAGAACGCGAGCAAACCCGTCACCGTGGTCGATTGCCACGGGCCGGGCAGCAGCCAGCCGACCAGTCCGACGACGGCGGCGGCAAAGAAAAAGCCCGGCACTGCGCCGGCGCTGGCACGCGCCCACATCAATCCTTCTCCACCGTGCTGACGCCGATGAACAAGACCAGCCAGGGCTGCACGATCAGCGCCAGCATCAGGCTGACCAACATCGCGGGCAGTCCGGCCGCAAGGCCGAGCGCGCTGATCCAGAGCGCCAATGAAAGCATGGCCAGCACCAGCCCGCCGATGCGAGCCACTCGCGGGCGGCCACGCAGCGCCGACCACATGCAATGCGGCGAGGCGGCGTACCACGCGGTGGCGGAGCACGCGGCGAACACGAAAGCCAGCAGGCTGATCATGCAGGCAACTTACCAGCGGTAACGCGCGCTGGCGGTGACGGTGCGTTCGTAGCCGTAGTAGCACCAGACCGCACTGTTGCAGGCCGAAACGTAGTTCTTGTCGGTGAGGTTGCTCACATTCAATTGCAACCGCCAGCTGCCGGTCTCGTAGTGCACGGCCGCGTCGAGCAAGGTGTACGCGGGGGTCTTCCAGTCGTTGTGGATGTCGCCGTAATGCTCGCCCACGTAACGCACGCCACCGCCGAAACCGAGCCCGGACAGCGGGCCGCCGACGACGGTGTAATCGGCGCCCAGCGCAGCCTGCTGCTTCGGCAGCAAGGCGATCTGCCTGCCCAGCGAAGGCAGGTCGTTGGTCCGGGTGACTTTCGAGTTGCTGTATGTGTAGTCGCCATACACGCTGAAGTTGGCACCGAGATTCCAGCGGCCTTCCAGTTCGATGCCGCGCAGGCGGGTCTCGCCCTGTTGCACCTGGTACAGCGCGTGATTGGGGTCGATCGTCAGCGAGTTCTGCTGGGTGATCTGGTAAACGGATGCGGTGAGCAAGCCGTTGCTGCCGATCGGCTGGTATTTCAGGCCGGCTTCGTACTGGTCGCCGGTGGTGGGCTTGAACGCCTTGCCGGCAAAGTCGGTGCCCACGGTGGGCTGGAACGAATGCGACCAGGACACGTACGGCGCCAGGCCGTTGTCGAACAGATAGTTGATGCCGATGCGGCCGGAGAATGCGTCGTCGGTCTGTCCCGCAGTGCTACCGCCGATCAGGTTGTCGGTGTCGGTCTTCACGTGATCCTGGCGGCCACCCACCGTGATGCCCCATCGGCCCAGCTTGATCTGGTCTTGCAAATAGACGCCCAGTTGCGACTGCGTCTGCACGGTGTGGCTGGTGTAAGCGGGAACGGTGACCGGGCTGCCATAGACCGGATTGAACACGTCCAGCCCGGCGACGTTGAAGTCGAACGCCGAGGCATAGTCATCCCTGGCACGACGATAGTCCACGCCGGCCAGCACGACGTGTTGCACGCTGCCGCTGTCGAAGATGTACTGCAGATTGTTGTCGACGCCGACGGTTCGGGTGTGGTTCTCGTTCGGGAACAGGTAGCGCAGCAGGGTGCGGCCGTCGCCGAGCAGGCCGAACGCGCCCACGTTGCCGCCGTTGTTGTCCACGTCCGCCTTGCCGTAGCGCAGGTTCTGGTTGAATGCCAGACCATTGGCGAAGTCGTGGTGGAACTCGTAGCCGATCGAGGCGATCGACTTGTCGTAGTCGTTCTGGCCCGGTTCGCCGGTGAATCGGTTGCGCGGAATCTCGCCGTTGGGGTTCGGCAGCAAGGTGCCCGAGGCGGGCAGGAAGCCGCCGCCCGAAGCGGTGTTGGCTTTCTGGAAGTGCGACAGCACGGTCAGCGAAGTTTGGTTGCTCGGCTTCCAGGTCAGTGCCGGGGCGAGGTAATAACGATCGTCCTTAATGTGATCAACCATGGTGTCGCTGTTGCGCGCCAGGCCGGTGAGGCGATACAGCACGGTGCCCGCATCGTTCAATGGGCCGCCGAAATCGAAGGTGGCCTGGCGCAGGTCGAAGCTGCCGACCTCGACGCCCACTTCATGCAGCGGCTGCTCGGTCGGACGCTTGCTGACCATGTTGATCATGCCGCCCGGCGGCATCGCGCCGTAGACCACCGAGGAGGGACCCTTCAGCACTTCCAGCCGCTCCAGTCCGTACGGTTCGATGCGGGTGATGCCGGTGCCCGAGCCGTCCGCCAGCGCCAGCCCGTCCATGTAGCGGGCGGGGGTGAAGCCGCGCACCAGCAGCCAGTCGCTGCGCGAGTCGGGGCCGTAGCCGCCGCCCTGGGCGCCGGCGGTGTACCACACCGCTTCCTCGATGCCCTGGATGCCGCGCCGGCTCATCTGTTCATCCGTGATCACCGAGACGGACTGCGGGATCTCGATGATCGGCGTATCGGTCTTGGTCACCGAGTCGGTGTCCCTGGCGATCGGTGCGGTGACCTGCACGCCTTCGAGCGGGGTCGCCGCCTTCTGTTGCGGGTCGCTGTCGTTCGCGTGGGCAGCGACACTCGTGGCGATCAATGCGGCCAGCAACGGCAAGCCGGACAGCGCCAGGCGAATCGCGCGCGGCAGCATGGGATGGCGGCGCACGTTCGCGCTCGCATGAGGCAGGGAGGGGAGCGATGACATCGGAAGCCTTGTGGGCAGGTTGGCGGGAATCGGCTGCACGCGCCGATGCGGATCAGGAGTCGACCTGGCCGCCCTCGCGCGATGGCTGTGGTTCTGCACCGGATGACGACCGACGCGTGCCGACTGCAACGCGTACCCGGCCCGTCACCAAGTGAGAATGATTCTTATTGTAGTGATGGCCGGCTTGTCCGGCAACCGGATGGCCGCCGCTGCCCCGCGGCGCAGTGACGCGGGGCAGCGTTGCTCAGGATCCGGCCAGCTGCGCCGTGACGTCGTTGATCGAGTCGCGAATGCGCTTGCTGAATACCGAATCGTCGTGGTGGATCAGCAACAGGTGTTCGGTGGCGCGGGTCATGGCGACGTAGAGCAGGCGTGCCTCGTCGGCTTCGGTCTGGCCTTCCTTGGGCAGGCCGCCGATGCCGGGGATGATCACGAACGGAAATTCCAGTCCCTTGCTGGAGTGCATGGTGACCAGCTTGATGCTGTCCTCGACCACGAACAGGGTCTGCTTGCCGGCGTTGTCGGCGAGCCGGCTGGGGATGTCCAGCCGCTTGAGTACTTCGTGCAGCTTGTCGCCTTCCCATTGGTTGCGGTAGATCACCGCCATGTCGGAATACGGCCGGCCATGCGCGTGCTCGTCACGCAGGCGCGCGATCAGCACATCCATCTGCCCGCGGGCGGTGTCGGTACGCACCAGTTCGGGTACGGCACCGCGGCGGCCGGCGCTTTCCGGCGCGATCAGCGGCACGCCGTCGCCATCGGCCTCGTCACTGCGCGAGGCGAGCAGGTCCTGCGCGAAGACACGCGCCACCGAAAGGATTTCCAGCGTGTTGCGGTAATTGAGCTTGAGGATGGTGGTGCGGCCCTGGGCCTGCACGCCGAGGCTTTTCCAGCTGATCTTGCGGCGATTCGGGTGGCCGTAGATGTTCTGCGCGTCGTCGTACAGCACCAGCAGCGAATTGGTCTCCGGGTCGATCATCTGCACGATCAGCTTGTACCAGTCCGGCTCGAAGTCGTGGCCTTCGTCGATCAGCACCGCGCCGTACTGGGCGCGTGGAATCCGGCCGCGATCCACGCCGGCGATCACCGCCGGCGGAAGCGCTTCGACGAAAGCCTTGCCGCTGCCGGCTGGCAGCGGTTCGTTGTAGGCGACCAGCATCTTGCGGCACCACTTGTGGAAGTTGTAGACCTGCACCTTCTCGCTCAGACCGCGCTCGCCGATCAGCTGTTCCAGTCGCGCGGCAAGGACCTTGTTGTAGCAAAGCACCAGGATCGGTTTGACCAGCTCACGCGCCAGTTGCATCGCGCGGAAACCCAGGATCATCGTCTTGCCGGAGCCGGCCACGCCGTGAATGATCCGGTGCTCGCCACCGAGCGAACGCGCCAGCTGCTCCTGCTGGGCATCCATCACCTTGATCAGGTCAGGGATCTCCAGCGGCCGCACCGCGGCATCGGTGGGTCCGAACAGGCCGAACTGGCCGCTGCCGGCTTCCACCCGCAATTCGGGAAACAGGTGCCAGCGCACGCGGTCGATCTGCGGCAGGGTCAGCGCCACCGGGTACACCTGCGAAAACATCGCCCACAACCGCTCCTGGAACGCTTCGGCCTCGACCGTCTCGTACAACTCGTCGCGGCAGATCACCAGATGTTCGGGCAGCACCTCGCCCAGCGAGCCTTCGTCGAACTGCTTGCGGGTGATATTGGCCAGCACCACGCCCCAGGCCCACGGCATGATCAGCTTGCCGGCATGGCGCGAGCCTTCCGGGTGGCGCAACGCCGGATCGCGTTCCAGCACCACGCCGATTTCCAGCGCGTACGCGCGCGCCTGCAGCAGCGGACTGCTTTCCTTGATCAGGCCGCGCTCGGTGACCAGGGTGAACTGGGTGCTGTCGGCGTGGCGGATGGTGTCGGCTTTCCAGTCCTTCACCTCCAGCACCAGCAAGCCGCGGCGCGGGTGGAAAATCACGAAATCCGGATGGCGCTGCTTCAGCCCGACCGGCACGTCGTACCACAGCAGGTAGTCGTCCTCGAGCTTCTGTTCGAGCCGTTCGGAGACGCGTTTCTCGCCGCCGGTCATCCGTGGCAGGCAGCTGTTGCGGCTGGGAATGAGTGTTGCCACGAGAACCCCTGGTTGAGCTTCCCCGACGACGTTAGCCGATGGGGCGGGGCTGTCAATCCCGTGCGGGCGGTGAATTCCATTGATGCAATTGCACGGAAGCCACCTCCACGCGGCGACAGGCCCGACTGGCGATGCCATCGTGCAGGGCCGCGCGGAACACCGGCGCCACCGCCCACAATGCGCGAGCCGCCAATCGGGCGCGGCGTTGCTGGTGCGATGAACGGCCCAGCATCGTGATCGCCCAGCCCGGCAGCAGGGCGCTGCCGGCAAGCAGAAACAGGTCACGCGACAGGCCGGCCGCCGGCACGGGCAGTCGCACTTCGCCCAGCAGGCCGAGCACCACGCGCGAACGCTCGGTGTACGCCAGTTCCGGCTGGATACGTGTGAAATACGCGGTGACCTCGCGTTCGCTGGCCGGCACATCGCGCGCGCCCAGCGCCTCGGCGATGCAGCGCACCTCGTCGTAATAACGATCGGCGGCACCGGCCGGCATCGCGATATGGCTGTAGCGACGATAGCCCTGCAGGAAACAGTACGCCTCGCTGACGTGCACCCAGGTCAGCAAGTCGGGGTCGTTGGCACTGTATGGACGTCCATCTTCGCCGTGGCCGGTGATGTGGTCGTGGATCTGCCGCACATGCGCGATCAGCGCCTCGGCCTGCACTCGCGGTGCGTAGGTGGTACCGCCGACGAAGGCGGTGGTACGGCGCAGCCGGCCGACCAGGTCACCGCGGAAGTTGGAGTGGTCCCAGACGCCGGCCAGTGCCAGTGGATGCAAGGTCTGCAAGGTCAGTGCGGCGAGGCCGCCAGCCAGCATGCCGGGGAAGTCCGAGTGCACGCGCCAGGTGGCGCTGTCCGGCCCGAACAGGCCCGGATCGCCGTGCGGATGGTCGTAGTCGAGGCTGCCGGTGTCGGCGCGCGGAAAGGCGCGCAGTACCCACTGGCGGATCGGTTGGCGAAGCACGTGGAGGGGCGAAGGCATGGCGACAGTCTAGCGTCCGCAAAGAGATGCGGTTTGCGGCGAGCGCCGGTTGTGCTATCAATGACCGCATGCATTCCGCCACCGCCCGCCTGTATTTCTGGTTTTACGGCTATCCGAAGCCAACGGCGGCGGCGCGGGCGCGATCGTTTTGAACTGATCGACAGAACCACACCGAACCGCCATTCCAGGGCGGTTTTTTCATGGCCGCCTGAAATCTTCCAGGAGAGCTGCCATGCACACCACCGACGACCTGCGCATTCGCGCGATCACCCGCCTCAGCACCCCGGCCGAAGTCATGCGTGATTGCAGCGCCACCGATGCGGCGATGGCCACGGTGGATGCTTCGCGGCAAGCACTGCACGGCATCCTTGCCGGCGATGACGACCGCCTCGCGGTGGTGATCGGACCGTGTTCGATCCACGACACCCGTGCCGCGCTGGAATACGCCGGCCGACTGGCGCCGTTGCGGCGCGAGCTCGGTGATGCGCTGGAGATCGTGATGCGGGTGTACTTCGAAAAGCCGCGCACCACAGTCGGCTGGAAGGGGTTGATCAACGATCCCGACCTCGATGGCAGCTTCCGGATCGACAAGGGCCTGCGCATGGCGCGCAACCTGTTGTGCGACGTGAATGCACTGGGCGTGCCGGCGGGCTGCGAATTCCTCGACATGATCACGCCGCAATACATTGCCGATCTGGTGGCGTGGGGCGCGATCGGTGCGCGGACCACCGAGAGCCAGGTGCATCGCGAGCTCGCCTCGGGGCTGTCCTGCCCGGTGGGCTTCAAGAACGGCACCGACGGCAACGTGAGGATCGCGGTGGATGCGGTGCAGGCGGCCGGGCAGGAGCATCATTTCATGGCGGTGACCAAGGACGGCCAGGCGGCCGTGGCGACCACTCGCGGCAACGGCGACTGCCACGTGATCCTGCGCGGTGGCAAGTTGCCGAATTACGATGTGGCCAGCGTCGATGCCGCTTGCGCCGTCATCGGCAACGCCGGGCTGCGGCTCCAGCTAATGATTGATGCCAGCCACGCCAACAGCGGGAAAAATCCCGACAATCAGCCGCAGGTGGTCGAGGACATCGCCGCGCGGATCGCTGCGGGCGAGCGACGCATTCTCGGCGTGATGGTGGAAAGCCATCTGCTCGGCGGCCGTCAGGAGCTGCAGCCGGGCCAGCCGCTACGCCATGGCCAGAGCATCACCGATGGCTGCCTCGACTGGGACAGTTCGGTGCAGGTGCTGCAGCGGCTGGCGCAGTCAGTGCGCCAGCGTCGCCAGCTTGAAGCGGCGACACTGGCGACCGAGGTGGCGGCTGCCTGAGGCCGTGCTCAGTGCTTCAGTCGCGCGTCCAGCGTGATGGTGGCCTTGAGTACCTTGGACACCGGGCAGCCCTGTTTGGTCGCCTGCGCGATGCGGTCAAACGTGGCTGCGTCGGTCCCCGCCACCTTGGCCTCGCAGTCGAGGTGGACGGCGGTGATCGAGAAGCCGTCGCCGTCCTTGTCGAGGGTCACCATGGCCTTGGTGTCGATACTGTCGGCGGTCAGGCCCTCATTGCCCAAGCCCAGCGACAGCGCCATCGAATAGCAGGCGGCGTGGGCGGCGGCGATCAGTTCCTCCGGGTTGGTCCCCGGGCCGTCCTCGAAGCGCGACTTGAACCCGTACGGCGCGTCGCGCAGCGCAGCGGTCTCGGTTGAAATGCTGCCCTGACCGTCCTTGATGCCTCCGGACCAGTGGGCGGATGCGGACTTCTTCATGGAAACCTCCTGCGCGGATGACGGGACGAACGCGCACCATGCCCGATCATCCATGCAGCTGGCGCGAATGAATCGGTGTACGGACTTCACGCCTTGTTGCTGCTCTGGCCGTACGATTGGCGTTTGTCCCTTCGTCCGCGGGAGTCGCCATGTCATTCGCCATCCAGCACGATCGCGCCGCCCATCGTTTCCATGTCGAGGTGGATGGTGCGTCTTGCGAGCTTGATTACACCCTCGCCGCGGGCGTGATGACGATCACCCACACCGGCGTGCCAAAGGAAGTGGGCGGCCGCGGGATCGCCTCGGCGCTGGTGCAGGCGGCGTTCGATGCTGCGCGCGCCGAAAGGTGGAAAGTCGTGCCTGCCTGCTCCTATGCTGCGAGCTGGACGCAACGGCATCCGGCCTACGCCGACGTGCTGGCCTGAACTTCTACCCGCGGAGTGATCCATGAGCCAGCGCTCGACGCAGGACGACGGCGATTTGCCAAAGGCACGCCGCTGGCGTCCCTGGGGATTCGCCAAGGGACGCCCATGGACGGTGGTCTCCCTGCTGATTTTCCTGGCAGCGGTCGGCGGCTTGCTGGTGTCCGGACTGGCGCTGCCGAAAGCGCTGCTGCTCGGCTTCGACCTCGCTGCGGTGATCTTCCTGGGATTGCTGGCGCACCTGTTCAACCAGGCGGTGCCGGCGACGATGCGGCAACAGGCCAAGGCGATCGATACCGGACGCTGGAGCGTGCTGTTTGGTGGCGTGCTGTTGTCCGCCGTGGTGCTGGGGGCGCTGACGCTGGAGCTGCATGCGGCCAAGGGCGGTGGTCTGCTGGATCTGCTAGTCAGCGTGCCGAGCGTGATCCTGAGTTGGTTGTTCCTCAACGTGATGTTCGCGGTCCACTACGCGCACGGCTATTACGGCGACCTGGGCGAGGAGCATGAAGGGCTCGAGTTCCCCGAGACCCCCGACCCGGATTACTGGGATTTTGCCTATTTCTCCATCGTGATCGGCATGACCTTCCAGGTCTCCGACGTGCAGATCACCAGCAACTACCTGCGTCGCGTGGCCCTGCTGCACAGCGTGATCGCGTTCTTCTTCAACGTGTTCATCATCGCGATCACGGTGAACATCGTGGCCGGGCAGTGAGGCTGACCTGATCAGGTAACGCGGTGGCGCGGCAGATGGCACCGCCGGGCACTTTTCCGGCGTGCGCTTCAGTTGGCCGGCGCGAGGTTGGATACTGGTCTCACCATTCCTGCAGGCCACCGGCATGACCGACGCGTTCGCCAGCCAACTCGGCATCGAGCACCCGCTGATCCAGGCCCCGATGGCAGCGTCAACCACACCCGCGCTGGTGGCGGCGGTGTCGAACGCGGGCGCGCTGGGCTCACTCGGTGCGGGTTATCTGGAGCCGCAGGCGATACTCGACCAGGCCGCGCAGATCCGCGCACTGGGTGATCGTCCCCATGCGATCGGCCTGTTCGTCTTGCCCGATGAGTTCGACGCCGACATGACGGCGGTGGCGAAAGCCCGTGACCAGCTCGATGCGCTGATGGCGCGCGAAGGCCTCGATGTGCGCACCCGTCTGCCGACGCGCTGGGCGCCGCGCTTCTCCGACCAGTTCGCTGCATTGTGTGAAGCGCGTCCGGCGGTGGCGAGTTTCGCGTTCGGCGTGATCAGTCCGGCGCACATGCACCAGCTGCATCAGCGCGGCATCTACGTGATCGGCACCGCCACCTCGGTGGCCGAGGCGCGGGCTTGGGCCGATGCCGGCGCTGACGCGGTGTCCATGCAGGGCGCCGAAGCCGGCGGCCATCGTGGCACCTTCCTGCACGAGGCCGAAGACGCGATGATCGGCCTGTTCGCCCTGTTGCCGTTGACCGTGCGTGCGGTCGACATTCCGGTGATCGCTGCCGGCGGCATCATGGACGGACGGGGCATGCTGGCCGCCGAAGTGCTCGGCGCGGCGGCGAGTCAGCTCGGCACTGCGTTCCTCACCTGCCCGGAAAGTGCGGCCGCCAACGCCTGGAAGCAGGACCTGCCTCAAGTGGAGGCGCACCAGGTCACCACCATCCTGGGTTTCTCGGGCCGCGCGGCCCGCGGCCGGCGCAATCGCTTCGTCGAGGCCATGCCCCAGGCCACCCAGGGTCTGCCGTACCCGATCCTGAATGCGCTCACCGCGCCGCTGCGCCGCGCCGCTGCTGAAGCGGGGCGCGGCGACCTGTTGTCCGAGTGGTGCGGCCAGGCTGCGGGCTTGGTGCGTCCGCAACCCGCGGCCGAGCTTGTGGCGCGACTGATGCATGAGTACCGCCTGGCCAGGCGGTCGCTGGCGCATTGACCGCGGCACGGCGCTCTGCCGGCCCTTGAGGTGTCATCGTGGCAGGCCGGTTATACTGCGCCCGCGCCATTTCGCGCTGCTCTCACCCACTGAGGCCCTCCCTCTTGAGTACTGCCCGCACGAACAAGTCCGTCACCACGGCCACCCTGCGCAAGTCGGTCATCGACGCGCTGGAAGAATTGAAAGCCAAGGACGTGCGTGAGATCGACGTCCGCGGCAAGACCTCCATCGCTGATCTGCTGGTCATCGCTTCGGGCACTTCCGCCCGCCACGTCAAGTCCATTGCCGACGAAGTCGCCAAATTCGCCAAGAAGGCGGGCGTGATGCCGCTGGGCGTGGAAGGCGAGACCGAAGGCGAGTGGGTGCTGGTGGATCTGGGCGACGTGATCGTCCATGTGATGCTGCCGCGCATTCGCGAGTTCTATGGCCTGGAGCGGCTGTGGACGGTCGGTGATCAAGGCCACGAAGTCGACGCCGAAGCTGCCCAGGCTGGCTGACGTTTTTCCTTCGCCCCGACGGGGAGAAGGTGCCCGAAGGGCGGATGAGGGGCGAGTGCTCGCGAAATGGCTGATCGAAGAGTGTCTTTGATGGGGGCTCTGCGCCAGCGTGGCCCCTCACCTCAATCCTCTCCCCTCAGCGGAGAGGAGGCGAACGAGGGCGCTGCGCGCCAACTTTTGTTTACGCGACGGCGATCATGCGCGCGCGTCTGATCGCCGTTGGTGAACGCATGCCCGGCTGGGTGGCCGAGGGCTTTGCCGAATATCGCAAGCGGCTGTCGCATGAGCTGCCGCTCGAGCTGATCGAACTGAAGCCGGGCATCCGCGGCAAGGGCCGTGATGATGCGCGGGCGATCCAGGACGAGGGCGCGGCGATATTGGCGGCGTTGCCGCACGACATCCACGTGGTTGCACTGGATGGTCGAGGCCGGACCTGGTCAAGCGAGGAACTTGCTGCCCAGCTGGAGAAATGGCGCATGGCGGGTCGTGACCTGGCCTTCCTCATCGGCGGTCCCGACGGACACGCCCCGGAAGTGCTGCAGCGCGCGGATCAACGCTGGTCGCTCGGCCCGCTTACCTTGCCGCACATGCTGGTCCGGCTGGTGCTGGCCGAGCAGTTGTATCGCGCCACCACCATCATGAGTGGCCACCCCTATCACCGTGCCTGACCTTCCACGGAGCGCGTGCCACATGATCTTCTCGATTCGTCAGGCAAACATGCTCGATCTCGATGTGCTGTCATCGTTGTTCGATGACTATCGGCAGTTTTACGGCCAGCCGCCGGAACGGTTGCGGGCACGCGAGTTTCTGGCGGCGCGCTTTGCCCGTGACGAATCCCTGATCCTGCTGGCGCTGGACGAGCAGGGCGACGGCGTGGGATTCACCCAGTTGTATCCGCTGTTTTCGTCGGTGCGCATGGTGCGCACGTATCTCCTCAATGACCTGTTCGTGAGCGTGCCGGCTCGTCGTCACGGTGTGGCGAAGGCCTTGCTGGGCGCGGCAGCCGAGCATGCGCGCGGGCTGGGAGCTGCCAGCCTGTCCCTGTCGACCGCGCTGGACAATGTCCCGGCCCAGGCCTTGTACGAATCCCTGGGTTGGCGTCGTGACTCGCAATTCTGCGAGTACGGCCTGACGCTCTGAAACCTCCGCGTCCTCTGGAGTTTGCATGCTGTATCTCGCCTCGCAATCGCCGCGTCGCCGCCAATTGCTTGAACAGTTGGGCGTGGAGTTCGTCGTGGTCCAGGTCGATGTGCCTGAGCAGCGCGAGATCGGCGAGTCACCACGGGACTATGTGTGCCGGGTAGCCCGTGACAAGGCCTGCGCAGGCCTGGCGGCGCTTTCCGATGCGCCGACGGCGTGGGTACTGGGAGCGGATACCGAAGTGGTGCTGGATGACGAGGTGTTTGGCAAACCACGGGATGCGCAGGATGCGGCGGCGATGCTGCGTCGGCTGGCCGGCCGCGCGCATACGGTGATTTCGGCGCTTTGGCTGGTCGGCCAGGAGTGGGAGTGCAGCGAAACGTGCCTGTCCACGGTCCGCTTTGCGACGCTGGACGACGCGGCGATCCACGCTTACGTTGCCACCGGCGAACCGTTCGGCAAGGCCGGCGCATACGCCATCCAGGGGCGTGCCGCGGCGATGATCGAGCATCTGGCGGGGAGCTACTCCGGCGTGATGGGACTGCCGCTGTTCGAGACGGCGCGCTTGCTGCGCCGCGGCGGGATCATCACGCCTTGACCGCCACGAACCAGCCGACCACGGCCATCAGGTTGTTGAGGCCGTGTGCCACCGCCCCGGGCCATATCGACGCGGACCGAAGGCGCAGCATGGCGAGCAGCAAGGCGAGCAGCAACAGATTGGGCAACGCATACCATTGGTAATCCAGGCCGGGGAGGTGGACCAGCGCGAACACCAGCGAGCTGATGCCCACCGCCCAACCGGCGCCCCAGCGTCGGGTCAGCGCCGAAAACAGGACGCCGCGAAACAGCAGTTCCTCGACCACCGGCCCCAGGCTGACCACCACCAGTGCGAGCACGATGCGCGGTGCCAGTGGCGTCTGGCCGCCGATCTGCTGGATGTTCTGGGTCACCGGAAGGCCGTGCGCCAGCCACCCTGTCAGCAGCGAGCCCAGCCATGGCACCAGCAGTCCAATGCCCGCCGCCAGCGCGAAAAACCATCCGCTGCATGATTGTGTGAAACCCAGTCCCGGTGGTTGGCCGGTTGACCACCAGGGCTGCCATTGCCGATAGGCCAGCCAGCAGGTGACCGGTGCCGCGACGCCAAGCGAGGCGATGGCCAGCCATGCCTGCATGGTGGGTTGATCAAGAATCCTGTCGAGCCCGAGCTGCAGATCGTGTGTTGGCTGATGGAGCATGCCGACCGCCATGATCGCCAGGGCAGCCACGAGTCCAGTGAGCAACTGCAGCGCAAAATAGCCGGCGATGAGCCCTGCCGCAGCGACCAGACCCGGCGGCGCTGCGCGTTGTACGAATGGAGCCGAAAGCGGAGGCGGGAACATCTGGGTGGAGCGGTCTTCCATGCGTTTTCATCGTGCCTTGCGAAAAGAGGGGTGTCGGCGCCAAGTCCGACGCGCTGCCCGGTTAGTGTGCTCGACGAGGCGCGTGCAATCCATCCATTGTCGGAAGCGTCGTGGCGATGGGTTGCGGGGTGGGGGTATCCCGCTACCATGCCAAGGCAAGTTTGCGTCGCCAGCGTTGACAGGGGGTTTGATGACGATCGACTTCGGCAGGACGGCTGGCGACTACGCGCGCCATCGGGCGGGCTTTCCCGGGATCTTTTTCGAACGTTTGCTGGGAGATGGCAGCGTCCATCCCGGCAATGCGGTACTTGATCTGGGTACCGGCACGGGCACGGTCGCCCGCGGCCTGGCACTGAGCGGCTGCGACGTTACCGGGCTGGATCATTCCGCCCCGTTGCTGGTGCAGGCTGCGGAGATGGACCGTGTCGCGGGCGTGCAGGTGAAGCAGGTGCGTGCACGGGTCGAGAACGCCGACTTCGAACCGGCCTCGTTCGACGTGGTCACGGCAGGCCAATGCTGGCACTGGTTCGAACGGGCACGCACGGCTTCGCTGGTGCGCACATGGCTGAGACCGGGTGGCCGCTTCATCATCGCGCATTTCGACTGGCTGCCCTTGAACGGCAACATGGTGCAGGACACCGAGCGGCTGATTCTTGCCTACAACACCGGCTGGACCATGCACAGCGGCAGCGGCCTGTATCCGGCCTGGCTCAAGGATGTGGCCGAAGCCGGCTTCAGCGATCTGCGTACCCGGTCAGTCGACGTGGACGTTCCCTACAGTCACGCCGACTGGCGCGGGCGCATTCGCGCCAGCGCCGGCGTGGGCGCCAGCCTGGACGAAGCGAAGGTGCAGCGTTTCGATGCGGAACTGACGAAAATGCTGGCCACCCGTCATGCCAGTGAGCCGATGGCCGTACCGCATCGGCTATGGGTGTTGAGCGCGGTGGCCCCCGGCGCTCCCGGCTGAGGTCAGCCGATCATCATGGCGCGGGCCACGCCGATGCAGGCCATCACCAGGATGGCGGCCCAGCCGAGCATGCTCAGCAGGTAGCCGGGCCCGCGCTTGCTGGCGTCCCGCAGATAGGCCAGTGCGTACCACACCCGCCCGGCCAGCCACACCAGGCCCGCGATCCCGGCCCAGCCCGTGAAGCCGTAATGAGCTGCCAGCCAAAGCGTCGGCAGGAACATCACCGTGGCCTCCAGCGTGTTCATCTGCACACGGTAGGCGCGTTCGAACGCTGGGTCACCGGTGACGGCTGGCGCCTTCACGCCGTACTTTCCGCGGGCGTGGCCCACCGCCCACATGGTCGCAAACAGCAGCAGCACGGTGAGCAGGGTTACCAGGGCGGGCAGGTGGATCATGCTGAAATCCTCACGAAGGGTGATCTACTTTAGCCGCGTTGCGCGACATGGCGCGATGCAGGGCGGCGCGCTATCGTTCCAGCGCGACGCGAGGGGCGCACCTACAGGCACAGCGAGGGACTTATGGATTGGAGAAAGGGCGGCAGCAGCAGCAACGTCGAAATCGACAGCGGTGGCGGCGGTGGTGGCCGACGTTTCGGTGGTGGTCGTGGCATGGGACTGGGCACCATCGTGGTACTTGGCCTGATCGGCTGGATTTTCTTCAAGAATCCGATGGCTCTGCTGGACCAGGGCGGTGCCCAGTCCGGCGCGTCGAGCCAGGCTGTGCCGGCGCAAGTGGACCCCGAGCAGAAGGACTTCGTCAGCGCGGTGCTGCACTCGACCGAACAGACCTGGGGCGAGATCTTTCGCGAGCATGGCGCCACCTACGTCGAGCCCAAACTGCACCTGTTCAGCGGTGGCGTGAGCACCGCCTGCGGCAGTGCCAGCACGGCCGTGGGTCCGTTCTATTGCCCCGGTGACCAGAAGGTCTACCTCGACGTGGCGTTCTTCCAGCAATTGCAGGACGAGCTGCATTCGTCCGGTGATTTCGCCCGTGCCTACGTGATCGCGCACGAAGTTGGCCATCACGTGCAGAAGCTGACCGGCGTGTTCGACAAGGTCGACCAGGCGCGTCGCAACGGTGCGCCGATGGATGGTGCGGACGGTCTGTCGGTGCGGCAGGAATTGCAGGCGGATTGCTACGCCGGGGTGTGGGCCAACCACAGCCAGAAGGACCTCAACTGGCTGCAGCCGGGCGACATCGATTCGGCGCTCAATGCCGCCAGCCACATCGGCGATGACACCTTGCAGCAGCAGGCACAAGGCCGCGTGCGTCCCGACACGTTCACTCATGGCACCTCGGCGCAACGCGTGAAGTGGTTCAAGACCGGCTTCGCCAGCGGCGACATGGCCCAGTGCAATACCTTTGCCGGCACACCCTAGGCGGGTTTGCCACTGGCATCCAGACGAAGGCCCGCTGCACAGCGGGCCTTCGTCGTTCTAAAATCCGCAGGCTGCGCGCCTTGGGGTGCGCTCTGGTCCGCTCGATGGAACATCCCTGCTTGCGCTGTGGTGCTTGTTGCGCCCATTTTCGCGTGGCGTTTCACTGGTCCGAAACGGACCCCTTCCTGGGCGGCAGCGTGCCGCAGGACCTTGTCGAGAAGCTCGACCCGCACCGGGTGGTGATGCGCGGCACGTATTCCGAGCCGTCACGCTGCGTTGCCCTGCACGGCGTCGTCGGTGAGGCAGCGCATTGCGGCATATACGCGCAACGACCCTCCGTGTGCCGTGAAGTGCAGCCGTCGTGGGAGTTCGGAGTGATCAGCCCGCAGTGCGACAAGGCGCGGATCGCGCATGGGATGGCCGTGCTGACGCCGGAAGACTGGCTGGATCCGTTCAATGCCGGTGATCCGCCGATGCCGCAGAGCGCCTGATGCCTGCGCGGCGAATGATCCCTTCCGAGGACGCCATGAACCGCAGAAAGCGACTCAACTTCTGGGGCGCCGACGAGAACGACGACAGCCTCCCATGCAGTGTCATGGAGGGTCGAAAAACCGTCACGGCCGATACGGTGGAAGACTATTACCAGCCGTATGGTGAGTACGGCGATGGCAGCTATGCCGCGGGCGACCTCATTGAAGTCTATGACTTGAAGCAGCGGCTTCGCTGCATCATCAAGGCGACCAAGGTGCATGTCTTCAAGTTCGGGGACATTCCGGAAGAGGTCTGGCGCGGTGAAACATTTGCCAGCGCCCGCGAGTTTCAGGACTGCCATGTGCGCTGCCTGCCGCATCTGGCGCTGCATGACGACTTCGAATTCGTGGCGCTGCATTTCGAATTGGTCGAAGTGGTTGCGCGCACGTTCGCAGCCTGAATCCCCGCCCGGACTCATGGCTCAACCATTCGGCGCCGGGCCTTCGCGTGCGTCAGCCGAACCGATAAATGTCCATCGCCAGCAGGCCCATGTCGATGCCGGCGTCGATGCGCTGCGCATGGGCTTGTGCGCCGGCGGCACCCAGCGCCACGAACAGCGGCAGCAGGTGTTCGTCCGTGGGGTGGGCGCGTTCGGCGAATGGCGCCTGACGGCGGTAGTCGAGCAGGGCTTCGACGTCGCTGCTGGCGAGCTTTTGCTGGATCCACTCGATGAACGGCTTCACGTACGGCGCCTGCCGCTCGGCGCTGTAGCCGGCGCCGAGGTCATGCAGGTTGTGGGTGATGCTGCCCGAACCGATCACCAGCACGCCTTCGTCGCGCAGCGGCGCCAGCGCCCGCCCCAAGGCGTAGTGATGGGCGGGGCCGAGTTCGGGCTGGATCGAGATCGGCACGACGGGAATGTCCGCGTCCGGGTACAGCAGCCGCAGCGGCACCCATGCGCCGTGATCCAGGCCACGCTCGGGGTTGGCAACCGGGGCCAGCTCCGCCAGGAGCTGCATGACCCGTGCGGCCAGTACGGGTGCGCCGGGGGCCGGGTAGCGCAACTCGTACAAAGCGGCCGGGAAGCCGCGAAAGTCTTGGATGGTTTCCGGTGCCATCGCCGTTCCGACCTGTGGCCGGTGCGACAGCCAGTGCGCGCTGGCCATCACGATCGCCTTCGGCTTGGGCAGCGTGCCAGCCAGCTCGGTCAGCCGGGTGCCGGTCAGGCCGGGCCGCAAGGCCGTCATCGGCGAACCGTGCGAAATGTAGAGGCTGGGCAGGGTGGTCATGCGGCATGCTCGGTTGGGATCGACACCACCATCATGGTGACGCGGCAACGGTTTGCCGATGCTTCGATCCCGAACGCAGCGTTGCCCGTGCCGAACGCTGGCGCGGATGTTTGAAGGGACGTCGCCGGCGAGCAGGCCTCTACGTCGGGAATTTCGGCAGTCCGAGGCCGAAGCGCAGCGGGTCGAGCAGGGCGCCGTAGTGGTCGGCGCGGGCGGTGTTGCGTTGCAGGGGTTGGCGGACCTGGGCGGCGCTGGCGGTGCGTACGCTGCGCGTCGCGTGCCGGTAGTCGAGGCAGGTTGGATCGTAAGGCAGTCCGCAGAATGCCAGCAGCGCGCGGATCTGCGGCTCCGGTTCGGCCAGCAGTGCTTCATATCGCTGGATGCGTATGCGCTGCGGCGCGGCTGCCTGCCATGCGTCCATCACCCGTTCGTAGTCGCGGATGTAGGCGGCAATGTCGGTCAGGGTGCAGGCGAAGTGGGGCACCAGATAGAACTGTTGCTTGTAGCAGGACCAGCCGGCCTCCAGTGGATCGCGACGGGCGTCGACGATGCGTGCGCCGGGCAGCATCGCGCCCAGCACCCCCGCCAGCAGCCAGTTCGACGGCAGTTTGTCGGTGTGCCGCGGCTTGTGCCGGCGCCAGCGTGTGGTGAGTTCCAGGTAGCGCTGACCGAGTCGGTGCCAGTCCTGCGCACGCGCGCTGCCGATCCAGTGCAGCAGTGGCTGCCGGCGGCGCGCGGATTCCTCGCTGAGCACCTGCTCCAGTTCGGTCAGTTCGCTGGCGCCTTCCACGTCGGGATGGGCGGCGAGGATCTGCTCGAACAGGGTGGAGCCTGAGCGTGGCAATCCGACGATGAAGATCACCTCGTGTCCAAGGGTTGGATCGATGGGGGCCGGCAGCTGGCGGGAAGCGGCGAACGTCGCTTCGGCATGGGCGTGGAAGGCCGATGCCTGCCACGGCCGGAGTTCACGCAGCTCGGCATTGGCCCGGTTCAGCGCGGCGAACGCCTGCTCGTGACGCCCGTGGTCCTCGCAGACCTTGCCCAGCGCAAAACCCATCGCGATGCGGTCGGCAGGGGTGCTGGCCGGCAGCTTCAGCGCGCTGGCCAGGTGCTCGCGGTCGGCGTCGGACAACGGTCGGGTCTTGATGTTGGCCAGCCCGCGCCACGCGTCACCGCAAGCAGGATGCAGAGCCAGCGCGGTCCGGTAGTGAGCGTCGGCCGCATCAAAACGGCCGGCATGCACCAGCGCGTCGGCGAGCAGGACCACGGCGGGCAGGAAATCCGGTGCCAGGGTGTGGGCCTGCTGCAGGGCTTCGATCGCCGCTGCCGTGTCGCCGTGCAGTTGCAGGTTGCGACCCAGGTTGAACCATGGCATCGGCGCGTTCGGCGCCAGCACGCACGCTTGTCGCCAACTGGCAAAAGCTGCATCGATATCGCCGCGTGCCTGCTGCACGCCGGCCAGGTCGGAGTGTGCCAGGGCGTAGTCGGGCCATTGCGCCAGCGCGCGCTGCAGGCAGCCCAACGCCTCGTCATGGCGTTGTGCGCGGGTGTACAGGATGCCGTAAAGGCGCAAGACCTCGGGATGTTCGGGCGCGAGTTCGAGCGCCATGTCGAGCGCTTGCCGTGCCTTCGATTCGGCCCCATCGCGAATCGCATGTGCCGCAGCCTGCAGTTGCTGGATGGCTGCGGGCAACAGCCCGTCGAGTCGCGGTTCAGCTGAAGCGGACCCTGGCTGTTCGATGCTGGTGAGGGACATGGGGCGGTTTCGTGAGAGCGGTTCCACCCATGTTACGCCGCTCGGTCATGGCTGACCGAGCGGCGCGTTTGCCAGGCTTACTTGCGCCGTGGCGGCTTGCCGCCCGCGGGCCGCGGCTTGAAACCGCCGGGCTTCTTGAAGCCGCCCGGTTTGTGAGGAGGTGGCGTGCTGGTGCCGGTATCGGTGCCGTCCCACTCGTGGATACGCAGCTGTTGCTGCACCACCCACACTTTCTTCAGGTGCTCGAACACTTCGCCGGGCATGCCATCGGGCAGGTCGATCAGGCTGTAGTGATCGCGGATGCTGAGCCGGCCGATGAACTGGCTCTCCAGTCCGGCTTCGTTGGCGATCGCGCCGATGATGTTGCCCGGCTTGACGCCATGCTCGTGACCGACTTCGACCCGGTAGGTTCGCTTGCCTTCTTCCGTGGCATGCGCGCGCACCGGGCGGTGACCGAACTCACGCGGCGGGGCGCTGTCGTGGGCGCCGTGCGCGCGCGCGGGCCTTGGCTCGCGTGCCGGCGGGTGGCCGGAAGCAGCGGCATCGCGCGGGTGCGGCGGACGGCGCTCACTGCTCGTGCGCTCGCGCGGAGCCGCACGTTCGACCCGCTCGCGCGAGGCCGGCTCGTACTTTTCACGCTTCGGCGGCGGGGCCAGCAACAGCGGCTGGTCACCCTGGGCGATGCGCGCCAGTGCGGCGGCGATCTCGATCGCCGGCACGTTGTGTTCCTGCTCGTACTGTTCGATCAGCTGCTGGAACTGGCCCAGGTCGCCCTGCGCCAGCATGTCGCTGATGCGCTGCTTGAACTTGCCGATGCGCACGTCGTTGACCACGTCCACCGACGGCAGCTGCATCTGTTCGATCGGCTGGCGGGTGGCGCGCTCGATCGCGCCCAGCATGCCGCGCTCGCGCGGGCTGACGAACAGGATCGCCTCGCCGCTGCGACCGGCGCGGCCGGTGCGGCCGATGCGGTGCACGTAGCTTTCGGTGTCGTACGGGATGTCGTAATTGAACACGTGGCTGATCCGTTCCACGTCGAGACCGCGTGCGGCGACGTCGGTGGCGACCAGGATGTCGAGCTTGCCGTCCTTCAACTGCTGGATGACCCGCTCGCGCTGCGCCTGGGCGATGTCGCCGTTGATCGCGGCGGCAGCCAGGCCGCGCGCCTGCAGCTTGCCGGCCAGCTCTTCGGTGGCCTGCTTGGTGCGCGCGAAGATGATCATCGCGTCGAACGGTTCCGCTTCGAGGATGCGGGTCAGTGCATCGAGCTTGTGCATGCCGCTGACGAACCAGTAGCGCTGGTGGATGTTCGCCGCGGTGGTGGTGGAGGACTTGATGGTGACTTCCACCGGATCCTTCAGGTGGCGCTGGGCGATCTTGCGGATCACGCTCGGCATGGTCGCCGAGAACAGCGCGACCTGGCGTTCGGGCGGGGTCGCCTGCAACACTTTTTCGACGTCGTCGATGAAGCCCATGCGCAGCATTTCGTCGGCTTCGTCGAGCACCAGATACTTCAGCTCCGACAGATCCAGCGTGCCCTTGTTCATGTGATCGATCACGCGACCGGGCGTGCCAACGACCACGTGCACGCCGCGCTTGAGCGAGTGCAACTGCGGACCGTAGCTCTGGCCGCCATAGATCGGCAGTACCTGCAGGCCGCGCATGTGGGTGGCGTATTTCTGGAACGCTTCGGCGACCTGGATGGCCAGTTCGCGTGTGGGTGCGAGCACCAGCGCCTGCGGCTTGCCAACGTGCTTGAGGTCGATGCGCGAAAGGATCGGCAGCGCAAAGGCGGCGGTCTTGCCGGTGCCGGTTTGCGCCTGGCCGAGCACATCGCGACCTTCCATCAGCGGCGGAATGGTCGCGGCCTGGATCGGCGAGGGCGATTCGTAGCCGACATCGGTCAGCGCGCGCAGAACGTCGGGATGCAGCGCAAGTGCGCCAAAACCGGACGGTACCGGGGCGTTGTCGGAATCAGGGGATGACATGGGGGTACCTCGGAACAGAAGGCAGCGTCGGGAATGCGACGCGCGGATCGGCCATTCTACCAGTCTCCATGCCTGTGCGTGGCAATTCTGGCTGAACGCGAAAGGACTCGCGGCGCGGGTATCCTTCCCGTTCGACCGAACGAGGAGCCGCAAACACGATGGCCATGCCCGAAACCCTCTCCCGACAGCGCCTGCACGGAGGCGTGCAAGGCATCTATCGCTTTCATTCGGATGCCTGCGCCGGACCGATGCGGTTTGCGCTCTACCTGCCGCCGCAAGCGGAGCAGGGGCCTTGTCCGGTGCTGTATTTCCTGGCCGGCCTCACCTGCAGCGAGGAAACCGCCACCATCAAGGCGGGCGCGCAGCGACTGGCCGCCGAGCTGGGCATCGCGTTGGTGATGCCCGACACCAGTCCGCGCGACACCGGCATCGCCGGCGCCACCGGTGACTGGGAGTTTGGCGAGGGCGCCGGTTTCTACGTCGATGCCACGCAGGCGCCGTATGCCGAGCGCTTCCAGATGCATCGCCATGTGGTGGATGAGTTGCCTGCGTTGCTGGCGGCGAACTTCCCTGTCGATACATCGCGCAGCGGCATCTTCGGGCATTCGATGGGCGGGCACGGCGCGCTGACCATCGCCCTGAAGCATCCCGCCCGCTACCGCTCGGTGTCCGCGTTCGCGCCGATCGTGGCGCCCAGCCAGGTGCCGTGGGGACACAAGGCGCTGCCGCGCTACCTGGGTGATGACCGCGCAGCATGGGCCGACTACGACGCGTGCGAACTGGTCCGCCGGCAAACCTTCGACGGCACGATTCTGATCGATCAGGGCGAAGCTGATCCGTTCCTGGAAGCCCAGTTGAAGCCGGAACTGTTCGACCAGGCCTGCGCCGAGGCCGGCCAGCCACTGCTGCTGCGCCGGCACCCCGGCTATGACCACAGCTACTGGTTCATCACCAGCTTCATCGACGACCATCTCCGGCACCACGCCAAGGCCTTGGGGGTGCTGTAAGCGTGTCCCCGATGCTGCAGACCGAACGCACCCGCATCCGCTTGCCGGAACCCTCCGATGCGGCAAGGTTGCTGCGCTTTCGGGTGGACAATCGCGCCCACTTGGCGCCATGGGAGCCGTTGCGGGAGGACAGCTATTACACGCTGGAAAACTGCGTGCAGGCGATCGCGGACGTGGGTCAGGCCGCACGGCTCGATCGCGGCTATTCGTTGCTGGTGTTCAGCCCGGACGAAGCGAACATCCTCGCCAGTTTCACCCTGGCCAACCTTGTGCGCGGTCCGTTCCAGGCCTGCCTGCTCGGCTATGGCGTGGGTGCGGATCAGCAGGGGCGGGGCCTGATGCACGAGGCGCTGGAAGCGGGTCTCGCCTGGGCGTTCGGCGAGCTCGACCTGCACCGGGTGATGGCCAACTATCTGCCACGCAACGAGCGCAGCGGGCGATTGCTGGAGCGACTGGGTTTCGAGCGCGAAGGCTATGCGCGTGACTATCTGCGGATCGCCGGGCGCTGGGAAGACCACGTGCTCATGGCAAAAATCCGCGCCGATTGAGGTCGTACCAAACGAACGAGGCGGCCATTGGCCGCCTCGTCGGGTATCACTCACTCAAGCTTTCGCTCAGGCCTTGGCGGCCGGGCGCGAACTGGAGCGGCGACGCTGATTGCCGGCAGCGTGATCGCCACGGCCTTGCGGCGCGTAACCGTTCGGTCGTGCCGCGCCGGCGGGCTTGCCCTGGCGCGGTGCACGCGACTGCTGGCGCTGACCGCCGCCACCCTGTTTCGGACGCGGTGCGCCGGCATCCAGGCGCAGCGGGGCCGACGGCTCGTAACCGGTCACCGGGGTGATCGCGATGTCCTGCTTCAGCAGCTTGCGGATGTCGAACAGCAAGCCGGACTCGTCGTGGCTGACCAGCGACAGCGCCAGACCTTCCATGCCGGCGCGGCCGGTGCGGCCGATCCGGTGCACGTAGTCCTCGGCCACCGAGGGCAGGTCGAAATTGATCACCACCGGCAACTGCTCGATGTCGATGCCGCGGGCGGCGATATCGGTGGCAACCATCACGGTGACACGGCCGCTCTTGAAGTCACTCAGAGCGCGGGTGCGGGCGTTCTGGCTCTTGTTGCCGTGGATCGCGGCGCTGCGCAGGCCCGACGCGTTCAGGAACGTCACCAGCTTGTCGGCGCCGTGCTTGGTGCGGCTGAACACCAGCGACTGGCGGCGGCTGTCCTGCGACAGCACGTGCAGCAGCAGATCACGCTTGCGCGCAGCATCGACCGGATGCACCTGATGGCTGACCAGGGTGGTGACGGTGTTCGGCGCAGACACCGAGATTTCCTTCGGGTTGTGCATGAACTCCATCGCCAGCGTCTTGATCGCCGGGGCGAAGGTGGCCGAGAACAACAGCGTCTGGCGCTTCTTCGGCACCGACTGCAGGATGCGCTTCAGGGCTGGCAGGAAGCCCATGTCGAGCATGCGGTCGGCTTCATCGAGGATCAGCGTTTCCACCGCGGACAAGTCCAGCGTGCGCTGCTGCATGTGATCCATCAGGCGGCCGGGAGTGGCGATGACGACGTCGACGCCACGGCGCAGCGCGTTGATCTGCGGGCCCATGCTGACGCCGCCGAAGATGGTGGTGGCACTGACCTGGATGAACTTGCTGTAGTCACGGATGTTCTCGTGGATCTGCGCGGCCAGTTCACGGGTCGGGGTAAGGATCAGCGCACGCGGGCGCCGGGTCATGGTCTGGCCACTGGTGGACAGCTTCTGCAGCAGCGGCAGCGCGAAGGCGGCCGTCTTGCCGGTGCCGGTCTGGGCGGCAGCGAGCAGGTCGTGACCTGCCAGCGCCGGCGGAATCGCCGCGGACTGGATCGGGGTGGGGGTGGTGTAGCCGTAATCGGCAAGCGCACGCAACAACGCGGGCGCAAGGCCCAGCGAATCGAAGGACATGTAACACTCCTGAGCAACCCGGAGTGTTCATACCGTGTTGCAGACTAAGGGAAAGGGGCGACGTGTGTCGCAACGCTCGTGGGGACGAACGCGTGGCGCAGTATAGCCGATCCGACGCCACTGCGTGTGGCCGCGCGCGGCGAATCTGAATGAGATGGCGGAATGCAGGCTTTGACGCCTGTTTGTCTGCTGGCCACGATCAGGTAGCTGTTGAACGGCGTGCGCCCCCGCAGCGGTTCGATGCGTACCTCCAGGCCGGCATTCTCCATCGGCCTGCAAAGCTCGGCGGCAGTCGGATAATGCTCTGCGCCGCCGGCCATCCAGCCTGACGCGTGCAGGAAGAACTCTTCGATTCTCGTGGCATGAAATCGCCAGTTGTTCTCGCGCAGCACGTTGCGAATAATCAATCGGCCGTCCGGAGCCAGGTGCCGGACGGCCGCGCGCAACAAGTCGGCTTGGCGGGCGGCGGGCAGATAATGCAGCACATCCAGGACGGCGACATCACCGTGCACGGATGGCAGATCGGCTGCATCGGCGTGCTGCAGATCCATGATGTCGTCCAGCCCGCCGCGCTGCGCGGCGAGTCGACCCGCCGCGATTTTCCGGCCGTCGTGGTCCATTCCGAAGTACCGCCGCGTTCGGCCTTGCGTGTTCAGATACTGTCCGAGCAGGCCGATGCCGCATCCGATATCCAGCAGTGGCAGTGCGCTGTCCTGCAGCAAAGCGGCCGTGGCCGCATAGACGGGGTCGGTCGCCAGCTTGCTGCGGACATAACCCTGTTGCAGGACATTGTCATAGCGTTTGGCAATGCGTTGGCGACAGCGATGATCCATCCGGTTTCCGCGTCTGGAGAGCAGTCATCAGCCTAAGGCATTCGGTGCATGCAAGTCATGCACGGGGGGCTATCCCGTTCTGGCGGTGCCGGGCATACGATAGCGGCCGGTCCCCGAATGGCTGAAAGGCGGCGTCGCGATGTCCTTGCTTGCACCCCTGCGTGAACTCGACTCCAACCAGCGACACACCGTGTTGGCCAGCTTCCTTGGCTGGACACTGGATGCCTTCGACTATTTCCTCCTTACCTTCGTGATCGTCACCGTGGCGAAGGAATTCGAGGTGGGAGCGGCGCAAATCACCTATGCGCTGTTCCTGACCCTGGCGGCGCGGCCGCTCGGCGCACTGCTGTTCGGCCGGCTGGCCGACCGCTTCGGCCGGCGACCGATCCTGATGCTCGACGTGATCCTGTTTTCGATCTTCGAACTGGCGACCGCGTTCTCCACCTCGCTCACCATGCTGCTGGTCTTGCGCTTCCTGTTTGGCATCGCCATGGGCGGCGAGTGGGGCATCGGTGCGTCGCTGGCGATGGAGTCGATCCCGGCCAAGGCGCGCGGCGCGGTATCGGGGTTGTTGCAGAGCGGCTATCCGGTCGGCTTCTTCCTTGCGGCACTGGCCAACTGGTTGCTGGTGGATTACATCGGCTGGCGCGGGCTGTTCGTGGTCGGCGCGATCCCGGCGCTGCTGGTGTTGTATATCCGGCGCAAGGTGCCGGAATCGGCGGTATGGCAGGCTGGCCAGGCGTCTCATCGTCCGGGCCTGATCGCATCCATGCGCGGGCACTGGAAGCTGGCGTTGTACCTGATGCTGTTGATGATGGCGTTCAACATGTTCAGCCATGGCTCGCAGGACATGTATCACACGTTCGAGGAGTCCAGCCTGCATCTTCCGACCGGCTCGACCGCAGCCTTCGTGCTGGTGGCGATGCTCAACCTGGGCGCCCTGGTGGGTGGTCTGTATTTCGGGGCGCTGTCGGAACGGATCGGACGGCGCAAGGCCATGATCATCGCGGCGCTGCTGGCGATTCCGGTGATTCCGCTGTGGATGTATGGCGGTTCGCTGATCCTGCTGGGCCTTGGCGCGTTTCTCATCCAGGTGATGGTGCAGGGCGCGTGGGGCGTGGTGCCGACCCATCTCAACGAGTTGTCGCCCGCGGCGGTGCGCGGCACGCTGCCCGGCTTCGCCTACCAGATGGGCAACCTGTTGGCGGCGGTTACCGCGACCGCGCAAACCTGGCTGGCGCAGCGGCACGGCGGCGATTTCGCGTTTGCCATGTCGTGGTGGATGGTCTTCGTGGCCGTGTTGCTGGCTTTGCTGCTGTGGTTCGGGCCTGAAGCGAAGGGCGTCGGTTTCGCCCATGAGCCGCGCTGACGCCGATTCCCTAAAGGCCGGTCACGGGCTGCTAGAATCTGCGGTTTGATCCCATCGACGAGACAGGCAATGAAGGCTGGCAAGGACAAGGTCATCGCAATCCATTACACGCTGACCGTGGATGGCGAGAAAGTGGAAAGTTCGCACGACCGCGACGAACAGCTGTGGATCCTGCTGGGTCACGGCCAGCTGATTCCTGGTCTGGAAGCCGCGCTGGAAGGGCATGAAGCGGGTGACGAGCTGTCGGTGGACGTGGCTGCCGTTGATGCTTACGGCGAGCGCCAGGAAGGCCAGATCCAGCGCATGTCGAAGAAGTACTTTCCGCAGGCGAACCGCCTCAAGCCCGGCATGACCACGGTGCTCAGCCTCAAGGAAGGCGGCCAGCGCGCGGTCACCGTGCACAAGGTCGGCATGAGCGCGATCGACGTGGACCTGAACCATCCGATGGCCGGCAAGACGCTGCATTTCGACGTCACGGTCGGCGAGGTGCGCGATGCCACCGAGGAAGAGATTCAGCACGGCCATGCGCACACGCCGGGTGCCGAAGCACACTGAGCCGGTTTTGCGGCAAAGTACGAATGACGGCGCCCTCGGGCGCCGTCATTGTTTGCTCAGATGGTGCGGCGCGCGGGCCTGCTGGCAGTGCCTCAGTTGAGCACTCGACGCCCGTAGGCGAAGTGATTTCCCCAGTACGGCCCATCGATGTCGTCCAGGCGCACCGTGCCACCGCTGTTCGGCGCATGCACGAAGCGCCCCTTGCCCACGTACACGCCGACATGGCTGATCGCGCCGCCGATGTCGAAGAACACCAGGTCACCGCTGGCCAACTGGGTCATCTTGCGTACCTTCTGTCCATCCCCCTTGGCCATTTCGTGGGAGGTGCGTGGCAGCTTGATGCCGGCGGCGGTGCGATAGATGTAATCCACCAGGCCACTGCAGTCGAATCCCCCCGTTGGCGTGTTGCCACCCCAGCGGTACGGCGTACCGACCAGTCCGATGGCGCGGAACAGGATGTCGTTCGCTTCGCCGGCGCTGGCGGCCGAAGGCGCGCGGGGAGGAAGGTCGGCGAGGGCGGAGCGGGATGTCTTGTACGTCGGCTCGGGCCGACGTGGATTGCCGGAGCAGGCTGCCAGCATGACCATCGCCAGCGACAACAGCATCAGCCGGACGCACCACGAGAAGGTGGCAGGGGTGGCGGATGAAGCGCTGTGCTGCGGGCTCACAGGATAACCTCGACGTCGGGTGCGTCGAGGTTATCAAGTCAATAAATCATATGCAAATCAATCGATTCTTCAGTGTTTTGAACTCAATTTCTCAGCTTGGCCCTTCTCGATCTGGTCGGGCAGGGGCGTCAGGCTGAACTTGACCGGTACCCGGGCATAACCTTCGATCGGTTTGCCGTCTTTCATCTGCGGATTGAAGCGCCATTGCCTGGCCGCGGTGCTGGCTGCGGCGATCAGGTCGGCGGATGTCGTCGTGCTGTGTCGGGGTTCGTAGGCGATGCTGCCCAGCGTGCCGTCGGCGTGAACCTGGACCAGCAAGATGACCGTACCCTCTTGCCGGTTCTTGACGGCCGCAGCGGGATAGGAAGGTTGCAATTGCGAGTTATAGGTAATGTCTGATTCCGCGCTGTGGTCGGAAGCGGGATTTGTGCCGGCTTGGGCGACCAGCGCGCTGCCTGCCATCAACATGGCCAAGCCGAGATAGCCGATGCGGCGGCGCAGGGCGCCGGGACGAAGACGCTGGATCATGGTGAGTCGCTCCTTGAGTTGTGGCTCGGCGAGCCAGGGAATCAGCGCGGGTACGGGCGGTGTGCCCACACTGTGCATAAGGATGTGTGCGTAGCCGGCTTCGTCCTGTGGTGAATCGCGCAGGACGCGTTCATCGCAGGCCAGCTCCTGATCCAGCCGGAAGCGGGGCAGTGCCACCCAGGTCAGCGGGTGGAACCACAACAGGACGGCAATCGCCTCGGCCAGCAAACTCCAGAGCACATCGCCCCGACGCAGATGGGCCCGTTCATGGCGAAGAATCAGCTGGCGTTCGGCTGCAGCAAAGCGCTGCAGAAAGTCGGGCGGCAGCAACACCAGCCCGCGCAGCGCGCACAGCACGGCGGGGCCCGCCGGATGCAACCGCACGCGGCGAGGCTCCAGTTCCCCCATTTCATGCTGCAGGATCGATTGCCATTCAGCGGGTAACGGGCGGGCATGCCGATGCAGGTTCAGGTAATGCAGCAGCAAGCGTGCCGTGCCGAGCATCACGCCGACCCACCATGCCAGCCGAAGCCACGCGCCGAGTGCGGCGTGGCTCGTGTGAAACGCAACCACGCCCACGGTGCCGGGCAATACATGCATGGTGGGCAATGTCGGAAGCTGCGCCGGCAGCGCAGGCAACCAGGGCAGTGCGGTGAGCAGCAGCGGCAGCACCCACAACGTGAATGCCGGGCCGGCGCCGAGACAACGTCGCACGGGGCGTCGCACCAGCAACACGACACAAAAGGCAAGCGTCGACAGCAACAAGGACTGCAGCACGGTCGAATCCATGTCAGTGCTCCTTCTTCTCGATGGCGTCGAGCAGCTTGCGCAGCTCGGCGACGTCCTTCGCCCCCAGCTTTTCGTGAGCACTGAAATGCACCAGCAGCGGTGAAAGCCGGCCATCGAACACGCGGTTCAGCAGGCTGCGACTTTCCTGCGATTGCCATTGTTCGCGGGTCAACGTGGGCGAGTACAGGTAACGCCTTCCGTCTTTCAGCGCCGTCGCGGCGCCCTTGCCGAGCAGGCGATTGAGCAGGGTCCGGATGGTCTTTTCGTGCCAGTCGCTCTCATGCTGAAGTGCCGCCACGATGTCCTCGGAACTTTGCGGCGCCTTCCGCCACAACACGTCCATGACCCGGCTTTCGGCTTCACTGATCGGTGGCGGTGGCTTGGTCATCGGGGCGCCCTTTGGATTACGCTTGTAGTTCAAAATAAGACTACATGCGTAATTCAATTGGTGCAAGTGGTCGCCGGCGCGTTTCGCCGCGCCGGCAGGGCCTTGCCGTGACGCAGGGTCAGCGCGGATTTACCGTGATGAGCTGTTCGGCCAGAGTCTGCGCGTTGACGCCCCAGGCGCGCAGCCGGTACTGGCCCGGCCGCAGATAGAGTTTCGATACGACATTGCCCTGCATGAAGGCGTAGCGGTCAGAGGCCGTGGCATTGTCCGGCTCGTCCACCGGATGGGCATCGATGACGCAGGGGTAGGACGTCCTGCACATGGACGAGTTGATGGGGTAAGGCATGCGCTGGCCCTGCAAGGTCAGCCAGTCCGGACGCAACTTGATGAGAGGATCCGGCAGCATGAGATGGTCCAGATCGGAGGCGCGCGCATTCGAGACAGGTCGGACGAAGCCGCTGTCGACGATCCCCGTGCTTCCCGGAGGCAGCAACACATTCACGTCGTAAAGCTCCGGGCTGGCACTCCATGCCTTTCCGGTGATGCGATTGACGAGAATGATCGGGCCACTGGAGGGGAATTCGGCGACAAGTTGCCGATAGGCGTCGCGTTCGGCCGGGATCTGCTCGCGAAACTGGGTCTGGTCGATCGACAGCGGAACGATGCCGCTTATCCGCTGCAGGTACGCGGCCATGGGTTGCGCGCTGCCCAGGCGCCCCTTGGCCTTGTCGATATGGGCATAGCCCGCATGCACGAAAACCCGGGCGTGGGGATCCTTCGCAAACGTCTTCTCGTAGAGATTGCTCGCCTGAGCTGACTCGCGATCGCCTTGCGAACCGGGGCCCAGATCGTAGGGCACGAGAATGAAGCCCAGCCGGACTGCCGTGCGAACGATCTCTCCATACATCGGCTCACGCAGATACTCCGTTCCGCTGTCCTCCACCACATAACCGCGTTGCATCAACTGCCCATCCTTGTCCGAGAGCGCTTCGATGGCCAGGTAGTTGAAGCCCATGGCGCGCAGGCGGGGCAACAGCGCCAGCGTCAGTTCGCGGGTATGGGCGTCGTGGTGCGCTTCGTTGACCATGACCAGGCGGCGGTCTTTGGCCATGGAGGTGATGGCGTCGATCGCATCCGTGGACACCCAGTCCTCCGGGGTCGGCAAACGGGTCTCGGGCAGCGCATGGCTTTTCAACGGAAAGTCGCGCAGGGCCTGGTTGTAGAGCCCCAACTCGTTCTCGACCGAGGCAAACATCTGCAACGCCAGTTGCTGGTCCGCGACGGGCAGCGTGGGTGTGGTCTTCAGCAGGTACAGGTAGCGCGCAAGATCATTGGTTTGTGCGCGCAAGCCCATGAACATGGCCGTGGCGGAAGGGCTGAAATCCCTGGCCGACGAAGGAGCAATCAGCAAGGCTGACACGCAGATCGCCATGGACAAAGTGCGACAGGACGTCCGGCTCGGCATCGGGAACCCTCCAGGAGGATGCTGTGGTCAGCGTGCCTCCGAACCGTTTTCCAGGCAAGTACCGATGGCGGCGTCGCTCTGGCCACGTCCCGGGACCGCAGGCATCCGTGACCGGACGGCCCCCATTCGTGAGGCCTGGTTACAATCCACGAATGACAACATTCACCTTGCAGCGCGGCCGCGTGCCGCTCCTGATCAGCCTGCCACACGATGGCAGCTTCATTCCTGCCGATATCGCGCAGCGCATGAGCCCGGCGGCGAGACGATCACCGGATACGGATTGGCATGTGGCGCGGTTGTACGAGCCGTTGGCGCAGGCACTCGGAGCCAGTGTGCTGAAGCCGCTGGCGTCACGTTATGTGATTGATCTGAACCGTCCTGCCGATGGTCATGCGTTGTACCCCGGCCAGCGCGAAACCGGTCTGGTGTCGACCATCGGCTTTGACGGTGAAGCCCTGTACCAGGATGGGCTGGAGCCGGACCAGGCGGAAGTTCAACGCCGGATAAACACGTACTGGCGCCCGTACCATGAAGCCTTGGCACAGGAACTTGCGAGGTTGCATGCCGAGCATGGCCGAGTCGTGCTGTGGGAAGGACACTCCATTCGCAGTCATGTGCCGATGTTGTTCGACGGACAATTGCCCGACTTCAATCTTGGTACGGCGACCGGAGCAAGTTGTGATTCCACCTTGCAGGCGCGTTTGCAGTCCTGTCTGCAGGCACAGTCCCGCTTCAGTTTTGCGGTGAACGGGCGCTTCAAGGGTGGCTACATCACCCGCCATTACGGCACGCCGGCAAACGAGGTGCAGGCGGTGCAACTCGAATTGGCGCAGCTGAATTACATGGACGAAGAGAGCTTTGCGTACGATGCCTCCAGGGCGCCGGCGGTGCAGGCGTTGATCGAGCAGTTGCTGCGAATCACCTTGGCCTGAACCCGGCTGCGCGAGGCTTTGCTGCGCATGCGGCGGGTGGAGGCTTCGCACCCCGGGATGAACATCGTCGCAAGAACGTGTGAGGACCGGGAGCGCCTTGATGAAGTCAAGCTCATTCGCACTCATGGCTCGTTGAAAGCGCGACTTTCGTTCAGCCGCGGTATCTCGTGGCGGTCGCATCGTCCGCTTGTCGCGCCACCCGAGTTGCCGGGTTCCGGCCGGGTTCGCGACACCTTCATTGCGCGAGGCTCGACATCATGATGCGTAACGTTTTGATCGCTTCCCTGCTTGTGGCGGGAGTGGCCCTTTCAGGTTCCGTGTTCGCCCAAGCCGTTGCACCGCAGACACCGGCCGCAGCTGCGGCGCCCGCGGCGACGACTTCGCCGAAAACGGCCATGAACCACAAGGCGCATCACAAATCCCATCACAAGCACCGGAAGGCCGCTGCCGCCACGGCAGCCAAGTCGGCGGGTTGATCGCGTTGTCATGATCCGTCGCCCCGCCAGCGTCCACTGGCGGGGCTTTTCACGGCGCTGATTTGCCGGTGGCGAACTGCGGCGACAGCGTGCGGCGTCGAGTCAGTCTTGTGCGGGAGGGACGGCGGCCACGCATTTCAGTTCGATCGCGATCGGCGTGGGCAGCGCGTCGATCCCGACCGTGGTGCGGCAGGCGTCCACGCCAGCGAAGCACTCCGCGTACAGGCGGTTGTAGGTGGCGAAATCACGCTGCATGTCGGTGAGGAACACGGTGACGTCGACCAGGTCGCTCCAGCGCGCTCCGCTGGCTTCCAGTACCGCGCGGACATTGGCGAACACCTGCCGGCATTGCGCTTCGATGTCATAGTCGATCACTTGGCCATCGGCGCCGTGCACGTTGCCGGGGATGGCCTGGCTGCCCGGCTGGCGTGGACCCACGCCGGACAGGAACAGCAGGTTGCCGACGCGCCGCGCATGCGGATACGCGCCCACCGGCGCCGGCGCGGCATCGGTGCGGATGGTGTCGCTCATGCGGCCACTTCCCAGCGTCTGGCCAGTTCGGTCACCGCGCGGTTGTAGGCTTCGGGCAATTGATCACGGCCGCGCACGTCCAGGCCGAGGTCGTGGATGTGGCCGTTGTCCAGTCCGTAGATCCACGCATGCACGGCCAGATCCTGTCCGCGCTCCCAAGCTTCCTGGACCACGGTGGTGTGGCAGACGTTCAGCGCCTGCTCCAGTGCATTGAGTTCGCACAGGCGGGCATGGCGCAGCGCGAACGCCTGTGCCGGATCGAGCTTGTCCGCGTGTTTCAAGGCGATATCGGTGATGTGGCGCAGCCAGTTGTCGATTAGTCCAAGGCGGCTTTCCTTCAGTACCGCGCCGACGCCACCACAACCGTAGTGGCCGACCACCAGAATGTGCTTGACCTTCAGCACGTCAACGGCGAACTGGATGGTGCTGAGGGCATTGAGATCGGTATGCACGACCACGTTGGCGACATTGCGGTGCACGAAGATCTCACCCGGTGGCAGGTCGACGATCTGGGTGGCGGGTACACGCGAGTCCGAACAGCCGATCCACAGATAACGCGGAGCCTGTTGCCGGGACAGTTGCTCGAAAAAGGTCGGGTCCTGTGCGGTGACCTGATCGGCCCAGCGGCGATTGTTGGCGAGCAGATCTTTCAATGAATTCATCAGGAGTCCTCGGGTTCGGGCCTGCACGGTCTCAGGAACGTCCTGAAGCGCTGTCGTAGGCGATGCAGATGTTCTTTGGTTCGGTGAAGAAGTTCAGCGCCTCGCTGCCGCCCTCCCGACCGACGCCGGATTGCTTGACGCCGCCGAACGGCGTACGCAGATCGCGCAGCAGCCAGCAGTTGATCCAGACGATGCCGAACTCGAGTTGCCCCGCCATGCGGTGCGCGCGCGACAGGTCCCGTGTCCACAGCGATGCGGCCAGGCCGTAACGACTGTCGTTGGCAATGGCCAGCGCCTCGGCTTCGTCCTCGAACGGAATCAGGCAGACCACGGGTCCGAAGATCTCCTGCTGGTTGGTCGCCGCCGCCGAAGGCAGCCCCTCGATCACGGTCGGCGCAATGAACCAGCCTTCGGCGCAGCGCCCGCCCGGCTGGATGGCGCCGCCTCCGCACAGCACGTGGCCCCCTTCGTTGCGGGCTTGTTCGATGCAGCCGAGTACCTTGTGGTAATGCGCCTTCGAGACCATCGCGCCCAGATCGCTGTCGGCGTGTTCCGGGTCGCCCACGCGCAGTGCCTGCACTCTGGCCAGGTAGCGCTGGCGGAAGCTGTCGTAAATCGACTTCTGCACCAGCAGGCGCGAGCCGCACAGGCAGATCTCGCCCTGGTTGGCGAAGCCCGAACGAACGATGGTGTCGAGGTTGGCGTCGGAAAGGTCGGCATCGGCAAACACGATGGCCGGATTCTTGCCGCCCATCTCCAGCGACAGCTTCTTGAACTGCGTCGCGGCAATGCCGGCGATCCGCGCGCCCGTGGCCGTGCTGCCGGTGAAGGACACCGCTTTGACCCTGGCATGTTCGACGATGGCCTGGCCCACCTCGGGCCCGCTGCCGTGCACGATGTTGAGCACGCCGGGAGGAAAGCCGGCCGCGATGCTCAGTTCGCCGAGCAGGGCGGCCGTGCACGGAGTGACTTCCGACGGCTTGGCCACGACCGTGTTGCCTGCGGCCAGTGCCGGCGCGATCTTCCAGGTAAACAGGTAGAGCGGCAGGTTCCACGGGCTGATGCAGCCGATCACGCCGAGTGGCTGGCGCAAGGTGTAATTGATGGCACCCGCACCGGGAGCGCCGGTCTCCATCGCGTGCGATTCGCTGCCCCAGCCGATGATCGCTGCGGCGAAATACCGAAGGTTGCTTACCGCGCGGGGAATGTCGAGGCGGCGCGCCAGGCTCAGCGGCTTGCCGCTGTCGCGGGACTCCAGCGCGGCAAACGTATCCAGCTGCGCCTCGATCAGGTCGGCAAGACGATGCAGCAGGGCGGCGCGTTGTTCGATCGGCGTGCTGGCCCATTGCGCGGCGGCGCGGTCTGCCGCAGCCACCGCCGCATCGACGTCGCCAGCGGTGGAATCGGGGCAGTGCATGAAGACCGCGCCGGTGGCCGGCTCATGGACGTCCAGCCATGTATCGCGATGAGGCGGCTGCAGGCGACCGTCGATCAGATTGGCAAGGCGGGGAATGGACATCCGCTCAAGTTTAGAACCAGCAAGCGTCAATTGCACCGGACGCCGGCGTATGCGCGGTATCCCCTGCGGCAGCGCGTCAGCTCAGTGCGCGGGTGCGGCCGCCATCGACCGCGATGCTGACGCCATTGACGTAAGCGGCGGCCGGCGTGCACAGAAAGGCAATGACCGCAGCCACCTCGCTGGCCTCGCCGAAGCGTCGGGCCGGGATGGTGGCGATCAGACTTTGGGCGATTTCATCTTCACTCTGGCCGCTGGCGGCCGCCTTTGCGTTCAGCAGACTGTCGAGGCGATCGGTACGGGTGTAGCCGGGCAGCACGTTGTTGACGGTGATGCCATCGGCCGCCAGTTCACCGGACAGGGTCTTGGCCCAGCCCGCTACCGCCGCACGCACGGTGTTGGATACGCCCAGCCCGGCGATGGGCTCCTTCACCGACGTGGAAATCACGTTGACGATGCGGCCGTACGTGCTATCGCGCATGCCCGGCAGCAGTGCCTGCAGCAGAGTCTGGCCGGCCAGCAGATGTTGGCGGAAAGCGGTTTCGAACGCGGCGGGTTCCGCGCTGTTGGCCGGACCACCCGGCGGTCCGCCGCTGTTGTTGATCAGCACGTGCACGGCTCGCGCGGCGGCAACCTCGATGGCCGTGGCATGAAGCGCGGCGGTGTCCAGCATGTCCACGCTGCGCCACTGGTGATGCTGTCCGGCATGGATTTTCGGCAGTTGTTCGGTGACGCGGGCCAGTTTGTCGGCAGAGCGTGCCAGCAAGGTCACGCTGGCCCCCAGTTCGGCCAACTCGATGGCGCTGGCTCGGCCGATGCCCTGCGAGGCACCGCAGACCAGGGCGTGCCGTCCACTCAGATCCAGTTGCATGGTGTTTCCTCAGTAGATCAGTGCAGCCACAACCGCATCGCCAGGGCACCAAGCCAGCACGCCCATCCCAGCCACTGGCTGTAGCGCCAGATCGCCTGCCAGCGGCTGATCGCCGCATCACCCAGTGCAGGCAATGCAGGTGAGCGCAACACCTGCTGCATGGCAGCCCACGTGCGAAAGCCGGAAAGCCGGCCCCGGGCGGCATCGGCGATCACCTGCCAGTGTTGCGGGTAACGCTGACGCAGGAGCCTGGCCACCCGGAACGGCGCGACATACGACAACACGAACAGGCCGACGCCGCAGGCCAGCAGGGCCAGATAGAGGATGATCATGGCGTGCTGTGGCGGCTGTTGTTGGTGCTGCCGGGGGTGCTGCCGTTACTCCACGGCAGTGGCAGCACCGTGCGCAGGGTGTTCAGCACGCCATCGCCCTTGGCCGCCTTCTTGCACACGGCATTGTCCAGCGCCTTCTCGTAGGTGTTGTTCATCAGGCCCACCCACAAGGTGCCATCCGGTCCGTGCGGAATGCTGAAACTGCCGGTGGAATTCATTTGCAGCGAGGCCGCGGTCGAGGTGGAAATCGAGGCCGGCGACTGTTCCCAGTAGGTCTTGCCCGACTGCTGTTCGGCCGAGCTGTAGACCAGCAGGTATCGCGCCTTGGCGTTCTCGATTTTCAGGCTGCCGAAGGCGCCGGTGGTTTCGTCGCTCCAGCCCATGTGCTCGCACAGGCCGATGTCTTCCGAGCGGAGTGGCTGGAAGGCTTCGTCGAGCAGTACCACGGTGGGTGCAAACAGGTAGCTGGCGTGCAGCCAGCGACCGTTCAATTCGGATTTCAGCGCCACCCGGTAGGGCAGCTTCACTCCGATCGGCAGTCGGAACGCGAGGAAATAGCTCTGCGTGCCGTTGAGGTTGGCGACCATGCTGCCGCTGCCCAGGACGAATTTCTGAGGTTCCCAGGGCAGCGTGCTGCGGTAGGAGAAGTCAGCAAAGCTGCTGCAGCAGGGGCTGGCCTGAAGCAAACGTTCCTGCGCCAGCTTCAGTGCATCACCGGTATTCTCCGACGGCGGCCGCAGGTTCGGTGGAAGCAGGGACTTCGCCGCATGACAGCCACCCAGCAGGACGCTGAAAACGAGGGCTGGGATGGCGGCTGAAAGTCGGAATTGCATGGCGTTGGGTCTGCTCAAAATTCCGCCGTGCCGGCGGCGCGCGGATAGGGGATGGCATCGCGGATGTTGGCCAAGCCGCAGATGTAGACCAGCAGTCGCTCGAAGCCGAGTCCGAAACCGGCATGCGGCACGGTGCCGTAACGACGCAGGTCACGGTACCAGCCATAGCTGGCCGGATCGAGCCCGAACTGGATCATGCGTCGATCCAGGTAGTCCAGGCGCTCTTCGCGCTGGCTGCCGCCGATGATCTCCCCGATGCCCGGCGCCAACACGTCCATCGCCGCGACCGTCTTCTCGTCATCGTTCAGCCGCATGTAGAACGCCTTGATCGCCTCGGGGTAGTTCATGACGACCACCGGGCGGCCGATATGTTTCTCCGCCAGATAGCGTTCGTGCTCGGTCTGCAGGTCGATGCCCCAGGCGACCGGGTATTCGAACTTCTCGCCGGATTTCTTCAGGATGTCGATCGCATCGGTGTAATCGATACGCTCGAACGGCTTGGCGATGAAGGCTTCCATGCGGGTGATCGCATCCGGCTGCACGCGTTCGGCGAAGAACGCCATGTCGTCGGGGCGCTCGTCCAGCACAGCCTTGAAGATCGCCTTGAGGAAGGTCTCGGCGCAGTCGGCGTCGGCGGCGAGGTCGGCGAAGGCGATCTCGGGCTCAACCATCCAGAATTCGGCGAGGTGACGCGGTGTATTGGAGTTTTCGGCGCGGAAGGTGGGCCCGAAGGTGTAGACCTTGCTCATGGCCAGGGCATAGGCCTCGACATTGAGCTGGCCGGACACGGTGAGGAAGGCTTCGCGGCCGAAGAAGTCCTTGCGGAAATCGATCTTGCCGTGCTCGTCGCGCGGCAGGTTGGCCAGGTCCAGGGTGGACAGCCGGAACATGTCGCCGGCACCCTCGGCATCCGACGTCGTGATGATCGGCGTATTGATCCAGAAGAAGCCCTGTTCGGTGAGGTGGCGGTGGATCGCCGTCATCATGGTGTGGCGCACGCGGGTCACGGCACCAAACAGGTTCGTGCGGGGCCGCAGGTGGGCGACCTCGCGCAGGAATTCCATCGAATGCTGCTTCGGCTGGATCGGGTAGGTTTCCGGATCGTCGACCAGGCCGGTGACGATCACTTCAGCGGCCTGCAATTCAAAGCTCTGACCCTTGCCTTGGGAAGGCACCAGGGTGCCGCTGATGATCACACCGGCGCCGGCCGTGAGATGTTTCACTTCGCTGTCGTAATTGCCCAGGGTCGCCGGCACGACGGCCTGGATCGGGTCGAAGCAGGAGCCATCGGTCACGTTCACGAAGGACAGGCCGGCTTTGGAATCGCGTCGGGTACGCACCCAGCCGCGCACGGTGACCGTGCTGCCGGCTTCGAGCTTGCCGGAAAGAGCCTGTTTCACACTGACCACGGCCATCGGTTGAAACTCCTGCTGCCACGCCGCATCTCGACGTGTAATGGATGAATGACTCCCGCGCGATGAGGCGCATGGGAGCAAACCAGCATGATAATGTAGCTGCCCCCGTGCTGCGACTTTCCGGGTCACATTCCGAGGTTCGATCTGCCCTCATGAGTATCACCATCACTTCCGCCGCCAACGAGCGCATGCGCCACTTTCTGGCGGCAACCCCGACCGCGGCCGGGGTGCGTTTCGGCGTCAAGCGCACCGGCTGTTCCGGCTTTGCCTATGTGGTGGACCTGGCCGAAGCCATGGGCGAGAACGATCGCGTGGTCGAGGTGGACGGCCTGTCGCTGATCGTCGACGACAAAAGCATGGCCCTGGTGGATGGCACGGTGATCGACTTCCAGAAGCAGGGGCTGAACGCCAGCTTCGTGTTCCACAACCCCAACGCCACCGGCGCCTGCGGGTGTGGCGAGAGCTTTACGGTCAGCTGAGCCGCGCCCGGGGCTGCCGGCTGGTGATGGCCGTGGCGGCCCGCGTTTCGCCCATCCGTTTCGCTCTGGCGGCGCCCTTTTTCATCAATGACTTGCGTGCGCCTTCGCGGGCGCCGTACAATTCCGCTTCTGTCCGCACCTCCACCGGTGCCGGCAGGACACTTGCCTCACCGCATCGGCGGGAGGCTGCAAGGCCGCATGGCCGCACCCACAAGGAGTCAACCCACAATGACGCTGCGTCATTACGAAGTTGTGTTCATGGTCCATCCGGATCAGAGCGAGCAGGTTCCGGCCATGCTCGAGCGTTACAAGTCGCTGATCGAAACCGATGGCGGCAAGATTCACCGTCTGGAAGATTGGGGCCGTCGTCAGCTGGCCTATCCGATCGTGAATCTGGCCAAGGCACATTACGTGCTGCTCAACATCGAAGTCAGCCAGAACGCACTGAACGAGCTGGAGTCGGGTTTCCGCTTCAACGACGCCGTGCTGCGCCATCTGGTGATCCGTCGTGACGAAGCCGATACCGAGCCGTCCTTCATCCTGAAGTCGAAAGAAAAGGATGATGCCAAGACCACCCGTCGCCGCGACGACGAGGGTGATGGCGAAGGCGAGTCCCGGCCGCGCGGTCGTGACCGCGACGACAACGATCGCGACAGCGACGACTGATAGGAATCGAAGACCATGTCCAAGTTTTTCCGCCGCCGCAAGTTCTGCCGCTTCACTGCCGAAGACGTGAAAGAGATCGACTACAAGGATCTCAACACCCTGCGTCAGTACGTCACCGAGAACGGCAAGATCGTACCGAGCCGCATCACCGGCACCAAGGCGCGTTACCAGCGCCAGCTGGCTACCGCGATCAAGCGCGCCCGCTTCTTGTCACTGCTGCCGTACACCGACAACCACGACGTCTGATCGTGTGAGCCGCAGCGTCACGTTGCGGTTCGCGGTTCTGCCCGGCTTCGGCCGGGCATGACTTCAGACATCCTTCGGACAACCGTCCTCTGGCTGCGCCGGGCCACACCGGTGCTAACGAATCAGGAAAGCATCATGGAACTCATTCTTCTGCAGAAAGTGCGCAACCTCGGCACGCTCGGCGACAAGGTCGTCGTGAAGCCGGGTTACGGTCGCAACTTCCTCCTGCCGCAGGGCAAGGCCGTTCGCGTCAATGCCGCCAACCTGGCTGCGTTCGAACAGCGTCGCGCCGAATACGAAGCCAAGGCCAATACCGCTCTGGCGGATGCCGAGGCACGCAAGGCCAAGCTCGCTGACGCGTCGGTGACCATCACCGCGCACGCCAGTGCCGAAGGCAAGCTGTTCGGCTCGGTCGGTCCGCGT
The DNA here is from genome assembly GCF_054061035.1 of Rhodanobacter sp. TND4EL1. NCBI lineage: Bacteria > Pseudomonadati > Pseudomonadota > Gammaproteobacteria > Lysobacterales > Rhodanobacteraceae > Rhodanobacter > Rhodanobacter sp. TND4EL1. The sequence continues at coordinate 942,844 of NZ_JBSSDT010000002.1, forward strand.
GACATTGCCGAGGTTCTCACCGCCGCGGGTCACGAAGTTCACAAGAACGAGGTGATCCTGGGCGAAGGTCCGCTGCGCAACACCGGCGAATTCGACGTGGTGATCAACCTGCACGCCGACGTCCAGACCACCGCCAAGGTGATCGTGGTCGGCGACAAGTAAGCTTCATTCCATCCACGTGATGGAAGCATCCGGGCGCCGCAAGGCGCCCGTTTGTTTTGCGGGAAGGGGGATCCGTCCACGCGGCTTATCCCCAACAACTCACAACTTATCCACAGACTTATTGTCTCGACGGGTGAGACGCCGCCGCGCATGATGGTGTCGGTATGACCAGCCACGAAGTGTCGATGCAGTACGCGTCCATTCGTGGGGTAATTCTCCTGAGGTAAGTCGATGTCTTTCGCCCCTGATCGCAAACCTTCGTCGCCGGCCATCGAGGCGTTGCGGGTGCCGCCGCATTCCATTGATGCGGAGCAAGCCGTGCTGGGCGGACTGATGCTGGCGCCCGATGCGCTGGACAAGGTGGCCGACCGGCTGGCCGAGGGCGACTTCTACCGCAAGGATCATCGGCTGATCTGGCGCGCCATCAACGAATTGGCGAACAAGGGCATGCCGTGTGACGCGGTGACCCTGGGCGACTGGTTCGAGAGCAACGGCCTGGCCGAGATGGTCGGTGGCGCCAGCTACCTGATCGAACTGGCCAACAGCACCCCCAGCGCGGCGAACATCGCCGCCTATGCCGAGATCGTGCGCGAGAAATCGGTGCTGCGCCAGCTGATCGATGCCGGTACCTCGATCACCGAGGATGGCTACCGACCCGAAGGCAAGAGCGTGCACGAGGTGCTGGAAAGCGCCGAGCAGCGCGTGTTCCACATTGCCGAATCCGGCGCCCGCGGCAAGAAGGATTCGGTGTCGATGCGCGAGGCGGTGAAAGACGCCTTTCGCCTGCTCACCGAGCGCTACGAGAACCGCGGCCAGCTCACCGGTGTCAGTACCGGTTTCACCGACCTCGACAAGCTCACGTCGGGCCTGCAGCCGTCGGACCTGATCATCGTGGCGGCGCGTCCGTCGATGGGCAAGACCGCGTTCGCACTGAACATCGCCGAGGCTGCCGCACTGGGCAGCAAGAAGGCGGTGGTCGTGTTCTCGATGGAAATGTCCTCGTCACAGCTGGCCTTCCGTCTGATCTCCTCGGTCGGCCGCATCCACCAGCAACACCTGCGCAATGGCGATCTGGAAGAGGAGGACTGGCCGCGCGTGTCCAATGCGATCGCGCTGCTTTCGGACGCCAAGATCTTCATCGACGACACACCTGGCCTGTCGCCGGTGGAGCTGCGTTCGCGTGCGCGACGCCTGCACCGCGAGCACGGTGGGCTGGGCCTGATCGTGATCGACTACCTGCAGCTGATGCAGGTGCCGGGGAACAAGGAGAATCGCGCCACCGAAATTTCAGAAATTTCGCGTTCACTGAAGGGACTCGCCAAGGAGTTGAACGTGCCGGTGATGGCCCTTTCGCAGTTGAATCGATCGCTGGAACAGCGTGCGGACAAGCGTCCGATGATGTCCGATCTGCGCGAGTCCGGCGCTATCGAGCAGGATGCCGACGTGATCATGTTCATCTACCGCGACGAGTACTACAACAAGGAATCGCCGGACAAGGGCATCGCCGAAATCATCATCGGCAAGCAGCGCAACGGTCCCACCGATACCTGCAAGCTCACCTTCCTCGGTCACTACACGCAGTTCGTCAATTACGCCTCCGATTCGTTCGTGGGGAGTTTTGATTGAAGGCGGGAACGTCGGCCCCGGAACTCGGGAATCGCCCGGGCCGAATCGCGCGTGGCGTTCCTGTTTTTGACGAATTCCGAATCCCGAATCCCGAATCCCGATCCAGGCAATGAGCCGCACCACCGTCGCCACCATCCATCTGGGCGCCTTGCGCCACAACCTGGCTCGCCTGAAGGTGCTGGCCGCGCCGGCGCAGGTGATGGCAGTGGTCAAGGCCGATGCCTACGGCCATGGGCTGGAGCGCGTGGCACGTGCTTTGGGTGCCGACGCTGATGCATTCGCGGTCGCCGCGCTGGGGGATGGTTTGCGCCTGCGTGCGGCCGGACACCGCCAGCGCATCGTCGTGTTGTCCGGTCCGGACCAGGCCGGCGACATTGCCGAAATGCAGCGACTGGGCCTGGATGCGGCGATCCATCACGAAGCCCAGTTGAGCTGGCTGGCAGAGGCCGTGCCGACGCGGGGCCATCTGCGCGTGTGGCTGAAGATCGATACCGGCATGCATCGCCTCGGTTTCGCGCCGGAGCGCGTGGCCGAGGTGCATGCCCGGCTGGCGGCCATGCCCGGGGTGGATCCGGCGATCGGCCTGCTGACCCATTTCTCCGAGTCCGAGGTGTTCGCCGGTCCCTCCACATCGGCTCAGATCGAACGCTTCCACGCGCTCACCGAAGGGTTGGCCGGTCCGCGCTCATTGTCCAATTCCGCCGCCGTACTCGGCTGGCCCGAGGCTCGCGCCGACTGGGTGCGCAGCGGCGGTCTGTTGTACGGACTGTCGGTGGTGGACGGCAAGACCGGTGCCGACTTCGGTTTCCATCCGGCCATGACGCTCTCGACGCGGCTGGTGGCGATCAACCGGATCGGCAAAGGTGAGCGGATCGGCTACAACGGCACCTGGACCTGTCCCGAAGACATGCCCGTCGGCGTGGCTGCGATCGGTTACGGCGATGGCTATCCGCGCAGCGCGGCGGCCGGCACTCCGGTACGGGTCGGCGATCACAGCGTACCGTTGATCGGCCGCGTGTCGATGGACCTGATCACACTCGACCTGCGTCAGGCACCTACCGCCAAGGTGGGCGACCGCGTCGTGCTGTGGGGGCCGGAGCTGCCCGCCGAAACGGTCGCGACACGATCGGCCACCATTTCCTACGACCTCACCTGCGGCATGACCCGGCGTGTGCTCTTCGTGGAAGACGAAAGCTGACGACGAGCGACGGAAGCGTCGTCTCGCGGTTTGCGATGCTCGCGGTCTAAGCTGCGCACCACTGATCGCTTTTCTGGAAATTCGCATGGCCAAAGCCAAGACCGCCTACGTCTGCACCGAGTGCGGCGCTGAGCACAACAAGTGGCAAGGCCAATGCATCGAGTGCGGGGTGTGGAATACGCTCAGCGCGATCGTGCTGGAACCGGCCACGGCGGGCAAGGCGTCGGTCGGGGCGCAGCGTTCCAGCTATGCCGGCGCCGCTGCGGGTTCGGCGAAGATCACTCCGCTGACGGAAGTGATGCTGACCACCGAGGCGCGCACGCTGACGGGCATCGGCGAACTCGATCGTGTGCTTGGTGGTGGCCTCGTGCAGGGTTCGGTGGTGCTGATCGGTGGCGACCCGGGCATCGGCAAATCGACCCTGCTGTTGCAGGTGCTGGGCACGTTGGGCCTGCAATTGCCAAGCGTCTACGTCACCGGCGAGGAATCGCTGTCCCAGGTGGCCTCACGCGCGCAGCGCCTCGGCTTGCCGCTGGAGCCGCTGCAGGCTCTGGCGGAAACCTGCATTGAGCGCATCCTTGAACAGGCCGTGGCGACACGGCCCAAGGTGTTGGTGATCGACTCGATCCAGACCATCTGGACCGAACTGCTCACCGCCGCGCCCGGCTCGGTCAGCCAGGTGCGCGAAGCGGCTGCCAAGCTCACCCGCTTCGCCAAGGAAACCGGAACCTCCGTGTTTCTGGTCGGTCACGTCACCAAGGAGGGCGGCATTGCCGGCCCCCGCGTGCTCGAGCACATGGTCGATGCCGTGCTCTATTTCGAGGGGGAAGTCGGCAGCCGCTTCCGTGTGCTGCGCGCGTTCAAGAACCGCTTCGGCGCGGTCAACGAGCTGGGCGTGTTCGCGATGTCGGACAAGGGGCTGCGCGAGGTGCCCAACCCGTCGGCGATCTTCCTGTCGTCGCACGCGGGGCCGACATCCGGCAGCGCGGTGATGGTCACGCGGGAAGGCACCCGGCCGCTGCTGGTCGAGGTGCAGGCACTGGTCGATCAATCGTCGCTGGGCAATCCACGGCGGGTGACGTTGGGACTGGAGCAGAACCGGCTGGCGATGTTGCTGGCGGTGCTGCACCGGCATGGCGGCGTGGCGGCTTATGACCAGGACGTCTTCGTCAACGTGGTTGGTGGCATCCGCGTGCAGGAAACGGCCGCGGACCTGCCGGTGCTGCTGGCGGTGCTGTCGAGTCTGCGCGACCGGCCGTTGCCGGAACACATGGTCACGTTCGGGGAAGTGGGTCTGTCGGGCGAGATCCGTCCAGTGCCAAACGGCGAGGAACGCCTGAAGGAAGCGGCGCATCACGGCTTCAGGCGCGCCATCGTGCCGAAGGCGAATGCGCCGAAGAAAGGCAAGGTCGGCGAGATGGAGGTGGTCGGGGTGGAACGGTTGAGCGAGGCGATCGACGCCTGCCGCTGAGGTTTTCAGCCGATCGCGCGGTGCAGAATCAGTTCCAGTACGAACTTCGAGCCGAAGAACGCCAGCAGCAGAACGGCCATGCCGATCAGGGTCAGGTTGACCGCGCGCTGGCCACGCCAGCCTTGTCGCCAGCGGCCGAATAGCAGGATCCCGAACACCAGCCACGCCACGATCGACAACACGGTCTTGTGCACCAGGTGCTGGCCAAACAGGTTGTCGACAAAAAGAGCGCCGGTGAGAAGAGTCAGGGTCAGCAGCACGAAGCCGGCCCCAATCAGTCGGAACAGCAGGGTTTCAGTGAGCGTGAGCGGGGGCAGGGCGCGCAACCAGGGCCCAAATTGGCGCAGGCGCAAGGCGCGTTCCTGTACGGCAAGCAGGATCGCGAGCACGGCCGCAATCGACAGAACGCCGAACGCCACCAGGGCAACCGTCACGTGCAGCTTGATTTGCCAATCCATGGCATCGGGCAGCGTGGGCGGCGCCAAGAAGCTGTCAATCCCCACCAGCAGTGCCGCCAGCGGAAAAACGATCACGCCCAGCGCGGCGACGGGGCGCGAGGCATTCACCAGCAGGGTGAGTACCGAGACGACGAAGGCCACCAGCGACAGCGCTGCAAAGAAATGCAGGTCCAGCGCGCCACGGTGCATGCTCAGCAAAAGGCCGGCATGAATCACCACGGCCGCGCTGGCCAGTCCCAGTGCCAGTCGATTCAAGGGTTTCTCACCGCTCAGCAAAGGCCGGGCCAGCCCGCCGGCAGCGGCGAGATAGAGCACGATGGTGAGCGCGGCAAGCACATGAATGACCATAGCCGCAAAGTGTCGCACAGGCTCATGCCGCCCTGCATGCAAAGGCGGTCACGGCGTCCGCTATAATCAATGCCTTTCCCGTTTGCCGGTCACGTCATGTTCGAGTCCCTCAGTCAACGCCTGTCCACTACCGTCAATCGCCTGCGCGGCCGCGGTCGACTGACCGAGGAGAACATTCGCGAGGCGCTTAGAGAGGTTCGCATCGCCTTGCTCGAGGCGGACGTGGCCCTGCCGGTCGTGCAGGCGCTGATCCAGCGGATCAAGGTACGCGCGGTCGGGCAGGATGTGGTCAAGAGCCTGTCGCCCGGTCAGGCACTGGTGAAAGTCGTCAGTGACGAGCTGACCGTGGTGATGGGCAGTGCCAATAGCGAATTGAACCTGGCGCAGCAACCGCCCGCGGTGGTGCTGATGGCGGGCCTGCAGGGTGCCGGCAAAACCACCACGGTGGCGAAGCTGGCCCGGCTGCTGACCGAGCGCAAGAAGAAAAAAGTGATGGTGGTCAGCTGCGACGTCTATCGTCCCGCGGCGATCGAGCAGTTGCGCACGCTGGCCGAGCAGGTGGGGGTGAAGTTCTTCCCGTCCGCGGCAGGCCAGGATCCGGTGCAGATCGCGAAGGACGCGGTTGCCGCCGCCCGGCGCGAGGTGGTCGACGTGCTGATCGTCGACACCGCCGGCCGCCTGCACGTCGACGAGGCGATGATGGCGGAGATCAAGGCACTGCATGCCGCGATCACGCCGATCGAAACGTTGTTCGTGGTCGACTCGATGACCGGTCAGGACGCCGCCAACACGGCCAAGGCGTTCAACGAGGCGTTGCCGCTGACCGGTGTGGTGCTGACCAAGACTGACGGTGACGCCCGTGGTGGCGCGGCGCTGTCGGTGCGCTACGTCACCGGCAAGCCGATCAAGTTCCTTGGCGCGGGTGAAAAGAGCGACGCGCTGGAGCCGTTCCATCCCGATCGTCTGGCGCAGCGCATCCTGGGCATGGGCGACGTGCTGTCGCTGGTCGAGGAAGTCGAGCGGAAAGTCGATCAGGACAAGGCGCAGAAACTTGCCCAGAAGGTGATGAAGGGCAAGCGCTTCGACCTGAACGACATGAAGGACCAGCTTGAACAAATGGGCAACATGGGTGGTCTGGCCGGCCTGATGGACAAGCTGCCCGGCGTGTCCAGCCTGCCGGACAGCGTGAAGTCCAAGGTCAATGACGGCGAGATGAATCGCATGGTCGCGATCATCAACTCGATGACCAAGAAGGAGCGCCGGCACCCCGATCTGCTGAACGGCTCGCGGCGCGCCCGCGTGGCTCGGGGCTCGGGTACCCAGCCGGCCGACGTCAATCGCCTGCTGAAGCAGTTCATGCAGATGGAAAAGATGATGTCCAAGCTGTCCAAGGGCGGCACCAAAGGTCTGATGCGACAGATGCGTGGTGCGATGAAGGGCATGGGTGGCGGCATGGGTGGCCTGCCGCCGATGCGCTGAGGAGCGAGAAACGAGTGGAGCGATGCGGGAAAGAAGAGCGGTCGGTTCCGGCTTTACGCTCTTTTTCTCACTCCGCTCCACTCGCTCATGCTCTCAAAGTCTTCCCTTTTCCCGAAAAACCGCTAAAATGCCCCGTTTACCGCGCACGTCTCTCGTGCGCCTGCCGCCGGTTCGGCAATTCTGGAGTTTTACCATGGTCAAGATTCGTCTTTCGCGCGGTGGCGCCAAGGGCCGTCCGTTCTACCACGTTGTCGTGACCGATCAGCGCAACAAGCGCGACGGCCGCAACATCGAGAGCGTCGGCTACTACAACCCTGTGGCATCGGGCAAGGACAAGCGCCTTGAGCTGAACGTCGAGCGCGTCAAGGAGTGGGTGGGCAAGGGCGCCCAGCTGACCGACAAGGTCGCTGCCCTGGTCAAGGAAGCCGGCAAGCTGCAGCAGCCGGCCGCCTGAACATGGTCGCAGCCGGTCGACGCGTCCTGATCGGACGCATCGTCGGGCTGTACGGCGTGCAAGGCTGGCTCAAGATCGAATCCTGGGCCGAGCCGCGCATGCGGATCTTCGACTACCAGCCGTGGCTGCTCAGTGCAGCGCCCGGTACGGAGCAGGAGGTCAGTGGTGCCAAAGGTCGTACTCAGGGCAAGGGCATGGTGGCCCAACTGCCAGGAGTCGACGATCGGGAAAAGGCGGCAGCGTTGATCGGTACCGACATTTACGTCGCCCGTGAACAATTGCCTCCCACCGCGAAGGATGAGTATTACTGGGTCGATCTCGAGGGCCTTGAGGTCGTCACCACGGAAGACGTGAAGCTGGGGCGGGTCAGTCACCTGTTCGCCACCGGTGCCAACGACGTCGTGGTGGTCAGGGATGGTGCGCGTGAGCGGCTGATTCCTTTCATCCAGGGTTCGTATGTGCGTTCGGTGGATTTGTCCGCAGGGCGCATGGTGGTGGACTGGGATCCTGAATTCTGACGTCGCCGGGTTGTGGGCAGAGGGTTTTCGGATCATGCGCATCGATGTCGTCAGCCTGTTTCCCGACTTCGTGCACCAAAGTGCCGCCGTCGGTGTAGTGGGACGCGCGCAGCAACGCAAGCTGCTGCAGGTGGAAGCCTGGAACCCGCGCGACCATGCCACCGACAAGCACCGCAGCGTGGACAGCAGCTCATATGGCGGCGGTCCGGGCATGGTGATGATGATCGAACCCTTGCGCACGACCTTGGCGGCCATGCGTGAGGCGGCACCGGAACCGGTGCATCTGATTTATCTCAGTCCGCAAGGAGCGCGGCTGACGCAAGGACGGGTTGAGGCGCTGGCAAAGTTGCCGCGGATCGCCCTGCTTTGCGGACGCTACGAAGGTGTGGACGAGCGTCTGCTGGCGCACGAGGTCGACGAGGAGCTTTCCATCGGCGATTATGTGTTGTCCGGCGGTGAGCTTGCTGCCGCGGTGATCATCGACGCGGTGGGACGCTTGCAGGATGGTGCATTGAACGATGCGCTGTCGGCCGAGCAGGATTCATTCTCGGATGGCCTGCTGGATTGTCCGCATTATGGAAAACCGGTGCACGATGCACTGGGTGATGTACCGGAAGTGTTGCTTTCCGGTGACCATGCGGCGATTGCCCGCTGGCGCCTCAAGCAATCGCTGGGACGAACCTGGTTGCGACGCCCGGACTTGTTGTCACAGCGTGCGCTGGATGCTGCATCCCGGGCATTGCTGGATGAATTCCGCCGTGAACATGCTCAAGCTGAGCGGTTGCGGCAAGACGGTGCGGCCGACTGACGACCGCAGCATTGATATCGCTAAAGTGAACCGACAGGTGCGCCATGAACAAGATCATTGAACAGTTCGAATCCGAGCAGATCACCCGCCAGCTGCCGGACTTCGGCCCCGGCGACACCATCGTGGTCAACGTCAAGGTGAAGGAAGGCAACCGTGAGCGCGTGCAGGCGTTCGAGGGTGTCGTCATCGCCAAGCGCAGCCGCGGTCTGCATTCGGCCTTCACCGTGCGCAAGATTTCGCATGGCACCGGCGTGGAGCGCGTGTTCCAGGCGCACAGCCCGGCCATCGACTCGGTGTCCGTCAAGCGCAAGGGCAAGGTTCGCGGCGCCAAGCTGTATTACCTGCGTGGCCTGGAAGGCAAGGCAGCCCGCATCAAGGAAGATATTGCTGCCGCCGCTGCCGCCAAGGCGAGCGCCAAGGCTGCTGCCGCTGCCGCGTCTGCCGCCGAGTAATCCACTCGTCAGCAACGGCTGTACGAAAAACCCCGCGGAGCGATCCGCGGGGTTTTTTGCTGTTCCGCGAGGGAAGTGCGCTGCCTGGAATCCGCCGGTGGGCCTCTGCCACACGGCAGCGGGAGCTGGCCGGCCTGATGCCCGCCAGCTTCCAGTGACCTGCAGTCAGTCCAGCCGCTGCGGGATCTGCAGAAAGTTGCCCTGCACGAAGTCGACGCCGCAGGCGAACAGCAGTGACGTACTGGTGGCGTCCTCGACCCATTCGGCGATCGTCTGGCGCTTCAGTTCGTGGGCCTGCTGGCAGATTTCGGTGATCTTCTTCTGGCTTTCCGGGTGCTGCGGCAGGTCGGCCATGTAGCTGCGGTCGATCTTGAGGTAGTCCGCGTCGATGTGGTTGAGCAACTGGAACGAATTGAGCCCGGAGCCGAATTGTTCCAGCGCAAAGCGACCGCCGATCTTCTTCCAGCCATTGACGAATTCCTGCGCCGGGCGAAGCAGGGTCATGATCTTGCTTTCGGTCATTTCCAGTACGAGCTGGCCGCGTTTCAGGCCTGCCTGTCCCAGCCGTTCGCCGAGCCACGGGAGCAGACTTTCATCTTGCAGCGAGGCGGCGGTGAGCTTGACGAAGAAGGTGGCCTGCTGGCCCTGCTTTTCCCGCTCCTGCAGGATCTTGATGGTTTGTTCGAGCACCCAGCGATCAATGGCTGCGGTCAGGTTGTGCTTCTCGGCGATGGGCATGAAGAAGCCCGGCAGCACTTCGCCCTGGGGGCCGTTCATGCGCAGCAGGATTTCCGAATAGTCGCCCTCGACGTCCTGCAGGCTGATGGTCTGCTGGTGATAGAGCACCAGGCCTTCTCCGGTCAGCGCCTTCTGCAGCAGCTCCAGCCAGTAGCGATCGCGCTCCTCGTCAGCCTTTTCCCGCGCTGCCGGATCGTGCAGTTCCACCTGGCTGCCGCCCACGCTTTGTGCCGTGCGCAGGGCATGACTGGACTGGTTCAGCAGCAATTCGCTGTTCGCATTTTTCTCGCCCAGCAGACTGCCGCCGACGCTGGCTGTGACGGTGATCGAGCGGGAGCCCGCGTCAAATATCTCGTTGCTGACACTGTGCTGCAGCTTGGTGATCCATTCACGGATGTCTTCATCGGTGCGTGAATCGAGCAACACGCCGAGGGTGTGCTCCGCCAGCATGCCTGCGACATCATCCGCGGCCAGCAGCATGCGAATGCGATCGGCGAATCCGGCCAGCAACTCATCGGCCTTGCCCAGGCCGATGCCGCCGACCAGCGACGCCCAGTTGTCCGGCTCGATCAGCAACAATGACTGGCCCTTTTTGCCCTTGGCAGCCGCGGTTACCGCGTCGTCGATCTGGGCCAGCATGTGCGAACGGTTGTAGAGTCCGGTGACGGGGTCACGCTGCAGTTGTTCCATGACGGCGGGATCGACCATCTGCCTGCGGAACACGATTTGCAGGCAGCGCTCTCCCTCAAACGTGGCAGGAGTGAATTCGACGGTGGCGTCAAAGCGCGTATCGTCCGCCCGCCGCGCACGCAAGGTGAGTTGCGCGGGGAATTTGCCTTGATGCGCCTGGCCCTTGAGCAGGGCTTTCATGTCGTCGGCGTTTGCGGCATCGATCATGTCGAGCACCGGCAGACCCAGCAAATCGTCGAAGTTGTCGTAGCCGAAGGTATCCAGGTACGACTGGTTGGCGCGAACGTGCATGCCTTCATGCACATAGGCGATGGCATCGGTGGAGGAGTCGAGCAGCGCATCGCAGCGTCTTTCGGTTTCGCGCAATGCCGTACTCAGCCAGCGCACCTGGCGACGCGTCTGCAGCGAGTCGAATTCGCGCTTGAGCACCGCGATAAGCTGTTGGGGATGAGTACGCGAGGCGACTCCGCGGGCGCCGTGCACGAACAGGTCGGCAACCAGGTCACTTTCCATCGCGTTGACCAGGCCCAGTAGCGAGAAGTCGCGACCATAGGCATCCAGAACGCCCATCGCCTCGTCCAGGCTGATCGTGGTGACCGACGGATCGAACATCACCACGTCCGGTTCCAGCTCATTCACCGCTGCCTGCATCTGCTCGACGTTGGTGGCGCGTGCCGGGCGCACCGCAATTCCACTGTTGCGCAACAGGCTGATGATCTGTTCGGCCTCTTCGAGCGAACTTTCGACGAAGAGGATCTTGATGACGTAATCGTTTTTCATGGGGCGTGATGCAGTCCGGTGATCATCGCGGGCATTTCGGAAGGGCGGCACGAGGTGCGGCCACCCGTGTTTGTAACGGATTCCGCCCATGGCCGCCAGCGGGAAACCGCGCAAAAGTGACGTTGATCGGCTTCAAAGGGGGCGTTTGGAAGCATCACCGCCCACTTCGCGGACCAGCTTGGGAACCAGATACCCCGGAAGCTGGCTGCGCAGCGCATCCACCAACGCGATGGCCGTGGAATCGTTGACCTCGAAGTGGGCCGCGCCCTGCACCCGGTCAAGCTGGTGCAGGTAATACGGCAGCACGCCGGCGGCAAACATGCGCTCGGACAGGCTGGCCAGCGCGGCAACGTTGTCGTTGACGCCGCGCAGCAGGACGGACTGGTTGAGCACGGTGGCGCCGGCCGCCTTCAGGCGTGCGCACGCCGCATCCACGCTGGCATCGAATTCATTGGCGTGGTTGGCGTGCAGTACCACCACTTTCTGCAGCGGCAGGGCGCCTAGCCAGCCCACGAACGCCGTGTCGACCCGCTCCGGCAATACCATCGGCAGACGCGTGTGGATGCGCAGGCGGATCACCTGCGGCAGCTCGGCCAGCCCGCGAGTCAGTTCCTCCAGCTTGTGGGTGGCCAGTGCCAGTGGGTCGCCGCCTGAAAGGATCAGTTCGCGAATGGACGGGTCGGCCTTGAGTTGGGCCAACGCGTCGCGCCACTGCGCGGCGGCGGCAATTTCCTCGCCATAAGGGAAATGGCGACGGAAGCAGTAACGGCAGTTCACCGCGCAACTGCCGCTGGCGATCAGCAGCGCGCGTCCGTCGTACTTGTGCAGGAAGCCTTGCCCGGCCTTGGCCGCCATGTCGCCTACGGCATCGACGGTGAATCCTTCGACGTGATCGTGCTCGACCCGTTGCGGCAGCACCTGCAACAGCAATGGATCGTTCGGGTCATTGCGACCCATTCGTGCCACGAAGCCCCGGGGCACGCGCAGGGCGAAGCCGGCGTCATCCGAGGGCAACAGGTCGGTGCGATGACCCAACCCCACGGCCCGCAGCAGTTCCTCGGGATCGGTGATGGCGTCCCGCCAAAGCTCGCGCCAGTCGGGTGCGGCGGACGATAGGCGGGAATGGGGGCTTGCGGTTATCATGTCTGGCCTTGAAGCGGGCAGTGGTGCCCGTGACAGACCCCCATTTTAGCCGCCCCTCGGGCGAAAACGACTCCGGAGCAGATAGCGCATGGCGACCCTTGGCCTCAACGACGTCAAAACGGGCAAGAAGATCCTCCACAACGGTGATCCGTGGATCATCACCGAAGCGGAGTTCGTCAAGCCCGGCAAGGGCCAGGCCTTCACCCGCATCCGCATCCGCAACCTGAAAGATGGTCGCACCACCGAGCAGACGCTGAAATCCAGCGACTCGTTCGAGGAAGCCGATGCCACCGATACCGACATGCAGCTTTCCTTCATCGACGGCATCGGCAAGGACCGTGTCTGGAACTTCATGAACATGGAGACCTTCGAAATGGCGACGGCCTCGTTGTCCGCCATGGGCGACGCCTGGAAGTGGCTCAAGGGTGAGGAAGAGTGCGTGGTCACCCTGTTCAACGGTGGCATCGTTGCGGTGCAGGCACCGAAGTTCGTCGAGCTGAAGATCGTCGAGACCGATCCGGGCGTGCGCGGTGATACCTCGGGCGGCGGCGGCAAGCCGGCCACGCTGGAAACCGGTGCCGTGGTCCGCGTGCCGCTGTTCGTCAATCAGGACGAAATCATCAAGGTCGATACCCGCACCGGCGAGTACGACAGTCGCGTCAAGTGATCGCGGGGAGCCTCGCGCTCCCGTCGCCGATCACGCTGCACCGGTCAAGCGGCATGCCAGCCGGCATGCCCGATAAAGCGAATGGGGCGGGCGCCGCGAGGTGTGCCGCCCCATGTCGTATTCAACAGCCCCCGCTGCATGGAGCCAATCGATGAGCCAGAGCAATCCGCAACCTGTCGACCTGATGATCGAAGCACGTTGGGTCGTGCCGGTGGAGCCGCACGCGGTGGTGCTCGAGGATCACGCCGTGGTGGTCGACCGTGATCGCATCGTCGCGCTGCTGCCGATAGCCGAGGCACGCGCGGCCTATGCCCCGCGCGAGCGGGTGGAGTTGTCCGAGCACGCGTTGATTCCCGGCCTGGTCAACAGCCACACGCACAATCCAATGACCCTGCTGCGCGGTCTCGCCGACGACCTGCCGTTGATGGTCTGGTTGCAGCAGCACATCTGGCCGGCCGAGGCGAAGGTGATCGGACCCGAATTCGTGCGCGACGGCGTCGAGCTCGCCGTGGCCGAGATGCTGCGTGGCGGCACCACCTGCGCCAACGAAAATTACTTCTTTCCTGACGTGATCGGCGCGACCTATCGCAAGCTGGGCTTTCGCGCCGTGGTCGGCCTGCCGGTGATCGAATTTCCAACCGCCTGGGCGAAAACCCAGGACGAATATTTCGAGCGCGCCAGCGAAGTGCACGACAGCTTCCTCGGCGAAAGCCTGCTGACCACCGCGTTCGTGCCGCACGCACCCTACACGGTGTCGGACGAGAGTTTCGAGCGCATCCGCGTGTTGTCCGACCAGCTCGACATTCCTGTGCACCTGCACACCCACGAGACGGCACAAGAGGTGGAGGACGAGAAGGCCAAGAGCGGCCTGCGGCCGTTCCAGCGCCTGCAGAAACTCGGGCTGGTCAACGACCGGCTGGTCGCCGTGCACATGACCCAGTTGACCGATGGCGAGATCGCCGCGTGCGCCGCGGCCGGCGTGTCGGTGGTGCACTGTCCCGAATCCAACCTCAAGCTCGCTTCCGGCTTCTGTCCGGCCGAGAAGCTGCGCCAGGCGGGCGTCAACGTGGCGATCGGCACCGATGGCTGCGCCTCCAATAACGACCTGGACATGTTCGGCGAGATGCGCACCGCCGCTCTGCTGGCCAAGGCCGTCGCCGGGGATGCTTCCGCGTTTGACGCGGCGTTCGCCTTGCGCGCAGCCACGTTGAATGGCGCGAAGGCGATCGGCCTGGAAGCGAAGATCGGCTCGATCGAAGTCGGCAAGCAGGCTGACCTTGCCGCCGTGCGGCTGAGCGACCTGGAAGCCCAGCCGATGTTCAGCGTGGTTTCGCAGCTGGTGTATGCCACCGGCCGGCATCAAGTGACCGACGTGTGGATTGCCGGCGTGCGCAAGCTCGCCGGTCGCGAGCTGGTGGAGATGGACACCGGCGCGATCCTTGCCCGCACGCGCGCCTGGCGCGAGCGCATTGCCTCGGTTTGAGGGAGCGACATGAATCGATATCTGGTTTTGTTGATGCGGCGCCCCGATCTGGATCCGGCGGTGGTGCCACAGCATCTGGCATATCTGGACCGGCTGCGGGAAACCGGCCGGATTGAGCTGTCCGGCGGATTCAGCGACAAGTCCGGCGGCGCCTATCTGCTGCACGCCGGCGATCTGGCCGAGGCGACGTCCGTGGCGCACGACGACCCTGCGCGTCGCAGTGGCGGCTGGGATGTCACGGTGCACGAATGGCTGGCGCACTAAACTTCATGGCTGCCACAGAGGATTCGACCATGCCTACCCAGAACGCCGACGCCGCGATCGTCCCAACGAACGTGAGTGCGGACGAGATCGCCCGTTTCGACAGCCTGGCCGCGCGCTGGTGGGATCCCGATGGCGAGTCGCGCCCGTTGCATGATCTCAACCCCGTCCGCGCGGCCTATATCGCCGAGCGCACCGACCTGCGCGGTGCCAAGGCCGCCGATGTGGGTTGCGGCGGCGGCCTGCTGAGTGAGTCGCTGGCGCGTGCCGGTGCCCGGGTCACCGGCATCGACCTGGGCAGCAAGGTCATCGACGTGGCGAAGCTGCATCTGCACGAGTCGAACCTGAGCGTCGACTACCGCGTGCAGTCGTCGGCCGAGCTGGCCGCCACCGAAGCGGAAACGTTCGATGCGGTGTGTTGCATGGAACTGATCGAGCACGTACCCGATCCCGAGGCGCTGGTGAACGACCTCGCCGCGATGCTGAAGCCGGGCGCGCGCCTGTTCATGTCCACCATCAATCGCACGCCGGCGGCCTTCGGTGCCGCCATCGTGGGCGCCGAATACCTCATGAGCATGCTGCCGCGCGGCACTCATCACTACGCTCAATTCCTCAAGCCGTCCGAGTTGGCACGGCTGCTGCGCCACGCCGGACTGGAACTGGAGGATGTTTCCGGGCTGGGCTACAACCCGCTCACGCGCAAGGCGTGGCTGAGCCGGATCACCGCCGTCAATTACGTGCTCTGCGCACGCAAGCCGGCGTGAGCCGTCCGCTGCCGGCGAATATCCAGGGAGTGCTGTTCGATCTGGACGGCACGCTGCTCGACAGCGCTCCTGATTTGTATGCCGCGCTGATCGCGCAATGCGCGGAGGAGGGCGTGGAGTCGCCACCCTATGCACCAGTGCGCGAGGTCGTCTCGCGTGGTGCGCGTGCGGTGCTTCGCTGTGCCTTCGCCGAGCGTGGCGAGGAAGGGCTGCTGGCGCTGGTGCCGCGTTATCTCGAGCTCTACCAGCAGGTCATGGCGCGGCAGACGCAGGCGTTTGATGGCGTGGATACGTTGTTGGCGCAGATCGAGACGCAGGGGCTGCGCTGGGGCATCGTCACCAACAAGGCGGCCTTTCTGACCGATGAACTGGTGCAGCGCATCGGCTGGGCCGGGCGGGCCAGTGCGGTGGTATCCGGCGATACCTTGCCGGTGAAAAAGCCCGATCCGGCGCCGGTGCTGCTCGCCTGCGAACGTGCTGGGCTGACACCGGCGCGCTGCCTGTTCGTCGGCGACGATCGCCGCGACATCCAGGCCGGTGCCGCAGCCGGTCTCTTCACGGTGGCGGTGAGTTGGGGCTACCTGGACGGCGGTGATCCGGCGAGCTGGGGTGCCGATGCGGTGGTGGATCACCCTTCCGCGTTGGCCGGGCTGCTGCAACTTCAAATGGTCAACGCATGATTGAGCTGGTCGAACAGAACGCGGTACTGCAGGGCTTCATCGACAAATGGCTGGCGGTGCAGCCGCAGCAGCGCATCGCGCTGGCCTTCGTCGATGGCCGCCGCTACCCCGGTCATGTGGCGCTGGCCGCGTTGGAGCAGGAACTGCTCGGCGCCGCCTATGGCATCCGCGAGCCGCAGGTGGCTGCGGCCAAGCTCAACTGGTGGGCCGAAGAGCTTGCCGGTGCCGCCGCCAGCGGCGGCCGCCATCCCCTCAGCCAGGTGCTGTTCGATGATGAGCGGGCCCACGCCAT
This sequence comes from Rhodanobacter sp. TND4EL1, assembly GCF_054061035.1. NCBI lineage: Bacteria > Pseudomonadati > Pseudomonadota > Gammaproteobacteria > Lysobacterales > Rhodanobacteraceae > Rhodanobacter > Rhodanobacter sp. TND4EL1. Next base: position 959,316 of record NZ_JBSSDT010000002.1, read on the forward strand.
GCCCGCCGAGTTGTGGCTGGCGCCGGTGCTGGCGGCGATGGCCCAACTGGAGCAGGGCACCGCAGCCGACTTCACCGCGCAGGTCGAGGCGGCGATACCCTTGCACGGTGCGCTGGCAGCACTGGAAACCGCGTGGTGGTATGGCGCGGAAGCGTCGTCCGCGCGTGCGGCGCGGGTGGCCGTGCTGAATCATCTGTTGTATGCGCTGCTGCGACTGGATACCGATGCCGAGCGCGACCGCCTGCCATTGCCGATGGCACGGCTGGCGCGACATGGGCTGGATCGCACGCAACTGCGCAGTGCCTCGGTGCCGCGGCAGCAGGCGGTCAAGGCGCAGCTCGAGGATTTGTTGGCCAGCTGGCATGCGTCTGCCGCGTTGAGCGGGCCGCTCAGCGTGTTTCGGGCGCTCGAATCGAGGCACGCCCGGCGGCTGGCGCAGCGTGCTGCCAGGTCAGGCGATGCGCTGGCCATGCTGCAGGCCGGCCAGCCCCGTACCGGGCTGTCGACGGCGCTGCAGGCGTGGCGGGCCGCGCGCGCGTGGCAACGGCAACGCCCGTAAATTCGTTCAAGACGCAGCGTTTCCCCCGCGCCACTATTGCTCCGCGGGCTGCGTGCCCCAAAATAGCGTGCTTCACGGCGAGTCGCTTCGCCGCCGTCAGGACTTCATCATGCCGAATCAGGAAAATACCGCCCGCTTGCTGCCCGACGTTGCCGTCCATGCGCAGCCCCATCTCGCCGGCGCGCTGGACTGGGTCGGCATGGCCGACATCCAGGTGCCGGTGCTGTTCGACGCCGGCGACGGCCAGCCGCAGCGCGCCAGCGCCAAGGTTGGCGCCTTCGTCAACCTGAAGCGTCCCGACAAGCGCGGCATCCACATGTCGCGGCTGTATCTGCAGGTGGAGCAGGCGCTGAGCTCGCAGACCCTGAGCGCCGACACGCTGCACACGTTGCTGCGTGGTTTTCTCGATTCGCACAAGGATTTGTCCGATCGCGCCTGTCTCAGCATCCGCTTCGAACACCTGGTGCGCCGGCCCGCGCTGAAAAGCGCCAACAGCGGCTGGCGTGCCTATCCGGTGTGTATCGAGGCCAGCCTGACCGGCGACGAGTTCCTGCTCGAGTTCGGCACCGAGGTGGTCTACTCCTCGACCTGTCCGGCGTCGGCGGCCCTTTCCCGTCAACTGATCCAGGACCAGTTTGCCAGCGACTTCGTGGCTGACCAGCCGCTGGACCATGCCGCGGTGCTGGCCTGGCTGGGCAGCGAAAAGGGCATCGTGGCCACCCCGCACGCCCAGCGCAGCGTGGCGCGCCTGCGGGTGCGTCCGGTCATCGGCATGGGCTTCCATCTCATTGGTTTGGTTGATCGCGTTGAACACGCGCTCGGCACGCCGGTGCAGACCGCAGTCAAGCGTGAGGACGAGCAGGCCTTCGCACTGGCCAATGGTGGCAACCTGATGTTCTGCGAAGACGCCGCCCGGCGTATCCAGAAGGCGCTCGACGCCGATGCTCACCTGGGCGATTTCCATATTCGCGTCGAACATCAGGAAAGCCTGCACCCGCATGACGCGGTGGCCTACGCCAGCAAGGGCGTGGAAGGTGGCTACGGATCTTCCGTATAGTCTGCTGTTCTGGCAGCGGATGTTCGGGGCTCCATGAGGCAGCAGGGCAGGGTCGTCGAGTGGAATGATTCGCGCGGCTATGGCTTCGTGGTGACACACGCCACCGAACAGCGCATCTTCCTGCATGTGGGGCAATTCGCCGCCGGTCGTGCACGCCGGCCCCGGCAGGGAGACATTCTCGTCTATGAGGTGCGGCCGGGTGAGCGGGGAAAGCTCACCGCTGCGGCCGTGCATTTCGCCTCGGAGGCCGGACAACGAAGCCCGCGATCCCAGTCGCACGCCCTCCATTGGGGCCCGGCCGAAGTCATGGTGGCCTTGTTCGGCCTGGCCCTGCTGGCGATGGCATGGACCGGCAGGTTGCCGTGGCAGATCGCCGCGGTCTATCCCGTGCTTGGTGGCGTGACCTGGCTGGTCTACGCACATGACAAGCAGGCTGCCGCCCGAGGGCGCTGGCGAACTCCTGAATCGACGTTGCAGCTGCTTGCCCTGCTGGGCGGCTGGCCCGGGGCGTGGCTGGCGCAGATGCACTTGCGCCACAAGTCGCGCAAGGTCGGTTTTCGACTGACCTTCTGGATAATGGTGTTGGTGAACCTGGTGGTTTTGTTCGGGCTGAGTCGCGTATTTCAGGCTGGCTAAAAGGGCTCGTGCGCGTATCGCGTCATCGGCGCCTCGCCCGCAGTTCGTCAATGAAGATCGTGCGAATTCGACTTGCAGCGGCACCGCGGGTAACGGAAGTGTTCGGGCACGGGATCCTCGCCGCCCTCGCACAACGGCTGGCAGCGTAGCAAGCGCCAGCCAGTCAGCAGGCTGCCGCGCCAGGGACCGAAGCGCGTGACCGCAATCCGTGCATAATCAGAGCAGCTGGGGTGGAATCGGCAGCGTGGACCGAGCAGCGGGCTGAGCCAGCGCTTGTACAAACGCAGCAACCACAGTATGAATCGGGTTGGAATGTTCACGGGGCTGCAGCGGCTTGCATCGGGTAATGGTACAAGTATTTCAGAAGCAAGCTTGCTGGTGCAGGAAACATGGGCTATAACACCCGGCCGCCAAGGCCACAAACGGTGAAGGGATATGGCGAAAACGACGCGTAGTTCGACCGCCGCCAAGGCGCAGAAAGGCAAGGCTTCGTCCGGAAGCAAGGCAGGCAAGGGGGCGGCCGTGAAGAGTGCTGGCAAGACATCGGTCAAGGCAGCACCGAAAACCATGGCAAAACCCAAGGCTGCAGCCAAGCCGACGGCGAAGAAAGCTGCGCCCAAGTCGCTGCCCAAGAAGCCCGTTGTCAAGTCACCGGCGAAGAAATCCAGCGCTGCCAAGGCACCGGCAGCAAAGAAAGTCGTTGCCAAAAAGGCTGCCGTGAAGAAGGTCCCCGTGAAGAAGGCGCCAGCCAGCAAGGTCGTCGCGAAAAAAGTGGCACCGAAGAAATCCGTCGCCACCAAGCCTGCCGCCAAAAGTGGCAAGCCGATCGCCGTCAAGACGCGCAGCGCAGCCGCAAAGTCGGTAGCGAAGCCGGCCAAGGTGATCGCCAGGAAGACCGCAGTGGCAAAGCCGGCGGCCAAGCCCGTTGCCAAGCCGGCCCCCAAGGTGGCTGCCAAACCTGCAGCCAAGGCGGTCAAGCCGGTTGCCAAGGCACCGGCCAAGGCGGCACCGGTGGCTGCTGCAAAACACGTATCCCCTGCACCCGCCAGCACCCTTTTCAAGGGCAAGGTGGCGAGTGCAACCGCCATGGTGACTCCGCGCGCAGAGTCTGCCGCGCACCATGCCTCTTCCTCCAAGAAACAGAAAACGTCGTCGTCAATGAATAAACTTGCTGCAAAAAAACTCGATAACGGAATCACCCAAGAAGACGGGCGATACGCACTTTCCTCCACCAGCAACATCAGTTTGCCCAAGGGCTATCGTCCTTCGTCGGACGAGGAGTACATGAGCCCGAAGCATCTGGCGTACTTCCGCAACAAGCTGCGCGACTGGCGCGACCAGCTTGTCGAGGAGTCCCGACAGACCATGGATAACCTGCGCGAGGAAGTGCGTGACGTCGGCGATGAAGCCGAGCGCGCTACCCGCGAGACGGAAAACTCACTGGAACTGCGCACGCGCGACCGCTACCGCAAGCTGATTTCCAAGATCGACAAGGCGTTGCGCCGGATTGAGGAAGGCAGCTACGGTTTCTGCGAAGAAACCGACGAGGAGATTGGCGTCGATCGTCTCGATGCGCGACCGATCGCCACGTTGTCACTGGATGCGCAGGAACGTCGTGAGCACCTGCAGAAGCAGATGGGCGACTGAGGCGGTTCTTTTGCGCTCCTCCGTGAGCGCAAAGATCAAGCCGGCATCCATGCCGGACTTTTCAAACAAAGCCCCGCCTCGTGCGGGGCTTTGTCTTTCAGCGTATCGGTGCGGAAGCGCTCAGGCCAACGCCTGCGCCGCGTAACTCTTCAGTCGCAGGGACGATCGGCGCCCGCCGTTCGAGCCGTGACCAGGCCAGCGCGAGGCAAGCAAGGGCAACGCCAGGGCGCATGGCGCTCAGACAATGGCCTGTGCGGCGTAACCCTTCAGCTTCGCCAGCATCGCGGCCAGGCCATTCGAGCGCGTGGGCGACAAGTGCTTGGCCAGTCCGATGGTGCCGATGAAGGTCGGCTCCGTGGCCAGAATCTCGGCCGCCGAGCGATCGGAATATACACGCAGTACCAGCGCGATCAGGCCGGACACGATCGCCGAATCACTGGCCGCTTCGAAGTGCATGTTCGACGCATCGCCGCCAGGCACCAGCCAGACCATCGACTGGCAGCCGTGCACACGGTATTCCTCACTCTTGCGCGCTTCGGGAAAGTCCGGCAACTGCTTGCCGAGATCGATCAGGTATTGATAGCGATCGGTCCAGTCGCCGAAAAAGGCGAATTCCTCGGCGATCTGCTGTTGCACCTGTTCGGCGCTGGTGCTGGCTGTGGCATTCATGACCACATTATCGCGCGGACGGGGACCAGAAATGAAACAAATCACGCCGTCTTGTCGTGGGTCAGGGCTTGACGATGCTCCAGCGAGTCCCTTGGGCACCGTCCTCGATCACGATGCCCTGCGCAGCCAGTTCGTCGCGAATCGCATCGGCCCGCGCGAAATCACGTGCGGCCCGCGCGGCTCGGCGCTGCTCCAGCAAACTTTCGATGTGGGTCTCGTCGATCGCACTGTCGCCGCGCCTGAACCAGGCTTCCGGTGGCTGTTGCAGCAGACCCAGCAAGGCGCCGCCGCCAAGCAGCGCAGCCTTGGCTTCGGCGCTGCCGGACTGGCGTGCGGCATCGGCCAATACCGACAGCTCCGCCAGTGCCTGCGGCGTATTCAGGTCGTCGCACAAGGCGGCTTCGATGCGCGGCGGCACCGGCAAGTCACCGGGCGGTAGTTCGATCGAAGCCAGATCACGCAACACGCGATACCAGCCGTCCAGCGTACTGGATGCCTGCGTGATGGCCGCTTCGGACCAGTCCAGTGGTTGTCGGTAGTGGCCGCTGAGCAGGCGCAGGCGCAGCGCTTCGGCCGGATGCAGCTTGAGCAGTTCATGCACCAGCAAGACATTGCCCAGTGATTTGGACATCTTGCGCCCATCGAAGGTCAGCATGCCGTTGTGCATCCACCAGCGCGCGAACACCTTGCCGCCATGGGCGCAGGTGGACTGGGCGACTTCGTTCTCATGGTGCGGAAACAGCAGGTCAACGCCGCCGGCATGGATGTCGATGGTTTCGCCCAGGTGCGCGGCGCTCATCGCGGAGCACTCGATGTGCCAGCCCGGGCGGCCGCGGCCCCACGGGCTGTCCCAACCCGGCAGTTCGGGCGTGGAGGGTTTCCACAGCACGAAGTCGCCGGCGTTGCGCTTGTACGGCGCCACTTCCACCCGCGCGCCGGCGATCAGTTCGTCAGGGTCGCGACCGGACAGTTTGCCGTATTCAGCGAATGAGCCGACGTCGAACAGGACATGGCCCTCGGCAGGATAAGCGTGGCCGCCGTCGATCAGGCGCTCGATCATCGTGATGATCTGCGCGATGTGAGTGGTCGCATGTGGCTCGATGTCGGGCGGCGCCACGCCGAGGCCGGCCATGTCGTCGCGATAGGCCTGCGCGAAACGGTTGGTGATCGCGTCGATCTGCACGCCTTGCTGCTGGGCGGCGGCGTTGATCTTGTCGTCCACGTCGGTGATGTTGCGTGCGTAAAGGACCTGCGGGTAATGCCGCCGCAGCAGGCGCACCAGCACGTCGAAGACCACCGGACCGCGCGCGTTGCCGATGTGCACGTAGTTGTAGACGGTCGGACCGCACAGATACATCGTCACCCGTTCGGGATCGAGCGGGGCGAACGGCTCGTTGCGGCGAGTCAGGCTGTTGTAGAGCGATATCGGCATGGTGGAATCCGCGGCAGGGGCCGTCCGGCAGTGGCGCGACCAGCCCGGCATCTTAACAAGGTGTAAGCGGACGAGTCGCGCCGAGCGATCCGCGCCTGATTCTAAGGGTGTATTCAGCGTGAATTTGTTGCAATGGGCCCTAGTACGCTCGCCTGCGCGAGTAATGTTTCAGCAATCGGGAGGTCGTGATGACCAAGCTGTGGATTTCCGCGCTGGTACTTGCCTTGATGGCAGGCAGCGCCTGTGCACAGGATGTGCGTTACGCCAATTCCAACAACGACGACAATGCCCACTATGGCTGGGCAGACGTGCTGCGCGCTGATCCGGTGCAGGGCGTCACCCGTACCGAAGTGCCGCGACAGGAATGCTATGACCAGCCCGTGGTGCGCCATGAGGGCGGCAACAGCACGGCTGGCACGGTGTTGGGCGCGGTGATTGGTGGCGTGCTCGGCAACACCGTCGGCAAGGGTGACGGTCGCAAGGCCGCCACGGTTGCCGGCGCCGTCGCCGGTGGCGCGATCGGCAATCGAGCCAATCGTGGGCAGGATTACCAGAGCACGCAGACCCAGTGCCGTGAAGTGAGCTCGATCAGCGAGCAGCGGCGGATCATCGGCTACGACGTGGAATACCGCTACCGTGGTGAGGTTTACACCTCCCGTCTGAGCTACGATCCGGGTGAGCGCCTGCGCGTTCGCGTTCGGGTCGACCCGGCTGACTGATCCGGGCCCGGTTCCACCAGCGCCGCCTACGGGCGGCGCTGGTATTTCAGAGCCCCGCTTTTTTTGTTGCATGGCAGCGAAATTGCCGTCATCATGATCGGCATTCACCCGGAACCCCGCATGTCCACAGCCGTCTATACCGCCACCGTACTCACCAGCGCCCGCGCGGCTGCTGGCATGACGTCGCGTGCGCGCCGACCGTTGTATGGATACTCGGCCGGGTAGGCAGTCGCACGCGTTTCAGGTGCATCGACGACGAAACCCGGCCTCTGCGCCGGGTTTTTTGTGTTTTGGATGGGAGTAAATCATGGCTTTACGGCATTTCATCACCACCCAGGATTGCAGCCGCGCCGAGCTCGACGCGCTGCTGGAGCAGGCTGCGGCGTTCAAGCGCTCGCCGCGCGGCCAGCAACTGGCTGGCAAGTCGATCGCGCTGCTGTTCTTCAATCCCTCGATGCGTACCCGTACCAGTTTCGAACTGGGCGCGTTTCATCTGGGCGCGCACGCGATCGTGCTGTCGCCGGGCAAGGACGCCTGGCCGATCGAGTTCGAGGTCGGCAGTGTGATGGATGGCGATACAGAGGAACACATCGCCGAGGTGGCGCGGGTGTTGAGCCGTTACGTCGACCTGATCGCCGTGCGGGCATTCCCCAAATTCCAGGACTGGGCGGTGGATCGCCAGGACAAGGTGATCAAGGCGTTCGCGCAGTACGCCACGGTGCCGGTGATCAACATGGAAACGATCACCCATCCTTGTCAGGAACTGGCCCACGCGCTGGCACTGAAGGAGCATCTGGGCGATCTGCAGAACAAGAAATATGTTCTGACTTGGACCTACCATCCGAAGCCGCTGAACACCGCCGTGGCGAACTCCGCGCTGCTGATCGCGACCAGGATGGGCATGGATGTGACTCTGTTGTGCCCCACGCCCGATTACGTGCTGGACGAGCGTTACATGGCGTTTGGCCGCCTGAATGCCGAGAAGAATGGCGGTTCGCTGAAGGTCAGTCACGACATCGAGGAGGCGTACAGCGGTGCCAACGTGATCTATGCCAAGAGCTGGGGAGCGTTGCCGTTCTTCGGTCAGTGGGACAAGGAGAAACCGATCCGTGAGGCCAGCAAGCACTTCATCGTGGATGAAGCAAAGATGGCGCTGACCGACCACGGCTTGTTCAGCCACTGCCTGCCGCTGCGCCGGAACATCAAGGCGACCGACGCCGTGATGGATTCGCCGGCGTGCATCGCCATCGACGAGGCCGAGAACCGCCTGCACGTGCAGAAAGCGGTGATGGCTTCGCTGATCGGGCAAGTCTGAGGCGGCCATGTATACGCCGAAGCACTTCGAGGAAACGCGTGCGGAGGTCCTCCATGGGCTGATCGGCACGTATCCGTTTGCGACCGTCGTCGCGCATGCCGGGAACGGTCTCGTCGCCAATCATCTGCCGTTCGAACTGGTGGATGGCGTCCTGCATGGCCATGTCGCCCGTGGCAACGAGCTGGTGCGGATGGATGGGGCCGAAGTGCTGCTGGTGTTCCGGGGGCCGGACGGCTATATCAGCCCCAACTGGTACCCGACCAAGCATGAAACCGGACGCGAGGTGCCGACATGGAACTACGCGGTGGTGCACGTGCATGGCCGCTTGCGCGTGATGGACGATGCGGTGTGGTTGCGCGGCCTGCTGGAACGGCTCACCGACCATCATGAGGCGGGCCAGGCGCAGCCGTGGAAGATCACTGATGCACCGGAAGATCACATCGAGAAATCGCTGCGCGCCATCGTCGGCCTCGAAGTCACCATCGATCGCCTCGAAGGCAAGTTCAAGCTCAGCCAGAACCATCCTGCGCGCAACCGCGCCGGCGTGGTCGCCGGCCTGGGTGAGCGTGCCGGCGATGGGGATGTGGCGTTGACCGCAATGATGGTCGCTCAGGAGCCCAAGGCATGAACCGTCAGCATCACTATCGCGTCAGCGTGGAATGGACCGGAAATCACGGCAGCGGCACGGAGGGCTATCGCCACTATGGTCGCGAGCACGTCATCCGCATCGACGGCAAGCCCGAACTGGCTGGCTCGGCTGATCCCACGTTCCACGGCGATGCTGCCCGGCACAATCCCGAAGACATGCTGGTCGCTGCGCTGTCCAGCTGCCACATGCTTTCCTACCTCCACATGGCCACGGTGGCCGGCGTGGTGGTGACGGCGTACACCGATGCTGCCGAGGGCACGATGACGACCGCGGGTGACGGTGGCCGCTTCGCCGAGGTCGTCCTGCACCCCATCGTCACCATCAGTGCGTCCAGCGACCCGACCAGGGCCGCAGCGGCGCACGAAACGGCACACCATGCCTGTTTCATCGCCAATTCCGTGAATTTCCCGGTGCGCTGCGAACCGCGCATCGTCATCGCATCCGTCTGACTTAATCTCCAGGATCTGCAAGCCATGAGCAAAGACATCGTCCTCGCGTTTTCCGGTGGCCTCGACACCAGCTTTTGCGTGCCTTACCTGCAGGCGCAGGGTTGGGCCGTGCACACCGTGTTTGCCGATACCGGCGGTGTGGACGCCGACGAGCGCGCCTTCATCGAAGCCCGTGCCAGGGAGCTGGGTGTCGCCAGCCACGTGACGGTCGATGGGGGTCCGGCGATCTGGGCCGGCTTCGTCAAGCCATTCGTGTGGGCGGGCGAGGGCTATCAAGGCCAGTATCCGCTGCTGGTCTCCGACCGCTACCTGATCGTCGAGGCTGCGCTGAAGCGCGCCGCCGAGCTGGGCACCCGCGCCATCGCGCATGGCTGCACCGGCATGGGCAACGACCAGGTGCGCTTCGATCTGGCGGTGAAGGCATTGGGCGATTATCAGATCGTGGCGCCGATCCGCGAGATCCAGAAGGAACACACGCAGACTCGCGCCTACGAGCAGAAGTACCTGGAAGACCGCGGTTTCGGCGTGCGCGCCAAGCAGCAGGCCTACACCATCAACGAGAACTTGCTTGGTCTGACCATGTCCGGCGGCGAGATCGACAAGTGGCAGGCGCCGGGCGAAGGTGCGGCAGGCTGGTGCAAGCCGCGTGCCGAATGGCCGTCCAAACCGTTGCAGGTGAAGATCGGCTTCGTCAACGGCGAGGCGGTGACGCTGGATGGCGAGAAGATTGCCGGGCATCAGATGCTGGCAAAATTGAACGGCCTGTTTGCGCAATACGGGGTAGGTCGCGGCCTCTACACCGGTGACACCACGATCGGCCTGAAGGGCCGCATCATCTTCGAGGCGCCGGGCCTGACCGCGCTGCTCACCGCGCATCGTGCGCTGGAAGAGGCCGTGCTCAGCAAGCTGCAGAACCGCTTCAAGCCCGAGGTGGCGCGCAAGTGGGTGGAGCTGGTCTACGAGGGCTTCTTCCACGATCCGCTGAAGTCCGATCTGGAAGCGTACCTGGCGTCCAGCCAGTCCACCGTCAACGGCACCGTGACGCTGGAAACCCACGGCGGCAGCGTCGGCGCGGTGGCGGTGGAGTCGAAGCACATCCTCAATGCGAAGGGCGCCACGTACGCCCAGTCGGCCGACTGGGGCGTCGAAGAGGCCGAAGGCTTCATCAAGCTGTTCGGCATGAGCTCGACGCTGTGGGCCGAGGTCAATCGGTGATGAGCGCGCTGCTCGATGCCACGCTGAAACACCTGACGGCGCTGGTCGGTTTCGACACGCGCAATCCGCCGCGGATCATCAATACCGGCGGCATTTTCGATTACCTGCGTGCGCAGCTGCCCGGCTTTACCGTGACGGTGACCGATTTCGGGGCTGGCGCGGTGGCCCTGCATGCGGTGCGCGGCCAGCCGAAGTACCTGTTCAACGTGCACCTGGACACCGTGCCGGATTCACCGGCGTGGACGGCCGATCCGCATGCGCTGCGGGTGGCCGCCGATCGTGCGATCGGTCTCGGTGCCTGCGACATCAAGGGTGCAGCAGCGGCCTTGCTGGCGGCAGCGAATGCCAGCGACGGTCCGCTGGCATTGCTGTTTTCCACGGATGAGGAAGCCAATGACCCGCGCTGCATTGCCGGCTTCCTGCGCGAAACGCACGCTTACGAGGCGGTGATCGTGGCCGAGCCGACGCGGGGTGAAGCCGTGCTTGCGCATCGCGGTATCCAGTCGGTGCTGATGCGTTTCGCCGGGCACGCCGGTCACGCCTCGGGCGAGCAGCGGCCCAGCGACAGTGCGCTGCATCAGGCGATGCGCTGGGGCAGCGCCGCGCTGGACTTCGTGTCCGCGCAATCGCATGAGCGTTTTGGTGGACTGACCGGCCTGCGCTTCAATATCGGCCGGGTCGAGGGCGGCATCAAGGCGAACATGATCGCGCCCAGCGCCGAGGTTCGCTTCGGCATGCGGCCGTTGCCGACGATGAACCCCGACACCTTGCTGACCCGGTTCCGCACCCTGGTCGAACCACAGCCGGTGGAGTTTGCCGAAACCTTTCGTGGCGCCTCGCTGCCCGCCGGCGACACCGCCAACGCCGAAGCGAACCGGCTGGTTGCACGCGATCTGGCCGACGAGCTCGGCGTCCCGGTCGGCAACGCAGTGGATTTCTGGACCGAGGCGGCGCTGTTCTCTGCCGCCGGCTATACCGCCTTCGTTTATGGCCCCGGCGACATCGCGCAGGCACACAGCGCCGACGAGTGGGTCGCGCTGGATCAGCTCGAGCGGTATGCGCAAACGGTTTATCGAATCATTGAAGCGCCCGGCCAGTGACGGCCGGCTTTCGACTCTCGCGTTCGCTGATGAGCGCAAGGAACAGACGTGGAAACGCATAAGCACACCCGCAAGACCATCGTGCGCCTGCTTTCGAGCATGGGTAGCGCGAAAGAAATCCAGCAATATCTCAAGCGCTTTTCCGAAATCGACGCCAAGCGTTTCGCGGTGGTCAAGGTCGGCGGCGCGGTGCTGCGCGACGAACTGGTTGATCTGGCTTCGTCGCTGACCTTCCTGCAGCAGGTCGGACTGACTCCGATCGTGCTGCACGGCGCCGGTCCGCAGCTGGACGAGGAGCTTGCCGCGGCTGGCATCGAGAAGCAGACCATTGACGGGCTGCGCGTCACCTCGGCCAAGGCATTGGGTATCGTGCGGCGGGTGTTTCAGCAGCAAAACCTGAAACTGGTCGAGGCGCTGCAGTCGATGGATACGCGTGCCACCTCGGTCGGCACCGGCGTGTTTACCGCCGATTACCTGGACCTCGACACGTTCGGCCTGGTCGGCAAGGTGCGCAGCATCAATCTGGCGCCGATCGAAGCCAGCCTGCGGGCCAACTCGATTCCGGTGATCGCCAGCCTGGGTGAAACCGACGAGGGGCAGATCCTCAACATCAACGCCGACTTCGCCGCCAACGAACTGGTGCGCGTGCTGCAGCCGTACAAGATCATCTTCCTCACCGGCACCGGCGGCCTGCTCGACGAAAACGGCAAGCTGATCGACTCGATCAATCTGAGCACCGAGTTCGACCACCTGATGGCGCAGCCCTGGATCAACGGCGGCATGCGCCTGAAAATCGAGCAGATCGCCGACCTGCTGGCCGATTTGCCGCTGACCTCTTCGGTGTCGATTACGCGCCCGTCCGAGCTGGCCAAGGAGCTGTTCACGCACAAGGGCTCGGGTACGCTGGTGCGACGGGGCGAGAAGGTGCTGCGCTTCGATGCCTGGGATGAAGTGGATCGGGAACGCATGCGCGAGCTGATCGAATCCAGCTTCGGTCGCACCCTGGTGACGGATTATTTCGAGCGTACCAAGCCGTTCCGCATCTACGTCAGCGAGAACTACCGCGCCGCGATGATCCTGACCATGGAACAGGTCGACAAGGGGCCGGGCCTGCCCTATCTGGACAAATTCGCCGTACTCGACGACGCCCAGGGCGAAGGTCTCGGCCGTGCGGTGTGGCAGGTGATGCGCGAGGAGAACCCGCAGTTGTTCTGGCGTTCGCGCCATGGCAATGCGGTCAATCCGTTCTATTACGCCGAGTCGGACGGCTGCCTGAAGCAGCCGCGCTGGAAGGTGTTCTGGTACGGCATCGACGGATTCGACACCATCGCCGGATGCGTGGCGCACTGTGCGCAGCGTCAGCCGACGCTGGTCGATTGAAGTCGTGGCGCGCGGAGGCAACGCGGCCCGGTGCAAGAACATCGCAGGAGTAAATCGGTGACAAATCCAAAGAAAACCATCGGCATCGTGGGCGCACGCGGGCATACCGGCACGGAACTGATCCGCATGATCGCGGCGCATCCGGCGCTGGAACTGGTCTTCGTCTCTTCGCGCGAACTGGACGGCCAGCGCGTCGATGCGCAGGTGCCGGAGTATCACGGCGAGCTCTGCTACACCGCGCCGGCGCATGAAGACTTGCCGGCGCTTGGAGCGGACGTGGTGATTCTCGCCTTGCCCAACGGCAAGGCCGCCGCCTGCGTGGAAGCGTTCGACAAGGCCGGCGTGAACCCGTTGATCCTCGATCTGTCGGCCGATTATCGCTTCGACCCGAGCTGGTATTACGGACTGCCCGAATTGACCCGCGCGCAGTGGCGTGGCGAACGCCGGATCAGCAATCCCGGCTGTTACGCCACCGCGATGCAATTGTCGATCGCGCCGCTGAAGGATCTGCTGGGCGCGCCGCCGGTGTGCTTCGGCGTCTCCGGCTACTCCGGCGCGGGCACCACCCCCTCGGACAAGAACGATCCGGACAAGCTGCGCGACAACCTGATGCCGTATGCGCTCACCGGCCACATGCACGAGAAGGAGGCTTCCTTCCGGCTTGGCATCCCGGTGGAATTCATGCCGCATGTGGCGCCGCATTTTCGCGGACTCACCGTCACCAGCAATCTCTATCTCACCCGGCAACTGAAACGCGAGGAGGTGCTGCAGCGTTTCCGTAGCGCCTACGCCGGCGACAAGCTGGTCGCCGTGGTCGATGAGGCGCCGTGGGTCAGCCGCATCGCCCATCGCCATCACGCCGAGATCGGCGGCTTCGCGATGTCGGCCGACGGCAAGCGGGTGGTCGTCGTCGCCACGCTGGACAACCTGCTGAAGGGTGCCGCCACCCAGGCAATGCAGAACATCAACCGCGCCATCGGCGTCGACGAATACACCGCGATTCCGTTGTAGGAGCGCACCCTATGCGCGATCGTTCTTCCACGAATTTCCATCAAGGCCATCGCGCACAAGGTGCGCTCCCACGGAATCCTCCACCATGACCCAACCACTCTGGCAAAAGGCCGGCATCCGGATCGACGCGAAGATCATGCAGTTTCTCGCCGGCGACGACGTACTGCTGGATCGCGAGTTCTTCCTGCACGACATCACCGCCAGCAAGGCGCACGTGGAAGGCCTCGCCAACATCGGCGTGGTGAGCGCCGACGAGGCCGCTGCGCTGAAGCGCGAACTGGACGCGCTGGCGGAAGATTTTGCCAGCGGCGCTTTCGTGCTGGACGAGCGCTTCGAGGACGGCCATTCGGCGATCGAGGCGCGACTGACCGAGCGTCTCGGCGATGCTGGTCGTCGCGTGCATACGGGGCGCAGCCGCAACGATCAGGTCCTGGTAGCCACGCGGTTGTGGTTGAAGGAAAAGCTCGTGGCATTGGAGATCCACTGTCGAGCGATCGCGACAGTCTGTCTCGATCGTGCAGCAAGCGATTCCCTGCCGCTGCCCGGTTATACCCATCTGCAACGCGCGGTGGTTTCCTCCACCGCGATGTGGTTTGCCGGCTTCGCCGAAGGGTTCATCGACAACGCGATGCGCGCGCGCCAGACACTGGCCCTGATCGACGCCAACCCGCTGGGCACGGCCGCCGGCTACGGCGTGAACCTGAAGCTGGACCGCGAGCACACAACGGCGGCGCTGGGCTTCGCACGCATGCAGGTCAGCCCGATCTACGCGCAGCTTTCGCGTGGCAAATTCGAGATGGCCGTGCTGGAGGCGATTGCCGGCGCGCTGCTTGATCTGCGCCGGATGGCGTGGGACCTGTCGCTGTTCACCACCGCTGAATTCAACTTCGTGAAGCTGCCGGACGAGTACACCACTGGCAGTTCGATCATGCCGAACAAGCGCAATCCCGACGTGATCGAGTTGCTGCGCGCCAGCTACGCCAGCGTCGCCGCCGCCCGCACCGAGATCGAACAGTTGCTGTCGCTGCCCTCGGGCTACCAGCGCGACCTGCAGTTCTCCAAGGGCTCGCTGTTCCATGGTGTGCGCCACGGACTGGGTGCGCTGGAACTGGTGCCCGACCTGCTCGCGCGTCTGCAGTGGAACGAGGCGGCAATGCGTGCCGCGATCGAGCCGGCGATGTATGCGACCGACGTGGCGATCGAACAGGCCGCAGCCGGTGTGCCGTTCCGGGATGCGTATCGCGCCGCGGCAGAAACCGCCGCATCGGCGGGCCACGGGCGCACGCCGGAAAGCAGTCTCGCCGCGCGGGTGTCGCCGGGCGCAGGTCATGATTTGCGGCTGGATACGTTGCACGCGCGATTGCGCGCGCTTGATGGCTGAACGGGTGATACGGGCATGGCGATGATCGATACGAAGGTTGTGCGCGTCGAGCTGCCCGAACAGATGTTGCCGCCGTGGCGCCGCGCTGTACTCAAGGTGGGCAGCAACCTGCTTGCCGCCGATGGGGGCGGACTCACGCCACGGCACGCCGAAGGGCTGGCGGCGTTCATCGCGGCCAGCCAGGCCCAGGGGCGCGAAGTGGTGTTGGTATCTTCCGGCGCGGTGGCAGCGGGGCGTGCGTTGCTGCGCCAGCATGCAAGCGATAGTGGGGGTCTGGCAGCGCGGCAGGCACTGGCTGCCGTGGGTCAGGCGCCGATGATCGCGTTGTGGCAGTCGCTGTCAACGCGGCCGGTGGCGCAGGTGCTGCTGACGCATGACGACCTGCGTAATCGTCGACGCTATCTCAATGCACGCACGACCTTGCGCGAGCTGCTGCGGCTTGGCGTATTGCCGGTGATCAACGAGAACGACACGGTATCGGTGGACGAGTTGAAGCTGGGCGACAACGACAACCTCGCCGCCATCGTCGCGGCGCTGGTCGACGCCGATGTGCTGCTGATCGCGTCCGATGTTGACGCGTTGTACAGCGCTGATCCGAGGCGCGATCCGACGGCCGTGCCGATTCCTCACGTCGCCGCGCTGACACCGGAAATCCTGGCCATGGCCGGCGACAGCCACAGCGCGGCCGGCACCGGCGGCATGCGCACCAAACTCGAAGCGGCACAGAAGGCCGCCGCTGCCGGTATTCCCACGGCACTGTTCGATGGCAGCCATGTCGCCACGGCGCAGGCGTTGGGTGAGGGGAGGCTGCGTGGAACCCTCGTACGCGCACCACACAGTCGCATGCAGTCCCGCAAGTACTGGTTGCTGCATGCGCCACCGGCGCGCGGTTGCATCCGCATCGATCCCGGTGCAGCTCGTGCACTTGCCCAAGGCCGCGCGTCACTGTTGCCAAGCGGGATCGTCGGCGCCGATGGTGAATTCCAACGTGGTGACCTTGTGGAGATCGTCGATATCGACGGTCGCCCTGTGGCACGGGGTTTGACCCAGTACGCCGCCGCCGAGGTGCGACGACTGGCTGGACGGCACAGTCGCGAGATCGAAATGGTGCTGGATTACAGCCACGGCGACGAAGTCATACATCGCGATGACCTCATCACAGTGGACACCTCGGCACTGTTCGAGCAGGAGATGAATGCATGAGCACGATCGAGGAACAAGCGCTGGCCTGCCGTGAAGCGGCATCAGTCGTGGCGCTGCTCGACACGGCGGCCAAACGTAAGCTGTTGCAGGACATGGCGGCGGCGCTGGAAGCCCAATGTGACAAGGTGCTTGCCGCGAATGCGCACGACATGGATCACGCCGCGGCAAAAGGCGTGCAGGGCGCGATGCTCGATCGTCTGCGGCTGGACGAGGCGCGCGTGGCGGGCATCGCCAGCGCGTTGCGCCAGGTCGCCGAGTTGCCCGACCCGGTCGGTGTGGTGACGCGCCGCGAGACACGCCCGGACGGCTTGTCGATCGAACGGGTGCGCATTCCGCTCGGGCTGATCGCGATGATTTACGAGGCTCGCCCCAACGTGACCGCCGATGCCGCGGCGCTGTGCCTGATGGCCGGCAACGCGGTGATTCTGCGTGGCGGTTCGGAGGCAATCCATTCCAACACCGCGATTGCCGAAGCATTGCGCGGCGCACTGATCAAGAATGATGTGCCCGCGGCAGCGTTGACCCTGATCGAGGACCTGCGTCGTGAAGCGATGGTCGAATTGCTGCAGCTCACCGACATCGTCGACCTGGCGATTCCGCGCGGCGGCGAAGGCTTGATCCGCTTCGTGGCCGAACACGCGCGGGTACCGGTGATCAAGCACTACAAGGGCGTCTGCCATCTGTATGTGGATCGCGCCGCCGATCTGGATCTCGCCCTGGACCTGCTGGTCGACGGCAAGACGTCACGCCCGGGTGTCTGCAACGCCCTGGAGACGTTGCTGGTTCATCGCGACGTGGCGGCGTCATTTCTTCCTTCGGCGGCAAAGGCCTTGCGCGAACGCGGCGTCGAATTGCGTGGCGACGCGGCCAGCCGCGCGCTGGTCAGCGACATGCACGGCGCCAGCGACGACGACTATGCCGCCGAGTTCCTTGATCTGATTCTTGCCGTGCGCGTGGTTGATGATCTCGAGGAAGCGATTGCCCACATCCACCGTCATGGCTCCGACCACACCGAGGTCATCGCGACCGCGGACGCGGCGGCTGCCCAGCGCTTCGTGCAGGCGATCCGCTCCGCCGTGGTGATGGTCAACGCATCCTCGCGCTTCAGCGACGGCGGCGAGCTGGGTCTGGGGGCCGAGATCGGCATTTCCACCACGCGGCTTCACGCCTACGGTCCGATGGGGGCCGAGGCACTGACCATCGAGCGCTTCGTGGTACGGGGCGAGGGGCAGGTGCGACATGCCGAGAGTCGCGCCCGATCGCGGCCCTCGTAGACGGTCGCTTGCGGGCGGTGCGTTTTTCCTGATCAAGCCGCCGGGTCGGGAATAGCGGCATCGCCCGCGAGCGGACTCCTACGGTACGGCGAGCAGGCGCTCCCTGATTCGGTCGGCCACGCGCAGTGCGTTGGCGATGATGGTGAGGGTGGGATTCACCGCGCCATTTGACGGGAAGAAGCTGGCGTCGGTGACATAGAGGTTGTCGAGTTCGTGGGCCTTGCAGTCGAGGTCGAGTACCGAGCTTGCCGGGTCGGTGCCGAAGCGTGCTGTGCCGGCCTGGTGCGCGGTGCCGCCCACCGGGATGTTCTTGCCCAGGTAAAGTTTGCGTTCGAGCAGAACCGGATGGGCATTCTGCTTGCTCAACATTTGCTCGAGCTTCTTCTTCAGGCGATGGTGCGCTTCCATGTTGTTTTCGGTGAGTTCCAGGATCACCTTGTCGCCGTCATAGCGGATCCGGTTCTCCGGTCGCGGCAGGTCTTCGCTGGACAGCCAGAAGTCCAGCGAATGGCGTGCCATCATCTCGAACGGCATCTTCGGCAACCATTCCAGCCATGACGGCAGTGCCTCACCGCGGATCTGTGCCTCGTGCGATTTCGCACACATCTGGATCAGGCCCAACGGGTAGTTCCAGTCATCGCTGCCGAAGTACCAGTCGCTGAGCGCCAGGGTTTTCTGGAACACGGTGTCATTCGGTTCGCGCAGCAAGGCCATCAGGATCGACTGGTTGTGGCGCATGTAGTTTCGACCCACCTGGTCCGAGCCATTGGCCAGGCCGTTGGGATGCTTGTCGTTGGCCGAGCGCAGCAGCAACAGGGCCGACGACAGTGCGCCACAGGCGACCACGACGAGGTCCGCGCTGTAGCGTTCCTGTTCGCCATGGCGGGTGACCTGGACGGCCGAGACCGTCTTGCCCGACGGGTCCGTTTCCAATATGGAGACGTAGGCGCCGGTGAGCAGGGTGAGATTGGGGTGTGCCTTCAGCGCCGGGTCGACGCACATCACCTGTGCGTCTGCCTTGCCGTTGAGCGGTGACGGATAGCCGTCGAAATAGGGCGTGCGGATGCATGGACTGTCGGGCGTGGTCTTGCCATCGATCTCGTCGAGCAGGATGCCCATCGGCAGGTGGAAGGGATGCAGGCCGTCTTGCTGCAAGCTGTCGTGCAGCGCCTGGATGCGTGGTTCATGCGCTACGGGCGGATAGGGATACGCGTCGTCAGAAGGTGGTTCGCCGGGATCCTCGCCGCGCTGGCCGTGCACGTGGAACAGCTTCTCGGCTCGGGTGTAATAGGGTGCGAGGTCAGCGTACTTCAGCGGCCACGCCGGCGAGATGCCATCCTTGTGGACGACCTCGCCGAAGTCGCGTTCGCGCAGGCGGAACAGGGCCGCGCCGTAGACTTTTGAATTGCCGCCCACGTAGTAATGCAGGCCGGGTTGAAAGCTGTGGCCGTCCTTGTCGTACCAGGTTTCCGTGGTCTGGTAGATGCCCTCGACAAAGACCTTCTGCGTGTTCCAGTTGTCCACCGAGCGCGGCAGATAGTCGCCGCGCTCCAGCAGCAGGATTCGCTTGCCGGTGGTCGCCAGCGCTTGTGCCACGGACGCGCCGCCGGGGCCACTGCCGATGATGATGACGTCGTAGTGCGGGTTCGTCATGCCTGATCAGCCGCCGGTGGCAAAGCCGGGATAGAGCGTCATGCCGCCATCCACGAACAAGGTGGTGCCAACCACGTAGTCGGATTGATCCGACGCCAGCCACACCGCGGCGCGGGCGATGTCCTCCGGTTCGCCGATGCGCCCGTAGGGCACCAGCGTCATCAAGGCCTTGTATGCCTCCGGCGTATTCCAGGCACTGGTGTTGATCGGCGTGCGGATGGCGCCGGGCGCGATCGCGTTGACGCGGATTTTCAGTGGCGCCACTTCCTGCGCCAGACTCTCCATCAATTGCTTGATGCCGCCCTTGGACGAGGCGTAGTTGGCGTGGCCGGCCCAGGGGATCTCCTGATGCACCGAGCTCATGCATATGATCTTGCCGGCGGCGCAGGAGACGGACGGCACCACGCCGCGCCGACTGAATTCGCGCACCGCTTCGCGCCCGCACAGGAACTGTCCGGTGAGGTTGACGCCGATGACCTTGTTCCACTGTGCCAGGGTCATGTCCTTGAAGGCGGAGTCGCGCTGCAGGCCGGCGTTGGCCACCAGAATGTCCACCGTGCCGAACGCCTCGATCATCTGCTTGAACATCGCCACCACCTGGTCCTCGTCGGACACGTCGGCCTTGATCTTCATCGCCTTCACGCCGAACCCTTGCAACTGCTCGACCACCGCCTGCGCCGCATCGTCGTCCACCACGTAGTTGACCACCACGTCCGCGCCGGCCTCGCCCAGCGCCAATGCCACGCCACGGCCGATGCCGGAGTTGGCGCCGGTGACGATGGCCTTCTGGCCGGTGAGAGAGCGGGGCACCGCAAGCGTCGGTGCAGTGGAATTCATGGTGGGCTGGGTCACGATGGCATCCCGTAGTGGTCGTGGACAAGGCCCTGACCATGCGCCATGGCGCGTTGCGGGTACGTGAGAAAACGGTCAGTGGAAAGCGCAAGTTTTCACGATGTGGCCGCACGTCCCGCGATGGTTCACGACATGATTCGGCGTGTGATCGAACCGGCGCCGACGATCCGTTCACCGTCGCGCGTTCATGCTGATTCCTTCGTGCTCGCGTGGACTCGGCCTCTTGTTCACTCTCATCGTCAGCCTGCTTGTTCGCCTCACGCTGGTGGCGCTGTTTCTGCCATTCAGCGCGCTGGACAAACTGCTCAATCCCACGGCGGCCGTGGACCAGGCGCAGGGCACGGTGCATTCGCGCGTGTTGGCCCGGGTGCTGATCGCGCTCGGCCTGTGCGTGGAAGTGCTGATGTCGCTGGCGGTGATCACCGGCATCTTCGATCGCCTGGCCGCCGTGATCCTGGCCGGCTATTGCGCGATCACGGCCGTGCTGTGGAAACAGTTCTGGAAGACCGGTGATTTTCGCCTCAAGGGTCCCAGCAAGGGCCGTGACGTGTTCTGGGACTTCCTGAAGAACTTCGCGCTGGCCGGCGGATTCCTGATTCTCGCCACCGGCGGCACGGCGCTGGGCGTGCGGCAATTCATGCGGCATCCGCTGTCGTCTTCCCACCCTTACGTCACCGAGCCGCTGGCTCCAGCGACACTCGTCTCGGGAGATCAACCATGATGGAGCAGACCAGTCCGAACGTGCCGTATTGCCAGCTCTGGACCGACGGGCACGGTGTCAGTCATCAGCAACTGTGCCACTTCACCGAGTTCGAACTGGCTTCGATTGGTGGCGGCGCCAATCCGCAATGGAAGGGGCACAAGACCCGCGGCAAGACCACGGTGATGACCACCGTGTTGCCGGTCGGCTGGGTCGGCGACTGGCATGAAAACCCGATGCCGCAATGGATCATTCCGTTGTCGGGACGCTGGTCGGTGGAATCGATGGACGGCGATCGCCGCGAATTCGGGCCGGGCGACATATCGTTTGGTGGCGATCAGCATTGCCGTGAAAAGGACGGTCGCAAGGGCCATCGCTCCAGTACGGTCGGCAACGCGCCCGCGGTGCTGATGCTGGTGCAGTTCGAAGACATGCCGGTGCCCACGGCACCCGGCGTGTTCAAGTGAGGGTGCGGCCATGAGTCCTGCTGACGGCTTTGTCACGCTTGATTCGAAGTTCGATCAGTACGTGTTGTCCAATGCTCCGCTGGAAGAGCTGGCGGGGGGCTTTCGCTGGCTGGAGGGGCTGGTATGGATGGGCGACGCCAATTGCCTGCTGTTCCAGGATTTGCCGCGCAACCGCACCATGCGCTACATCGAGAACGCCGGCGTGTCGGTGTATCGCGAACCCTCGCATTACGCCAACGGCCAATGCCGCGACCGCCAGGGCCGGTTGATCTCCTGCTCGCATCGCGATCGCTGCCTGTATCGCACCGAGCCGGACGGCAAGGTTGTCCGGCTGGTGGATCAGCACGCGGGAAAACGCCTCAACGCGCCCAATGACGTCACGGTCAAATCCGATGGCACGATCTGGTTCACCGATCCGCTGTACGGCATCCAGCGCGATTACGAAGGTGGCATCCAGGTATCCGAGCAGGCGCCAGCGCTGTACCGCTTCGATCCGGAAAATGGCCAGATCAGCATCGCCGCGGGCGATTTCGACGGGCCGAACGGACTGGTCTTTTCACCGGACGAGCGTCGGCTCTACGTCTGCGAAACCGGCGACGCCACCAGCGAAAACCCGAAGCAGTACATCCGGGTGTTCGATGTCGGCGCCGATGGACAACTGCATGGCGGCGAGATTTTCCACAAGGTCGAGCTAGGCTTTGCCGATGGCCTGGCGATGGACGAGGAGGGCAACCTCTGGTCCAGCGCCGCCGACGGCGTGCATTGCATCGACCCCGCGGGACGCCTGCTGGGCAAGATTCTGGTCCCGTATCGGGTGTCCAACCTGACGTTCGGCGGCTACTGGAAGAATCGCTTGTTCATCGGCGGCTCGCATACGTTGTATGCGATTTTCCTGAATCGGCGGGGCGCGGGGTGGCCGTGATTTCCGCCACCTCCGGCATTCGCGTCACGCGCCTGCAACATGTGCGGCTGTGCAGCGCGGACGCCAGGTTGCTGGCCCGCTTTTACGAGTCGGCGTTGGGATTCCGGCGGACGGCGGTCGAACATCTGTCGGGTGCCCGGGCACAGGAACGGTTCGGGGTGACCGGGCGAGTGCTGCGCATCACTCTCGCCTTGGGCGCACAGTGCGTGAAACTGGTGCAATTCGTCGATCGCCCGGGACGTCCCTATCCGACCGGACTGACCAGCTCGGACTTGCGCTTCCAGCATTTCGCCATCGTGGTATCCGACATGACGGCGGCGATGGCGCAGCTCTCGCTGGCAAGCGGGTGGACACCGATCACGCAAGGCGGTCCGCAGCAATTGCCGCCCTCATCCGGTGGCGTGACGGCCTTCAAGTTCCGTGACCCGGAAGGCCATCCGTTGGAGCTTCTGGCCTTTCCCGACGACGCCACGCCAGCGTGCTGGAGGCAGGCGCAAGGGCATGGTCCGTTCCTGGGTATCGATCACTCGGCCATCAGCGTGGCGGACACCCACCGCAGCATCGTGTTCTACCGGGGATTGGGGCTCTCCGTCTCCAGCGGATCGTTGAATGAGGGTGTGAGCCAGGGCCGGCTCGACGATCTGGCTCATCCGGTGGTCGAGGTGACTGCACTGACTCTCGAAGATGCCGTGCCGCATGTGGAGTTGCTGTGTTATCGCGACGCTGGTCATTCGGCGCCGCCGGAGGTGCGAGTCAATGACGTCGCGGCGACCTGGCTGGTGTTCGAACCCGCGCAGCATTCACCACGACCCCAGTCACGCGGCATCTCCGTGTGGAATCTGGCGGATCCGGACGGCCATCATCTGGCGGTGGCGTGGCCGGAAGGCTGACCTGGGCGCTTCGCATGGACGGGAATCGGACAGAAGGAATGGACGGGACAAAAGCTCGAGCACACCATCCATCCGTGGCGAGCCGCAGCAGGCGCGTCGAACCTCGCTCACCAGAGCAGTCGACTCACAACCAGTCGAACCGGATCGCCGCCACCGCTTGCGGCGGCATGTCGACTTCAAACACGATCTCACCATCTCTGGTTTCGGTGGTCAGCGCTTCGGTCTTCAGCTTCGACACCTCATGCAGCTCCGCGACCATCCTGGCGCTCAGGTATTCCGGCTTGCCCATCTGCTCCCAGCGGCGTTTGGCGTTGGCGTGTTCCAGGTCGATGCGCTGGATCGTGGCGGACTTGACTGCCTTGGCGCCTGCAAGCGTGAAGGTCACGGTCTCGGTCTGGATCGGGTGGCGCGGCAGGGCGAAGTTGTTCAGCACGATGGTGGCACTGTTTCCGTCGCGTACCAGCCACGCGTCCACGGTGGCGTGCGCACCTTCCACGGGCATCATTTCCGTCCCAAGCGAGTGCAGCATTTCATAGGTGCGGTATGCCGGTTTGGCGATGCCGTGGATATTCATCAGGCCGAAGCCGCCCTGGAACGGCACCGAGGGGAAATAGTTTTCCTCGAAGATGTCCGAGAACGTCCAGTAGCTGTAGCCCTGCACCAGGCCGTTCTGCTCCAGCACCGTCTTCATGATGAACGCGGCGGCATAAGGATCGTCGTGCATGGGGTCGCGCGGATTGGATGAGGTGCACCACTCGGTGTAGTAGACCGGCAGGTCACCCGCCTGCTTGCGTACTTCGCGCGCCTCGTCGCGTAATACGCTGCGCGTGCTGTCGGCCAGCTCGGTTTCGGTGTCGTCGCCCGGCTTGCCGAAAGAATCGGTGGGGTAGTGGTGGGTGCTGATGAAATCCACCGGCAGCTCGTTCTTCTTGCAGAATGCGAGAAAGTCGTCCACCCACGCATTGTCTGCCGTGGCCGGACCGCCGACCCGCAGCTGATCATCGATGTTCTTGATCGCTTCGACGGTATAGCGATAAAGCGGAAAATAGTCCTCCTGCTTGCCGCTGCCGAACGCGGTGAGATTGGGCTCGTTCCAGACTTCGAAAAACCACGAGCGGACTTCGTCCAGACCGTAACGCTCGACCCAGTGCCTGACGATTTTTGCAATCAGCACCGACCATTGCGCAAGGTCGCGCGGCGGGCTGACGTTGGCGCGGTAGTGAAACTGGAGTTGCCCCGACGATGACAGGCACGACGGCATGAAACTCAATTCGACGAACGGCTTCATGCCGATTGACAGCAGGTAGTCGAAGATCTGGTCAACGTTGAAGAACGAGTAGATGAACTGGTCGCTCTGGTCGATCAGCGTGCCCATGTCATCGCACAGGATGCCGTGGAAACGCACGTGGCGCATGCCCAACTCGTCATGCGCACGCTTCAGCTGTGCCTGCCAGTCCGCCCGCAACGCCAGCGTGGCATGGCCGCTGCCTACCGTGTGTTCCCAGAAGTGCGGAAGGTCGGTGACCGTGCCGGCGAGGTTGCCGCTGAAGCTTGCTGCCATGAGGAAGGGCCTGTTGCCATGAGGGAACCGCGAAGGCTGTCATGCGCGCTCCGGGCGAGCCGGGGCACGCTTGGTGACGCGGACACCGCAGCATTCCTGCAAAGGATGAGTGGGGCGGCGTTCACGCTCGGTGAGCGCAGGAAAATGCGTGTGCGGCGGCGTTTGAGGTCAGCCTTGCAGATGTCCGTGTTCACCGAGGTCGCTGGGGGAATCGTCCAGCATGCCGCGGGCAAAATCGAAGGCGCGCGCAATGAAGTTGTCGGCGGCTTCCCAATAAGCCGCATCCCGCACGCGGATGCGCAACACCATCAGGTTGGGATCGCCGGGGCCGTCCGGGAAAAAGATTTTCTGCGTCGGACTCCACAACTCGTGGATGGTGTCCTCGTCGCGATCCATGCGGGCGCGGCCACGCACCGAGACGTAACGGTGCTCACCGGGATGGGCATAGGCGAGGTTGGCACCGGCTTCGTCGGTGAGATCCTCGACCTTGTGGCTGTTCGCGGCGGTGAAGAAGATCAGCTCGCCGTTGGCATCGAGCTTCAGCGTCTGCAGCGGCCGACTGACGAACGAGCCATCACTGGTACGGGTGGTCAGCATCGCCACCTCGATGTCCTTGATCAGTTCGCCCAGCTTGTGCAGATCGGTGTTGCCCGGTGCTTCGTTCTTCATGGCGATGTTCCGGCAGTTGAAAGCCGTAGCATCGCGCTTGGTTCTTCAAGATCGGATGAAATTCGTGGAGGGGCGCCCAACCGTGGCTGAATCCGCTCAGCTGGTTTGCTTCCATCGGCGTACGGCTTCTGCAAAGGCCAGGCAATCGGCAAAGCGGTTGTACAGCGGTGCGGGCGAGATGCGGATCACGTCCGGTTCGCGCCAGTCGCCGATGATGCCTTGCGCCATCAGGTACTCGAACAGCGCGCGGCCGCGTTCGCGGCCATCGATCACGCGGATCGAGAGCTGCGCGCCACGGCGGGCGGGTTCGGCGGGCGTCACCACGTCGAGCACATCGGCCAGCCGGGTCTGCACCAGCCATTCGAGATAGCCGGTGAGCTGCAGCGACTTCTCGCGCAGTGCGGCCATGCCGGCACGACGGAAGATTTCCAGCGAGACGCGCATGGGTGCCAGCGCAAGGATCGGCGGATTGGACAGCTGCCAGCCGTCCGCGCCGGGCGTGGGCTGGAACTGGGGACCCATCTGGAAGCGGGTGGTCTTGTCGTGGCCCCACCAACCGGCGAAGCGCGGCAGCACGGCCTGCGCATGACGCGCGTGCACGAAGGCACCGCCGACGGCGCCGGGGCCACTGTTGAGGTACTTGTAGCTGCACCAGATCGCGAAATCGGCGTCGCTGTCGTGCAGTTGCAGGGGCAGGTTGCCGACGGCATGGGCAAGGTCGAAACCGACCATGCAACCGTGTTGGTGACCGAGTTCGGTGATGGCTTTCAGGTCGAACGCCTGGCCGGTGCGGTACTGCACGCCCGGCAACATCACCAGCGCGATGCGTGAGCCATGTTCGGCGAGTGCGCGCTCAATGGCTGCCTGCGAGGTGGTGCCGTTCGGTTCATCCGGTTGCAGTTCGATCAGGGCAGTGGCCGGATCGAAGCCGTGGAAGCGGATCTGCGATTCCACCGCATAACGATCGGTGGGAAACGCGCCGCCCTCGATGAGGATCGCCGGACGTTCCCTGGTGGGGCGGTAGAAGCTCACCATCATCAGGTGCAGGTTCACGCCCAGCGTGTTCATGGCCACCACTTCGCCGGGCTGTGCGCCCACCACGGCGGCGAGGTCGTCGCGCACGAACTCGTGGTAGTCCATCCACGGCAGACGGCCCTTGAAATGGCCTTCCACGCCAAGCTCACCCCAGTAGTCCAGCTCTGCGTTGACCGCTTCACGCACCGCGCGGGGTTGCAAGCCCAGCGAGTTGCCACAGAAGTACACGCTGTCGCGGCCTTCGTGCGGCGGGATCAGGAATTCGTCGCGAAACGCACGCAACGGATCGGCGGCATCACGGGCGTTGGCCCAGTCGAGGGTGGCCTGGTAGTCGGGCATGGTGGTGTCCTGCGTGGTGTCAATCCAGGAACGCACCCTGTGCGCGAGCCCTTTCGTCAGGTGACGAAAAGCAATCGCGCACAGGGTGCGCTCCTGCCCGGATCTGCGGAAAATCTATTTCAGTTGTGCGGCCACGGCATCGCAGCCCTTGTCGAAATCGGCCTTCCAGCCGGCGCCGGCCTGGGTTTCGCTGGGACGCATGCAGCGCAACTGGATCGCGCGGCCGTTCTTGAACCAGTAATGTTCGGTGTAACTGAACGTGGTGCCGTTTTCCTGCGCGGTGTAGATGTTGCTGTTCGGTCCCGGTGGGGTGAGTGCCACCTTGTAGCCGGGCAGTGCCATGGCTTTGGCGGTGGCTTCGCTGCGGTACTGGTTGAAACTGTTGAGATCGGCGACCTGCTTCACCGTCACCGTGACGCGGGCGAGACTGTTCTTGCCGGTAGGCGAAGGGTCGGGCACCTGGAACACGTGGGCTTCGGGATCGCCCTGGGTTTCCATGATGCCGAGCCAGTTGCCTGGCGTGCTGAAGGTGACGGTGCCATCGGCCATGCTGACGTCGGCGGCGTGTACGCCACCGGCAAGCAGAACGCCGGCGAATGCCATAGCCAGGGTGGTGCTGCGCAGGAAGTTCATGCGGGTACCTTCGAAGTGGTGTCGGGGGCGAAGCGCTGGAGAGGCAGGCCCAACCATTCCAGCGCCGTGCCGTGGAACAGCCGCGCCCGATCGGTCTCGTTCAGGCCCAGCGCCTCGATGCCACTGCCTGGCTCCTGCTCCCCCAGCGGGAAAGGATAATCGGTGCCGAGCATCACCTGCCGGGCGCCCGTCACATCCAGCAGATAACGCAGGGCCTGGTCGTCGTGCACGCAGGAGTCGAAGTAGAAGCGTTTCAGGTATTCGCGCGGGTTGCGCGGGTTGTCGGTGGCGACCAGGTCCGGACGCATCTTGAAGCCGTGTTCAATGCGACCGATGGTCGACGGAAAACTGCCGCCGCCATGGGCCAGCATCACGCGCAATTTCGGCAGGCGTTCCAGCACGCCGCCGAAGGCCAGGCAGCAGGCGGCACGCGACTGCTCGGCCGGCATGCCGACTAGCCACGGCATCCAGTATTTCGGCATGCTGGCCATGCCCATCATGTCCCATGGATGCACCAGGACCGCGGCGCCCAAGTCGGCGGCGGCCTCGAAAAACGGGAACAACTCGGGAGCATCCAGGTTCCAGTCGCCGCAATGCGAGCCGACCTGCACACCTTGCAGGCCCAGCTCGTCAATGCAGCGCTCCAGCTCGCGGATGGCCAGGTCGGGCGCCTGCAACGGCACGGTGCCGATGCCGGCATAGTGCCGAGGGTAGTCGCGGCACATGCCAGCCATGTGGTCATTGAGATGGCGATGCAGTTCCAGCGCCTGATGTCCCGGGGCCCAGTATGAGAACAGCACCGGCACGGTGGAGATCACCTGCACGTCGACACCGAAGCGGGCGTAATCGTCGATCCGCGTCTGCGGGTCGAACGCCGAATCCCACACCTCGCGGAAGAATTTGCTGTCCTTGTAGATGCGGTGTCGCCCGTCGGTGTGTGTCATCACCGGAAAGCGGTCGTCGCCGTACTTGGCTGCCAGGTTCGGCCAGTCACGGGGCAGGATGTGCGCGTGGGTATCGATCTTGAGCATCCGTGCAGTGTAAAACCTCCGGGGGCAGACGTCGCCTGTGCCGCCAGATGGTGCCCGCCGGCGGTTCAGGCCAGTGAGGAGAGCTCGCCGAGGGGCGTTTCTTGCGCGCTGCGTTTGACGACGTGGGCGAGCGTGTCGATGTTGTCGACCAGGCGATCGCTGATCCGGATCAGCAGGTCGGCATCAGCCGCGTCGGCGGAGTTCTCTGCGCGACCCGCCAGCTGGCGTTGGCGGGCGCGCAAATCGGGCAAGTCAGGCATGGACTGACCGGAGCGGAGCGCCGCCGAGATCGTCCGCAAGGCAGCGGCGCCTTCGTCCACGAACTCGCGGATTTCGACCTGGATCGGCAAGTTGTCGATCTCCTCGATCATCGCTTCCAGCGTCATCGCGGTACGAGCCAGCCGGTTGCCGTTGGCGAACAGCGTGCGGGCCAGTACCAGCAACGCCGGCGGGGTGGCGGGCTCGCTGCGCATCCGCTCGATCGACGCCTGCGCATTGACGCGTGCGGTGCGCGCTGCGCTGCGCGTCTCGGCTCGCGTGCTGGTGCTCGCACCGGGTGCCAGCAGGCTGCGCAGATAATCGGCATAGGCGTCGATCATGGTCGCCAGCGCGGCGCGGGCGCGGCCGCGTTCCCAGGTGGGCCATGCGACGTAGGCGAGCAGGGCGATGCCGCAGCCGAGCGCGGTGTTGATCACGCGGTCGAGAACGGCGGCACCGGGTGCCACGCCCTCGAACGACAGCAGGATCACCACGGTGCCGGTCAGCGTGGCCACCGCGATGCCGTAATGCGCGCTGGCCAGATAGCGGAACGCCATGCACAGCACCGCCATCAACGCCAGGTGCGCCCATGGCTGATCGGGAGTGATGTAGAGCAGCACGGTGGTGAGCACCAGCCCGAGCACCGTGCCCAGCACGCGCAGCAGGCCGAAGTTGAAGGTGGCGCCGAAGTCGGCCCGCAGAACGATCGCGGCAGTCATCGGCAGCCAGTAGCCGTGCGGCAAATTCAGCACGCGCGACAGTGCCAGCGTGACGCTGAGGCAGACCGCCATGCGCACGGCATGACGGAACGCCACCGAGCGCGGAGTGAGGCTGGCGCGCAAGGTGGCCCAGGTCGCACCACTGCGCAGCGCCGATGGCAAGGCGGTCTCCGCGGCACTGGCGCGCAGCTCGCCACGGCTGCCGGCCCAGTCGGCGTTGCGCACCGCGGCGGCGAGTTGGCCGATCAATGCGTGGATGTGGGTGGCGCGACTGACGCGCGCGCCTGCGCCGATCGTTCCCGTCACGCCGCCGGGTGCGTGCGACTGCAGCGCCGGCAGCAGGCTCGCCGCCCGCTCGGGCGAGTCACCGTCCTCCAGTGCTTCGGCAATGGCGTCCAGTACGCCAGCGACCGCTTCCCGGAAACCGGCCTTGATGGCAATACCGTCGTGCAGTGCGGTCATCGCCGTCAGCTCCAGGCGTATCCGCTCGGCCAGTTCCAGCAGCACGCCGAACGCTTCCATCGCGCGACCGTGGGATCGGTGCCGTCCCAACAGCGTTTGCTGCAAGTTGGTCATGGCCTCGCTCAGTGCCGGCACGTCGGCATCGTCGTGGCTGGCTTCGCGCGCCAGCGCGGCGAGTCCGCGATAGACGTCGACCAGCGCGTGGCGCTCCGGTCGGTAGCGCTGCAATGGCCACGCCGCCAGCGAAAAGCTGGCCAGCAGCAGGCCGCCGCAGAAGATCAGCGCGGCGCCGCCCAGCGCACCGCTCAGCGTGGTGGGTGTCGAGGCGGTAACCACCAGCAGGATCATGCTGGTCATGCCGACACGCGCCGTGTCCGTGCCAAAAACCACCAGCAGTCCGCCGAAGAAGCCGCAGATGGCCGTGGCCAGGAGCATGGGCAGCAGTTGGCCGCCGATCAGGAAGCCCACCAGTGACGCCAGCGCCGCGGCCAGTGCGGAAAGCAGCAGTTGTCGCAGGCGCTGCCGGTACGGACCGGGCTGATCGGAAAACATGGTGTTCAGCGCGCCGGCGCCCACGCCCAGTCCGATCTGCGGATGGCCAGTGGCCATGCCGATGCCCAGAGGCAACACCACCGCGGCGGTGTTGCGCACCACCACCGCCCACGGCACGTCCGGTCGCTTGATCTTGATCAGGCTCTCGATCGCGTGCGCGCGTAGCGAATAGTCGCTGGATGACATGATGTGCTGTGGGTGGCCAGTGAGGAGAGTGAGGGACGAGTATGTCAAAAGCCGCGCAGCAACGGCTCCGCTCTCTCTTTCCTCACTACTCTTCACTCACTCCTGCTGTCAGGCGCGTCCGGCGAACTCGCCAGTCAGCGTGTTCACCCACACTTTCTCGTCGTTGCTGATGTACTCGGGTACCTGCACTTCGACTCCCGTGTTGAGCCTGGCCGGCTTGTTGCGCTTGGTGGCGCTGGAGCCCTTCATTTCCGGCGCCGTGTCGACCACGGTCAACACGATGCTGGTGGGTA
This sequence comes from Rhodanobacter sp. TND4EL1, assembly GCF_054061035.1. NCBI lineage: Bacteria > Pseudomonadati > Pseudomonadota > Gammaproteobacteria > Lysobacterales > Rhodanobacteraceae > Rhodanobacter > Rhodanobacter sp. TND4EL1. The sequence continues at coordinate 990,234 of NZ_JBSSDT010000002.1, forward strand.
CCTGCAGGCCGACCGGTGCGTCGTCGATCACCTGCACGTAATAGCCTTCGGTGCCTTCCACGATATAACCGGCGTTGTCGCCGACCAGCTCGGGCGACAGCAGGTACTGGGTGTAATCCTCCGCATCCATGAAGACGAACGCGTCGCCATCCATGTAGGAGAAGTTCGCCGCGCGGCGGACCAGGTCCATCTCGCGCAGCTCGTCGTCGGCGCGCAGGCTGAGGTCGAACTTGCGCCCGCCGGGAATCGAATACAGGGTGAAGCGGAAGGTGACGTTGCCGCCACGCGCGCTGGGCGAGCTGCGTTCGATGTCGCGTACCTGATAGACGGTGCCGTCGTGTTCGACCACGTTGCCTTTCTTGACGTCGGAAGCTTTCATAAGTCAGGAGTGAGTTCAGAGGAGTGAGGAGTGAGAGAAGAGCAAAGGCGTGCGGTGAAGCGGCATGAGGTGAGCTTGCTCTCACTCCTCACTCCTCTCCACTCACTCCTCGCTACTTGGGTTGCAAACGCACCGCGCCATCGAGACGGATGGTTTCGCCGTTGATGTAGCGATTGCCCAGGATGAAGGCGACGGTGCTGGCGTATTCGTCGGGCTGGCCCAGCCGCGACGGGAACGGGATCGACGCCGACAGCGACTGCTGCACGGACTCGGGCATGCCGTCGACCATCGGGGTCCAGAAGATGCCCGGTGCGATCGTCGCCACGCGGATGCCGAAGCGGGCCAGTTCGCGCGCCATCGGCAAGGTCATGCCGACCACGCCGCCCTTGGACGCCGAGTAGGCGGCCTGGCCGATCTGGCCCTCGTAGGCGGCCACGCTGGCGGTGTTGATGATCACGCCGCGCTCGCCGTCTTCGCCCGCCTCATTGTTCTGCATCAGCGCTGCCGCGGCCTTGGCCACGTTGAAGCTGCCGACCAGATTCACCATGACGGTGCCGGAAAAAGTGGCCAGCGGCATCGGGCCTTCCTTGCCCAGCACGCGGCCGGCGCCGAGGATGCCGGCGCAGTTGATCAGTACGTTCAGGCCGCCCATCGCGTGGTGCGCGGCCGCCACGTTCGTGGCCACACCTTCTTCGGAGGTGACGTCGGTGCGGAAGAAGCGCGCGGCATCGCCCAGCTCCTTGGCAGCGGTGTGCCCCTTCTCGTCGTTGACGTCGAAAAGGGCGACCTGACCGCCGTGGGAAACGAAATGCTGCGCCACCGCGTGGCCGAGACCGGAGGCGCCGCCGGTGATGATTGCCTTGACCTGATCGAGCTGCATGAAGTGTCCTGGAAGCTGGGTCGAAAGGTCGTCATGTTAGCTGACCCACGACCGCTGCTGCAGGCTGAACGGAAAACCTGTCATGGCAATGGATTCACGCGCCGTTGGGCAAAAGCCCGTCATGTTGAAGTCGAACCTGCTGATGTCCCTGCATACGGTTCGCCCAGATCGTTTCGTGTCCCACTGAGGAGTCAACGCATGAAGAAGCTGCTGAGCCTTTCCGCCGCCTGCGGCGTGATGTTGATGTTTGCCAGTGGCGCCGTGCTGGCACAGGATCATGACCGCGATCATGGACATGACCAGGATCGCAACGGGCAGAGTCACCGTCATGATGATCGTGGCCATCATGACGACCGTGGTCATCGTGACGATCGGTACGACCACGGTCACGCCTATCGTGGTCGCCCCCAGGTGCGTTACGCCAACTGGCATGATCGCGGTCGGCACGAGGGCTGGTACCGCCGTGGTGGCTACCTGCCGGTGGAATATCGCACCCGTTATGTGGTGACCGATTGGCGCCATGACCGTTTGCGTGAACCGCCGCGCGGCTATCACTGGGTGCGCAGCGACAATGGCGATTTCCTGCTGGTGGCGATCACCACCGGGATCATCGCCGACCTGATCCTCAACCATTGATCGGGTGATGATTGCCAAGGGCCCCGCCATGCAGCGGGGCCCTTCGTTTTCGGAACAATTCTGTCGTCGCAGTGCGGGCGCTGCCAGCCGGCTCTGATATTTGGAAAGCCGCTGGCGGGCAGTGCCCGTCCTACGCCTTGCGCAGCGAATCAGCGAAAATCTCCGGCAGCGAGTGCGGCATGACCGTCGGCAGCCGGGAAAACGGCGTGACCGCCGTGGGGGGATTCGCCGCTGCCTGCAGCTCCTTCTGCCAGACGCCCACGTCCCACCACTGCCCCAGCTTGTAGCCGCACTGGCGCCAGACGCCGGCAGGTGTGAAGCCCATGGCTTCGTGCATCGCCACACTGGTCGTGCCGGGCAGAGTGATGACGCCGACGGCCTGGGTGATGCCCTGCAGCTGCATCACATCCAGCAGCGCACCGTAGAGGCGACGTGCGATGCCGCGGCGGTGCGCATCGGCGCGCACATAGATCGAGGTTTCGGCGATCCAGTCATAGGCGGCGCGTTCGCGGAAACGACCGGCGTAGGCGTAAGCCAACACCTCGCCGGCTTCCTCCCACACCAACCACGGATAGTGCTGCAGACGGCTGCGCAGGCGCTCGCGCATGACGTCCACGCCGGGCAATTCGGTTTCGAACGTGGCCACGCCGTCGCTGACCGACGGCGCGTAGATCGCGTGGACGGCGGCGGCGTCGTCGTCGCGGGCGATGCGGATCATCATCGGCTGGTGGCCTTCAGCAGCTCGTACTTCCAGTTGCGCCGCTTGCCTTCGGCCAGCCATTCCAGCGTGGTGGCGATGCGCTTCTGGCGGGTGGCGTCGGTCTTTGCCTCGCCGATCCAGTCAACGTATTCGCGCTGCGCGCCGGGGCCGAAACTTTTCCATGTCGTGCGCGCGACAGCGTGCTTCTTCTGCGCGAGCAGGGCGGCGACATCATCGGGCAGGATCGGTGCGGACTTTGCCGCGGCCTTGGGGCGGGCCTTCTTCACGCCCGCCTCATTCAGCGCCATGGCCTTTTTGATGAACGCGGCGAACTGCTTCGGTGGCGGCAGATCCTTCAGCGTGGCGAGTTTGCCGAACTGGCCCATGCCGTCCTCGTCGCTGCCGCCGGTGACTTCCTTCGACAGCCAGAAGCCGAAGCTGCAGTGCTGCCTGAACGACGCCATCATGCACATCGGCGCGGCCTTGTAGCTGAAGAACGGCATGCTCCACTTGATGCCTTCCTCCACTTCGGGACAGGCGGCATGCACGCGCTCGCGCAGTTGCTCGAGGATAGGCCGGGCGAACTCGCCCGATTTCGCGATATAGGCATCGATGCGCGGGTCGTGGCTGGTCATGGCGTCGCCTCACAGGTCACGGATGAAATAGCGGTCGCAGCCATGGTGGCCGGTGCCGCCCATGGCGCTGCACAGCGCGGTGAATCCGCTGCGCCGGTACAGGGCCTGTGCCGCATCCATGCCGGTCAGCGTTTCCAGGTAGCAGCGTTTGAAGCCGTGCTCGCTCGCGGCCTCGAGGCAGCGCTGCATCATCGCGCTGCCCGCGCCGATGCCGCGCGCCGCGGGCAGGAAGTACATCTTGCGCAACTCGCAGACGTCGGCTTCGCCACCTTCCAGCGGAGCGATCCCGCCGCCGCCCAGCACCACGCCGTCACGTTCGACCACAAAGTAGCTGCTGCGCGGCTGTGCGTAGGCTTCGTGCATGCTGTCCACCTCGGCATCGTGAATCGCGAAGCCGGGGCCGTCGGCGCCGAATTCGGGCATCACCGCGCGGATGATTTCCGCCATGGCCGGGTTGTCCGTGGCGGCGATCGGACGAATCAGAATGGCGTCGGTCATGGGGTCGTTTTGGGCGTGAGGTAGGGGGTGCCGGCTTTCATGACGAAAACGGGTTGACGCAGCGCGTCGATATGCGTGCTGGGATCGCCGGTGAACGCGACGAGATCGGCGTCCATGCCGGGGGCGATGTGGCCGAAGCGATTCGACTGGCGCAGGATCTTCGATGCCACATCGGTCGCCGCGTGCAGCGCCTGCGGCGGGGTCATGCCATAGGCCACCATCGCGACCGGTTCGCGCCAGTTGTCACCGTGGCGGAACACGCCGACGTCGCTGCCGTTGCCGATCGTCACGCCCAGTTTCAGCGCGGTGCGGAAGCCATGCTCGGCTTCGCGGATGCGCTCGGTCGGTTCGCTCTGGCCCGGAACGTAGTGCTGGAAATATTCGGCGGTGGCTTCGACGGCGGTGAGCGTCGGTTCGTATGCGGTGCTGTGCTGCTTCATCAGCTTGAAGGTGGCCTCGCTGGCACCGTAACCGTGCTCGACGCTGTCCACGCCAGCTTCCACCGCCATACGCACGCCGGCGTCGCTGGCGGCGTGTACGGCAACCGGTCGGCCGATCTGGTGGGCGGTGTCGACCAGCGCTTTCAGCTCGGCCGGAGTGAACGTGGGTGCCGTGCCGCCATCCGGGCCGACGCGGTAATCGCCGTAGATCTTGATCCAGTCGGCGCCCCGCGCAGCTTGTTCGCGCACGGCTGCCATCGCGGCGTCGACACCGCTGACTTCCTGCGCGCCGCCGGGCAGCGCAATGTCCGGGCGAAAGCCGCGCGGGCCGGGGCCGTAGCTGGCGGTCGCGACGATCGCGCGGGTGGCCACGAACAGGCGCGGGCCGGGAATCATCCCTTCGTCGATGGCGCGTTTGACCGAGACGTCGGCGTAACCGGCGCCTTCGGTACCGAGGTCGCGCAAGGTGGTGAAGCCGGCCAGCAGGGTAGCCTTCGCGTGTGCGGCGGCCTCCAGCGTGCGGTAGTCCTGCGGCTCGGTCAGTACCTGATCGTTCCACAGCACCTCGTTGTACGGATGCAGGAACAGGTGCGAGTGGAGATCGATCAGGCCCGGCGTGAGCGTGGCGCCGGGGAGTTCGACACGCTGCGCATCGGCGGGTGCATGGATCGAGTCGGCCGGACCCACGGACGCGATCACTCCATCGTGCACCAGCACCGCCCAGCCCTTGTGTGCGACGTCGCCGTCAGCCGTCCATACCCGAGCGGGCAACAGCAGCCAGTCGCCTTTCGGTGTGGCGGCGCTTGCGGGCATGGAGCACAGCAGGAGCAGCAGGACCGCTGCTGTTTGCCACCAAGTCGTCAGGCTTGCGCGCATCGCTTCGTCCGGTCAGCTGAAGCACCGATGATAGCGAGCTTTCAGGCTGCGGCGGTACGTGCGCGGGTGACCCGGCTGGCGGTTTCCTTGTGCAACTGCGCGGCAAGCCAGGCGCCGGTGGCGATCAGCAGGTCGAGGTCGGCGCCGGTTTCCATGCCCATGCCCTGCAACATGTAGACCACGTCCTCGGTGGCCACGTTGCCGGTGGCGCCCTTCGCATACGGGCAGCCGCCGGTGCCGGAGACGGAGCTGTCGACCACGCGCACGCCTTCTTCCAGGCAGGCGAGGATATTCGCCAGCGCCTGGCCGTAGGTGTCGTGGAAGTGCACGGCCAACGCGCTCATCGGGACCCCTTGCGAAACCGCATGCAGCATCGCGCGCGCCTTGGCCGGCGTGCCGACGCCGATGGTGTCGCCCAGCGATACCTCGTAGCAGCCCAGTTCGTGCAGGCGCTTCGCCACGCGTACCACGTCGCCGAGCGGTACTTCGCCCTGATACGGACAGCCCAGCACGGTGGAGACGTAGCCGCGCACACGCACGCCATCGGCTTTGGCTTGCTCCATCACCGGGATGAAGCGCTCGATCGATTCGTCGATCGAGGCGTTGATGTTCTTGCGGTTGAACGCTTCCGAGGCGGCGCTGAACACGGCGATCTCGGTGGCACCGACCTCGCGTGCACGCTCATAGCCCTGCAGGTTCGGCACCAGTACCGGATAACTCACGCCCGGCACCTTGCGGATGCCGCGGAATACCTCGGCCGCGTCGGCCAGTTGCGGCACCCACTTCGGGCTGACGAAACTGGTCGCCTCGATGGTTTTCAGGCCAGTGGCGGAGAGCCGGTCGATCAGCGCGATCTTCACCTCGGCCGGCAGCAGGGTCTTCTCGTTCTGCAAGCCGTCGCGGGCGCCGACTTCGACGATGCGGACGTGGTTGGATGTGTTCATCGGATGCTCCGGATGTTGTGTAGGAGCGCACCCTGTGCGCGATGCTTTTGGTTGCGTGACGATGAGCATCGCGCACAGGGTGCGCTCCTACACGGTGAAACGTAACCGTGGTGCAATGTCCGCGCCGCGAGGCCACGGCATCATTCGGCGAAGCGCACCAGCACCGCGTCCGCCTCGACGAATTCGCCTTGCGTGGCGTTCATGCTTTCGATGGTGCCCGCACGTGGTGCTTTCAATGCCAGTTCCATCTTCATCGCTTCCATCACCAGCAACTCCTGGCCTTGCTCGACTGTGTCGCCGGCCCTGGCTTTCACCAGCACGATGCGGCCGGGCATCGGCGCGATGACCTGGTTGCCGCCAGCGGCGTCGCTGGATTCCCAAGCGAACGCGGTGGCGCGGGCGAAGCTGTAGCGCTGGCCGTTGGCGTCGTGCAGCAGCACGTGGGTGGCGTCGCTGTGCAACGGCACGCGGCGCGATTCGCCGTCGAAGCGGGCGCTGAGGTCGTGTTCGAGCAGTTTGGCGCCGCGCACGTCGCAGGCGGTTTCGCCGTGATGCAATTGATAGTCGCCAGCGTGGCCGCGTGCCTCGATTTCGAAGCGTTGTTCGCGCCAGGTCAACGCCACGATGCGCTTGCCGGCATGGCCGATGCGCCAGGCGTCGGCGCTGGCCCAGGGCGAATGCGGATCGGCCGCAGCGCTGGCGACGTGTGATTCGTCGCCCAGCAGCATTGCGGTGGCAGCGGCGAACAGCACGTTGTCGGTCGGCGGTACGTCGCCGACCAGGAACTCCTCGAGATGACGATCGAGGTAGCCGGTGTCGATGTGCCCCTCGACCACGGCGGGATGACGCACCAGCCGTTCGAGAAAGCCGATGTTGGATTTCGGGCCGATGATCTCGCTGGCCGCCAGCGCCTCGCGCAGTCGCTGCAGGGCCTGCGCGCGCGTCTCGTCGTACACGATCAGCTTGGCGATCATCGGATCGTAGAAGATGGTTACCGTGTCGCCTTCAATCACGCCGCCGTCCAACCGGACATGGTCCGACGGTGCCGGCAGACGCAGCGTCAGCAGCTTGCCGGAGCCGGGCAGGAAGTTCTGGTCCGGATCTTCGGCGTACACGCGTACCTCGATCGCGTGGCCGCGCGAAACCACCTGGTCCTGACTCAGCGGCAATGGCTCGCCCTCGGCGATGCGCAATTGCCACTCCACCAGATCCACGCCGTGGGTCAGTTCGGTGACCGGGTGCTCGACCTGCAGACGGGTATTCATTTCCATGAAGTGGAAATCGCCGGCGGGGCCGACGATGAACTCCACCGTGCCGGCACCGACGTAGTTCACGGCGCGGGCGGCGGCCACGGCAGCGGCGCCCATCGCGGCGCGCTTTTCCGGGGTCAGAAACGGCGACGGGGTTTCCTCCAGCACCTTCTGGTAGCGACGCTGGGCCGAACATTCGCGCTCGCCGAGGTGGATCACGTTGCCGTGGCGGTCGCCGAAGATCTGGAACTCGATGTGGCGCGGGTGCTCCACGTAGCGTTCCAGCAGCATCGAGGCATCGCCGAAGGCGGCCTCGGCCACGCGCTGAGCGGTAGCGAGTGCCTCGGGGAATTCCGCATCGCTGCGCACGATCTGCATGCCTTTGCCGCCGCCGCCGGCCGAGGGCTTGATGATCAGCGGATAGCCGACCTGGTGCGCCTGTTCGGCGAGGAAGGCGTTGTCCTGGTTGTCGCCGCTGTAGCCGGGCACCAGTGGCACGTCGTGTTTCGCCATCAGGTGCTTGGCGGCGGCTTTCGAGCCCATCGCATCGATGCTTTCGGGGTCCGGGCCGATGAACACGATACCGGCGTCCTTGCAGGCGCGCGAGAAGGCAGTGTTCTCCGAAAGAAAGCCGTAACCGGGGTGAATTGCCTGCGCGCCACTTTTTTTGGCGACGTCGAGGATTGCATCGATGCGCAGGTAGGAATCGGCCGGGCGCGGTCCGCCGATCGGCCAGGCCTCGTCGGCCAGCCGCACATGTTGCGCATCCTTGTCCGCGTCCGAGTACACCGCGATGGTGTGAATGCCGAGGCGGCGGCAGGTGCGGATCACGCGGCAGGCGATCTCGCCGCGGTTGGCTATGAGTACACGTTCGAACATGCGGATCCCTGAAACCGTGTGGGTCGATGCAAAACCGATGAAGTTAGCAGATTGCGCCGTGGCAGCCGACGCCGATGCCAATTCGCCATCGTAGGGCGGGCACTGCCCGCCGGCTCTTGCGTTGTACTTCGAGGTGCTGGGCGGCGGGCAGTGCCCGCCCTACGGGAGCGGTCATGAGGCGCTTTCCTGCTGGGTGGCAGCCACCCATGCCGGCGCACGCTTGTCGAGGAAGGCGCTCAGGCCATGCTGGCCTTCGGGCGACACGCGCAACCGGGCGATCAGGGCGGCGTTGGCGGTGTCGATGCGCTCGGCTTCCGCCTGCTCGGCGCCACCGATACGCAGGGCCAGCTGCTTGGCTTCGCGTTGGGCAATCGGGCCGGCCTTGGCCAGCAGGTACAGCTGGCGCTCGATCGCTTCGTCCAGTTCAGCGGCGGGCAGGGTGGCGTGCAGCAGACCGATTCGTGCCGCCGTTGCAGCGTCGAAGACCTCGCCGGTGATGAACAGCCGGCGCGCTTCGCGCAGGCCGATCGCGGCGACCACATAAGGCGAGATCACCGCCGGCACCAGGCCCAGCTTCACTTCGGACAGGGCGAACTTCGCGGTTTCCACGCCGATGGCGATGTCGCAGCAGGCGACCAGGCCGACGCCGCCGCCATAGGCTGCGCCATTGACGCGCGCGATGGTCGGCTTGGACAGGAATTGCAGGTTGCGCATCAGCCGCGCCAGGCGCAGCGAATCCTCGCGGTTCTCCTGCTCGCTGGCGCCGGCCATGCCGCGCATCCAGTTGAGGTCGGCGCCGGCGGAGAAGCAGCTGCCGTTGCCGCTGAGCACCAAGGCGCGCACGGCGGGATCGGCGTCGGCGGCCGCCAACGCCTCGGTCAGCGCGGCGATCAGGGTGTCGTCGAAGGCGTTGTGGATCTGAGGGCGGTTCAGGGTGAGCCAGGCGATGGCGCCGCGGCGTTCGCTCAGGATGGAATCGGTCATCAGGTCGTTCCCGCAAATAACGCGATGATAAACGTTGTCGCCGGACAGGCTCGACCTGCTGCAGCGGAACCGTCAAAAGGTCTACAATGCGAATTGTTCTTATTTGAGATTGCCTTCCGTGCGTTTGTCCGATTTGCCCAAGGGTGCCCCCGCCGTCGTCGACCGCGTGCACGATGCGCATGCGGCAGACCCGATCGCGCAACGCTTGCGGGATCTTGGCTTCGTCGATGGCGAGCCGGTACGCGTGGTGGCGGTGGGGCCGATGGGCGGTGATCCGGTGTTGATCCAGATCGGTTTCACCCGGTTTGCGCTGCGCAAGGCCGAGGCCAACCGGGTCAGCGTGCGCAGCGAGGCGGCGGCATGAGTGCGTCGACCCTGCGCATCGCGCTGGTGGGCAACCCCAACTGCGGCAAGACCGCGCTGTTCAACCAGCTCACCGGCGGTCGGCAGAAAGTGGCCAACTACGCCGGCGTAACGGTGGAGCGCAAGGAGGGCCGTTTCACCGCGCCGTCCGGTCGGGTGCTGCAGATCCTCGACCTGCCGGGCACCTACAGCCTGGAAGCGAACAGTCCGGATGAAAAGATCACCCGAGACGTCTGCGCCGGCAACTACCCGGGCGAGGCCGTGCCGGATCTGATCGTCTGCGTGGCCGATGCCACCAACCTGCGTCTGCACCTGCGCTTCGTGCTCGAGGTCAAACGCCTTGGCCGGCCGGTGGTGTTGGCGTTGAACATGATGGACACCGCGCGTCAGCGCGGCATCGTGATCGACGTGCCGGAGTTGCAGCGGCGACTCGGCCTGCCGGTGGTGGAGACGATTGCGGTGAAGCGCGGCGGCGCACGCGCGCTGATCGAACGGGTCGATGGCGAGGTTCCGACGGCTGCACCGGTGCAGCCGGACGACGCGGCCAGTCGTGCCGACCTGCATGCGCAGGTGCGCGAACTGCTGACCGCGACAGTGACGATGCCGCGCACCACCGCGGCCATCGACGACACGCTGGACCGCTGGGCTCTGCATCCGGTGTTCGGCTTGCTGATCCTCGCGGTGGTGATGTTCCTGGTGTTCCAGGCGGTGTACTCGATCGGCAAGCCGATGACCGACGCGATTGGGGACGGCTTTGGCTGGCTGGGCGAACACGCCGCCGTCTGGATGCCGGCCGGGCCGTTGCAAAGCCTGGTCACCGACGGATTGTTTGGTGGCCTGGGCACGGTGCTCGGCTTTCTGCCGGAAATCCTGGTGCTGTTCCTCTTCATCATTGTGCTGGAGGAGTCGGGCTATCTGCCGCGCGCCGCGTTCCTGCTCGATCGCATGATGCTGTCAGTGGGGCTGACCGGGCGCTCGTTCATCCCGCTGTTGTCCAGCTTTGCCTGCGCGATCCCCGGCATCATGGGCACCCGCAGCATCACCGATTCACGCGACCGCCTCACGACGATTCTGATCGCGCCGCTGATGACGTGTTCGGCGCGGCTGCCGGTCTACGCGTTGCTGATCGGCGCCTTCATCCCGATTCGCTACGTGTTCGGCGTGTTCAATCTGCAGGGCGTGGTGCTGTTCGCGCTGTACCTGGCCGGCATTCTCGGTGCGATGATGGTCGGCTGGGTAATGAAGCGCATCCGTCGCGACAAGAGCGAGCACGCGCTGATGATGGAGCTGCCGTCGTACCGCGTGCCCAAGCTGCGTGACGTGGCGATCGGCCTGTACGAGCGCGGCATGATCTTCGTGAAGCGGCTGACCGGCGTGATCCTGGGCCTGACCGTGCTGATGTGGTTCCTGTCCACCTTCCCCGGTGCGCCGGAAGGCGCCACCCAGCCGGCGATCGAGTACAGCTTCGCCGGTTACATCGGGCGCGTGTTGCAATACATTTTCGCGCCGATCGGCTTCAACTGGCAGGTCAGCCTGGCACTGATCCCGGCTTTCGCCGCGCGCGAGACGGCGGTGGCGGCGCTGGCCACGGTGTACCTGGTGGGCGGTGAGGCGACCGGTGGACTGGGCAACGCCCTGGCCGGTCAGCTTTCACTGGCCAGCGCGCTGTCGCTGCTGGTCTGGTTTGCCTACGCGCCGCAGTGCATGTCGACCCTGGCAATCATCAAGCGCGAGACCGACTCGTGGCGCAATGTGGCGATCTCGTTCGGCTACATGTTCGTGATGGCCTACGCCGCGTCGTTCATCGTCTACCACGTGACGAGAATGCTCACATGAGTAACGGTCTGCTGCTGCAGTACGTCGTGATCGGGCTGGCCGTGCTGACCAGCTTGCTGATCGTGCTGCGCAAGCTGGCGCCGAAACTGACCAATCGCTGGATGGCGGCGGCGTCGATCCGCTACAACCAGCCGGGGCGCCGTGCATGGGTACGTGCCATGGGTCGTCGCCTGCAACCGAAGCAGGCCACCGGTGATTGCAGCGATGGTTGCAGCACTTGCGGCGCCTGCGGGCCGAAGCCGCCGGCGGCCGCACGACCGGGTGAGCCGATGCCGCTGGAATTCCGTTCGCGGCGGGATTGAGGTGGCTCCGCCTGTAGGAGCGCACCCTGTGCGCAAGAGCTCTTCGTGACGTAACGAAAAGCATCGCGCACAGGATGCGCTCCCACGGAAAAAGACGAACAAAAAAAGCCGGCTTGCGCCGGCTCTTCATGCAACGCAGATCGCGCTCCGGCTTATGCCAGTTCGCGGATCTTCGCGTTGAGGCGGCTCTTGTGACGGGCAGCCTTGTTCTTGTGGATCAGGCCACGGGCGGCGTAGCGATCCATCACCGGCTGGGCAGCGGTGAAGGCGGCGACGGCGGCAGCCTTGTCCTTGGCCTCGATGGCCTTGACGACCTTCTTCAGGGCGGTACGGACCATGGAACGTGCGCTGATGTTGCGCAGGCGGCGCTGTTCGGACTGGCGCGCGCGCTTCTTCGCGGACTTGATGTTGGCCAAGGTAGAACTCCGGAATGCAGGGTTGAGGGTGGAAAAAGACGCCAATTATGCGGGTGATTCGCCGATGCGTCAATCATTTACGCAGCCGAAACGGTGCCGGCAAAGGCTTTCCGTCTTCGACAAGCCATCATTCTGACACATTCGAGCTGTCATCCGCCCCGCACGGGCTGTCAAACTACGCCCCTCGCGTGCTCGACGCTGAAGGTAGAAACAGGTACCCATGAAGTCACCCAGCATGCTCCGCGGACTGCTTTCGTTCAGCAGCATGACCATGATTTCGCGAGTGCTCGGGCTGGTGCGCGACATCTCGATGAGCCACGTGTTCGGCGCCACGGTGGCCACCGACGCATTCGTGGTGGCCTTCCGCATTCCCAATTTCATGCGTCGCCTGTTCGCCGAGGGCTCGTTTTCCACGGCTTTCGTGCCGGTGTTCACCGAAGTCAAGGAAACCGGCAGCCACGAGGATCTCAAGCGTCTGATGGCGACCGTTTCGGGCACGCTGGGCGGCGTGTTGCTGGTGGTGACGGCACTGGGCCTGATCTTTGCGCCGCAGCTGGCCACCGCCTTCATTCCCGGTGCCTACGACCAGCCGCACAAGTTCGATCTGACCACCGAGCTGGTGCGCTGGATGTTCCCGTTCCTGTTGTTCGTGTCGCTGACGGCGCTGGCCGGCGGCGCCTTGAACAGCTTCCACCGTTTCGCGATGCCGGCACTGGCGCCGGTCATTCTCAATGTCTGCATGATCGTGGCGGCGTTGTGGATCGCGCCGCTTCTGCATACGCCGATTCTCGCCATGGGCTGGGCGGTGCTGCTTGCCGGTGTACTGCAACTGCTGTTTCTGCTGCCGGCGTTGCGCAAACTGGACCTGCTGGTCTGGCCGCGCTGGGGCTGGGGCCAATCGCAGGTGCGGAAAATCATGCGGTTGATGGTGCCGACCCTGTTCGGCTCGTCCGTGGCCCAGATCAACCTGCTGCTGGACACCATCGTGGTGTCGCTGCTGGTCACCGGTTCGCAGACCTGGCTGTGGCAGTCGACGCGCTTTCTGGAACTGCCGCTGGGGGTGTTTGGCGTGGCGCTGGGGACGGTGATCCTGCCGTCGCTGTCGCGCCATCACGTGGGCACCGACCGGGCAGGCTTTTCCAGGGCGCTGGACTGGGGCCTGCGGATCACCTTGCTGATCGCGGTGCCCGCGGCGATTGCGCTGGCCTTGCTGGCCGAGCCGCTGGTGGCGACGCTGTTCCAGAACGGCCAGTACACGGCATTCGATACCCGCATGACGGCGATGGCCGTGCTGGCGCTCAGCTGCGGATTGCCGGCTTATGCGTTGGTCAAGGTCATGCTGCCGGCTTTCTACGCCCGGCAAGACACGCGCACGCCGGTAAAGGCGGGCGTGGCGTCGCTGGTGATCAACATGGTGTTCAACGCGTTGCTGATCGCGTTGCTTTTCGAGCTGTGGGCGCCGGAATCGGTGAAGCAGGGCAGCTGGCTGGACGGGATCGCGCAGGTGCCGGGATTGCATGTGGGGCTGGCGCTGGCCAGTGCGCTGTCCAGTTACGTCAACTTTCTGCTGTTGTGGCACTGGTTGCGGAAGGCCGGCGTGTATCAGCGGCAGCCCGGCTGGTCGCGGCACTGGTTGCGGCTGGGTCTGTCGTGCCTGGCCATGGCCGCCGTGCTGACGCTGGGTCGCTGGCTCTGGCCGGAATGGTTGCATGGCGTTTCCGTGGTCACCCGCCTGTGGCGCCTGGCGGCGCTGGTGATTGCCGGCGGCGGTACGTATGTCGCCGTGCTGTTCGCCAGCGGTTTCCGGCTGCGCGACTTGCGCGGTGCTTGAGCCCGTGCGGCGGCTGATCGTCTGCCGCGCGGCCGCTATACTCAGGCGATGATGAGACTTTCCAGGGATGTCGCGGGCCCTTGCCTGACGCCGCGCGGCAGCGTGATGGCGATCGGCGCATTCGATGGCCTGCACCGCGGCCACCAGGCCCTGCTGGCGCAGGTGCATGAGCGTGCGCGGGCGCTTGACTGCAGCCCCGTGGTGGTGAGCTTCGAGCCGCTGCCGCGTGCGTTTTTCTCGCCCGAGCCGGTGCCGCGACTCTCCAGCGTTCGCGAAAAACTGCGTGGCTTTGCCGCTGCCGGCATGGGTCAGGCCCTGCTGTTGCGCTTCAACCATGCATTGACTGCAATGTCGGCCGAGGATTTCGTGCGGCGCGTGCTGGTCGAGCGATTGGCGGCCCGTGAAGTCTGGGTCGGTGGTGACTTCCGTTTCGGCCACAAGCGTGGCGGCGACGTGGCCCTGCTGGAGCGGATGGGCGCCCAGCACGGCTTCGGTGCCCGCACCATGCCGGCTGTCCAGCTGGACGGTGAGCGGGTTTCCGCCAGCCGCGTGCGCGCCTTGCTCGCCGCGGGTGAGTTCGCCGCTGCCGAACCCTTGCTGGGGCGACCCTTCGTGATCGACGGCAAAGTGGAATACGGCAATCAGCTCGGCCGCACGCTGGGCTACCCCACCGCCAACATCCACCTGCCGCAGCGGGTCAGTCCGATCCAGGGCATCTTCGCCGTGCGCGTGGGCTTGGGTGAGAGCGAATGCAGCTGGCCGGGTGTGGCCAGCCTTGGCGTGCGTCCGACCGTGAACCAGGTCTGCCAGCCGCTGCTGGAAGTGCATCTGTTCGATTTCGACGGCGACCTTTACGGCCAGCGCATGGCGGTGGAGTTCGTCGCCAAGCTCCGCGACGAGCAAAAGTTCGACGGGCTGGAGCCGCTCAAGGCGCAGATGGCGCTGGATTCGCGCCAGGCGCGCGCGCTGCTTGGCATGAATTCGCGGCTGTTCGAAGCGTGAATCGTATTCCGGCAAGCCGACATATCATTTAACTTTGCAATCTTGTGCCCGCCAATCGGCGGGCAGCAACACCTCAGCGATGGCATCCAGACCCATGACCCACGATTACAAGAGCACGATCAACTTGCCGCAGACGGCATTCCCGATGCGCGGCGACCTGCCCAAGCGCGAGCCGGGCTGGCTGGCCGAGTGGGAGCGGGTGGGGCGCTACGCGCAGATCCAGCAGAAGACCGCGCACCGCGACAGCGTGTTCGTGCTGCACGACGGCCCGCCGTACGCCAATGGCCCGATCCACATCGGTCATGCGGTCAACAAGATCCTCAAGGACATCGTGGTCAAGTCCAAGCTGCTGGCCGGCCAGCGCGCGCCGTACGTGCCGGGCTGGGACTGCCACGGCCTGCCGATCGAGATCGCGGTGGAGAAGAAGTTCGGCAAGCCGGGCGACAAGCTGGACGCCGCGGCGTTCCGTCAGAAGTGCCGCGAATACGCCGCCGAGCAGGTCAACACACAGCGCGATGATTTCAAGCGTCTTGGCGTGCTTGGTGACTGGGATCATCCGTACCGATCGATGGATTTCAGCTTCGAGGCGGACATGCTTCGTGCATTGGCACGGATCGTCTCGAACGGCCACGTGATGCGCGGCGCCAAGCCGGTGTACTGGTGCTTCGACTGCGCGTCGGCGCTGGCCGAGGCCGAGATCGAATACGGGGACAAGGTGTCGCCCGCCGTCGACGTGGCGTATGACGCCGTCGACGCGAGGGCGTTGGCGAAAAAGTTCGACGTGGATGCGGGCGACGCGATCGTCGCCATCCCGATCTGGACCACCACGCCGTGGACGCTGCCGGAAAGCCAGGCGGTATCGTTGGGCGCGGAGCTGGAATACGCCTTGATCGACGGCCCGCAGCGTGACGGCAAGCGCGTGTTGCTGGTGATCGCCAGTGCGCTGGTCGACAAGGTGGTGCAGCGCTATGGCATCGAGCAGGCCAGCGTGCTGGGCCATGTCGAAGGCAAGGTACTGGAGGGCGTATTGCTGCGCCACCCGTTCTATCCGCGCGAGGTGCCGGTGATCCTCGGTGATCACGTGTCGGCCGAGGATGGTACCGGCGCCGTGCATACCTCGCCCGATCACGGTGTCGAGGATTTCATGGTGGCGCGCGAGTACGGCATCGGCCTGCTCAACTACATCGAGCCGCGCGGCACGTATCGCATCGACACACCGGAAGCCGACGGCCTGACGCTGGGTGGCCTGCATATCTGGAAGGCCAATGATGCCTTGGTCGACCTGCTGCGTCAGCGTGGCGTGCTGCTGGCGTTTGCGAAGATCGAACACAGCTACCCGAATTGCTGGCGCCACAAGACGCCGGTGATCTACCGCACCACGCCGCAGTGGTTCATCTCGATGGAGCAGCAGGATCTGCGCCAGACGGCGCTCACCTCGATCAAGAACGTGCGCTGGGTGCCAGGCTGGGGTGAGGAGCGCATCGCCGGCATGGTGGCCGGGCGTCCGGACTGGTGCATCTCGCGCCAGCGCACCTGGGGCGTGCCGATCGCGCTGTTCGTGCACAAGGTGACGCAGGAGCCGCACCCGCATTCCGTGGAGTTGCTGGAACAGGTGGCGCAGAAGGTGGAGCAGGGTGGCATCGACGTGTGGTTCAAGCTGGATGCGGCGGAGCTGCTTGGCGAGGACGCAAAGGACTACGAGAAAGTCACCGACGTGCTGGACGTGTGGTTCGACTCCGGTGTGACCCACTACACCGTGATCGACCAGCGCCCCGAACTGCAGCAAGGCACCGCGACGCATTACAAGGTGATGTACCTGGAAGGCTCGGACCAGCATCGCGGCTGGTTCCAGTCTTCCTTGCTGACCTCGGCGGCGATCCACGGCCGCGCCCCTTATGACGAAGTGCTGACCCACGGTTTCGCGGTCGACGCCAACGGGCGCAAGATGTCCAAGTCGCTGGGCAACGTGGTCGCGCCGCAGAAGGTGATGGATACCCTGGGCGCCGATGTGCTGCGCCTGTGGGTGGCCTCGGCCGACTACCGCAACGAGATGACCGTTTCCGACGAAATCCTGAAGCGCGTCTCCGACAGCTACCGGCGCATCCGCAACACCGCGCGTTTTCTGCTCGGCAATCTCGATGGTTTCGATCCGGCCGTCCATTTGCTGCCGGTGGAAGACAGCCTGCTGCTCGACCAGTGGGCGGTGCAGCAGGCGCATGACGTGCAGCAGGCGGTGACCGCTGCGTACGAGCGCAACGACTACCCCGACGTCATTGCGCGCATACAGAACTTCTGCACCAACGAACTTGGTGCGTTGTACCTGGACATCACCAAGGATCGGCTCTACACCATGCCGACCGACAGCCGCGGCCGGCGCAGCGCGCAGAGCGCGATGTTCCGCATTGCCGAGGCGCTGGTGCGCTGGCTGGCGCCGGTGCTGAGCTTCACTGCCGAAGAAATCTGGCAACAGTTGCCTGGCCAGCGCAGCGACAGCGTGTTGTTCGAGACCTGGTATGACGGCCTGGCCGCCACCCAGAACTCGCCCGAGCAGCGGCGTTACTGGGCCGATCTGCAGGCGATCCGGGAAACCTCGTCGCGCGTGCTTGAGGGCATGCGCAAGGCCGAGCAGATCGGTGCGGCGCTGGAGGCGAAACTGGTGGTTCACGCCGATCCAGCCATGGCCAAACGCTATGCCGAGACCGCCGATGAATTGCGCTTCTTCTTCATCACCTCCGACTTCACGCTGGCACCGCTGGCGCCGCGTGCGGACGATGCGGTGAAGGTGGAACTGGAAGGCAGCGAGGCATGGGTTTCGGCCAGCGTCAGCGGTGCCGCGAAATGCGTGCGCTGCTGGCATCGCCGCCACGACGTGGGCAGTCATGCCGAGCATCCGGAGCTGTGCAGTCGTTGCATCAGCAATATCGAAGGCCCCGGCGAAGATCGTCGCTGGTTCTGATTCGCAGAAGCGTTACCCGTGCGCGACAGCTTTTTCGCTACGTGAGGGAGAGCATCGCGCACAGGGTGCGCTCCTACGGACTTCTTTTGCAGGCTTGATCCATGAATCCCAAACCCAACGCACTTCCCTGGCTGTGGCTGTCCGCCGTCGTCATCGCGCTCGACCAGCTCAGCAAGTGGTGGGCCGTGCATGCGCTGCAACCGATGGGCGTGCCGCATCCGGTGATTCCGGGCTTTCTCAACTGGACACTGGCCTTCAATCGTGGAGCCGCATTCAGTTTCCTGGCCCAGGGCGATGGTTGGCAGCGCTGGTTTTTCGTGCTGCTGGCGCTGGTGATCAGCGCGGTGTTGGTGGTCTGGCTGACGCGCACGCCACGACGCGACTGGCGCACCAGCCTGCCGCTGGCACTGATCATCGGCGGCGCGATCGGCAACCTGGTTGACCGGCTGCATGCCTCCCAGGTCACCGATTTCATCCATGTGTATTTCCACCAGTGGAACTACCCGGTATTCAACCTGGCTGACTGCGGCATCACCGTTGGCGCCGTGCTGCTGATCGCGTTCGGCCTGTTCGCCGGCAAGCCCGCTGACAGCGTGCGATAATGGCCTCCTTGTGCAGGAGGCCGCTTGCGGGCAATGCTTTTCGCTGAATTGGCATCGCAAGACATCGCCCGCAAGCGGGTTCCTGCAGGATTTTGAACCGAGGTCAGCTTGGACATTCTGCTCGCCAATCCCCGTGGCTTCTGCGCCGGCGTCGATCGCGCCATCGCCATCGTCGAGCGTGCGCTGGAATCCTATGGCGCACCGATCTATGTGCGGCATGAAGTGGTGCACAACCGCTATGTGGTCGACAAATTGCGCGCCGATGGCGCGGTGTTCGTCGAGGAGCTGCATGAAGTGCCCGACGGCGCCACCGTGATCTTCAGCGCGCACGGCGTATCGCAGGCGGTGCGCGAGGAGGCTGATCAACGCCACCTGAAAGTGTTCGATGCCACCTGTCCGCTGGTCACCAAGGTGCACATGGAAGTGGCGCGACTGGGTCGCATCGGCCGCAGCGTGGTGCTGATCGGGCATGCCGGTCATCCCGAAGTGGAAGGCACCATGGGTCAGTGGAATCCCGCCAACAGCGGCGAGATCCTGCTGGTCGAGTCGTTGGAAAACGTCGCCACGCTGATGCCCAAATTTCCCGATCAGTTGTCCTATGTCACCCAGACCACCTTGTCGGTGGACGACACCAAGGCAATCATCGAGGCGCTGCGGGAGAAGTTTCCCGACATCGAAGGGCCACGCAAGGACGACATTTGCTACGCCACCCAGAATCGCCAGGACGCCGTGCGCCGGCTGGCCGACGCGGTGGACCTGATGCTGGTGGTCGGATCGGTCAACAGCTCCAACTCCAACCGCCTGCGCGAGCTGGCCGAAAAGCAGGGCGTGCGTTCCTTCCTGATCGACGGCGCCGAACACATCGAGCGCAGCTGGCTGGAAGGCGTGAACCGCATCGGCGTGACCGCCGGCGCCTCCGCGCCTGAGAAGCTGGTGCTCGACGTGATTGCTCGCCTGCAATCGTGGGGCGCAGCCGCCGTGCGGGAACTCGATGGCGAGCCGGAAACCATCACCTTTGCCCTGCCCAAGGAACTGCGCGTGGTCGGCGGCAACAGCTCCAGCCTCTGATACGAAACGCCGCGGCGCAGGGCGGGCAATGCCCGCCGCTTTCGCCACCACGACGAGCCGGAGCGTGGTGGGCAGTGAGCGCTCCGTGCTTGCGCCACCATGCCGCTATAACGTAAAATCCGCGGCTCTTTGCCGGAATAGCTCAGTTGGTAGAGCGGCGCATTCGTAATGCGTAGGTCGTAGGTTCGATTCCTATTTCCGGCACCAGAACTCCAAAGGCCCGCGCAAGCGGGCCTTTGCTTTTTCCGGAGCGCCCTCCAGGCGCCCGTGACCTCGATCACTCTTTTCAAGCCATTCCCGGCCGCTTATCGGGCAATTCCTACCGCCGGTCGGGCAAGGGCTGGCGGATGGGGTTCGAACGGATACATTGGATCACAGGGTATCGGGGAGAATTTCATGCAGGACTTGTCACGTCAGCGAGATGCCTCGTTGGTCGATCTGCGAAAGTGGCCTCGGCCGGAGGTATTGGCTATGCCTCGCCATGTGCCCGACACGCTATCAGGCAGGAGTGCTGATGGAGGATTTACGCTCATCGAACTGCTAGTAGCCACAGCTGTGGCCGTCGTCCTGGTCATGATCGCTGTGCCGAGTTTCAAGAGCATCACGCTATCCAATCGTCTTACCACGACTGCCAATGACATCGTTGCCGCGATTTCTACAGCAAGAATGGAAGCGGTAAAGCTCAACGCCGCTACCCAGCTATGCAGCAATTCGGCCGCTGGCAATACCAGCGACTCGCTGGGTACGGCTTGTGGCACCCAGGCAGGGGCGGTTTACGCGCTGGCGGGTGGGGCGGTCACGCAGGTTCGTGCAGCGCCGGGAGGGATTGCATCGCCGCTGCAGTTGAGTGGTGACTTGGCCGCGCTGCGATTCTCGTCGGCAGGATTGGCTCGGCAGGCTGGCCAAACGACTCCTTTCAGCAATACCGTCGTCGACATATGCACCAGTTCGATGAGCAATAACAATCATCGTGTCATCACCATGACAACCGGCTCGATCATTACGACGACGACCACATCGGGAGCGTGTCCTTGATGAACCGTGCAAGTTCCCTCTCGAATGATTCGCTTCGCACCAGCGCGAATGGAAGGCGCTTGTTAGTCGGCGTACGCAACAGGGAAGCGGGCGTAGGCCTGATCGAGGTTCTGGTCGCCGTGCTGGTTCTCTCAATTGGTTTTCTGGGGGTCGCGGCATTGCAGGCACTCTCACTCTCAACCAACAACAGCGCCATGGCACGCAGCATGGCCACGATAGACAGCTACTCGATCTTGGATGCGATGCGCGCGGATGCGGCCAGTGCGCGCGCTGGCGCCTACAACGGATCACCTGCTGTCACCGCTGGCGCGTGCCCGGCTGCGGCAACTGGTTCGCTATCCAACACTCAGCTGATTCAGTGGTGCACTCAGCTCGGTAGCGACTTGGGTAATACGGCGGCCACCACGGGATCGATCAATTGCGGTGCGACGGGCGCCTGCACGATCACCATCAAATTCGACGACAGTCGCGCTGGTGCGGGCGGCACCAATGCCCAGACCATAACCACCACGGCGATGCTATGAACATGTGTTTCGGGATTCGTGGCTCATGGCGCGCCAAGCGGTCTTTGGCAAACTCCGAGGGTGGGTTCAGCTTGATTGAGCTGATGATCGCCATGTTGCTGGGTCTGATCGTGATTGGCGGCGTAATAAGTGTGTTTCTCGCCAATCAGCAAACCTATCGCACGAATCAGGCACTGGGTGATGTTCAGGATGGCTCGCGAGTCGCGTTCGAGATGATGGCGCAAGACATCCGGAGTGCTGGTCTTACAGGTTGCGACAGCAGCGCCACAGGGACTGTGACCAATGTGCTCAAAAACAGTCCTGCCAACGGGGGCGCGACGTGGTGGGCCAACTGGAATAATGCACTGATGGGTTTTGGCGCGGGGACTGTTGCTGACCTTGCGCCGTCAGCGACGACGCCCGCAGTGGCTGGTAATGACTCATTGGAACTCATTGGGGCAACCCAGGCGGGTCTGAGTGTGGCCAGCCACAGCACGGCAACAACCACGTTCACTCTCAACGAAATGAGCGACGACCTGAAGGCTGGCGACGCGACGATAGTGTGCAACCCGGAATTTTCGGCGATCTTTCAAGCCACCGGCGTTGACTCGGCCGCCAAAACCGTCGGTTACAGCACGACCACGTCTGATCCCGGAAACTTTTCGAACATTCTGGCCAGTACAGGCGTTCCTTACACCTTTGGTGCCAATGCGCTGATCGCCAGAATGACTGCCGTCGACTGGTACATCGGTGCCACACCGGGAGTGGCGGGTGGCCTTTCGCTGTACCGAGTGCAGTTGGTCAACACTGGCGGAAAACTTGGCACGACGACCGACGAAATGGTGCGCAACGTTACCGCCATGAAAATCCAGTATCTGCAGTCGGGGAAGTCCAGCTTCGTCGACGCGAGCGCAATTACCGACTGGAATGCAGTGACTTCGGTGCGAGTTCAATTGACGTTGCAGAGCACAGACCAGAACTCCGGCACCGACGCCAAACCGATCAAACGTACATTTATTTCTACCACGACTGCACGGAATCGGGTGAACTGAGATGAGTGATGCTTTCCTCGCCCACGCGCCGAAGTCACCCCCGTCCCGTATCGTCAGCGCGAGCAGGGCAGCTCGTTGTTTGCAATCCACGTTGTGCCGGCGCGAACAGCGCGGGGTGGCGTTGGTGGTGGCTTTGATCCTGCTTGTGGTGATCACGTTGGTCGGCTTGGCGGCAGTCAGCGGCACGATCATGCAGCAGAAAATGAGTTCCAATTTCCGGGACCGGCAGATTGCCTTCCAAGTTGGTGAGGCCGGGTTGCGGCAGGCGCAGATTGCAGTGCAGGCGATTGCAACACCCATCGCGCCCACGGCTCTTCCAGCCACGGTAAGAAATTGTTCGCCAGCCAGTGGAAATGTATGCGTGGCCAACCCTTTCAGCAGTTCGGCGGCTTCGTCGTTCATTCAGACCGTACCTGTCGCGAGCTTTGACAAAGGCAGCGTCGCGGCCGCTCAACCCAGGTTTGTCATTGAATACATGGGCAATTTCAAGGCTCCCCCGCCCACCGTGCAGCAGCTTTCCGGTTGCTCCGGCTATGCGCCATGCGGGCTCATCAATAATGCTGACTATTACCGCATTACCGTGAGCAGCGGGCCGACGGTTGCCGGAACGGATCGGGCGATAGTGACATTGCAGTCGATGTTCAGGCGATAGATTCCATGTATCGGATACCTGCAGAAGGGTCATCCAGCGGCACCGGGTCATCGTGTTGTCGAACATGAATCGGCGTCAGTCCAGAGACATCCAGTCAAAGCACATGGGGAAGGTCATGTCCATCAAACTCACCAAGCTGACAGCGCTGCTCACGGGGCTTCTGCTGTCCACGGCAGTCTCGGCACAAACCACCTATACCGACAATTTTTCGAGTACTAAGAGCAGTCTGACCTGGACGCCGCTGGGTTTCGCGTGCCTCACTGCAGGTAATGGCACCGGGAGCATACCGGCCTGCGCATCGCCCAAGGACACCGCGGGCTTGGGCGCACTTCGATTGACACCAGCTGCCAATAACCAGACTGGAGCTATTCTCTCGGGTTTCGCCCCCTTCCCGTTAAGTCAGGGCATGCAAGTGACGTTCACCACCTATACGTATGGCGGAGACAGCGGAGGTACCGCAAAAAATGGTGCGGACGGTATTACCTTCATTCTTACTGACGGCACTGTGACGGCACCCACAACAACGGGTGGCGAGGGCGGCAGCATGGGCTATAGCTGCAGCAACAGCAATGGAAAGTATGAAGGAATGGCCAATGCCTATCTTGGGCTGGGTATTGATGAGTTCGGCAATTATCTCAATCCTGGAGACAATACTGATAGCGGTATCTACAACACCAATTCCTCGCTTTATAAAGATGGCTCGACCTATGGAACGAATACTTTCCAGAATGGTGATTCTTCCAAAACGGCAGGTGGTGGCTGGTTCTATCAGCCTGAGCGCATAGGATTGCGGGGTGCTGGCAATACGACGTGGGCGTGGTTGCGGGCGCAAAATGCTTCTTACTACTCGGGTAGTGCGGATGCAACAAAAACCAAGGCTGCATGCAGTTCGGGAAATTATGTATCTGCTACCAAGGGTGATGGGTCACCGAAGACCTATAAGAAGATTACTTATAACTACAATGCAATTCCTGGCGGATACAAGGTGCTGCCCAATAGCACCCCTATTGCCAATGAGAATACATCGACGCGAGCTGGTAGCCCGAGTAGTCCTGCGGATTACACGAAAAATGCATGGCCAATCACTTATAAGCTGACGATTTCTCCGTCGGGTCTGTTGAATTTTTCCTACAGCTACAATAACGGTGCATTTCAACCCGTTTTGGTCAATAGTCTGATTACAGCGAGCAACGGTCCGTTACCGGCGTCCCTGCGTTTTGGTTTTTCGGCCGGTACCGGCGGCAGCAACAACGTCCATGAGATCACCTGTTTCCAGGCATCCCCGCTGCAGTCCAACAGTAGCGCTAGTGCGAACACCGTACAGTCGGGTCAGGTAAAGATCGGTTCGCAGATCTATCTGGCATCGTATTCGGCGGACAACTGGTTTGGTTCGCTGGTATCCGATTCACTGGTAACCACTGGGAATACGCTGAGCGTGGCCACAGTCGCCAACTGGGATGCCAGATGCGTTCTGACGGGCGGGAAATGCGCGGCAATGGGTACGGATGCACAGGGCAACGCGACCACCACAGTCGGCGTGCAGGGTCCCGACTCTCGTACCCTGATGACGTGGGATGGCGCTGGCGCGACGGCCTTACCCCTGCAGTGGGGCAGCCTTACTGCAGCTCAGAAGACGTCTCTGAATAGGGGGGGGGCGGATACGGCAGGACCGGATCGCCTGAAGTGGTTGCGTGGCGATCGCAGCGTCGAACAGCTGGCCAGTCCCACTCCTGGCGCGCTGAGAGCGCGCACAGCGGTGCTGGGCGACATCATCAACTCCAGTCCGACATGGGTGGGCGCGCCAGTGAGTGGTGCCAATCCAGACGTGTTTACCGATGGCTTGTACGGCAGCGCCGCGACCCCTCCCGAAAATCAGACCGGTGCGCAAGCCTACAGCGCGTTTGCCAGCAGCAATGCGACGCGGCTGAATGTGGTGTATGTCGGGGGCAACGATGGATTTCTCCACGGCTTTCGCGCCGGTTCCTATGACGCGAGTGGCAACTACACAGCGGTCAACGCCAGCAATACATATGTAGGCACCAATAACGACGGTCGAGAGGTTATTGGGTTCATGCCGTCCGCGGTGTTGAGCAAAGTGGCGGCGACTTCCACCGGTCTCGCGAGCCCTACCTACGTGCACGATTACTTTGTGGATGCGACGCCGGCGGCTGGCGACTTGTTCTACGGTAATGCCTGGCACACCTGGCTCGTGGGTGGGGTGGGAACTGGCGGCAAGGAGATCTACGCTTTGGACATCACCGATCCGACGAAGTTTTCTGAAACCACGACTACCCCTGGCATCGGACCGTCTGCCGTAGTGAAGGGTGACTGGACCAGTGCGACCACGGGGCTTTCGAATCTCGGGAAAACGGTCGGTACTCCGCTCATCACTCGCATGCATAACGGGCAGTGGGCAATCGTGTTCGGTAACGGGGTGGACAGTGGCACGTCGGCTGGGGTGTACGTCGGGCTGGTCGATTCGACCAGCGGTGCGATCACATTCAAGTTCCTTGATACCGGGGTGGGCTCATCTTCTGTGGCAAACGGCATTGCGTATGTCACTTCAGCAGACCTTGATGGCGATCGCATCGCGGACTACCTGTACGCCGGCGACTTGCTCGGTAATGTCTGGCGCTTTGATGTGACCAGTCAGACCCCCGCAAGCTGGACTGTTTCGAAAGTGTTTGTCGCCAAAGATGGCAGCCCCACTCCCAAGCTCCAACCAATCACCACGGCTCCCGTCATCGCTGCCGTCAAGACTGGCAGTGTCAATCGGGTCATGGTGTTGTTTGGCACCGGTCAGAAAGTTCCGCTCAGCACGACCAGCGGGGACAGCTATGCAAGCGGACAGCAGACCTTCTATGGGATTTGGGATGCGAACATGACCGCGTGGAATCTGGCCAGTCCCAAAAAGCAGTACGCCAGCCTGGCGACTGTCCCAACCATCACTCGCACCGCGCTGCTGGCGCAGAACGTGGTTTCCACCTCGGTGGGCTCCGGCTCGGTGCTCGGTTACCGCAACCTGAGCACGACGAACGTCGTGTGCTGGAGCGGCAGCACGACATGCAGCGGAGGAGCGGCCAGTAACGCTCAGTTCGGCTGGCGCTTCGATCTTCCTGCGACCCAAGAGCAGATCGTCTACAACCCGGCCATCGTGGGCGGCGCGGTAGTTGTCAGCACGGCCATTCCGCCTACCATCTCGGCCTTGCAGTGCAATCCCGGATTACAGAGTGGTTGGACGATGGCGTTCGACCCTGCTTCTGGTGGAGCTCTTCCAAGCGGCTTTTTCCCGAATGGAAATGGCTCGTTTGGTAATAATTCCGATAGTTCGGCAACTGGCGGTATCCGCGTCGACGCTGTGGGTAGCCCGACAGCAGTCACCTATGGTGGGCAGACATACATCGTCACGCAGACGGTTTCGGGTAGCGCAGCGCTCAGCCCGGTGAACCCGCCTAGCAACGACGTTCCGTCAAGGATCTCCTGGAGAGAAATCAGGAACTGACCGGTATCGGCAATCCTAGAAAACCCAACGGATGATCTTCGCTGTCGTCAGAGTGGCACTCTGGCGGCGGGATGATGATCCAGATGCTGGTTGTACATGCTCACAGAAACTTGGTGGTATGCACGCAAAATTAACTGTCCGTTTGGAACAGGCCACGTCATGAACAAATCAATCTTCGGAAAAATGCGGCGTTGCAGCTCGGTAAGAGGCTTCACGTTGATCGAAATGATGATCGTGGTAGCGATCATTGCAATTCTTGCGGCAATCGCTTATCCCGCATATACCAAATACATCATCAAGACTAGGCGCGTGGCTGCTGAGAGCTGTTTGACGCAGTATTCCAACTATATGGAGCGCTTCTACACCACGAATTTGACGTATGTCGCCGCGCCCAATCCCGGGTTTGATTGTCAAAGTGCTGCGCAAACCGGCAACTTCTATGACTACACCGCAAGCAATTTGACTGCCAGCGGGTACCTACTCACAGGAACACCCAAGGGCGCGCAGGCATCCGATTCTTGCGGAGCCCTTACGCTTAACCAGACAGGGGCACGCACTGCCGTCGGCGGCAATGCGACCTGTTGGTAAGCGTCATCGCGAGAGGTTTTCTGCCGGTGGAGCGGGTGGGCACGCGAAGTGAGAAATGTGGCTTGGCTAGCATGTATGTACCGACGCTGTTTGCCAGTCGTTACAGGTCTCATTGATGGCAGGCCGAATGAAGCTGTCACTTGTTGCTTTGGCATCTTCGGGATGCTCTGATCGGCAGCCATGAGCGCATCCGATACTCACCGTGCGATTGAAACCGTCTGGCGAACCGAGTCGTCGCGGCTGATTGCCAGCCTCACCCGCATGTTGCGCGACGTCGGTCTGGCCGAGGAGCTGGCGCAGGATGCGCTGGTCGTGGCGCTGGAGCAGTGGCCGCGTGTGGGGGTGCCGGAGAACCCCGGGGCGTGGTTGATGACCACGGCCAAGCGGCGAGCGATCGATCGCCTGCGTCGCAGCAAGTTGCTTGAGCGCAAACACGCGCAGTTGATGCATGAACTGGAGCACGAACAGGAACATGCGCAGGCGGCGGTCGAGGTGGCGCTGGATGATCCGTTCGGCGACGACCTGCTGCGACTGATCTTCGTTGCCTGCCACCCCCTGCTGTCGATGGAAGCGCGCGTTGCGCTGACCTTGCGTCTGCTTGGCGGACTCAGCACGGACGAGATCGCGCGAGCGTTCCTGGTACCCGAGGCGACGGTTGCGCAGCGCATCGTTCGGGCCAAGCGCAGCCTGGCCCAGGCCGAGGTGGCTTACGAAGTCCCTCGCCATGATGAGCTGCACGAGCGGCTGTCGTCGGTACTGGGCGTGCTCTACCTGATTTTCAACGAAGGCTATTCGGCCACCTCTGGTGAGGACTGGATGCGGCCGGGCTTGTGCGAGGACGCCCTGCGGCTCGGGCACGTGCTGGCTGGCCTGATGCCGCGCGAGCCCGAGGTGCACGGGTTGGTCGCGTTGATGGAAATCCAGGCGTCGCGCTCAGCCGCTCGCGTAAATGCCCATGGCGAACCGATTCTTTTGCTGGATCAGAACCGTGCGCTGTGGGACCACTTGCGGATTCGCCGGGGGCTGACCGCACTGGAACAGTCGCACCGCTTGGGTGGAGCGGATCGTCCGTACGCGCTGCAGGCGGCGATTGCCGCCTGTCATGCGCGCGCGTCGACAAGCGATGACACCGATTGGGCCGCGATTGCCGGCTTGTATACGACGCTGGCCACGGTGACGCCTTCGCCCATCATCGAGCTCAACCGGGCGGTGGCGGTGGGCATGGCGGCCGGAGCTGCGACGGGACTGCAGTTGGCCGATGCGCTGGTCGACGAGCCGATCCTGCAGAATTACCATCTGCTGCATGCCGTGCGCGGCGATCTGCTGGAACGCATGGGCCGGCGCGAGGAGGCGAGGGAAGCCTTCGAGAAGGCGGCCGAATTGACCGGGAACCGGCGCGAACGCGATTTGATGGAAAGACGTGCCCGCGGTTGCGATGGTGTGGCGCCAGCGGACTGAATCATCCGGGCCGTGTCCTTGGGGCCAGCCGCCCGGCAGGTTCTTCCTTGACGGAATTCCGTACCAGGTCCGTACCACGAAAAGGACCACCCGTTGAGGTGGCCCAAGTCGTCAATTTTGTTGGTGGGCGATGCAAGGATCGAACTTGCGACACCTGCCGTGTGAAGGCAGTGCTCTACCGCTGAGCTAATCGCCCGCCGAGAACGCGCAATTTTAGGGATAGTCGCGGGGCGGGTCAATGCTTTTTGTTCCGGTGGGCGATCGGCGCCCGGTGTACCGGGGAGCGGGCTTGCTAGACTTGCGCACCATCTTCAGCAAAGCGCGCCGCCATGGACTTTCTCAGCACCCATTTCGCTCCCATCCTCCGGGCGTTGCAGCAGTTCGAATTGACGCCATGGAAAATGGTGGGCTTTGCCGGCACCTTGCTGTTCACCAGCCGCTGGTTCGTGCAGCTGTATTACACGCGCAAGTACAAGCGCGTGGTGATGCCGCTGGCATTCTGGTGGCTGTCGGTGTGCGGCAGCGTGCTGTTGCTGGCCTACTTCACCTTGGGCAAAAACGATTCGGTGGGCATCATCTCGAACTTTTTCCCGGTGTTTGTCTCGGTCTACAACCTGGTAGTCCATCTGCGCCATCGCAAGAACAGCATGACCGGCGACGCCACGGCGTGAGGTGACGTGATTTTGCAGGAGCGCACGCTGTGCACGGTGCTTTTCGGCACATCGTCCAAGGGCATCGCGCACAGGGTGCGCTCCTGCGGGTGACGCATGGTTATTCCGGGTCGTAATCGAGGTTGGAGGCGAGCCAGCGTTCGGCTTCGGCCAGGGTCCAGCCTTTGCGTTTGGCGTAGTCCTCGACCTGGTCCTTGTCGAGGCGACCGACCACGAAATACTGGCTGTCCGGGTGCGAGTAGTACCAGCCGGAGACGGCGGCGGCGGGGTACATCGAGAAGCCTTCGGTGAGTTCGATGCCGGTGTTCCTGGTCACGTCGAGCAGCTTGAACTGGGTGGCTTTCTCCGTGTGTTCGGGACAGGCGGGGTAGCCGGGAGCGGGGCGGATGCCGCGGTATTTCTCGGCGATCAGCGCATCGTTGTCGAGTGCTTCGTCCGGCGCGAAACCCCAGAACTCCTTGCGCACGCGTTCGTGCATGTGTTCGGCGAAGGCCTCGGCGAGGCGGTCGGCCAGCGCCTTGAGGATGATCGATGAGTAGTCGTCGTAGTCGGCCTGGAAACGCGCCAGGTGTTCCTCGATGCCGATACCGGCGGTGACGGCGAAGCCGCCGATCCAGTCGGGTTTGGCGAATTCCTTCGGCGTGATGAAATCGGCCAGGCAGAGGTTGGGGCGTTCGGGGGGTTTGTCGGCTTGCTGGCGCAGGCTGTGCAGGGTGGCGAGCAGTTGTCCCTCTCCCGCTGGACGAAGGGAATACACCTCGACGTCGTCCCCCACATTGGCGGCCGGCCACAGGCCGATCACGGCGCGGGCGATGAGCCATTTTTCGGCGATGATCTTGTCCATCATCGTCTGCGCATCTGCGAACAGCTCGGTGGCCTGCGTGCCGACGACTTCGTCGGTGAAGATGGCCGGATAATGGCCGGCCAGTTCCCAAGCCTGGAAGAACGGGGTCCAGTCGATGTAGCGGCGGATGGTGGACAGGTCGTAGTCGTCGAAGACGGTGACGCCGGGCTGGTTCGGCTGCGGCGGGTCGTAGTTGGCCCAGTCGCAGCGGAAGCGCTGGTTGCGGGCCTTTTCCAGTGACACCAGCTTCTTGCCGGGGCCGCGGTTGCGGTGGCGTTCGCGCACATCGGCGTAGTCGAGGCGGACCTTTTCGAGGAAGGCGTCGACCAGGTCCTTGCTGACCAGTGATTGCGCCACGCCGACAGCCCGCGAGGCGTCCTTCACCCACACGGTGCCGGCCTTGTAATACGGCTCGATTTTCAGCGCGGTGTGCGCGCGCGAGGTGGTGGCGCCACCGATCAGCAGCGGGATGTGAAAGTCCTGCCGCTGCATCTCGCGGGCGACCTGGCTCATTTCTTCCAGCGAGGGCGTGATCAGACCGGACAGGCCGATCATGTCGGCTTTCTCGGCGATCGCGGTTTCCAGGATCTTCTGTGCCGGCACCATCACGCCGAGGTCGATCACCTCGAAGTTGTTGCAGCGGAGCACGACCGCGACGATGTTCTTGCCGATGTCGTGCACGTCGCCCTTCACCGTGGCCATCACGATCTTGCCGTTGTTCTTGCCGGTGTCGCCGGTGCGCAGCTTTTCCGCCTCGATGTAGGGCAGCAGGTAGGCCACCGCCTTTTTCATCACCCGGGCGGATTTCACCACCTGCGGCAGGAACATCTTGCCGGCGCCGAACAGGTCGCCGACCACGTTCATGCCGTCCATCAGCGGGCCTTCGATCACGTCGAGCGGACGCGCGGACAGCTGGCGCGCCTCCTCGGTGTCCTCGACCACGTACTGGTCGATGCCGTGCACCAGCGCGTGGCTGAGCCGTTCGCGCACGTCCTTCTCGCGCCAGGCCAGCGTCTCGACCACGGCCGCACCGCGTTTGCCTTTGTAGTTGTCGGCGATGTCCAGCAGCCGCTCGGTGGCGTCTTCGCGGCGGTTCAGCACCACGTCCTCGACGCGTTCGCGCAGTGGCGGGTCGATGTCGTCCATGATCGTCAGCGCACCGGCGTTGACGATGCCCATGTCCATGCCGGCCTTGATCGCGTGATACAGGAAGACCGAGTGGATCGCCTCGCGCACAATGTTGTTGCCGCGGAACGAGAACGACACGTTGGAGACACCGCCGGAGATGTGGCAGTCCGGGAAGCGCTTCTTCAGCTCGCGGGTGGCGTTGATGAAGTCCACCGCGTAGTTGTTGTGTTCCTCGATGCCGGTGGCGATGGCGAAGATGTTCGGGTCGAAGATGATGTCTTCGGGCAGGAAGTCGAGCTCCTGCGTCAGCAGGTCATAGGCGCGCGAGCAGATCGATACCTTGCGCTCGCAGGTGTCGGCCTGACCCTGTTCGTCGAACGCCATCACCACGGCGGCGGCGCCGTACTGCTGCACCTTGCGCGCGTGTTCGAGGAATTGCGCTTCGCCTTCCTTCATCGAGATCGAGTTGACGATGCCCTTGCCCTGCAGGCAGCGCAGGCCGGCCTCGATCACGGTCCACTTGGACGAGTCGATCATGAACGGCACGCGGGCGATATCGGGTTCGGACGAGATCAGATTGACGAAGCGGGTCATCGCCGCCTCGGAATCGATCAGGCCCTCGTCCATGTTGATGTCGATCACCTGCGCGCCGTTGGCGACCTGCTGGCGCGCGACTTCGACGGCTTCGTCGTAACGGTCTTCCTTGATCAGCTTCTTGAATTGCGCCGAGCCGGTGACGTTGGTGCGCTCGCCCACGTTGATGAACAACAGGTCGGGGGTGATGACCAGCGGCTCGAGGCCGGAAAGGCGGGTGTGGCGGGTACTCATAGGGGCAAGCTTCTTGCGTTGTCCTCATCTCCCCATTGGGCGACCCCTGGGGAGTCCCCTTGCGGGTGAGAGGGTTGAGGTGAGGGGCGGGTGCTCGTCGCGTTGTGGGTCGAAGCGTGCTTCGATGAGGCCTCACCATCAGATTGGCCTCTCATCCCGGCCCGCTCCCCGCAGGGGAGAGGGAGCAGGTCAGCGGCGTTCATGCCGCCTCCGCGCCGCGAACGCGCAACGCGCGCGGGGGAAAATCGCGTACGGCCTCGGCAATCGCCTTGATATGCGCCGGCGTCGTGCCGCAACAGCCGCCCACCAGATTCAGCAAACCATCGCGGGCGAACCCGCCGATCACGCTGGCCATGTGCTCGGGGGTTTCATCGTATTCGCCGAAGGCGTTCGGCAGGCCGGCGTTGGGGTGCGTGCTGACATGACTCTCGGCGAGGTTGGCCAGAGTCTGGATATGCGGACGCAGATCGTCCGCGCCCAGGGCGCAGTTGAAGCCCACCGACAGCGGCCGGGCGTGGCGCACCGAGTAATAGAACGCCTCGGCAGTCTGCCCCGACAGGGTGCGGCCGGAACGGTCGGTGATGGTGCCGGAGATCATCACCGGCATGCGTGCGCCGCGCTGGTGGAACAGTTCGCTCAGCGCGAACAGCGCGGCCTTGGCGTTCAAGGTGTCGAAGATCGTCTCGACCATCAGCACGTCGGCGCCGCCGTCGATCAGGCCGTTGGCGGATTCGGTGTAGTTCTCCGCCAGTTCCTCGAAGGTGACGTTGCGGAAGCCCGGGTCGTTGACGTCCGGCGACAACGAGGCTGTACGACTGGTCGGGCCCAAAACGCCGATCACGAAGCGCGGCTTTTGCGGCGTTTTCGCGGTCATCGTGTCGCAGGCGGCGCGGGCGAGCCGCGCGCCTTCGAGGTTCAACTCGTGCGCGAGGTGCTGCAGCTTGTAATCGGCCTGACTGATCCGGGTGGAGTTGAAGGTGTTGGTTTCGACCAGGTCGGCACCGGCTTCAAGATAGGCTTCGTGTACGCCGCGGATGATGTCTGGCTGGGTCAGCGTGAGCAGGTCGTTGTTGCCGCGCAGGTCGCAGCCGGGATGATCATGGGCGTGGGCGTGGCCATCGTGGCCGTGTTCGAAGCGCTCGCCGCGGAAGCCGCCTTCGTCCAGCTCGTGTGCCTGCAGCATGGTGCCCATGCCGCCATCGAGGATGAGGATGCGTTGGCGCAGCGCCTGCTCCAGCAGGGCGACGCGATCGGGATGTAGCCAGGGCAGGGTGCTCATCGAATTTCCTGGTGAAACAAATGGATCGGCTTCAGCCCGGCTTGCGCGCGAGCAGGCTGATCACTTCAAAATGCGGCGCCTTGCGCTCGCGGCTGAGCCGGTTGCAGCTCAATACGTCGAGTTTCGCGGCACGCGCGTAGCCGTCCAGTTGTTCGCTGCTGAAGCCGAGGTTGCGGTGGTCGAAGGGCTCGACGGCCTTGCCGTGGTCGTGCTGGCCGAGCGTCACTGCGAGCAGGCGGCCGCCGGGGCGCAACACACGCGCCGCTTCGGCTACCGCCGTGGCAGGATGTTCGGCATAGGTCAGAGCGTGCAGCATCAGCACCAGGTCGAAGCGTTGTTCGCCCAGATCCAGCGCGTGCATGTCGCCCTGGATCACGCGCACGTTGGGGAACGCGGTCAATCGCTTGGCGGCAGCCTCGACCACGCGCTCGCTGGAGTCGACGCAGACAATGGAGTGCGCGTGCGGTGCCAGCAATTCGGCGGTGATGCCGTCACCGGACGCAATGTCCAGCACGTCGCCGGTGCCCAGCAACTGCAGCAGCGAGCGCGCCAGGGTTTCCCAGGTGCGACCGGGTGAGTAGTGGCGCTCCATGTCGCCGGCGACGGTGTCGGCCCAGCCTTCTTCGCGGGCGCGGTTGGCCAGCACGCCGGGCAGGCGCGCGGCGTCTTCGCGCAACAAGGCGTCATCGATGCTGGCGCGCAGCGAGGTGAGCAGGTCATGCTGCGCCTCCTCCCCTTCGTTGTTGGCGCGGTAGTAGGCAGAAACGCCAGCGCGCCGATCGCGCACCAGTCCGGCTTCCTTGAGCTTGGCAAGGTGGGTGGAGACGCGTGGCTGGGCCAGGTGCAGCACGGCAGCCAGTTCGGCCACGGTGAGTTCCTCGTTTTCGAGCAGGGCCAGCAGGCGCACCCGGGTAGGGTCAGCCAGAAGCCTGAGCACGCTGGAGGCGGTCGCCAGATCCATCAAGCATCCTTTTATCGCGATATAAAGATGCATAGGCTAGGGCGCATTGCGGGGGGCGTCAAGCGCGAACCGCCTTCCAGCTGCCTGGGTTTGATGCCATGAATCGAATGTTGCCGGGGGTGGCCTCTGGATCGTCGAGTCGTGACCACGGTGGCTGCTTGATCCCCGAGCTGGCCCATCCCGGTTAAAATGGCCGGCTTTCCCCTTTGCCGGAGCTCACCCATGGATTTCAGCTTTACCGAAGACCAGTTGTCGATCCAGTCGATTGCCCGTGACTTTGCGCAAAAGCGCATCGTTCCGGTGGCGGCTGAGCTGGATGCCAAGGGTGAGTTTCCGCTGGAGAACATCCGCGAGATGGGCCAGCTCGGGCTGATGGGCATCGAGGTGCCCGAGGAATACGGCGGTGCCGGCATGGACCCGGTCGCCTACGTGCTGGCGATGATCGAGATTGCCGCGGCCGATGCGGCCACCTCGACCATCATGTCGGTCAACAATTCGCTGTTCTGCAACGGCATCCTCAAGCACGGCAACGAGGAGCAGAAGCAGAAGTACGTGCGCGCGATCGCCACCGGTGAGGCGATCGGCGCGTATGCGCTGACCGAGCCGCAGTCCGGTTCCGACGCGTCGGCGATGCATACCCGTGCAACGAAGAACGCCAATGGCGACTGGGTGATCAACGGCAAGAAGAGCTGGATCACGTCTGGCCCGGTGGCGCGCTACATCGTGCTGTTCGCCATCACCACGCCTGGCATCGGCGCCAAGGGCGTGTCGGCCTTCATCGTCGACACTCAGTTGCCGGGCTTCCATGCCGGCAAGACCGAGCCGAAGCTCGGCATCCGCGCTTCGGCCACCTGCGAGATCGAATTCACCGATTACGTGTTGCCGAAAGAAAACCTGCTCGGTGAAGAGGGCAAGGGCTTCTCCATGGCGATGGGTGTGCTTGATGCCGGACGCATCGGCATCGCCTCGCAGGCAGTCGGCATCTGCCGGGCCGCGTATGAAGCGACCTTGCAATGGTCGCGCGACCGCAAGGCCTTCGGTGCGCCGATCGGCACGTTCCAGATGACCCAGTCCAAGATTGCCGACATGAAGTGCAAGCTTGACGCGGCCACGCTGCTGACCTTGCGCGCTGCCTGGGCCAAGGGCGAGGCGGAAAAAAATGGCGGGCGTTTCGGTACCGAAGCGGCCGTGGCCAAGCTGGTGGCCTCCGAGGCGGCGATGTGGATCAGCCATCAGGCCGTGCAGATCCACGGCGGCATGGGCTACTCCAAGGAAATGCCGCTGGAGCGCTACTTTCGTGATGCCAAGATCACCGAGATCTACGAAGGCACCAGCGAGATCCAGCGCGTGGTGATTGCGCGAGCGGAGACAGGTTTGCGCTGAACGGCGAGGAGTGAGTGGGGGCGAGCGAGGAGTGAGAGAAAAACGGGTGCCTGAGCGACTATTGAAACGCGCCCGCCTCCTGTGGTTTCAGTGGCGTTGAACAAAAAAGGCCCCGGCGTCTGCCGGGGCCTTTTTTGTTCTATCACCAACAAATACGTTGGTTGGCGCGGCGGGAGGTCAGCTTCTGTTTTCCCTCACTCCTCACCACTCGCTCCTGCCTCAAGCTCCTCGACGCGGATCCGAATCGAACGACTGCATGCCGCGGTCGCCGCTCGCTGCGGCAGGCGGTGTATCGCCGTCCAGCTTGTCGCCCAGCATGCGGCGTACCACCACGTAGAACACCGGGATCAGCAGCACGCCGAGGAAGGTGGCGAACAGCATGCCGCCGATCACGCCGGTGCCGATCGCGTGACGCGCGTTGGCGCCGGCGCCGCTGGAAATGAACAGCGGGAACACGCCGAGGATGAAGGCCAGCGAGGTCATCAGGATCGGTCGCAGACGCAGGCGGGCGGCGTCGACGGTGGCTTCGCGCAAAGTACGTCCCGCCTTCTGCTCGGCCACCGCGAACTCCACGATTAGGATCGCGTTCTTGGCGGCCAGACCGATCACGGTGATCAGGCCGATCTTGAAGTAGATGTCGTCCGGCAATCCGCGCAGCAGGGTGAACACCACCGCGCCGAGCAGGCCCAACGGCACCACCAGCATCACCGACACCGGAATCGACCAGCTTTCATACAAGGCGGCCAGCGCCAGGAACACGATCACGATCGACAGCAGCATCAGCAGGGTCGCCGCGTTGCCTGACAGGATTTCCTGGTAGGACTGACCGGTCCAGTCGAAACCGAAGCCCTTGGGCAGATCGCTGTTGACGATCTTCTCCATCTCGTTCATCGCCTCGCCCGACGCATGTCCGGGGGCCGGCGAGCCGACGATTTCCACCGCCGAGTAGCCGTTGTAGCGCGTCAGCGAGGGTGAGGAGACTTCCCACGTGTCGTGGACCACGGTGGACAGCGGGATCATTTCCGGCGAGCCGTTGCTGTTGGTCTGCGAGCTGGGCGTGAAGATGTGCTGCAAGGCCTCCGGACCCATCCGGTACGGCGCATCGGCCTGCATGATCACCCGCTTGATGCGGCCGCCGTAAGTGAAGTCGTTGACGTAGATCGGCGCCAGCATCAGGCCGATGGCGTTGTAGATGTCGCCGACTTGCAAGCCCATGGCCTGGGCCTGCACGCGATCGACGTCCAGGTGCAGCTGCGGTGCATCCTCGAGTGCATTGGGTCGCACGCCGACCAGTGATTTGTCCTGGGCGGCCTTGCCCAGCAGGATGTTGCGGGCCTGGGTCAGCGCCTCGCGACCCGCGCCGCTGCGATCCTGCAGATACATGTCGAAGCCGCCGAACTGGCCCAGTCCCTGCACCGTGGGAATGTTGACCACGAAGATGCGGGCGTCGTGGATCTGCTGCATGGCGCCATTGGCACGCTGGATGAAGTCGGCCGCGGTGCCGTCACGCTTGGCCCAGTCCTTCAACTTGATGAAGGCCATGCCGGCGTTTTCGCCCGAGCCGATGAAGCTGAAGCCGGTGACCTGCAGCACGCCATCCACGGCCGGGTCCTTTTTGAGAATCTCGCGCATCTGCGTCATCACTGCCGAAGTGCGCTGCTTGGTGGCGCCCGGTGGCAGCTGGATCACGGACAAGGCGTAGCCCTGGTCCTCTTCCGGCAGAAAGCTGCCCGGGAGGCGGGTGTACAGGAAGCCTCCCAGCACGGCCAGCAGCACGAAGACCAGCATCCAGCGCGGTGCGTGACGCACGGCGCCGCCGATGTGGCCGGTGTAGGTGCTGGTGGTCCAGTCGAAGAAGTCGTTGAACTTGCGGAAGACGACGTTCTTCTTCTTGTGGTGCTCCGCCTGCAGGAAGCTGGCGCACAGCGCCGGCGTGAACGACAGCGCGAGGAACGCCGAGAAGCCCATGGACACGGCAATCGTCAACGCGAACTGCTTGTAGATGATGCCCGACGCGCCCGGCTGCAACGACGACGGGATGAACACCGCGGCCAGTACCACGGTGATGGCCACCACCGCACCGGTGATCTGGCCCATCGCCTTGCGCGTGGCTTCCTTCGGCGACAGACCTTCCTCGGTCATGATGCGCTCGACGTTCTCGATCACCACGATCGCGTCATCGACCACGATGCCGATCGCCAGCACCATGCCGAACAGGGTCAGCTGGTTGATGGTGAAGCCAAGCACCAGCATGCCCAGGAAGGTGCCCAGCAGCGCGACCGGGATCACCAGGGTGGGAATAATGGTGGCGCG
The DNA here is from genome assembly GCF_054061035.1 of Rhodanobacter sp. TND4EL1. Lineage (NCBI taxonomy): Bacteria > Pseudomonadati > Pseudomonadota > Gammaproteobacteria > Lysobacterales > Rhodanobacteraceae > Rhodanobacter > Rhodanobacter sp. TND4EL1. The sequence goes on from NZ_JBSSDT010000002.1 coordinate 1,027,908, forward strand.
GATGTTCTGCAGGAACAGCAGCATCACCAGGAACACCAGGATGATCGCCTCGATCAGGGTGTGCACCACTTCATTGATCGAAATGGTCACGAACGAGGTGCTGTCGTACGGGCTGAACCAGGTCACGCCCTGCGGGAAGCTTGGTGCCAGTTCGTCCATCTTGCCGCGCACGGCGGTGGCCACGTTGAGGGCGTTGGCGCCCGGCAGCAGCTGGATCGCGAAGGCACCGATCGGCTTGCCGTCGTACTGGGTATCGAAACCGTAACCACCGGGACCGAAGCTGATCCGCGCCACGTCGCCCAGCTTGACGGTGGTGCCGTCAGGATTGGCCCGCAGGATGATGTCAGCGAACTGGGCAGGCGTGGTGAACCGTCCTTCCGTCGAGACGGTGGCGGTGAATCCCTGCTCGGGCAGTGCCGGATCGGCGCCGAGCGAACCCGCCGCGAACTGCACGTTCTGCGCCTTGATCGCCGCCAGCACCTGGGTGGCGGACAGGTTGTAACCCTGCAGCTTGTCGGGGTTCAGCCAGATCCGCATGGCGTATTCGGAGCCGAACTGCTGGGTGCTGCCGACACCGGGAACGCGGGAGATCTGATCCAGCACCTGTGAGCCGACGATGTCATTGAGACGATCGCGGTCGATGTTCTTGTTGTCGGATGTCAGCGCGACCACCATCAGGAAGCCGGCGTTGGCCTTGGCCACCACCACGCCCTGCTGGGTCACTTCGGACGGCAGTCGCGGCGTGGCCAGCGCCACCTTGTTCTGCACCTGCACCTGGGCGATGTCCGGGTCGGTGCCGCTTTCAAAGGTCAACGTGATGCTGGCGCGGCCACTGGCGCTCGACGACGAGCTGAAATACAGCAGATGGTCGATGCCGGTCAGTTGCTGCTCGATCACCTGGGTGACGGTTTTCTCGGTGGTCTCGGCGCTGGCGCCGGGGTAGGTCGCGCTTACCGTCACCGAAGGTGGGGCGATGGTGGGATACGACTCCACGCCCAGGTTGAGGATGGCCAGCACGCCACCCAGGGAAATCAGGATGGCCACCACCCAGGCAAAAATCGGGCGGTCAATGAAGAAACTCGGCATCGTCGTGGCTCTCCGTTACTTGCCGCTTGGCGCGGCTGGCGGATGGCTCGATGACGAGCTGGAAGCGGGCTGCCACGGGCTGGCCTTGGCTGGCGCGCCGGCCTTCACGTTCTGGATGCCCGAAACGATCACCTGGTCACCGGCGGCAAGGCCGTCGTTGATGACCCAGTTGCCGGCGGCCATCTCGGTGGTGGTGACGTCCTTGCGCACAACCTTGCCGTCGGCGCCCATCGTCATCACATAGGCACCGACGGTGTCGCGCTGAACGGCCTGCTGCGGCACCAGAAACACCTTGTGCTGCTGGCCAAGGTGAGCCTTCAGCGTCACGTACATGCCTGGCAACAGGCTGTTCTTCGGGTTCGGCACCTTGGCACGCAGGTTGACCGAGCCGGTCGCCGGATTGACCGAGGTGTCGGAGAAGTCCAGCACACCCGGCTCGGCGTAGCTGCTGCCGTCGGGCAGCGTGATCTGCACGCTGGCCTTGTTCGGATCGGCGAGGGTCACGTTGCCGGCGCTCTGTGCCTGGCGCATCTGTTCCAGCGCATCCACGCTCATGGTGAAGTTCACGTACAGCGGGTCCATCTGGTCGACCGTGGTCAGCAGCGTGGCTTCGCCATTGCCGACCAGGGCACCCTCGGTGACCTGCTGCTGGCCCGCGCGCCCGTCGATCGGCGAGGTCACGTTGGCATAGCCCAGGTTGATGCGCGCAGTCTCGACATTGGCGCGGGCTGCCTGCATCGAGGCGGAAGCGGTGCGCTCGGCGGCCAGTGCGTTGTCCAGGTCCGACTTCGACACGTAGCCCTTCGGTGCCAGTTCACGCACCCGTTGCGCGGTGACCTTGTTGTTGGTCCAGGTGGCCTGTGCCTGCGCCAGCTGTGCCTGCGCTGCACTCAGCGATGCTTTCAGCGGTGCCGGATCAATCTGGAACAGCAACTGTCCCTTCTTGACGTTGGTGCCTTCCTCATACGTGCGTTTGAGCAGCACGCCGGCAACGCGGGCGCGCACATCCGCACTGCGATAAGCGGACAGGCGGCCAACCAGATCGCGAGTCAGCGGCGAACTCTGCGGCTGCACCTTGATCACGCCCACTTGCGGTGGTGGCATCTGTGGCGGGCCCTGTTCCTTGCCTTTGCCGCAGGCGGTCAGCGCCAGCAGGCCCAGGCACAACAACGGCATGCGCATCAACGAGGAATTCATGGAAGCTCCAGAACTTGCTTGAACGGGGAAAGGTGGGGCGACGCTCTACACGATCTCAGGATCGAGATACCGCATCTTGCGCCAGATGTCCTGTGTCAAACGGGCTGCGGGTTTTGCCGCTGTCCGCGTTTGAAACTCTCCTGACACAGCGAAAGGCGCCGTGCGTGGCGCCTCCCGGGTAAGACTATACCGACGAGTTTACATTTTATTCATGGCAGTAATCCAGTCATTGACACGCGTTTCAAACCGTGATCCCTGCGACCACTTCGGCGCGCCGGCAGCTCGGCGAGAAAAGTTGCCGGTGATGATGCTCGTTCGTCGCCATCGTCGGCACCTGCGCAACGCGCGCGGTGGCGAATCGTCGAGGGCCATTCGCGTGTATTCCGCAGAAGCTGTACAAACGCTGACGATTTGCCTCAAACCATGCGCTTGAGCATGGTCTCTGACGGGCCGTGTGGGTGGATTCGCCTGGGTGCGCGGCGTATCCTTTCAAGGCTTTTTACCTGCGTTACCCACCATCGTCTCCACTGAACAGTAGATGCCATGAATGCGACCCATGCGGCGAACGATTCTTCCCTTCCGTCAGTAGTGCTTGCAGAGCTGAAAAAGGGCGGTTTCTCGCCCGAGCGCCTCAATGAGGCACAGGTTTTCTGCGAGGCTTTCTTCGCACGAGTGGGAGGCGGCGACGCGAATCTGCACACGCCGGTTCAATGGGCCGCCCTGGTCGGCAGCCTGCTGGAATTCATGCAGCAGCGGCAGGGTGGACGCGCCAGCGTGCGCGTGCTCAGCCCCGCCGATGTGCATTCGGGTCGCAGCATGCTGCAGATCGTCACCGACGACATGCCGTTCCTGGTCGACACCGTCAGCATGATCGTGTCGGCGCGCCTGCAGATACACGCCGTGATCCATCCGGTGCTGAAGGTCAGTCGCGATGCGTCGGGCAAGCTGCTTTCGCTGGGCGACGCCGCCGGTCAGGCCGAGTCGCTGATGCATTTCGAGATCGACCGCGTGGCCGATGCCGCCGAACAGAAGCAGTTGACGGCCCAGGTCGAGGCCGCGCTGGAAGACGTGCGTGCCGCGATCGGTGATTGGTCGGCGATGCGCGACAAGGCGCTGGCGATCGCGGACGAATTGCCGCAGCGCAAGTTGCCGATCGACGCGGCATCGGTGCAGGAAGCCAGCGAGTTCATGCGCTGGATCGCCGCCGACAATTTCACCTTCCTGGGCTATCGCGAATACGAAGTGGCCGACGCCGACGGCGATCGCGTGCTGCGAGCCAACGATGCCTCCGGCCTGGGCATCTTGCGCGTCACCGAGCGCTCGATTGCACCGCGTTCGCTGCGCACGCTGGCGGCCAGCGAGCTGCCGCAGTCCGGCGCCACCGATGCGATCATCCTGACCAAGACCAACGCGCGTTCGCACGTGCATCGTTCCGGTTACATGGATTACATCGGTGTGCTGCAATTCGGCGCGGATGGTCGTGCGGTGGCCGAGCAGCGCTTCCTCGGCCTGTTCTCGTCCAATGCCTACATGGCCCGTCCGCAAGACGTGCCGCTGGTGCGGCACAAGGTCGAAGCGGTGCTTGCCCGGTCCGGCCTCAAGCGCGATTCGTATTCCGGCAAGTCGTTGCGACACATCCTGGAGACGCTGCCGCGCGAAGAGCTGCTGCAGGGCACCGAGGACGAGCTGTTCGCCACCGCGATGGGCATCCTCGAATTGCGCCAGCGTGCGCATACCCGCTTGTTCATGCGTCGCGACCGCTACGGCCGCTTCTTCACCTGCATGGTGTTCGTGCCGCGTGACCGCTTCAACACCTCGGTGCGCGAGCGCATCGAAGGCTTGCTGGGTTCGGCGTTGCACGCCGAGCAGATCGATTCGTCGGTGCTGATGGGCGAGGCGGCGCTGGCGCGCCTGCACATCGTGCTGCGGCCGAAGATCGGTGACCAGCCGAACTATGACCTTGCCGAACTGGAAGACGGCGTCGCCGCCATCGTGCGCAACTGGCACGACGAGGTGCGCGATGCCCTGGTGGGCCAGCGTGGCGAACACGAGGGCGTGGTTTTGGCCAACCGCTATGCGCGCTCGCTGCCCGCCGGTTATGTCGAGGACGTGAGTCCGGCCGTGGCTGCCCAGGACGTGCATCAGTTGTCCCTGTTGCAGGGCGACAACGCGCTGCGCATGTCTTTCTATCACCCGCCCGAAGAGCCCGAGAAGCTGCGCTTCAAGGTCTACCGTTCCGGTGGCGACATTGCATTGTCCGAAGTGCTGCCGCAGCTGGAGAACCTCGGTCTGCGGGTGCTCACCGAGCACGTCTACGACATGGCCGGAGACGCTTCGCTGTCAATTCAGGATTTCGAAGTGCAGCCGGACGGCAAGCTGACCTTCAGCGTGGAGCAGGTCGGTGCGCTGTTCGAGGACGCCTTCGAGCAGATCTGGCGTGGCAACGCCGAGAACGACGGCTTCAACCGGCTGGTATTGGGTGCCAAACTCAATTGGCGTCAGGTGGCGATGCTGCGTGGCTACAGCAAGTACCTGCTGCAGACGGGCGCCACGTTCTCGCAGGCCTACATGGAAGAAACGCTCAACCGCTATCCGGCCATCGCCGGCCTGCTGGTGGAGTTGTTCCTGGCGAAGTTCGACCCGCGTCGCGAAGTACTGACTGCCGACGAGCTGAAGATGGCCGGTGCCAGCCTGGTGACCGAAATGCAGGCACTGATTCCGGCCAACGTGCAGGCCGCGCAGCCGACCATGATCGAGGGCCTCGGTGCCGCACTGGCCAAGCCGCGCGACGAGCAGATCCAGACCGTGGAAAGCGCGATCGGCGTTCTGCTGGAGAACGTGGCCAGTCTCGACGAGGACCGCATTCTGCGCAGTTTCGTGAACCTGATCCGCGCCACGCTTCGTACCAGCTTCTTCCAGCAATGGGAGGGCGCGTACCGTGGCTACATCAGCTACAAGATTGATTCACACAAGGTGGCCGAGCTGCCCAAGCCGGTGCCGTATCGCGAGATCTGGGTATGCGCTCCGCGCGTGGAAGGCATCCATTTGCGCTTCGGCGCGGTGGCGCGTGGCGGCTTGCGCTGGTCCGATCGTCGCGAGGATTTCCGTACCGAAGTACTGGGCTTGGTCAAGGCGCAGATGGTGAAGAACACGGTGATCGTGCCGGTCGGTTCGAAGGGCGGGTTCTTCGTCAAGAAATCGCCTGCTGGCGGCGACCGCGATGCCGTGCTGGCCGAGGGCATCGCCTGCTACAGCATGTTCATCAACGGCATGCTGGACATCACCGACAACCTGGTCGAAGGCAAGGTGGTGAACCCGCATGAAGTGGTGCGCCACGACGCCGACGACCCGTACCTGGTGGTGGCTGCCGACAAGGGCACGGCCAAGTTCTCCGATATCGCGAACGCGATCTCGATCGAACACAACTACTGGCTCGGCGACGCGTTCGCTTCCGGCGGCTCGCACGGTTACGACCACAAGGGCATGGGCATCACGGCGCGCGGCGCGTGGGAGTCGGTCAAGCGCCACTTCCGCGCACTCGGCCGTGACTGCCAGACCCAGGACTTCACCTGCGTCGGCATCGGCGACATGTCCGGCGATGTGTTCGGCAACGGCATGCTGTTGTCCGAGCACATCCTGCTGGTGGCCGCGTTCGATCATCGCCATGTCTTCCTCGATCCCAATCCGGATGCGGCTCGCTCCTTCGTCGAACGCAAGCGCATGTTCGACGTGCCGCGTTCAAGCTGGGAGGATTACGACAAGTCGCTGATCTCCGCCGGCGGCGGCGTGTATCCGCGCAGCGCCAAGTCGATTCCGGTCTCCCCCGAAGTTCGCGCCGCACTCGGCCTCAAGGCTGATGTCGAGCACATGGCACCCAACGACCTGCTCAGTGCGGTGTTGAAGGCCCCTGTGGACCTGCTCTGGAACGGCGGCATCGGCACCTACATCAAGTCCACCGGCGAGACCCACGCCGATGTCAGCGACCGCGCCAACAACGGTTTGCGCATCAATGGCGCCGACGTGCGGGCGAAGGTCATCGGTGAAGGCGGCAACCTCGGCATGACCCAGAAGGGTCGCATCGAGGCGGCGCAGAAGGGCGTGTTGCTCAACACCGACTTCATCGACAACTCTGCCGGCGTGGACACCTCCGATCACGAGGTGAACATCAAGATCCTGCTGAACGACGCGGTGCAGCGTGGCGAATTGAGCTTCGATGCGCGCAACGAACAGCTTGCGGTGATGACCGACGAGGTTGCCGAACTGGTGTTGTGGGACAACTACCGGCAGAACCAGGCGATCACCCTGATGGAGCACCAGTCGATCGGTCGCATCGGCTCGCTGGCCCACTTCATCCGCACGCTGGAGGCCGAAGGCACGCTGGATCGCCAGGTAGAGAACCTGCCTTCGGAAGCCGAGTTGACCGAGCGCAAGAGTCGCGGACTGGGCATGACCCGCCCGGAACTGTCGGTGCTTCTGTCATACGACAAGATGCGCCTGTTCCAGCAACTGCTGGATTCGGACGTACCGGAAGATCCCTACCTGTCGAAGGAGCTGGTGCGCTACTTCCCGCGCCCGCTGCACGAAAAGTACGCCGCACACATGCAGCGTCATCGCCTGAAGCGTGAAATCATCGCTACGGCCGTGACCAATTCGACGGTCAACCGCATGGGTGCCACCTTCATGATGCGCATGCAGGAAGACACCGGGCAGGGGCCGGCGGCGATCGCCAAGGCGTATACCGCCGCGCGCGAAATTCTCGATGCACGCGCCTTGTGGGCGCAGATCGAGGCGCTCGACAACAAGGTGGCCGAGGATACCCAGATCGATGCGGTGAAGCAGATCTGGTCGCTGCTGCGCCACATGACGCGCTGGTTGCTCAATCGTCCGGGCGGTTCGCTGGACATCGCTGCGAATGTCGAACGCTACCAGTCGGCGGTGTCGACCTTGCGCAATGCACTGCCGCAGGTACTGACGCCGACAGGCCAGGGTGATTTCTCCTGCACCCAGGAGAAATGGGAAGGACTCGGCCTGCCTGCGGATCTGGCATTGCGGCTGGCCCGCATGCCGGTGCTGCGTGCTGCGCTGGACATGGCCGAAGTGGCTCAGCAGAGCGGCCAGCCGATCGACAAGGTCGCCGGCGTGTTCTACGAGTTGGGTCAGGCGCTGGACCTGGAGTGGTTGCGCGATCAGATCGAAGCGTTGCCGGTGGAAGGACACTGGCATGCACAGGCACGCGGTTCGCTGCTGGATGAGCTCAACCACCAGCATCGGGCGCTCGCACTGCAGGTCTTGAGCCTCACCGGCGGTCGCAAGGATGTTTCGCCGGTACAGGGCTGGTTGCAGCGCGACGACGCCACCCTGCAGTACACCCGCAGCATGCTCGCTGAAATCCTCACCCAGAACGCGGACTACCCGATCGCCTCGGTCGCGGTTCGTCGTCTGGCGCAGCTGGCGCAAGTGCCGGTGAGCTGAGGAGCCTCGCGTTGTAATGCGGTATGGAAAAGCGCCCGGTGCCCGCAAGGTCACCGGGCGCTTCGTTTTGTGCCATCACGCATGCCGTGTCGCAGGAGTGGGCTCCTACGGTAAGCTGGTCCGACCGCCACTACGTGCCGATGCCCATGCGCTTCGCCTTTGTCGCCAGCGATACCAGTGTTGCCCAGCAGGCAAGACGAAAACTGGTGGATCGTTATGGCGACGTGCCACCCGAACAGGCTGAACTGATCGTGGCACTTGGCGGCGACGGTTTCATGCTGCGTACTCTGCATGCCTATCGCGAACTCGAAGTGCCGGTTTACGGCATGAAGCTGGGCCGCGTCGGCTTTCTGATGAACAAACACAAGCTTGACGGCCTGCCCGAGCGGATTGCGCGCGCCCACACTGCGTCGCTGTTTCCGCTGCAAATGCAGGTGACCGATGCCGCTGGCACCGAGCACACCGCCCTGGCTTTCAACGAGGTTTCGCTGTTGCGCCAGAGCAACCAGGCGGCACATCTGGAAGTGCAACTCAACGACACGGTGAAGCTGCCGAACCTAGTTTGCGACGGCATCATGGTGGCCACGCCCGCAGGCTCCACCGCCTACAATCTTTCCGCGCATGGCCCGATCCTGCCACTGGACGCCAATGTGCTGGCACTTACCCCGATCAGTCCATTCCGGCCGCGGCGCTGGCGAGGCGCGATCCTGCCGCACCGGACCGGCGTGATCCTGCGCGTGCTGGATCCGGCCAAGCGTCCGGTCAGCGCCACCGCCGATTTCCACGAAGTGCGCGACGTCCGCAGCGTGATGATTCGCCAGTCCGGCGACCAGGGCGTGCGGTTGCTGTTCGACCCCGAGCACAATCTGGAACAGCGCATTCTTGATGAGCAGTTCGCGGCGGAGTGAGGTTCTGGCAGGAAGCGAGCAAAGGGAACGTGCCGGGTCGGCGTCGCTTGCCACGCACCTCTGGTCACTCACTCGCTGCTCAATGCGTTAGATTCCCATCATGAACCCGCCAACCGCTCACGACCCCGCTTCGCTCTCCGACAACCGCCTGGTGGTGGCGATTTCCTCACGTGCGCTGTTTGACCTCGGCGACAGCCACGCGTTGTTCGAACGCGATGGCCTGGATGCTTATCGCTCGTTCCAGATCGACCACGAAGACGAAATCCTGCAGCCCGGCGTGGCCTTTCCGCTGGTGCAGAAATTGCTCGGACTCAACAAGCTGGCTGGCGACGTGCCGCCGGTCGAGGTGATCCTGCTGTCGCGCAATTCCGGTGATACCGGCCTGCGCATCTTTAACGCGATCCAGCACTACGGCCTGGAGATCAGCCGCGCCGCGTTCACCAGCGGCGCGCCGACCTCAGACTACATTGCACCGTTCAAGGCGGACCTTTTCCTCTCCGCGAATGCGGAGGATGTCGGCCGTGCGCTGGCTGCCGGTGTGGCGGCGGCGACGATTCTGCCCAGTACCGCACCGCCGCGTGCCAGCGAGCAGTTGCGCATCGCCTTCGATGGTGATGCCGTGCTGTTTGGTGATGAAGGCGAGCGCGTCTCCCGCGAAGAGGGGCTCGAAGCATTCCATCGCAGCGAGACCGAGCACGCCGCCGAGCCGCTGTCGGTTGGTCCGTTCCGCGGCTTCCTCACCGCACTGCATCACCTGCAAACGGCGTTTCCCGCCGAAGACTCGCCGATCCGCACCGCCCTGGTCACTGCGCGTTCCGCGCCGGCGCACAAGCGCGTGATCCTCACCCTGCGCCGGTGGGGTGTGCGTATCGACGAGGCGCTGTTCCTTGGTGGCCGCGACAAGGGTCCGTTTCTTGACGCGTTTGGCGCCGACATTTTCTTCGACGATTCGCCGGCCAACGTGGAGTCGGCGCGCCAGCACGTGGCCACCGGGCATGTGCCGCACGGGGTGAGCAACCGCTGACGCGGTCGCGACTCAGGCGCTGGTGAGCTGCTCCCTGCCGTCACTGACGGTGCGATTGCGTCCGGCCTGCTTGGCGCGATAGAGCGCGCGGTCGGCCGATTCGATCCACTCGCGCAGGCTGGTGTCGGCGTCGCCGGCTTCGGCCAGCCCCAGGCTGATCGAACACCGCAGTCCCGGCGCCTGCGGCAGTTCGAGGCCCTCGACCGTACGGCGGATGCGCTCGGCCACAACCTTGGCTTCGGCGAGTGTGCCGGGCAGCGCGATGGCAAACTCGTCGCCGCCGAAACGACCGATGTGGGCATCGGCGCCGTTGCCCTGGCGCAGAACATGGGCAATGCCACACAGCACATCATCGCCCAGCACGTGACCGTGCCGGTCGTTGATGTCCTTGAAGCAGTCCACGTCGACCATCATCAGGGTGGCGGCGCGCCCATCGGCGTGGCGTTGCTGCAACAAAGTTTCCGCGTGGTTCTGCCAGGAGCCGCGGTTGTCCAGGCCGGTCAACACGTCGACCCGGCTGAGTTCGTCCAGCCGCTGGTTCTGCTGCTGCACGCGGCGCACCAGCCGATAGCTGGCCATGCTCACGCTCATCGTGTGGATCAGCATCACCGGCAGGCATGCCAGCAACACCGGCATGCTGGTTTCCGGCTGGAACGCGAAGCCGGTCAGCAGGCCGGCAGCAAGGATCGCCAGCAGCATTCCGGGCAGTGATCGGCGCCACAGGTTGCGCACGCCGGTATTGATCTTGTCGGCGGTGGCGACGGTGACTACGAGCACCGAAGGCAGCACGGTGAAATGCATCAGCGGAAGCCATGAGCCGGCAATCGCTGAATCGAACATCAGGTTGTGCAGCTCGGTATCGAACGGGTTCTTGCTGCGGCGGGCGCGCCAATAAGCCAGGTGCGGCCACAGCAGGCAAGTGAAGATGCCCCAAAGCCAGCTGCCGATCGGCGCATGATGTTCATGCATGACCAGGCCCAGGGGCAGGCCTGCAAGGCCCATGCCGAGAATGCGAAAGCGGTAGACCCGCTGTGGCAGCAGGTCGCGCTGGTTGGACCGTACCGGCCGCTGGCTGGTCGAGCCATTCCCGACATTCCGTGTGTTCATGCCATGCCATCCCCCCCCCCAGGAACACGCCGAGAATAGCTCAAGCCCGGACGGTCAAGGTGAAAGCCGGGGCTCAGAGCATGCGCACGCGTTTCCACCAGCGGGTCATCTTTTCTTCGCGCACGAAGGTGAACAGGCCCGCGCCAAGGATGATGGCTATGCCGAGCGCCATGAATCCATCGAGGCGATCGTGGAATACCACGTAGCCCAGCAAGACGGCCCACAGCATCTGGCTGTACTGGGTCGGCGCGACATGATTTGCCGGTGCCCGCTGGGTCGCCAGCATCAGCAGTACCGACGCGAGCGCCGCGAGCAATCCATAGCCCAGGAGCAACCCCCACTGGCCGAGGTTGGGCCAGTGGAAATCGGCCAGCATCAGCAACGTGGAAATCAGCAACGAGCCGATCATGCCGGCGCCGTAAAGCGTCACCCGCTTTTCGTGCGGACCGGACAGGCGCAGTGCGATCATCGACACGGCACCGGACAAGCCGCACGTGACCGCCGCCAGATGACCGAGGCCGAGTGCGCGAAAGCCCGGGCGCAGCACCACCAGTACACCGACGAAACCGGCAACCACCGCCGACCAGCGGCGCCAACCGACATGTTCCTTGAGCACCAGCACGGACAGGATCGTGACGAAGATCGGCAGCAGGAAGATCATGGCGAACGCCTCGGCCATCGGCAAGGCGGTGAAGGCGACCACCGCCGAGATGCTGCCGATGGCGCTGGCCACCGCGCGAACCAGCCACAGGCCCTGGTGCCTGGCCAGGACCACGTCGCGCCAGCGGTCCCCCGGCTTCCTGATGAAGGGCAGCGCGGTCAGGCCCAGGGCGGCGCCGAAGAACACCGCCTCGTAGGCGGGCAGCGAGCCACGCAGCGCCTTCACGAACGCGTCGCTGAACGCGAACGCGGCGAATGCGGCGAAACCGAGCATGACGCCTTTGAACATGGGGTACCGGATGTTGAGTTGGAGCGTGGGCCGGGCAGGGAGTCACAGGGGGCTCCCCGGGCGGCTACAATAGCGGTTTTCCGCGTCCCTCATCGGAGCTTCCATGGCCGTCAGTCTGAATCCGCTCGATCTTTACGACATCCGCTCGTTGCTCAGCGACGAAGAACGCATGGTGCAGGACTCCGTCGGTCGTTTCGTCGATGAGAAAGTGCTGCCGATCATCGGCGACTGCTTTGACCAGGGACGTTTCCCGAAAGAATTGATTCCGGAGATCGCCGGGTTGGGCCTGCTCGGCGCCACGATCCCCGAGGAATACGGCGGTGCCGGCATGAATGGCGTCAGCTACGGCCTGATCTGCCAGGAGTTGGAGCGCGGCGATTCCGGCTTGCGCAGCTTCGCTTCGGTGCAGAGCTCGCTGTGCATGTATCCGATCTTCGCCTACGGCAGCGAGGAGCAGAAGAAGCAGTACCTGCCGCGGATGTCGGCCGGTGAAGTGATCGGCTGCTTCGGCCTGACCGAACCGCACGGCGGCTCCGATCCGGCCAACATGAAGACCAACGCGAAGAAGGACGGCGGCGACTGGGTCATCAACGGCGCCAAGATGTGGATCACCAACGGCAACCTGGCACACATCGCGATCGTATGGGCGCAGACGGAGGACGGCATCCAGGGCTTCGTGGTGCCGACCGACACGGCCGGTTTCAATGCGCAGGAAATCCACAAGAAGATGAGCCTGCGCGCTTCGGTCACCAGCGCGCTGTTCTTCGACAACGTGCGCGTGCCTGACAGCGCACGGCTGCCGAACGTGAAGGGTCTGAAGGGGCCGCTGGGCTGCCTGACCCAGGCGCGTTACGGCATCACCTGGGGCCCGATCGGCGCAGCGCAGGCCTGCCTCAAGGAAGTGCTCGACTACACCGCCGAGCGCATCCTGTTCGGCAAGCCGCTCGCCGCCAACCAGGCGGTACAGCTGAAGCTGGCCGACATGGCCCGGCGCATCACCACCGCGCAGTTGCTCTCCTTGCAGCTCGGTCGCCTGAAGGACGCCGGCAAGATGCAGCCGACCCAGGTGTCGCTGGCGAAGTGGAACAACTGCCGCATGGCGATCGACATCGCGCGCCAGTGCCGCGACATCCTCGGCGGTGCCGGCATCACCACCGAGCACGGCGCGATCCGTCATGCGCTGAATCTGGAGTCGGTGATCACCTATGAAGGCACCGAGACCGTGCATGAGTTGGTCGTGGGCCGCGAACTGACCGGCATCAACGCGTTCTGATTCGTTCGCATGCTCCTGTCGCAGCAAGGACGGGAGCGTGCCTGAGGAACATCCTGTGCACGTTCCGGATATTCGTCTCGAAACCGATCGATTGATTCTGCGCCCGACCCGGGCGGAGGATTTCGAGGGCTGGGCTACGCTGATGGGTGACGAAGAAAGCTCGCGCTACATTGGTGGCCCGCAAACACGTGCCACCGCGTGGCGTGGGTTTCTTTGCATGGCCGGCGCATGGGCCATCCAGGGCTTTGGCATGTTTTCGGTGATCGAAAAAAGCAGCGGTCGCTGGATTGGCCGATTGGGCCCGTGGTGCCCTGAAGGCTGGCCCGGTACCGAGGTCGGCTGGGGTCTGCTTCGCGATGCATGGGGCAAGGGCTACGCCACCGAAGGCTCGATGGTGGCGATCGACTGGGCTTTCGATCACCTCGGCTGGAGCGAGGTGATCCATTGCGTCGCTCCCGAAAATCATGCTTCGCGGGCAGTCGCACGGCGGCTCGGTTCGACGTTCCTGAAGCGGGTCGAGATGCCTTTTCCGGGCGAGGTGGCGGATCTTTGGGGCCAGAACCACGATACGTGGAAACACCGTCGCGCATGAGCCACCTGTCGCCCGCGCTGTATGCCACCCTGGCCGAGATCGTGCCCGACCTGCATGTGCATTGTGTCGATCCGTGGTGCGTGATCGGCAGCACCGCCGCGTTGCTGCTGGGCGCGGAGGTCAGTGCCGCAGACGTCGATGTGCTCACTTCGCGCGCGGATGCCGATAGCTTGATGTTGCACTGGGCGCAGCGACACGAGTCCTCGTTCGTGCCGGCGGACGCCGATCAATTCCGTTCGCATTTCGCGCGCTTCCGATTTCCCGGCGCGCCTGTCGAAGTGATGGGCGCGCTGGAACTTCATGTGGCTGATCGCTGGCAGGTCGTGCTGCCCGGGAAGCTGGTGTTGGCCGGCGTGAATGGCTTGGCCGTGCCGGTGCCTTCGATCGAAGATCAGATCCGCCTTTTTGAAAGCTTTGGCCGCCCGAAGGACGTGCAGCGGGTGGCGGCATTGCGTGCATTGAGTGCCCCGACGTTTGCCGTTCCGGTCCTGTCCATCCATTGATGGCCGCGTTGCGGCTGTCCAACTTCCCCACAAGAATTCGCCATGACTGCCATTCCGTTTGCCATCAGCGCTCGCCACAAGGGCTTCAACCGTGCCGAAATCGTCGACCAGAACTTCATCGAGTTCGTGCAGTTGTGGAACGGCGAGGTGCGGGCCGCACCGCGTGACGGCGAGGCGGTATTGCCCGGCAGCGCGCTGGATGCGCGCGGGTTTCGCGAGTTGCTCGAATCGCAGCTGATCTCGCGCCACCTGGATTTGATGGCGCGCGTGCTGCGCGTGCAGAACAAGGTGTTCTACACGATCGGTTCGTCCGGCCACGAAGGCAACGCGATGGTGGCGCGGCTGACCCGGCACACCGACCCGGCGTTTTTGCACTACCGCTCGGGCGGGTTCATGGCCGAACGCTTCCGCAAGATTCCGGGGATGGATCCGGTGATGGACTCGGCGCTCAGCTTTGCCGCCAGCAAGGATGACCCGGCTTCCGGCGGCCGCCACAAGGTGTGGGGCAGCAAGCCGTTGTGGGTGCTGCCACAGACTTCCACGATCGCCTCGCACCTGCCCAAGGCGCTGGGCACGGCGGTGGCGATCGAGCAGGCGCGTCGCATCGGGCACCAGCTGCCGATTCCCGACGACAGCATTTCGATCTGCTCGTTCGGCGATGCGTCCAGCAACCATGCCAGTGCGCAGACCGCATTCAACACCGCCGCCTGGACGGCGTACCAGAAGCTTCCGGCGCCGGTGCTGTTCGTGTGCGAGGACAATGGCATCGGCATCTCGGTGAAGACACCGACGGGTTGGGTTGCCCAGAACTACCAGCATCGCGCCAACCTCGACTACTTCTTCGCCGATGGTCTCGACCTGGCCGAAGGTTATGCCCAGGTACAGCGCGCGGTGGAGCATTGCCGTCGCACGCGTCGGCCGACCTTCCTGCACCTGAAAACCACCCGGGTGATGGGCCATGCCGGCACCGATTTCGAGATCGAGTGGCGCAGCATCGAGGAGCTGTTTGCGGTGGAGTCGACCGACCCGCTGCTGCGCTCGGCCGGCATCGCACTGGAGTCGGGCCTGTATTCGAAAGACGAGCTGCTGAATCTGTACGAAGCCACCCGCAAGCGCTGCTTTGCGGCCGCCGAAGATGCGGACTCCCGCCACCGGCTGACCTCGCTGGACGACGTGATGAGGCCGCTGGCGCCGTACACGCCTGTCGCGGTGAAAGCCGAGGCCACACGCGCCGATTACGCGGAAAAGCGTTTGGCCGTGTTCGGCAGCGAAGCGAAACTGCCGGAGAATCTGCCGCCACGTCATCTGGCTATCCAGATCGGCCAGGCGCTGCACGACTTGCTGGCGAAGTATCCCCAGGCACTGCTGTTCGGCGAGGACGTGGCGCAGAAGGGCGGCGTGTATACCGTCACCAAAGGGCTCAACAAGACCTTCAAGGGCAGTCGCGTATTCAACACCCTGCTCGACGAGACGATGATTCTCGGCCTGGCACAGGGTTACGCCAACATGGGCATGTTGCCGATGCCGGAGATCCAGTACCTGGCGTATTTCCACAACGCCTGTGACCAGATCCGCGGCGAGGCGGCGTCGCTGCAGTTCTTCTCCAATGACCAATACCGCAATCCGATGGTGATGCGCGTGGCCTCGCTGGGTTACCAGAAGGGCTTCGGCGGGCACTTCCACAACGACAACTCGATCACCGCGTTGCGTGACATTCCCGGACTCGTCGTCGGTTGCTCCAGCCGCGGTGATGACGCGGCGATGATGCTGCGCACGCTGATGGCGCTGGCGAAGGTGGATGGTCGCGTATGTGCCTTCCTTGAACCGATTGCGTTGTACATGACCAAGGACTTGTACGAAGCCGGCGACGGCCAGTGGCAGTTCGACTACCCGGCGCCGGATCAGGCGATGACCCTGGGTGAGGGACGCGTCTACAACGAGGCCGCGAATGACTTGGTGGTATTCACCTTCGGCAACGGCGTGCCGATGGCCTTGCGTGCTGCACGCACGATCGAAAAGGAACTGGGCTGGCAAGTGCGGGTGGTCGACCTGCGCTGGCTGGCACCGCTCAACGATGCCTTCATCGCGGCGCAAGCCAAGACGGCCAGGCGCATCCTGGTGCTGGACGAGGGACGCAAGAGCGCCGGCGTCGGCGAGGGCGTGATCACCGCGATCGTCGAAGGTGGTTTCGGCGCCACACCGCTGCATCGCGTGGTCGGCGCCGATACCTTCACGCCGCTGGCCGGTGCGGCGTTGCTGGTATTGCCGGGCGAGGCCGACGTGGTGGCTGCAGCGAAGGGTCTGGCTGCGCGTGCCTGAGGGCTTGTCGCGGTGCGATCGATCGTTGCACCGCGGTGTGGCGGCTCATTGGTCGGATCCGCGACTTTCCACGATATGCAGGCGGCGGGTCGGCGCAGGATTGCCGCCGCGGACCTCATCCGAGGGCTGGCGATACATGCAGACCCGGTTGCGGCCCTTGAGCTTGGCGTCGTACATCGCCTGATCGGCGCGGTCGACCAGTGATTCCACCGTGTCGTCGCGCTGGCGAGTGGCGACACCGATGCTGATGCTGAGCACCACGGCCTCGGCATTCACCGGAATTTCCAGACGGTGGATGCGACGGCACAAGCGCGTGGCCACGTGCAGGGCCTGTTCCGGAAGGGTGTTGTCCAGCAGCGCGACGAACTCTTCGCCACCGTAACGGCCGAAGAGGTCCCCGGGACGCAACTCGGCACTCAGCGTCCTGGCCACCGCGACCAGCGCACGGTCGCCGCTGCTGTGGCCTTGATGATCATTCAAAAGCTTGAAGTGATCGAGGTCCAGGAACAGCAGGGCGATCGGTTGCGGGTGATCACTGGACGACAACAGGGTGTTCGCGCGCTCGGTCCACGCCCGTCGATTGAGCACGTCGGTCAGCGCATCGCGGTCAGCCAGCACCTGGACGATGTCGCGATCGTGGCGCAGCCGCAGTGCCCGGTCAGCCAGCCCCAGCGACAACACCACGGCCTCGAACGCACCTCCGGCGAGGCTGGCGTCGTTGAGCCATGCGAACTGGGGCAGGGCACCGTTGACCTGGGCGCTGCTCATCGCCGTCAGCAACAGCAGCGGCGTCCATCCGGCGAGAAAGAACCACGCCTGCCGTGAGCCGCGCACCGCCGCGACCAGCGACGCGATCAGCAGCAGGGCGGCGCCGATCATCAACAATGGATTGAGCAGGATTTGCGCAACGTACACCAGCAGGGGAATCTGGCTGCAGCGCATCAACACCAGCTGGATCATGCCCACCGCCAGGGCGGTTATCGGTATCCGCAGCAGCGGTGCGTAACGCTGCAGTTCGCAGAAGCGCATCATGAACAAGGACGCAAACGCCACCGACAAGGCGACCGCGGCAGACCCGGCCAGTACGGCCATGCCGGACAGCCACTCCCACGTCAGAGGGTGAAACACGAAGCCGGTCTGGATGCCCTGGATCAGGCAATAGCAAAGGATGTAGCCGGCGTACCAGGCGTAGGTGACGTCGCGCAACATGCCGGCAAAGCAGATCGCCATCAACACCATCGCCAGCATCACCGCGAAGCAGGCGCTGGCAAAAGTCAGCCATTTGGCATCGTGCTGCAGGTAGTCGCGTATTGGCTCGATATCGAAGCGTACGGGAGCGACCAGGGTCGTCGACCTTTCGAAGCGGAGCAGGATCGGCGTGGACGCCGCCATGCTGTCCGGGACCTGCCAAGCCAGCCGGCCGTGCCCATGGAAACTGCCACTGAAATCATCCAGTGCGAGCGTTTGTGAGGCGCCTTCGGCAAACACGGTGACGCTGGCCAGCGTGGGTGGGTAGATGGTCAACACACGGGCGGTGTTGTCCCACGGCGGCTGCGGCGCGATGACCACCCAGCTACCTTCGCTGTCCTGGGGGAATCGCTGCAGCAGCGAAGGGTCAAAACTCTGGAATCCGCCTTGGCGATAGTCCGCCATGACCTTGGCGGGTGTATCCCCCGTTCGAACCTGGCGCCAGGCCCCATTCACCGGCATGGCAGCGTGGACCACGCCAAGTCCCAGCCAGAGCAGGCACAACAATGAGGCGCGCCATGCCAGCCGCGGGCGCCGCGATGCCAGAAGTGCGAGCAGCCTCTCCATCTGCCTCTCCCCGCTCTGCCAAAATCATGCAGGAGTACGTGTGATTGATCCCGTTGTCATTGAATATGCCGGAACCGGCGATGACGAACCCCGTCAATAGGCAGATGCGTGCGTCGTGCCTGTTTGCGCGTCTTGCCTGCCAACAGTTTAACGCTTCCGTCTATCCGGCTTTCGACGTATTTGTCAAGCACGACCCGTGCCAGTCCATGGCATGCGGGGCCGCCCCGTGCTGCACATGGTTTGCGAGCCTTCGGTGCGGACCCCGTGCGGTCCTTGCCATGGCTCGAACGGGGCCAGTCCGGACGCAGGGTGTCAGGGTTGTGGCCGCATCAGCCCGGTCGGCGCGCCCCCAGCAGTATCAGCACTTCCTGGGCACTGCGGAGGCGTTCGCTGGCGCCGGGAAGGTCGAGAATCACTTTCAGCTTGTCCTGGCCATCCAGCTTGTAGACGCGTGGCAGTTGCTGGATCAGCTTGATGATCGCCATCGGGTCGATTTCGGGTTTCTCGCGGAAAGTGATGCGGCCACCATTGGCGCCGAAGTCGAGCTTGCGAATGCCCAGCGGGGTGGCCATCAGTTTCAGGCTTGCTACCGCGAACAGCTGCTTGGTCGGGTCCGGCAGCAACCCGAATCGGTCGATCATCTCCACTTGCAGGTCGCGCAGGTCGTCTTCGCTGCGGGCGCTGGCGATGCGCTTGTACAGGGTCAGGCGCGCGTGCACGTCGCCGAGGTAATCGTCCGGGATCAGCGCGGGCAGGTGCAGTTCGACTTCGGTCTCGTGCTCGCTGCTGAGATCGAAATCCGGGATCTTGCCCGACTTCAACGCACGCACCGCGCGATCGAGCAGTTCGGTGTACAAGCCGAAACCGATCTCCTGGATCTGGCCGGATTGCTCGTCGCCGAGCAGCTCGCCCGCACCGCGAATTTCCAGATCGTGGGTGGCCAGGGTGAAGCCGGCGCCGAGTTCTTCCAGTGAGGCCAGTGCTTCGAGGCGCTTCTGCGCGTCGGCAGTGATCGACTTGCGGTCGGGCACCACCAGGTACGCATAGGCGCGATGGTGCGAACGGCCGACGCGTCCGCGCAACTGATGCAACTGGGCCAGACCAAAGCGGTCGGCGCGGTTGATGATGATGGTGTTGGCGGTGGGAATGTCGATGCCGGTTTCGATGATGGTAGTGCACACCAGCACGTTGAAGCGCTGGCGGTGGAAGTCCGCCATCACGCCTTCGAGTTCGCGCTCGGGCATCTGGCCATGGGCGATGCGGATGCGTGCGTCGGGTACCAGTTCTTCCAGCTCGCGCACGATGCGTTCGATGCTCTGCACTTCGTTGTGCAGGAAGTACACCTGGCCGCCGCGCGACAGCTCGCGCTGCAAAGCCTCGCGGATGGTCGCCGGGTCCCACGCCGAGATGAAGGTGCGCACGGCCGAGCGATGGGCCGGCGGCGTGGCGATCAGCGAGAGATCGCGCAGGCCGGCCATCGCCATGTTCAGCGTGCGCGGAATCGGTGTGGCGGTCATCGTCAGCAGGTCGACTTCGGCACGAAGTTTTTTCAGTTGCTCCTTCTGGCGCACGCCGAAACGCTGTTCTTCGTCGACGATCACCAGGCCGAGGTTCTTGAACTTGATGTCCGGTTGCAGCAGCTTGTGCGTGCCCACGATCACGTCGATCTGGCCGTCCGCCAGGCGCTTCAGCGCGTCGTTCACTTCCTTGGTCGACTTGAAGCGCGACAGCACGTCCACGCGCACCGGCCAGTCGGCGAAGCGGTCGGCGAAATTGCGGTAGTGCTGCTGCGCGAGCAGGGTGGTGGGCACCAGTACGGCGACCTGTTTGCCGGCAGTGGCGGTGGCGAACGCGGCGCGCAATGCCACTTCGGTCTTGCCGAAGCCGACATCACCGCAGATCACCCGATCCATCGCACGCGGGGCGGCGAGATCAGCCAGCACCGCCTCGATCGCGGTTTCCTGGTCGGGGGTTTCCTCGAATGGGAACGTGCTGCCGAATTCCTCGACCAGTTGACGGTCGATCGGCATCGATTCGCCGCCACGCGCCTGCCGCTGCGCGTAGATCGCCAGAAGTTCGGCGGCGACGTCGCGCACTTTCTCGGCGGCCTTCTTGCGTGCGCGCTCCCACGCGTCGCCGCCCAGCGAATGCAACGGGGCCAGTTCCGGCGCCGTGCCGGAGTAACGGCTGACCAGACCGAGTTGCGCCACCGGCACGTAGAGCTTGTCGCCCTTGGCGTACTCGATGGTGAGGAACTCGCCATCCATGCCGCCCACGTCCATCGACAGCAGGCCCTGATAGCGACCCACGCCATGATCCACGTGGACGATCGGCGCACCGAGGGTCAGTTCGGTGAGGTCGCGGATGATGCTTTCCGGGTCGCGCGCGGTGCCGCGGCGACGCTTGCGGTCGCGTTCGCTGCGTACTCGCTCGCCGTACAGCTCGCGCTCGGTGAGCACGGTGAGTACGGGCTTGGTCAGCGCGAAACCCTGATCAAGCCCGGCGATGGTGATGGCAAACTTGACGCCTTCAGCAGCGTGCGCAGACGGAAGAAAGGCTTGCCAGTCTTCAATGGCTTGCGGCTTCAATCCTGCCGTCGCCAGCGTCTCGATCAGCGCCTCGCGGCGTCCCGCCGAATCCGCGGCGATCAGCACGCGGCCCGGATAGCTGGACAGGAAGTGCCTGAGCGACGTCCCCGGCTCTTCGCCCTTGCGATTGAGCGGCAGCTCCGGCGCTGGCTGCGTGCCCGTGGCGACGGCGTGTTCGTGGCCGGCGTCGACCACTTCCACGCGCAGCCGCTTGTTGAGCTGTTCGCGCAGTTGTTCCGGCGGCAGATAGAGTTCGGCTGGCGGCAGCACCGGCCGTTCGATGTCGTGCGCGCGCTGGTCGTAGCGTTCGGCGGTCTGTGCCCAGAACTGGTCGGCCGCCTCGCCCGCACCTTCACCCAATACGAACAGCGCATCGTCGGCGAGATAGTCGAACAGCGTGGCAGTCTGTTTGAAGAACAGCGGCAGGTAGTACTCGATCCCGCCCGGCGTTACGCCTTTCTTCATGTCCTGGTACAGCGGACAGCGGCGCACGTCGATCGGGAAGCGTTCGCGCAGGTTGCCGCGGAACTCCTTGGCCGCCTCGTCGGTCAGCGGAAACTCGCGCGCCGGCAGCAGCTCGACCTTCTCGACCTGTTGTTGCGACCGCTGGGTTTCAGGATCGAAGCTGCGGATCGAATCGACCTCGTCGTCGAACAACTCGATGCGATACGGCTCGGCGGTGCCCATCGGGAAGACATCGAGCAGCGCGCCACGGACCGCGAAATCACCCGGTTCCGCGACCTGCGGCACATGGCGATAGCCAGCCGCTTCCAGCCGGCGCTGCTCGGCGGCCAGATCGAATTTCTGGCCCTTGGCCAATACCAGTCCGGAGCCGGTGATGTGCGAGCGCGGCGCGATCCGCTGCATCAGGGTCGCCATCGGCACCACCAGCACGCCGCGTTTCATGTTCGGCAGCTGGTACAGCGTGGCGATGCGTTGCGAGACGATTTCCGGGTGCGGGCTGAACACGTCGTACGGCAGCGTTTCCCAGTCGGGGAAGGGCAACACCGGCAGCGTGTCGGCGAAGATCCTGAGCTCCGCCTCCAGCGCCTGCGCGCGCTGGGTATCGCGCGTCACTGCTACCAGCAGGCCTTCGTGCGAACGTGCCGCTTCCGCGATCAGCAATGCTCGCGCGGAGCCATGCGGTGGCATCCAGTAGCGACGCTGCTTGGGAGTGGTCGGCAGAGGCGGGTGCTTGATCAGACTGGGCATAAGGGACGCATGTGCATGGCGCCGCCATCGAGCCGCGCCGGGGAAAGCGCACAAGTGTAACGCGATGCGCCGCCGCTCCCGCCGGACCCGGATGTGTGCCCGCTTTCTGTGCGCAGGGGCGGGATTGTCATTTGCAGGACGGGCGCTGGACAGTGGACGCTCTTGCGCAGGTAGGCCCTGCCCGCGGGCTCCTCACTATGAAGCCAGGAATCAGGAGCGGCGGACGGTGCTCGTCCTGGGCGGTCGCCGCCACCGCGCGAAGAGCCTGACCTGACCCGATGCGGCTTCAGAGCTTCAGCGTGATCTGGGCGGTACCCGGTTCGTCCGGCATCATGCGTTGAGTGAACCCCAGTTCACGGCACAGCTGCAGCATCGGTCGATTTTCCAGCAGCACGTAGCCCCACAGTTCGGCGAGGCCGCGGTGGCGACAGTCATCGACCAGTCGCTGCATCAGCAGCGCGCCCAGGCCGCGACGGCTCCAGTCGTGTTCCACCAGCACGGAGAATTCGGCGCTGTCGCTGGACTCGTCGACGTAGATTCGCCCGACGCCACGCATCTCGGCCGGCGTCGCCGATTCGTCCATCAGCACATAAGCCGTTTCTTGCACCGGATCGATCCGGCACAGGCGTTGCGCCATCGGCGCAGGCAATTCGGACATCGCATGGAGGAAGCGGCGACGGATGTCTTCCGGCGAAAGTCGCGTGAAGCAGCGCTGCATCGCCGCCACGTCACCGGCCTCGATCGGGCGGAGCACCAGCTCCAGCCCATCCTGCGTGCGCACCTGCTCGCCGCGCGACGAAACCATCACGCGAGGACGCGCGAAACGCTCACTGCTGCGGGGTGGCAGGCCGGCGTAGCGGGTGGGGGCGGCAAAGTCGATGGCGGGAATCATGGCGGCTCCATACTTTTGCGTATTGTGTGCATCGCAACATGAATTTGCAATGACGAATACGGGTCCGTTGTAACGGAAACAGGCCTGAACGGCGCTGTGGCGCTGGATTCGTGCTGCGGTACGGAATGCCGCAGGAAGGGAAGACAGGCACGCTGCCAGTCTGCACAATGCACCACCACGGACCCGTCATGAATCGAAAAAGCAGCTCCATCGGCATCTCGGTGGCCCAGATTGAGACGCTTTGCAGCCGCTGGCCGGGCGTCACCCGTGACATCAAGTGGGGCGACAATCTGGTCTTCAGCGTTGCCGGCAAGATGTTCGTGATGACTCATGCGGACGGTCGGGAAGGCGGCCGTCTGGCCTTCAAGGTGGCGGACGAGCGCTTTCTCGAACTGACTGACCAGCCCGGTGTCATTCCCGCGCCCTACCTGGCGCGAGCGCGTTGGGTCTGTGTCACTGAGCCGGCGCGCTTCACCACGGCCGAGCTGCAGGCATTGCTGCTGGACGCTTATGCCACGGTGCGCGCGAAATTGACCAAGAAACTGCAGGCCGGATTCGGTCCGCTCCCCACGTTGAAGGACAACCCATGACTCAGCATTTGAGCGCCCTGGCGCTGCTGGTAGCCGATTACGACGAGGCGATCGCCTGGTACACGAAGGCCCTCGGCTTCGAGCTGGTCGAAGATACCGACATGGGTAACGACAAGCGCTGGGTGTTGCTGGCGCCGCCCGGTTCCCGCGAAACGCGGCTGCTGCTGGCCAAAGCCAACGGCGACGAACAAGTGTCACGCGTCGGCAACCAGACCGGCGGGCGGGTGTTTCTGCTGCTGCACACTGACGACTTCCACCGCGACTGGCAGCGCATGCGCGCTGCCGGAGTGCACTTTCGCGAAGAGCCGCGCCACGAGGCCTACGGCACGGTGGCGGTGTTCGAGGATCTGTATGGCAACGGCTGGGATTTGCTGCAACCGGCCGGGTGATCGATGCGCCCGCGATGCCGTCATCGGCTTCGCGGGCGCCGCTTGCTCAGCCGAGCATCTTCAGCAATGCCTGGGCAGCCGGTTCGGATGACGCCGGATTCTGTCCGGTGATCAACAGACCATCGGTGAGCACATAGGGCTGCCAGTCGCCGGCCTTGCTGTAGTTGCCGCCATTCTTTTTCAGCATGTCCTCGACCAGGAACGGCACGATCCTGGTCAGGCCGACGGCCTCTTCTTCGGAGTTGGTGAAGCCGGTGACCGACTTGCCCTGGACCAGCGGCGTGCCATCGGCCGACTTCACGTGGCGCAGCACGCCCGGTGCGTGGCAGACCGCGGCGACCGGCTTGCCCGCAGCCAGCGTGGATTGGATCAAGGCGATCGAGTCAGCGTCTTCGGCGAGATCCCACAGCGGGCCGTGGCCACCCGGATAGAACACCGCGTCGAAATCGCCCGCTTTCATGTCCTGCAGTTTGTGCGTGCTGGCCAGCACGGCCTGGGCCGCCTCGTCACTCTTGAAACGGCGGGTGGCATCGGTTTGTGCCGACGGATCGTCGCTCTTGGGATCCAGAGGCGGCTGCCCGCCATGCGGCGAGGCCACGGTGATCTGCGCACCGGCATCCTTGAACGCGTAGTAGGGCGCGGCGAATTCTTCCAGCCAGAAACCGGTTTTCTGGCCGGTGTCGCCAAGTTGGTCGTGCGAGGTGAGAACCATCAGGATTTTCATGGGGTGCCTTCTTTGAGAGAGAGGGAGAGACGAGCGGGCGTCATTCGCTGGCGACGCGAACCACCAGCTTGCCGAAATTGCCGCCATTGAGCATGCCGATGAAGGCCTGTGGCGCCTGCTCGAGACCGTCGACGATGTCTTCGCGGAACTTGATCTTGCCGGCCTGCACCCATTGGCTCATCTGCTCGATGAATTCACCGTAACGATGGCCGTAGTCATCGAAAATGATGAAACCCTGCATGCGAATGCGGCGGGTGAGGATGGTGCGTGCGAGCAGGCCCAGCCGGTCGGGGCCGTCGGGAAGCGCGGTGTCGTTGTAGTTGGCGATGAGGCCACATACGGGCACGCGCGCACGGGTGTTGAGCAGCGGCAGCACGGCATCGAACACGGCACCGCCGACATTCTCGAAATACACATCGATGCCTTGCGGGCAGGCGGCCGCCAGCTCGGCGGCGAAGTTCGCGCCGTGGTGATCGATGCAGGCGTCGAAGCCCAGCGTCTCGACCACGTAGCGGCATTTTTCCGTCCCGCCGGCGATGCCCACGCTGCGGCAGCCCTTGAGCTTGGCGATCTGGCCCACCGCCGAACCCACCGCGCCGCTGGCCGCCGCGACGACCACGGTTTCACCGGCTTTCGGCTGACCGATGTCGAGCAGGCCCATGTAGGCGGTGAAGCCGGGCATGCCCAGCACGCCCAGCGCCAGCGACGGGTTTTTCATCTGCGGGTCCAGCTTGTTCAGGCCGGTGCCGTCAGACAGGGCGTGGTCCTGCCAGCCGGTGAAGCCGAGCACCAGATCGCCTTCCTTGAAATCCGGATGCTTCGAGGCCTGCACCCGCGATACGGTGCCGCCGACCATCACGTCGCCAATGGCGACAGGCTCGGCATACGATTTGGCATCGCTCATGCGTCCGCGCATATACGGGTCGAGCGAGAGATACAGCGTACGCAGCAGCAGCTCGCCGTCGGCGGGCGTGGGCAACGGGGTTTCGCGCAGACGGAAGTTGTCTGGCGTGGGCGCGCCGACCGGGCGGGAATTCAGCACGATGGCGCGTTGCATGGTCGCGTTGGGAGACATGGAGTGACCTCAGCAAGAGTTGAGGGGGCGAGCGTAGCCCCCGGTGTGTGAGCTCAGAGTGCGGCTTCCAGAATGCTCCGGCTGAGGGCGGGTGTGACATCACGGTGTTCGCCGAGCAGGGTCATGCCGTGGGCTTCGAGTTGGGCGATGACGGTGTCGATCACCTCGGCGCCCAGCTCGTAATCCGGCAGGCGGGTGGCAATGCCCATCTGTTCGAAGAACGCGCGGGTCTTTTCGATCGCCTGGTCGATGCGCTCGTCCTCGCTGCCTTCACGGATCTGCCAGACCCGTTCGGCGTACTGCAGCAGCTTGGCGTGCTTGGTGTCGCGGCGTACCTGCAAGCTGGCCGGCAACACGATGGCCAGCGTGCGGGCATGATCGATGCCGTGCAGCGCGGTCAGTTCGTGGCCGATCATGTGGGTGCTCCAGTCCTGCGGCACGCCGGCACCGATCAGGCCGTTCAGCGCCAGCGTGGCGATCCACATCAGGTTGGCGCGGGTGTCGTAATCCTGCGGGTGGGCCAGCGCCGCCGGGCCGGTTTCGATCAGGCTCTGCAGCAGGCCCTCGGCGAAGCGATCCTGCACCTTGGCCTGCACCGGATAGGTCAGGTACTGCTCGACGATATGCACGAACGCATCCACCACGCCGTTGGCAATCTGGCGTGGCGGCAGGGTGTAGGTCTTGCTCGGATCGAGGATCGAGAACTGCGGAAACGTATGCGAGCTGGAGAACGCCAGCTTGGCGTTGATCGCCCTCTTCGTCACCACGCCGCCGTTGTTCATTTCCGAGCCGGTGGCGGGCAGGGTGAGCACGCTGCCAAACGGCAATGCGTTGGTGATGTTGCGGCCATGCTTTTCCAGGATGGTCCACGGGTCGCCTTCGAACGGCACCGCGGCGGCGACAAACTTGGTGCCATCAATCACCGAGCCACCACCCACGGCCAGCAGATAGTCCAGCTTTTCCTGGCGAATCAGTTCCACCGCACGCATCAAGGTCTCGAACGTGGGGTTCGGCTCGATGCCGGAAAACTCCTGCACGTGGCGATCGCCCAGGGCGGCCTTCACTTCGTCCAGCGTGCCATTCGCCTTCGCGCTGGCACCGCCGTACAGGATCAACACCCGCGCCGACGCCGGCAGCAGGGTATCCAGCTTGCTGACCGTTTCCGTGCCAAACACGATGCGGGTGGGGTTGTGGAATTCAAAATTGTGCATGGGAGCTCCTTGATTAGACCGGTCGTCTAGATTGCGCAAAAGTGCGGCCACGTGCGATGACGCGGTTGGGTTTATCGGGAAAGGGTGTCGCCGGGCGGCAACTGCAGCCATTGGCGGGTGGCCACCATGGCGCCATCCAGGCTGCTGCGGTCGTGCCTGAACTTGCTCAGCAAGGTGGCGCCCAGCCAGGTTTCATACAACGTCTGGGCGGTTTGCTGTGCGTCCAGGGTCGAAGGCAATGAACCGTCGGCGAGGCCTTCACGGATACCGCGAGCCAGTCGATCGATGACCCGGCTGGTGCCTCGGTGCAGGGCGATGCGCATGGCTTCGGAGAGGTCGGAAACCTCACCGCCCAGTTTCACCGCCAGGCATCTGCCATCGACACATTCACCGACCTGGCTTTCCTGCCATTGCTGCCAGTACGCCATCAAACGCCCTGCCGCCGTGCCGCCCGGATGCGAGAGCAGGGCATCCAACTGGGTCAGGTAGTCGTCGAAGTAGCTGTCCAGCAAGGCTACGCCAAACAATTCCTTGGATTTGAAGTAGTGGTAGAACGAACCCTTGGGGATCGCGGCCGCACTCAAAACTTCATTCAAGCCCACCGCCGAGAAGCCCTTGCCGAGAATGATCGGCTTGGCAGTATCGATGATGTGTTGGCGTGCATCGCTGCGGGAGGAATCCATGGTCGGCATGATAGTGCGAATTAGACCGGTCGTCTAGAGCTTGCGATCAGCGCGATGATCTCGTGCTGCTCGGACGATCCTGAGTCCACCCGAACTACCAGACGAGGTCGTCCGGAACCTGGAATTGCCGGTAATACTCATCGTCCGCGTCCTGGTCACTGCTGCCGGCTTCGGCGACGCCATGGTCGAGCACGATCAGCGCCGCGTCGCGCTCGCGGACCTTGTCGGCGGCGACGCGCGGCAGCAATTCGTAGCTCTCGCCGTGGCGCACGATCACCAGCATGCCGGCGGCGAGCTGGGCGCGCAGCGGTTCGTTTACCAGCACGTCGCGGATCCTGTCGCCGTCGGTGAAGCGGTAGGCGATCTCGCCTTCGCGCTTGACCTTGTGGACCTCGACGATCCGGCGTGCCTGTGCACGCGCTTCATTCAGGCGGAGCTGGGCATTGCGCTCGGACGCGATCGCCCGATCACGCTCGGCCTTTTCGGCCTGCAGGCGCTGCGCGTCGATTTGTTCGGCGCCGGCGGCCGGGGGGATCTTGCCCTTGTGTTTCTTCGCCTGCTCGCGCACGACCTGCGCAGCCTTGGTCTTGTTGACCAGACCGGCTTTCAGCAGTTGTTCTTGCAGCGGATTGCGCATGTACGGGAAATCCCGAGTGACCTTGGCCGGTCATTGTAGTCCTTGCTGTTGACGGTGCAGGCGGAGCCGGCGGTCAGCTGTTGGCCGTGGCTGTCGCAGTGGTGCGGCGCTTCAGGCGAACTTCAAATTCCGCATGCCCGCCGTTGTTTCGTGCGGTCGCCTCGCCACCGTGCGCTCTGGCAAATTGCTCGACGATGTAGAGGCCCAGGCCCAAGCCCTGACTGCGGCTGCTGGCACCCTTGAACGGCTCGAAGATTCGCGGCAGCAACGCCTCCGGCAGCTCGCCAGCATTTCGTACGAGCAGCCGCAACTGTTGATCATCACGACCGTCGATGCTTACTTCGACCGGCGTATCTTCGGTTCCGTGCTGGAGGGCGTTGCCGATAAGGTTGGAAAAGACCTGGCCAAGGCGGTCGGGATCGAACTGGCCGTCAAGCGATCCTTCGGTGACGAAATTGATCGCGCGGTCGGGGTGGGTTTGCCGCAACTCGTTGACCACGTTTTCGCCGATGACGCCCAAATTGCCGCGCTGCAATTCCAGATGCAGGATGTCCGAACGGATGCGCGAGAAGTCCAGCAACTGGCCGATCATCCGTCCCATGCGCAAGGTGCTGGCTTCCATGGCTGCGACGGTCCGGGCTAGCGGGCCGTCCTTGACGTGGGCGCGCAGGCTGTCGGCGCACAGCATCACCACGGTCAGCGGTGTCCGCAGGTCGTGGGTCAGCACGGCGATCATGGTTTCGTTGAGCTTCAGTGCACCCTCAAGCATCTCGTTGCGCGCAGCGAGCAAAACGCGGTTCTGGTACAGCTCGATGAAAACCTTGACCTTGCTCTGGATGATGTGTGGATCAAGCGGCTTGTGCAGGAAATCCACGGCGCCGCTTTCATAGCCCTTGAACGAGCGCGTCGGATCATTCGGTGAGGCCGTAAGGAAGATGATCGGCACGTCGCGCGTGCGCTGCGAACCGCGCATCAGTTCGGCCAGCGTGAAGCCGTCCATCTCCGGCATTTGCACGTCGAGCAAGGCCAGTGCCACCTCGTGCAGCAACAGCAGTTCCAACGCCTCGGCACCGGAGGTGGCCTTGAGAATGCGCAGCGTATCGCTTTGCAGCAGCGCTTCCATCGCCAGCAGGTTCTGCGGGACGTCGTCCACGATCAGGATGTTCGTGATCGGCAGTGCCTCGGATGACGGGTTGTCGGTGACGAGTTCGTTCATGCTATGCCGCGGCCATCCGTTCGCACATTTCGTTGAGAGTGAGTACTGCTTCGGCGCCGGCGTGCGCCAATGCGGCGGCAGGCATGAAGCTTGCCACAGCGTCGTCAGGTTGTTGAATCCATACGGTGCCGCCGGCACGGCGCACCGCTGCCACGCCTGCGCTGCCGTCGGCGCTGGCGCCGGTGAGCAGGATGGCCAGAAGTCGGCGCGAGAACACGGCGGCCGCAGACATGAACAGCGGGTCGATCGCGGGTCGCGAGAACAGCACCGGCTCATCCACCGAAAGCGCCACGCTGGACTCGTCTTCCACCAGCAGGTGATAGTCCGGGGGCGCGAAGACTACCACGCCTTTCTCCAGCGGCATCTTGTCGATTGCTTCGCGTACTGGCAATGCGCAGTGCATATCCAGCAGCTCGGCGATATGGCTGGGCCGGTCGCGCGGGAGGTGCAGGACCACCAGTACCGGCAACGGGAAGTCCGCTGGGAGCCGAGTCAACAAAGCATGCATGGCCTGCACGCCCCCGGCAGAGCCACCGATGACCATGGCGTCGATGTCATCACGAAGATTGAGTTTGGGCATTACACGGCCCTCTTGCGATAGATCCGCTGAGCCGGCACGAACAATTCAAAGTCGTTCGCGTGCGCGCCAAATTGCAGCGATTCCTTGCTTCCCAGGCCGAGGAATCCGCGATGCATCAGCGCATCCTTGAACAGCCCGATGGCGCGGTCCTGCAAGCCCCGATTGAAGTAGATCAGCACGTTGCGGCAGGACACCAGATTGACCTCCGAGAAGACGCTGTCCGTAGCCAGGCTGTGGTCGGCGAACACGATGCGCTTCTTCAGATTGCGATCGAACACCACGCCCTGATAGGCACTGGTGTAATAGTCCGACAGCGAGCTTCGGCCACCAGCGGCTGCATAGTTGCGACTGAACTGCGCGACGCGGTCCAGCGGGAACGCCCCGGCTTCGGCGAGCTTCAGGGCTTCCGGGTTGATGTCGGTGGCGTAGATCAGCGAACGTTCCAGCAGGCCTTCCTCGGCCAGCAGAATCGCCATCGACCACACTTCCTCGCCGGTACTGCAGCCGGCCACCCACAGCTTGATCGAGGGATAGGTGGCGAGCACGGGCATGACTTGCTCACGCAAGGCAAGGAAGTAGCCCGGATCACGGAACATCTCCGAAACCTGCACGGTGAAATACTGCAACGCCTGGGCAAACACGTCCGGCTCGTGAAGCAGGCGGTGCTGGAGGTCGCTCGGCCGGGTACAGCCGAACCGCACCATCGCGTGGCGCATGCGCCGGCGCAGCGAGGTGACGGCGTAGTCGCGAAAATCGTAGTGGTAGCGCAGGTACACCGCCTCGATCAGCAGGCGTACCTCCATGTCGAACAGCTCCACTTCCTGGTCTTTCATTATTTCGGACACCACACCCGGCAAAGTGAAATCAGCTTGTCGACGTCGATCGGCTTGGCGATGTAATCATTGGCGCCGGCCTCGAGGCAGTGCTCGCGATCGTCGGCCATCGCCTTGGCGGTGAGGGCGATGATCGGCAGGTTGGCCAGCTTCGGCTGGGCGCGGATCTTGCGCATGGCGGTCAGGCCATCCATCTCCGGCATCATGATGTCCATCAGCACCAGGTCGACTTCGCTCTTTTCCAGATGTTCCAGTGCCTCGCGACCGTTGCGGGCGATTTCCAGCTTTACGCCCAGCGGTTCGAGCACGCTGGTCAGTGCGAAGATGTTGCGCACGTCGTCCTCGGCCAGCAGGAAGGTGCGGCCGTCAAGCATCGCGTCGCGCTGGCGTGCGCGACGCAGCAGGCGCTGCTGGTCGGCTGGCAGCGAGGCTTCAACGCTGTGCAGGAACAGGGTGACTTCGTCGAGCAGGCGCTCGGGCGAGCGGGCGCCCTTGATGATGATGGTCTTGGAATAGCGTCGCAGGCGCTGCTCCTCATCGCGGGTCAGCGACCGGCCGGTATAGACGATGACGGGCGGGAACGCGTAGGTCTCGCTGGCGGCCATGTGTTCGAACAAATCGTAGCCGGTGCCGTCGGGGAGCGAAAGATCGGTGACCATGCAGTCGAACGTACTGCCGGAAAGCTGCTCCAGCGCATCCTTGACCGTGCCCACGGCCACGATTTCCAGTTGATCGCGCGCTAGCAGCAGCTGGAGGTTGTCGCGCAGCTGGGTGTCGTCCTCGACGATCAGCAGGCGGCGCACTTCACGCTGGTGGCGATCCTCCAGTTGCTGGATCGCGCCGATCAGCACTTCGCGGGTCGCCGGCTTGAGCACGAAACCGACCGCGCCCAGCTCCATCGCCACCTGGGTGCGCTCCAGTGCGGACACGACATGGACCGGAATATGCCGCGTGGCAGGGTCGCGCTTGAGCCGCTCCAGCACGCTGAGGCCGGAACTGTCGGGCAGGCCGATATCGAGCAGGATGCCGCTCGGCGACAGCTCCGTTGCCGTTTGCAGGGCCTCCTGGGCAGAGCGCGCGACCACGCAATCGAAGTCCATGTCATGCGCCAGGTTGACCAGCGCCTGGGCGAACGCGGGGTCGTCCTCCACGGCCATGATCAGGCGGGTTGCGCGCTGGCGTTCGGTGCGATCGTCCTTCACCTGGCGAGGAGCTTCGCCAAAAGGTGCGTGACTTTCGGCGACTGGCGACGCGGCAATCCTGGGCGGAGGAGCAATGGCCGGCGGCGCCGAAGCCTGCGCCGCGACGGTCGGCGGGCTGCTGATGCTCCCTTGCAGCGGGAGTTCCAGGGTGAAGCAACTGCCGCGTCCCGGTTCGCTGTCGATGGTGATGTCACCACCCATGCGCTGGGCCAGTTCGCGGGAAATCGAAAGGCCCAGCCCGGTGCCACCGAAACGCCGGCTGGTGCTGCCATCCGCCTGACGGAAGGCCTCGAAAATCACGTGCTGCTGATCCTGCGGGATGCCGATCCCGGTGTCGCAGACCACGAAGCGGATGCGCTCGCCTCGCGCGGCTTCGATGCGCAGCGAAATTTGCCCGGCATCGGTGAACTTCACCGCGTTGGCCAGCAGGTTTTTCAGGATCTGCTGAAGTCGCTGCGCATCGCCGGTCATTTGTGCGGGCACGTCGGGCAGGGTTTCGATTCCGAAGCTCAGGCCTTTTTGCTTGATCAGCGGATCGAAAGTGTCGCGAAGGCGCTGGATCACCATCGGCAGGGCCAGTGGCTCGGCGACGAGTTCCACGTGGCCGGCCTCGATCTTGGACAGGTCGAGAATGTCGTTGATCAGGGCCAGCAGGTCGTTGTTGGAGGCGTGGATGGCCTGCGCGTATTTCACCTGCTCCCGCGTCAGCGTGTCGTCCTTGTTGTCGGCCAGCAATTTGGCGAGGATCAGCGAGCTGTTCAGTGGCGTGCGCAACTCGTGCGACATGTTGGCGAGGAATTCGGACTTGTAGCGACTGGTGGCTTCCAGTGAAACCGCGTTGCGCTTGAGTTCGGACTGCGCCAGCAGCAATGCCTTGCGCTGGCCTTCCAGCTCCTGCGTGCGTTCTTCCAGGTGCACATTGGTCTGCTCCAGTTCGGCCTGCTGTGTTTCCAGCTCGGCTTGCGACTGTTGCAGCACGCGAGTCTGTTCTTCCAGTTCCTCGTTCGACACGCGCAGTTCTTCCTGCTGCGCCTGCAGTTCCTCGCTTTGCCGCTGGGTTTCTTCCAGCAACTCGCCCTGTCGCTCGCGGAACGCAGCCGTGCGCATCGCCACACCGATGATCTCGGCGCTTTGGCGCAACAGTTCCTGTTCAACGTCGAGCGGATCTTCCCGGTGCATTCGGCCCAATTCCAGCGCACCAATCACCTTTTCATCGGCCGTGATGGGCGTCATCAGCAGTTCGCTGGGGGCGCTGCGCCCGAGTGTCGAAGTCAGCGCCAGGTGGTCGACGGAAAGATTCGCCAACCGGCGCGCCGCGCCGAGTTGCAGCGTTTCGCCGAGCAGGCCGGCATCGGCGGGCAGTCGTTGCGGCTGGCTGGCATCAAGCGCGATGCCTCCCATCAGCACCAGTTCCCCACCGCGCAGGTGATACAGCGCGCCGACCTGTGCGTCCAGTCGTCCAGCCAGGCAGCGCATTGCATTCATGGCGAGCTCGTCGGGAACCTGTTCTCCGCGAAGTGCCATGCTCAGTTCATTCTTCGCATCCTGCAGCCACAGCAAACGCCTCACGTTCAGGCGCGCTCGCAGCGCTTGCCACACACCAATGGCCATGGCCCAGGTTGACACGGCGCCTATGGCGCGATTGACCAGGGCGATCCCCGACTTCATGCCGTCGGGAGAAAGTTTGGCGCCTACCACGAGCAAGATAGCGGCGACAAAAGCGGTGACAAACGGAGCTGCCAGGCGCTGCTGGAACAGGGTCAAGCCCACGCAGACGAAGTAAAAACACCACACGGCGTAACCGAGTGGCGTGAATATGTCAGCCACAAGGGTCAACAGCGCAAGCAGTCCCACCAGAACGTACACGGTGGAGTCGCGGAGAGAGGTTTGGTTGTTCATAGGCAGGCTTGAGTGGTCATCCCCCTATGCTATCGGAAACACGGGATCGAGCCGTGAGCACGCGGTGTCGGCGTGCGGCGCGCTTCATTCGGTCCGTCCTTTCAGTCGACCAGGTCAGGCTCGAAGAAACTCCAGCGCACGTCGGTGAACTCGGCCTTCATCGCCGCCTCGACGGTGTTGATCGCCTCGATCAGGCTCTGGTTGGTGGCGGTCGGCCGCATGCGCGCCTTGACCGCCACCATCACGTCCGGGCCCATCTGCAGGGTGATCAGATTCAGTACCTCGGCCACTTCGTCTCGGCCTTGCAGGAAGGCTTGCAGTTCGCCGCGTCGGCGCGGTTCGACACCTTGTCCGATCAGCAATGCCTTGACCTCGATGGCCACCAGCACGGCCACCACGATCAGCAGCGCGCCGATCGCGATGGTGCCGCAAGCGTCGAACAACAGGTTGCCGGTGAGCATGGTGGCGCTGATCGCGAGCGCAGCCAGACACAAGCCGATCAAGGCAGCCAGGTCCTCGCCGAAAATCACCAGCAGCTCGCTGGAGCGTGTCTGGCGGAACCAGGTCCACAGGTTCTGATTGCCGCGTGCCTTGTTGACTTCCTGCAGGCAGCCGCGCATCGAGAGGCCCTCGGCGATGATGCCGAAGCCGAGAACGCCCAAGGCCAGCCACGGCCACTTGAGCGGCTCCGGGTGGGTCAGCTTGTGCACGCCTTCGTAGACCGAAAACATGCCGCCCACGCTGAACAGCAGGATCGCCACCAGGAAGGACCAGAAATACAACGCACGACCCCAGCCGAGAGGGTATTCGTCCGATGGCGGTCGTTTGGCCTGGCGGATGCCCAGCAGCAACAGACCCTGGTTGCCGCAGTCGGCCAGCGAGTGAACCGCCTCGGCCATCATCGCGCCGGAGCCGGTGATGACGGCGGCGACAAGCTTGGCCACGAAGATGGCGAAGTTGGCACCCAGTGCGAGCAGGATGGCCTTGATCGGGTTGGCGTGACCGGATGACATGCGTGCTTCAATCCTCGGCGGGAGTCGCGCAGTCTACCGGCCAGGTTGCCGGCTGCGAATGGGTCAGTGGATGCCGACGCCCACGCCCAGGCCGAAGTGGACGTTGTTGCGGCCCTTGTTCATCTCGTCCGCGCTCCATACGTGGGATTGCGCCACGCTGACCAGCGGGAACACGTAATCCGCCTCGCCGACCTTGCCGGCCCGGCTGCCGCTGAGCTTGCCGTTGACCGTGATCAGCGCTCCGGTCGGGTAATCCAGCGGCTCCACGTAGCCGGGCATCACGGCGACGAAACGGCCACTGCCGCTGTCGTTCGCCTTGGGTCGCTGCGAGGAGTCGAGCGGGTAGGCCAGCACTTCGATCTCGCTGTGGTCGGCCAATACCTTGACCTGGACGATGCGGCCACCCCAGATCACCTCATTGCCGGCGAACCTCTCGGGCGTCTGGGCGACCTGGAACGGCACGGCCGCGATGGCGCCCGCGGTGGTCTTGTAGATCGGTGCAGGCGCGCAGGCCGCCAGCATCAGCAGGGCGGCGGGCATGGCGAAGCGGGTCAGCAGGAAAGCAGGGCGGATGCGCATGGACGTGCTCCTGGAAGAAACCGGTGAATGCCTTGAGCTTAGCGGCGGCCCGGTGGTCGTGGTAGCCGCGAGGCGGGCAACGGGCTGGGGACGTTCAGCTGGCTGCCGGCTTCGTCCAGCAACCAGTCGAGTTTCACTTCGGCCGGGCGATCCTGCGACAACAGGCTGCCCAGCGCGCGCAACGGCTCGCGCAGCACGTCGTCGAGATTCCACGGTGCGTTGAGGATGACCATGCCCGAGCCGTTGAGGCGCAGCGGCGAATCGTCCGGATGCACCAGCAGTTCGGCGCGCAGGATGCGCTTGACGCCGCTGTGCTGCAGCTTGCGCAGGAACGGCTGCACCTGGCTGCGCAGCTTGATCGGATACCACACCGCGTAGACGCCGGTGGGCCAGCGCAGCAGGGCGGCTTTCAGCGCCTGCTCGATCAGCTTGTACTCGGCCTCCTGGGCTTCGTAGGGCGGATCGATCAATACCAGACCGCGCTTCTCCTTCGGCGGCAGCAGCGCCTTCAGCGCCTCGTAGCCGTCACGTTGATGCACATGCACTTGCGGGTTGCCGCGAAACAGGTCCCGCAGCTTGGCCGCTTCCTCGGTGTGCAATTCACACAACTGGGCGCTGTCGTCGGGACGCAGCAAGCGGGCCACCTGCAGCGGCGAGCCTGGATACAGTTTCAACCCTTGTTCGTTCCCTTCACCCTCGAGGATGCTCGCGCGCCAGCGCTGCAACAGCGCCGGAACCTTCTCGGCCGGGTGCAGCCGGGTGATGCCGTCCTTGTGTTCGCCGGTCTTCTTCGCTTCGAAACCGTCCAGCGGGTAGTTGCCACTGCCGGCGTGGGTGTCGATGTAACAGAACGGCGTGGGCTTGGCCTGCATCGCTTCGATCAGTGCAAGCAGCACGGTGTGTTTCAGGACATCGGCAAAGTTGCCGGCGTGATAGGCGTGGCGATAATTCATGGCGGTCACGGCGGGCGGGGTGGGCAAGTATAGATGCCACGGCACCCCGTTCCCGGTCATGCAGGACGCGGCGCATGACCTTTCCTGCACATCAAACGGCGCAGGGTCGGTTTGTTGCGCAGCTGCAACCGGTCAGGCATGTCGCCCGACTGCCCTTCAAGCGGAGCATCATCATGAAGTTTTCGCCGAAAATCATTGTTGCCACAGCCGCGCTCGGTCTGTGCATCGCTGCCGGCACCGTGGTCGCGCAGGAGACCGGGAGCATGGCCCCGGCAGCGGCTTCGAGCAGCATGGGTCACATGGACAAAGGCATGATGCACAAGATGCATCACGACAGAAACGGCAGCATGCACAAGATGCCCGCGTCGGTGACCTCGGTCGATGCCAAGACCGGCATGGTCGGCGTAGACGCCGGCGGGATGGCGCTGACCGTGCATTTTCCGCCCAAGTCGATGGCGGCTTTGAAGGTGGGCGACAAGATTACCCTGCACATGGGTTTCACCAGGCCGTGAGGTGGATGAACCCACCTCCAGAGTTGAGGGCGTCAGGTCGCCCCGGTAAGCTCACTGGATGACCTTCTCGCTGCGCCTGCTCGCCCGTTCACGCCGCCTTCGGGCGATGGGCGTGCTGGCGTGGCTGATGCTGGTCATCAACTCACTGGCCGCTGCCCCGATGGGCATGACGGGCGTACCTCATTCCCATGCCATGCAAACAGCGGTGGCGGCGACCAGTGAACATTGTCATCCCGATGTGGCGGTCAAGGCATCTCGTCCATCGTGCGGCGATCAGGCCGGTTGCCACGGTGGCATGACGGAAGGCAGCTGCCATTGTGCGGCGGTGTGCGGCACCACCTTGTTACCCGCCACGACGGTCGTGCTGGCTTCGGCCGCGACCCGTGCCCGTTATGCCATGCCGCTGCCGAGCAGCGCGCCCTCGTTGCATGACGCTCCACCATTGCGACCACCTGCCATCTGACTCTCCCCGGTTCCTGATCAGGCTTGCCCGGTCGCCTGTCGACCATCGGGCCGCCAGCTTTTGTCGGTATCCACGTGGATGCCGTTTGCCTCTGGAGAGTATTGATGTCTTCTTCGTCACGATTCGTGATCGATCCGTCGCGGCGGCGCTTTGTCCAGGGCCTGGCCCTGGGCGGCGTTGCCGCCGGCATGGGGCTGCTGCATGCGCCCGGCGCCCGGGCTGCCGGGCGTGCGGACGCCTTGACCGGTGCCCACCACCCGAACGTGCTCCGTGGCACCGATTTCGCGCTGGACATTGGCGAAACCCCGGTGAATTTCACTGGTGTGCGCCGGCTGGCGACGACCGTCAACGGCGGCATACCCGGTCCCGTACTGCGCTGGAAAGAGGGCAGCACGGTCACCCTGCGTGTCACCAACCGGCTGCGCGTGCCGACCTCGATCCACTGGCACGGCATCCTGCTGCCGTTCCAGCAGGACGGCGTGCCCGGCATCAGCTTTGACGGCATCGCGCCGGGCGAGACGTTTGTCTACCGCTTCCCGGTGCGCCAGTCCGGCACCTACTGGTACCACTCGCACAGCGGCTTCCAGGAACAGGTCGGCCTGTATGGCCCGATCGTGATCGAGCCGGCCGGCGCGGAGCGTTACCCCAGCGATCGCGACTACGTGGTGATGCTCAACGACTGGAGCGACGACGACCCGAACCACATTTTCGCCACCCTGAAACGGCAAGGTGACTATTACAACTTCGCCGAACCGACCGCGCCGGAGTTCTTCCACGATGTGCGCGAAATCGGCTTGAAAGAGGCGCTGGCGAAGCGGCGCATGTGGAACCAGATGCGCATGAGCCCCAGCGACCTCAGTGATGTCAGCGGCGCCACCTATACCTACCTGATGAACGGCCATGCGCCCGCCGGCAACTGGACCGGACTGTTCCGTCCCGGTGAGAAGATCCGCCTGCGTTTCATCAATGGTTCGTCGATGACATTCTTCGACGTGCGCATTCCCGGACTGAAGATGACCGTGATCGCCGCCGACGGGCAGGACGTCGAGCCGGTGCCGGTGGACGAATTCCGCATCGGCGTGGCCGAGGTCTACGACGTGCTGGTCGAGCCGCAGGAAGACCGCGCCTATACCGTGTTTGCCCAGTCGATCGACCGCACCGGCTACGCGCGCGGCACGCTGGCGCCCCGTGAGGGCATGCAGGCCGAAGTTCCCGCCATGGATCACCGCGAGCGCCTGGCCATGGTCGACATGATGGGGGCGATGGCCCTGAATGGCGCGCACGGCGGCCACGGCGGCATGCATGGCATGGATCACGCGAGCATGAAACATGGCGACATGAGCGGGGAGACGATGGCCAAGGTCCGCCATGCGCGCACCGAATACGGCCCGGGCGTGGACATGCGGGTCGACATGCCGCGTACCCGCCTCGATGATCCGGGCGTCGGCCTGCGCGACAACGGGCGCCGCGTGTTGAATTACGCGGACCTGCATACCATCGGCGGCCCGATCGATACGCGCGAACCTTCGCGCGACATCGAGCTGCACCTCACCGGCAACATGCATCGCTACATGTGGTCGTTCGACGGGGTGACGTTTGCCGACGCGAAGCCGGTGCACTTCCGCAGCGGCGAGCGCCTGCGCATCGTGCTGGTCAACGACACCATGATGAATCACCCGATCCACCTGCACGGCATGTGGAGCGAGCTGGAAAATCCCGATGGCGAGTTCCAGGTGCGCAAGCACACGGTCAACGTGCAGCCGGCGCAGCGTGTCACCTATGCAGTCAGCGCGGACGCGCCGGGACGCTGGGCCTACCACTGCCACATGCTCTATCACATGGACGCGGGCATGATGCGTGAAGTGGTGGTGTCATGAGCGCGCTGTCACGTTGCATCCACCCGTGTTTCCCGCGTGTGGCGCTGAGTGCGGCCGTGTTGATGGCCATGCCATGCGCCGGGTTTGCGCAAAGTGCGCCGGCTGCTTCGAGCACATCGCCGTCGATGAGCATGGAGGCGATGCCAGGCATCGATCACGGCAACATGCCCGGCATGTCCATGCCGGCTGCTTCGGTGGCGACGCCTGCGGCAACAGGCAGCCACAAGCACAAGACCGACAGGAAGCCGGCTGTCCCGAGCAAGCCGGCCAGTCACATGCCTGGCATGGACCACGGCACCATGGATCACAGCGGGATGCCCGGCATGCGTGCCGAGTCGATGCCCGCGATGAACAAACCTGCGGCCACGACCACCCCTGCCGTGGAGCCGGCAAAGGCGCTGTCCGTGTCCCACGCCGCCATGCCTGGCATGACACCTGCTCCGATGAAAGGCGACGAACACGCCACGATGGATCACGCTGCAATGGATCATGGCTCGATGGACCATGCGGGGATGGAGCACGCGTCCATGGCTGGCATGACCGACGGTGCGTCACCGCCGCCGGACTCGATGTCCGGGATGAACATGGGTGCGATGCAGGGCGGCAGTGCACCCGCGGATGCGCGCAGTCCCGACTATTCCGACGGGGTGGGCTACGGGCCGATGAAGCCGCATCTGCACGGCAATGGAGCGGTGGGCATGCTGCTGCTGGATCAGCTCGAAACAGTTCATGGCCGGAGCGGCAACGCCCAAGCCTGGGAGATCCAGGGTTGGTACGGTCGCGACGTGGACAAGCTGTGGTTGCGCAGCGAGGGCGAGCGCAGCAAGGGCAAGGTCGAGGACGGCAATGTCGAGGTGCTGTGGAACCACGCCATCGCCACTTACTGGGGCAGCCAGCTCGGTGTTCGCCACGATTTCGGCGAAGGTCCGCGCCGCGACTGGGCAGCGTTTGGCGTGCAGGGGCTTGCCCCGTACTGGTTCGAGCTGGAAGCGACCGGTTACGTCGGTGCTTCCGGCCGCACCGCGGCACGCTTGCGCGCCGACTACGAGGTGTTGTTCACGCAGCGGCTGATCCTGCAGCCGGAGCTGGAGCTGAACCTGTACGGCAAGAACGATCCGGCTCGCCGCATCGGCAGCGGTCTGTCCGATGTGCAGTTCGGGTTGCGGCTACGCTACGAGATCCGGCGCGAGTTCGCGCCCTACGTGGGTATCAACTGGGTGCGTCGCGTCGGCACCACCGCCGACTACGCACGTGCCGATGGGCAACCCGTATTTGACCAGCAATTCGTTGCCGGTTTCCGCATCTGGTTTTGAGGGGAGTCACATCATGAAAAAGCACATCAAACATCACAGCATCACCGTGGCCGTGGTCCTGGGCGTGCTGGCCATTGGTGCCGGTGCCTTCGTCTATTCCGGCATCTACAACATCGGCGCCGATGATCACCACACCAAACCGGTATTTGCCGTCTTGCAGACCTTGCGCGACCGCTCGATTCATATTCGCTCCGAAGACATCAAGGTGCCTGATTTGAACGATCCCCAGTTGATCCTCAAAGGTGCTGGCCAGTACGCAGCCATGTGCACGCAGTGCCATCTCAAGCCCGGCATGAAAGATTCGGAGATCCGCCCGGGTCTGTATCCGCACCCGCCGAATCTCTCGCAGATGCACGTCGACCCGAAGGACGCCTTCTGGGTGATCAAGCACGGCATCAAGATGAGCGCGATGCCGGCTTGGGGCGGCAGCCACGACGATCCCACGATCTGGAGCATGGTCGCGTTCCTGCAGAAACTGCCCGGCATGACGCCCCAGCAGTACAAAGACATCGTGGCCAGGGCGCCGCCGGATGACGACATGGATATGGACGAGGACGGTGGCCACAGCCACAGCCATGGCGCCGCCACCGATGGGCACGATCACGAGCATGCCGAAACCGCACCGGAGGCCGACGCGCCGCTGTCGTTCGAAGGTTTGCAGCCCAACGCGGCGCCGGCCGCTGAAGCCGCGGCGCGCGCATTCCAGTCCGCCTTGCAACGAGGTGATCGGGCGGCCGTGCTGGCCTTGCTGGCACCGGATGTCAGCATCAGCGAAGGCGGCCACGTGCAAACCCGTGACGAATACGCCAGCGGGCACCTGGACGGCGATATCGCGTTCCTGAAGGGCGCGCAGATCACGCCCGTATCGATCGCATCCATGGCGATGGGTGATAGCGCCATGGTCGGCAGCGAGAGT
Source organism: Rhodanobacter sp. TND4EL1 (assembly GCF_054061035.1). Taxonomy (NCBI): domain Bacteria; kingdom Pseudomonadati; phylum Pseudomonadota; class Gammaproteobacteria; order Lysobacterales; family Rhodanobacteraceae; genus Rhodanobacter; species Rhodanobacter sp. TND4EL1. The sequence continues at coordinate 1,069,510 of NZ_JBSSDT010000002.1, forward strand.
GAGGTCAGGACTTCGGTCAAAGGCAAGCCGGTCACCTTGCGCAGTCGCGAGATGCTGAACCTCAAGCAAGACGGCAACCACTGGAAAATCGTGTCGATTCAATGGCAGTCCCTACCGGAGACAACGCAATGAAGATGCAGCGATGGTTTTCGCGCTGGGCCGCCGCGCTGATTCTGGCGGTGGCGTTCGTGCCCGCGGCGATGGCAGCCAATGCGATGGCCGTGTTCAGTGACCCGTCCTGTGGTTGTTGCGGCGCGTGGGTGAGCTATGTTCGCGCCCACGGTTTCGATGTCACCGTGCATCAGGATCAATCGATGGGCGCGGTGAAGGCGCGACTGGGTGTGCCGGTCAACGCTGCGTCCTGCCACACCGCGCTGATCGATGGGTACTTTATCGAAGGGCACGTACCGGTCGAGGATATCCGCCGTCTGCTGGCCGAACGTCCCGATGCGCGTGGCCTGGCGGCGCCGGGCATGCCGATGGGCTCGCCCGGCATGGAGATGGGTGCGCCCGAGCGCTACGACGTGCTGTTGATCGGACGCGATGGCTCGACTCGTGTCTTTGCCAGTCACGGCCCAGGCGCCTGATCGCAGCGGGCTGACGTGCGGACGCGTCACCTGAAGTGCACAGCGCGACGCCCAAGGTACCCGCTGGCCACCTGGCGGGTACGACGGCGCGTTCGTTCGTTCTGTTCGCCGCTTCGCTGCGCTCGTAACCCTCTCCAACGAGTCACCGCGAGGTAGTCGACGTGAACGGATGTTCGCTTCCTGATGTGGCCAATGCGTGTGCCGGCCTCTGCACATCCGCCGCATCGGTCGAGGCACTCAATAGCGAGTGCTTTTGCGTCGGTGTTGATGCCGCGACGCTCCAGGCAAAGCTCGACGACGCCTTGGGCGTGCACGGATTGCCGGAACCCATGGCCGTGTCTCACGCTCATTTGTTTTCTGCGCTGCCGGTCTATGTGTCGCGTCGACACCTCGAACAGACGGCAGGCGTGGTCGCTGCAGTGGAGGCGGTGGTAACTCTGCCGATCTACCAGTCGGCCGTGCTGGCATGGGCGCCTGACATCGCCCGCTTTGATCCGCAGTCTCCGGGTGGATTGCTGGGGTTCGACTTCCACCTTGGCGTGGATGGGCCGCAGCTCATCGAGATCAACACCAACCCGGGCGGCGTATTGCTGAACGCGATTCTCGGACAGGCGCAACGCGCATGCATGCCGGAGGTGACCAGGCCGCCCATGGATGCAGCAGGCGCGGAAGAACGAGTTCTGAGCGTCATGCTGACGGAGTGGCGTCTGCAACGTGGCTCGGCACCACTGCGATTTGTGGCCATTGTCGATGAGTCGCCGAAACAGCAGTATCTCTACCCTGAGTTCTTGCTGTTCCGTGAGCTGTTCCGGCGGCATGGCTATCGCGCCGAAATTTGTGATCCCGATGAGCTGGTTCCGACGGACAACGGCCTTCGCCTGGGCGACGATGACGTCGACCTGATCTACAACCGGTTGACCGACTTCGCGTTAGCGCAACCCGCTCACGCGGCGATCCGTTCTGCCTACCTGGCCGGCAAGGTGGCGGTGAGTCCGCATCCCCGAGCGCATGCGCTGTATGCGGACAAACGCAACCTCGGTTTGCTGGCTGATCACGACTTTCTGCACTCTGCGGGGGCCAGTCAGTCAGACGCGGATACCTTGTCCAGCGGCGTTCCGGCAACACGGTTGCTCACTGGGCAGAATCGCGATGCCATGTGGGCCACGCGCCGCCATCTCTTCTTCAAGCCGGCAGCCGGTTTCGGCAGCAAGGCCGCGTACCGCGGTGACAAGCTCACCCGTCGGGTATGGGAGGACATGGCGGGGACCAGCTACGTCGCCCAGAAAATCGTGGTGCCCAGCGAGCGACTTGCGGGATCTGGTTCGGCACCGTTCAAAGTCGACATTCGCTGCTACGCCTATGCTGGCGAGGTATTGCTCTACGCCGCGCGGATTTATCAAGGGCAGACCACCAATTTCCGGACTCCCGGAGGCGGATTTGCTCCGGTATTGACGAGTGAGGACAGGCGATGAGGGCTGCGCGGGCCTCTGGAGAGTGGCGCGTGGCTCATGATGTCACCGCGCAGCATATGGCAGACATCCGTGTCTGCGAGGCCAAGCCGGCATTTATCCGAAGTGTTTGCCAATAACGGTGTATCGATTTTCCGGCTGCCTGGTCGGTGGTCGGGAGGAATGCGCGGCGATCTTGAGACTCACGGAAACCACCAGCCAGCGAAGTGGTGCGCGACCATTTGAAGGTTGACCGGGCGAATCCTTACTTCCCGCCCTGATCGAGGGTCTCCAGCCGCTCGGCGCACAACTGATGGCGGCGATTGAACAGCCGGCGATACGCCAGCAGGATCACCGCCAGCGTGCCCAGTGCGGTAGTGGCGGCGATCATGAACATGATCACGATCTGGTAGCGCACGGCGGCCGTCGGCGCGGCGCCGGCGAGCATCTGGCCGGTCATCATGCCGGGCAGGCTGACCACGCCCATCACCATCATCGAGTTGATGGTCGGGATCATGCCGGTGCGCAGCGCTTCGCTGATCAGCGGGCGCGCCGCTTCCCAGCGCGTGGCGCCCAGCGCGAGGTCGCTCTCGATCACGCCGGACTCGCGGGCGACGCCCTGCATGAAACGGTCCAGTGCCAGCGAAATGCCGGTCAGCAGGTTGCCCAGTACCATGCCCAGCAGCGGAATCGCGTACTGCGGCGCGAACCACGGATGCACGTTGATGATGCCGGCCAGCGCCGCGCCGGTGACCACGAACGCGGCGCCCAGGGTGGACAGCAGACTGTTCCAGTAGATCCCGCGGAAGCGACGGCGGGTACGCCGCACGGCAGCCACGCTGGCCAGTGTGGCCATCACCACGCCGATGCCGACCACCGGCAGCGGGGAGGTCAGCGCGAACACCGACTCGAGGATGAAGCCGACCAGCAGCAACTGCACCACCATGCGCACGCTGGCGATCAACAGGCTGCGCGCCAGCCCCAGGCGCAGCCAGACCGAGATCGCCAGGTTGAGCACGATCAGCAGCGCGGCGACGCCGAGCTGCCAGTTGTCGAGATTGATGTAGCTGGCATTCATGCGGCTGGCTCCAGCGACAGCACGCGGTCGCTGACACGCTGCAGTTGATCGCGGTCGTGGCTGGTCCACACGCAGGCGCGCTGTGGTTGCTGCTGCAGCCAGCTTCCGACGAGTGTTTCGATCGCGGCCACGGCGCGGGCATCCAGCGATGCCGTCGGCTCGTCCAGCAGCAACACGTCGGGGCCGATCAACAGCGAACGCAGCATTGCCACGATCTGCGCCTCGCCGCCGGAGAGTCGTTCGGTGCGCTGCTGCAGAAACTTCTCGTCACGCCCCAGCATCGCCAGTAACTCACGCGCACGGTCCGCAGGAAATGGCTGGTGCCGATGCACACGGAATTGAAACGGCACGCGCAGCGCAGCTTCCACCGGGCCTTCAGGCAGCGCCGGGCGCTGCGGCACGTACACCACGCGAGCGCGGTAGGCCGGCATCGACCAGTCCGACAGCGGCCGATCCTGAAAGACCAGTTCGCCGGTTTGCACCGGTTCCAGCCCGGCGAGGGTCCGCAGCAGCAGGGTCTTGCCACTGCCGGATGGACCGGCCACCGCCAGGCGCTCCCCAGCGCGCAGGGTCAGATCCAGGCCGTGCCACAACGTGCGCCCGTCCACCACGAAACCGAGCTGTCGCGCCTGCAGCAGTGCGCTTGCCGCGGGGGCGACGTCGGAAGTGGGGATGGCGTTCGCCGTGGTTTCGGGAGGAGGCATGGTCGCCCTGGCTGGTGAGAACAGGCTGCCAAACGGACAGCAGCGAATCCTTGCACGGATTGACTCAAGCATGGGCCATGCGGTCATGCAGCGCATTCCGCAGCGATGATCAGCGGTATGCCCCCGCACCGTTGCTGTTGATGCGAGTCCATCTTGCCTGTCTTTCGCTTGCGGCTGGCGGGTCGGCAGCAAAGCATCATGGGTTATTCGCCCTCGCAAGAAGTTGAGCGTTGAGACATCTGCCCACGCCCGCCTTGGCCAGGGCGGGCGTGGGCGGCGGTCGACGGCGTGCAAAGTGTCGACCCATGCCGGCCGGTTGCCGTATAACGGTGCAAGTCCCGCTCCTGGCAGGAGCGTGCCGGCAGCCCGGGTACGCGGGCTTCGACCTGACATGACGGAAAGGGGCGTTATTGATGTTGAGCAAGAGCCGCGCGCTGCTGCAGACGGCCGTGTTGCTGATGCTGATTCCGCTGTCCGCGCTGGCGCAGCAGTATTCGCTGACCACCTATGACCGCAAGTCCGGCCTGGAAAGCCAGGCCATCAACGTGCTGCTGCAGGATCGGCGCGGCTTTGTCTGGGCCGGCACCGAGATGGGCCTGTACCGCTTCGACGGTGGCAGCTTCGAGCGGATGGGGCGCGCGCAAGGGTTCAATCAGGGCGAATACATCACCGCGATGACGCAGAACCCGCGTATCGGCCGCCTGTGGGTGGCCACGCAGTCGGGATTGCGGGTTGGCGATGGCCTGCACTTCAGCAAGGTGGAGCCTGAGGGAAAGCCGCTGGTCGTCGACGTGGGCCGGCAGATGGTGGCGCTGGACGACGGCCGGCTGCTGATCGTGAAGGATGACCGGCTGCTGCAGCTTTCCGGTGACGGTGCGCAACAGCCCTGGCAAGTGCGGCCATGGTTCGACGACGCACAACTGGCGAGCGTGCCGCAGCTGCGCAAGGTCACGGTAGTGATGTCGGCGGCGGAGCGCTTGTGGATCGGTTGCGAGGACGCGCTGTGCAGCGTCGATGCCCGTGGCAAGGTGCGGGTGCAAGGGCCTGCCGACGGCGTGCCGGCTGACACCTGGACCGGCTTGCTGCTGGATCGCCAGGGTACTCTCTGGCTGCGCGGCATCCATCACGTGCTCGCGTTGCAGGCGGGCGCGACGCACTTCATGGAGCGTGACCTGCCGGCTGGCGAGATGGGCGTGGTCAGCGACAACGAAGTCCTGGTCGAGGACGCGCGCGGATGCGTGCTGACGCCGACCAATCGTGGGCTGGCGCGCTGGGATGGAGCGGGCTGGACTTTGATGGACAGCAGCAACGGCCTGCCTGACATCGAGATCACCGCCTTGCTGTTCGACACCCACGGCACGCTGTGGCTGGGAACCTACGGACGCGGCATCTCGCGCTGGAATGGTTACGGCCTGGTCGAAGGCTGGGGGCGCGGCCAGGGTTTCGAAAGCGTGCCGAACTGGTCGATCCTGCGTTTCGACGCGACGCATCTGTGGTTCGCCAACGAACTCGGCGGCAGCGTGCTGGCGGACGGACAGACCCGGCTGCAGCCATGGCCGATTCAGTTCACTCCCGCGCCGCGCCAGATCCTCAGCATCGCCAAGGCGGCCGATGGCGCGATCTGGGCCGGCTTGTACGACCATCGCGTGCTGCGCTACGACCCGGCCAGTGGACGCACGACGCTTGCGGCGCAACTGCCCGCGTTCGTGAAGTATCTGCATTTCGACCGGGCCGGCCATCTCTGGATCGCGACGGTCAACGGGATCTACCGTGTCGATCACGCCGGCGCCGCGGCCGAACGCGTCCCGGCGGCGGAAACCACCGATCAGCAATGTTCGGATATTGCCGACGGTACGGACGGCAGCTTGTGGTTTGCCTGCAACAGCGGCGTGCTGCATTACGCCGACGGGCAGTGGACGCGGATGCAGACGGTGAATGCATCCATCGCTTCGGGGTTCAGTGCCGTCGCGGTGGATGAGGATGGCAGTCTGTGGCTCGGCGCCAACGAGCCGGGGCTGTTCCACGCTTTGGTGCATGGCGATCAGCTCAAGCTTTCCCGGGTGGTCGACAACTGGCTGGACAACACGCTGGCCTACTTCGTCCGACGCGATCATCGCGGCTGGATCTGGGTGGGCGGTGGTGGCGGCGTGGACGTGTTCAACGGCAAGCGTTGGTCGCACCTGTCCCAGGCGGACGGTTTGCTGTGGGACGAGACCAGTCAGAACGGCTTTTTCGAGGACCGTGACGGCTCGGTGTGGATCGCCACCGCGATCGGCGCAAGCCACATCCTGAATCCCCCGGCCATGTTGGCCAGTGATCCCGGCAAAGTGCTGATCACCTCGGTCATGCATGGCATGGTGCCGGTCAAGCCCGGTGACAACGTGCGACTTCGTGGCCAGTCGGCTGCGCTGACCGTGCGTTACGCATCGCTGGGCATAGCGTCCGGTGGCAATCCGCGTTATCGCTATCGCCTGCAGGACTCCGGCTGGATCGAAACCGCCGCGAACGTGATCAACCTCACCGGCCTGCCGTCGGGCGACTATCGCCTGGAAATTCAGGCGGTCGACGACGACCATCGCACCGTCTCCGCGTCGGCCCATTTCGATTTTCGCGTTCCGCCTCCATGGTGGCTGACCTGGTGGGCCGGCCTGTTGCTGGTGTCACTGCTGGTCGTGCTGGTGGGATTGAGCTGGCGCTGGCGTTCGCGTCGCTTGCTGCGGCAGAACCGTCGGCTGGAAGGCATGGTCGCCGTGCGCACGGTCGAACTCACTGAAGAAAAGCACGAGCTGGAACTGGCCCGCGCCGAGCTCTACCACCAGGCCACCCATGACAGCCTCACCGGGCTGCACAATCGCCGCGCCATTCTCGACCTGCTGCAAGCGCTGCTGGCGCAGGAAACGCGCCGCGGGCCTGGTTTGGCCGTCGGGCTGATCGATGCCGATCATTTCAAACGCATCAATGACACCCTCGGTCACCAGGCCGGCGATGCGGCGTTGCTGGCGATCGCAAGCCACCTGCAGTCGCAGGTGCGCGACGGCGATCGGCTCGGTCGCTACGGTGGTGAGGAAATCCTGCTGCTGCTGCCCGGCATCGCGCGCGCCGATGCCGAGCAGCGCATGCGCGATATCCAGATGGCCGTGAGTGCGATGCCGCATCAATGGAACGGGCACGCGTTCGCCGTGAGCCTGAGTATCGGCATGGTCTGGATTGGCACCGAGCCGGCCTCGGTCGAAGACCTCATCCGGCGCGCCGACGCCGCGTTGTACCAGGCCAAGAGTGGCGGTCGCGACCGCGTCGTGGTCGAAGCCCCCGGTTCGGGCGCGCCTCGACCCGACGTGGTTCGGTCCAGCGAGGTTCAATAGGGGCGGGCAGCGCCTGCGCGTCGCGTCGCGTCCAGGTCAGTCGACGATGCTGTGGCTTTCGGTGGTGCCCAGCAGCTCGGGCTGCATCGGCGCGCGCTGGCGCCGGTTCAACAGCGGGTGCACGAACACGGCCGCCAGGATCACCACCACGCCAGCGTAAAACCAGTGATCGAGTTCGTGCTGCTCGCCCAGCAACACGATCGCCAGGATGATCGCGTAGACCGGCTCCAGATTGGTCACCATCTGCGTACCGAACGCGCTCATGTGGCGCAGCGCGACCAGCGCCAGCGCGAAAGGCAGCAAGGTGCAGCCGAACGACAGTGCCAGCAGCAGCCAGGTGTCATGCATGTTCGGCAGCATGAAGGCCGGGCCGACATGGGGTAGCAGCGGTGCCAGCAGGGTGAGGAACACGGTGCCGGTGCCCAGCTCGATGAAGGTCACCGTCAGCGGATCGCCGTGTTCCACCAGGCGTTTGTTGAGCGAGCCGAACAGCGCCACAAACAGTGCGGACAACACACCCACCGCGATGCCCAGGCGCATGTCGTGCGGCACACCGCCGACGACCATCACCACCCCGGGCACCACCGCCACGCCGATCAGCAGTTCGCGCGGGTCGAACTTTCTCTTCGCCAGCCACGGTTCGATGAAGGCCAGGAACACCGGCCCCAGCGCGATGCAGGTGGCGCCCACCGAGGCATTCGACAACTTGATGGCGGCGTAGAAACTGAGCCAATGCAGCGACACCAGGACACCAATGCCTGCATACGCCCAGATCAGCCGCGCCGGCATGGCGCGCAGGCCGCGCCAGACCCGCGGGACCAGCAGCAGCGCAACCGTCACCAGCAACATGCGCCACAACACCAGCGGCAACGCGGGCAGCGTGATCAGCTTGCCGAGGATTGCGGTGAAGCCCCACAACAACACACAGAAGTGAATCTGCAGACGGGCCTGGTTGACGGGTTGCATGGAGAGCATCGTGCATGGGGGATGGCGCATTCTAGCGCCGCAACGCCGTGGCCTGCGGCCGGTTGGCACGCAGGCGCGGACCATCGTCTGGCCGGGGTGACCTACCGGGACTTCGGTTTGCTGGTCGCGGGCATCATCTTGCCGGACTGGCGCAATTGCTGGAGCACGTTGCGGCAGGTGTTTTGGCCATCGTCGTCGTGGCTGGGCGCGACCAGGGCGAGCAGGGCGGCTGCCGGCGCGGCGACCACGCTGAGCGCGACCGCACCAGCGCCGCGTGCAATCAACGGGCCCGGGTGCACGCCGACGTTCGGGTTCTTCAACGTGCCGTTGATGTACAGCGGTGAGCGCAGCGAGAACACCCGGAAACCTTTGGTGTGCGGCGTGACGTCGAGGTCGAGCTTCTCGCTGGCCATGTTCACCGTGCCGGTGACGTTGATCACCGCGTCGTCGGTATCGAACACGAACAGGCGCATGTCGAACAGGCCGTTGGTGGCGGTCATGTCGCTGGCGGCGCAGTTGATCTGGACGGTCTTGTCGCCGAACAGTTTGCCGATCACGATGTTGCCGACGTTGAGGCCGGCTGTCTCCAGCAGAGTCTTGCTGATCGCCCCGTCATTCATCAGCAATTTCAGTTCGCCATTGGCACCGCCGAACAGTGCGGCAACCGAATTGCCCTGGCCGTTGAGCTCGGCGTCGCCGTTGATCTCGCCGAAGCTGGTATGCATCGGCTCGAAGGTGGGGAACAGCTGTTTGAGCTTCAGGTGACGCGCGCTCAGTTTCAGCAAGCCGTGCATCGGCGTGCGGCTGCCGTCCAGCGTGATGTTGCTGCGCACCTTGCCGCCGGCGACGCCAAAACTCAGCGGGTCGAGATAGAGCGCACCGTTGTTCATCACCAGATGCGTGCTCAGCGAATCGATCGGCAACGCTTCACCATGCACGATGCGCTCGCTGCTGAAGTTCACGTCGGCGTCCATGGTCTGCCAGCGATCGGTGCGGAACGGTGCAATCGGCAGCAATTTGTTGGCCGGCTGCGGCGTGTCTTCGGATTTCGCGGTCGCCGCATCACCGCCGATCAGCGGGGCGAGATCCGCAAACTGAAGCAGCTTCGAGTGCAGGTCACCGCTCAGCTTCGGTCGCGTGCCGCCGGTGACAAACAACAGGTCGCCGGAGAGGTCGCTGCCGCCGACCCGGCCGCGGAAGTCCTGGTAGTGATAGCGGCTGCCCGCGTGGTGGAGCTCGGCGGTGAGATGGCCTTCGGTCGCATACGGCGGCGTGTCGGGCAAGGTGATGCCGGTGAGCGGATACAGCTTGGCCATGCTCGACCCGGAGAACCACAGCTGCACGTCCAGCGCGCCCAGATGCAACGGATCGGTCAGCGTACCGACCAATGCTATATGGGTATCGCCCAGCTTCACGTCGGCCTGCAGCGGGAACGGACGATGGGTATCCTGCAGCGCGAGCGCGGCGCCGGTCTTGCCATGGCCTTTCAGTGGGCTGCCCTGGTAGCTGCCTTCGGCCGTCCAGCCGAACTGGTAGGTGATGGACGCCTGCGGCTTGTCGCTCTTGCCGGGTGTGCTGGCCTTGTCCGCCGGCAGTGCCTTGCCGGTGGTCTTGCCGGCCTGCGCGCGCGCGTCAGCGGTTTGCTGCGCCACGATCTGGTCGTACGGGATGGCGCCTTGCAAGGGCTCGATGATCGCCTTGAGCCTGGTGCGGCTGGGCGCGTCATCGAGGGTGAGCAGGCCCCGGTCAAAGCCCACCGTGCCGACGTCCAGAGTCCAGTTTGACGGCTTTCCGCCCTTGGGAAAGCTGAAATCCCAGCTGGTCCGGCCCTGCTTGTCGCGTTCCAGGTCGACGCTGGGTTGCACCAGCTGCAGCGAGGGCACCTCGATGCGATGGGTCAGCAGCGGGAACGGCGACAGGCGGAAGCGCAGCGCCTGGAGTTGGGCGAATCGTGGCTGCTGCGCCCACGGCGGATTGGCGATGCTGATGTCCCGGGCGGTGAATTCCGGCCATGGCACCAGCGAGGCCAGCCAGCTGCCCTGGCGATCACGCGTCCAGTCGAGCGTAAGGTCGCCATTGATCGCGAACGGGCGGCCGAGGGCCTTGCTCACCTTGTCGCTGATGAAGGGCCGCATCCGGTTCCAGTCGAACGTGGCGATCACCACCACCAGGATCAGAATCAGCGCGAGCACGACTCCCACGATCCATGCGAGGACTTTGCGGCTGCGCTTCATGCTGGTCTCCTGTCACGGTTCGCCAAGCTCATGGATAACCCCTTGGGTGACAAGATTTCGTGGTGACGGCCCGGCGGGCGTCAGGCGGGGTTCATGCGCAGGCCGCCGACGGGTTCGCTGCACGGTGCAGGCCGACCACGCCGGGGGTGTCAGTGCGCCGGTTCGGTCACCTTTACCGGCACATCCATGCTGCACAGGTCGACCTTGCCGGGCGGGTGGGTGTAGAACGCGCTGCGGCCGTTGCGCCGGGCTTCCACCAGGGCAGCGAAGGTGGCGCTGTCGGTGCGCAATACCTTGACCGAGGGGCGCTCCGCGGCAGGAATGTCGGCCGCCAGGCGTACCGACTGGATGCCGACGCGCCGCGCCGGGTTGGCGTAGAAGCCCATCGGTTCAGGGCCGCGCGGAAGGCCGGACAGCAACGGCATGCCGTCGAGCACCCGTCCGGCGACCGCGAGGGCATGGTCCAGCCGGCGCGCCTGGCCGATGACGGCATACAGCGAGCTGCCACTGCCGCTGTCCGGCGCCACGTCGCGCGCCACACCCACCGTGCCGTAGCACTGCGCCACCCATTCCTGGCCGCTGGCGGGATCGCGTCCCACGGGGAAGCCTTCGGAAAAACCCACTTCGGGCGCGTAGACATCACCGTCCGGCATGGCCGTCCACGGCAGCTTCGGATTGATCGGGCGAGTGAACTCCGGTGCCAGGGTGCTGGCGGCCTTGCCCAGCGAGCGGACCTTGCTCTTGTCACCGTTCTCGTCATCGTTCGGGTCGCCCCACTGGGTGACGAAATTATCCTGTACCCGGATGATCGCCAGGCCGTCGAAGTAGTGCTCGCGCACCAGAGTGCGAATGTTCGCCGCGTGCAGCGGGGTGAAATCCTGGGCCAGCTCGATCACCACCCGTCCGGTCGGCAACTGCATCAACAGCAGGTTCTGCGGGTCGGGCGTGCGCCATTCCGCTGGCGTGGACTTGGCCAGGATTTCCTTGGTGGTCGGCGTGGGCTTGTCTTGGTCGGCGGCGAACACGGGGCTGGCCAGCAGGCTGCCGGCCAGCGCGAGTGCAGTAATCAGGTGGCGACGACGCATGGCTTTCCCCTCAAAGTCGATCAGACGAGGACAGCAACTTAGCAGAGTGACGCCGTGCCGGCCGCCACTCGGGTGCCCGTCGACCCAAGCGACGTCGGGCGCGATCAGGAGCCGGTGCGCGGTTTGCGGCGGGTCCGCTTGCCGCCTGCAGCTGCACGGGGGGCTTCTTTCCCCGGGACCACGCGGCCGGCATGCAATTGCTCGGCCCAGGACACGGCATCCACATAGGAGAGAAAGTGTTGCAGATAGCCCGCCGACTCTTCGCGCATGAGCGCCAGTGCGCGATGCACCAGGCTGCGTGAATTGAGCGGGCCGGCATTTGCCGGCATTTCCTCCAGCGATTGGCGCAACTGGCTTTCCGCGCGAACGCTGGTCCAGATCTTCCGGAAGTCACCCAGCGCGGCCAGCTCCGGAAGAGGTCGCTGCGAGAGGGTGGAATCGACGGGGTCGATGGCTGGCGGACCGCTTCCACGAGAATCCGCTCGATGGGTGATTTCATCGACCAGGGCGGCCAGTGTTCCGCTGGCCGGCAGGCACGGCTTGGCGGCCGCGTTCGCCGGCCGACTTCCGGATGCCTTGAGGTCGCTGGCGTAGTCCGCAAGCAGCCCGGACAGCCGCTGGTCGAGCAAACGCCGTGCCTCACCGGTATGGCTGGCCGTACGCCGCTCAAGCGCGTCGATGAAATGAAATCGCACCGGATCGAACCGTGCGCCAGCCTGGGCGCGCCATGCGTCCAGTAAGGCGCGGGGATTTTTCCTGCTACGGCTCATGGGATGGCGCGGTGGTGGTCGATGGCCGCGGCAGCGGTGCGATTTCCACGCGTCGGTTGCGCGAGCGCCCTTGCTCATCCGCGTTGGAGCTGACCGGCTGGCTGGAACCGAACGCCGCGGCAAACACGGCGTCGGCGGGAACGCCTTCGGCAATCAAGGCCCGGGTCACGGTCAGCGCCCGCTCGGCGGACAGCTCCCAGTTGTCGACGAACTGGCGGTTGCCATCGCGCACCTGCCGGTCGTCGGTGAAGCCACTCACCATCAGCATCTCGTTGCGGGCCTTGAGATAGTCCGAGAGTGGACCGGCCAGGCTCTTCAACACGTCCTTGCCTTCGGGCTGCAACTGGTCGGAGTTCAGCGCGAACAGCACGTTGCCACTGATGCCGATGCGGCCGTTCGCAAACGTCACGCGGCCGGCAGCCAGCGGTATGGCCAGTGCCTGTTCCAGCGTCTTGCGCTGTTGTGCCTCGATCTGCCGCTGCTTGACCGCCTGCTCCAGACTCCTGGAGAGTTGCATCTGCACGCCGATGACGCCCACCAGCACCAGCACGAACGCGCCCAGCAGCACCGACATCAGGTCGCCGAAGGCCGCCCAGATCGGCGCCGCGGACTCCGCATCGACCTCGATCTCGTCGCTCATGCCGGTTCCAGTCCGTCCGCTGCGCGCTGGCTGGGCAGTTGCTGCAGGTTGGCGATGATCTGCTTCTGCGACAGCATGCTGAGGTCGATCACTTCACGGGCCTGCGCCACGTAGTAGGCGAGCTGCTCGTCACTGCGCGTCAGCGATTTGTCCAGCGCGGTTTCAATGAGCTGCAGGCGGGTGACCAGCTGCTCGTTCGATTCGCCGAACAACGTCACCGCCATGCCGAACGCTTCGCCAAGGCTGGCAACCTCGACGGCGCCGCTGGTGACCTGGGCGGCCGCGGCGTCGAGTTTGTCGGTTTCGGTGGCGATGTGGTCGGTGAGGCGACTGCCGGCGCGGTCCAGCAGGTCCGCTGAGGTGGCAACCAGCGCGTCGATCGCCAGCTTCTGTTCGGTGGAGGCCCGGTTCACGCCATCGAGCAGGGTTTCCACCGTGGCCATCAGGCGGTTGCGCTCATCCAGCATCGCGGTATCGCGCACCATGCTGTCGGAAAGCTTCTGGCGCAGTTCGGCAACCACTTCCGCCGCAGCCTTCGGCGCTTCGGAGGCGGCCTGCACCAGCCGGGATATTTCGCTGATCGTGGCGCTGGCGTGCGTTTGGGTATGGCTCGATATTTCGCGCGCGGTCTGGGCCAGTGCGTCGCAGATCTCCTGCTGTCGGCTTGCGGTGTGCGTGCCGGCTTGCTCCCAGTCCAGTCCGAGCTTTGTCGCCACCGCATCCAGCGCCTGGGTCCAGGCCGCCAGACGCTGCTGGTCCTGGGCTGCCCAGGTGGCCTGCAAGTGGGCATGCGACTGGTCAACATGGCCGACCAGCGCCATCGCGTGCTGTTCGAAAGTCGCCGCAGCGGCGGCCAATGCCTGCTGGTTGCGCGCGGCCAGCGTTGCGTGGCTTTCCTGTTGCTGTGCCAGCGCCTGGGTCCAGGCGCCGGCCACGCCGTCAGCGGTGCTGTCCAGACGGGTGGACACGCCGTCCAGCAAGGCGACCGAGCGTTGCTCGAAGGTGTCGGCGAATCGTTCCAGCGCCTGGTGCAATTCGCTGGCTTGCGCCTTGTTTGCGCGCTGGTGTTCAGCCAGGGCCTGATGCCACAGGTCCGCCACCGTCGTCGTGGTGGCCGTCAGTCCGCTGGACAATCCGTCCAGCTGGCTCTGCACCGCCCGCGTGATCGTGTCGTGCAGCGCCGCGGCCTCACTGGCCAGCCCCGCCATGGTGGTTTCGATGACGGGTTTCAGCACGGTGCCTGCCACGCGCGCGCTTTCGCTCACGCTCTGTTGCAGCGATTGCTCCACGGAGCGGGCCAGGCTGGCATAGACCGTTTCGGTCCGGCCATGGAAGGCTTCCTGACTGGCGAGTTGCCGCTCGCTCATGGCCACATTCTGGTGCTCGATGGCGCCCATCATTCCTTGCAGGCGATCGACCAGCGCGGGCATCACCGCGACCTGCTGCTGCAGGAGTTTGAAGGTCTCCTCGCGCTGGTGTGCCTGCGAAAACACGCGCAACGTGGTGGCGATGCGGACATCCAGCCACTGCACCGCCTGCAGTCGCTCGCGTCGGCACAACGCGGAAAGCAGGCCGAGCATGGCCGAGCTGGCGACGCCCGCGATCGAGGTGCCAAAAGCAAAGCCCAGGCCACGAACCGGAGCCGCCAGCGAGCCGCGCATGGCTTGCAGGTCGGTGGCGCTTTCCAGCGCAAAGCCGGTGCCACGGAGCGTGGCCATCATGCCCAGCAGGGTGCCCAGCATGCCCAGCAACACCAGCAAACCCACCAGGTAAGGGGTCAGCGCGGGCGCCGGCAGCGCCACGCGCTCGCCTTCAATACGCAGACGCACCGCGTTGCGCATGCCCGAATCCAGCCGGCCAAGCCAGTCGTCCAGGCGGGTCGGGGTGGTGGACAGGTCCGAAACAGCCCGGTTCAGCGCGGCGGTGCCTTGGCGATAGCGATGCAATTCGAGCGCGCCTGCCAGATAGCACAAGCCAATCAGCACCGAAACGGACAGTGCCAGCGGATTGGAGCCGATGTAGCCTGCGCCGATCCAGCAGACGGCGACAAGGCCGGCAACGAAGACGGCGAGATCAACAAGATTTCTGAACATGACTTCCCAGAGAGTTGCTGCGAAGCGCTGCGAGCAGCCCTTCGACCGGTTGAAAACGAACGTCCAGTTCGGCCAGCAATAGGTTCCGCATGTCCTTGCGGAACACGTTCAGCCAGGCGCCATGCGCTGCTGCCGTTTGTCCTGCCTGGCGCTGCCGTTCGAAGTGCTCGCCCAGCAGCGTGGAAACGCCGGCCAGCGCAGCCTGTTCGCGCGGGCTCAGCGCCAGCTCCATCACGGCATCCATTTCCGCCAGCCGGGCCATGCCGGGCGAGATCTTTGCCAGCATCTCCCGCAAGCGACCCCGCAATTTGCCCGTTGCCGCCTGCATCGACCTCTGCATGGCGAGGTAGCGTTGCCGGAAGTCCGCATAGTCCACCTCGGTTTCCGCAGCAGATGCCTGCCCGGAACTGCCAAGGACCGGCTCACTGGCAATGGCGTGCACCAGCGCAGAGCGCACCCGGGTGCATTCGCGGTCCACGCTCTCGTCGAACCCCGTGACCGCGGATGCCCCGGTGTCCGGCTTGCCATCCAGTGCGGTGGAAAGCGCGAGTGCCTGGGTCCAGTCGAACCACTGGCTCAGGCGATCAGGCAGCGACTGCCCCGAAAAGGGCACGTCAGTGCCAGTCAGCCGAGCGAGCAGGTGGACGAAGGTCGGCCCCGGGATGACCACGTCGGGCTTGGTGATTGGCAGGGGCGTTTGCACCATCGGGCCGGCGTCAAAACGACCAGTTTACATCCTGGGGATGCCGCGCTGGCGTCTTGCAGCGTCGACGGGCCGGGGTGGCCCGCTCAGACCAGTTTCAGGTCGCGCGGCTGCGCCTGCGGAAAGACGTGCTGCAGTTGCTGGCTCGACAGTCCCCAGGTTCGTCCAAGCAGGCCGCCCAGCACGTCACGATAGTTGTTGAGTACCGGGTAGTCGCGATTCTGCAGGAGCGCCGAGGCGTTCACCGACGCCTGCTCGCCGGCCACGCGGCCGCCGTTGACCCTGCCGCCGAGCACCCAGTGCACGGTGCCGTGGCCATGATCGGTGCCCTTGTCGCCATTTTCGCGGAAGGTGCGGCCAAACTCGGACAGCACCACCACCGTGGTGTTGTTCCATTCCTCACCCAGGGCTTCGGCATAGGCGGCCAGGCCTTCGCCGAGGCTGCGCAAGTTGTTGGCGAGGCCACCGGTGACGCTGCCCTGGTTGACGTGGGTGTCCCAACCGCCCACATCGACGAAACCCAGCCGGTAGGCGTCGCGCATCAGGGTGGCAATGCGCCGGGTCTCGGTGGCGAAGCTGCGGGCACTCGGCGCGCCGCCGCTGGCCTTGATCATTTCGTTGCGCAAGTCATCGGACAGCGAGGCGGGAAGGGCCAGGCCATCCGCCGTGGCGGCGGCCAGCGGCGTGCCCTTGTACATGTCGCTGAGGATCGCCGACTGCCGGGCGTTGAAGCGCGCCTTCGGATCGGCCTTCATCGAAATATTCGGGATGTCCCTGCCGGAGCCCTGGAAACTCAGCGGAAGGTTTTTCGTGAAGGCCATGGCGGGTACGCCGGTGAGCTGGCTGGACAGCCGTCCCAGAAAGCCCGAGCGGTAGCTGCCGTGTGCTGCGCCGGACTGGCCGGATTCGATATGGTTCTGGGTCTCGAAATGACTGCGCGACAAGTCGTCAGTGCCGGCGAAAGGAACGAACGCAATCTGTTTGCGCTGCCACAGCGGCAGGAGCGAATCACGCAGTACCGGGTTCAGACCCCACTGGGCATCCAGCGCAATTGCGCTGTCCGGGTTTGCGGGATCCGGTCGGGCGATCGCCAGGGTCGGTCGGGATTCGTAATAGAAGTCGCTGGCATAAGGCACCAGCAGGTTGTTGCAATCGTAGCCGCCGCGCAGGAACACCAGCAGGAAACGCGGTGAACTGGCCGGTGCGGCAAACAGGCTGCCACTGAGGGATAGCGCGGGCACGGCCGCGGCGGCGGAGGCGGCGGCCAGCAGGAATTCGCGACGGTTCATGACGGGCCTCGGAGGCTTTTCAGCGGTAATTAAAGTCGGGTGACGACAGCAGATAGGTGTTCCATTCGGCTGCCGAACCGGCCTTGCCCAGCGCCACCCGCGTGGCAGGCGACAGATAGGGTTCGATGGCGGCGCGATAGAGCGGCGAATCCAGCCCGGGCACCGCCGGGCGCGGGCGCGCCATCGGCGGGTCCGACTCGTCGGTATCCGCCGTGAACAGCTTGTTGCGACCGCTGCCGATCGCCCGCGCCACGTCGAAGCGGGTCGCCATCTGCCCTGAGCCGGACCAGCTGGCGCCATCCAGCGGCCAGCCATCAGGCGTGATCCGGCCGAATACCGGTTCACCCATCTGGTTGAGCCAATTGACCAGCGGGCGGGCGTTGCGGATCGGCTGATCGGCGTAAGCCAGTTTCATCGCGGAAACCAGGAACTGGGTGGGATCCTTGAACTTCCCGGCGCCGCCACTGATCAGGGCCGGTGAATCGAACATCGTGCGCAATACCGCGGCGATGTCGCCGTCGCTGCGCTGGAACGTTTGCGCCATGGCATTCACCAGTGCCGGCGATGGTTGATCAGCCACGAAATACTCGGCCAGCTGGCGGGAAATGAAGCGGGCGCAAGCCGGCTGTCGCGTGATCAGCTGCACGGCCTGCTCGATCTCGCCGTAACCGCTGCCCGCGATGCGCTGGCCCAGCAAGGTCTTGTCGCTGAAGTCGTGCCGGTTCGGGTTGAACACGAATAGGCCGTCGCGCACGAAGCCCTGGCGGGCGCGGCCGGGGCGGGTGGCAAGCTTCGGCGCGGTGATCCCGGCGCCGGTCAGAATCAGCGCCAGCTGCTGCACATCCTGCTGGGTATAGCCGGAACCGACGCCCAGCGTGTGCAGTTCCATCAATTCGCGCGCATAGTTTTCGTTGGTCTTGCCCTTGACGTTCTTCGCGTTGTCGAGGAATTCCAGCATCGCCGGGCTCTTCAGTGTGGCCAGCACCAAGTCGCGGAACTTGCCCAGTGCATGCGGCCGGATCACACGCTCCTCATAGTCGGCCGCGACCAGCCGCACGCGCCCCTTGGAGGCGTACACGCTGAAGTGGTTGAGCCAGAACCACACCATCTGCTCCTTCAGCGGATTGCTGCCGTAGATCGCGTGCAGCAACTCGGCCTGCTGCGCCTGTTGCGCCAATTCGCGCGCCTGCTTCTGCAGGTCCTTTTTCGCGGCAACCTTGGCGTCGCCATCGGGCATCGATCTCAACGCGCGACGTGCCTCGGCTTCGGTGGCCAGCAGCTCCGCCGGTGGCGTACTGATCGCAGGGTAGCTGGCGATCAGGCCGGCGATCGCCGGCGGTAGCCTGTCGTCACGATCGGCCAGTTCCGTATCCAGCCACCGGCGACGACCCAACTGGCGATACGCCGCCAGGCTGGTTGTGTCGAGGCCGAACGTTGCCCGTTGCAGCCAGCGGACGTCGGCCGGAGCAAGGCGTGGCTGCGCAGTGTCCGGTGCATGGGCTGCCGCGGCGGTGAGCCACAGCAAGGCCGCCAGCGGGAGCAGGCAGTGCGGACGATGACGGTGCGAACCTGGAGATCTGACAGGGACAAGGTGCATGGACGAAACCTGGGCCATTCCGAGCGCCCGATGGTGCGGCGCCACACGCCAGTTCAACGCGCTGGCCGGCTAGCGGATGACACGTCTCTTCAGTGCGCGTTTCCCCGGTTCAGAACTCATCCACGAATTCGATGCCGGCACCGCGTTCGCCGGCCGCCTCTTCGGCGCGGGCGCGCACGTCGTCCGCCACGGTGTCGTCGGGGGCATCCACTTCGATGCTGTAGACGTGGCCCTCGCTGTCACTGACCGAGTCGCTGGAGCTGGAGTCTTCCCGCATCCCGGAGACCAGGTCATCGATTTCCTCGACGTGCTCGATGCGATCGAGGCCGTGCAGCGCGGCGATCACGGCGTCGGCATTGGCGCGGCTGCCAATCAGGCGGAAGCGGACCATGGGCATGGCGTTCTCCTTGGGACGGTTGGATTCTTGGCAGGAATGCTGGCATCGACTGCGCATGCAGAAGGTGACGCCGCTGCCATCGGAATGGTTTGGGCGGATACCATGGGCCTGCCTCCATCGACCCAAGAATCCGCATGCCCAAGTCCTACGACCGCGCCTACTTTGACAAGTGGTATCGCGACCCGCGTCATTCCGTGGCTTCGCCGAGCGAGCTGAAGCGCAAGGTGGCGATGGTGGTCGCGCAGGCCGAGTACTACCTCGGAAGGCCCATCCGCAACGTGCTCGATGTCGGCTGCGGCGAGGCCACCTGGCGGGCGCCGCTGCGCGCGCTGCGACCCGGCATCGAGTACCGCGGGCTGGATGCCAGCGAATACGTGGTGGCGCGCTACGGCCGCAGCCGCAACATCGGATTGGCACGCTTCGGCCAGCTGGAACATCTGCGCTTCGACGAGCGTTTCGACCTGATCGTGTGCACCGACGTACTGCATTACCTGAAGCCGGCGGAGATTCGCGCGGGCTTGCAGGGCATCGGCGAAATGCTCGAAGGCGTGGCGTTTCTGGAGCTGTTCACCAGTCGCGACGACGTCGCCGGTGACCAGCACGGCTTCGTGTCGCGCGCGCCGACGTGGTACCTGCGCGAATTCGGTCACGTCGGGCTGCTGCCGTGCGGCTCGCACTGCTATCTCGGGCCGCGTCTGGAGCGTCACATCGCGGCGCTGGAACGGGCGCAGTTGCCAGCCGGATGATTCCGCTGGCACGGCGGAAAAGGACGGCGATCTTCCGTTCCCCGTTCCCCGTTCCCCGTTCCCCGTCTGCCTAGTCGACCGTCTTGTCCTTGTACCGGCACAAGTCGCGGATCACGCAGCGCGGACAATCGGGTTTGCGCGCCTTGCACACGTAGCGGCCATGCAGGATCAGCCAGTGATGGGCATCCTGCTTGAATTCGGCGGGCACCACCTTTTCCAGCTTGTCTTCCACCGCGCGAACGTCCTTGCCGGGTGCCAGGCCGGTGCGGTTGGATACGCGGAAAATGTGCGTGTCCACCGCGATGGTGGGCACGCCGAACGCGGTATTCAGCACCACGTTGGCGGTCTTGCGACCGACGCCGGGCAGCGCCTCCAGCGCCTCGCGGGTGCTCGGCACTTCGCCGTCATGTTGCTCGATCAGCAAACGACATAGCGCGATGACGTTCTTCGCCTTGGCGTTGAACAGACCGATCGTGCTGATGTAACGCTTCAGCCCGTCTTCGCCCAGCGCAAGAATCGTCTGCGGGGTATTCGCCACCGAGTAGAGCTTCCTGGTGGCCTTGTTGACGCCCACGTCGGTGGCCTGCGCCGACAGCACCACCGCCACCAGCAGTTCGAATGGCGTGCTGTAGGCAAGCTCGGTGGTGGGGTGCGGGTCCAGTTCGCGCAGACGCGAGAACAGCTCGATCACGTCGGCGCGCTTCATGCTTGCGGGTCCTGCTGTCGCGCCTTGGCGCGGGCCAGCGCGGCAAGCACGGGATTGACCGGTCCGGTGGCGGTTTCCATCGCAGCCTTGCGCGCGGTCAGTTCGGCTTCGCGCTCGGCACGCTGGCGTTCAAGGCGCAGTTCGCGGTGCTGGAAATGCTCACGCGCGGCATCGGCATGGGAGATGTCGATCTGGGCGAGAGGCATCGGCTCGAGCACGATGCAGTCGACCGGGCAGGCCGGCACACACAGTTCACAGCCGGTGCAGTCGTCCGCCAACACGGTATGCATCAATTTTGACGCACCCACGATCGCATCAACGGGGCAGGCCTGGATGCACTTGGTGCAGCCGATGCAATCGGCCTCCACGATGCGCGCAAGCGTGCGCGGTTTCTCCAGGCCGTGCGCGGGATCCAGTGCAAGCACCGGTCGGGCAAGCAGCGAAGCCAGCTTTTCGATACCCGCGGCGCCACCGGGAGGGCACCGGTTGATCGGTGCCTCGTCGCGTGCGATCGCCTCGGCATACGGGCGGCAGCCGTGATAGCCGCACTGCTCGCATTGCGTCTGCGGCAGCAAGGCATCGATGCGATCAGTCAGAAGGGTGATGGACTCACTCATGGGTGGATGCGAAGACAGACGATAATCGACGCACATTGTCCCGCAATTGTCGCTGCCTGTCGGAGCCTGCCATGAAATCGTCGTTTCCTGCCTTCCTGTTGCTGGCTGCCTTGCTGGGTGGCGCCGGCGGCATCCTGATGACCCATGCGGCTCCCGCCCAGGCGGAAACCCCAGCGGTCACGGGCGACACGGTGACTGTGTTCATCGATGCCACGTTCGGATTCCGCAAGAAGCACATGGCGAGTCAGCTCACGAAGTCGCATGCCGCTTACGCGGCGCGCGGCTACCGCTATGTCGACATGGCGCCGTACAACGAGAACGGGGACCTGGTCGGTGTGTTCGTGACCTATGCGAAGCCGTAGCGCGCCGGCTTCCCGCCTCGTTCCGTCATCGAATCAGCGAACAGTGGCGCCGGGTTTCGCGCCCTGATCGGCGTCGAGCAGGAACAGGTCGCTGCCGCCGTCACCCGCTGAAAGGATCATGCCTTCGGACAGGCCGAAACGCATCTTGCGCGGGGCCAGATTGGCGATGAACACCACGTTGCGGCCGACCAGTTTTTCCGGCTCGGCATAGGCGGCGCGGATGCCGGAGAAAATCTGGCGGGTGCCCAGCGGGCCGGCGTCCAGCTCGAAGCGCAGCAGCTTGTCCGAACCGTCCACGAATTCGCAGACGCTGACCTTGCCGATGCGCAGGTCGAGCTTGGCGAAGTCGTCGATGCCGATGGTGGCAGGGGCGTCGGCCGGCAGTGAGACTGGCGCGGCGGCAGGTTTGACGGTGTCGTTCATGGCTTTCTTTTTCGTGGGGGCGGTCGTGGCGGCAGGCGCGCCGAGCGATTCCTTCGAGGCCTCGACCATCGCCTCGATGCGCTTGGGGTCGATGCGGGCCAGCAACGGCTCGAAGGCCTGGACGGTGTGGCCGTGCAATTCGCGGCGGGCATCGTCGAAACTGCTGATCGGCGCGGCGAGGAATTGTTCGGCGGCAGCCACGGTAGCCGGCAGCACCGGCTTGAGCAGGCCGGACAGCAGACGGAAGCCGTGCAAGGCCAGCGTGCAGACTTGTTGCAGCTCGGCGCGGCGGGATTCGTCCTTGGCGATCAGCCAGGGTGCCTTGGTCGCGATGTAGCCATTGACCAGGTCGGCGATGGCGACGAAGCGGCGGGTGACTTCGGCGAATTCGCCCGTCTCATACAGTGCCTCGATGCCGTCGTAGTGCGACAGCAGGGTCTGCCACAGCGCGGCTTCCTCCGCCTCGAAATGGTCGGCCAGCTTGCCGTCGAAGAACTTCTGCATGAAGCCGGCGGTGCGGCTGGCGATGTTCACCCATTTGCCGATCAGGTGCGAGTTGACCCGCTCCTCGAACGCCTTGAGGTCGAGATCCACGTCGACCGGCGCATCGCTGAGCATGGTGGTGAAGTAGTAGCGCAGGAATTCGGGGTGGATCCCGGCGTCCAGATAGGTGCGTGCCTGGATGAAGGTGCCGCGCGACTTGGACATCTTCGCACCGTTCACGGTCAGGTAGCCGTTGACATGCAGCGCGGTGGGCGTGCGGAAGTTCGCGCCATGCAGCATCGCCGGCCAGAACAAACCGTGGAAGTTGATGATGTCCTTGCCGATGAAATGGTGCATCTCGGCGCTGCTGTCAGGCCCGAGGAAGTCGTCGAACTTCAGCCCGGTGCGGTCGCACAAGGCCTTGAAGCTGGCCAGGTAGCCCACCGGTGCGTCCAGCCAGACGTAGAAGAACTTGCCCGGCGCATCGGGGATGGGAAAGCCGAAGTAGGGTGCGTCGCGCGAGATGTCCCAGTCCTTCAGGCCACCGTCCAGCCATTCGCGCAGCTTTGCCGCGACGCCGCTGTTGGCCACCGGCTTGCCGTCGGTGAACTTGCCGGCGAACCAGTCGCGCAGCAGCGCTTCGAACTTGCCCAGCTCGAAGAAGTAGTGCTCCGAGTCGCGCAACACCGGGGTGGCGCCGGACATCACCGAAGTGGGGTTGATCAGGTCGGTGGGCGCGTAGGTGGCGCCGCAGTGTTCGCAGTTGTCGCCGTACTGGTCCGGCGTGCCGCACTTCGGGCAGATGCCCTTGATGTAGCGGTCGGGCAGGAACATCTGCTTTTCGGGATCGAACAGCTGCTGGATGCTGCGCTTGGCGATGAAACCCGCGTCGCGCAGGCGCGTGTAGATCAGCGACGCCAGTTCGCGATTCTCGTCCGAGTGGGTGGTGTGGTAATGGTCGAAGCTGAAGTTGAATTCGGCGAAATCGGCTTCATGGCCGGCGCGGATGCCGTCGATGAAGGCCTCCGGTGTCATGCCGGCTTTCTCCGCAGCCAGCATGATCGGCGTGCCGTGGGCATCGTCGGCGGCGACGAAATGCACCTCGTTGCCCATCATCCGCTGTGCCCGTACCCAGATGTCGGTCTGGATGTAACCCAGCATGTGGCCCAGGTGCAGCGGACCGTTGGCGTAGGGCAGGGCGTGGGTGACGAGCAGGCGACGACTCATGGCGGGCAGATACTCCGGAGGGACTGCGCATTATGGCATGGCCGTCCAAACCTCCCGCGTCTCGTCCGGGCATTCGCTCCACGAAAAAAAGCGCGCCGGAGCGCGCTTTGGTGGAGTGGATCCCGGCCGGGCTCAGGGCTGGCGTTCCCACACCTGCGAGCGACCGACCCAGGAGAAGCCGATGTAGCCACGCACGTTGAGCTTCTGACCACCGTCGAGCATCGACAGCTTCACTTTGTAGACCTTGCCGGACTTCGGGTCGAGGATCTTGCCGCCATCCCAGGCGTCGTCGTTCCGATGGACGCCCCACATGATGTTCATGCCTTCGACCGGCTTGTCCTTGCGTTCGCCGTCGCACTTCTTGCACAGCGCCACGGCGCCGTCGCGGGCGATATCTTCCGGGCTGCGGTTGAGCAGCTTCACGATGTGCGCCTGAAGCTCGCCGTTGTGGTTGGTGATCTCCACGATGGACTTGGCCTGACCGGACTCGTCATCGATGGTTTTCCAGGTGCCGACCGGGGTGTCATTCGCCGCCATCACGGCGCCGGTGGCGAACAGCAGGGTTGCGGCAATCGCCAAACGAAACGCATGCTTCATGGTGTTCCTCCCGTACGAAAGCGTATGGAATGCAGACTGGCGAGGATCGGCGGGGGCGTCAAGCTGCATTGCGCAAAGGCTTGCGGTGGCGGCGCAATGGCCGGCCTCGTCAGGCGGGCAGTGATCTGGATCAGCTGGCCCTGGCCGGCGCGCTGGCATAATGGCAGCCCCGCAAATTCTCCGAGCAGACATGACACAGGCGAACGAAGCCCTGGTCCGCCAGATCCTTGGCGACCTTATCGACACCCACACCGGTGCCCCGCTGGCCGAGTCGCTGCGCGCGGTTGGGGTGGACGGTGCGAAAGTGTCGGTGGACCTGCAGCTGGGTTATCCGTCGGCCGGTGCGGTGGATGCCATGCGCGCACGCGTGCGGCAGGCGCTGGAGGCCGATCCGGCGATCGAGGCCGCCACGGTATCGGTCACCAGCCGCATCCACGTGCACAAGGTGCAGGGCACGCTAGGTCCGTTGCCGAACGTGAAGAACATCATCGTGGTGGCGTCGGGCAAGGGGGGCGTGGGCAAGTCCACCGTCTCGGCCAACCTGGCGCTGGCGCTGCAGGCCGAGGGTGCGAAAGTCGGCGTGATGGATGCGGACATCTACGGTCCCAGCCAGCCGACCATGCTCGGCGTGCACGGCAAGCCGGCCTCGCCCGATGGCAAGAGCATCATTCCGATGCAGGCGCATGGCATGCCGGTGATGTCGATCGGTTTCCTGGTGGAAGAGGACACGCCGATGATCTGGCGCGGGCCGATGGTCACCCAGGCGATGATGCAGTTGCTCACCGACACGCGCTGGGAACAGCTCGACTACCTGATCGTTGACCTGCCACCGGGCACCGGCGACATCCAGCTCACGCTGTCGCAGAAGGTGCCGGTGGCCGGCGCGATCATCGTCACCACGCCGCAGGACATCGCCCTGCTGGATGCGCGCAAGGCGTTGAAGATGTTCGAGAAGGTCGAGGTGCCGGTGCTGGGCGTGGTGGAAAACATGGCCACCCATGTCTGCTCCAACTGCGGTCACGAGGAAAACATCTTCGGCGAGGGCGGCGGCGAGCGGATGGCCAGCCAGTACGGTGCCGCATATCTGGGTTCGTTGCCGCTGGACATCCGCATCCGCGAGCAGGCCGACAGCGGCAATCCCACGGTGGCGGCGATGCCCGATTCCGACTTGGCCATGCGCTATCGCGAGATCGCGCGCAATGCGGCGGGTCGGTTGTCGCGGCAGCCGCGCAACAAGTCCCTGGGCCTGGGCAAGATCGTGGTGCAGGGCGCACCGGCCGCATGAAGGTGGTGGCGCAGGTGTTGTGCCTTTCCGGCAGCCTGCGCCGCGTGTCGTCGAACTCGGCTGCCCTCGAGGCGGCGTATCGCCTGGCGCCGTCGACGCTGGAGCTTTTGCTCTATCGGGGTCTTGGCGAGCTGCCGCTGTTCAATCCGGACGCGGAGACCGATCCGTTGCCGCTGGCGGTCTCCGAACTGCGCGAAGCCGTCGTCTCGGCCGATGCCTTGCTGATCGCCTGTCCGGAGTACGCGCATGGCGTGCCCGGCGCGTTCAAGAACCTGCTGGACTGGCTGGTCGGCAGTCCTGAATTCCCGGGCAAACCGGTGTTGCTGCTGAACACGGCAGCACGCGGCTCGTATCACGCACAGGAGGCACTGGCCGAGATCCTGTCCACCATGTCCGCGCAGCTGCTGACCGCCCAGCCGTTGCCGGTAGCGCTTCCGGGAGCCGGATGCTCGGTGACCCAGGTGCTGGAAAGTGTCGATCGGTGTGCCGAATTGCAGGCGGTGTTGCAGGTGCTGGTGGAGGCCTTTCCGGCGTCCTGATGGCCTTGGCTGGCGCCGCGATGCCCTGACCGTGTATTTTTGCCGTCTTGCGCCCGGTTGGTCCGGGCCGTCAAGCCAACCAGCGGAGACAGCGTGAGCATCAAACCCGACAAGTGGATCCGGCGCATGGCCGAGAGCCACGGCATGATTGAGCCGTTCGAGCCGGGCCAAGTGAAATTGCGTGACGGCAACAAGCTGATTTCCTACGGCACCTCCAGTTACGGCTACGACGTGCGCTGCGCGCGCGAATTCAAGATCTTCACCAACATCAATTCCACCATCGTCGACCCGAAGTCGTTCGATCCGTCGAGCTTCGTCGACGTGGAGGCGGATGTCTGCATCATTCCGCCCAATTCGTTCGCACTGGCGCGCACCGTCGAATACTTCCGCATCCCGCGCAAGGTGCTCACGATCTGCCTGGGCAAAAGCACCTACGCGCGCTGCGGCATCATCGTCAACGTGACGCCACTGGAGCCGGAGTGGGAGGGACACGTGACGCTGGAGTTCTCCAACACCACGCCGCTGCCCGCAAAGATTTACGCCAACGAGGGCGTGGCGCAGATGCTGTTTCTCGAATCCGACGAGGAATGCGAGACCAGTTACAAGGATCGCGGCGGCAAATATCAGGGCCAGCAGGGTGTGACTTTGCCGCGCACCTGAATGCGCGCATCGAGAGGGGTTTTGACCCCGTCTCCCTGTGTGGTTCCGAGTTACACTTCAGCCGATGACCATCATTGATTGCTTGCAGGAGACCCGCATGATCCGTTTTTCCACGATGCTGAAGCGAGCCACGGCTGCGCTCATGCTGGGCGGCCTGTTCGCGATCGCCGGCTGTCATTCCGGCAGCACCAAGAGTGATGTCCCCACGGCGTCGGTGAAGGGGCAGTTCGACACCACCATCGAGGCGTACAAGGATGGACAATTCCTGGTCGATGGAGCGGTGCTTTCGGCGCTCGATGTGGGCAGTCACTTTGCCTATCTGAAGGACCAGGGGAAGTTGCCCAAGACGGTGCTGTTGATGCCCAGCGATGACTCGAAGATCCGCAAGCGGCATCTGGAGTACATGGCTCGCATGCAGATGGACTACGGCTTCACGGTGTTCTACGACGACAAGGGCACGCTGACCAAGATCAATCCGGTCGAAACCAAGGCGCGCGCGCTGGAGGATCATCATGCGCCGGCGCAGATGCCCGATTCCCAGAAGGGCAAGGACGCTGCCAGCGGCGGCTTCGATCCGGAGAATCAGCAGCAGCGTCAATATTGACCGTTCGCGCCAACTCTTGACGGCCAGGGAGCGTGGCTGAGTTCGGTCATTCGATGGACTCGTCCGACTCCGCAAAAAAGGCTGCAGCTCACGCTGCAGCCTTTTTTGTTGAAGACTCAACGGATGAGCGACTTGCGCAGTGCGCCGATCAGGTGCTCGCGTTGCGTGCCGTCGTAGTCCACGGCATGGCCGTTTCCCCAGACCGGTCCGGGCCATGCGGCATCACCATCGCGACGCCCGACCAGGTGCACATGCAATTGCCGCACGATATTGCCCAGCGCACCCAGGTTGAGCTTCTCGAAGACCGCCACCTGGCGAAGTGCCGCGGTGACATGCGCCACTTCCTGCCATAACGTGGCCTGATCCTCGCGGTCCAGATCGCTGATCTCGACCACGCCGGCACGCCGTGGCACCAGAATCAGCCAGGGATACCGCGCGTCGTTCATCAACAGCACGTCGCACAGCGGCAGCGAGATCACCGGATGGGTGTCGGCTGCCAGTCGCGAATCGAGGATGAACCCTGCATCGATCATGCTTCCGCCACGTGCTGGTCGAAGAAGGCCAGGGTGCGCTGCAGGGCGAGTCTGGCACTGGCCTCGTCGTAGCTGGGGCCGCCATCGCGATTGAAAGCATGATCCGCAGGATAGGTGAACGTTTCCATTTGCGGCAGCGCCTCGCGGTGCTTGGCCACCGCTTCGGGCGAAATGCTGTGGTCTTTCTCGCCGAAGTGGAACATGACCGGCGCCTGGGGCGTTTCATGAAGGAACGGCAAGTTGCGCGCGCCGTAATAGCTCACCGAAGGCAGGCCCAGTCGCAATGCCGCGAGCAGGGCGACGGTGCCGCCCCAGCAGTAGCCGACGGTGCCGACTTTTCCCGCCGAACGGATGGACTCGGCGGCGCTGGCCACATCTTCCAGGGCGCGTTCAAGCCCCAGCTCGGCCACGAGTTGCTTGCCACGGTTGACGCCGACCATGTCGTACGGCAGTTCCAGTCCGCTTTCCAGATGGTCGAAGAACGCCGGTGCGATGGCGGTGTAGCCCTGCCGGGCAAAACGGTCCGCCACGTCGCGAATGTGGGCGGTCACGCCGAAGATCTCCTGGATCACCACGATGCCGCCCTTGGGCTTGCCCGGCGGCTCGGCCAGATAAGCACCGATGCATTGTGTTCCGGAGGTGGGGATGTTGATGGACTGGCCCATGGCGCGGCTCCTGTGAGGAAACGTTCATTTTAGGCAGTGTGGCGAATCGCTGACAGCGATCATGACCCGATCGGCGGGCGCCATGCTGCTCTGTTCGTCCAGGGTTCCCCTATAATCAACCGTTTACCCTTCTGATTCCCGGTAGCCCGAGCCATGTCCACTCCCGCCCAAAAGATCGGCTTCGTCAGCCTTGGTTGTCCCAAGGCCCTGGTCGATTCCGAGCGCATCCTCACCCAGCTCAAGGTCGAGGGTTACCAGATCGTGCCCAGCTACGGCGAGGCCGATGCGGTGGTGGTCAATACCTGCGGCTTCATCGACGCCGCCGTGCAGGAGTCGCTGGATTCGATCGGCACCGCGCTGCACGAGAATGGCAAGGTGATCGTCACCGGTTGCCTGGGCAAGCGCGAGGCGCTGATCCGCGAGGCGTATCCAGACGTGCTTTCCGTCAGCGGGCCGCAGGATTACGCCAGCGTGATGAACGCGGTGCACCAGGCACTGCCGCCGGTGCGCAACAAGTTTTTCGACATCGTGCCGGACACGGGCGTGAAGCTCACGCCGAAGCATTACGCCTATCTGAAGATTTCCGAAGGCTGCAATCATCGTTGCAGCTTCTGCATCATTCCTTCGATGCGCGGCAACCTGGTTTCGCGCCCGGTTGACGAAGTGCTGCTGGAGGCCGAACGCCTGGTCAAGGGTGGCGTGAAGGAATTGCTGGTGATTTCGCAGGACACCAGCGCCTATGGCGTCGATCTGAAATACGCCGAGCGAGAGTGGCGGGGCAAGTCCTACCGCACCCGCATGACCGAACTGTGCGAGGGCCTGTCCGAGCTGGGCGTGTGGGCACGTCTGCATTATGTCTACCCGTATCCACACGTGGACGAAGTGATGCCGCTGATGGCCTCCGGCAAGCTGCTGCCGTATCTGGACATACCGTTCCAGCACGCCAGTCCGCGCATCCTGAAATTGATGAAGCGCCCGGGCAACATCGACCGGACGCTGGAGCGCATCCAGAACTGGCGCAGGCAGGTGCCGGACCTGACCATTCGCAGCACCTTCATCGTCGGCTTTCCCGGCGAGACCGACGCGGAGTTCGAGGAGCTGCTCGACTTCCTGCGCGAGGCCGAGCTTGATCGCGTCGGCGCGTTTGCCTATTCGCCAGTCAATGGCGCCAAGGCGAACGAGCTGCCCGATCCGGTGTCGGAGGAGTTGAAGGAAGACCGGCTGGAACAGTTCATGGCCGTGCAGGCGGAAATTTCCGCCGCAAAACTGCAGCGCAAGATCGGCCGCACGATCAAGGTGCTGGTCGACGAGGCCGGTGCCAGCGGTGCCGTGGCGCGCTCCGCCGCGGATGCGCCGGAAATCGACGGCAGCGTGCTGATCGCCGATGGCCAGAAACTGCGTCCGGGGCAATTTGTTGATGTCGTGGTCGAGTCGGCCAGCGATCACGACCTGCACGCACGCTTGGCCCATCCGCAGCTAACCGTCGTCTAGATTCTCCGTGCGCTACGTCGCGCCGGCTCGCGACCGGGTGGATCCGGCCGTTTTCGGACGGATGCCGTTGCTCGCCTGGCGCGATCACGCCGACCTGCTGGAAGGCGCGTGCTGGCCTTCGATCGACGCATTGAACCGCTGCTGGCCTGGCGGCGCGTCCGAGCGTTTCGTGGCGCAGACACCGGCCTTGCTGGCGGATGGATTGCACTACGAGCAACGCATTGCCGAACGCGGCCAGATCGCCACCCGGGAAGAGAACTGGCATGACCTGCTGAATGCGTTGATCTGGCTGCGTCATCCGGGCCTGAAACGCGCATTGAACCAGCGCCAGGCGGGTGAAATCACCCACATGGGACCGAAGCTGCGTTCGCGTGCCCAGTACGCGATGACGCACTTCGACGAAGGTGGCGTGATGGTGGGCGTGAGCGACCTTTCCTTGCTGGAGCTCTGGGACGCACATGACTGGCACGGACTGTTCTGGCGCAGGCGCCAGGCCTGGCTGGACGGAACGATTCGGCTGGAGCTGTTCGGCCACGCGCTGCTCGAACTGGCGTTGAGTCCGGCCAAATTGCTGGTGGGCAAGGCGCTGGTATTCCACGCCGATCACAGCATGGATTTGCCCCTGCATTGCGCCGCGGCGGTTCGTTCCGGCCTGCTGTTGCGCGACCCGCTTGAGTTGCGGCCGCTGCCGGTGTCCGGATTGCCCGGCTGGCATGCCGACAACGCCGACGAAGCCTTCCATCGAAGCACGCCTTGTTACCAGTCGCGCCGAGACGGGCGCAGTTATCCGGCCCCGTTCGAGCTGCTGGTACCCTGATTCCGCCGCTTGCCCCGTGGGTCGATCACGACTATATACAGGGCATGGGGAGGCGGGTCAGGGAGCGCAGGGCATTGACCATGGCAAGATCCTGGTGGCGTCATCAGCATGGCGGGAGCGTGCTCGGGACGGTTGCCGCGACGCTTTGCGCCGTGCTGCTTGGCGTCGGCGGTGCGGCCGCCGCGGGGCTGCCTGCACGCGCTCAGACGCCGCTCCGCTTCGGCATCCTTCCGATCGGCAGCGCCGCCGAATCGCTTGAGCAATGGCGCCCGATGCTGGCCGATCTGCAGAAGCGACTGGATCGTCCGGTGACGACGGTATCGGTGGGCAGCTATGCCAGTCTGTCCAGCGCGATCGGAGGCCAGCGGGTCGATGTCGCGTTTCTGTCCGGCCGGTTGGCGGTCGAGGCGGTGACCCACCAGCACATGCAGGTATTTGCGCAGTTCCTGCGCAAGGACGGGGTGCAGGGCAATGTGGCCGCCCTGGTGGTGCGCGATGACGGCCCGATCCACGATCTCGGCGACCTGATCGGCCTGCCTGCCCAGCGCTGGCGCTATGCGCGCAGCGAGCATCTCTCGGTGACGGGCTACATGGCGCCGGAAGCCTATGTCTTCGCACCGAGAGGGCTCAATTCGGACACGTTTTTCGCCAGCGTGCACGTGGGTGATCACCAGAGCAATTTGCTCGCCGTGGCCAATCGAGAGGCGGACGTGGCCAGCAGCAACAATCCGGACATGGATCTGTTCCGCCGCAATTTCCCCGGCGAGGCAGACCGGTTGCGGGTGATCTGGCGATCACGGCTGATTCCCTCGGGCGTGCTGGTGATTCGCGAAGGGCTGTCCACGCAACTACGCCAGCGCCTGACTGACATCCTGCTCGGCTATGGCAAGGCGCGCGGCGTGGCAGGGGAGCGCGAACGCGCCAATCTCGCACGGGTTCCGGATCTCGGTGGCTTTGTTGCCGAGGACAGTCGCGTGCTGAAGCCTTTCGTGGACATGCAGTACGCGCTGTTGCGGCAGCAGGCCATCCACGGTCAATGGGTCAGTCAGCAGGCCCGACAGGAGCAACTGGCGAAGATCGAGCATGATCACCAGCAGACCCTGCGCCTGCTGTCGCCGCACGAAGATGCCGGTCAGTAGGTCAGATCGGTCCGTTGCGCTTCCGGACACGGGCCGTCAAAGCCGTACTGTGCGGCTTACCGCGCTGCCGTGGAATCGTCGTCGTAAGACACTCCCACGATGGTGAATTCGGCCGGTCCGGCGGGCAGTTCCGCCACAAATTCATCGTCGACATGCCGCTTCAGCACGGCACGCGCCATGGGTGAGTCGATGCTGATCCAGCCCTGTCTGGCATCGGTCTCGTCGGGGCCGACGATGCGGTAGCGAAGGATCTCGCCGGTGTCCACGTCTTCGAGTTCGATGCGGGCGCCGAAGAACACGGCCTTGCGATCACCGGGCATGCCTTCGGCGACCTTGAGCGAGGGGATGCGTTTGGTGAGGTAGCGGGCGCGGCGGTCGATCTCGCCGAGTTGCTTCTTGCGGTAGATGTATTCGGCGTTTTCCGAACGATCGCCCTCGGCGGCAGCAGCGGTGAGCGCCTTCACCACTTCCGGGCGCAGCACGTGCCACAGGTGATCAAGTTCAGCCTTGAGCCGCTCGAAACCCTCGCGGGTGATGATCGCGGTGGAACTGGGAGAGGCGGGTCGCCAGCGGCTCACGCAGCAAGACCTTTCAACGCTTGCCGCCGAAGATCCCGCCGAGCACACCACGCAGGATCTGCCGGCCGAGCTGGCTGCCGGCCGTGCGCACCATCTGCTTGCCCATGGTCTCGATCATGCCCTGGCGACGCTTGGTGCCGAACAGCGCATCGTGCACGGCGCCACCCCAGCCCGCTTCGGCCGGCTTGTCGCCACCGTTGGCCGGCGCATTGGCGGCGACCGCGGTGGCATCGGCGGCCTTGTCTTCGGCGCGCCTGGCCAGCATCTCGGCGGCGGACTCGCGATTGACGGTGGTGTCGTATTTCGCCCCGACCGGCGAGCGCTGGCGGATGGTGGCGCGCTCGGCGTCGGTGATCGCGCCGATGCGACAGCACGGCGTGGTCACCAGCACCTGCTCGACCGGTGTGGGCACGCCACCGTTGGCCAGGGTCGAGGCCAGCGCTTCGCCCACGGCGAGTTTGGTGATGGCTTCGGTGACGTCCAGTTTCGGATTGGCGACGAAGGTCTCCGCCGCGGCCTTGACGGCCTTCTGATCGCGCGGGGTGAACGCACGCAGCGCGTGCTGTATGCGGTTGCCGAGCTGACCGAGGATCACGCCAGGCACGTCGTCGGGATTCTGCGAGCAGAAGTACACGCCGACGCCCTTGGAGCGGATCAGGCGCACCACCTGTTCCACGCGCTGCAAAAGCGCCGGCGAGGCGTCATCAAACAGCAGATGCGCTTCGTCGAAGAAGAACACCATCTTCGGCTGCTCGAGGTCACCCACTTCGGGCAGTTGTTCGAACAGTTCGGACAGCAGCCACAGCAGGAAGGTGGAGTACAGCCGCGGCTTCATGATCAGTTGGTCGGCGGCCAGCACGTTGATGATGCCGCGGCCGCTCATGTCCTGGCGCATCAGGTCGGCCAGCTCCAG
Source organism: Rhodanobacter sp. TND4EL1 (assembly GCF_054061035.1). Taxonomy (NCBI): domain Bacteria; kingdom Pseudomonadati; phylum Pseudomonadota; class Gammaproteobacteria; order Lysobacterales; family Rhodanobacteraceae; genus Rhodanobacter; species Rhodanobacter sp. TND4EL1. The sequence continues at coordinate 1,102,848 of NZ_JBSSDT010000002.1, forward strand.
CGCCGGTTCACCGAAGAACTGGTCGGCACCATCGCCCTCGAGTTTCAGCAGCGCGCGCTGGATCGCCGCGATGCTCGTCGTGCTGATCAGCCCGTACTGGGTGGACAGCGCCTTGGCGTTTTCCGCGGCGTAGCCGAGCAGGGCGCGCAGGTCGGCGAGGTCCAGCAGCAACCAGCCCTGGTCGTCGGCGGCCTTGAACACCACTTCCAGTACGCCTTCCTGGGTGTCGTTGAGCTCCAGTACGCGACCGAGCAGGGTGGGGCCCATTTCGCTGATGGTGGCGCGCACCGGGTGGCCGAGTTTGCCGTAGATGTCCCAGAACACCACCGGGTTGGCTTGCGGCTTCCAGTCGGTGAGCTTGAGCTTGTCCAGTCGCGCCTTGAGCTTGTCGCCCGGTTCACCGGCGGCCATGGCCAGCCCAGCCAGGTCACCCTTGGCATCGGCCAGGAAGCAGGGCACGCCCAGCCGCGAGAAACCTTCGGCCAACACCATCAGCGAGACGGATTTTCCGGTACCCGTGGCGCCGGCGATCATGCCGTGCCGATTGCCGTAATGGGGATCCAGGCTGACGCTGGTGTTGTCGTTGCGGCCGATCAGAATCTCGGTCATGGCGTTCCATCCAATGGTGATCGCACGATTGTAGCCAGACCGCCAGCCGACCGCGTGCGTTGAGTCCAATCCCGGTGCCCGCTATGGTGGGCGTTTTCCTGGGGTAGCGTTTGTGATGTCGTCGCGTTCCGTGGTTCGTTCCATCCGCCTGGTGCCGGTTGCCCTGGCGATCAGTCTGCTCGCAGCATGTGCCAGTACCGGTTCGGCAAAACCTTCGGGTCAGGTCGGCGCGCTTTACAGCGAGCTCGAGGTGGCCAGCAAGGGTTACGAAATCGCCTTGCAGCAGTCACGGGAAGGCGATTTGCAGGCATCCCAGGCCACCCTGACTCAATCACTGGATCGCCTGAAGCATGCGTCGGCGCGCTGTGGCAATACGCCAGGCTGCGACCCCCAGCGATTTTTCTCGACCTTTGACCATCTGCTGCGCCTGAAGGACGGCGATTTCGGCGGAGCGCAGGATCTGGACAGCGATGTGGACCCCACCCAGGCAGCGTTGGCATTGGCCGGCAAGACCGGGGCGGCGAGCTTGCCCCAGGCCCAGCGCAGCGTGACCCTGCTGCACGGACAGAAGCTGTCGAAGCTGATCGCGATGAATGGCCCGGTCAAGGCCGCGTTGGAAATGTGGCTGACGCAATGGCGGCCGCAATTGATGGATGCGTACGTCAATTATCAGTACATGCGTTATCAAATGTGGCCCGCCTATGAGAAGGCCGACCTGCCCGAGGCATTGCTGTTCGGCATCATGGCAAAGGAATCCGGCGGTAAAGTGCATGCGGTTTCGCGCTCGGGTGCCGCAGGCCCGCTGCAGTTCATGTATTCGACCGGCCTGCGTTTCGGTCTGGTCAGTGACAACGGCTTCGACACCCGCTTTGATCCCGCTGCCTCCGCGCGCGCCAATGCCGAATACATCAACGAGCAGCTGCGGATCTTCAACGACAACCTCGAGTTGACCATCGCGGCGTACAACGGTGGCGAGGGCCGTATCCGGCGGCTGGTTGGCGACGATACCTCGGTGAGTTTCTACGATCCGCGGGTCTACAACGAGCTGTCGCGGGAAACGCGTGACTACGTGCCCGCGGTACTGGCGGCGGCGTGGCTGTTCCAGCACCCGGACAGCTACAACCTGCGTTTTCCACGCCTCGACATCGCGCCCGGCTCGATCACCCTGAAGCGGCCTGCATCCCTGTCCGAATTGACGGTTTGCCTGGGTTCGGCCGGAGGCATGGGCGACGGCTGGTTCCGTACACTGCGCAACCTCAATCCGCGGCTGGACCCGCAAGTCAGTCAGCCTGCGGGTACCCGCTTGCAGTTGCCGAAAATGCTGGAGCGGGCTTACGACTCGCGCTGTGTCGCCGGTCCCTGGCCGATCCTGGCCAGCGACCTTCACCAGGCGGTCGTTCCCGTGGTTGACGCACCTGAAGTCAAGGCGCCAGTGAAAATTTCGGCCACCAGGAATTATCGGGTGCGGCGCGGCGACACCTTGATCAGCATCGTGCGCAAGCTGCAATGTTCAAGCGTGCAGGAGATTGCCGAAATGAACGGACTGCGCCACCAGCACCTGCGTATCGATCAGACACTGAAGGTGCCGGCCTGCCGCTGAGCGACGTGGCCGGCGGAAACTCAGGCGACTGCGGTTTGCTGCATCCAGCTGTCGACCGTGTTGCCCTGGGTTTGCACTTCCTTCAATTCACGCAAAAGCTGCATCAGCTGGCGGTAATGCGGCTGCAGGCTGGGGTATGGCGAGTTCTTGGTTTCGTGGTACGCCACGGCCAGCCATAGCGCGATGCCGCGCATGGCGACCTCGGCGTTGCCGGAGCGGGCGCGCTCGTAACCGGCCTCGGTACCCTGTCCCCACGGCAGGTAGCGTGCTTCCGGGGCGGTGCCATGCAAGTGCGGAAAATCGCTGCGCGAAGCCTGTCCGATCTCGCGCAGGGTGAGTGTGCTGAGACGCTGGTGGGCACGCTTTGGCAGGGCACGCACAATTCGTTCGATATCGCGGAATTGGCGGCCAAGCTGGCGCGCGCGCATCATCACTAGAAACGGTGTGAGTATTTGCATCGGATCCCCTCGGCGCATGAATTCAACCGTGCCCCCTGCGCACGACTCCGGGGCGGAGTATAGCGAGGTATCCGGGCGGTTTGCGCGCAGGGCGTCACATACTGACGTGCTGCGTCAGTATCGGGCGACCAGGCCTGCTGCAGACCGGGAATTCAGGGGCAAACGCTTGATTTCGGGTTGTTGCTTCGGCGCAACCTGCTGGCTGAAAGCCACGCGCCTGCGGGCAAGCCGCCTCAATCCTGCTGTTGCCCCAGCCGCTGGCCTACTTGCACGGCCTGTTGCGGGACCAGCGCATCCAACTCCGCCATGCTTTCGGGAAGCAGCATGATCACGGTGGAACCCATGTTGAAGCGCGCCATCTCGGCGAAGCGCTCCAGCGTGATGCCCTGGCCGGCAAACGACTTGCGCCGGATCGACGAGGCATACGGCGGAATGACCAGGCCATCCCAGACCGTGGCGACCGACGAAACCAGGATTGCACCCACCATCACCACCACGAACGGGCCGCGCTCGCCATCGAAATGGCAGACCAGCCGTTCATTGCGGGCGAACAGCCGCGGGATCGCCTCGACGGCGAAGGGCGCCACGCTGAAAATCCGCCCCGGCACATGCACGGTTTCTCGCAGCGTGCCTTTCAACGGCATGTGCACGCGGTGGTAATCGCGGGGTGACAGATAGACGGTGACGAAACGACCGTTGCGGTAGGGTGCGGCCGCAGTTTCGTCGCCGCCAAGCAGTTCGGCCGCGGTGTATTCCTGGCCCTTGGCCTGGAAGATCCGTCCGTCGACGATGGCGCCAGACTGGCTGATGCGCCCATCGGCGGGGGAGAGCAGGGCAGTTGCGTCGGCGTCGGCCTGGCGCGCACCGGGCTTCAATTTGCGGGTGAAAAACGCGTTGAAGTGCTGGTAAGTCAGCGGATCGGGCTGCGCGGCTTCGGCCATGTTGACGTTGTAATTGCGCACGATGGTACTGATCAGCCAGTTCTTCCACGGCGCGAAGGTCCAGCGCGTGGCCCGGTAGACCACGCGGGACAGCGCGCGGTGCGGCAGGATGTACTGCAGGAATACGTTGAAAGTCATCCGCCCAGTATAGATGTATCCCGCGGGCGTTCGGTCCGGGTCGAGTCCCGGGAAAGGTTCCGGGCGCTGACCGGTGGTAACGCACGGGATGGGGGGGCCTGGGCTGCCATGTCGGACGGCGATCGGGATCGAAAAATGACGTGAGCCGGTCGGCCTCGCTCAAGGCCTTATAATGCCCGGCCAATCGTCCCATCCCTGGATCGCCGTGACCGCCGAGCTTGCCACCATCATCGACTTCATCCGTTATGGCGCCAGCCGCTTCTCCGCGGCCGGGCTGACTTTCGGCCACAGTCACGACAACCCCATCGACGAGGCCACGCACCTGGTGCTGGCCAGCCTGCACCTGCCGCCGGACATTCCGCCGGCATATGGCGCGGGCCGGTTGACCACGGCGGAACGCGAGAACGTGCTGGCGTTGATCGAGCGCCGCGTCAGTGAGCGACTGCCGGTCGCCTACCTGGTCGGCGAGACCTGGTTTGCCGGGCTGAAGTTCAAGAGCGATCGTCGCGCGCTGGTGCCGCGTTCGCCGATCGCCGAGCTGATCGAGTCGGGCTTCGCGCCGTGGCTGGACGAGCGCCACATCGAGCGCGCGCTTGACCTGTGCACCGGTTCGGGCTGCATCGGCATCGCGATGGCCGAGTACAACCCGGACTGGCAGGTCGACATCGTCGACATCAGCGACGAGGCGCTGTCCCTTGCGCGCGAGAACATCGTGTTCCAGCACGTCGAAGGTCGAGTCGAGGCCATCCAGTCCGACCTGTTCGCCGGGGTGAAAGACCGTCGCTACGACCTGATCGTCTCCAATCCGCCGTACGTCACCGAAGACGAATACTCGGCGCTGCCGGGCGAGTACGCGCACGAACCGAAGCTGGGCCTCACCTCGGGCGTGGACGGTCTGGACTTGTGCCTGCGCATGCTGGACGAAGCGGCTGACCAGCTCACCGAGAATGGCCTGCTGATCGTCGAGGTGGGTGAAAGCGAGCACGCGCTGGCCGCCTTGCTGCCGGAAGTGCCGTTCATCTGGATCGAGTTCAAAGTGGGTCAGATGGGTGTGTTCGCACTGGAGCGGCGCGACCTCATCGCGCATGCGTCGGCCATTCATGCCGCGGCTGCGGCGCGTCGCGTCGGCTGAGATGGAACTGGCCACGGCGCGACTGCATATCGACGCGCTGCGGCCGGCGGATGCGGAAGGCCTGTTCGCGTGCCGCGCCGATCCCTCGGTGGCGCTTTACCAGGGCTGGTGTCCGATCGATCTGGCCGCCGCCCGCGAATTCATCGTGGCGCAGCCGGCTTCGCCGTCGCATGGCTGGTTCCAGCGTGCCATCCGGCTTGGCAACGGCGGTACGCTGATCGGTGATCTGGGCGTGTGCCTGCCGGAAGATCCGCACGGCTCGGTCGAGTTCGGCGTCAGCATCGCGCCCGCGCAGCAGGGTATGGGTTATGCCAGCGAGGCCGTGCGCGCGCTGATCGCCTGGGTCTTCGGTGAGCTCGGTCGCCATCGCATTCACGCCTCGGTCGATCCGCGCAACCTGGCCAGCATGGCCATGCTGCGCGCACTCGGCATGCGCCAGGAGGCCCATCACCACGAAAGCCTCTGGTTCAAGGGCGAGTGGGTCGATGACGTGATTTTCGCCATGCTCGATCACGAGTGGCGCATGCAACAGGCAAGCGGCCCTCATCACGGTTAAGCTGTGCCGGTTATCCCTTGGACGTCCAAATCTCGTGTCCAGCAATTCGTTCGGCAAACTCCTTACTGTCACGACCTTCGGCGAAAGCCACGGGCCGGCCATCGGCTGCGTGATCGACGGCTGTCCGCCTGGACTGGCGATTGACGCGGATGAATTCCGCCATGACCTGGAACGCCGGGCCACCGGTCGCAGCCGCTACACCTCGCAACGGCACGAGGCGGACGAGGTGGAAATCCTCTCCGGCGTGTACGAGGGCAAGACCACCGGCACGCCGATCGCACTGCTGATCCGCAACACCGACCAGCGCAGCAAGGACTACGGCGACATCGTTCAGACGTTCCGCCCCGGCCATGCCGATTACACCTACTGGCAAAAGTACGGCATTCGCGATCCGCGCGGGGGTGGACGCTCCTCGGCCCGTGAAACCACCATGCGCGTGGCTGCCGGTGTGCTGGCCAAGAAATGGCTGGCCGAGCGCCATGGCGTGCACGTGCGCGGCTGGCTGGCGCAGATCGGCGACATCACCCCCGAAACTTTCGACCGGGAAGCGGTGGAGCAGAATCCGTTCTTCTGGCCAGCTGCGGCGCAGGTGCCGGCACTGGAGGAGTACATCAATGCGCTGCGCAAATCCGGCGACTCGGTCGGCGCGCGCATCAACGTGGTCGCCGAAGGTGTGCCGCCGGGTTGGGGCGAGCCGATCTATGGCAAGCTCGATGGCGACCTGGCCAGTGCGCTGATGTCGATCAACGCGGTCAAGGGTGTCGAGATCGGTGACGGCTTTTCGGCTGTCACACAGCGCGGCAGCGAGCATCGTGACGAAATGTATCTGGACGGCTTTGCGTCCAACCACGCCGGCGGCATTCTCGGCGGCATCAGCAGCGGTCAGCCGGTGACGGCTTCCATCGTGCTGAAGCCCACGTCCAGCATCCTGATTCCCGGTCACAGCGTGAACCTGGCGGGAGAGCCGGTGGACGTGGTCACCAAGGGGCGTCATGACCCCTGCGTCGGCATTCGTGCCACCCCGATTGCCGAGGCGATGATGGCGCTGGTGCTGATGGATCACGCGCTGCGTCATCGCGCCCAATGCGGAGATGTCGGTGTCGTCGCCCCGCGCATCGGCTGATTTTCCATGGCAGCCACCGGAACCATGTCGATGACCGAGAAGCCGCGCGTCTGGGTTTCCCGCCCCACTTTCCCGGACATCATTGCCCGGCTCGAGCCCCATTTCGAGGTGAGCGTCGAGGCCGACGAGCGCAAGTTCAGCCAGCCCGAGCTGGCCGCCCGGCTGGCGCGCCAGGATGCTGCCATCGTCGGCCTCAAGGATCGCATCGGCTTCCTCGAGGTCGCGTCTGCCGAGCGGCTGCGCCTTGTCGCCAACCTGGGCGTTGGATACGACAATATCGATCTGGCGGCAATGACCGCCGCGGGTATCGCGGTTTCCAACACCGCCGACGTGCTCAATGAGAGCGTGGCCGATTACACCTGGGCATTGTTGCTGGGCGCCGCACGCCGGATGCCCGCCGCGGAGCGCTGGCTGCGCGAAGGGCACTGGCAGTCCACCGACTTCAAGGCATGGCTGGGTACCGATGTGCGCGGCCGCACCCTGGGCATCCTCGGCATGGGGCGCATTGGTCAGGCGATCGCAAAGCGGGCGCTTGGTTTCGGCATGCCGGTGATCTATCACAATCGCTCGCCGCTACCCGAGGCGGACGAGCGTGCCTGCAACGCGCATCTTGTCGACAAACAGCAGTTGCTGGGTCAATCGGACTTCCTCGTGCTGGCCTTGCCGCTGAACGCGCAGACCCGCCACGTGGTCGGCGCAGACGAACTGGCGCTGATGAAGCCGACCGCGATGCTGATCAACATCGCTCGCGGCGGCATCGTTGATGATGCCGCGCTTGCCGTGGCATTGCGCGAGAAGCGACTGGCAGGCGCGGCGCTGGATGTATTCGAAGGCGAGCCGAAGCTTCATCCGGCCCTGCTCACGCTCGACAACGTGGTGCTCAGCCCGCATATCGCCAGCGCCACGACCGAAACCCGCCGTGCGATGACCTCGGTGGCAGTGGACAATGTGCTGGCGATGTTTGGCCACGGTCCACATGCCGGACGTCCACCCAACCTTGTCACCCCGAACGTGCCGTGAGCGACACGATTCTCCTTCCCCGAGAGCAAGCCATCCCATGAGTCAGAAGAGCAGTTACAAGGTCGCCATGGTCGGCGCCACCGGCGCCGTCGGCGAGACCCTGCTGGCAATCCTCGCCGAGCGCCATTTTCCGGTGAGCGAGCTGGTGCCGCTGGCCAGCGAACGTTCGGCCGGCGGCAAGGTCAGTTTTGACGGCAATGACGTCACCGTGCAGTTGCTGGACACCTATGACTTCGCCGGAGTCGATATTGCCTTCTTCTCCGCCGGCGGTTCGGTCAGCCGCGAACACGCGCCACGAGCGGCCGCGGCTGGCGCGGTGGTGATCGACAACACCTCGGAGTTCCGCTACCAGGACGACATTCCGTTGGTGATCAGCGAGGTCAATCCGCACGCGATCGCGCACTACACCAACCGCGGCATCATCGCCAACCCGAACTGCTCGACCATGCAGATGCTGGTGGCGCTGGCACCGATCCATCGTGCGGTGCAGATCGAGCGGATCAACGTGGCGACCTACCAGTCCGTCTCCGGTGCCGGCCGCACCGGCATGGAGGAACTGGGCAAGCAGACTGCAGCCCTGCTGAATTTCCAAAGCGTGGAGCCGGGCAAGAAATTTCCGGCCCAGATCGCGTTCAATGTGATTCCTCAAATTGACGACTTCCAGCCCAACGGCTACACCAAGGAAGAGATGAAGCTGGTGTGGGAAACCCGCAAGATTCTGGAAGACGAGTCGATCCAGGTGAATCCGACCGCGGTGCGCGTGCCGGTGTTCTATGGCCACTCCGAGGCAGTGCACATCGAAACCAGTGACAAGATCACGGCCGAGCAGGCCCGTGAGCTGCTCAAGCAGGCGCCGGGCGTGGTGCTGCTGGATGAACGCAAGCCGGGTGGCTATCCCACGCCGGTAGGCGAGGCGGCTGGCGCCGACGGGGTTTTCGTGGGGCGCATACGCGAAGATATTTCGCATGAGCGCGGACTGGACATGTGGATCGTGTCGGACAACATCCGCAAAGGCGCGGCGCTCAACGCGGTGCAGATCGCCGAATTGTTGATCGAGGACTATCTCTGATATGAGCTTTATCCAAGTATCTGTATTTTTTGGATTTCTGTGCTGTGGCATGGCGGGGGCGACCGGCTTGGCCCAGGCGCATCCGGCGGCCTCGACCTCATCACCGACCTCACCGAAGGCAATGCGGAAAGTGGTGCGGAGCGAGGCGGAGATCAAGCGTCTGGAGCGCGAGGTGAAGCGGCAGGAATCGGACAGTCAGCGAGCCAGCGACCGTCTGCAGCAGCAGGACAGCAAGATCGCCGAGTTGCAGAAACAATTGCAGGAGTTGCAGTCGGCTCATGCCGGCGAACAACATTGAAGCAGGACACGGCAGTGAGAACGCGCTGCAGCAATGCGCCGCAAGTATTCGCCACGCCTATTGTTGATTGGCGCTCTTGTAACTAAAGTGGCACCTCAGTTTGGGGCAGTAAACACTATGGCGGCAACGCCAACCTAGAGAGTTGCGTCAGGATCGTTCGGGGGAACACGCATGAATCGTTCGTTGAAATTGTCGGTGCTGATCGCGTTGGCATTGGGCACCAGCCAGGCGATGGCCATGGATCTGGGCAAGATCCAGGTCAAATCGGCGCTGGGGCAGCCGCTGCTGGCGGAGATCCCTCTGCATCCCGACAATCCGGCGGAGTTGCAGGGCCTCACGGTCCAGCTGGCGTCCAGCGAAGAGTTCGCGCGCGCCGGGATCGTGGGCGGCCGCACGTCGATCCCGTTGCATTTCAGCGTGACCAAAGCCGGCGACAGTCGGTCAGTGATCCGCATCACCAGCAGCGCTCCGGTCGACGACCCCTTCCTTGATCTGCTGATTGAAGTGAACGGCAAGGCCGGCAAGAGCGTGCGTGAGTACGCCATCCTGCTTGATCCGCCGAATGCCATGTCGGCGGCTCCCATCGCGGCTTCCCCCGCGCCCGCCAGGCCCGTTCAGCATGCCCGGCCTGCCGCCCCGGCACCTGTCGCGAGTGAACCCAAGGCGGCGACACCGACGCGGACGCCGGCAGCGCCGACCAGCAGCGGCCAGCTGGGGCCGGTTGAGCGGGGCCAGACCTTGTCGGGCATCGCGCGCAATGTGGCACCGTCCGGTGTCGACGTGCAGCAGATGATGCTGGCGATCAAGCAGGCCAATCCGGATGCTTTCTACCGCGACAACATCAATGCATTGAAGAGCGGCGCCGTGCTGCGCGTGCCGACCTCGGCCGAAGCGCAGGCGATGACGATGGCGGCCGCTGCCGCCGAGGTTCGCCGGCAGAACAGCGACTGGCGCGCCGGCGCGCCGGGCAAACCCACCGTCGTGGCCGATGCGGCCACCCGCACGTCCAGTGCCAGCGTCGCCACTCCGAGCGACACCGGCGACCGGCTGGCCCTGGTCCCGGCGAAACAGGACGGCCATGCCGGAAGTCCGGGTACCGGATCAGCTGACAAGTCCGCTGGCAGCTTGCGCCAGGATCTGTTGCGTACGCAGGAAAGTCTCGCCAGCCTGCAACAGCAAAGTTCGGACCTGAAGACCCGGTTGAAGGACCTTGGCGACATCAACAGCAAGAACGAGCGTCTGTTGTCATTGAAGGACAATGAGATCGCCGAGCTTCAGGCGAAGCTTGCAGCCGCAAGGAAAAGCGCCGGTCTGCCGCCTGCTGCCGAATCAACCGTCGCCTCGGCGAAAGAGGCTGGCGCCGAGACTGCGGCGACTTCCGCCGTTTCCGAGCTTGCGCAGAAGGCCGATGTGGGCGCTGCCCCTGCTCATGCGGGCACCGCGAAAGAGCCCGTGACCCCGGCAGCCGTGGCGGGTGCAAGCATTCCCGCGTCCGCCGCGACGACGGTCACCACGCCGTTGGCGGAGCCGGCGGTGGTCAAGCCCGCCGAACCGCCGGTCACCAAACCGGCAGCCAAGCCCGTCACGCGGCATCCGGCAACGACACGGGCAGCCGTGGAGGAACAGCCGTGGTACATGCAGACGTGGGCATGGGCAGCAGGTGCCGGTGCGCTGGTCTTGCTGATTCTGCTTGCCATGTTGGGTCGTCGGCGCAAGCCGGTGGCCACCGGTCCCAAATCCTCGCAGTCGCTGGCCGATCGCTTCGGTTCCACCGCTGGCGTGGCCGAACAGGATTCCGCGGGCGACGACGTCGACCAGGAAGAATTGCTCGACCAACTGGCCGAGCACCCGGATGACATCGGCCTGCATCTGGAACTGGTCACGCTTTACTACTCGCGTCGCGACGTCGATCATTTCGAGGCAGCGGCCGAGGCGATGCATGCCCATATTACGGATCCGCAGCAGGACGAGTGGCAGGATGTGTTGCACATGGGCGAGGATCTCGTGCCCGGCCATCCGTTGTTCGATCACCATGAAGAATTCATCGCGCACGACGACGTCGACCCGCGCGGAGAGTTCGACATCGACGACTACGCCGACAAGTCCCAGGCTTCCCCGGTCCATCCGTCGATGCCGCCGCTGCCGGGTGAGGCACCGAAAAAGGTCAGCGAGTACAACTTCAATTTCGATCTCACCCATCCGTCAGCAGAGGCGTCGGCGCATCCGGAAGCCGCTGTGGAAAATGTGGCCGCGGTTGTTCCTGCGGCAGCGGCGGAGTCGGACTCGGACTGGAACTTCGACGAGGCGGAGAACTTCTCGCACAGTGCGGACCAGGGTCACGATCTTGGCGAGTTCAATGACGATCCGGTGGATACCAAACTCGACCTCGCGCGCGCCTATGTCGACATGGGCGATGCCGACGGTGCTCGCGCCATGTTGGGTGAGGTGATGAATGAAGGCAGCCAGATGCAGCGCGACGTGGCCAAGCGCCTGCTCGACAGTCTGCACTGAGTTTTCTGTCCTGATGTATCGCATCGGGCCGGCCTAGCCGGCCCGATGCCGTTTCGGCCTGTTAATCTTCTGCGCTTCCCTTCAGGTTCTGCACGATCCATGCGTATCGCTCTGGGCATTGAATACGACGGCACCGATTTCTGCGGCTGGCAGCGGCTGAAGTCGGACGCCAGCGTGCAGGGTGCGCTGGAACAGGCATTGTCCAGGGTCGCCGCGCATCCGGTCGAGGTCAGCTGTGCGGGGCGTACCGATGCGGGCGTCCATGGCCGTTGCCAGGTCGTGCATTTCGACACCGAGGCGCCGCGCGACATGCGCAGCTGGATCCTTGGTGCATGTTCCAATCTGCCGGCCAGTGTGGCCGTGCTGTGGGCGCAACCGGTGCTGGACAGCTTCCATGCGCGATACGCCGCGCGCAGCCGGCGTTATCGCTATCACATCCTGAATCGGCCGGTGCGGGCGGCGCTGGATGCCCGCTATGTGACCTGGGAAAGGCTGCCGCTGGATGCCGACCGCATGCACGATGCAGCCCAGGCGCTGCTGGGTGAACATGATTTCAGCGCGTTCCGCGCGTTGTCGTGCCAGGCTGCCCACCCGCGACGCAGCGCACTTGCGGTGAGCGTGAGGCGCGAGGGCGAACAGCTTTTCGTCGACATCGAAGCGAATGCCTTCCTGCATCACATGGTGCGCAATATCGTCGGCTCGTTGCTGTTGATCGGCCGCGGCGAGCGGCCGATCGAATGGCTGGGCGAGCTGCTGGCCGGACGTGATCGGCAGGTGGCCGGTCCGACGGCGCCATCCTCGGGGCTGACCTTCATCGGCCCGCGTTACGAGCGCCACTGGGGACTGCCGGACGAGGTGTGTCTGGTTGATCGCGCGCCGGCGGGATCACCGCCGTGACGCGCATCAAATGCTGCGGCATGACCCGGGTCGAGGATGCGCTGCTGGCCACCCGGCTAGGTGTCGATGCGATCGGCCTGGTGTTCACCGGGCGCAGCAAGCGGCGCGTCTCGCTCACCCAGGCGCGCGCGATCGTCGACGCATTGCCGCCGTTTGTCGCGACGGTGGCCTTGTTCATGGATGACGAGGCAAGCCTGGTGCGCCAGGTGCTCGACGAAGTCCGCCCCACGCTGCTTCAGTTTCACGGTCGCGAAAGCGACGCATGGTGCACCCAGTTCGAACGCTCCTTCCTGAAGGCGATCGCGATGGGCGATGGCGCGGCGGCATCGCCGCGTTTCGACGAGTATCCCCACGCCGCGGCGATCCTGCTGGATAGCCATGCCGCCGGCGAAGCAGGTGGTACCGGCAAGGTGTTTGACTGGCGCACGCTACCGGCCGGTCTGGGTTTGCCCATGATTCTTGCCGGTGGCCTGCATGCCGGCAATGTCGGCGAGGCAATCAGGAAGGCGCAGCCGTTCGCGGTGGATGTGGCGAGTGGCGTCGAGTCGGCCCCGGGCATCAAGGATCCGGTCAAGCTGGCGGCGTTTGTCCGGGCCGTTCGCGAAGTGGATGCGCAACGGTCGTTCAACCCCTAGGTGACCGCGATGGTCGCTCGACGAATGGCCGGGGTCTGCGAATCCGGCGTGCGCCGATGACGGCATCCGGCACGCGCGATAGCATGGCCGGATGATCCTTTCCGGCGACGGATGAACTGCATGCCTGCTGCCATCGAAGAATATCGCCGGACCGCTCAACCGCTCGGACTGGACGAGATCACCGGCCACGATCGCCCGCTGGTGCTGCGTGGACTGTGCCGCGACTGGCCGCTGGTGCGCAGCGCGCTCCAGTCGGATACGACCTTTGCGCAGCAGTTGGCCGGTTGGGACAACGGCACCGAGGTGAATGTCCTGCGGCTGCCCCCCGACGAAGCTGGCGTGGTCGGTTATGACGTCAGCTGCACCGGTTTCAACTACGAGCATTTCCAGGTATCGGTAACCCATGCGTTGCAGCGGTTGGCCAGCTACAGCCGCCAGGCGGATCCGCCCGGGCTGGCTTTGCAGAGCGCACTGATTGCCGATTGTCTGCCGGAGTTTCTGGCCGGGCACGGGTTGCCTTTTCTCGACTCGCGGATCCAGCCGCGACTGTGGCTGGGCAACCGCGTCACCACGCCGGCGCATTTCGACGAATACGCGAACATCGCCTGCGTGGTCTGTGGCAGCCGGCGCTTCACGCTGTTTCCTCCCGAACAGGTGCGCAACCTCTATGTCGGGCCGCTCGATTTCGCGCCCACGGGTGCGGCAATCAGCATGGCCCGACTTGACCAGCTCGACGATCCGCGTTTCCCGCGCCTGCGCGAAGCGCTGGCTCACGCGCAATTCGCCGAACTGCTGCCAGGTGACGCGATCTACATTCCGCCGCTGTGGTGGCACCACGTGGCGTCAATGCAGCAGATCAATGCGCTGGTCAATTACTGGTGGATTCCGGGCATTGGTCGGGGGCGTGCCACGCCGACGGCGCTGGATGGATTGCTGCATGCGATCCTCAGTTTCAAGTCGCTGGATCCGGCCGATCGCGCAGCCTGGCGGCTGCTGCTTGATCATTACGTGTTTGGCGAGGAGGATCCGGCGGCGCACATTCCGGAACGCGCGCGCGGCATCCTCGGTCCGCTGACATCCGAGCGGGTGGGGCAACTGAAGGACATGATCCGTCGCTATTTGTAGCGTGGATTCGCAAAGCTCAGCCGCCCGCCAATTCCTGCCGCAGCCATTGCACCAGGGCGGCGGCGCGCCGATCACCCGAGCGCTGCGGCGTGGCCAGAATCCAGCTGCCGGGAGTCGGCTGGAATCCCCACGGTGCCAGCAGGCGGCCGCTGGCCAGTTCGTCGGCCACCAGCGGTGCCGGCGCAATCGCCACGCCGAGACCGGCGATCGCCGCTTCCAGCAAATGGTAAAGATGCGGAAAGCCGGCTCCGCCGGGCGCGCGTGGCGGCGGCAATCCTGCGCCGAGCAGCCATTCGGACCATGCCTGCGGGCGCGAGGTGGTGTGCAGCACCGGTTCGTCGAGCAGGCATTCGGGTGGTTGGTTCTGCAACGCCGGCCAACCCGGATAACGCGGGCTGACCACCGGGCCGGTCCGTTCCGGTGCCAGTGTTTCCACCTGCCAGCCTGCCGGCCACGGTGGCGCGGCGAGCAGCAACAGCGCGTCCAGATTGCCCAGCTCCGGCGTGGCCGAGGATTCCTGTGCCGACAGATGCAATTGCAGATCGGGCAGGTCATGGGCGAGGCGATCCAGTCGCGGGATCAGCCAGCGCGCCAGCAGGCTGCTGGCACAGCCGAGCACGAAGGGTGCCTGTGCGTTGCGTTGGCGCAGTCCGGCCCAGGTGTCACGCAATTGGTCGAAGGCGGTGCCGATGCCGTCGTGCAGTTGTTCGCCGGCGTCGGTCAGCGCCAGGCCGCGCCCTTGCCGCATGAAAAGTGCGCGGCCAAGCGTGTCTTCCAGCAGGCGCAATTGCCGGCTGATGGCGCCGTGGGTGACGTGCAGTTCCGCTGCGGCACGGCTGACGCCGTGCAGGCGAGCCACTGCCTCGAAGGCGCGCAAGGCATTCAGTGGTGGCAGTTCGCGCCCTGGCATCATTGAGTTTTCCTGACGTATGGTGGCGATCTTATCGCTTTTGTGCAGGCCTGGTGATGCGATAACCTGAGACTTGATCCTGCCCCCGACTATGTGGGGCTCCAGCTTTTCGCACAGGAATCCGCACATGCCGACGATCCAGGACTACCACCGCTGGCCCGACCAGCACGGCCGTTTCGGCGACTACGGTGGCAGCTACGTGGCCGAAACCCTGATGGCGCCGCTGGCCGAGTTGAGCGAGGCCTACGAGCGACTGCGCAAGAATCCGGCGTTCCTCGCCGAACTGGATCGCGACCTGAAACATTACGTCGGGCGACCCAGTCCGATCTATCACGCCGAACGGCTGTCCCAGCACGTGGGTGGCGCGCGCATCCTGCTCAAGCGCGAGGATCTCAACCACACCGGCGCGCACAAGATCAACAACACCATCGGGCAGGCGCTGGTGGCCCGGCACATGGGCAAGCAGCGGGTCATCGCCGAAACCGGTGCCGGCCAGCACGGCGTGGCCAGCGCCACCGTGGCGGCGCGTTTCGGCATGAAGTGCGTGGTCTACATGGGCGCGGTCGACATCGAGCGGCAGAAGATCAACGTCTACCGGATGAAGCTGCTCGGCGCCGAGGTGGTGCCGGTCACGTCCGGCTCGAAGACCTTGAAGGACGCGCTGAACGAGGCGATGCGTGACTGGGTCACCAACGTGGCCGACACGTTCTACATCATCGGCACCGTGGCCGGTCCGCATCCGTATCCGAAGATGGTGCGCGATTTCAACGCGATCGTCGGGCGCGAGGCGCGTGCGCAGATGCTGGAGCAGTACGGCCGCCTGCCGGACGTGCTGACCGCGTGCGTCGGTGGCGGCTCCAACGCGATCGGCCTGTTCCACGAATTCCTCAATGATGCCGACGTGCGCATCGTCGGCGCCGAGGCGGCGGGCGAGGGCATCGCGACCGGGCATCATGCGGCCTCGCTGGCAGCCGGCCGCCCCGGCGTGCTGCACGGCAACCGCACTTACGTGCTGTGCGATGACAACGGCCAGATCACCGAGACGCACTCCATTTCGGCCGGACTCGATTACCCCGGCGTCGGCCCCGAGCATGCGTTCCTGAAGGATGCCGGCCGCGCCGAGTATGTCGGCGTGACGGATGACGAGGCGATGGAAGCGTTCCATCTGCTGGCACGCACCGAAGGCATCCTCGCCGCGCTGGAATCCAGCCACGCGGTGGCCCAGGCAATGAAACTGGCGCGCGAGCTGCCGAAGGACGGCATCGTGCTGTGCAACCTGTCCGGTCGTGGCGACAAGGACGTGCACACCATTGCCGCGCGCGAAGGAGTCCAGGTATGAGCCGCATCGACCGCCGCTTCGCCGCGCTCAAGAGCGCAAGCCGCACCGGCCTGATTCCGTTCGTCACCGCCGGCGATCCGGCGCCCGAACACATGGTTGTCCTGATGCACGCGCTGGTCGACGCCGGTGCCGACCTGATCGAGTTGGGTGTGCCGTTCTCCGACCCGATGGCGGATGGGCCGGTGATTCAGCACGCCAGCGAACGCGCGATCGCGAAAGGTGTCGGCCTCAACGAAGTGCTGGGCTGGGTCGGTGAATTCCGTCAGCGCGATGCCGATACGCCGATCGTGCTGATGGGCTATCTGAATCCGGTCGAGATCCACGGCTACGCGCGCTTTGCGCAGGAAGCGGTCGCGGCCGGTGTCGATGGCGTGCTGCTGGTCGACTGTCCGCTGGAGGAATCGGCGGTGTTGCAACCGCTGCGCGAGGCCGGCCTGCAGCAGATTCTGCTGGCCGCGCCCACCACCGCACCCGTGCGTATGGCGCAGCTGTGCGGTTCGGCCGAAGGCTTCCTGTATTATGTGTCGTTCGCCGGCATCACCGGGGCGGGTCAGCTGAGCACCAGTGACATTGCCGCACGGGTTGCCGACATTCGCGCCCGCGCCAAGGCACCGGTGGCGGTGGGCTTCGGTATCCGTGATGCGGCCAGTGCCGTGGCGATCGGCGGGTTTGCCGACGCGGTGGTGATCGGCAGTGCGTTGGTCGAAAGGTTGGCAGGTGCCACGGATGCGGCGGATATCGCGGATCGAGCACGGGATTTCCTGCAGCCGATCCGTGCGGCGCTGGATGCACACTGAGACGGTCACCTGACCGTTTCGGGTCAGGAACGTTTGAGGTGTTGCGATGAATTGGCTGCAAAAAATCATGACTCCGCGCACCCGTCCGCAGGGTGTCAATGGCGGCAAGGGTTCGGTGCCCGAGGGCGTGTGGGAAAAGTGTGGCGGTTGCGGCACCGTGCTGTACAAGCCGGAGCTTGAGCGCAACCTGATGGTGTGCCCGAAGTGCGGTCACCATCATTACATCAGCGCGCGCATGCGCCTGGACGCGCTCCTCGATGAAGGCTCGGCACAGGAATTGTGGGCCAACCTCGAGCCCACCGATCCGCTGAAATTCCGTGACTCCAAGAAATACCGCGATCGCATCACCGCCACCCAGAAAAAGCTGGGCGAGAAGGATGCGATGGTCGCCATGAGCGGCAAGCTCAAGGGCCGTCCGCTGATGGCAGTGGCGTTCGAGTTTGCCTACATGGGCGGCTCGATGGGTTCGGTGGTCGGCGAGAAATTCGCCCGCGCCGCCGAGCGCGCGCTGGCCGACAAGAGTGCGCTGGTGTGTTTCTCCGCCACCGGCGGTGCGCGCATGCAGGAAGCGCTGTTCTCGCTGATGCAGATGGCCAAGACCTCGGCTGCGTTGGCGCGCCTGCGCGATGCCGGCGTGCCATACATCAGCGTGCTGACCAATCCGACCACCGGCGGCGTCTCCGCCAGCCTGGCGATGCTCGGAGACATCAACATCGGCGAGCCGAAGGCACTGATCGGCTTTGCCGGTCCACGGGTGATCGAGCAGACCGTGCGCGAGACCCTGCCGGAAGGTTTCCAGCGTTCGGAGTTCCTGGTCGACCACGGTGCGATCGACCTGATCGTCGATCGCCGCGAGATGCGCGACAAGCTGGCCGACCTGTTCGGCATCCTGACCCGGGCCGATCGCGCAGCCTGAGCCGGATCGCCTTCGGTTCGCGAGCGATGCCGCCTTCGGGCGGCATCGTCGTATTTGCGTCAGGGTTTTCCACAGCCGCTGTGGAAGTGTTGCGGTAAAGCCTGTGGACAAGCGCGATTCCGCGCTTGCCGATCAGTGACTTGCTACACGCTGGTCATGCATTGCCCACACTGATGTCGTGTGCATCAACGGTTCTCCCCGTTTGCGTGGCACAGTTTTCCACAGCAAATGTGGGTGAGCCATGTACAAGCCTGTGGACAACATCCATTCGCCTTTTGCTGGCGGGCACTTGGCTTGGTTTGTCGCTTTTTTGCGCAGTCGCGCGAAGTTCTCCACAGCGATTGTGGAGCGTGCCGGGTAAAGCCTGTGGACAAGTAGGCTATCTGTCTGAGCGCAAAGGAAGTCACGACGGCGTGCGCAAATACTGCGCAGTGGGCGGGCTCACGCCGCTGTCGGCAACAGCCAGGCCGATGCAGCGCCCAGACCGCCGCCGAGGACGATCGCGGCGAGCACGTCACTGGGATAGTGCAATCCAAGAATCACTCGTGATGCCGCGACCAGCGTGGTGAAAGTCAGCAGCAGTGGCGCCAGTGGCGGATACCAGGCGAGCGCCACCACGGTAAAGCCCACTGCCTGCAAGGTATGGCCGGACGGGAAACTGAATTCATCCAGCGGCGGCAGGTGCGCGATGACGCCGGGGCAGGCGCGGTACGGACGCGGGCGCTTCGTCCAGCGCTTGAGTCCTTGATACAGCAGCAGCGCGACCAGTCCCGTAGCTGCCATGTGCAGCGCGGCGAGCCGACCGCGCTGACCATCGAGCAAGCCCAGCGCGAGCATCAACACGTACCAGAACACGCCGTCGCCCAATCGGCTGATGCCGATGAAGAACCATCCCACCACGCGACGCGCGCCCCAGTGATTGGCGATCATGCAAACCCGACGGTCCAGTGCGAAGCGCGGCCCCGGCGTGAAGTCAGAAGTGGGCAGTGACGGCGGCATGTTCATGCAGGTTCTCCTCGGCCATCTCGCGCAGCAGGCTTTCGAAATCGCGAATCACCGACTCTGGCGAAAGGCCGGCCACGCTGGCGCGGGCGGCGCGGCCCATGTGGCGGATCAGCGCGGGGTTGCTGGCCAGTCGCACGGCGGCGTCGACAAAGGCGCGTGCGTTTCCGGACTCGACGCAATAGCCGTTGATGCCATCCTGCAGATGTTCGCGGGCGGCGCCTTCGGCATAGGCCACGATCGGCAGTCCGGCAGCCAGGCCCTCGATGATCACGTTGCCGAAAGTTTCGCTGAGACTGGGAAACGGGAACATGTCGGCGCTGGCCACGTGCCGGGCCAGTGCCTCGCCGCGCTGCATGCCGGCAAAGATGAAGTCCGGATGTGCCGCCTGCAATGCCGGCCGCGCCGGGCCATCGCCGACCCAGAGGTAACGCGCCTGCGGCACCTGCTGCCGAATGGCGGAAAAGGTCTGGATCGCCAGTTCGAGATTCTTTTCGGCGGCGATGCGTCCGACGTACAGCACCACTGGCGTGGCAGGGTCGACACCCCAGCTGGCGCGCAGCGCTTCATGGCGTCGCCCGGGATGAAACAGCTGCGTATCCACCGCGCGGCGCAACAAGTGTGCATTGGTGATGCCCATGGCGTTCAATTCCCGTGCAAGTGCATTGGTCGGCACCAGCGTGGCCGCGGTGCGCTGGTGGAAGCGGCGCAGGTAGGCACGTATCAGTGGCGTCAGCAGGCCGATGCCGTAGTGGCTGGCGTAATGATCGAAGCGCGTGTGGAAACCGCTGCACAACGGAATGCCCAGTCGCCTCGCGGCCCGCGCTGCCGACCAGCCGAGCGGGCCTTCGGTGGCGATGTAGATGGCGTCGGGGCGTTGCCGCGACCACTGCCGAAACAATGCTCGGCCGGCCGGCCATCCGAAGCGCAGTTCGGGATAGCGGGGCAGGGAAGCTCCACCCAGTTCGGTCACGGCGATGCCGGGCTCGTCGTGATACGGCAGCGGCTGGCGTGGGCGAATCAGCTCGATGTCATGGCCGCGGGCGGCGAGGCCGGCAGCGAAGCCGTGGACGGTCAGCGCGACGCCGTTGATCTCCGGTGGATAGGTTTCGCTGACAATGCCGATGCGCATGATCGTACCCGTGCTGGCTTGACCCAGCATCGCGGCGTGGAGTTGCATCGGCATGGCGGGTGGGTGACGCTGTGCTTACACTGGCACTCAACTATTCGCTGGAGATTGATGATGAAGCGCATCCTGCTTGCCCTTGCGTTGACGGGGCTTACCGGATCGGCCATGGCTGCCGACGCTCCCACGCTGCCGGTCACCCCGGCGCCTGCCGATGCGGAGGTCTACATCATCTCGCCGCTGGACGGCGCCACCGTGGGCCGGGATGTCACCGTGCGTTTCGGTCTCAAGGGTATGGGTGTCGCGCCAGCCGGGGTGAGCAAGGAGCACACCGGTCACCACCATCTGCTGGTCGACGTGAAGCAGTTGCCCGCCGCGGGCCAGCCGATTCCCGCTGACGCGAATCACATCCACTTTGGCGGTGGCCAGACCCAGACCACGCTCAAGCTGAGCCCCGGAACCCACACGCTGCAATTGGAACTCGGCGATCAGAACCACGTGCCGTTCGAACCGGCGCTGGTGTCGAAGAAGATCACCATCGACGTGAAGTGAGCCATGGCGGGGCGGCAGCTTGTTTGGCGTCAGTGCCCGAAGAAAACGGAAGCGCCCAAGCCGGCCCACCAGTCGGGCAATGGGCCGGACAGTCGGTGCCGAAAACCTGCGTCGAGTTGAACCCGACGATCAATCTGCCAGGCCACGCCGGCACCGGCCAGCGTGCCGCCGGTCGAGCCGGCCGGGCGTTGCCATGCCGCTTCGACGTAAAGCGTCACCGCCGGCGTCAGCGAGTGGCTGCGATTGATCGCTACGGTATAGCTGTCCTGGTTGGCGGCCCGGACACTCTCCACGTAGGCGCCGATGCTGTTGGCGGCATCAAGTTGCCAGCCCAGTGCCATGCCCAGCAGATACTGGCGCTGCTCGTTGCGGAATGCGCGGGCACCGTCGGTGAACTCGACGCTTCCGAGCACTCCCCAACTGAACGAGGTGCTGGACGAGGGCAGGGCGAGTTTCAAGGCCAGGTTGCTGTCGCCACGGCCGTGCTGATTGAGCGTGGTTCCAGCGTCGGTTTGGCGCAGGTGGTTGTATGGGGAATTACCCCATTGCAGTTCCAGTGAGCTGCCCAGACCCAGTCGCAGCAGGCTGTCGAGGGTGTATTGGGAAGTGCGGATGCCTTGCCCGCTGTCTTGAGTCCAGGTGGGCAGACCCTGCTCGAGGGTCAGCTCGCCCCGGCCCAGTACGGCCGGATTGAAGCCGAGCCCGGGGCGGTCGTAGCCGGGGTTGTCGGCTCGTGCCGACGTGGTGGCGAACACGCCCACTGCGAGCATGATCGGCAGCCCGGGATGTCGCATCCACGCATGGTGTCGTGGGAGGTTCGGGCGGTTGCCCCGGTATCGGCTAAAATCCATCACCTGGCTTCACTCTTCGCAAAGAATCCCATGACCGTACGCACCCGCTTCGCCCCCAGTCCCACCGGCTTCCTGCATATCGGCGGCGCTCGTACCGCACTCTACTGCTGGTTGGAGTCGCGCCGCCGCGGCGGCGAATTCATCCTGCGCATCGAGGACACCGATCGCGAGCGTTCCACCGACGAGGCGGTGCAGGCGATTCTCGACGCGATGCACTGGCTCGATCTGGATGCCGACGAGGGTCCGTTCTACCAGACCCGGCGCCTGGAGCGTTACAAGCAGGTGGCCGACGAGCTGGTGGCTGCGGGCAAGGCCTACTACGCCTACGAGAGCAAGGCCGAGATCGAGGCGATGCGCGAGACCGCGATGGCGAATGGCGAGAAGCCGCGTTACAACGGCTACTACCGCGACCGCAACGAACCTTTCCGTGAAGACCCCAATCGCGTGATCCGCTTCCGCAACCCGCACGAAGGCTCGGTGGTGTTCGAGGACAAGGTGAAGGGCCGCATCGAGTGGGCCAATACCGAGCTGGACGATCTGGTGATCTTCCGTTCCGACGGCTGGCCAACCTACAACTTCGCGGTGGTGGTCGACGACATCGACATGGGTATCACCGAGGTGATCCGCGGCGATGACCACGTCAACAACACCCCGCGCCAGATCAACATCTACAAGGCGCTGGGCGCGCCGGTGCCGGAGTTCGCGCACCTGCCGATGATCCTGGACAAGGAAGGCAAGAAGCTTTCCAAGCGCACCAGCGCGGTCAGCGTGATGGACTACCGCGCCGACGGCTTCCTGCCGCACGCGATCCTCAATTACCTGGTGCGGCTGGGCTGGTCGCATGGTGATCAGGAGATCTTCTCGCGTGAGGAGATGATCGCTTTGTTCGACATCGGCGATTGCAACAAGGCGGCCTCGCGCTTCGATACCGAGAAGCTGGCGTGGGTCAACCAGCATTATCTGAAGACCGATGAGCCGCAGTCGCTGCTGGCCGAGTTCGAGTGGCACCTGCAGCGCGCAGGCGTCGACATCAACCACGGCCCGGCTCCGGCCGAGGTGATCATGGCGCTGCGTGATCGCGTGCACACGCTCAAGGAAATGACCGAGCGGGCGAAAATCTGGTACGGACCGATTCTCGAGTGGGACGACAAGGCGGTCGCCAAGCACCTGAAGAACGAGACTGCGGTGCTCGTGCTCGAAACCGCGAAGGCGCTGCTCGCCGACTGCGCGTGGCAGCCGGAGCCGATCCATCACGTGATCGAACAGGTCGCGGCGAAGCACGAACTCGGCATGGGCAAGGTCGCCCAGCCGTTGCGGGTCGCGATCACCGGTACCCAGGTATCGCCGTCGATCGACCAGACCCTTTATCTGACCGGACGCGCCGAGGCGCTCAAGCGCATCGACGCGGCCATCGCGCTGGCTCGCGGCTGATTCGGACCCCATGTCGATGACCCGCTGAGCACGACATGGACGAATGGCTGGCCAGGGCCACCCAGGGCGTCGACCCCGACGCGCCGGGGGCGTTCTGGCACGTTTTCTTCAATCTGTTGAATATGGTGCCGTGGGCAGCCATGTTCTGGTGGAACCTGCTGTTTGTTGCGGTAGGTGCCTTGCTTGGCTGGTGGCGCGGGCGATTGCTGGAAAGCATCGTCTGGGCCTGGGTACTCGGTCCGATCGGCTGGATCGTGATCCTCGGCAAACCACGCCAGCCGCCCCGCGCGAAACCACCGCCGCTACCCCATTGATGCCAGCCGGCACCCCACGGGCAGCGGTGTATGATCTTCACGAGGTGACATCTTGAGCCACGACGCCGCCAGCAACCCGCACTCGCACCATGGGCATCATCATGACGATGCCAAAGGCTTCGTGCGCGCGGTCGAGCATGCCAGCGAGGAGCGTGGGCTGCGGCTGACCCCGCTGCGCAAGGAGGTGCTGGAGCTGATCGCCGCTGCACACAAGCCGGTGAAGGCCTACGACCTGCTCGACCAGTTGCGGGAGAAGCATGGCAACGCGGCGCCGCCGACGGTCTACCGGGCGCTGGACTTCCTGCTCGAGAACGGTTTCATCCACAAGCTGGAATCGATCAATGCCTTCGTGTCTTGTCACCACCCGGCCGAGGCACATCAAGTGCCGTTCCTGATCTGCGACGTCTGCTCGAGCGCCCAGGAAGTTTGCGATGAGCGGGTGGCCGAACTGATCGAGGCGCAGGCCAGGGCGCAAGGGTTCCGTCCCCAGGCGCAGACCCTGGAAGTGCACGGCATCTGCCGGAATTGCCGCAAGCCTTGAGTGACAGCGGCAGGGGATGGCGCGGGCCAATGTTATAATGTAACATCCGTCTACCGGGTTCAGAGTCACCACTGTTTGGTGACGCCGGGGCGAGTCGATGAGATCCGAGCAGTCGAGCAAATCCCGTTGGTGGCATCTTGCCGATCGCGTTGGTGCGGTCGCGTCTTTCCTGTGTGCGATCCACTGCGCCTTGCTGCCTTTCGTGCTGGCGCTGCTGCCGCTGATCGGTATGGAGTTCCTGGCTGACCATCGTTTTGAGCGCATCTTCGTGCTGTGTGCCTGCGTGCTGGCTGCGCTGGTGCTGGTGCGTGGCTATCGCCGGCATCGCCGCGCGTTGCCGCTGCGAATGGCGGTGCCGGGGCTGGCCTTGCTGCTGCTGGGCATTGCCTTCATCGACATGGGTTCGCCGATCCTGCACAGCGTGCTGGTGACTTGCGGCGGCCTGATGCTGGCGGCGGCGCACTTCGTCAACTTGCGGCTGGATCGTCATCGCGAGCACGTCCATGTACACAGCCCGCAGTGCGCGCATTGAGTCGTGGTGATTGTGTAACGGCCATGCCCGTTTCTAGCATGCGCGCATGAACATGCCAGACCATCACGATCACACGCCTCGATCGGCGCACGAACACGACGCAATCCACGACCACGACCACGACCACGGAGTGACGGCGGGCGGAAGCAGCCGCAAGCTGCTGCTGGCGCTGGTGCTGACCGGCATCATGATGGTCGTCGAGGTGATCGGCGGCATGTGGTCAGGTTCGTTGGCGCTGCTTGCCGATGCCGCGCACATGATGGTCGACACGCTGGCCCTGCTGTTGGCCGTGGTGGGTGCCTGGATGGCCACCAAGCCGGCCGATGCCCGGCGCAGCTATGGCTACGGCCGGATGGAGGTGCTGGCCGGTTTCGTCAACGCATTGAGCCAGTTCGTGCTGGTGGCCTGGATCGCCTATGAGGCGGTGATTCGCCTGCGCCATCCTGGCGAAATTCTCTCCGGGGTGATGCTGGTGGTCGCGGTCGCGGGCCTGCTGGTGAACGGATTGGTGCTGCGCACCTTGCACGGACACGCGCATGACGACGTCAATCTGGCCGGCGCCAGCCTGCACGTGCTCGGTGACCTGCTGGGTTCGCTGGCTGCCGTGCTGGCGGCGCTGGCGATTCGCTGGTTTCACTGGCTGTGGGCCGATCCCCTGTTGTCGCTGCTGGTTTCGCTGCTGATCCTGAACAGCGCGTGGCGATTGCTGCGCAGGTCGGCCCACATCCTGCTGGAAGGTGTGCCCGAAGGCATCGACACGCACGCGGTGGAAACCTCGCTGCGCACGGCCGCGCCGGGCATTCATGACATCCATCATTTGCACATTTGGCAGTTGGCCTCGGGTTCGCGCATGGCTACCGTTCATGCCGAGCTGGAGGAGGATGCCGATGGCGCCGTGGTGCTGCAATCAATCAAGCTGATGTTGCGCGAGCGTTTCGGGGTCCAGCACGTGACCGTGCAGATTGACCCCGGTGCCTGCCAGGATCTCACCGGGGATTGCGCCGGACATCGCCATCCCTGACTATCCGGGCGAGCCGCGGCACTGCTATGATGGCAGACCGTTCATCCAATAAATCAAGGAGTTCCCCATGGGTAAGGGCGATCGCAAGACCCGTCGCGGCAAGACCTATCGCGGCAGCTACGGCAATACCCGTGCGCACGGCGTCCTGCCGGCCGTGGTTGGCGCCAAGTCGACGGTGACCAAGCCGGCTGCTGCCAAGAAAGCGGCGCCGAAGAAGAAGTCGGCCTGAGCCAGCTTCGTTCTGCAGCTGCCGTACAAAACCCCCGCCTCGGCGGGGGTTTTTGTTTCTGGCGGGCCTTCCGCCATTTCGTGTAGCCGGAGCCCCGGAGCCCGCGCTCGGCGCAGCCCGCAAATCATTGATTGCTGCGCCCTCACTCGTCGTGTACAGTGCGCATCACTGTGTTAATGCGTTAGTACATTATGAAGCGTCGATCGCTGGATCCCGAGTCCCCCGTGGGGGAAGCCGAACAAAGCCTTTACGAGGCGCTGCTGTCGTTGCGCAACAGCGAAGAGATGGGTGCCTTCCTGAGTGACCTGTGCACGCCGGCCGAGCTGGAGGTGCTGGTCGATCGCTGGCGCGTGGTTCCCTATCTGCTCGAAGGCGTGTCCTATCGGGAAATCCACGAGCGCACGGCCGTCAGCATCACCACGATCGGGCGGGTGGCGCGCTACCTCAACCAGGGCAGTGGCGGCTATCTGGCTGCCGCGGCCAGGGCGGCGCGGCGACAGGCACAAACAGCCAGGAAGAAAGCATGAAGCCGCGGGATCGATTGCGTATCGCGATGCAGAAGTCCGGTCGACTGACCGAACCCGCGCTGGATCTGCTGACCCGCTGCGGGCTCACCTTCCGGCAAAGCCGCGACAAGCTGTTCTGTTTCGGCGAAGGCGAACCGGTTGACCTGTTGCTGGTTCGGGACGACGACATTCCGGGCCTGATCGCCCAAGGTGTCTGCGACCTCGGCATCGTCGGCCGCAATGTGCTGGGCGAGTTCCAGCTCACCGCCGGGCGAGACAGCGAACCGCTGGCCGAATTGCGGCCGCTCGGCTTCGGTCGTTGCCGCCTGTCGATCGCGGTGCCGCAGGAACTGGACTACAGCGCACCGAAAGACCTGGCGGGGCGACGCATCGCCACTTCATATCCCGGCCTGCTTGGCGAATGGCTGCGCACGCAGGGCATCCAGGCGGGTGTGGTCACGCTGGCCGGCTCGGTCGAGATCGCCCCCAAGCTGGGAACCGCCGATGCAATCTGCGATCTGGTGCAGAGCGGTGGCACCTTGGTCGCCAACCAGTTGCGCGAAGCCGATGTGCTGCTGGAGAGCGAGGCGGTTTTGGCCGGTCCGTTGACCCTGCCGGTGGACGAGCGCGGCGACATGCTCGAGTTGCTGCTGAAGCGGCTGGATGGGGTGATCCAGGTGCGCGAGTCGCGCCTGTTGCTGCTGCAGACCTCGCGCCACACGCTGGAAGCGGTGATCCGGTTGCTCCCCGGCGGGCCGCAGCCGACCTTGCTGCCGGTCGCCGGGCAGCCCGATCAATTGATGTTGCAGGCGCTGTGTGCCGGCGAGGTGAGCTGGCGACAGCTGGAAGAGATCAAGAAGGCCGGCGCGCGCGAGATGTTCGTGTTGCCGGTGGAGAAGATGCTGGCATGAAACGTCTCGACTGGAATGCACTGGATGACGCAAGCCGCCGTGAGGCGCTGGCCCGGCCGTCACAATCGCGTGCGGACGACCTTCGTCATGGCGTCGAGCTGATCATTGCGTCCGTGCGCGAACGCGGTGACGTGGCCTTGCGCGAACTCAGCGCAAAGTACGATCGCTGCACGCTGGACGCCATCGAGGTGGACGAGGCCGAGTTTGTCGCTGCCGAGGCGACGCTGGATCCCGAGCTGAAAGCGGCGATTCGCGAGGCCGCCGCACGCATCGAGCTGTTCCATCGCGCCACGGCGCCGCAGCCGGTGGTCGTCGACACCGCGCCCGGCGTACGGGTGGAGCGGATGCTGCGCCCGATCAGTCGGGTTGGCTTGTATGTGCCGGCCGGTAGCGCACCGTTGCCGTCTACCGCCTTGATGCTGGGTGTGCCGGCGCAGGTCGCCGGGTGTCGCGACGTGGTGTTGTGTTCGCCGGCGCGCGCCGATGGTCGTTGCGACGAAGCCGTGCTGTATGCGGCGCGGCTGACCGGTGTACGCAAGGTGTTCAAGCTGGGCGGTGCGCAGGCCATCGCCGCGATGGCCTATGGCACCGGCAGCGTGCCGAAGTGCGACAAATTGTTTGGTCCCGGCAACGCTTGGGTCACCGAGGCGAAGTTGCAGGTGTCGTCCGACCCGGACGGCGCGGCGATCGACATGCCAGCCGGTCCGTCCGAGGTGCTGGTGATCGCCGATGCCGATGCGAATCCGGTATTCGTGGCCGCCGACCTGCTGTCGCAGGCCGAGCACGGTCCGGATTCACAGGTGATTTTGCTCAGTCCGTCGACCGGGCTGCTGGACAAGGCGGCCGCTGAAGTCGAACGCCAATGTGCCGAGTTGCCACGTAACGCGATCGCGCGCCAGGCGCTGGCACAGAGTCGCTTGATCCAGGTCGAGTCGCTGGCGCAGGCGGTCCAGGTGAGCAACCGCTATGCACCCGAGCACCTGATCCTGCAGGTCGCCGCCCCCCGCGATCTGCTCGACGGCATCGAGAGTGCCGGCTCGATCTTCCTCGGCCAGTGGACGCCGGAATCGGTCGGTGATTACTGCAGCGGCAGCAACCATGTGTTGCCGACGTACGGTTACGCGCGCAGCTACAGTGGCGTGTCGGTAGCGAGTTATCAGAAGCAGATCAGCGTGCAGGAGGTCACCGCCGACGGCCTGCGCCACATCGGCCCATGCACGGCCACGCTGGCCGCGGCCGAGCAACTGGAAGCGCATCGTCGCGCGGTGACCTTGCGTCTGGCGGTACTGGAGGCGATGCCATGAGCGTGCTCGATCTGGCACGGCCGGAGATCCGTGCGATGCAGCCGTATTCCTCCGCGCGGATGGAGGCCGCCGGCGGGCAGGTGTTCCTCAATGCCAACGAATCGGCGTGGACGCCATGGGGTGATGATGGCGTGGGCTGCAATCGCTACCCGGAACCCCAGCCGGCGGCGTTGATCGCGACCCTGTCGGCGCTGTACGGCGTGCGCCACGAGCAACTGCTGGTCGGCCGCGGCAGTGACGAGGCGATCGACCTGCTGGTTCGCGCGTTCTGTCGTGCTGGTCGGGACGCGATCCTGATCCAGCCGCCGACGTTCGGCATGTACAGCGTCTGCGCACGCGTCCAGAACGCCGCCGTGATCGAGGTGCCGCTGGCCGATGATTTCTCATTGGACGTCGATGCGGTGCTGGCGGGGGTGACGCCCGCCGTCAAGTTGATCTTCATCTGCACGCCGAACAACCCGAGCGGCCAGTACGTGCCGCGCGAGAGCATCGAGCGCCTGCTGCAACAGCTGGATGGCCGCGCCTTGCTGGTGGTCGACGAGGCGTATATCGAGTTTGCCTACGAAAGCAGCGTGGCCGACCTGATTGATCGTTACGAATACCTGGCGGTGCTGCGCACTTTGTCCAAGGCGTGGGCGTTGGCCGGCGCGCGCATCGGCTGCCTGCTGGCCAATCCCGAAGTGATCGCGCTGCTGCGCCGGATCATGCCGCCGTATCCATTGCCGCTGCCGTGCGTGGCGGCGGTCATGGCGGCGTTTACCGAACAGGGCCAGGCGCTCGCACGCGAGCATGTGGCCACGGTACGTCACGAGCACGAGCGGGTGCGCGGCGCGCTGGCGGCACTGGTCTGCGTGCGGGCCGTGCTGCCGTCACAGGCAAACTTTCTGGCTGTGCGTTTCAATGATGCCGCGACGATCTATCGCCGCCTGCTCGCGGCTGGCGTCGTGGTGCGCGACATCCGCCGCTATGCGAACCTCGGCGATGCACTGCGCATCACTATCGGCACGCCCATCGAGAACGATCAGATGCTGGCTGTGCTGGAAAGCGCGGCCATGCATGGCCGGGGTTTCGCGGAGGGCTCGGCATGAAGCAGAGAAAGATTCTTTTTGTCGATCGCGACGGCTGCCTGATCGAGGAGCCGGCCGACCAGCAGATCGACAGCTACGAGAAGCTGGCGCTGCTGCCGGGCGTGATCGCCGCCTTGCAGCGCTTCGTGGTGGCCGGCTACGAACTGGTGATGGTGACCAACCAGGACGGTCTCGGCACCGACAGTTTTCCCGAAGCGGATTTCACCGGTCCGCACGAACTGCTGCTGGGCATCCTGGCGTCGCAAGGCATCCGCTTTCGCGAGGTGCTGGTCGACCGCAGCTTTGCCCGGGAAGGCCTGGACACGCGCAAGCCCGGCATTGGCCTGGCGCGACACTATCTTGCCGACGACAGCTGGAGCCGCTCCGCCTCGGCGATGGTCGGCGATCGCGAGACCGATCTGCAGTTCGCTGCGAACCTCGGTGTACGTGGTTGCCGGGTCGGCCCGCAGGGGTTGAATTGGGAAGCGCTGGCGCACGAAGTGCTCGACGCGCCGCGCACCGCCAAGGTGGTGCGCAACACCAGGGAAACCCGCATCACCGTCAGCATCGATCTGGATCGCGTGGCCGAACCCAGCGCGCATACCGGGCTGGGTTTCTTCGACCACATGCTGGAGCAGATCGGCAAGCACGGCGGTTTCGCACTGGAGCTGCGCTGCGACGGCGATACCCACATCGACGAACACCACACCATTGAGGACTGCGCGCTGGCGCTGGGCCAGGCGCTGAAGCAGGCACTCGGCGACAAGCGCGGCATCGGCCGCTACGGCTTCACCCTGCCGATGGACGAATCGCAGGCCAGCGCCGCGCTGGATCTGTCCGGTCGTCCGTACTTCGTGTTCGAGGGCAGCTTTCCGCGCGAACGTGTCGGTGAAGTGCCTACCGAACTGGTGCCGCATTTCTTCCGCTCACTGTGCGAAACGCTGGGGGCAAATCTGCACTTGTCCGTGCGTGGCGACAACGCCCACCACATGGTCGAAGCCTGCTTCAAGGTCGTGGCGCGTACCTTGCGCCAGGCAATCCGCCGCGAAGGCAGCGAACTGCCCAGCACCAAGGGCACGCTGTGATGCCTGTGACTGCAGGAGCCCGCTCGCGGGCGATGTTCTTTGGCATCTGCCATTCCCCATACCCAATCCGCGCGACGAGAGAAGCATCGCCCGCGAGCGGGCTCCTGCGACGGCGCCGGGAGGGCGTGGCATGAGCGTGGTACTGGTTGATGCAGGCGGCACCAATATCGGATCGGTGCGCTATGCCTTGCAGCGGCTTGGCGTGGACGCCGCGCTTGCGGCCGATGCCGCGGTGATCCGCGCCGCCGACAAGGTGATCCTGCCTGGCGTGGGCGCAGCAGGCCCCGGCATGGCGCGCTTGCGTGAGCTGGGGCTGGTCGAGTTGTTGCGGTCGCTGACCCAGCCCGTGCTCGGCGTGTGCCTGGGCATGCAACTGTTGTGCACGCATTCGGAAGAGGGCGATACCGAATGCCTCGGACTCATTCCTGCCGAGGTGCAACGCTTTCACGAGCAGCCCGGCGTGCGCGTGCCCCATATGGGCTGGAACCGGCTGGTCGCCCGGCAGCCGCATCCGCTGCTGACGGGCCTGAACGAAGACGATCAGGCCTATTTCGTGCATAGCTACGCGGTGCCATTGGGCGACTTCACCCTGGCCAGCACCAACTATGCAGGTGAATTTTCCGCCGTCGTGGCGCGCGGCAATTTCCACGGCATGCAATTTCATCCCGAGCGATCCGCCGCCGTCGGCGCCAAGCTCCTGCAGAATTTTCTCCGCCTATGAACTTCGACGTCATACCTGCGATTGATTTGCGCAGCGGCCAGGTGGTGCGGCTGAAGCAGGGCGATTACGCGCAGCAAACCACGTATGCGAGCAATCCCCGCGCACTGGCACGCAGCTACGCGGAAGCCGGCGCAAGCTGGTTGCACCTGGTCGACCTGGACGGTGCGCGTTCGGGCAATCTCGACAACCTCGCGGTGGTGCAGGGCATCGCCGCCGATGGCATGCGCGTGCAGGCCGGTGGTGGCGTGCGCAACGAGGCGGATCTGCGTCGTCTCTACGACGCCGGGGTCACTCGCGTGGTGCTGGGCAGCATCGCCATCCGCGCGCCCGAGCAGGTCGCCGAATGGCTGCAGACCTTCGGCGCCGAACACCTGACGATAGCTCTGGATACCCGCCGCATCGAGGGTCACTGGGCCTTGCCCAGCGCCGGCTGGACCGAGCTGGAGTCGCGCACGCTGGACGAACTCGCGCCCTGGTATGCCGCGCGCGGCGCACGGCACCTGCTGTGTACCGACATCGACCGCGACGGCATGCTCGCCGGCTTCAATCTGGAACTTTATCGCCACCTCGCCCAGTGCGTGCCGGCGCTAGTGGTGCAGGCTTCCGGTGGCGTGCGCTCGCTGGACGATATTCGCGCTGCCCGCGCGGCCGGCGCGCAGGGCGTGATCCTCGGACGTGCATTGCTGGAAGGTCGCTTCACGGTACAGGAGGCGCTGGCATGTTGAGCCGTCGCATCATTCCCTGCCTCGACGTGCGCAACGGCCAGGTGGTCAAGGGCGTGCGTTTCCGCGACCACGTGGTGATGGGCGAGATCGTCGAGCTGGCGCTGCGCTATCGCGACGAGGGTGCCGACGAGTTGGTGTTCTACGACATCACCGCCAGTCCGGAAGGGCGTGGCGTGGATCGTGGCTGGGTCGAAAGAGTTGCCCGCGTGATCGATATCCCGTTCTGCGTCGCCGGCGGCATCCGCTCGGTCGACGAAGCGCGTGCGGTGCTGCACGCCGGTGCCGACAAGATCTCGGTGAACTCACCCGCCCTGGAACGCCCCGCGCTGATCGACGAGCTGGCCGCCGCGTTCGGCGTGCAGTGCGTGGTGGTCGGCGTCGATTCGTTGCGCGATGGCGACGGTGAATGGCGCGTGCGCCAATACACCGGCGATCCGTCGAAGACTCGGGCGTTGCCGCGCCGCACGCTGGACTGGATCGCCGAAGCGCAGCAACGCGGTGCCGGCGAGATCGTGCTGAACTGCATGGGGAGCGATGGCGTGCGCCATGGTTATGACCTTGAACAACTCGCCGCCGCACGGTCGATTTGCCACGTGCCGTTGATCGCCTCCGGCGGTGCCGGTGCGCTGGAGCATTTCCACGATGCTTTCGCCCGGGCCGATGTGGACGGTGCGCTGGCCGCCAGCGTGTTCCATTCCGGCACCATCGCGATTCCTGCGCTCAAGCGATACCTGGACGAGCAAGGCGTCGCGATACGACGATGAACGACAAGCCATGCAGTGAGCCGGAAGGTTTCGAATGTGCGCCACCACCAACCATCGTTCGCACTGAGCGTAGCTCGCGTCAGCGAGCGAAGTCGAAGTGCCCAAGCCGCGCGATCTTTCAACTTCAATCGACGCCTTTCTTGAGCCGGTCTGGGGCTCAGGAAGAGCGGTGGTTCAACGATGCGATCAATCAGGAACTGCGATGAACAGTGACACAGCTACCGACACCAGCCGCCTCGACTGGGCCAAGGGCGACGGCCTGTTGCCGGCAATCATCCAGCATTGGCGCAGCGGTGAAGTGCTGATGCTTGGCTACATGAATGTCGAGGCGCTGGCGCAGACCCGGGCCAGCGGCCACGTCACCTTCTACAGTCGCAGCAAGCAGCGGCTGTGGACCAAGGGCGAAGGCTCCGGTCACGTGCTGGCGCTGAAATCCATGCGCATCGACTGCGACGCCGACACCTTGCTGATTCAGGCCGAACCGCACGGTCCGACCTGTCACACCGGCAGCTCCAGTTGCTTCGGCGACAGCATCGACGTGCGCCCGCCGCTGGGCTTCCTCGCCGAACTCGACGCGCTGGTGGCGCAGCGTCATGTCGAGCGGCCCGAGGGCAGCTACACCACGAAACTGTTCGACGGCGGCATGCGCCGTATCGCGCAGAAGGTGGGCGAGGAAGGGGTCGAGACGGCGCTGGCAGCGGTCGTGCAGGGGGACGAGGATCTGCTGGGCGAGGCGGCGGATCTGCTGTTTCACCTCATCGTTGCGCTGAGAGCGCGCGACCTTTCCTTGGCGGATGTCGTGAACATGCTGGCCACGCGGCACCGTCAGCCGTAGTGGCCTGGCGCGGGGGCGGGCCGAATAACTCTGTCACGGAGGGCGGCTACAGCCGGTCTTCCGGCGGCTCATCGGGGACAGAAGGCTTTCGGTCGCGCCGACGTTCATTCCACCAGTGAACCAGTTCGCTGGACAGCCGCACTTTCTCCTGACTAACGGGAATGTCGGCGCGAGTGGTCACCCAGGACGATTTGGTGGCGGCGATCTGTTGTTCCGGATAGACGCTGCGGTGGCCGACGATGAGGTAGGCGGCGATCGCCGCGCCGGCGACGTAGAGCGTACTGTCGCCGCCGAACAATTCCACGCCCATCAGGATCGCGGCGATCGGCGTGTTGGACGCCGCCGCAACCACCGAGCAAAGACCTACGGCCGCGCCAAGTTCGGGCTGCACGCCGAACAGGTGGGCGAAGGCGCCACCGGCCACGGCACCCATCACGAATTGTTCGGTGATCAGGCCGCCGTAGAAACCCGACCCGAGCGTGATCGCCACCAGCAGTGCTTTCCACAGGAAGCCCAGATAAGGCATCGGCTGTCCTTCGAGCGCGCGATCCATCAATGGAATGCTCAGGCCCATGTAATCGTTCGGGACCACGAACAGCAACAGCGCCAGTATCACGCCGCCGATGCACGGCACCAGCGGCGGCCAGATCGAAAACCGCACACGCAGCCGGGTGAACTGGCGCGTCATGCCATGCAGCAATTCGATGAAAATCCACGCCACCACACCGCACAGAATCCCGATCATCACGGTCTTCAGAAACAGCAACTCGGTGAAGTCACCGGCGAAGGAGATGTTGATGTGCGGGTAGGGCACGCCCCAGAAGCGACTGACTTCGTACGAGGTCACGCCGGCCACGATGGCGGGGAACAGGAAGTTGTGACGGATGCGGCCGATGGCCAGCATCTCGACGCCGTAGATCGCGCCCGCGATGGGCGTGCCGAACACGCTGGCAAAGCCGGCGCTGACGCCACACGCAACCAGGCGCCGGCGCAGTTCCGAATTCAGGTGCAACAGCTCGCCCACGCCCGAAGCAATGCTGGCGCCAAGATGTGAGCACGGGCCTTCCTTGCCGGCGGATCCGCCAGTACCCAAGGTGATCAGCGTGGCCACCGGTTTGATCCACAAGGTCCGCCACGGCAGTTCGCCATGCTGATCGTTGACCGCGATGATCACCGAATCCTTGAGGCCGGTGCGGTTCTGGCGCTTGCCGTAATACAGCAGCAGACCGTTGAGCAGGCCGCCGATGGGCAGCAGGGTCATCTGCAGCCACAGTGGCGCGGTGTAGGTGCGGTCGGCCGTCGCAAACAGGATGTGCAGGAACACGCTGCAGCCGGTGCCGACCAGTGCGCCGGTGAAGATGGAGAGGATCAGCCATTGCAGGACCGTCGCCAGCATCACCAGCGGTTCGGTTAGTTGAGACCGGTGCATGGAGGGTGACCCGACAGGAGAAACAAGCCGGTCATTCTATCAACTGGATCGCGATACGAGCCGGTGTGGCTTGCCAGGACATCGATGTTGCCGGGATCGCCGGGCGCAACGGCAAAGACCATGCGGCAAGGCTCAGGCGTATACGCGTATCCGCGGCGGCGAATCCACCGGGCAAGCCTGTGCGACTTGATACGCTTGGCTGTCAGCTGCGCCGGATTGACGAACTGCATGTCAGGGCCCGAAACGTCGCGGGTCCACACTGTTCGGCAACCACGACCCCGCGCGCGTGGCGATCAATCTCTACCACCCTTGGCCATCATGAGCTTCTCTGATGCGGGCGCGCACCTGCGCAACACGGCTTTCCACAACTTCGGCTTGCGCTGCGGCAACTGGCGCCGCGGTATCTAGGGCATTCGAGAACGATCAGCCCTCGCCGCTCCTGGGCAAACAGGCCATGGGCCGCTTCATCGAACGAACCAGCGCTCGCCCGTGACGCCATCAGTACCCGGCGTCTGCCATGCCGTTGTTCAATGCGCCCGACGAGCGGTGGCGGGCCGGGTCAGACGCCGGGGGCCGGATCGGCGCTGCGCTGGAAGACATGCTTCATCACGAAGTCGGAAGTCACTTCCTCGCCGGACATCAGCATGGCGATCAATTCGCCACCAAGCACCTGGGGCGAGATCACCACGTCCGGCTGCGCAAGCCGCACCCGGCTCAGGTGCGCTGCGTCGTTGACGGCAGCCACTGTTCGCGCCTTGCCGCCCAGTTCCTTGACCGCGAGGATGACGAAGGCGTTTTCCGAATCGTCGATCATCATGGCCAGCACGGCTTCGGCATGGTGTGCGCCAGCCTCCTTCAGGACATCGATGTTGCTGGGATCGCCGATCACCATGTCGACATCGCTGTCGCGGATGTCCACGTTCTCCGGCGCCTTGCGCAGCAGCCGGGTCACCGGATGGCCGCGGCGGATCAGTTCCCGCGCCGTATTGATGGCCAGCGGACCATTGCCGATGACGACGAAGTGGTTCTCGCGTTTCATGCGTGGGCCCTTGCGGTTGACGATGCGGTGCAGGCTGTTGCTGACCATGGGCGCAATCACCGCGGTCAGTGACGTGGCGAACACGGCCACGCCAAGAATGATGATGGAAACGGTGAACAGCTTCGCTTCAGAAGTTTGCGGCGTGATGTCACCGTAGCCCACGGTGCTCATGGTCACCACGGAATAGTAGAGCGCGGTGATCAGGTCGCCGATTTCCGGC
Organism: Rhodanobacter sp. TND4EL1; assembly: GCF_054061035.1. NCBI lineage: Bacteria > Pseudomonadati > Pseudomonadota > Gammaproteobacteria > Lysobacterales > Rhodanobacteraceae > Rhodanobacter > Rhodanobacter sp. TND4EL1. Next base: position 1,139,127 of record NZ_JBSSDT010000002.1, read on the forward strand.
TTGAATTCCTTGCCGAGATAATAGGCCCCGAACGTGGCATACATGATCAGCATGACCACCGAAGTGATGGCGAACAGGGTGCTGGCGGCAACGCTGCTTCGATCGAATTGGCGCCAGGCAAACGCGAGCCCGACCAGCACCAGCACAAAGTACAACAGCAAAACATGTGACTGCAGATGGTGTCCGAAAAGCAGACTGACCCCGCCGGTGATCACCAGCAAGGTGGCCATCGTCCATGCCAGCCGCGAGCGCAACAGCAGGCCGCCGGCCATGATCAGCATGCCACCCCCGATCAGCAGTGGCGGAAGCAGGCCCGGGGGCAGGTCGAAACGGCCGTGCGCCAGCGCGTCGGCGTAATGCTGCCAGCGCCCGCCGAAGTCCATCCGCAGAAGGAACAGCCCGCCGGCAGCCATGGCCAGCGCCAGCGGCACGTGCGGAAACCACAACTCCCCGCGCACTGCCGCGTACCAGCGACGCAGCAAGGGACGAACACGAACCACGGGACGGGTCTTCATGCGCGACCGCCGCGCAATTCAGGGACGGTCATCGGCGTGATCGACGGCAGCAGCCGGCGCGTCGCCGGCGACAGTGCGTCGGTGCGCCAAAACGTGTGGACTGAAGCATGCAGTGGTGCTGGGCGTCGTGCTGTCACCAGTGGAGCCGATGGCCTGGATGAAAGGGAGTATGCGGCCTGCCCGAAGCGAAAGGAAACCCACGTGCCTTGCGCGCGCCACGGGGTCAGCCGAGTAGACTTTTCGGAACCGGGCGAGATCTGCGGCATGCCCGGTTCCATCTGCGTATCTCATCGTTTGTGTGGGCCTGTGCCATGGCAATGAATCCGCTTGATCGGCCGGTATGGTCCAGTCTGATGTCCACCCATGCCCATCTTTCCGTGGGAGGCGAGTTGGCGCGCCGCTACGATCCGCAAGTCAATCGCTTCGCCGCCGCGCGCGACGACGGCGCGGTCGCGTTGTCGTCGCTGGCCAGTCTCGTCCAGGCCGGGGAGCAGGTGTTCTGTCTGCAGGCAGCGGAAATCGTCATGCCGCCAGAGCTGACCGCGATCCGGCTGGCCCGTGGCGTGCAGATGACGGCTCGGTCGCCAGTGCAGGCTCCGCGCGACAGCCGCGGCATCATTGCGCTGACCGAGCAGGATGCGCCCGAGATGCTGGCGCTGGCCACCTTGACCGAGCCGGGGCCCTTCCTGCTTCATACCCATCGCATGGGCAACTTCTTCGGCATTCGCGTGGATGGCCGGTTGGTTGCGATGGCGGGAGAGCGCTTCCGCTTCGCCGGTCATACCGAACTCAGTGGCGTGTGCACGCATCCGGATTTTCGCGGGCAAGGCTTTGCCGGGCAGCTGTCACGCCATGTCGCTGCGGCCATGGCCGCGCGTGGGGAAACCGCCTTCCTGCATGCGTGGAAAGACCATGTTGCAGCCATCGCGCTGTACCGGAAACTCGGATTCCAGCTGCGTTGCGAGGTCCATGTCGCGGTGCTCGAACGCCCGCGTGATTGATGGATGGTGCGTTCGAGCCGCCAGCATCGGGAACGGGAAGGCACGGCATGCACGGACTAGAAGATCGATTGCCCGCTGAGTTCCGAGAACCGCTGCAACGCCCGCGTGCCCGCCAGCGAATTGCCGCTGGCGTTGAGACCGGGTGCCCACACGCACACGCTGAACGTGCCGGGCATCACCGCCACGATGCCGCCGCCGACCCCGCTCTTGCCGGGCAGGCCCACGCGATAGGCGAAGTCGCCCACGGCATCGTAGGTGCCGCAGGTGAGCATCAGCGAGTTGATGTACTTGGCCTGGCTGGGCGTGATCAGCGCCGCGCCGCGATGCTTGCCGTGGTTGGCCAGGTAGACGAAGGCGCGGGCCAGTTCGGTGCAGCTCATCGCCAGCGCGCAGTGATGGAAATAGGCATCGAGCACTTCGGCCGGCTCGTTGTGCAGGTTGTCGAAGCTTTTCAGGAAATTGGCCAGCGCCGCGTTGCGATAGCCGCGCCCCGCTTCCGATGCGGCTATCGCCGGGTCATAGCTGATGTCGCTGGCGCCACTCAGTGACCGTGCCAGTTCGCACAGGGCAAGCTTGGCGTCGCCCACGCACGAAAGCACGGTGTCGGTGACCACCAGTGCACCGGCATTGATGAAGGGGTTGCGTGGAATGCCTTGCTCGAACTCCAGCTGCACCAGCGAATTGAACGAGGTGCCGGATGGTTCGCGGCCCACACGCTGCCACAGTTGTTCGCCTTGATGCTGCATGGCGAGGGTCAGGGTGAATACCTTGGAGATGCTCTGGATGGAGAACCGCTCGTCGGCGTCGCCCACGCTGGCCATGCGTCCGTGGGTATCGCACACGGCCATGCCGAACTTGAGCGGGTCCACCCCAGCCAGTTGCGGGATGTAATCGGCGACCCGGCCTTGCGGCAGCGTGGGCGCGATCTCGGCGTGAATTTGCTCAAGGATGGATTGGTAGGACATCGGCCGGAGCGCAGTGGAAGAGGTGCCAGCCTAGGTCATCGACAGCCTGCTTTGTAGTCGGCGCGCCCGTCATGCCCGTTCGCGCGGAGAACGTGTCGGGCCATGCCCGCCTGCAGCGCCTCGATGGCGCCGTGCCGCGCCGCGATGGCAGCCACGCAAAAGCCGGTGGAGGCGCCCTCCATTCGGGCGCCTCCACCGGCCTTGCCATTCACGGCATCTGCGGCTGTTCCTGCGGGCGCAAGTCGAACACCAGCACCTCGGCATCCTTGCCGGCGCTCAGCTGCAGGGTTTCCGGATGGCGCAGGCGCACGCCGTCACCGGCTTCCAGCTTCACCCCGTTGAGCTCGATGCTGCCGCGAGCGACATGCACGTAGGCGTGACGATTCTCGTCCAGCGTCAGCGTGGCATTTTCGTCGCCGTCGAAAAGCCCGGCATAGACGCGGGTGTCCTGCTGGATGCGCAGCGAACCGTCTCGGCCATCCGGTGAAATGATCAGGCGCAGGCGGCCACGCTTGTCCGCATCGTCAAAGTGCTGCTGCTGGTACACCGGTTTGCCGCCGGTACGGTCGGGCACGATCCAGATCTGCAGGAAGTGCACCGGCGCTTCGCTGGAACCGTTGAACTCGCTGTGAGTCACGCCGCTGCCGGCGCTCATCAACTGCACGTCGCCGGGCAGGATTTCCGCACCGGTACCCATGCTGTCGCTATGCGCCAGCGTGCCTTCAAGCACGTAGGAAAAGATTTCCATGTCGCGGTGCGGGTGCGTGCCGAAACCCTGGCCCGGGGCGACGCGATCCTCGTTGATCACGCGCAGGTCGGAGAAGCCGATCTGGCTGGGATCCCGGTAGCTGGCGAACGAGAAGGTATGGCGTGAGCTGAGCCAGCCGTGCTCGGCGACGCCGCGCTCAGAAGCCTTGCGTACTTGCATCATGGTGTTTCTCCTCGTGGATGAGATGTCGGGGGAGGCTTGCTCCCCCGTGAAGCCGAAGTGCTCAGGCCGTCTGGACTCGGCGCAAGCGCAGCGCGTCCAGCGCAAACCCGCCGGCGCCGTAAGCCGCTACCTGCAACAGACCGCCGCTGATGGAAAGATTCTTCAGAAAGTGGGTCATCTGGTTGGGGTCCGCGAAATGCGCGTGGAAGGCAAACGCGGTGGCAACGGTAAAAGCCGCCATCAAGGCTGCCACCACGCGCGTGCGGTAGCCGAGCAGCAGGGCCAGGCCCAAGCCAACTTCGACCGCCACGGCGATCAGATAGGCCAGGTCAGGCAAGGGCAGGCCGGCCGACATGATGTACGCCTTGGTGGCGGCGGGCGCAACGAGCTTGCCAAAGCCGCTGACCAGGAACAGCGATGCCAGCAAGACACGGGCCGCGGCAGGAACGAACGATGGTTGACGATGCATGGCGATGCTCCAAATTGAGAGATAACGCAGCGGTTGCTGCATCTGGGGCGGAATATTAGAGTCGCCATTCAACCCGAGAAAGATGCTGTTTCGCTTAAGACTGTCAACCAGGAAGAGACAATGAGCCAGCTCGAGGACATGCGCATCTTTGCCGAAACGGTGGATGCGCAAAGCTTTACCGCCGCGGCGGATCGGCTGGGCCTGTCCAAGCAGTTCGTCAGCAAGCGCATTGCCGCACTGGAGAAGCGGTTGGGCGCGCGATTGTTGATTCGCTCCACCCGGCAGCTGCGTGTGACCGATCTGGGACTGGCCTACCACGAGCGTGCCCAGCGCATCCTGCAGGAAGTGGATGCGGCCGAGCAGATGATCTCCAGTCAGACGGCGACACCGCGAGGCGTGCTGCGGTTGAGCGCGCCGATGACGTTTGCCACCTTGCACCTCGGCTCGCTGATCCCGACCTTCATGCAGCGGCATCCGGATGTGTCGGTGGAACTGGAACTCAATGACCGCATGGTCGACCTGATCGGCGAGGGCTACGACATGGCCGTGCGCATCGGCACGCTGACCGACTCCAGCCTGATCGCGCGGCGGATCACCACCGTCCAGTTGATCAGCTGTGCCAGCGCAGGGTATCTGGCCCGGCACGGGACGCCGGCTGCACCTGACGAACTTTCTGCTCATGCCTGCCTGATATACGGGCATGTGCGTCACGGCGAGTGGAGCTTTCGCATCGGCGAGCGCACCAGAAAGATTCCGGTGAGTGGGCCGATGCGGGCGAACAACGGCGAGATGCTGCGTGATGCGGCAATCGCGGGGCTTGGCATTGTCAGCCTGCCCGACTTCATCGTCGCCGACGCATTGGCGGATGGCCGGCTGGTTGCCGTGTTGGAGTCGTTCCGTCCCGAGGGATTCACCGTATACGCGGTGTATCCGCAGCATCGCCAGTCATCGTTGCTGGTGCGCACCTTCAGCGATTTCCTGGTGGAGCGATTCGGTGAGGCCGACATGTTGGTGGACGCCCGGAAGAACGCTGGCTGACGCCGACATCCATTCCGTGGAATCGGAATGGATGACCGAAATCATTCGGCCGTCCAATTGCGCTGTTCATTCCTGACCGTGGCGTTGCGGGATGCCGGTGGATGGTCCATGGCGTCGGCGTCTTGCGGCGATGGCATGACTAAAGGCCTGTGAGTGCCCGCTGGCAGGCCGTTAGACTCGGCTTTTGCGTGTCGGGCCGAAGCCCAAGGGGAAGGATGTGATCAAGCGTTGCATGTGGGTGCTGTGGCTGGGATTCAGTGGGGTGTCGATGGCGCAGGAGCCGGTTGATCTGGATATGGTCAGCCGCATTCGCCAGGAGGCGTTCCACCATTCGCAGGTGATGGCCACTTTCAGCCACTTGACCGAAAGCATTGGTCCGCGCCTGACCAACTCGCCGCAGATGGCACAGGCCAATGCGTGGACCCGCGAGCAGTTCAATGGCTGGGGTCTGGTCAACGTTCACGACGAGGCCTTCGACGGCTTCGGCCGTGGCTGGGAATTCAGCGACGCCAGCGTCGAAATGCTGAGCCCCCGCACCTTGCCGTTGCATGCGCTGCCCAAGGCATGGACGCCGGGCACCCAGGGTCCGGTCGAGGGCGAGGTGATGGAAGTCGCCATCAAGAAGCTCGCCGACCTGGACAAGTACAAGGGCAAGCTGGCAGGCAAGATCCTGTTGCTGAGCGATGCACGTCCCTACAAGCGTGGGGTCGAGGCTGACTCGCATCGCCACGACGACGCGGGTCTGGCCGAGCTGCAGGCATTCGCCGTGCCGAAAGATGTTGACGACAAGGCTCGCGCCAGGCGGATCAAGTCTTACACCGAACGCCAGGAACTGGCGCGCGCCACCAACGAATTCCTTGTCGCCGAAGGCGTGCTGGCCACGCTGAGCATCAGCGGCTGGGACAACGGCATCATTCGTGTTGGCGGCGGTGGCTCGCGCAAAGCGGGTGAGTCGGCCGGCGTGCCGGAACTGGCGATGGCCGCCGAGCATTACAACCAGCTGGTGCGTGCTGTCGATCGCAAGCAGCCGGTGAAACTTCGCGTCAACGTGAAAGCGCGATTCACCGATGAAGCGGACCAATCCGGCTACAACACCGTGGCCGAGATCCCCGGTCACGGCAGCAAGGCGGGTGAAATAGTGATGCTGGGTGCGCACATGGATTCCTGGCACACCGGTACCGGTGCGGCCGACAATGCCGCCGGCGTGGCGGTGATGATGGAAGCCATGCGCATCCTCAAGGCCGTGGGGGCCAAGCCCCGGCGCACGATTCGCGTGGCGCTGTGGAGTGGCGAGGAGCAGGGCCTGATCGGATCGCGTGCCTACGTGGCCAGGCATTTCGCGGCCTATCCGGAACCGACCGATCCGAAGCAGAAGGCGTTGCCGGCGTCGTTGCGCGAGCCGACCGGTGCATTGCAGAAGAAGCGCGATTACGACCGTTTCTCGGCTTACTTCAACATGGACAATGGCTCGGGCCGATTCCGCGGCATCTATGCGCAGGAGAATCTGGCCGTGATGCCGATCTTCAAGGCGTGGCTGGAACCGTTCCATGACGTGGGCGCCACCACCGTGGTCAGCCGCAATACCGGCAGCACGGATCACGTGTCGTTCGATCACGTCGGCCTTCCGGGTTTCCAGTTCATCCAGGATGGTCTGGATTACTTCAGCAACGTCCATCACAGCAATCTGGACACCTTTGATCACGCCGAGCCGGAGGATTTGAAACAGGCCGCGGCGATCGTCGCGTCGTTCGTTTACAACGCGGCCATGCGTGAGGAAAAGCTGCCACGCAAGCCGCTGCTGGATAACTGAGTCATCCGCGAAGTGGATGACTCCGACGGGCCGGCCCTGCCGGCCCTTTGTCGTTCAACGGCGGAGATGGATGCTCCTCGTCGGTGAACTTCCCCGGCCGCGGGACAGTGGTGGTAATTTGTTCCACCCACCCATTCACCGCCGGAGTCCGCCCATGCCCGTTCTTTCCCTCAGTCGCTGCAGGGCTGGCATGCGACGCACGATGATCGGCCTTGCGCTCGCCACCGCGTTCGCGGCGGGCGCGGTGCAGGCGCAGGCGCTGCCCGCCGATCAGGTGCCGGCACCACAGGACACGCCGTACCCGGGCACCATCGCGCTGCATGTCGATGCCAGCGATACCGCGCAAGGCATCTTCCGCGTGCACGAAACGATGCCGGTCACGGCCGGCCCGCTGACCCTGCTGTATCCGCAATGGATTCCCGGTGACCACTCGCCGACCGGTCCGATCGACATGCTGGCCGGTCTCAAGCTCAGCGCCAACGGCAAGCCGGTGATGTGGAAGCGGGACAAATACAACGTGTACGCCTTCCATCTGGACGTGCCGGCCGGCGCGACCAGTCTGGATGTGCAGTTCGAATACATGTCACCGCGCAATGGCGGGTTCGAGATCACCGACCGCATGATGGACATGGCGTGGAGCAAGGTGTCGCTGTATCCGGCCGGTCACTTTTCGCGCGCCATCACGTTTTCACCCAGCGTGACGATGGCGCCCGGCTGGCAGCTGGGCACCGCGCTGGAAACCGCGTCGCAAGCGGGTGACACGACGACGTTCAAGCCGGTGACCTTCAATACTCTGGTCGATTCGCCGATCTACGCCGGCCGACATTTCAAGCGCGTCGATCTCAATCCCGGCGGCAAGGCCCCGGTGCACCTGGACATCGTCGCCGACGAGCCGAAGTACCTGGAGATGACGCCCGAGCAGTTGCAGGTGCATCGCGCGCTGGTGACGCAGGCGGTGCGCCTGTTCGGTTCGCACCATTACGATCACTACGACTTCCTGTTTTCGCTGTCCGACGTGCTGGCCGGCAATGGCACCGAACACCATCAGTCCAGCGAAGACGGCATGGACGCGGACTACTTCACCGCCTGGGCCGACAACGCGCCGAATCGGGACCTGCTGGCGCACGAGTACGTGCATTCGTGGAACGGCAAGTTCCGCCGACCGGCCGATCTGTGGACGCCCAACTTCAACGTGCCGATGGGCGATTCCTTGTTGTGGGTCTACGAAGGCCAGACCCAGTACTGGGGCTTCGTGCTGACCGCGCGTTCGGGCATGTGGACGCCGCAGCAGTTCCGCGATGCGCTGGCCATGGTGGCCGCCAATTACGATCGCAACCGCGAGGGCTTCCAGTGGCGCACGCTGGAAGACACCACCAACGACGCCACCGCCGCGCGCCGCGCCAGCCTGCCGTATCGCAGCTGGCAGATGAGTGAGGACTACTACAGCGGCGGCCAGATGCTGTGGCTGGCGGTCGACGCACGCCTTCGCGCGCTGACCCACGGCGCGAAATCGCTGGATGATTTCGCCCAGGCCTTCTTCGGCGTCGATGACGGCAGCTTCGTCACCAAAACCTACACCTTCGACGATGTGGTTGCGGCCTTGAACGGCGTGGCGAAAGACGACTGGGCCGGCTTCCTGCATGCACGCGTGGATACGCTCAATCCGCCGCTGGCCGGGGGGCTGGATGCCACCGGCTGGAAACTGGTCTACACCGATCAGCCCAGTGCATACGAAAAACAGTACAACGCGCGGCCGGAATCGCCCCGGCACCTGTTCAATTTCGCTTGGTCGATCGGCCTGACGATGACTGACAAGGGACAGGTCAATGACGTCCGCTGGAACGGCCCCGCCTTCAAGGCCCGCGTCAGCTCCGGCGCCACGCTGGAAGCGGTCAACGGCCAGACCTACTCCGCCGACGTGCTGAAAGACGCGATCACCGCAGCGAAAGGCAGCAAGACGCCGATCCAGTTGCTGCTGAAATACCAGGGGGGCTACCGCACCGTGCCGGTGAACTACCACGAGGGCCTGCAGTACCCGCACCTGGTGCGCATCGAGGGCACGCCGGACTACCTCAGCCAGATCATCGCGGCGCGCAAATAGGGCAGGGTGATACGCCGGGGCGGGTCGAGTGCGCTTGATGGACCGCACTCGACCCGCCCCGTCCTGTTTACATGCCGCTGTGGCCCGCGCTCTCGATCGCCTTCACTGCCTTCAGCGTTTCTTCCACGTGCTTGGTGGGGCTGAGGTTGGAGTAGACGTAGGTGATCTTGCCGGACGGGGCGATCACGTAGGAGGTGCGATCCGACCAGCCCGGCCGCATCAGCAGCGTGGCGTCGTATTGCTTGGCGATCTTCGCTCCGGCGTCGGCGGCCACCGGGAACTTGCCGCCGCAATGCTCGGTTTCCTTCGAGAACGCCGCCAACTGGTCCAGGTTGCCGGCGGTGACGCCGATCACCGTGGCGTGCTCGGCCTTGAACTGGTCAATGGCCTGGGAGAACAGATGCGCCTCGACGTTGCAGCCGGAGGTATGCGGCGCGGGGAAGAAGTACACCACCACCGGGCCTTTCTTCAGCGCATCGGCAAGATCGAATGTGAAAGGCTGTCCGGCCAGATAGGCGGGCGCGCTGAATTCAGGAGCCTGGGTACCGGCTTTCAGGGCCGCAAAGGCGGGCATCGCAACAGTAGCGCTGCCGATCAAGGCAAGCGCTGCAAATTTCATCAATGATTTCATGACGGGAACTCCGGGCAGGGGCAGGACAGCCAATGTACATGTATACGCCGGAACGCCCCGGATGGATGCCGTCGTGATGACAAGAGTTTCGCAGCGGTCGGCAAGTGTCCGCGTGGCTCGGCATGGTGCCCAGCCAATACTCCAGCGGGGGACACGCCCGACTGGCCGCGATCAGCTTTCGCGGTGATGGCTACTTGCGCACGCTGTTGGTCCAGGGCGCGCGTAGCAGTCTGCAGCGAGCCAAGGCGGTGGCGACCGAGAAGGCCACACCGGAACAGCGGTGGATACGCTCCCTCGACGGACGCATGCCCTTTGGCAAGGTGATCGTCGCCATCGCCAACAAACATGCGCGGCAGATCTGGGCGATGCTGGCCCGTGACGTGGACTAAGACCCGCACGCGTGCCTCCATCATCCGATGCATCAACGCAGCCACACGGCCACACGGCCAACGCAGCGTAGCAACAAGGTTTCGATTCAACGTCAGCGCGAAGCGGTAGACAACGGTTCAGGCCGACCCGAAGAGAACCTGACTAACTAGATGGACGTCCAAACGGTGTGTCGGTTGATCGCCGGACACCGGACAGTCCGATGAACGAATGAGGTCTTTGGGTGCGGTTTATACACAGGTCCGAGTCAGCACCATCGACTCAACAAGACCGGTTATGACCAAAGGAAATCCCCTTGCGGGACGGAAATGCAGCCTGACACTCGTTGAACCCGCGCAGCACTGACAAGCAGCACGCAACATCAGGACAACACCATTACCAGCAGTGGCCCGCAAGCTCAGGGCAAAAGCCTCATGCGGCTGGAGTTGACGGGAAGTCTCTTACGGATTGGTTAGGCCGCGCGCCGACGCGCAATGATCTGCTTGGTTGCCTCACGATTGTCTTGAATGAATGCGTCAAGCGCTCCATCAGAGTTTCGAGATTGCATCTTTTGCAAGATGGCATTGGTTTCGCGTCCTAGTGACGTGGCGTCCAAGTCCGAACGTTCCAGCACCTGTCGAAGCTCACTCACGCAGCCTACAAGGAACGCCTGCAGCTCGCCGGCATCGCGGGACGGAATGACGCGGCGTGTACGAAGCCTCACGAAGAACAACAAAGCCAACAAGGCGCCCAATGCGACAGCACCGGAAAGAAGGTCTTGAGACGACATTAAATCTCGCATGTGCGGCCTAACGCTGGAGTTAAGCGGCGGCGAAGCCGTCCGCCTTGAACGATTTGTTAGGTTTGCTTGAACTGGGAAAACACAAGCACTGCAATGAAGACCAAACACAACCCGATAATGACTGGCGCAACCCAGTTGCGTGCGATTTGAAAAGGACGCTCGCCTGCCTTTACACGCCGCCACTCGGCTTTCAAAACTGGGCGCGCATAGTCGCTTGCAGTGTCGATCGCTTCGATGGTCGGTTCGGAGTCAAAGCTTTTTTTTGAAAGCTTTTTCTGCTCCGACAGGGCGACAAGAAGAAGTCGATAGAGTTCTATATGCGTTTCTTCCTCAGGGTTAAGTCGCAGCTTGATGCGATAGAGCATTTCTGAGGCAGCTTGCCGTTGGCTCGCAACTTGCTCACTCGACCAAGGGAAGTTCTGCTTCTCGTAGTTCTCGCCAGCCTTGTAAAACGCACCCTCTGCACGCGCAACTGTTCTAAGGGCAGCAAAAAACTTTGAAAGATCTTCTCGGAGACCGTCAATCCATGCTTGACGGAATTGAGATGTTTTCTGCTCCTTCGTGAGCGTCAGGTTGACATACGAAAGGGCGGCTGCGATGAGGGCGGCCGCCACTGTTCCGATTGCGATCAATGCTTGAGCTGGAATGTAGTCTGGCATGTAAACCTAACGCTGGAATTAAGCGGCGGCGAAGCCGTCCGCTTGAATGACTGGTTAGACGGCACACGTTGCGCCGTCGGTTGGCGACACGATAGCGCTGCTTTGAAAGCGCGGCAATGCCGCGATGGCTGTGGCCTGCGTGCGAAGAACGAACCGCTGACGACAAAGATCACGTTGCGACACACCGCGCGCACGGCAAAGCAGGAAGAGGCGAAATGCGCCAACGCGCGCGAGACACAACGAACGACCAAGCGCGCGAAAGAAAACAACGCAGGCCAGCCCGAACCAGCATGACTCGCGCAGCGCCGGCGAAGCCAGCAGCGGCGAACGCGAAGAAAACACAAAAAGGATGCTTTTCTGCCGACTAACGCTGGAATTAAGCGGCGGCGGAGCCGTCCGCTTGAATGACGGGTTAGGTGTTCTGCGACGAGCGTTGCGCAGAGAACCTACCATGCAATTTGAATGTTGCCTCAACACCGCGAACACCAGACCAAATGACAGCGATAAATAGGATGCCGCTCCTGTCACCCGGAAACAAGAAAGGAACGAGCAAGCAAAGAACCGACAAGAAGACGCCTGCCACAGCGGCGAGACGGCTTGATTTGTAACGCGTGAAGTGGCCGCAAATTGCAAACAGGACTGCAACAAGCAGCAAGCCGAACCAAGCCAAAAAAGCGAATGCAGCGACAGCTGCGGCAGCGATAAAGAATCCGAAAGCTGCCCACTCTGCTAGATCGACTGCGGTTTCGCGATCGGCAATTTTCCCGAAAAGTACGTTCTGCAGGGTCGCCACGTTGAACACCTAACGCTGGAATTGAGCGGCGGCGTAGCCGTCCGCCTCGAATGACCGGTTAGCCGCTGGTCTACAGGCCATGATCGTTTGCGACCAACTCACCATCCACGAACACACTGTAACTTTGCGGCCTGACACCGGCGACGAGTAATGAACGAGTCTTTTCGACCCGCACCTGATGACCAGAAATACTACGTTGCCAAGAACGTTTAAGACGAAACGAGAAGTGAGTGCTGGGTTGTAAAGGGTGCTGAAGCCAAATGCTCTCTGACGGAGTGACCAACTTCATACCACCGAGGAACCAGCCACGAACTAGCTTTGCTGAGACGTTCCCGATCGAGAAATCAATTTCCATGTGACCTCCATGAAGCGGCTAACGCTGGAATTAAGCGGCGGCGAAGCCGGAGAGTTCCTACGCAAAAGTGGACACCGGCTGGTTAGCCGCATTGTGCCTCGAACTCGACAGGAGAACGATAGCCCAAAGCGGAGTGCAA